>NZ_JBFUPU010000001.1:0-1350966 GCF_041360765.1 Allobosea sp. RCC_152_1
AGCCTGCCCGGAAAGCCACCCTCCCGTCACCCAGCGACCAGGAGGAGGCCGGAGCCCCAACAACCCGATCTTTTTTTCATGCCGATCGTTTCGTGCCGGTCGTTTCTTGCTGGTCGCTTCTTGCCGCCGTTCGCGGGGATAACCGAGCGCGCAGGCTTGCCAAGGCGGATATAAGAATATAATCCTATTCCCCAGATCTCGCGCCATCACTCGCGCAATCGCAGAATGGGAACATAGCATGAACAATATCAAGGCCGGCCCTGACATGATCTTGCAGGAGGCTGCCGGCGCCAGACTGGCCGAGGCCACCGTCGCGGCTGCGGCGAAGATCGCTCCCGGGAAGCTCAGGGCCTTCAATCGCGGCCGGCGGCCGGTTGCCCGGGCGCGCCAGCGGGCGATGTATCTGGCCCATGTCGCCTTCGGGCTGAGCCTCACCCGCGTCGGCGCCTGCTTCGGGCGGGACCGCACCACCGTGCGCCATGCCTGCGCCTTGGTGGAGGACAGCCGCGACGATCCGGGGACGGAATTCGGCCTGAACGCACTCGAAGCGGCCCTCCTTGCCGCCAGTGCCAGCCTGTCGGCCCATCCGAGGGAGATTCTGTGATGACGAACGAGATCGACCGGCGTGATCGCGAGCGGCTCCTGCGCCATCTGCGCGAGCCGAATGCCTATGGCATCGTCTCTCCGCTCGGCTGCGGCCGGATCGCGCTCTATCGCGAGCGGAACGGCGCGAGCCTTGGCGCAGGCTATGTCGCGGCGGAAGCGGCGGCGGCGCTCGTGGCCGAGGGGCTCATCGCCTGGGCGGGCGAGGGCAGGGGTGCCCGCCTTACGCTGAAGGGGGCGCCTTCCGGGCAAGGCGTTCCGGCCGCCCCGCCATCCGACGCAGCGCAGGCGCCGGAGGTCCGGATCGACGAGCGCGAAAGCCCCTTGCTCTGGCTCAGGCGACGCCCCGGCAAGGACGGCAAGCCGCAGATCAGCGACGAGGAATTCGCCGCCGGCGAGCGCTTCCGGGCCGATTTCACGCGCGCGCAGATGCTGCCGCGCACGACCATGAACTGGGATGCGGCGCTGACCCCGGATGAACGTAGCCCCGGCCCGCGCGATCCCGCCGGCGCGTCCGATGTGGCCATCGCGGCCCGCCAGCGCGTCCGGCATGCCTGCGAGCGGCTGGGGCCGGCGCTGTCCGGCCTCGCCATCGACGTCTGCGGCTTCCTGAAGGGGCTCGATCTGGTCGAGCGCGAACGGCACTGGCCGGCACGCTCGGCCAAGGTCGTGCTGCGCGTCGCGCTTGCGACGCTGGCCTCGCATTACGGCATGGATCGCGGCGGCAAGCCGTCCGGTCTCTCCGCCTGGCAGGCGCCGGACGCGCGGCCGGGCATCCCGCCCGCGGCCGGGCGCTGAGGCGTTTCACATCGCCGTGGCGCGGGCGTCGCTCTTGATGCGCTCGATCATGGCGCGCACGCCGTTGGAGCGCTGCGGCGTGAGATGCGCGGCGAGGCCGAGCTTCTCGTAGGTCGCGAAGGCGTCGGTCGCGAGGATCTCCTCCGCCTTCCGGCCCGAGAAGATGGCGAGCGCCAGCGCGACGAGACCGCGCACGATATGGGCGTCGCTGTCGCCGCGGAAGAACAGGCGCGTCTGCGGGCCGGGCCCGCCTTCGCGACGCAGGTCGAGCCAGACCTGGCTGGCGCAGCCGCGCACCTTGTTGGCGTCGTTATGCGCGTCCTCGGGCAGCGGCTCGAGGCTCTTGCCGAGCTCGATCAGGTAGCGGTAGCGGTCGTCCCATTCGTCGAGCAGCTCGAAATTGGCGACGATCTCGTCGAGAGTGGTGGTCATGTCCTGCCTTGCCGACCTCCGATCCATCCGGAGCCGGCGCGCTCTCTTCCCGCGCCTTGCGGGCTTTCGTCAAGCATTCAACGCGGGGCGGAGCGACCGGTTGCAGCCGATGCGGCGGCGCTGATGATACGCCCACGCGTCTCCGGATCGAGACCCGCGAGGATCTGGGCCGCCTCGCGGGCCGCGGTGAGGCTGCCGGCCGCCACGCGCGGCTCGGCCTGGACCGCGCTCACGACCTGCCGCACGGCCTGGGGCAGCTCCACCTCGGCCGGCTTGCCGCCATGGACCGGGGAGTTGATCGCGATCAGGCCGATGATCGCGACCTTGCGCAGGAAGTAAGCCATCTCGATCTCCGTTGCGGTTCTTGCGACCGCGACGCTGACCCTAGACGGGGATCCGGAAAAATCGCGTCATTCCAAACGCTCAAATGCGAGTCGAATGCGGATGGCGATCTTCAGGTTCCGTTCACCCTGCTTTGAACCTTCATGCCGCATGAGAAAGCCGCCGAAACAAGCGTAACTATCTGACGAATTTATATAAATTTGAAATTGGCCGCCTGTGGGGCGTCTTGTCGGACGATCGCCTTAAGCCCCGCTTAAACCCGCCATGGCGAGATAGCGGCAAGCGGGCATGTCGGTCCGCACGAGTTAGGCGTTGCGTTTCGGATGGTGATGGCAGCACTCAGGACACAGGCGGCAGCACTGGTGCATGCATCGGCGCGGTCGGACACCTGCGAGAGGGGGCGCCACGAGCGCTTCATCCTGTCGCGGCTGCTCGTCGGCGCCGGTGCCCTTGGTCTTGCGCCTGCCTATCTCGCCTGGCGCGGAACGCTTGGCACCTTCGAGGCCGCGATCGTCGTGGCGGCGGCGCTGCCGCTCCTGGCCGTCTTCATCCTCTCCCGCAGCGGGCGGCTCGACATCGCCCATGCCGTCTCGGCGGCGGCGCTGTCCCTGTTCATCGTGACGCTCGCGGCCGCGACCGGCGGCGCGCGCTCGCCGCTCCTCGCCGGGCTCGCCATCCTGCCGGTGGAGGCCGCCAGCCTTGGCGGCCGGAAATACGTGTTTCGCGCCGGGATGGTGGCGGTGACCGCGCTGCTGGCCATGGTCGTCGCCGACCAGCTCGGCGCCTTCGCCGCTCCTGCGGCCTGGACGCAGCAGGCGATGCCGCTTCTCGTCATCGGGGCACTGGTGCAGGCGCTCGTCGTCACCGCGATCATGCTGCGTCGGCGCGATACGGAATTGCGCGAATACAAGGCGTCCGACGAGCGCGCCCGGGCGCTGCTCGACCATGTCGGCGATCTCGTGACCTGGCATGACGTGGACGGTGCCGTCGTCTTCGCCAATGCCGCGGCGCGCCAGCTCGCGGGAGCCGAGCCGCGCGAATTGATGGGCCGTGGCCTGTTCGAGCGTGTCCACATCGCCGACCGTCCGCTGTTCCTCAAGGCGCTGAGCGATGCCGCCCATGGCGATGCCGGCGTCAGCGCCTGCTTCCGCACCCTGTTCGTGCCGCGGGAGGATGGCGGGGCGGGGCGGGTGCCGGTCTCGCGCTGGCTCGAAATGCAGGCTTATCGGGTCGCGGGGTCTCAAGCCGGCAAGGGCGCGACCGTCGTCTGCGTGATGCGCGACGTCACCGCGCGCCGGGTGCTGGACGAGGAGCGTGAGCGCGGCCATGCCGAGGCCCTCAAGGCCAACGACATCAAGGGCCGCTTCCTGGCGACGGTCAGCCATGAATTGCGCACGCCGCTCAACGCCATCATCGGTTTCTCCGAGATGCTCAGCATGGACGAGACGGGGCGCCTCGATGCTGGCAAGCGCGCCGAATATGCGCGGATCGTCCATGCCTCGGGCAACCATCTGCTCGATGTCGTCAACACACTGCTCGACATCTCGAAAATCGAGAGCGGCGCCATGTCGATCGAGCGTGAGCCGCTCGACCTCGGGGTGCTGGCGCAGGATTGCTGTGCGCTGATGGCGCTGCGCGCCGAAACCGGCGGTATCGCGCTCGAGCATGTTCTGGGCCCTGCGCTGCCGCAGGTCGAGGGTGACAGGCGCGCGCTCAAGCAGGTCGTCCTCAACCTCCTCTCCAACGCGGTCAAGTTCACCCCTGCGGGCGGCCGCGTCACCCTGGCCGTTATTCGCGACGGGGATGTGATCGACCTCTCCGTCTCCGACACGGGCATCGGCATCTGTGCCGCCGATCTGCCGCGATTGGGTGATCCCTTCTTCCAGGCCAAGGGCTCCTATGACCGCTCGCATGAAGGCACCGGCCTCGGGCTTTCCGTGGTGCGCGGACTCGTCGGCCTGCATGGCGGGCGGCTGAGCATCGAGAGCGCTCCCGGCGTGGGCACGCGCGTTTCGGTGCGCCTGCCGGTCGGCGGCGCCGAGACGGTCGAGCCGCCGGCCAAGATCGTGACCTTCGCCAGGGCGCCGCGCCGTGGCATCGACACCAAAGAACCGCTTCGCCTGACTGCCTGAAAACGAGCCGAACCGATGTCCGCAACCATGGCCGCCCGCGCCCGCCCCGGCGCCTCCTTGTCCGCTCCGGTCCGGCGCGCGCAGCCGGCGCGCCGGAAATCATCCCCGTGGTTCGCCCGCCTCATCCGGACGGCGAGCCGGCGGCCGGGCCGCGCCCTGATCCTCCTCGTTTTCGGCATCGTCTCGCTCGCCATCGTCGCCAATGCGCTGATGTTCCAGACGGCGCGCCATCCCCATCCGATCCTGTCGGCGCCGCGCCCGGTCGAGGAGGCGCGTCCCGCCGCCCGGCGTGCCGAACCCGCGCCGGCTCCCGCTGCGGCGCCTCCGACCGACATTCCTTCGCTGCTGGGCCCGGCCCTGCCGCCGTCGCGCCCCAGCGACCTGTCCCAGGCACAGCCGGCCGTGCGTGAGGCCGCGCCCCGGCCGCCTGCGGCCGTCACCAATGTCGCGCGCACGCCGGCTCCGGCTCCCGCCCCGGCGGCAGCTCCCGCGCCGCGCGCTGCTGCGGCTCCCGCTCCGCGCGATCCCATCGCCGATCTGATCAACGGCGCGGATATGCGCCCGCCGGCGGAGATCCGCGGCGCCGCCACGCGTTCGGCGGCCGCGCCGCGCCGAACGGCTTCCAATTGACGCCCGGCTTCGCCAGCCCATGGCGCGCCTGACCAGCGAGTTCTGGGTTTCTGCCTGGCTGCGGCAGGCGGCGCATGACGGGCTCATCGCCGTGCTGCGGCGTCGCGGCGCGGCCGAGGCCGGCGCGATCTTCGTCAAGCTCGACCGCCTCGACGGCACCGCCGTGCTCTATGGCCCGGCGCCGCAGACGTTCGCCAGCGACGACGGTGTCCGTCGCTTCCAGCTCCTGCTCGACGCCGATCCGCTGACGGTCGAAGATCGTGTCACGCGCGAATTGCGCTTCGACGGTGACCTCTGGCTCGTCGAGATCGAGAACCGGGCGGGCGATCCGCGCCTGGAGCTGGTGAGCGACTAGCGCATTTTCGAGCGAAGTGGACACCGGTTCGCGTGAAGAAAATGCGATAAAACAAAGAGATGGAGCATTCCCGCGATTCGGGGAGCTGCGGAAATGCTCTAGCCGCGCTCCCGCTGCGGGCCGATCCGCCCCAGCACCTCGGACATGGCGGGCTGGCCTTCCGGCCGGGCGGTGCCCGTTCCGGCGCGCGAGGGGGTGCCGCTCGGGTCCATCGCCGGCTGATGCTGGCCCCGGCGCTGCGGAGCCGCCGGCGCGAGCCCGGCGATCTGCTGGACGAGGCGCCGGGCGATGACCGGCCTGATCGAACGCATCAGGGCGACGAGCGCGAAGATGCGCTCGACCGAATGCGCGGCCTCGTCTCCGAGCCGGATCAGGAAGCGCGTCGCCTCCTCGACGGTGGTGCCGCTGGCGATCAGGGCCAGCGCCGCGAGTTCGCGTGTCGCGTCGCGATCCATCGCCTCGGCGAGCGCCGGGCCGCCGCCGAAATGCCGGGCGATGGCGCTGAAGGCTCGCGTCCGGTCCTCGCTGGCAAGCGCGAGCCAGTCGGCGAGGACCGCGGCCGGAAGCGGCGGGAGCCGCTCGCCGGGATGCAGCGCCTCATGCGCGGCCAGGGAATCGAGGATGCTGAGCCGCCGCTCCGCGCCGGCGCGCAGGAAAAGCGGGGCGAGCTCGATATTCGAGAGGTCCGGCCGGCCGAGCAATCCCGATCGATAGGCCGGGCGGCTGCGGGCGCGCGCGATCAGGATGTCGGCGGCGGCGCGGGGCAGGGGGGCTTCGGTATTGGCGATCAGAGCGAGGTCAAGCGCGTCGGAGTCCCGCTCGACCAGCATCAGCGTCGCGGCGGCGGTGAGGTCGCGGCGCGCGCTCAGGGCCGACAGCATCTCGTCATCGCCCGTCTCCGCCAGCTCTTCGATCTCGGCGGGAGCGAGCGGCAGGCCGTGCCGCAGCATCTCGGCGAGGATCGTGCCGCCGCGCTCGCGCAAGGCCAGCAGGACCGACGCGGGTGTGTGTCGCCAGCCGGAGAGCTTGCGCGCGAGGATCAGCGCCGTCGCCTCGTCGATGCCGGGAATCAGGGCCGTCGCCATCTCGGAAAAGGCCGCGAGGTCGTCCTGCGGAGGGCGCGGCACCGAGAGCAGCAGGTCGGCTCTGACACGCAGCGAGACCTGGCTGAGATCGAGCCCGCCTTCGCGCGCGAGGCGAGCGAGATCGGCGAGTTCCTTGGCGGGGGAGGTGGTCATGAGGCAGCAAATCCGATGTCGGATCGCAGATTATCCCCGATGGCTTAAGGCCACGTTAACCATGTCCGGGCCTGATGGTCTTGAGAGCTGTGACACGGGAGCGGCCTCTGCGTCGTCCGTGGCTTTCGCGATCGTAAGCAGGCGCTGGACAAGGAGGCGCACATGGCCGACGTCATCCCCTTCGCGCTCTGGCGGCGCTGGCAGGCGCGGAGCTGCGCCTTCCCGCAGACGAGCGCCGAAATCCTGTTCTTCACCGGCGTGCGCTTCGAGCGCCCTGCCGAGCCCGGCCCACGCAACGCCTTGCCGCGCGGCAGCCGCCCGGCGACGGGCAAGGCCGTCGGCCGCAGGAAGGCCAGGCAGCCGGCGTGACGGATTCAGCAGACGCGACGACACGCCGCCGGCCGCGCGGCGGCAAGACGGCTTTCGCCGCGCTGCTCGCGCTGCTGGCCTCGGCCTGCACCGCGACGACCGGCGATCTCGGCCGGCCGCGCCCGACCGTCTGGTCGCAGCTCCTGGCGCCCGAGGCGGGGTTCCTTGCGGCGGCGGTCCGGGGCGAGGCGGCCTCGCCTTTCCGCCTGACCGATGACGAGGAGCAGATGCGCGACCGCGCCTGGCGCTTCGTCATGCCCGCCAGCCCGCACAGCATCTTCCAGGGGGAGGTGTCGAACCTCGCCCATACCCGCATCCTGCCGGTTGCGGCGCAGTCGAACGACGTCTCCGACTATTTTCGCGGGCTGACATCGACCTCCTTCGCCTCGCAGAGTTCGCGCTACAACCGCATGAGCGAGGATGTGAATGCCGATCGCCTGCTGATCGGCCCGTTCCGCGCCAATGCGATGCGGGTGGTGAGTATGGACCGGGTGCGGATGCGCACGGTCGAATCCTCCCCCGATGTCGCACCCGAGAAGCAGGACCCGGCCCTGGCGCGCGTCGTCGAGAACGAGGGGCTGGTCTTCTGGGTCTGCGAGCGCCTCGATTTCCGCCTGAGGAGCTATCGTTACGCGCTGGCCAATCTCGTGGTCGAGATGCCCTCCCGCGAGGCCATCCGCGCCGAACGCGCCATCATGGCGCTGGAGGCCGAGGCCGGCCCGCTCTGCAGGATGCCGCTCAACGACGCCTTCGGCGAAGGCACGAAACGCCCCGTGGTCTACAAGGGCTGAGTGGCGGGCGGCGCACCGTCAGTTCGCCATGCCGCACTGGATGCCGGTGGCGAGCGCTTCGGCATCCGCCCGGTCGGAGGGGCGCTTGGCGAGCACGCGCGCGACGATGAGCCCCTGTGCGGTGTCGGAGACCACGCGCAGTTCGCGGCTCGTCTCGCCCTCCTCGTCATTGGCGACGCGCTCGTCATATTGCGCCTCCGTCATCACCAGGAATTCCAGCACGCCTCGGATCGCGGCCCGGTCGGTGATGGCGTAGATCACGCCGCCGCCCTGGCGGTGCAGGGTGAGTCCGAGCGGCAGCGTCCCGATATGGGCGACGACCCGCATCGGCCCGGCCGAGAGATCGTAGCCGCAGACGGCGGTCACCGCATTCGGGTCGGCCTCCTGCAAGGGCGGCAGTCCTGAGGCATTGCCGGCCGGCGGGACGATCTCGGCATGGCCCTCGCTGCCGAGATTGCGATAGGCATGCGCCGCATCGCGCTGCGACAGGACCGGGATCAGGAGAATCGTGACGATGTGCACGATGGCTGCGAGTATGAGCCCCGCGAGCGTCGTCAGGGCCAGGCGCATGGCTGCGGAGCGCAGCCGGTCGGGCCAGCTCCGGGGCGCCGGGGCGGGCCGGGGAGCCTTCCCGGGCCGGGCCTCGTCCGGAAGCGGCGCGGCTGTGGGGTCGAGCGCGCTCATCGGCAGTCGATGCGCGTGATCCGGGGCAGGTTCGCCGCCCGCGTCTCCCCGGTCTGGCTCGACACCGGCGTATCGTAGAGCCGCAATCGGAGCTGGAAGCGTCCGCCCGCCGGCAGCGGCAGCCAGTTGCCGGCCTGGGCCGCCGCCGCGGCCGTGATCGACAGCCCGCCATCCTCTCCGCGCACGATTTCCGAATCCGTGAAGCTCACCCGTCCGAGCGGCAGGTGGAAGGGGCGGCCGGCACCATCCGTGACGCCCAGCGTCCAGCCCCGCGATGTCGGGATGGTGCCGCTGATGCGATAACGGCAGCGCCCTTCGAGCGGCGCGCCGTCATCGCTGCGCTCGGCGATCAGCTCGAGCCCCTCGCCGGCGCCGATGGGCAGATGGACGCCGCGCGCCAGATAGGCCCGCATATAGGGATCGACGTCGCGGCTGCCGCTGCCGGGCCAGGCCATCCAGGAGCCGACCTCGACCTTGCCCACCACCGGCCGGCCGGCGACCGCCCAATGGGCCGAGACCAGCCCGAGACCGGCGCCCAGCCCGAGAATAGTGGCGAGATCGAGGATTCGCACGCTTGCCTTCCGCGCCTGTGCCGCATCGCAGCCCGCCGGAGTTGAACCCCGACGCTCCGGGCCGTCAACCGCCGGCGGTGTCTCGGTTTGAATATCGGGTTGCGCGCCCCTGGCGAACCCACAAAGCGGATTGAAACACTGCGTGGAGACCCGCGCTCATCATGGCCAAACGGGCACGCCGTCCAACCCCGCGGTTTCCGGCAGGCCGCAGATCAGGTTCGCATTCTGCACCGCCTGGCCGGCCGCTCCCTTGCCGAGATTGTCGACCGCGCCCATCGCGATCACCAGGTTGCGCTCTGGATCGGCCGCATAGCTGACGAATGCGAGGTTCGAGCCCGTAGCCCATTTGGTCTGCGGCGGCTTCTCGGTCACGCGGACGAAAGCCCGCCCGGCGTAGAAGCGCCGGGCCGCGTCCAGGCACTGCTCCGTGGTGGCGCGGCCGCGGCAGTAGATGGTGGCGAGGAGGCCGCGGGTCATCGGCACCAGATGCGGCGTGAACACCAGCCCGGCCGCGCTGCCGCCGCTCAACCGCTCGATCGTCCTGGCGATCTCAGGCATATGGACATGCTTGAGCAGCCCATAGGGGATCAGGTTCTCATTGCTCTCGGCGTAGCCGAACTTGCTGTCGCCACCGCGGCCCGCCCCGGAAATGCCCGTCTTGACGTCGACCACGATGTTACCCGGCTCGATCAGCTTGTCGGCCAGCAGCGGCGCCAGCGCGGCCAGCGTCGCAGCCGGGAAGCAGCCGGGGTTGGCAATGCGGGTCTGCCCCTTGATCTCAGCCGGCCAGACGTCTGCCAGGCCATACGCCCAACCCTCGAGGTAGCGGTGGTCGCCGCCGATATCGACGATCTTCACGTCCTGGGAGACGCGCGCCAGGGCCTCGGCCGAGGTGCCCGTGGGCAATGACGCGAACAGCAGATCGAGCTTCGGCAGCGTCGCCGGGTCCCACTTCTCGATCACCAGCTCGGCCAGCTTGGATGGCACACCGGGGAAGCGGTCCACCAAACGGCTGCCGGCACTGCTTTCGCCTGCGGCGTAGACCAGCTCGAAAGACGGGTGGCTGGCGATCAGGCGCAGCGCCTCGCCGCCGCCGAAACCGCTGATCCCGACAA
Organism: Allobosea sp. RCC_152_1; assembly: GCF_041360765.1. Classification (NCBI taxonomy): domain Bacteria; kingdom Pseudomonadati; phylum Pseudomonadota; class Alphaproteobacteria; order Hyphomicrobiales; family Alloboseaceae; genus Allobosea; species Allobosea sp. RCC_152_1. Next base: position 10,062 of record NZ_JBFUPU010000001.1, read on the forward strand.
TGCCGACGCGAATGCTCATGGTGGTGTCCTTCTGGAGTTCGGGCAAAAGAAAACCCCCGGAGCCGAGGGCTGCGGGGGTTCAGGAAGGCGGGCCGAGGCCGCTTCGGCGGGTGGGACCTACGATGAGGCCGTCACCACGCGGAAGAACGCTGATCGACGCGCAGCCCGAAGAGCCGCCGCTTGGGGGAAGCGGCGTCGGCGTCGATCACAAAGGTTCTGGTTCCTGAACATGCCCTGGGACACTGTCGCGAGCCCTATTCATCGTCAAGCGGAATATCCGCTTTCGACGGTGGGTTAGCGGAGGTTGGCACCCTCGGCTCACGGACTAAAACAGGCTCGCAGGATAAGGACGATGACGATGACCGAGGCGCTGGACGAGGGGCCGTTTTTTCACGGCACGATCGCGGATCTGCGCGTGGGTGATTTCCTCATCGCAGGATACCGGTCGAACTATTGTCCTGAGGTGGTGATGAACCACATCTACTTCACGGCCCTTGTGGACGGCGCCGGGCATGCCGCCGAAATCGCGGCGGAACTTGCCGAAGGCGATGCAGTCCCGCGTGTTTATGTCGTAGAGCCGACCGGGACATTCGAGAACGACCCGAATGTGACCGACAAGAAATTCCCCGGCAACCCCACTCGGTCGTATCGCAGCAGCGCACCGCTCAAGGTCACCGGCGAAATCACGCATTGGACCAGATTGACGCCCGAAGCGCTCCAGATGTGGAGAGAACGACTGACGGCACTGCGCTCGAACGAACGAGGCGAAATCATCAACTGATGCGTGGCGACGCGCATCTCGTGCCGAGGCAGCGCCCAACTGTCAGCGCAGCCGCGTCTCCAGCCCCGAGACCTCGCGGATGCCGACCTGGACCGGGCGGCTGGCGCTGCGCGAAGGCTCGACCGTCTTGAACAGCGCCCCGACGGCGGACAGGACCTCGAAGGATTGCCGCGGCATATGGCCGGCGCCCGGCATGCCCGCGCCGAGCGGGTCCGGCGTCGTGCCGTTCGCCTTCGCCACCGTAACGGCCTTGGGGTCGACGGGGACGCCCGGAATCGGCTTCAGCTCCAGCCCCTGATGGGCGAACTGCATGATCTCCTTGAAGGTCATGGCCGGCAGCGCGCCGCCGGTCAGGTTCGCGGTCTCGGAGGAATCGTCGTTGCCGAACCAGACGGCCTCGACGAGGTTGCCGGAATAGCCGACATACCAGGCGTCCTTGTAGCCGTTGGTCGTGCCGCTCTTGCCGGCCGTCACCACGCCGTCGAGCGCGGCGCGACGGCCGGTGCCCTCGGTCGGCACCTTGGAGAGCATGAAGTTCATGTCCTGCACGACCTGGGTCGTCAGGACCTGCTGCGGCTCGGGCTCGTCGCGGCCGTGATTGTAGATCAGCTCGCCCTGCGAGTTATGGATGTCGAGCGCCGCATAGGGCTTGGCCCGCTTGCCGCCATTGGCGAAGACGGCGTAGCCGGCGGCCTGGTCGATCACCGTCACCTCCGCCGCGCCGATCGGCAGCGAGACCGTGTCGGTGAGCGGCGTCGTCAGCCCCATCGCATGGCCCATCGCCACGATCTTCTTGCGGCCGATGGCGGCGGCGCGCGCCTCATGCGTCTCGCCGGTGGCACGGCCGATCGCGATCGACATCTGCACCGGGATCGAGTTGATCGACTTCGCCAGCGCCACATAGAGCGGCATCGACCCCGAGAACGAGCCGCCGTAATTCTTCGGGCACCAGTTGCCGATGCAGACAGGCCGGTCGGTGACGATGGTGTTCGGCCGATAGAGCCCGGCCGAGAGCGCCGTCGCATAGACATAGGGCTTGAAGGAGGAGCCGGGCTGGCGCTGGCTCGCCGTGGCGCGGTTGAACTGGCTTGCGCCGTAGTCACGCCCGCCGACGATGGCGCGCACCGCTCCGTCCGGGTCCATGACGACGGTCGCGGCCTGCTTCACGCGATAGGTCGGGCCGTGCTGGCGCAGGATCGCCTCGACCGCCTCGTCGGCCCGTTGCTGGATCGCGGAATCATGCGGCGTCTTGACGGTAAGCACCCGGTCGGAGCCGAGCTTGCCCTCCTCGGCCAGCTCCTTCACCTGGTCGAAGGCCCAGTCGAGATAGTAGTCGGGGCTGGATTCGCGCTTGCGGTCGACCGGCGTCGCCGGATTGCGCTTGGCGCTGTCAACCTGGCCGGCGGTCATGAAGCCGGCATCGACCATGGCGTTGAGCACGTCATTGGCCCGTGCGCGGGCGGCGGGCAGGTTGACATGCGGCGCGTATTTCGTCGGCGCCTTGAACAGGCCGGCCAGCATGGCGGCTTCCGCCAGCGAGACGTCCTTCACCGATTTGCCGAAATAGTATTCCGCCGCCGCCGCCACGCCAAAGGTGCCGCCGCCCATATAGGCGCGGTCGAGATAGAGCTTGAGGATCTCGCTCTTGCTCAGCCGGGCCTCGAGCCAGAGCGCCAGGAAGGCCTCCTTGATCTTGCGGTCGAGCGAGCGCTCGTTGGAGAGGAACAGGTTCTTGGCGAGCTGCTGCGTCAGCGACGAGCCGCCCTGCACCACGCCGGAGGCGCGCGCATTCACGGTCAGCGCCCGGAAGGTGCCGATGATGTCGATGCCGAAATGGTCGTAGAAGCGCCGGTCCTCGGTCGCGATCACGGCCTTCAGCAGATGGTCCGGCATCTCCTCCAGCTTGAGCGAGTCGTCGTGCCGGGCGCCGCGATGGCCGATCGCATTGCCATAGCGGTCGAGGAAGGTGACGGCGAGCACCTGGCTCTTCAAAGCCTCCTCATTGCCGATGCGGAAGGCGGGCAAAGCCAGTATCAGGACGAAGAGCGCGCCGACGATGCCGATGTTCAGCCCCTCGCTGGCGAATTCGGCCGCAAGGCGCCTGGGGCCGGTCACGGTCAGGCGGTCGGCCTGGCTGCGGATGCGCTCGTAGATCTCGCCGACGCGGCGGCCCGCGCCCCACAGGCCGGCATCGAGCCATGAATCGACGGCGAGCGCATAGCGCTTCAGCCGCGTCCTCCAGCCTGCCTTCCTGAACTCCATGGCCGTTCCAGGCTTCCCGAATGGCCCCCGACACAGTCCTGCCCCGCGGTCGCCGCCTTGGCAACAGGAGGGTGCCCGGTCATAGACACATAATCACGCCCCGCGCGGCGGTAAGGGCAGCATGCGCGGAATTCTTTTTTTAACAGCAGGAAGCAGGCCAGCCGGCCTGTCCCGGATTGGGACAAGGACGCGCGCCGATGCGCCGCCCTTCCATCTTCCGGCGCATCGGCGCATAAGCCTGCCATGGAGCCGAAGCCCGCGACAAACGAGCCGTTCTGGCTGACCACGCCGCTCGAGGAGATGAACCGCGAGCAGTGGGAGTCGCTCTGCGACGGCTGCGGGCGCTGCTGCCTCGTCAAGCTCGAGGACGAGGATAGTGGCCGCCTCTTCGCCACTGATATCGGCTGCCGCCTGTTCGACGCGGGCACCTGCCGCTGCCGCGACTATCCGAACCGCTCTCGCGAAGTCCCCGATTGTGTCACCCTGACGCCGGAGGATGTGCGCACGCTGCCCTGGCTGCCGCCGACCTGCGCCTATCGCCTCATTGCGGAGGGCAGGGATCTGCCCTGGTGGCATCCGCTCGTCTCGGGCGACCCCGAGACGGTCGTGGCGGCCGGGATCTCGGTGCGTGGCCGGGTCTTCGCCAATGAGGACGAGGTGACGGAGGACGAGGTGACCGAGCGCATCGTCGCCTGGCCGCTGCGCTGGCCCCGGGCCGCCCGCGGCGGACGCGCGAAATGAAGCGTCGGTGCTTCCGCGCCTGCGGGCGTTTTGTTGCACCTGCTCATTGATTGTTCAGCCGCTTTTGGGCATGACCGCCCCATCCCGCCGTCCCTGCCTATGGGGCATCGATGGCACGCGCACGAAACTTTCGCATCGCCGTGGCGTTGCTGCGTCCGGCTGCAAACGAAGAGGTTGAAGTGATGGCAGGTGGGAAGTGGGTCTATACCTTCGGCGACGGCAAGGCCGAGGGTGAGGCGGGAATGAAGAACCTGCTCGGCGGCAAGGGCGCGAACCTCGCCGAGATGAGCAATCTGGGTCTGCCCGTTCCGCCCGGCTTCACCATTACCACCGAGGTCTGCACGGCCTATTACGACAACGGCAAGAGCTTCCCGGCCGAGCTCGACGGGCAGGTCAAGGCCGCGCTGGCCGGCATGGCCAAGCTCACCGGCAAGACTTTCGGCGACCCCGCCAATCCGCTCCTCGTCTCCGTCCGCTCCGGTGCGCGGGCCTCGATGCCGGGCATGATGGACACCGTCCTCAATCTCGGCCTCAACGACGAGACGGTTGAGGCCGTCGCCAAGGCCTCGGGCGACGAGCGCTTCGCCTGGGACAGCTATCGCCGCTTCATCACGATGTATTCCAACGTCGTGCTCGACATCGACCACGGCCTCTTCGAGGAGGCGCTGGAAGACTACAAGGAGCGCAAGGGCCTCCATCTCGATACCGACCTCTCGGCGGCCGACTGGAAGGTGCTGGTCGGCAAGTACAAGGAGCTCGTCAAGAAGGAGCTCGGCTCGGACTTCCCGCAGGACCCCGAGAAGCAGCTCTGGGGCGCGGTCGGCGCCGTGTTCTCCTCCTGGATGAACGCCCGCGCCATCAAGTATCGCGAGTTGAACAGCATTCCCGCGAGCTGGGGCACGGCGGTCAATGTCCAGTCGATGGTGTTCGGCAATATGGGCGACACCTCCGCGACCGGCGTCGCCTTCACCCGCAATCCCTCGACCGGCGAGAACGCGCTCTATGGCGAGTTCCTGATCAACGCCCAGGGCGAGGACGTCGTTGCCGGCATCCGCACGCCGCAGGACATCACCGAGAAGGCGCGCATCGAGGCGGGCTCCGACAAGCCCTCGATGGAACGGGAGATGCCCGAGGCCTATGCCGAGCTCTGCCGCATCTACGGCATCCTCGAGAAGCATTACCGCGACATGCAGGACATGGAGTTCACCATCCAGGAGGGCAAGCTCTGGATGCTGCAGACCCGGTCCGGCAAGCGCACCGCCAAGGCGGCGCTCCGCATTGCGGTCGAGCTTGCGACCGAAGGCCTGATCACACAGGAGGAGGCCGTCGGCCGCGTCGAGCCCGGCGCGCTCGACCAGCTCCTGCACCCGACGATCGATCCCAAGGCCGAGCGCCGCGTGCTGACCACCGGCCTGCCGGCCTCGCCCGGCGCTGCCGCCGGCGAGATCGTCTTCAATTCCGACGATGCCGAGGCCGCCAAGAAGGCCGGCCGCAAGGTCATTCTCGTGCGCGTCGAGACCTCGCCGGAGGACATTCATGGCATGCATGCCGCCGAAGGCATCCTGACCTCGCGCGGCGGCATGACCTCGCATGCGGCGGTCGTGGCGCGCGGCATGGGCAAGCCCTGCGTCTCCGGCGCCGGCCAGATCCGCATCGACTATGCCAAGGGCACGCTCACCGTCGGTCCGACCACGCTGAAGGCCGGCGATTTCGTTACCATCGACGGCGGCAACGGCCAGGTCCTGCTCGGCGAGATCAAGATGCAGAAGCCGGAGCTGTCCGGCGAGTTCGCGACGCTGATGGGCTGGGCCGACAAGGTCCGCCGTCTCAAGGTCCGCGCCAATGCCGAGACCCCAGACGACGCCAGGACCGCCCGCGAGTTCGGCGCCGAGGGCATAGGGCTCTGTCGCACCGAGCACATGTTCTTCGAAGGGGACCGCATCCAGGCCGTCCGCGAGATGATCCTCGCCCAGGACGACAAGGGCCGCCGCGCCGCGCTCGCCAAGCTCCTGCCGGTGCAGCGCCAGGACTTCGTCCAGCTCTTCACCATCATGAGCGGCCTACCGGTGACGATCCGCCTGCTCGACCCGCCGCTGCACGAGTTCCTGCCGCAGGGCGACAAGGAGATCGGTGAAGTTGCGGCGGCACTCGGCGTCACCCCGGACGCATTGCGCCAGCGCGCCGCCGAGCTGCACGAGTTCAACCCGATGCTCGGCTTCCGCGGCTGCCGGCTGGCCGTCGCCTTCCCCGAGATCGCCGAGATGCAGGCCCGCGCCATCTTCGAGGCCGCTGTCATCGCGGCCAAGGAGACCGGCAAGCCGGTGATCCCGGAAGTGATGGTGCCGCTCGTCATGGGCAAGCCGGAGCTCGATCTGGTCAAGGGTCGCATCGATGCGATGGCCAAGGCCGTGATCGAAGAGAGCGGCACGAAGATCGACTATCAGGTCGGTACGATGATCGAATTGCCGCGCGCCGCGCTGCGCGCCGCCGAGATCGCCGAAAGCGCCGAGTTCTTCTCCTTCGGCACCAACGACCTGACGCAGACGACGCTCGGCATCAGCCGCGACGACGCCTCCTCCTTCCTCGGCTCCTACACCGCCAAGGGCCTGCTCGAGGCCGATCCCTTCGTCACCATCGACCAGGATGGCGTCGGCGAACTGGTCAAGCTCGCCGCCGAGCGCGGCCGCAAGACCCGCAGCGACATCAAGCTCGGCATCTGCGGCGAGCATGGCGGCGACCCGGCCTCGATCGGCTTCTGCGAGAGCGTCGGCCTCGACTACGTCTCTTGCTCGCCCTTCCGCGTGCCGATCGCGCGGCTTGCGGCGGCGCAGGCGGCGCTGGGCGCGATCAAGCCGAAAGACGGCTGAGCCGGATCGCAACTGCCGGGCATGGCGCCCCTGCACGGGCGCCATGCAATTTGCTGCGTCGCAGCATGATGGGCGGAGTGCCATAGTACGGTCCTCCGCCCGGTTGTCCGGGCCTGTCGGTCCATCACCATGAACGAGACGACTTCCGACGCTCCGACCATCGGGGCGGGGCTGACCATTGTCCTGGCCGCGGCCTGCGGCCTGATCGTCGCCAATCTCTATTATGCGCAGCCCCTGGCTGGACCCATCGGCGCAACGCTCGGCATGTCGGCGGAGCTGACTGGCCTGATCGTCACCCTGACGCAGATCGGGTATGGGTTGGGGCTGGTCTTCCTGGTCCCGCTCGGGGACCTCGTCGAGAACCGGTTGCTGATCGTCACCCTCGTCGCCCTGGCGGCCGTTTCGCTCGGCATGGCCGCCCTGGCCGCCAGCGCGGCCGTCTTCCTCGCCGCTTCGCTCTTGATCGGCATGACCTGCGTCGCCGCGCAGGTCCTCGTACCGCTTGCGGCCCATATGGCGCCCGAGCAGATTCGCGGCCGGGTCGTCGGCAATGTCGTGAGCGGCCTGCTGTTCGGCATCATGCTGGCGCGGCCGGTTGCGAGCCTCGTCGCGGACGCCGCTTCCTGGCATGCAGTCTTCGTCCTCTCGGCCGTGGCGATGTTGGCTCTGGCGGCCTTCCTGTGGTTTCGCCTGCCGCAGCGCCGACCCCATACGCGGCTGGGCTATGGCGAGCTGATCGCGTCCATGGGCGCGCTGGTGATGAGCACGCCGGTGCTGCGCCGCCGCGCCGGCTATCAGGCCTGCATGTTTGCCGCCTTCAGCCTGTTCTGGACGGTGACGCCGCTTTATCTCACCGGTCCGCAGTTCGGCCTGACCCAGCGCGGCGTCGCGCTGTTCGCATTGGCGGGCGTCGCGGGCACGATCGCCTCGCCGATCGCCGGGCGCCTCGCCGATGCGGGTTGGACGCGCCCGGCGACGGCCTTCGCCCTGATCCTCGCGGCAGGGTCCTTCGCCTTGACCTTCCTCGCCGAGCCGGGCTCGACGGTGGCCCTGGCCTTGCTGACCATCGCCGCGATCCTGCTCGATTATGGCGTGACGACGGGCCTGGTGCTCGGGCAGCGCGCCATCTTCGCGCTCGGGCAGGAACAGCGCAGCCGCCTGAACGGTCTTTTCATCGCGAGCTTCTTCATGGGCGGCGCGCTCGGCTCGGCGCTCGGGGGCTGGGCCTTCGCGCATGGTGGCTGGCCGCTCGCGGGCGCGCTCGGCGCGGCGATGCCGCTGCTGGCGCTGGCCTATTTCGCGACGGAGTTCCGGGCGCGGGATTGATGCGCCCCGCAGGTGGGGCATGATGCCTCGCGAAGGAGCATCCCATGGGCGATCTGACCACCATCGGCTTCGATGCCGACGACACGCTCTGGCAGAACGAGCAGTTCTTCCGCATGACGGAGGAGCGCTTCGTCGCTCTGCTCGGCGAGCATGGCGAGGCGGCCGAGATTTCCGGCCGTCTGCTCGAGGCCGAGAAGCGCAACCTTGGCTTCTACGGCTTCGGCATCAAGGGCTTCGTGCTCTCGATGGTCGAGACGGCGATCGAGATCACCAGGGGTCAGGTTCCGGCCGCCGTGATCGGCGAGATCCTCGCCGCCGGGCGCGAGATGGCGGCGCATCCGGTCGAGACGCTGCCGCATGTCCGGGAAACGCTCGAAGCGCTGTCGGGCGACTACCGGCTGGTGCTGATCACCAAGGGCGATCTCTTCGACCAGGAGCGCAAGCTCGCCCAGTCCGGCCTCGGCGATTTCTTTCACGCGGTCGAGATCGTCAGTGACAAGAAAGCCGCCACCTATGAACGCATCTTCGCGCGCCATGGCGACGGGGCAGGGCGGGCGATGATGGTCGGCAACTCGCTGAAGTCGGACATCCTGCCGGCGCTGGAGGCCGGCTCATGGGCGGTGCATGTTCCGCATGAGCTGACCTGGGTGCTGGAGCATGCCGAGGAGCCCGTCGGGCACGGGCGTTATCGCGCGATACCGCATCTCGGCCCTTTGCGGGGCCTCGTCACGCAGCTCGCGCGGTAGCCGTTCGCCATCGGCCTTCACTCGACCCAAAGGCCATGCCTGCGGTGCCACTCCTCGATCGATTCCTCCGGATAGCCTTCGAAGCTCAGGTCGTTCTCCGCGATATCCGGGTCGACCCAGCCGGCCTTGAAGCGCAGCATGATATGGGTCTTCTCGGGAGCGCGTGGCAGATGGCTGTCGATCGCCGAGGCGAAGGGATGCAGCAGATCCGGCCAGCGTGGATCGAACAGCCACAGCGCCGTCCCGCAGGACTTGCAGAAGTGGCGCCGCGCTTGCGATCGTTCGCAGGTGCCGTCGTCGTCGCGAATTTCGGCGCTGAAGCTGCCGACGCTGTCTTGGCCCTCGACCTTCAGCGTCGCGGCCTCGGCCGACAGGTTGATGGCGAAGCCGCCTCCGCCTGCCGTCTTGCGGCAAATCGAGCAGTAGCAGAGTTGATACGGGACGGGCGCATGGCTCTCGACCGAGTAGTGAACCGCCCCGCAGCGGCATGAGCCCTTCAGCGTGATCGGCATGACCTAGCCTCCCTTTGCCTGTCCAACACCGGCTTTCGCCGCGTGTTCCGCGATGCCCGCGGGCGCCTTGCTGGACCTGCCTTGCATTTCGTGCTATCGCCACCGATGTAAGACGAGATGCGGCCGGGTTCTGGCCACTCCTCCGCTTGGCGGCTTGTCCGGTGGCGGTTACGAATCAGATCCACCACACATCGCTACAAGGCCATGGCGAGGCGTCCGCGCGTCCGTCGTGTCATACCGATAGACGCGGATCTGAACGTAAGGACTAACACTATGAACAAGGGCACCGTGAAGTGGTTCAACGCCACCAAGGGCTACGGCTTCATCACCCCTGAGAACGGCGGCCAGGACGTTTTCGTCCACATCTCCGCCGTCGAGCGTGCCGGCCTGCGCGAGCTGCGCGAAGGCCAGGTCGTCTCCTTCGAGATGGTCGCCGATCGCAAGACGGGCAAGACCTCGGCCGGCAACCTCGTCGCCGAGTAATAACCGAATCGACCGGGTGGGCGTTCGCCCGCCCGGTCCACAATAAACCTGCCGGCGCTGTGGCTAGCGGTTCGCCGGTGGGACCGATTCTCTGATATCCAGGCCGGATACGGGCCGACGGCGCAGCCGAAACCACATGCGCCCCCCGTCATCACGGCGTCCAGAAAGCTTTTTCTTGACTAAATTCGCTGATCTCGGCCTCGCCGAGCCGCTTCTCAAGGCGCTCGCGGCCGAGAGCTATGAAACGCCCACGCCGATCCAGGCGCAGGCGATCCCCCACATTTTGAAGGGCCGCGACCTGCTCGGCGCCGCCCAGACCGGCACCGGAAAGACCGCTGCCTTCTCGCTTCCGATGCTGCACCGGCTGCTCGGCAAGCCGCGCCAGATGCCGCAGCGTGCGGTGCGCGTGCTGATCCTCTCGCCGACGCGTGAGCTTGCCGCCCAGATCGAAGCCTCGATCCGCACCTATGCGCAGTTCACCACGCTGCGTTCGACCGTGATCTTCGGCGGCGTTCCGGTCGGCAAGCAGATCCGCGCGCTCGGTGACAAGATCGACATCCTCGTCGCCACGCCCGGCCGTCTGCTCGACCTCGTCGACCAGCGCGCCGTCTCGCTGCGCGAGATCGAGTTCCTCGTCCTCGACGAGGCCGACCAGATGCTCGACCTCGGCTTCATCCATGCCCTGCGCCGCATCGCGACGCTGATCCCGAAGGAGCGCCAGACGCTGCTCTTCTCGGCGACCATGCCGAAGCCGATCCGCGACATCGCCTCCGCCTACCTCACCGACCCGGTCGAGGTCGCGGTGACGCCGGTCGCGACGACCGCCGAGAAGATCGACCAGCGCGTCATCTTCACCGAGCCCGGCGACAAGCCTGCGCTGCTGGCGAAGACGCTGTCCGTGCCGGAGATGGAGCGCGCCATCGTCTTCACCCGCACCAAGCATGGCGCCGACAAGGTTGTGCGCCAGCTCGAGCAGTCGGGTATCGAGGCGGCGGCGATCCACGGCAACAAGAGCCAGGGCCAGCGCGAGCGCGCCCTCGGCGCCTTCCGCAACGGTAGCTTGCGCATCCTCGTCGCCACCGACATCGCCGCACGCGGCATCGATGTCGACGGCGTCAGCCATGTCGTGAACTACGACCTGCCGAACGTGCCTGAGAGCTATGTCCACCGTATCGGCCGCACGGCACGCGCTGGCGCTTCCGGCGTTGCGATTGCCTTCTGTACACCGGAAGAGCGCGGCGATTTCGCGGCCATCGAGAAGCTGACCGGCGTCAAGCCGACGCCGATCGGCGAGGTGCCGTATTGGGACGGTCGCACGCCTAAGAAGCCGGCGCAGAATCGCGGCGGCCGCAGCCAGCAGCAGGCCCGCCCGCAAGGCCAGGGCAGGCCGCAGGGACAGGCCAAGCGGGCGGACGGCAAGCGCTCCGACCAGGGCGGTCATCGCAACCATGCCGGCGGCGCGCCGCGGCAGGAGCGCCAGGATCGTCCGGAGCAGCGGCAGGAGCATCGTCCGCGCACGGGCGAGCGGCAGCAGCGTCCTGAGCAGATGCAGCAACGAAAAGAAGCGACTTCCGCGAAAGAAGGGCTTGGCGGCGTCGCGTTCTTGCAGCAAAGAACACAGCAACCACGCACCGACGGCGCCCGGCGGCGCGCGCGCTGACGCGCGATCGGCCAGAACAGGGCGGGCTCATTCGTTATCCTAACGGGACGATGGCCCGCCTTTGCGCCACAGGGCTCACGAAGGACGACAGATGGCGAAAGAAGAACTGCTTGAATTCGATGGCACCGTGGTCGAGGTGCTTCCCGACGGCAACTACCGGGTCAAGCTCGACAACGACCATGTGATCCTGGCCTATGCGGCCGGCAAGATGAAGAAGAACCGCATCCGCACCATCGCGGGCGACCGCGTCATCGTCGAGATGTCGCCCTACGATCTCGATCGTGGCCGCATCAACTTCCGCCAGAAGACGGCTGGTCCCGGGCCGGGCGGCCCGCCGCGCCAGAATTTCCGCCGCCGCTGAGCGAAGCGATGCGCCTTTCGCGAAACGAGCTTCTCTTCGTCGCGCTGGGCGCCCTTCTCGGCGCCATTGTCGCCTATGCCGTGAAGGCCGGCCTCGTCGCGCGGGACGGGGCCCTCCCACCCTTCGCCATCGTGCTGCTCGGCCTCGGCTTCGTCGAACTGGTGTTCGGCTATGCTGCGGGCCGCTCGCCTGGCACGCTGGTCGGCATGCCCGCCCGCTTCCTCGCCTTCGTCGTCGGCGTCTGCGTCTTCCTGCTCGGCGACCGCTACGTCTGAGCGGCTGCGGCTCCGCACCATCCCATCATTGTCATTCCGGGCAAGCGAAGCGCAGACCCGGAATCCATCATCGGGCATTGTGCTTTGTGATGGATTCCGGATCGGCGCCGCTGGCGCGGCTTGTCCGGAATGACGTTGGATCGGGGGCGTAATCCACCCAAGAAAAAACCCCGGCCGAGGCCGGGGTTGAAGTGGTCGTTTCCGTGGATAAAGGGTCTGCGTGAAACTCTCTGATGCATCGGCCCGAAAACTGGAATCCGGTTTTCGGACAAGCAGATGCTGCGATACCGCGCTCAGTAACGGGCGCGGGACCAGTACTGCGAGCCGGGGCTGACCAGGACCTGGCGCTGCCGCGTCTCGTAGACGGCGGGGATCTCCTCCCGCACGACCTGAGTGGGACGCACCATCACCCTGCGCTGACGCTGCGTGTAGACGGCGGGAACCGTCTCGTATTCGACGGTCGCCGGAGAAACCTCGACGCGGCGGCTCTGGTAGCCGTATTGCGCGGGCACATCGACCCAGCAGCCGACGGTCCTGCCCCAGGCGTCGCGGGTCACTTCCCAGCGGCGCGTGGCGGGCGAGATCAGCACCTTCTCGGTGACGGTGTCGTAGACCGCGGCGCGGTGACGCGGAATCTGGCGGGCCGGCGCGATCATCACCGTGTCGGTGACGGTCTCGTATTCGGCCGGGACGACGTGGCGCTGCACCTGTGGCGGCTGGACCTGATAGGTTTCGTCGACGGTGCCGTAGACCGGCGGCGTGCTGACGAGGTTGTAGCAGGCGGAGCCGTGGCACCCGCCGGCCTGCGCCGCGCCTGCACCGAGGAGAAGAACGGTCGTGACTGCCGAGGTGGCGAGGAGCAACCGGGATGAGAGCGAGCGCGCCATGATGGACCTGACCTGTCGGTTCCGGCGTCTGAGCGCCGTTCGTTGGGATCAGGAAGCCAATTTGGCGTGATGAACGCAAGGTAAACGCTAAAACAAGGTAAAATTAACCACGTCGCGCGCGCTGGCGACCTTCCTCCCGCTGCTGTTCAGGTCGGTGGAATCGCTTGCTTTCCAGCGCTCAGGTCTGGCCGGGCCGGAGCTGGTAGAAGACGTGCTGGCCGATGGTGTCCATCTTCTTCAGCCGCTTCGCCCAGTAGGGGCTGACATAGCGCGCATGGTAATGCGTTGAGGCGCCGACCTCGGCGAGATAGGTCGTGCCCTCATAGACCTCGCGTGCGATCCGCACCGCATCGCGCCACGGCCCCGGCTCGGTGATGCGCAGCGACTTGCCTTCGCAGGTGAAGGTGAACTGGCAGGAGAGGTAGCGGTTGCTGTTCTGGTAGACGGTGCCGCAGACGCTGTTCGGATAGAGCCCGCTCTTCACCCGGTTGAGCACGACCTGCGCGACGGCGGCCTGACCCTCCGGCGATTCCGAACGGGCCTCGAAATAGACCGCCTCGGCCAGGCAGCGCTGCTCGCGCGCCATGTTCTCCGGCACGATCAGCCCGGCATAGCTCTGCCGCTCGCCCGGCATCGCGAGGCGCAGGTCTCGGGTCGCCGGCGCGGAGGCGAGCGCAATCCGCGCCTCCGGCTGCTGCGCGCCATGCGCGGGCAGGGCGGGGGGCGTCAGCTCCGCCATGGCGATCGCCGAGCGGGGCGTCGACGAGCTGCGCTGGCTGGGCGAGGGCACCGCAGGCGAGGAGCCGTCGATGCTTTCGAGATAGAGCTCGGCCTGGCGCGCCGAAGTGATCTTGGGCTTCAGCGAGACCGGCGAGGAATCGGACAGGGCCGGGTCGGTCAGGCCCTCGTCGATCGCGTAGGGCTCGAAACCGCTCGGTGGACCCTCGACCTCTCCTGCTGCGCGCATCGCATCGAGCGAGAAGCCGCCCGAGATCAGCCTGGGCTGGGTGTCGCCGAAGACGACGCGCTCGAGCTCGACGGAGGGGTGCTGGGATAGGCCGGGCCGCAGGCTCGGTAGCATGTCGCCCTTGGCCGTGCGGTCGACCTCCGGAAAGCTCGCTGCCATGCGCTTCATGTCCTCGCGCGGCTGGCGCGGATCGACGACGATGCGCCGCTCCGGATCCTCGAAGGAGAGGCTGGCCTGCACGATGGCCGAGGACAGGGCAAGTCCCGGCAGCCGGAAGGCGCTCTCCGCTACCAGCATCGAGGGGCCTTCCGCCAATGCGGAGGCGGGGCCGGGATCGATGCGTGGGATCGCGCTGGAGGGCAGGCCGGTCGGCCCGAAATTCTGTCCGGCCGAGGCGGTGAAGGAGACCAGCAATCCGACCGACAGGGCCCAGGGCGCAGCCGTCACCGCGGCCCATCTGAGCCCTGGCGCCCGCCCGCCTCGCTTCCGCCTGTGAAGACGCAAATGACTCAAAACGACGCACCCGTCCCGACGATACGGAACGAAAGACCGCCGGCCGGAGCCGCGTCTTCGTTGGAATCCGTTATCGCCTCGGTAAGGTTGAGCGGCAGTTAACGCCGGAGGGTGTTTTTGGCCGGGCTGGAGCGTTATTGCCGTGCGAGCACCCGGGGCTTGCCTTCGGCGCCCCCCGGTACAGGCTCCGCAAAGCCATTCGTGATGACGACTCCGGCGGTCCTTTGTGATCGAAAGCTGCTCCGGCGCGGCCGCCGGCCATATCGGTCCGTGATGCCTCGTTTCACGAAAACGCGCTGGTTGCCCCCGGGGCGAGCCGCTATCGTGTAGTCACACATTCGAGGCTTCGGGGACATTCATGAGCTCCACTCCGGCAAGCTCCAAACCGGCACGCAGCTACGCTCCGGAGGTCATCGTCGCGGCCGGCTGCCTGATCGCGCTGATCACTTTCGGGCCGCGCGCCAGTGCCGGCCTGTTCCAGATCCCGATGACGCTGCAGTTCCATTGGGGCCGCGACATCTTCGGCCTGGCCCTGGCGATCCAGAACCTGCTCTGGGGTCTCGGCGCTCCCTTCGCGGGCGCCATCGCCGACCGCTACGGCACGGTGCGCGTGCTCTGCGTCGGCGCGGTGCTCTATGCCGCCGGCCTCGTCGTCATGGCCCATGCGACGACGCCGCTGCAGCTCCATCTCGGCGCCGGCGTGCTGATCGGCTTCGGCCTTTCGGCCTGCTCCTTCAACCTCGTCCTCGCCGCCTTCGGCAAGCTCCTGCCGGAGCAGTGGCGGCCGATGGCCTTTGGCGCCGGCACGGCCGCCGGCTCCTTCGGCCAGTTCCTGTTCCCTCCGATCGGCAACATTCTCATCGACACGCTGGGCTGGCAGCAGGCGCTGATGGTCTTCGCCGTGACCCTGCTGCCGGTGCTGCCGATCTCGATCATCCTGGCGACGCGCAAGCTCGGCGGCTCCGGCAGCACCACCGCCAACCTGCCGAATCAGACGGTGGTCCAGGCGCTGACCGAGGCGTTCAGACACCGCAGCTACGTCCTGCTCGTGCTCGGCTTCTTCACCTGCGGCTTCCAGCTCGCCTTCATCACCGTCCACATGCCCGCCTATCTCCGGGATACCGGCCTGCCGGCCTGGGTCGGCGGCTGGACGCTCGCCGTCATCGGCCTCGCCAATGCCGTTGGCTCGCTCTCCTCCGGCTGGCTCTCGACACGGATGCCGAAGCGCCATCTCCTCGCCTGGATCTATCTGGGCCGGGCGGTGGCGATCGCCGCCTTCATCCTGATCCCGCCGAGCCCGCTGACGGCGCTGACCTTCGGCGTCGTCATCGGCCTGTTCTGGCTCTCGACCGTGCCGCCGACCTCCTCGCTGGTCATGCTGATGTTCGGCACGAAATACATGGCGATGCTCTACGGCTTCGCCTTCTTCTCGCATCAGGTCGGCGGGTTTCTCGGGGTCTGGCTCGGCGGCGTGCTTTATGAAACGATGGGCAACTACCAGTTCGTCTGGTGGCTCTCGGTCGCGCTCGGCGTCGCCTCGGCGCTGATCAACCTGCCGATCGTCGAACAACCGGTCGAGCGACCGCAGGCGCAGCCCGCCTGATCCGGAAGACGATCCCGCGCACGGCCGACGGGGTTGCGATGGCGGACCGCCGCTGCAACCTTGTCGGCTTTCGCATGTCAGCGTTCGGGAGATGGGGATGACGACGTTCAAGGCCCTGGTGGCGACCAAGGGGGAAACCGCGCCCAACCTCGCCTTCACGGATTTAGCCGAAAGCGATCTGATGGAGGGCGACGTCACCGTCCGCGTCACGCATTCGACCGTGAACTACAAGGACGGCCTCGCCATCACCGGCAAGGCACCGGTGGTGCGCCGCTGGCCGATGATCCCGGGGATCGATTTCGCCGGCCGCGTCGAGGCCTCCGATCATCCCGGCTTCAAGCCCGGCGATCTCGTCGTCCTGAACGGCTGGGGCACCGGCGAGACCCATCTCGGCGCCTACGCACAGAAGAGCCGTGTGAAGGGCGACTGGCTGGTGCCGCTGCCGGCGGGGCTGACCCCGGCCGAGGCCATGGCCATCGGCACCGCCGGCTACACCGCGATGCTTTGCGTGCTGGCGCTGGAGAAGCATGGGCTCAAACCCGCGGACGGTCCCGTCGTCGTCACCGGCGCCGCGGGCGGCGTCGGTTCGGTCGCGATCGCGCTGCTCGCCAAGGCCGGCTGGCACGTCATCGCCTCGACCGGCCGCGCCGAGGAGGCCGATTATCTCAAGGGCCTCGGTGCCGCCGAGATCATCGACCGCAACGAGCTCTCCCAGCCCGGTCGCCCGCTCGGCAAGGAACGCTGGGCGGCGGGCGTCGATGCGGTCGGCTCGCATACGCTGGCGAACCTGCTCGCCATGACGAAATATGGCGGCGCGGTTGCCGCCTGCGGCCTTGCGCAGGGCATGGATCTGCCGATGACGGTCGCGCCTTTCATCCTGCGCGGCGTCGCGCTGTTGGGCGTCGATTCGGTGATGTGCCCGAAGCCGCGTCGCCTCGAGGCCTGGCAGCGCCTCGCGACCGATCTCGACCGCGAAAAACTCGCCGTCATGACGACGACGATCCCGCTCGACGCCGTCATCGAGACCGGCAAGGCGATCGTCGAGGGCAAGGTCAAGGGGCGCGTCGTCGTGGAGATCGGCTGAGGTTCAGCCGAGCTTCGCTCCGGCGCGGCGTGCCAGGGCTTCGCGCGCTTCCTGGAACGCGGCCGTGTCGGCACGGACGGCCGCGATCAGATCGGCTGGCGCCGAGGCGGGCGAGCCGCCGCTGAAGGGAGGCTGCGGGTCGTACTCCATCTGCAACTGCACTTTCCGCGCGCGCTCCTCGCCGAAGAGGTGAGCGGCGAGGGACAATGCGAAGTCGATTCCCGAGGTGACGCCCGCGCCGGTGATGCGGTTGCGGTCGTGGACGACCCGTTCGGCGACGGGCTCGGCTCCGAGCAGGCTCAACTGCGACAGGGAAAGCCAATGGCTCGTCGCGCGATACCCCTTGAGAAGCCCCGCCGCGCCGAGCACCAGCGAGCCGGTACAGACGGAGGTGATGTAGCGCGCGCTGCCGGCCTGCTCCTGCAGAAAGGAGAGCACCTCCTCGTCCTCCATCAGCGCGCTTTGGCCTGGCCCTCCGGGAACGAAGAGGATATCGGCCTGCGGACAGTTCCGGAAATCGCAGCTTGGCAGGATCGTCAGCCCGCTGGCGTCCCGGACTGGCTCCGTCGTCTTCCAGACCAGGTCGATCTTGCACTCGCGGAAGCGGGACAGGACTTCGAAAGGTCCGGTCAGGTCGAGCTGCGTCAGGCGCGGGTAGAGAAGCATCACAATCTGCATGGGCTCGGCTCCGTCGGGAAGGTGAGGCCCAGGCGCGCGGCTCATGCGTTCGCGTTTCCCGATGGTGATCCATCTCGTAGCGCCAGTCGCGCGAACGCTGCGAATGTAGAGCGCCACACCCGAGCGGGCAACGCAGTCTTTACTCCGCCCCCTCGATCAGCATCCGATGCCGCATGAGCTCATTGCTGCAGTAATCCATGAAGGCGCGCACGCGCGGGACGTGGCGGATGTCGGGATGGGTCAGCACCCACAGGCCCGTCGCGAAATCGGGATTGGGCGGCAGCAGGCGCGTGAGCCCCGGCCGCCGGTCCGCGATGAAGCAGGGCAGGGGGCCGATGCCGAGCCCCTGCTCGACGGCCTCGGTGATGCCGAGCACGGCCGAGCTCTTCAGCGCGATCCGCTCCGGCGCGACATGCTCGCGCACGAAGCGCGCCGCCTTCACATGCGAGAGCTGGTCACCGAGCGCCACCCAGTCGCGCTGGTAGAGCCGGGCCGGGTCGGCCTTCTCCTGCGCCGTGATGCCGTCCTCGCTGCGGCCATAGATCGCCCAGGCGAGGGTGGCGATGCGCCGGCCGACCAGCGTCTCGCCCGGCGTGTCGCTGGCGCGGATAGCGACGTCGGCGTCGCGCTTGGACAGGTTGAGAGCCTGGTTGCCGATGACGACATCGAGCCGGATCGCCGGATGCGCCCGCCGGAAACCGGCGAAGATCGGCAGCAGCAGGTTGAGATGCAGCGTATCGGTGGTGGTGATCCTGATCTCGCCGGAGGGCGCCACGTCGCGGCCGGCGAGCCGCCGGGAAAAGGCCGTCACGTCCTCTTCCATCCGCCCGGCCAGCGCCGCCATCTCCGCGCCGGCGACGGTGGCGACATAGCCGGTCTTGCGCCGCTCGAAGAGCGGCATGCCGACCATCTCCTCGATCTGGCCGAGGCGGCGGAACACGGTGGAATGGTTGACCGCGAGCGCTCCCGCCGCACCCGTCAGCCCGCCATGGTCGGTGATGGCCTTGACCAGGCGGAAATCGTCCCAGGCGAGCTTGGAAGACATCGGTGATCTTTTCCTCCCCGCCGGCACGCAAGCCGAAATCTTGCATGGATGCAAGGTGATGCCGTCCAAATCCGAACGAATGGCGACGTGCGAAACGGTCGAGCCCTCATCCTGAGGAGCCGTTCCGTAGGAACGGCGTCTCGAAGGATGCTTCACCGGGGCAGAATCCGCTGGAACATCCTTCGAGACGCCGCTGACGCGGCTCGTCAGGATGAGGGCTCTGAATTGCAGATGCGTTCTCAGCGCGGCGCGGCCGCTCGCCGCAGCCTGTCGTTGATCGCCTCGCCCAGGCCTTGCTCGGGGATGCGGGCGACGGCGATCGTCTTCCGGCCGGTCTCGTCGAGCCGGCGCAGATAACCGAACAGGTGGCTCGCCGCCTCGCGCAGATCGCCGGTCGGGCTCAGATTGACCGCATGCGGATGGCTGTGCGTCTCCGGGCCGAAGCCGAGCCAGGCCTCGCCCTCTCGCGGCGCATCGGCATCGAGCCGGACCCGTGCGGCCGGCGCGTAATGTGAGGTGAGCATGCCCGGCGCGATCGGCGCCTGCCCGGCCTCGCCCGCCTGTACCAGCGGGCGGCCGATCACGCCTTCAAGCGCGGCGCGGGGAATTCCACCAGGCCTGAGCAGGCGCGGCGCCCCGTCAAGGCAGGCGACGATGGTCGATTCGACTCCGACCTCGGTCGGGCCGGCATCGAGCACGGCGTCGATCCGCCCGTCGAGATCGGCCAGTACATGGGCGGCGCTGGTCGCGCTGATCCGGCCGGAACGGTTGGCCGAAGGCGCCGCGATCGGCCGCCCTGCGGCTTCGAGCACGGCATGTGCGACGGGGTGGGCCGGCACGCGCAGCGCCACGGTGGCAAGCCCGGCCCGCGCCAGATCGCTGACCGTGCAGCCCGGCGACGCCGGCACCACCAGCGTCAGCGGCCCCGGCCAGAAGGCTTGCGCCAGCGCCAGCGCATTCGCGTCGAACAGGCCCTGCCGCCGCGCGCCGGCAAGATCGGGCAGATGCGAGATCAGCGGGTTGAAGCTCGGCCGCTCCTTGGCCGCGTAGATACCCGCGACGGCCGTGCCTGCGGTCGCGTCGGCCGCCAGCCCGTAGACCGTCTCCGTCGGCAGCGCGACGAGGCCGCCTGCGCGCAGGATCGCAGCCGCCTCGGCGATGCCGGCGGCATCGGCCGCGAGACGCTTCGTCGTACGGGAGAGGGAAGGAGATTGATCCACGAGGCGATTGACCGAAGATGGTTTATATATAAACTAATTACCGGGCGCGGCACGGAACGAAGGTCGCGCTCGTCTGCGCGTGGCATAGGCGATAGTTCCTCGCTACCATCGCGGCAACGGCAAATTCAGGCCCGGCTGCCCCAGCGGGCGGAAACGCGGCCGAAGGGAGACGATCATGACTTATCGCGCCCCGGTTTCGGACATGCTGGCGACCATGCGCCATGTTGCCGGCCTCGACCGGCTGATTGCGGACGGGCTGGCGCCGGAGCTCGAAGGCGGCGTCGCGGAAGCCGTGCTCGACGAGGCCGCCAAATTCGCAACCGACGTCATCGCGCCGCTGAACCGGGTCGGCGATCTCAATGGCTCGAAGCTGAAGGACGGCGCCGTCACCACGCCGCCGGGCTGGAAGGAGGCCTACAAGGCCTGGGCCGAGGCCGGCTGGAATTCGCTGCCGGCGCCGGAAGCCTATGGCGGGCAGGGCCTGCCGACGCTGCTGCAATCGGCCTGCATTGAGATGTGGAACTCGGCCGCCTTCGCCTTCGCGCTCGGCCCGCTGCTGACCGTCGGCGCGATCGAGGCGCTCTACGCCCATGGCTCCGACCATCTCAAGGAGACCTATCTCGCCAAGCTCGTCGCGGGCGAGTGGATGGGCACGATGAACTTGACCGAGCCGCAGGCGGGCTCCGACCTCAATGCGCTGCGCAGCAAGGCCGAGCGCCAGCCGGACGGCACCTATCGCATCACCGGCCAGAAGATCTTCATCACCTATGGCGAGCACGACCTGACGGAGAACATCGTCCATCTCGTGCTGGCGCGCCTGCCCGATGCCCCTCCCGGCACGCGTGGCATATCGCTCTTCCTCGTGCCGAAATATCTGGTCAATGCCGATGGCTCTCTCGGCGCGCATAACGACCTGCGCTGCTCCGGCATCGAGCACAAGCTCGGCATCCATGCCTCACCCACCTGCTCCATGGCCTTCGGCGACAAGGGCGGCGCGATCGGCTGGCTGATCGGTGAGGAGAATCGCGGCCTCGCCTGCATGTTCACGATGATGAACAACGCCCGCCTCAACGTCGCCTTGCAGGGCGTCGCCATCGCCGAGCGCGCCTATCAGCAGGCGCTCGCCTTCGCCCATGAGCGCAAGCAGGGCGCGGCGCTCGATGCGCCGAAGGGCGCCCCGATGAGCCCGATCATCGTCCACCCGGACGTCCGGCGCATGCTGATGGACATGCGCGCCAAGACGCAAGGAGCGCGCGCCATCTCCTATCAGGTTGCGGAAGCGCTCGACCGTTCGCATCGCGAGACCGACGAGGGCAAGCGCAAGGCCGCGGCCGAGCGCGCCGCCATCCTCACCCCCATCGCCAAGGCCTATGCCACCGATATCGGCATCGACGTCGCCTCGACCGGCGTGCAGGTCCATGGCGGCATGGGCTTCGTCGAGGAGACCGGCGCGGCCCAACATCTGCGCGATGCGCGCATCGCCGCGATCTATGAGGGCACCAACGGCATCCAGGCCATCGACCTCGTCACCCGTAAATTGCCGCTGTCCGGCGGCGAGGCGGTCAAGGCGCTGATCGCCGAGATGCGCGGCATCGTCGGAGAGGTCGAGCGCGCCAACAATCCGGGCTTCGGCCATGCCGCTGCCCGCCTCGGCGCCGCCGTCGATGCGCTCGAACGTGCGACGCAGTGGATGCTGGCGACGCTCGGCACGAACCAGGCCGACGCACTTGCGGGCGCCACGCCCTATCTCAAGCTCTTCGCGCTGGCGCAGGGCGGCACGGGGCTGGCCAAGAAGGCACTCGCCACCCGCTCGGAAGCCGAAGGCACCGGCGACCTCGCCACCGCCCGGTTCTATGCCGAATACATCGCGACGGAGGCCCCGGCGCTGGAACTCACCGTGACGGAGGGCGCCGGCGCCATCGCCGACGCGGCCGCGGTCTTCGCGGCGTGACGGCGGCCGCGCCCTGCTCAGGCAACCGCGCTCTTGCGGACGCGGATATGCAGGAACAGCGGTGCGATATGCGTATCGGCGAGGTAGGGCTGGGCCTGCGCCGTCTCGGCATCGACGCGCGGCTCGGCCATATGCTCGATCGTCAGCCCGGCCGAGACGATCATCGCGACCCATTCGCTCAGCGTGCGGTGGAAGCGCGGCACGCGGAACGGTTCGACGCTGGCCTTGACCTCGGCCGGCGCGGCGCCGAAGCGCCAGGTTTCGATCTCGCCGTCGACGCCGTCGAAATAACGACCGACCTCGATTCCACGGATGGTCCCGGCCTCGTCCCGCAGCACCTTGCGATAGGGCGGGGCAAAGCACGGATGCAGGATCGAGAACTGCAGGAACCCTCCGGGTCTCAGCACGCGCGCGGCTTCCGCCAGCGCCTTGTCCTGCCGCGGCATGTCCATCATCGACATGAACGCCGTGGCGAAGTCGAAGCTCGCATCGGCGAAGGGCAGGGCGGTGCCGTCGCCCTCCCGATAGGCGATGCCGAGCGGCGCCTGCATCTCGGCCGCTTGCGCGTGGCGAATGAAGGTCGGCGCGATGTCGACCGCAGTCATGCGCGCGCCGGCCTCGGCCAGCTTGCGTGTGTTCGAGCCTTCGCCGCAGCCGATGTCGAGGCCGTCCAGGCCGGCAATATCGGGCAGGTTCGCCAGGAAGGCCGGCGTGTTCAATGCGTCGCGATAGAGGTCGTAGCCGGCGCGCGCGTGCCGGGTCCAGGTTTCGGCATTGGCCTCCCAGCAGGCCGCGACATCCGCGCTGTCCATGGTTCTGCTCCGTTGCGAGGGGAGCGGGGCTATAGAGCGACGAACCCGCTATGGCCAGCGCCGATTCGGCCGGGGCAGCCATGAGCGTCACGCAGTCATTCCTGTCCGGCCGCATCTGCCTCGTCGCCGGTGCCTCACGCGGGCTCGGGCGTGGCGTCGCCAGGGCGCTCGGCGAGGCCGGCGCGACTGTGATCGTCACCGGTCGCTCCAGCGAGGCCGGGCCGCATACCGACCAGCGCCCCGAGACCTTCGAGGACGCGGCCCGCGAGGTCGAGGCCGCCGGCGGCAAGGGCCATCCCTATCGCTGCGACCACACCAATGAGCGCGAGGTCGACGGCCTCGTGTCCTGGGCCCTGCGCCGCTTCGGCCGGCTCGACTGCGTCGTCGATGCGGTCTGGGGCGGGAACGAGGGCTATGACGGCGAGCGCTATCCCGATGGCTCCGGCTACGGCACGCCGTTCTGGCGCCGGCCGGTCGCGAGGCTTGGCGAGAGCTTCGAGAGCGGCGTCTATGCCCAGCTCCTGCTGGCGCGGGCGGTCGCTCCGGCGATGGTGCAGATGCGCTCGGGCCTCATCGTCACGGTGAGCTTCGACACGGGCGCCGGCTATCTCGGCGATGTCTTCTACGATCTGGCCAAGGCCGCGATGAATCGCCTGACCTTCGCGATGGCGCAGGAACTGAAGCCCTTCGGCGTCACCGCGCTCGGCCTCTCGCCCGGCCATGTCCTGACCGAGCGCGTTCGCGATGCGGGGCTGGCGGCGCAAACCACCGAGACGCCGCTCTATGCCGGCCGCGCCGTCGCGGCGCTGGCCGCCGACCCCGATGCCGCGCTTCATGCCGGGCAGGTGCTGCACGTTGCCGATCTGGCGCGCGCCTATGGCTTTACGGACCGGGACGGCTCGCAGCCCGGCCGCTTCATCATCACGAACCAGGAGGGAGGCGGCGATGTCGCTCAAGGGTAAGACGCTCTTCATCACCGGCGGCTCGCGCGGCATCGGGCTCGCCATCGCGCTTAGGGCAGCGCGGGACGGCGCCAATGTCACCATTGCCGCCAAGACGGCCGAGCCGCATCCCAAGCTGCCGGGCACGATCTACACCTCGGCCGCCGAGATCGAAGCGGCCGGCGGCAAATGCCTGCCGCTGATGGTCGACGTCCGCGACGAGCAAAGCGTCGCCGAGGCGGTCGCCAAGACGGCCGAGACCTTCGGCGGCATCGACATCGTCGTGAACAATGCCAGCGCGATCCAGCTCACCAACACGCAGATGACCGACATGAAGCGCTTCGATCTGATGCATCAGATCAACACGCGCGGTACCTTCATGGTCTCGAAATACGCCATTCCCCATCTGGAGAAGGCGGAGAACCCGCATATCCTGATGCTCTCGCCGCCGCTCGACATGAAGACGCAGTGGTTCGCGCCGCATCTGGCCTATTCGATCGCGAAATACGGCATGAGCCTGTGTGTGCTGGGTCTGGCCGGCGAGCTGGCCCGCCAGGGCATCGCCGTCAACGCGCTCTGGCCGCGCACGACGATCGCCACCGCCGCCGTCCAGAATCTGCTCGGCGGCGACAAGATGGTGCAGGCCAGCCGCACGCCGGAGATCCTGGCCGACGCCGCGCATATGATCTTCTCGAAGCCCTCGCGCGAGTTTTCCGGCAACTTCCTGATCGACGACAGCTTCATGGCCGGCGAGGGGGTGACCGACTTCACGCCCTACCGCGTCGACCCGTCAGTGCCGCTGATGCCGGACTTCTTCGTCCCGGCCGATAGCAAGCCACCGCAGGGCGTGAAGGGCGGCGTCTGAGGAACGTCACATGCCGTCCTGCTCGGGCTTGACCCGAGCATCTCATGACAAGGAGGCTCCTGAGCCTTTCCTGAAAAGAGATTCTCGGGTCGGCGCTTCGCTTCGCCCGAGAATGACGCTCTTTTAAGTTTCCGGTTTTCGGGCGCGGGCCCGAAGGCTCCGCCGACCGTCATCGGTTTGACATCCGCCTCGGATCGGAGTTCCTGCCGGTTTCCCCTCTGACCGTGCATCGAGATTCGCGCCCATGCTGATGATCCACGGCATCTGCCCCGACTCGCGCGACAAGCTGCGCTCGGCGACGCTCGGGCCGGCAGAAATCTTCTCAGCCGATACGGTCTGGATCGACCTGCTCAACCCGACGCCCGAGGAGGACAAGCGCGTCGAGGAGCATCTCGGCATCTCGATCCCGACACGGGAGGAGATGCACGATCTCGAGCCCTCCGAGATCATCTATACCGAGAACGGCGCGCATTACATGACGGCGCGCGTGATCTGCCAGTCGGAAACCATCGTCCCCAAGCTGGCCGACGTCACCTTCATCCTCACCGAGAAGGCGCTGGTGACGGTGCGCTATGACGAGCCCGGCGCCTTCAACATCTTCCTCAACCGCGCGACCAAGCCCGGTGGCTGCGGCGAGCAGCCGGAGGCGGTGCTCGACGGACTGATCGAGGCGATCGTCGACCGCGCGGCCGAGGTGCTGCGCGGCGTCGGCGACAAGATCGACATGGCCTCGCGCCGGATTTTCGCCGGGCGGGCGCAGGACGTCGAGCAGGGGGGCGTCTATCAGGTGGTGATCCAGCGGATCGGCCAGCACGAGCACATCATCTCGAATGTCCGCGAGAGCATGATGTCGGTCGAGCGCGTCCTGCTCTTCCTCTCGGCCAACTACAAGCGCCCGAAGAAGGCCCAGACCGGCTTCTCCGCCGAATGGCGCTCGGCGGTGCGCGACGTGCAGGCCATCGAGGAACATGCGACCTTCCTGTCGAACAAGCTCCAGTTCATGCTCGACGCGACGCTCGGCCTCGTCTCGATCGAGCAGAACAAGATCATCAAGCTGTTCTCGGTCGTCTCGGTGGCGCTGATGCCGCCGACGCTGATCGCTTCGATCTACGGCATGAACTTCAAGGCCATGCCGGAACTCGACTGGCAGTGGGGCTATCCGCTGGCGCTGGTCTCGATGGTGCTCTTCGCGGTGCTGCCCTATCTGTTCTTCCGCTGGAAGAAGTGGCTCTGAGCGACTGCCCGGCTACAGCCAGCCATTGCGCTTGAAGCGCCAGTACAGCACGGCGCAGGAGGCAAGGATCACCACCAGCACGCCGTAATAGCCATAGGGCAATTCCAGCTCCGGCATGTTCTTGAAGTTCATGCCGTAGATGCCGGCGACCGCGGTCGGCACGGCCAGGATCGCCGCCCAGGAGGCGAGCCGCTTGGTGATCGCGTTCTCCTGGCTCTGGCCGACCAGCAGGCTCGCCTCGAAGGCGAAGGCCAAAACCTCGCGCAGGCTGTCGATCTTCTCCTGCACGGTGCGGACATGGTCGGTCACGTCGCGGAACATCGGGGCGAGCGTCGGCCGGACCTGCGGCACGGTGCCGTTCATCAGGCGCTGGCAGACATCGACCAGCGGCGCCACCGCATTGCGCAGGCGCAGCAGGTCGCGCCTGAGCATGTAGAGCCGCTCGATGTCCGAGCGCGCCATCGGCTTGGCCAGGACCTTGTCCTCGATCTCCTCGACCTCGTCATGGATGGCCTCGAGCACCGGCATGTAGTTGTCGACGATGAAATCGAGGATGGCGTAGAGGATGAAGTCCTCGCCCTTTGCCAGCGAGGTCGGGCAGGTTTCCCAGTGCTGCCGGACCGAGGTGTACGAGGTCGAGGCGCCGTGCCGGACGCTGACGATGTAGCCGCGACCGAGGAAGATATGCGTCTCCCCGAAGGCGATGCGCCCCTCGATCAGCTGCGCGGTGCGCGCCACCACGAAGAGGGCGTCGCCATATTGCTCGAGCTTCGGGCGCTGATGGGCGTTGGTCGCGTCCTCGACGGCGAGCGGATGCAGATTGAATTGCCGCTGGACGCAGTGGAGCAGGGCGGCGTCGGGCTCCAGCAATCCGATCCAGACGACGTGGTCGTCCTTGCGCGACCACTCGCCGGCCTCCTCGACGGGGACATCGGCGACGCGCACGCCATGGGCATAGACACTGGAGGCGACGACGCCGGCCGCATGGGGATGGCCCGGCTCGGCCGGGGCAACGGAGGGTGAGGGTTCGGGCGCGGTCCTGGCGGCGAACCTGACATGTGAAGCCGTCATGCGATCACCTCGTCTTTCGCGGGATCACCTTAGGGCAGGCTAGAACGCTTCGACCTTCGGGGAAATCATTTTTGCGGCAAAAGAATTTTCGGCCTTCGCGGCGGAGGGGCTCGTCGCCGACGCTCTTGCCGCGAATGGATCCATTTTCTCTTTTTGCGGCAATCCGGAGAGTATTTTTGCTGCTGGTCCGGCCAAAGACGGAAGCCTCCGCTTTTGCGAAAATCGCGCCAGATCGTATATATGGCGCGTATCTTCAGCCATTTGCGGCGATTGACGAGCTCTTGCCATGACAACATCGACATCCCGGAGCGGTTCGTCCGCTGCCGGCGCTAAGCCGTTCTATTCCAACTTCGGCTTCCAGGTTTTGACCGCGATGGTGGTCGGGCTCGCGCTCGGCTGGGTCGCGCGCAACATCGGCCCGGATGCGGCCGGACAGCCCAACTGGCTCACGACCACGCTCGCGACCACGGGCTCGATCTTCGTGCAATTGCTGCAGGCGCTGGTGCCGCCGCTGATCTTCACGGCGATCGTCGCCTCGATCAGCAATCTGCGCCAGCTCTCCAACGCAGCCGCGCTGGTCTGGCAGACTCTGCTCTGGTTCGCCGTCACCGCTTTCATCGCGGTGTTGATCGGCATCGCGCTCGGCGTTCTGATCCAGCCCGGCATCAATGCCGGCGTGGTCGCCGCCAGCGCCAAGGCGCCGGGCACGGTCGGCTCCTGGCTCGACTTCCTGAAGGGGCTCGTGCCTGCCAACATGCTCGGCTTGCAGGCGACGACGCGGGTCGACGGTGGCGGGGCGACCACCCGCCTCGGCTTCAACGTGCTGCAACTGCTGGTGATCTCGATCGTCGTCGGCGTCGCTGCGCTGAAGGTCGGCGAGCGCGCCAACAGCTTCCTCGCGCTGAACGAGTCGTTCCTGGCGATCGTCCGCAAGATCCTGTGGTGGGTGATCCGGCTGACGCCGATCGGCACCGTCGGCCTGCTCGGCAATGCCGTGGCTCAATATGGCTGGCAGACGCTGGAGCAGCTCTCCTGGTACGCCTTCGCGATCTACCTCGGCCTCGCCATCGTCCTGCTCGTCGTCTACCCGACCTTGCTCGTCCTGCACGGGCTTTCGCCTGTGCGCTTTTTCGCGGGTGCCTGGCCGGCGATCCAGCTCGGCTTCGTCTCGCGTTCCTCGATCGGCACCTTGCCGGTGACCGAGGCCGTGACCGAGAAGAGCCTGGGCGTCCCTCGCGAATACGCCGCCTTTGCCGTGCCGCTCGGCGCGACCACCAAGATGGACGGCTGCGCCGCGATCTACCCTGCGATTTCCGCGATCTTCGTCGCGCAGTTCTACGGCGTGCCGCTCGGCATCCAGGAATACGTCCTGATCGCCTTCGTCTCGGTGATCGGCTCGGCCGCGACCGCCGGCCTCACCGGCGCGACGGTGATGCTGACGCTGACGCTTTCGACGCTCGGCCTGCCGCTGGCCGGTGTCGGCCTGCTGCTCGCCATCGACCCGATCCTCGACATGGGCCGCACGGCGGTGAACGTCGCCGGCCAGGCGCTGGTGCCGACCCTCGTGGCCAAGCGCCAAGGCATGCTCGACCAGGCGCAATACGACCGCGCCGGCGATATCGACGCGATCGACGCGACGCCGCGGGCGGCGTGAAGCTGAAGGGCCTGAGGCGGCTGCCGCCTCAGGCCATCACCTTCGCGACGACCTGCTTCAGCGCCGAGCCGTCGCGCTCCAGCCAGCCGGGCACCGGCAGGTTCTTCGAACGCAGGAACTCCGGGTTGAACAGCTTCGACTGGTAGCGCGTGCCGTAGTCGCAGAGCACCGTCACGATGGTGTGGCCCGGCCCCATCTGCTGCGCCAGCCGGATCGCACCGGCGACGTTGATGCCCGATGAACCGCCCAGGCACAGCCCCTCATGCTCCAGCAGGTCGAAGACGATCTGCACCGCTTCCGCATCGGGGATCTGGAAGGCGGCATCGACGGGTGCATCGACCAGATTGGCGGTGATCCGGCCCTGGCCGATGCCTTCGGTGATCGAGGAGCCCTCCGACTTGAGGACGCCGCTGGTGTAATAGGAATAGAGCGCCGCGCCCATCGGATCGGCCAGTCCGATCGTCACCTTCGGATTGCGAGCCTTCAGCGCCATGCCGACGCCGGCGAGCGTGCCGCCCGAGCCGACCGCGCAGATGAAGCCGTCGACCTTGCCTGCCGTCTGCTCCCAGATCTCCGGGCCGGTGGTGTCGAGATGGCCCTGCCGGTTCGCGACATTGTCGAACTGGTTGGCCCAGATCGCGCCGTTGGGCTCGGTCTTCGCCAGTTCCTCGGCGAGGCGGCCGGAGACCTTCACGTAATTGTTCGGGTTGGCGTAGGGCGCGGCCGGCACCTCGACCAGCGTCGCGCCGGCGAGCCGCAGCATGTCCTTCTTTTCCTGGCTCTGCGTCTCCGGGATGACGATGACCGAGCGATAGCCCAGCGCGTTGCCGACCAGCGCGATGCCGATGCCGGTATTGCCCGCCGTGCCCTCGACGATGACGCCGCCCGGCTTCAGCTGCCCCTTCGCCTCGGCGTCGCGGATGATCGCGAGCGCGGCGCGGTCCTTCACCGATTGGCCGGGATTCATGAACTCGGCCTTGCCGAGGATGGCGCAGCCGGTTTCCGCCGAGGCGCGCTCGAGCTTGATGAGCGGGGTATTGCCGATGGCTTCGATGACGCCGTCGCGGATAGTCATGGCAGGATTTCCCAATTCGTCCCTGACCTGATAGGCGAAAGCCTCGTTCCCGTCATCAGCAGGCCGGCTCTGCGCCGGAGATTGTCACGATGCCCGCCGCCCGATCGAATCCGCCTCCGGATGCTTCGCCTCGCCTTGCGATGAACGAAGTCCTGACCATCGATCGCCTCGGCCAGAAGGGCGATGGCATCGTGCAGGCGCCCGCCGGCAGCATCTTCGTTCCCTATGCGCTGCCGGGCGAGACCGTGCGCGCCGTGGTCGATGGCGATCGCGGCCAGCTCGTCGAGATCATCGCGCCCTCCGAATCCCGCATCGCGGCGATCTGCCCGCTCTTTACCCGTTGCGGCGGCTGTGCTGCGCAGCACATGGCACCCGGTCTCTATCGCGAATGGAAGCGCCAGCAGGTCGTGACCACGCTGAGCCGCGCCGGCATCGAGGCGCCCGTGGCCGATCTCGTCGACGCCCATGGTGCCGGGCGGCGCCGCGTCACCTTCCACGCCCGCCGCGAGGGCGAGGCGATGGTCGTCGGCTTCATGGCGGCGCGCAGCCACGATCTGGTTCCCGTCGAGGCCTGCCCGGTGCTGGCGCCGGGCCTCGACCGGGCACCAGCCGCCGCGCAGATGTTGGCGAACCGGATGGGCGGGGCGAACAAGCCGCTCGACATCCAGATCACCGCCTCCGAAGCGGGGCTCGACGTCGATATGCGCGGCCACGGACCGCTCGGCGACAAGCTCAGGCTCGCCTTGACCCAACTGGCCGAGCGGCTCGACCTCGCCCGGCTCTCCAACCATGGCGAGATCGTCGTCGAGCGCCGTCCGCCCTTGCAGCATATGGGCAAGGCGCTCGTCGCCCCGCCGCCCGGCGGCTTCCTGCAGGCGACGGTGCTGGGGGAGGAGACGCTGGCGAATCTCGTCACGGCGGCTCTGCCCAAGGGCAAGCGCGCCGCCGATCTCTTCGCCGGCTGCGGCCCCTTCAGCTTCCGCATCGCCGAGCGCATGCAGGTTCTCGCCGTCGAGAGCGACAAGGCCGCGATGCTGGCGCTGGCGAAAGGTTTTGGCGCGACGCCGGGGCTCAAAGCCATCGCGACCGAGACGCGCGACCTCTTCCGCCGCCCGCTGCTGGAGCATGAGCTCAACGGTTTCGACGTCGTCGTGCTCGACCCGCCGCGTGCCGGCGCCGAGGCCCAGGCGAAGCGGCTGGCGGCCTCGAAGGTCAGGGACGTGATCTACGTCTCCTGCGATGCCGGCAGTTTCGCGCGAGACGCTGCGACGCTGGTTGCGGGCGGATATGCGCTGGAAGGCGTGACGCCGGTCGATCAGTTCCGCTATTCCGCCCATGTCGAGCTCGTCGGCGTGTTCCGGCGCGGCAGGAAGGGCTAGGACTTCAGGATGAGCGCAATTCTCGATCGCATGGCCGGCATCGTCGGCGCGAAGAACATCGTCACCGATGCCGACGCCATGGTGCCCTATCTCAAGGAATGGCGCGATCTCTTCCGCGGCAAGGCGCAAGGCATCGTCCGCCCCGGCTCGACGACCGAAGTTGCCGAGCTGGTGAAGCTCGCAGCCGAGACCGGCACGACGCTGGTGCCGCAGGGTGGCAATACGGGTCTCGTCGGCGGCCAGATCCCGATCGCCGAGGGCAGGGAGATCATCCTCTCGCTGCAGCGTCTCGACAAGGTCCGCGCGGTCGATACCGATGGCGACACCATGATCGTCGAAGCCGGCGTCACGCTGAAGCGGGCGCAGGATGCGGCGGAAGCGGCCGGACGGCTCTTCCCGCTCTCGCTGGCCTCGGAAGGCTCCTGCACCATCGGCGGCAACCTCTCGACCAATGCCGGCGGCACCGCCGTGCTGGCCTATGGCAATGCCCGCGAGCTCTGCCTGGGCCTGGAAGTCGTGCTGCCGGACGGTCGCATCTGGAACGGTCTGCGCCAGCTCCGCAAGGACAACACCGGCTACGATTTGAAGGACCTCTTCATCGGCGCCGAGGGCACGCTCGGCATCATCACGGCGGCCGTGCTCAAGCTCTTCCCGCTGCCGGCGGCGCGGGCCACCGCCTTCCTCGCCGTGCCGGACCCGGAAGCGGCGCTGGAACTGCTCAACGCCGCCAAGGCCGGCGCCGGCGGCACGCTCACCACCTTCGAATTGATGCCGCGCATCGGCCTCGATTTCGTCCTGCGCCACGCATCGGGCACGCGCGATCCGCTCTCGGAGCCGTCGCCCTGGTATGTGCTGATGGAGGTCTCGGCCCAGTCAGCCGCCGGGCTCGACGAGCATGTCGAGGCCTTCCTCGGCGATGCTCTGGAGAAGGGCATCGTCACCGATGCCGCGCTCGCGGGTTCGCTGACCCAGCGCGCCGATTTCTGGAAGCTGCGCGAGATGATGTCGGAGGTGCAGACCTATGAGGGCGGCTCGATCAAGCACGACGTTTCCGTGCCGGTCCATGCCCAGCCGGAGTTCCTGAAGCGCGCCATCGCGGTGGTCGAGGCGATGGTCCCGGGCTGCCGGCCGGTGCCCTTCGGCCATCTCGGCGACGGCAACATCCATTTCAACGTCAGCCAGCCGGTCGGCGCCGACAAGGCGGCCTATCTCGCCGGCTGGAGCGAGATGAACGAGGCGGTCCACGCCATCGTCACGGAGCTGCACGGTTCGATCTCGGCCGAGCACGGCATCGGCCGGCTGAAGCGCGACCTGCTGCCGGGAGTGAAGGACCCGGTCGAGCTCGACCTGATGCGCGCGATCAAGCAGACGCTCGATCCCAGGGGCGTGCTCAATCCGGGCGCGATGCTGGCCGCGAAGTAAGCTGCGGTCGAGAGTGACGCACCTGCCTGCACGGCTGCCTAAAAAACTGGCAGGACGGCCTTTCCACCTGATTGACCGCTTTCGGGCCCCTCTTTAGCCTTTGAAGCACAATCAAAAATCGGGGGTCGGCTCAGATGATCGGCGTGGTGCGTGGGGTTTCGAAGAATGCGGCGGCGAAGGGCAGGGGGATGACCCGCCGCGCGCTGGCCGCAGCCGCTGCCGGCTGTGCCCTGGCGCTCGCCTCGGCAGCGCCCGCCACCGCCCAGACGCCGGTCAAGTTCACGCTCGACTGGGTCTTTCAGGGGCCGACCTCGCCCTTCCTCGTCGCGCTCGACAAGGGCTACTACAAGGCCGAGGGGCTCGACGTGACCATGGATCCGGGCCAGGGCTCGGCCGGCGCCGTCCAGCGCGTCGCGACCGGCGCCTACGATATCGGCTTCGCCGATGTGAACTCGCTGATCGAATACAACGCCAAGAACGCCGGCAAGGAAATCCTCTGCGTCTTCATGGCCTATGACTTTCCGCCTTTCGGCGTGCACGCGCTGAAGAAGAGCGGGATCACGAAGCCCGCCGATCTCGCCGGCAAGAAGCTCGGCGCCCCGGTCTTCGACGCCTCCTTCCGTTTGTTTCCGGCCTTCGCCAAGAAGGTCGGCATCGACGCGGCAAGCGTCCAGCACGTCAATCTGACGCCGCAGCTGCGCGAGCAGTCGCTGGTGCAGGGCACGGTCGACTTCATCTCCGGTCATTATTTCTCGTCGATTCTCGACCTCAAGGCGCGCGGCGTGAAGGCCGAGGATGTCGTCTCGTTCAACTACTCCGACTACAAGATGGACGTGTACGGCAACGGCATCATCGTCTCGCCGGCGCTGGCCGCGAAGCCGGAGGTCGTGACCGGCTTCCTGCGCGCCACCGCCAAGGCCTGGAAGGAAGTTGCCGCCAATCCGGCGCTCGGCATCGCCGCCGCCAAGAAGCGCGACCCGCTGATCGACGAGAAGCTTGAGGCCGAGCGCCTCGACATGTCGCTCAAGATGAACGTGTTGACCCCTTACGTGAAGGAGAACGGCATGGGCGATGTCGACCCGGCGCGCTTCGCCCGCTCGGTCAAGGACGTGGCCGAGGCCTTCGGCCTGCCCGCGGCGCCCGAGCCGGACAAGGTCTTCACGGGCAAGTTCCTGCCGCCGAAGGCCGAGCGGATGGTTGCGCCTTGATTCATGAAGGGTGCCGAAGAGAGCGATGAGCGGAATGACGAATGCGGGGAACCCTTCTCCCGTGTGGGAGAAGGGCAGGGATGAGGGCCTGCCTTTCCCGCAGAAGGCGCAGCCGCTCCTTGTCGTATCGACGATGACCCGCAGTCCCTCACCCCTGCCCCTCTCCCATCCGGGAGAGGGGTTCCCCACGCCTGCCGGTGATGACGCTGCCTATGCTTGACAGTTCGGAACCGCCCCTCGTCGAACTGCGACAGGTCAGCCTTGCCTATGGCAGCGGCCCCGCGCGCATGCTGGCGCTGGAGGATGCGACGTTGTCCATCGCCAAGGGCGAGTTCATTGCCGTGGTCGGCCCTTCCGGCTGCGGCAAGTCGACCCTGATGAAGCTCGTCACCGGCCTGCTGCCGCCGAGCGGCGGCGAGGTTCGCGTGCACGGGCAGGTGGTGAAGGGGCCGATCCGCGGCGTCGGCATGGCCTTCCAGGCGCCGACGCTGATGCCTTGGCGCACCACGCTCGACAACATCCTGCTGCCGCTGGAGGTGGTTGAGCCGCACAAGCGCCGCTTCCGCGCCAACAAGGCCGAATACGTCGCGCGCGTCGAGGCGCTGCTGGCGTCGGTAGGCCTGGGTGGCTTCGGCCAGAAATATCCCTGGCAGTTGTCCGGCGGCATGCAGCAGCGCTCGAGTCTCTGCCGCGCGCTCGTCCACGAGCCGGATATCCTGATGCTCGACGAGCCTTTCGGCGCGCTCGACGCCTTCACCCGCGAAGAGCTCTGGAGCGTGATGCAGAAGCTCTGGATGGAGCGCCGCTTCACCGCGGTGCTCGTCACGCACGATCTGCGCGAGGCGGTCTATCTCGCCGACACCGTCTATGTGATGAGCCGGCGCCCCGGTAAAATCGTCAAGATCCGCAAGATCGAATTGCCGCGTCCGCGCACGCTGGAGACGACCTTCGAGATCGAATTCGTCGACATCGTCCACGAACTGCGCGAGCGCATCCACATGGAGCATGCGTGATGCGGCCTCCGGTTGGACAAAGATCATGACGGAGAGACAGAAGCGTCTTTTGCTTGTCGCCATGCCCTGGCTCGCCATGGCGGGGCTGCTGCTGCTCTGGGAACTGGCCTGCATCGTCTTCGACGTACCGGAAATCCTGGCCCCGCGTCCGAGCCGCATCTTCGAGACGATGGTCCAGCGCTGGGACATCCTGCTGCGCTTCTGCCTGGAGACGCTCTGGACCACGATCATCGGCTTCGCGCTGGCGATCGGCTTCGGCCTGCTGCTCGGCCTCGCCATTGGCGCATCGCCCTTCATCTATGCCGGGCTCTACCCGCTACTGATCGCCTTCAACGCGATCCCGAAGGTCGCGATCGTGCCGATCCTGATGATCTGGGTCGGCGTCGGCGCCTTGCCGGCGGTGATCACCGCCTTCGTCATCTCCTTCTTCCCCATCGTCGTGAACGTCGCCACGGGGCTTGCCACCATCGAGCCCGAGATGCGCGACGTGATGCGCTCGCTCGGCGCGAGCCAATGGGAGATCCTGACCAAGGTCGGCGTGCCCCGCGCGATGCCCTATCTCTTCGCCAGCCTCAAGGTGGCGGTGACGCTCGCCTTCGTCGGCTCGGTGCTGTCGGAGACGGTGGGCGGCAATCGCGGCATCGGCTTCCTGATGTTGTCCGCCGGCGCGCGCAATGACGCGCCGACCACCTTCGCCGGCCTGTTCTCCATCGCCATCATGGGCATGGCGCTCTACGCGCTCTGTGCCCTGGTCGAGCGGCGGATGACCCGCTGGGCGTTTCGCGCCGAGATCGTGAGCTGATTCAGGGCGTCGCGACGTAGCCGTCGCGGCGTGGATCGGCGGCGCCGGTGAACACGCCGGTCGCCGGATCGACTGCGACCGCCTGCATGCCGCCGCAGCGCATCGTCCAGCCGACATCGAACGCCTTCGCATCATGGCCGCGCCGGACGAGTTCGGCGATGGTCTCCGGCGCGATCCGGTCCTCGATCTCGACGAGGCGCCCATCCCAGAGCCGGGCGCGCGGCGCCTCGATCGCCTCCTGCAGCGGCAGCCCGAAGACGAGATGCTGCACCATGGCCTGCGCCTGCGTCTGCATGATGCCGTAGCTGCCGGGCGTGCCGAGCGCGAGCACCGGCTTGCTGTCGCGCGTCGAGATCGAGGGCGACATGCACATGGCCAGCGCATCGCCGGGCTTGGCCCGGTTCGGGCTGCCGGTCTGCACATCCGCCCAGTACAGGAAGTTGTTGAGGCAAAGCCCCGTGCCGGGCACTACGACGCCGCTGCCGAAGGGGCTGCCGAGGCTCTGCGTGATGCAGATCAGGTTGCCCTCGCTATCCGCGATCGAGAAGGAGGTGGTATGCGCCGGATCCTCCTTCTCCTGTGGCGTCCATTGCTCGGTCGGTCCCGTCACCGGCTTGCCGTCGGTGAGGCGCTGGCGCAAACGCGCGACGGAAGCCTCGGACAGAATCTCGGCGAGCGTCTCCGGGCTTGGATTGTTGTGGGCGATGCGCTCGCCCGCCGCGAGGCGGATCGCGCGATAGACGAGGTCGAGATGGTCCGCGCCGTCCCTGGGAAGCGAGGCGAGATCGAGACCTTCGAGCAGGCGCAGCGTCAGCAGGAACTGGAAGCCTTCGCAGGGCGGCGGCGGCACATGCACCGAAAGCCCTTTGAAGCTCGCGGCCAGCGGCTCGCGCCACACCGTCTTCACTGCCGCGAGGTCGGCCATCGTCATCGAGCCGCCGAGCGCCTGGAGATGGGCCACGATCGTCTCGCCGAGCGCGCCGCGATAGAAGTGATCCGGTCCCTTTTCCGCGATCTCGCTCAGCGTCCGGGCGAGATCGGATTGGACCAGCAGCGAGCCGAGATGCAGGGCGCCATCGGGCTGGTAGTTCTTCGACCAGGCCGGATAAAGCGCCGGGTATGTCTTCAGAAGCGGGTCGTTCTCCTCGAACTCCGCCGCGCCGAATTCGGCGAGAGCGAAACCGTCCCGGGCGAGCGCGATCGCCGGCGCGAAGATCTCCGGCAGCGATTTGCGGCCATAGGTTTTCACCAGCTCGCACCAGCCGGCGAGGTTGCCGGGCGCGGCGACCGAGAGGGCGCCGCGTTCGAGATCGGAGCGCTTGCTGAAGCGCTCGACCGGGAAGCTCGCCGGGATCGGCGGCACGAAATCGAGCACCCGCACCCGCTGCTCGGCTGCGACCCATAACGTTGCGAAGCCCATGCCGGCGAGGCAGGACATGAAGGGTTCGACGACATTGAGCGCCGCGGCTGTGGCTGCGGCGGCGTCGAAGGCGTTGCCGCCCTGGGCCAGCAGCCGGGCCCCGGCCTGGGCTGCGAGCGGATGTGCGGCGGCGACCATGCCGTGGCGGGAGGTCATGGTGGGGCGGCGGCCGTGCATCTGCGCGTTCTCCTCATCGTGCTTTTGCACGATCAGAGCATGATTCCGCCGCTAGAACAGGCTGCCTTGCCCATCATCGACGGGACGCCGGGTCGCTTTGCGCGCATGGCTCGCCGGCTCGGCCGCGGGAGGCTCCGGCACCGTCTCCGCCATTGGCGCCTGCACTTCCGGCCCGTCATGCGCCACCTTGTTGACGGCGGGTCCGATCGCGACCGGCTCCAGCAGAGCGTCCGGTGGCGGCTTGAGCAGGCGATCGATCTGCTGCGGCGCGGCGCCCGGATCGAGCCAGGCATCGTAATCGGCCGGGTCGAGGATGACCGGGCAACGGTGGTGGATCGCGGCCATGGTGCCGTTGGCCGGGCCGGTCATCATCGCGACGGTGTCGATCTCCGAACCATCAGGCGAATGCCAGGTTTCCCAGAGCGCCGCGAAGGCGAAGAAGCCGCGATCCGGCCGGCGGAACAGGAAGGCGTCGGCGCGCGCCTGCCGCCCCGTCCCGGAGCGGCGCCATTCGTAGAAGCCGTCCGCCGGCAGCAGGCAGCGCCGCCGCGTCAGTGCGTGGCGGAAGGAGGGCTTCTCGGCCGCGCTCTCCATGCGGATATTGATGACGAGGGGGAAATCCTTGGGGTCCTTGACCCAGCCGGGAATGAAGCCCCAGCGCATCAGCAGGAACTGCCGCGCCCCGTCATGCAGCCTGACGATCGGCACGGGCTGCGTGGGCGCGATGTTGTAGCGCGGCGGAAAATTCGGCTGCTCGCGATAGCCGAAGCTCGCGCGCATCGCCTCGGGGGGCAGGGTGATCGCATAGCGTCCGCACATGGCGCCTGTTTAGCGCGATAGCGGCAGAGCAAAGCAACACTTTGTTGGGGTTTGGCCCACCATAGTCGCGGCGAGTTGGGGCTCAGGATGACCGTCTCCGCGACGCAATTGCAGGCCGGCGAGGCGGCTGATCGGACGGACGGGCTCCGCGCCCCCCGTCTCTCGACCGATTTCCTCAACCGCTACAGCGAAGCGTTGATGCTGATCGAGATGGCGGAGAGCGACGACAGCGTCATCGAAGACCTGCAATCCTGGCGAAACCTCTGCTATCGCGGGCATTTCGAGATATCGGCTCTGCGCTGCGCTGGCGAGGCGCTGGTCGCCTATGACCGGCTTGACCCGGCGCGGCGCAAGAGCTTCGAGGAGGTCTGCCGTTCCATGGCTCGCCTCGTTGCGACGGTGACCGCGCTCCTCGTCGAGAAGCCGCGCCCTGCCGAATTGCCGACGATCATCGAGGTGGCGAGCGAGGCCTTGCGCAGGCTCATCACGCGCTCGACCCAGTTCATCAACGCCAACGGCACGATCGACATCGCGACCTTCGACGATGCCAGCCTGCAAGGCGAGATCGACGCGCTGCTGGCGCGCTGATCAGGCGCTTTGTCTCAGCATCAGATCTCTCCGAAAAGTGGATTCCACTTTTCGGTCCGATGCCAGCGCTGCGCGCCGACGAGGAATTCGCGATTGCCGTCGCCACCCTCGATCGGAGAGAGGATCGGCCCAGAAACGGTGAAGCCCAGCTCGCCCAGCAATCCGACGATCTCGTCGCAGACCTGAAGCTGAATCGCCTCGTCCCGGACGATGCCCTTCTTCAGCGCCGCCCGCCCCGCCTCGAATTGCGGCTTGATCAGCGCCGCGATTCCAGCCGAAGGCGCAAGCAGCGCCGCGACCGCCGGCAGCACGAGCTTGAGCGAGATGAAGCTGACATCGATCGCCGCGAGGCTCGGCCGCTCGGGCAGCGCTTCGACAGCCAGCGTGCGGATATCCTGTCCCTCGAAGCTGGTGACGCGCGGGTCTGACCGCAGCGAAGCATGGAGCTGGTCACGCCCGACATCGACGGCGACGACATGGCGTGCACCGCGTTTCAGCAGCAGGTCGGTGAAGCCGCCGGTGGACGAGCCGACATCGAGGCAGACCAGACCCTGTGGATCGAAGCCGAAGGCATCGAGCGCGCCCGCCAGTTTCAGCCCGCCGCGCGAGACGTAAGGATGCGGCGCCTGCGCGGTCAGCACCGCATCAGCGGCCACCATCTCGGAGGCCTTGCGCACGGGGGTGCCATTGGCGGTGACCAGCCCGGCCGCGATCGCGGCCTGCGCACGGGCCCGGCTCTCGAAGAAGCCGCGCTCGACGAGCAACTGGTCGGCCCGGCTCTTCATGGCAGGGACGTCAGGCCAGCTTCACCGCGCTCGGCGTGCCCAGAGCAGCCTCGACGGCCTTGACGATACCGGCGGCATCGAGCCCGGCGGCGGCATACATGGCGTCCGGCTTGTCATGGTCCTGGAACACGTCCGGCAGAGTCAGGCTCCGGATCTTCAGGCCGGCATCGAGCGCGCCGTTCTGCGCCAGCAGATGCAGAACATGGCTGCCGAAGCCGCCGACCGAGCCTTCCTCGACCGTGACGAGCACCTCGTGCTCGCGGGCGAGCTTGAGGATCAGCGCCTCGTCGAGCGGCTTCGCGAAGCGGGCATCGGCGACCGTGGTCGACAGGCCGCGCTGCGCCAGCAGTTCGGCGGCCTTGAGACATTCGCCGAGGCGCGTGCCGAGCGAAAGCAGCGCGATCCGCGTGCCCTCGCGGACGATGCGGCCCTTGCCGATTTCGAGGGGCAAGCCGACATCCGGGATCTCGACGCCGATGCCTTCGCCGCGCGGATAGCGGAAGGCGATCGGCCCCTCGTCATAGGCGGCGGCGGTCGCGACCATATGGGTGAGCTCCGCCTCGTCGGCGGCCGCCATCACCACCATGTCCGGCAGGCAGGCGAGATAGGTGATGTCGAAGGAGCCGGCATGGGTCGCGCCATCGGCGCCGACGAGCCCGGCCCGGTCGAGCGCGAAGCGCACCGGCAGCTTCTGGATCGCCACGTCATGCACGATCTGGTCATAGGCGCGCTGCATGAAGGTCGAGTAGATCGCGACGAACGGCTTGTAGCCCTCGGTTGCCAGGCCGGCCGCGAAGGTCACCGCATGCTGCTCGGCGATGCCGACATCGAAGGTGCGGCCCGGAAATTCCTTGCCGAAGGCGTCGAGCCCGGTGCCTGACGGCATGGCGGCCGTGACGGCGACGACCTTCTCGTCCTCCCGCGCCTGCTTGATCAGGGCTTGGGCGAAGACGTTCGTGTAGCTCGGCGCATTGGCCGGCGCCTTGGCCTGCAGACCGGTGACGGGGTCGAACTTGACGACGGCGTGGTACTTGTCGGGCGTTGCCTCGGCCGGGGCGTAGCCCTTGCCCTTCTGGGTCACGACATGGACGAGGATCGGCCCGTTGCCGGCGTCGCGGACATTGCGCAGCACCGGCAGCAGATGGTCGAGATTATGCCCGTCGATCGGACCGACATAGTAGAAGCCGAGCTCCTCGAACATCGTCCCGCCAGTCCAGAAGCCGCGGGCATATTCCTCGGTGCGCCTCGCCTTGTCGTGGAAGAAGCGCGGCAGCCGCTCCGCGAGCTGCTTGGCGACCTCGCGCAGCGAGCGATAGGTACGGCCTGAAACCAGCCGCGCCAGATAGGCCGACATCGCGCCGACCGGCGGGGCGATCGACATGTCGTTGTCGTTGAGGATGACGATGAGCCGCGAATCGAGCGCGCCGGCATTGTTCATGGCTTCATAGGCCATGCCGGCCGACATCGCGCCGTCGCCGATCACGGCGATGACGTTGTTCTTGCGGCCGGCGAGATCGCGCCCGACGGCCATGCCGAGGCCAGCCGAGATCGAGGTCGAGGAATGCGCGGCGCCGAAGGGGTCGTACTCGCTCTCGGCGCGCTTGGTGAAGCCGGAGAGCCCGCCGCCCTGCCGCAAGGTGCGGATGCGGTCGCGCCGTCCGGTCAGGATCTTGTGCGGATAGGCCTGGTGGCCGACATCCCAGATCAGCCTGTCGCGCGGCGTGTCGAAGACATGGTGCAGAGCCACCGTCAGCTCGACCACGCCGAGCCCGGCGCCGAGATGGCCGCCGGTGACGGAGACGGCGTCGATCGTTTCCAGCCGGAGCTCGTCGGCGAGCTGGCGCAGTTGCGTGTCGTCGAGCCTGCGCAAATCGGCCGGGGCTTGGATCGTGTCGAGGAGCGGCGTGACAGGACGGGGCACGAGGCAATGTGATCCTTCGGTGAGATCACCTGAAATAGAGGTTGCGCGGCGCGCTGGCAAACCAGAGGTGGGGATCGGTCTGCGCATGGCAAGCGCCGGCTCATCCCACGAAACGGGTGGCTCCCGCGCCAGCAACGCCGTTCAGTGCCCTCAAGACCGCTTTCGAGGACACCAGGCGATGGAACCGACCGATACCGCACCGCTGCCGATGGCATTCCGCCGCATCGGCTGGTCCAATCTCTCCGCCCAGTTCTCGGAGCAGACTGCGCTGGCCGCCGCGCCCTTGGCCGCGGTTCTCCTGCTCTCGGCCGGGCCGGCCGAGACCGGCTGGCTGCAGACGGCGCAGACCTTGCCGTTTCTCCTGCTGTCCATTCCGGCGGGCCTGATGGTCGACCGTGCCTCGCGGCGCCGGCTCATGGTCGGCACGGAAGCGCTGCGCGCGCTGTCGTTGCTGGCGATCCCGCTGCTGCTGGCCGCAGGCAGCCTCAACCTGACCTGGCTTGCCATGCTCGGTGCACTCGGGGCCATCGGCACGGTCTGCTACAGCGTGGCGGCCCCGGCCTTCGTTCCCTCGGTCGTACCACGCGCTCAGCTGGCTGACGCCAATCGCTGGCTGGAGCTGGCGCGCAGCGTCGCCTATGCCGGGGGGCCGGCGGTGGGCGGGGCGCTCGTCGGCTGGATCGGCGTCTCGACGGCCTATGGCCTGGCCGCCGGACTTTCCATCCTGGCCGTGCTCCTGCTCGCCGGCCTGCCCAAGGATGAACCGCCCTCCGGTCAACGGCGCCATCTGCTGCATGATCTGGGGGAGGGCGCCCGTTTCGCGGTTGGCCACGACCTGCTCAGGCCGATCCTGCTGACGGCGGTCTTCTTCAACATCTCCTGGTTCGTCTTCCAGGCGGTCTATGTCGCCTATGCGGTCCAGAACCTCGGCCTGAGCGCGACCCAGGTCGGCGTCACGCTCGGCATCTACGGCGCCGGAATGATCGTCGGCGCCGCTCTCGCGCCCGCCATAGCCCGGCGTGTCTCTTTCGGGACGTTGATCTTGCTCGGGCCCTTCGCCGGGCTTTGCGCGGCCGGCGTGATGCTCGCGACGCTCTGGTTTCCGTCCGTCCAGCTGGTCGGCGCGAGCTTCTTCCTGTTCGGCGTCGGACCGATCATCTGGACGATCTCCACGATGACCTTGAGGCAGGCCGTCACGCCCAACGCGATGCTCGGCCGCGTCTCGGCCTTGATCATGACGGCGACCTTCGGCGCCCGCCCGCTGGGCGCCGCGATCGGAGCCTCCGTGGCGGCGCATTTCGGCATCGCCGCCTGCCTGGGTCTCGCAACTGCGGGCTTTCTGGTTCAGCTGCTCGTCATCGCCTTTTCGCAGGTGCCGAGATTGCGGGACCTGTCCGAGATCGCCTGACGGGCGTGGCTGCCGGCAGGGAAGGTGTCACCCCTCCGGCAGCGGAATGAACTCCTTGTCGTCGCCGGGCACGGTGTCGAAGCGGCCGGTCTTCCATTCCTGCTTGGCCTGCTCGATGCGCTCCTGCGAGGAGGAGACGAAATTCCACCAGATATGGCGCGGGCCATCCATCGGCTCGCCGCCGACGATCATCACGCGGCTTTGATCGACGGCGAGGATCGAGATGCGGTCGCCGGGCTTGAAGACCAGGAGCTGACCGGCGCCGAACTCGTCCCCGGCGATGTCGACCTTGCCCGAGACGATGTAGATCGCGCGCTCGTCATAGTCCGGGTCGAGCGGCAGGATCGCGCCGGGCGAGAGCACCGCCTCGGCATAGAGCGCCTCCCAGGGGAATTTCACCGGCGAGCTCTGGCCATAGGCGGAACCCATGATCAGGCTGATCCGCTTGCCGCCTTCGACGATGCGCGGCAGCATGGGCGCGCCGTGATGCACGAATTCCGGCGCGACCTCCTCATGCGATTTCGGCAAAGCGAGCCAGGCTTGGATGCCGTAGAGCTTGGGGCCGCTGGCGCGTGCCTCCATTCCGGTGCGTTCGGAATGGACGATACCGCGCCCGGCCGTCATCAGATTGACCGCGCCCGGCTTGATGGCGAGTGCGGTGCCGAGCGAGTCGCGATGCATGATCTCGCCGTCGAAGAGATAGGTCACGGTCGAGAGCCCGATATGCGGATGCGGGCGCACATCGAGCCCTTCGCCGAGATGGAACTCGGCCGGTCCCATCTGGTCGAAGAAGATGAAGGGGCCGACCATGCGCTGGCCGATCGCGGGCAGCGCCCGGCGCACCTGGAAGCCCCCGAGGTCATGGGAGCGGGGCACGATCACCTTCTCGATCGCCTCGCAGGAGCGGGCATCGCCCAGGATCGGGTCTTCGGCTGGCAGTTGCGACATGGCGGCCTCCTGTGTCGGCGAGAGCCTACCCCGATCGTGCTGGCGGGCAAGGCTGTTCAGGCGGCCGCCGCTGCCGGTGCCGGCGCGGCCAGGCGCCGCAGCCGCGAGGCGTAGTAGTCGCCGGCAGCCTTCAGGGCTTCATCGTCGGCGCGACGGGCGTCGTAGACGAGGAAGGGCTCGGCCCAGGCGAGACCGCAGCGATGCGCTGTCGCCTGCAGTGGGAGCAGGAGTTCCGTCAGCGGGAAGAGATTGACGCCTTGCGGTGCATAGGCCGTCTCGACATTGCCCGCCGTCGCCGCGACCAGCAGCGGCCTGCCGGCGAGTTTGGCGCCCTCCGTCTCATAGTCGAGGTAGAACATCCGCGTGAGTACGACATCCTGCCAGGCCTTGAGCAGCGGCGGTGTCGAATACCACTGGACCGGAAACTGCAGCACGATGCGATCCGCCGCGACGAGCCGGGCGGCCTCGGCATCGGCATCGATCTGCCCGTCCGGATAGAGCGCATGGAGATCGGCGATCTCGGTATCAGGCAGATGCTGCGCTGCCTCGGCGAGCGCCCTGTTGGCACGCGAAACCGAGAAATGCGGGTGGAACAGCAGGATCAGGGTCTTGGTCATGGCATCCTCCTTCGGATTGAGCAGAGGATGGCCGTGCCAATAAAATTACTCCAATGGATGATCGATATATCATAT
Organism: Allobosea sp. RCC_152_1; assembly: GCF_041360765.1. NCBI lineage: Bacteria > Pseudomonadati > Pseudomonadota > Alphaproteobacteria > Hyphomicrobiales > Alloboseaceae > Allobosea > Allobosea sp. RCC_152_1. The sequence continues at coordinate 54,258 of NZ_JBFUPU010000001.1, forward strand.
TATCCATTTCATGAATTTAAGGTCGATCGATCTGAACCTGTTGGTGGTGCTCGACGCCCTGCTCGACGAGGCGCATGTCTCGCGTGCGGCGGATCGCATCGGCCTGTCGCAGCCGGCGATGTCGAGCGCGCTGGAACGTTGCCGCCAGCTCTTTGGCGACCGGCTGCTGGAGCGCGGTCCCGGGGGAATGGTCCTGACGCCCAAGGCCCATGCGCTGGCCGGGCCGGTGAAGGACATTCTCGCGAGCACGAAATCCCTGCTCGACCGGAGCGAGGCCGATCTCATGGCGATCCGGCAGACCGTGCGGGTCGTGACGGCCGATTATCCGGCCGTGGCCATCGCCCCCGAATTGCATCGCCGCCTGGCGCGGACGGCGCCGGGCATCACGGTCGTCCTCATGCCCTGGCATGGCGCAGCCGCCGCGCTTGAAGGCCTTGGGCGCGGAACCATCGATCTGGCGATCTCGGTCTTCCCGGTCGTCGAGGCCGATTTCACCCGCCGCGAATTGCTTCGGGAGAGCTATCTCGTCGTGATGCGCCGCGGTCATCCGGCGGCGGCCGGCTTTGATCTCGAGGGCTGGCTCGCCCATCCGCATGTTCTGGTTTCGGGGCGCGGCGACACGAAGGGGCCTCTCGACGAAGCCCTGGCGCGGATCGGGCGCGAGCGCCATGTCGGCATGGTCGTGCCGAACTTCACGATGGTGCTGCCCTTGGTCGCCGGCTCCGACATGATCGGGCTGTTGCCGAGCCGCTGCCTGCAGGATGGCGACGACGCGTTCGTCACCTTCCCGCCGCCGCTTGCCGTGGAAGGCTTCCCGCTGCACAGCGCCTGGCACAAGCGCCGCGCCGGCGATCCAGCCGTCCAGCACGTCGCAAGGCTGATCGAGGATCTGATCCTCGCGCTGCCGGTCGGAGGCTGAGATTGCCGTCGGCGAGCTGCAGGCCTAGCGCAGGGAGGCGGCTGCGGCGCTCGATTTCAGGCTCATCAGGATCTTCAGGCCGTCCCGATGGCGTTCCTCGCCGGTTTCGCAGGTCTTGCAGATCCCGCCGACATAGAGGCCGTTGACGACCGTCTCGGCGAAAAGGCCGGATTTGTAGTTGTGCCGCGCATCGGTCTCGATGCGGTACCATTCGCGCTCGCCCATCCGCACGATCTCCAGCGGCTTGCGAATCTCGGCGTCCTTGCTGGTCGAGCGCAGCACGGCGCGCAGGCGGGTGTAGCGGTCGAGAGGCGAGGCATAGAGCGCGCGCAGCCTGGCCGCATCGTCGGCGCCCTCGATCTCCTTCGAGCGCATCAGGATGGTGCAGGTTTCCTGCGTCTTTCTGCAGGCCTCGCTGTCGCAGACGAGCTGCACGCGGCGAAGTCCGGTTTGCGAGACCTCGCCCTCCGGCGACCCGTCAACGTGCCAGCCCTCGGGGAGCTCGACCGAAAGCCCGTGCGGCATCACGATGGTCTCGGCGTGAGAGGTGGCGGCCGCGACGGACAAGGCCAGCGCCGCCAGCGCTGTTGCAATGGAATTCGCGAGCGGCTTCGTCACGTGCCTGCCTCCGGCCGATGGCTCCCCCCATCGATGCGATGATCGACGATGCGCTGGAAGATGGCCAGCTTGTCGCCGTCGAGCGCGCGCAAAGGCAGGATCAGCGGCTCGCCTTCCCGCCGCAGCAGGATGAGATGGTCGCCCTGGCGTTCGATCCGCTCGAACCCCTTCCAGTCGAAGCGGTTGCAAAAGCCGTCCTGCCAGGTTTCGAGGCCGTCGTCGTAGAGCCGCACCTCGTGCTCATAGGCTTGCACGCGCTTCTGCATCTGCCGGGCGAGCTGGCGCGCATGCCGGCGTCTCATCCAGGGATGGAGCAGGATGACGGCCGTCATGATCGCCCAGAGACCGAGCACCCATTTCCAGAAGGTGCTCGCGAACATCTCGACGAACAAGGGAAAGGCATAGCGGAAGGGCACCCTCTCGGGATCGAGAAGCCAGAGGACGCCGAAGAGCAGCGGGGGGATCAGTGCCGCGACGAGGAAGGCGAGGATAAAGCCGCGCCTGCGCCGCCGCCGCGTCCCCGGGCGCTCCATCTGCCAGCCGAGCGCGACCGCGCGATCATCCTCGGTCAGCTCGAAGCGCGCGGTCAGCAATGGTTCGCGCCCCGGTGGCGTTTCCAGCTCTGGAAAGGCGCGGGCCGCTCCCGCGCCATCGACATGACAGGAGGCGGCCCATGCTCCGATCTGCGCGACCTGCTCCCCGGATAGCGCGCTGCGGGGCAGGGCGAAGACATCCTCGATGTCCTTCAACCGGATGAAGAGATGGGTGGGGCTTTCGGAGATGCCGCCGATGCGGCGGCAGGCGAGCGCGCTCCCGCGGCCGGGCAGGGTCACGGCGATGCCGCCGGGCTCGAAGCGATAGGCGGTGGCAATGGGGCGGTCGAGCCGTTCGTCGCGATACCAGCGCTTCAGCCGGCTGCGAATGAGCGCCGGCTGGACGAGGTAGTAGGCCAGCATGGGCCCCGCGACGACGAGGATCGGCAGGCCGCCGAGACCGAGCAGGTCCGCACCGAAACGCGACAGGAAAGCGCGGGCGCCCAAATGGCCGCTTTCCTGCCAGGAGGCGTAGTAGGCCATCGCCAGAAGCGCGATAACCACCCAGATCAGCAGATGGAGTTGGCGCCGTCGTGCCGCCGCGAACAGATCGGCATAAGCGAAGAGCGCGGCCGCGACCCGGTCTTCGAGGCGGACCGGAGCCTCGATCGTGAAAGCCTCGGGAGGATCGGTTGCGTCAGCGCGGCGGATCGTCGGCGTCGTGCGCATCCTGCCGGTCGCCTCCGCCCTCTCAGTTCTCGACGTCGAGCGGTGTCGTGCCCGTGGGCTTGCCGTCCGCACCGAGGGTGATGCGCTCGATGCGGGCTTCGGCCTGCTTCAGCAGCGCGTCGCAGCGCGCCTTCAGTGCCTCGCCGCGCGTGTAGATCGCGATCGATTCCTCGAGCGGCACGTCGCCGCGCTCGAGCCGCGCGACGATGCCTTCGAGTTCCTTCAGCGCCGCCTCGAAGGGCAGGGCGGCGACGTCGGCATGGGGAGTGCCTTGGGTCTTGTCTTCGCTCACGGGCCTGATTCCTGTTTGAGGCAAGCTTATCGGTCGGACGGCGCCCCGTCGCAACCCGCGAGCCGGAATTAGATCCGCCGGGCTCAGACCGGCAGGGCAGAGGTCTTCTTGATCGTCCGCAGCGTCAGCGTCGACTGCACGCGCGTCACGCCAGGCAATTGCGTGATGATGTCGGTGTGGATGCGCTCGAAATCGGCGCTGTCGCGATAGATCACGCGCATCAGATAATCATGCGCCCCGGCGAGCAGGTGGCATTCGAGGATCTCGGGCAGGTTCTGCACGGCCTGCTCGAAGCTCTCCAGCGAGGCCCGGCCCTGCTGGTCGAGCGTGACGAAGACGAAGGCCGTGCCCGGAAAGCCGGCGATCTTGTCGTCGAGCATCATCGCATAGCCACGGATCAACCCGCTTTCCTCGAGCTGCCGCACGCGCCTGAGGCAGGCGGAGGGCGACAGGTGCACCTTCTCGGCCAGGTCCGAATTGGTGATGCGTCCGTCCTGCTGCAGGATTCGCAGGATCGTGCGGTCGCGCGAGTCGAGTTCGATCGTCATGGTGCCGGAATTGCCTCCCGCGCGATCAATCGTCGCAAATTTTGCCGGATGCAAGCAATCTTCTGCCTCGCTCGTCGAGGAGCCCGGTACGATCCGCGACGATCCTTCGGAAGGCCGCATGAAGCTGCCGTTGCGGCACCCAGGCTCAAGCCAGCGGGAAGACGAAGGGCTGCCCCTCGAAGGCGTCGGCTCCGCGGCCGATCCGCTCGATGGCGCGGATCATCCGGCCGTCCCGCCCGAGGGCCGTGTCGGCGAGCGTGACGAGGCGGGCATTGGGCGTTGCCGAGGGCGAGGCGGCGCGCAAGGCCTCCGCCGCCTCCGCCTCGTCCCGCTCAGGCGCGAGCGCGCAGCCGGTGATGTAGGCGGCTGCGGTCGAGCGGCTGATCCCGGCCCAGCAATGGATCACCAGCGGCGCGGCGCGGTCCCAGTCCCTGACGAAGGCGATGAGCCGCGCGATATGCTCCTGCCCCGCCAGCACATGCCCCTCCATCGGCTGGTTGATGTCTGACATGCCGAGGAAGAGATGGCGGCTCTCCGGGATGCCGGCGGGCCGTGCGACCTTGGTATCGGTATTGATCAGCGTGACGAGATGGCTGGCGCCGCAGGCCGCGACGGTGGCGTCGAGCTTCGACAGGGGCGAGACGTGAAGGGTGGGCAAACCGGCGACTCCGCTGCCGCTCTCTGGCGGGTTCGAACCAGACGATAGCATGATCGACAGCGATGCCGCCCGTATGACATGGGGCTCGCAGCGACCGGTCCACAATCGGAAGGCCGACATGAATCTCTGGTTCCGCCTGATCTGGCTCCTCGCCACCTTTCGGATGCGCCCGCGCCTGGAGATGCCGGGCGGGGCTTCGCTGCTGTCATTCCGCGTCTGGTTCCACGATCTCGACACCAGCCTGCACATGAACAACGGCCGCTACTGGACGCTGATGGATCTCGGGCGCACCGACCTCGTGCTGCGCAGCGGCCTGTGGCGCGCGATCCTGCGGCACCGCTGGGTGCCGGTGGTCAATGCCGGGACGATTCGCTTCAGGCGCGAGATGCGGCTCTTTCGTTCCTTCAATCTCGAGACGCGCATCCTGTGCTGGAGCGAGAACTGGCTGGTGATGCAGCACCGCATGCTGATGCAGGGCCGCGACGGGGGTGAGATCGTCGCTGCCGTCGCGCTGGTGCGGGCGGCGATCTACGACCGGCGGGTGAGGGCCTATGTGCCCGTCGAGCGGCTTCTCGCGGAGATCGGCATCACCGCGCAAAGTCCGGCGCCGAGCCCCGAGGTCGCGGCCTTCCTGGCATCGGAAGAGGTGCTGCGCGGCGCCGGCGCAAGCGAGCGCTGAGGGCTGGAAACCTACTCCGCGGCCAGCCGCGTCGCGCGCCACTGCGCCAGCAAGGCGCGCAGCGCCGCCGGCTTCAGCGGCTTGTTGAGCAGATGGGCGTCGAGCGCGTTCGCCGCCTCGCGCACATGCGGCGTGCGGTCGGCGGTGAGCAGGATCGCCGGCATCGGCGTACGGGCATGGGCCCGCAGCGAGCTGATCGCGGTCAGCCCATTGCCATGGTCGAGGTGATAATCGGCGATCAGCACGTCCGGTTCGTTCTTGCCCCCGACATGCGGCAGCGCCTCTTCGAGACCCGCGGCGATCGTCACCCGGCAGCCCCAGCCTTCGAGCAGGCGCTTCATGCCGTCGAGGATCGCCGGCTCATTGTCGATCACCAGGAGCCGCATTCCGGCGAGCTGGCCGGCCGGGGACTGGCGCGGAGCCGCGCCGGTCGTCATCGCCGGCAGCGGCGCGGTGCGCGGCACCATGAGCGAGAAGCGCGTGCCGCGGCCGGGCACCGAATCGAGCGTCAGCCCATGGTCGAGCGCGCGGGCGATGCGCTGGACGATCGACAGGCCGAGCCCGAGGCCGCGCGCTACTCGCGCGCCCTGGTCGAGCCGCTGGAACTCGCGGAAGACGGTCTTCTGCTTGCTTTGGGGAATGCCGAGCCCGGTATCGATCACCTCGACCGCGACCTGGTTGCCTCGGCGCCGGCAGCCGATCAGCACCTTGCCGTTCGGCGTGTATTTGATCGCGTTGGAGATCAGGTTCTGCAGGAGGCGCCGGAGCAGGCGCCGGTCCGAGCGCACGGCGAGCCCAGTCGGCACGAAGACGAGCTTCAGCCCCTTCTCCTGCGCGCTGGGCTCGAATTCGCGCTGGAGCTGGCGCATCAGCTCGTCGAGGCGGAAGGCGGTGAGCTCGGGCTTGAGGGCGCCGCCGTCGAGCCGCGAGATTTCGAGCAGTGCGGTGAGGATCTCTTCCACCGCGTCGAGCGAGGCGTCGATGTTCTCGGCGAGGTCGGGCTGGCCGGCGGTGCGATCCCGCTCGACCAGCGAGGTCGCGTAGAGCCGCGCGGCGTTGAGCGGCTGCAGGATGTCATGGCTCGCGGCTGCGAGAAAGCGCGTCTTGGAGAGGTTCGCGGCCTCGGCCTCGGCCTTGGCGCGCTGGAGCTCCGTATTGACGTGGAGCAGTTCCTCGGTGCGCTCGGCGACGCGCCTCTCCAGGCTTTCATTGGCGCGTTCGAGCTTCTCCTCGCCGGCGACGGTCTCGGTGATGTCGGTGTAGGTGGTGACGAAGCCGCCATCCGGCAGCGGGTTGGTGCGGACCTCGATCACCTTCTTCGAGGGGAAGAGCTTGAGGCGGACCGGCTCGCGGTCGTTGACAAAGCTTTCCAGCCGCGCCGCCATCAGATCGTCCTGCGCGCCGTCGCCATAGGCGCCGCGTGCCGCGTTGAAGCGCACGATCTCGTCGAGCCCCGTGCCGAAGCGCACCAGCGAGGGCGGCAGGTCGTAGAGCTGGAGGAAAGCCTGGTTCCAGGCGAGCAGCCGAAGATCTCGGTCGAGCACCGTGATGCCCTGGCCGGCATGGTCGAGCCCGTGCTGGAGGATGTCGCGGTTGTACTGCAAGGCCGCCGAGGCATCGTCGAGCAGCTTGAAGGCGGCCTCGGTCGAGAGGTTGCGCTTCTTCAGCAGCAGCGACAGCACCAGCCGCGAGGAGGCCGCGCCGATCGCCGAGGAGAGCAGGTGCTCGCCGAAGCGCAGCAGGTGGATATCGGCGTCGCGGGCGGGCTCGGGCGTTTCGCCGCGGCTGTGGTTGAAGCTCTCGAAGGCGCCTTCCGTGCGCTCCCGGCCGAGATAGCGGGCGATGGTCGCCTGCAACTCGCCCTCGGTGACGCTGGTGCGCCAGAGCGAGAAGGTCTGCGCCATCGTTGCCCGGTCCGATTCGACGAAGGCGTTGGCCTGCAGACGCTCCATCGGATTGGCGGGCCTGAGCAGCGAGAAGCCGACATAGGAGAGGATGTTGAGCCCGAGGCTCCAGGCGACGCCGTGCGGCAGGGCCGGCATGCCGTCGAAACCCAGCAGCGCTTCCGGCCGCAGCAGGTCGAGCCCGAGAAGGCCATGCGCGACGATCTCGCTCCACCAGCTCCCGGGAATGGCGAGGCTCGGCATCAGCAGCGTATAGGCCCAGACGGTCGTGCCGACGATGAGCCCCGCCGCCGCGCCCAGCGACGTGCCGCGCCGCCAGATCAGCCCGCCGAAGAAGGCGGGCGCGATCTGCGCCGTTGCCGCGAAGGAGAGCAGGCCGATCGAGACCAGCGCTGCCTCGCCGGCGGCGCGGTAATAAGCATAGCCGAGCAGGATGACGAGGAAGATGCTCACCCGGCGGATGATCAGGATCTGTGAGCCGAGATCGCCGCCGGGATTGCCGTTGCCCGGCGCTTGCGGGCCGAGCGAAGCCTTCGCCTTCCTGGGCTCGCTGAGGGCCCGGCGGCCGCGCAGCAGCAGCGGCATGACGAGGTGGTTGGCGATCATGATCGCGATCGCGACCGAGGCGACGATCACCATCGCCGTCGCCGCCGAGAGCCCGCCGATGAAGACGAGAAGCGCGATCAGCCCGGCCTCGCGCTGGAGCGGCAGCAGCAGCACCGTCATGTCGCGATCGATGCCGCTGCCGGGCAGCAGGATCTCGCCGGCGGCCGCCAGGGGCAGGACGAAGAGATTGATCAGCACGAGATAGAGCGGGAACATCCAGGCCGCGCGGCGCACGTCCCGGGCATCGCGATTCTCGACGATGGTCATGTGGAACTGGCGCGCCAGCAGCAGCGCGGCGCAGCTCGACAGCAGCGTCAGCGTCAGGAAGCCCGGCCAGCTCGAGGTCCGGTCCCAGATCGGCGGCATGTCGGGTGCTGGCTTTGCCGCCTGAGCGAGCAGGTCGCCCATGCCGTCGAACAGCCCGTAGACGATGAAGATGCCGAGCACGAGGAAGGCGATGAGCTTGACCACCGATTCGACCGCGATGGCGAGGACGAGGCCGTCCTGATGCTCCGTCGCATCGATATGGCGCGTGCCGAAGGCGCAGGCGAAGCCGGCCAGCACCACCGCGACGAGGAAGGCGATGTCGCTCAGAATCGGCACGTCATAGGCCGGGGCGTGTCCGCCGGTCGCGGCGAGGAACACGGAGAGCGAATTCGAGACCGCCTTGAGCTGCAGCGCGATATAGGGCAGGGCGCCGATCACGGTGACGAGGCAGACCAGCGCCGCCACGCGCTCGCTCTTGCCATAGCGCGCGCCGACGAAATCCGCGACCGAGGTGATGTTCTGCGATTTGGCGATGCCGACGATGCGCGCGACGAAGCGATGGCCGAAGCCGATGACCAGGATGGGCCCGACATAGATGCCGAGAAAATCGAAGCCTGCGCGGTTGGCGAAGCCGACCGAGCCGTAGAACGTCCAGGAGGTGCAGTAGACGCCGAGCGCCAGCGCATAGATCGTCGAGCGCGCCCGCCCGGTCATCAGCCGCCGGCCGGATATGTCGGCGGTGTGGGCGACGGCGAAGAGCCCGCACAGATAGGCGAGCGCGACCAGTACGACGGACCAGGCTGGAATCACGATGCCATGTCCTGCGAGAGCGCCTGCAATCGGGGCCGAAAAGCTGCCGGCATGACCTTCCGTTTCAGGTTTCCCACCAGTCTAGCGAAGTGTCTTCCGGCTTGCCACAGGTCATTTGTCCAAGTCGTCCCCCGAATATTTCGCGCAAACCGGGTCGAACGCGCCGAATATACCGCCTGCGGGCTTTTCCTGCCTGGGCTGCATGGTCTAGCCTGCGCCGGCCGATGGAAAAATCCGGGCGACTAAAGAAGGGGTGCAGCATGCTCGATGAATTCAAGAAATTCGCGCTGCGAGGCAATGTGATCGATCTCGCGATCGGTGTCGTCATCGGCGCCGCTTTCGGCAAGATCGTGGACTCCCTGGTCAACGACATCATCATGCCCTTTATCGGCGCATTGGGCGGTGTCGATTTCTCGAACTACTTCATCGGCCTCAACAGCGGCATCACCGCCACGACGCTGGCCGAAGCCAAGAAGCAGGGCGCGGTCCTCGCCTACGGCAACTTCATCACGGTCGCGGTCAACTTCATCATCATCGCCTTCGTGCTGTTCCTGGTCGTCAAGGGCATCAACACGCTCCAGCGCAAGCAGAAGGAAGAGCCGGCCGCGCCGCCTCCGAAGGCCGACGACGTCGTCCTGCTCACCGAGATCCGCGATCTGCTCAAGCAGAAGACGGTTTGATCGGCTGACGCCGCTGGTCGCGATTCATCACCGCGACCGATCGACCCGATCTCGCGATTTCATGCCCCGCTGCGCCGTCATCGGCTAAAGAAGGGCAGGACAAATCGCGAGGTCGAAGCCGATGAATTCCGCTCTCCCGACGGGCAGCACGCTGATCGCCGATCTGCGGCCGGAGGCGCGCGAGGCGCCCGAAAGCGGCATCGTCGAGGTGATGAATTACGGTCGCCTGCGGGAGGGGTTGATTCCGCTCTGGGTCGGCGAGGGCGACCTGCCGACGCCGGCCTTCATCCGGGACGCGGCGGCGCGCTCGCTCGCCGCCGGCGAGACCTTCTACACCTGGCAGCGCGGCATCCCGGAGCTGCGCGAGGCGCTGGCCCGCTATCACGAGCGCCTCTACGGGCAGACCTTTTCGCCCGAGCGCTTCTTCGTCACCGGCTCTGGCATGCAGTCGCTCCAGATCGTGGTGCGCATGATCGCGGGGCCGGGCGACGAGCTCATCATCCCGACCCCGGCCTGGCCCAATTTCGTGGCCGCGACGAGCGTCGGCGGCGCCAGGCCCGTCTGCGTGCCGATGGAGTACGACCAGGGCCGGTTTACGCTCGATCTCGGCAAGCTCGAGGCCGCGATCACGCCGAAGACGCGCGGCATGCTGATCAACTCGCCCTCCAACCCCACCGGCTGGACGGCGACGAAGGCGGAACAGGAGGCGCTGCTTGCCCTGTCGCGCAAGCACGGCATCTGGATCGTCGCCGACGAGATCTATGGCCGCTTCGTCTATGACGGCTCGGCGCGGGCGCCGTCCTTCCACGACATCATGGCGCCGGAGGACCGCGTCATCTTTGTCCAGACCTTCTCGAAGAACTGGGCGATGACCGGCTGGCGCATCGGCTGGATCGAGGCGCCGGAGGCCTTCGGCCAGGTGATCGAGAACCTGATCCAGTATTCGACCTCCGGCTCGCCGGTCTTCGTGCAGCGCGGTGCCGTCGCGGCGCTGGACGAGGGCGAGGATTTCATCGCCGGCCAGATCGCGCGCGCAGCCGAAGGACGCCGGATCGTCCATGAGGGGCTCAAGGCGACCAACCGCGTCTCGCTGGCGGCGCCGGTCGGGGCCTTCTACCAGTTCTTCACTGTCGATGGCCGCGAGGATTCCCGCAAACTGGCGCTGGATCTCGTCGATACCGCCAATGTCGGGCTGGCGCCGGGCACAGCCTTCGGCCCCGGCGGCGAGAAGGGCCTGCGGCTCTGCTTCGCCCGCAACGCCGCCGATCTCACGGAGGCGGTAGCGCGGTTGCAGAAGGCGCTGATGGCGGCCTGACCGCCTGCCACGCAAGGCGGCCCTGCGCGGGCCGGCGGCCGGCGCGGTTGACCGTTGCGCCGGCGATGGTCATGAACGCCCGGCGTCGCCGATGCGGCACGCTTCGGGGCAGAATGAGACTGTTCGGCTACCCTTCCTCGCGATTTGCGCTCCTCGGACGCGAGGCGGTCGTCATCGCGATCGCGGCGCTCGGGGGCGCCCTGTTCGCGACGCTCGGCATGCCCGCCGCCTGGCTGTCGGGGTCGATGCTGCTCAGCACCATTGTGTCGCTGATTCGCCCGCTGCCGGCGCTCAGGCGCCCCTGGTTCGATTCGACGATGCTGTTCTCGGGCACGATTCTCGGCTCGGCCGCGACGCCCGAGGCGCTGGCCGCGCTCGCGCGCTATCCGGCTTCGCTCGCGGTTCTGCTCGTCGGCGTCGCGGCGATCATGCTCGCGACCGGGGCTTATCTGCGCCATGTCGCGCGCTGGCCCTGGATCGACGCGCTTCTCGCCGCCGCGCCGGGCGCGCTCTCGACCGTTCTGGCGATCGCCCAGGCGAAGGGCGCCAATATCGGCCGCATCTCGGTCGTCCAGCTCTTCCGGCTGCTGGTCCTGGTCGCGTTCCTGCCGAGCCTGATGCAGGCGACCGGCACCTCGGCGGGCGCGCCGGCGCCGGTCCTGACGGCCGTCGGTCCCTCGACCATGCTGGGTCTGGTCATGGCCGGGTTGCTGCTGGGTCTCAGCTTCGAGCGCATCGGGCTTGCCGCGCCCTTGATGTTCGGAGCGACCTTCGCCAGCGCGATCCTCCATGGCAGCGGGCTCGTCGAAGGCAGCTTGCCGCAGCCGATCCAGATCGCGGTGCAGATCCTGCTCGGCTCGACCATGGGCGGGCGCATCGCCCATATCCCGCGCAAGGAGCTGCGCGGCCTGTTCCCGCTGGCGATCGGCGGCTTCGCCGTCTCGATGGGCGTCGCCTTCCTCTTCGCCTGGCCGGCGGCCTGGCTGGCGGGAGTGCCTTATGCCAGCGGCATGGCGGCTTTCGCACCGGGCGGGCTCGAGGCCATGGCGATGCTCGCCTTCGCCATGGGGCTCGACACGCTTTATGTCGGCGCCCACCATCTGGTGCGGTTCGTGGTGATCGGCCTCGCCATGCCGCTCGTGCTGATGCGGATCAAGGGCGAGAAGCCCGGCTCCTAAGTGCCGCCGCTCCGTTAGCGTTAACAGTTCATGACGATCTGAGCCCTTGATTGTGAAGTCGGCTCAAATCGGGATTCATCCGCTCCTGTTACGTCAGTTCATGCCGGAACCTGCCGGCGGGCTTCGGAACGCGGGGGCTTTCTCCATGGACATCGCAGTCAAGGCGCCGGCCGTCTGGCGCCGTCTCGCCAAGCCTGTCGCGATCATCGGCGCCGGCATCGCCGGGCTGACGGCGGCTTTCGATATCGAGCGGCGCGGCTTGCAGGCTGCGGTCTTCGAGACCGGCCGCGCGGTCGGCGGCATGGCTTCCTCCTTCAAGGATGCCGAGGGCTACACCTATGATTTCGGCGCGCATTTCGTCAGCAACCGGCTGGCGGACGCGCTCGGCGCGAGCGAGATCTCGCGAACCGTCGGTCACTACGGCGAAGCGGTCTCGCTCGGCGGGCGCAGCTACAGCTACCCCTTCGGGCTGGCGGCGTCGCCGCGCTACGCGGTCAGCGCCTTCGCGGCCCGGTTAAGCCCCGGTAAGGTCGAGAACGCCGCCGACTGGTTCCGAAACGCCTATGGCGAGGCGCTGGCGCAGGATGTCGCGATTCCGCTGGCGGAGGCCTGGTCCGGCGCTCCGGCGAGCGAGCTTTCTCCGGCCGTCGGACAGAAGCTCTCGGCCGGGGTGATGAAGACGCTCTATCTCAAGGCCGCCTCCCGCGTCACGGGTCGTGCGGTCTGCAACGGCTATTCGCACGAGATGCCGGAGAGCCCGCGCGTCTATCATGTCTATCCGGAAGGTGGCGTCTCGCGGCTGCTGGAGCCGACGATGAAGCAGGTCGGCCACCGCATCGAACTGGAAGCGCGCGTCGAGCGCGTCTTCGTCGAGCGCGGCCGCGTCGCCGCGATCCAGGTCAATGGCCGCGAGATCGGCGTTTCGGCGGCGATCAGCACGGCGCCCGTTCATGTCCTGCCGCGCCTCGTCGAGGGCACGGACCAGCTCGACGAGCTCGGCCAGTTCCGCTACCGGCCGATGATCTTCGTCAATCTGCGCTTCGAGGGCCGCAACCTGCTGCCCGACACGATGTTGTGGGTGCCGGACCGTTCGCAGCCCTTCTTCCGGGTGACGGAGGCCCCGGCCGCGATGCCCTGGCTCGCGCCGGAGGGGCGCACCCAACTGACCTTCGACATCGGCTGCGAGGTTGGCGACGCCCATTGGTCGATGTCGGACGAGGAACTCGCGACGCTCTGCCTCGAAGGGCTCTGCCGGATCTATCCGCATCTGCGGGCGCGCTATATCGGCGCCGGCGGGATGCTGAAGACGCCCTTCGCCTACCCGGTCTATCTCTCGCGCTACGAGCAGCGGCGGCAGGCCTTCGCGCGCGGCACCGGCGTCGCCGGGCTCTACAGCATCGGCCGCAACGGCGAGTTCGCCCATCTGCTGATGGAGGACATCTACTGGCGCACGCTGAAGCGCATGCAGCATGTGGCCGATTATGTCGGGCAGGACGTGTAGCGCCCTGCCGCGCTGACCCCACTTGGGATCAGGGCCGCCGCGCGCCGTTGGTGTGAGTCATCACCGAATAGAGCGAAGTCGTGCCGCAGATGAAGAGGCGGTTGAGCTTGGGGCCGCCCCAGCAGACATTCGCGACTATTTCGGGAATCGCGACCTTGCCGATCAGCGTGCCGTCCGGGTGGTAGATGTGGACGCCGTCGGCGGCGCTGGTCCAGATCCGGCCCTCGACATCGAGACGGAAGCCGTCGAACAGCCCATTCGTGCAGGTGGCGAAGACCTTCGAGGCGCCGAGCGTCTTGCCGTCGGCGCCGACCGCGAAGGCGCGGATATGGCGCGGGCCGTTCTCGGGGTCGTGGCTGGCGCCGGTATCGGCGATGTAGAGGATGCTCTCGTCGGGCGAGAAGGCGAGGCCGTTCGGCTTGACGAAATCATCGGCGGCGATGGCGATTTCGCCGGTTTGCCCGTCGATCCGGTAGACATGGCAGGCGCCGATCTCGCTCGGCGACTTGTCACCCTCATAGTCGGTGAGGATGCCGTAATCGGGGTCGGTGAACCAGATCGAGCCGTCCGATTTCACGACGACGTCGTTGGGCGAGTTCAATCGCTTGCCGCCATAATGGCTCGCCAGCACGGTGACCCTGCCGTCATGCTCGGTGCGCGTCACCTGCCGCCCGCCATGCTCGCAGGTGACGAGCCGGCCCTGCGCGTCGACCGTGTTGCCGTTGGAATTTCGGGCGGGCTCGCGGAAGACGGCCGTCTGGCCGGAGAGGGCGTCGAAGCGCAGCATCCGGTTGTTGGGAATGTCGGACCAGACCAGCGTGTTATGGGCGGGAAACCAGGCCGGCCCCTCCGACCAGCGCGCACCCGTCCAGAGCCGCTCGACCCGGGCCGAGCCGGGAACGATGCGGTGGAAGCGCGGATCGAGAACCGAAACGCCTGTGCCTTCGAGCACGCCGAACATGACTATCCTCCCATAAGCCCTTTCCCGGAGCATCCTCCCGCGGCCTGGCCGCCGGCAATGCCCTATAGCGCAAGCCCCGCATCCCAATAGGGCGTGGCGCCGTAGAGTTCGGCGAGATAGTCGACGAAGGCGCGCACCTTCTGCTCCATGTGGCGGCGGCTCGGATAGACGGCATGGACCGCGACGCGCGAGCCCACCGCATAGGCCGGCAGGACCCGTTGCAGGGCGCCGGATTTCAGCTCCGGCCCGACATCCCAGGTCGAGCGCAGGGCGATGCCGACGCCGGCCAGCAGCGCCTCCCGCACCACCTCGCTCGAATTGGTCCTGAGCGGACCGCCGACCCTCACCGAGACAGGACCTTCCGGCCCATCCAGCCGCCAATGGTCGGCATTGTGCGCGATCAGCGTATGCCGCGAGAGCGCGGCGATGTCGGTCGGCGTCCCGTGCGCTGCGAGATAGCCCGGCGTGGCGCAGAGCACGCGGTGGTTCGGGGCGAGCCGCTTCGCCACGAGGCTGGAATCCTGCAGATCGGCGATCCTGACCGCGAGGTCGAAGCCTTCTCCCACCACATCGACGAAGGCGTCGCTCAGCACGAGCTCGACGGTCACCAGCGGGTTGGCGTCGAGGAAGGCCTTGAGATGGGGGGCGATATGCATCCGGCCGAAAGAGGTGGGCGCCGAGACGCGTAAGGTGCCGCGCACCTGTCCCGCGCCGCTCGCGACCCAGGCCTCCGCCTCCTCGATCGAGGAGAGAATCGAGACGACGCGCTCGTAGAAGCCTTGCCCGGCCTCGGTCAAAGCGAGCTGCCGCGTCGTGCGCTGCAGCAGCCGCACCCCCAGCCGCTCCTCGAGGCGCCGGATGCGCTTCGAAATGACCGCGGGTGACAGATTGAGCTGCCGTCCCGCGGCCGACATGCTCCTCGCCGTGACGACATGGGCGAAGACGTCGAGATCGCCGAACCGATCCATGGCAAGCCCACCTTTTCCATTTTGGAAATAATGGCTGGCTTTCCACACGCGCTGCAAGTGGTCTTGAATTGGTCTAGTCTCCGGCGCAATCAGAGCCGTGTGTTTCGCGGGGCGAGGGGAGGGACAGATGAGCGCGATTGCCTTTCCGGAGCCGGATGCCGGCATTCTCGCCCGCCGCGAATCGATCATCGCCGGCCTGTCCCGGCTGGTTCCGCCGCAGGCCCTGATCACCAGCGACGACGAGCGGCGCCCCTATGAGACCGATGCGCTCACCGCCTATCGCCGCATGCCGCTGGCGGTCGTCCTGCCCTCGACGACGCAGGAGGTCGCGGCGGTCCTGCGCTATTGCCTGGAACAGGGCGTGCCGGTGGTCCCGCGCGGCTCCGGCACCTCGCTCGCCGGCGGGGCGATCCCGCAGGAGGACGCCGTGGTGATCGGCGTCTCGAAGATGAACCGCATCCTCGAGATCGACTATGCCAACCGGATCGCCAGGGTCGAAGCCGGCGTCACCAATCTCGCGGTGACCGGTGCAGTCTCGGCGGAGGGCTTCTTCTACGCGCCCGATCCATCCTCGCAGCTCGCCTGCTCGATCGGCGGCAATATCGGCATGAACTCGGGCGGGGCGCATTGCCTGAAATACGGCGTCACCACCAACAACGTCCTCGGCGTCACCATGGTGATGCTCGACGGCAGCATCGTTGAAATCGGCGGCGGCCATCTCGATTCGCCCGGCTACGATCTGCTCGGCCTGATCAACGGCTCGGAAGGCCAGCTCGGCATCGTCACCGAGGCGACGGTGCGCATTCTGCGCGCGGCGGAAGGAGCGCGTCCCGTGCTCTTCGGCTTCCCGACCAGCGAGCAGGCCGGCGCGGCGGTGGCCGCCATCATCGGCGCCGGCATCATCCCGGTCGCGATGGAGTTCATGGACAAGCCGGCGATCGAGATCTGCGAGGCCTTCGCCAAGGCCGGCTATCCGATGGATGTCGAGGCGCTGCTGATCATCGAGGTCGAGGGCTCCGACACCGAGATGGACGCTCAACTCGCCCGAATCGTCGCCATCGCCCGTGAGCACGGCGTCAAGACGGTGAAGGAGAGCCAGTCGGCCATGGAGTCGGCGGCGATCTGGAAGGGCCGCAAATCGGCCTTCGGCGCGACCGGCCGCATCGCCGACTATATCTGCATGGACGGCACGATCCCGACCGGCCAGCTCCCTTATGTGCTCAAGCGCATGGACGAGATCGTGAAAGCTTACGGCCTGCGCGTCGCCAATGTCTTCCACGCCGGCGACGGCAATCTCCACCCGCTGATCCTCTACAACTGCAACGATCCGGTCGAGGCGCAGAAGGCGGAGGATGCCGGCATGGACATCCTCAAGCTCTGCGTCGAGGTCGGCGGCTGCCTCACCGGCGAGCATGGCGTCGGTATCGAGAAGCGCGATCTGATGACCTTCCAGTTCACCGAAGCCGACCTCGCCCAGCAGATGCGGGTGCGGGCGGTGTTCGATGCAGGGTGGCTGCTCAACCCGGCCAAGGTGTTCCCGCTGGAAGGCAGGGTCGCGGCGTGACCATCCACACCCCCACCACCGAGGCGCAGGCCTGCGCCGTCGTGAAATCCGTGGTCGACAACAACGTGCCGCTGATCCTGCGCGGCGGCGGCACGCGTGCCGGGCTCGGCCGGCCCGCCCAGGCTGCGAGCACGCTTTCCAGCGCGGGCCTCACCGGGATCACGCTCTACGAACCGGCCGAGATGGTCATCGCCGCCCGCGCCGGCACGCCGCTGCAGATCGTGCAGGAAACCCTGACCGAGCGCGGCCAGATGCTGCCCTTCGAGCCAATGGACCATCGCGCCCTCTATGGCAGCGAGGGCGAGCCGACGATCGGCGCGGTCGCCGCCTGCAATGTCTCGGGCCCGCGCCGGATCAACGCCGGCGCCGCGCGTGATTCCCTGATCGGCGTCCGGCTGGTCAATGGCCGCGGCGAGCTCGTCAAATCGGGCGGCCGGGTGATGAAGAACGTCACTGGCCTCGACCTCGTGAAGCTCCTCAGTGGCAGCCACGGCACGCTCGGCTTCCTGACCGAAGTCACCTTCCGCGTGCTGCCGCGGCCGGAGCGCATCGCGACGCTGCAATGGCGCGGCCTCTCCGACGAAGTGGGAGTTGCACTGTTGGCGAAAGCGCTGGGCTCGCCCTTCGAGCCGATGGCGGCGGCGCATCTCCCGGCCCGGATCGCTGGCGAGGAGGCGCTGACCCTGCTGCGTCTGGAGAATTTTTCGGACTCGATCGATTACCGTGCCGCTGAACTCGCGCTGCTGCTCGGCGACTATGGCACGCCCGATCGGCTGGAAGGAACAGCCCCGACCGAGCTCTGGGTCGACATCCGCGATGCGGCCTTCTTCGCCGGGAGCGATGACGCGGTCTGGCGGCTCTCGCTCGCTCCGACCAACGGCCCGAAGGCCGCCGCTGCGATCGCGCGGATGATCCCGGCTGCACGCTGCTTCTACGACTGGGGCGGCGGACTGGTCTGGCTCGCGGTTCCCGCCTATGGCGATGCCGGCGCCGCCGCGATCCGTGCCGCGCTGAAGCCCCTCGGCGGCCATGCCACGCTGGTCCGGGCGCCGGATGCGATCCGCGCCGCCGTCGACGTGTTCCAGCCGCTGGCCGAGCCGCTGATGCGGGTGACGGCCGGCATCAAGAAAAGCTTCGATCCCGCCGGCATCTTCGAGCCCGGCCGGATGTATGCGGGGATATGATGGCGCTCGCCGAACCGGTTTCCAGCGAATTTGCCGCGCCGCGCCCGAGCTGGGCGCCGGGGCGTCTCGGCCCTCTTGCGATCGCCGGGTTGGCGCTGCTGCTGGTGGCGGCGGCCGCCGTGATCCTCATGGCCATGGGCCGCGAACCGATCTGCAAATGCGGCTATGTGAAGTTCTGGCAGGGGCAGGTTTTCTCCTCCGAGAACTCCCAGCACATCGCCGACTGGTACACCTTCTCGCACATCATCCACGGCTTCCTGTTCTATGGCCTGTTCTGGCTGGTGCGCCGCCTGACCGGCCTGCCGATCTCCTTCGGGCTGGCGCTGCTGCTCGCCATCATCATCGAAGGCGCCTGGGAGATCACCGAGAACTCGCCGGCCGTGATCGAGCACTACCGCTCGGCGACGATCTCGCTCGACTATTACGGCGACAGCGTCCTGAACTCGGTCAGCGACATCCTCTCGATGGTGCTGGGCTTTCTCGTCGCGCGGCTCGCGCCGGTCTGGCTGACGGTTTCGAGCGCTCTCGCCATGGAACTGATCGTCGGCTGGCTGATCCGCGACAATCTCACCCTCAACGTCATCATGCTGCTCTGGCCGATGGACTGGATCAAAGCCTGGCAGGGTGGGGCCTGAACAAGCGCGCAAGAGGGCAGATCTATGAGAATCTACAAGCTTGACCCCGGCACGACCTACAAGCGGTTGGCCGTTAGAAACGCGGATGGAATGTTTGCCCTTGGAGATCCAGCCCTTGGCAAGAAGCGGCATACCCAGGACAATCAAGTCTACGTAAAGAGTGAGGACGAAGCTGTTCGGCTTGTCCTTTCTGGGCATTACATCAGGGTGGAAAGCGAGACCTCCCCGAGCTTGGTGCGAAAAAATCTCTATGTTGATGGCACTAAGGTGAGTTGATGCAGACCAACTTCACCCCTGAGCGCCTCGCCTCCGATCCGCGCATGCCGGCCTCGGAGAAGATTCTGCGGACTTGCGTGCATTGCGGCTTCTGCACCGCGACCTGCCCGACCTATCTGCTGCTCGGCGACGAGCTCGATTCCCCGCGCGGGCGCATCTACCTGATCAAGGACATGCTGGAGAACGGCAAGCCGGCCACCGCCGAGGTGGTGCAGCACATCGACCGTTGCCTCTCCTGCCTCTCCTGCATGACGACCTGCCCGTCCGGCGTCCACTACATGCACCTCGTCGACCATGCCCGCGCGCATATCGAGGAGACCTATACGCGCTCCTGGCATGACCGTTTGCTGCGCAAGGTGCTGGCGGCGATCCTGCCCTATCCCGGCCGCTTCCGCGCCGCGATGCTGATGGCCCTGGCGGCCAAGCCGCTCGCTCCGGTGCTCGGCGTTCTTCCGGTCGTCGGCAACCGGCTGAAGGCGATGCTGGCGCTGGCGCCCGCGCGCCTGCCGACGCGCTCGGCGATGGAAGGCCCGCAAAGCTTCCCGCCGCCGGCCGAGCGAGCGAAGCGCGTCGCCTTGCTCTCCGGCTGCGCCCAGCCGGTGCTCGACCCCGCCATCAATGAGGCGACGATCCGCCTGCTCAACCGCCACGGCGTCGAGGTCGTGCTGCCGAAGGGCGAGGGCTGCTGCGGCGCTCTCGTCCACCATATGGGGCAGGAGCACGACGCGCTCGCCTTCGCCCGGAAGAACGTCGACGCCTGGACGGCGGAGATCGAGGGCGAGGGGCTCGACGCCATCCTGATCACAGCCTCAGGCTGCGGCACGACGATCAAGGATTACGGCTTCATGTTCCGCAACGAGCCGGCTTACGCCGAGAAGGCGGCGAAGGTCTCAGGCTTGGCCAAGGACGTCACCGAGTTCCTGGAGACGCTGGAGCTTTCGGCCGTGCGTGATGTCGCGATGCCGATCGCCTATCATTCGGCCTGCTCGATGCAGCATGGCCAGCAGCTCAAGGACGGGCCGAAGCGCCTGTTGTCGGGCGCCGGCTTCAAGGTCAAGGAGGTGCCGGAGGGCCATATCTGCTGCGGCTCGGCCGGCGTCTACAACATCCTCCAGCCCGAGATCGCGGGGAAGCTGCGCGAGCGCAAGATCGGCAATATCGAGCGGACGAAGCCGATGCTGGTCGCGACCGGCAATATCGGCTGCATGACCCAGCTCGCGAAGGGTTTTGCGGACAAGGGCGCGACCACGCCGGTGGTGCATACCGCCGAGCTGCTCGACTGGGCGACCGGGGGCCCACTGCCGGAAAAGCTGGCGCGGGCAGGGATCGAGGATCGGCCTTTGCGGGTGCATGCGCTGGCGGCGGCGGAGTAGCTTCCTTCTCCCCTCGGGGGAAAAGGTGCCGGCAGGCGGATGAGGGCGGCTCGACGCCTGCATTCCCTCATCCGTCAGCGCTGCGCGCTGCTACCTTCTCACCCGAGGGGAGAAGGACACGCTTGCTCGTCGCGCCTGTACGGTCTAACCCGCCAGCGTACCCATTCTGGGCAATCTATCCACATGTGGGTAGGTGGCCCGTACCCGAGTTCCGCACGCCCATGTCCGCCGACAAGCCCACCCCTGCCAAGCTGAAAGCCCGCCAGCCGCGCGGCTTCGTCGATCGTGGCCCGGCCGATGTCGCCGCCACCGAGCGCATGCTCGCCGTCATCCGCGAGCAGTTTGCCCTTTATGGCTTCGATCCGGTCGAGACGCCCTTCGTCGAGTACACCGACGCGCTTGGAAAATTCCTGCCGGATCAGGACCGGCCGAACGAGGGTGTCTTCTCCTTCCAGGACGATGATGAGCAGTGGCTCTCGCTGCGCTACGATCTGACGGCGCCGCTCGCTCGCTATGTCGCGGAGAATTTCGACGCGCTGCTAAAGCCCTATCGCGGCTACCAAGTCGGCTATGTCTTCCGCAACGAGAAGCCGGGCCCCGGCCGCTTCCGTCAGTTCATGCAGTTCGACGCGGATATCGTCGGCTCGGGCACCGTCGCGGGCGATGCCGAGATCTGCATGCTCGCCGCCGATACGATGGAGGCGCTCGGCATCAAGCGCGGCGACTATGTCGTCAAGGTCAACAACCGCAAGGTGCTCGACGGCGTGATGGATGCGGCTGGCATCGACCCCGCCGCGCGCCTCACTGTGCTGCGCGCGATCGACAAGGCCGACAAGTTCCCGCTTGAAGAGGTCCGCAAGCTCCTCGGCGACGGCCGCAAGGATGAGAGCGGCGACTTCACCAAGGGAGCGGGTCTGTCCCCCGCGCAGACGGATCGCATCATTCGCTATCTGGAACTCGGCCAGAAGCTCGCGGAGCTGGGCAAAGCCAATGCCGAGGACAGCGAAGGTTCCGCCAAGCTCTCGGCCGAGGCTCTCACCGATCTGCGCGGCCTTGTCGAAGATGCCGAGAATGGCCGCGCCGGCATCGGGGAACTGGAGCAGATCCGGGAGTTGATCACGGTGGCCGGCTATCTCGGGCGGATCATTATCGACCCCTCCGTCGTCCGCGGCCTCGAATACTACACCGGCTCGGTCTACGAGGTGGAGCTGACCTTCCCGGTCACCAACGACGACGGCCAAATCGTGCGCTTCGGCTCGGTCGCGGGCGGCGGGCGCTATGACGGGCTGGTCGGCCGCTTCCGGCCCGAGCCCGTGCCGGCAGTCGGCTTCTCGATCGGCGTTTCCAGGCTCTATTCGGCGCTGAAGGCGGTGAAGTCGCCCATCGTCGATAGCAGGAACGGACTGCCTCTCGTCGTCGTCACGGCGATGGACAACAAGTCGCCGGAGTTCATGCCGGGCTATCAGGCGATGGTCGCAGGCTTGCGCCAGGCCAAGGATGCCGAGGGCAAGCCGCTGCTGCGCGCGGACCTCTATCTCGGCTCTTCCGGCTTCAACGCCCAGATGAAATATGCCGACCGGCGCGGCGCGATCTGCGCGGTCATTCAGGGCTCGTCCGAGCGCGAGGCCGGCACCGTCGTCATCAAGGATTTGATCCTCGGCGCCGAACTCGCCGCCGCCAGCCGCGACGTCAAGGATTCCGCCGAGCACAAGGCCAAGCAGGCCGAGGCTCAGTTCGCCGTACCCGTAGCGGAACTGGTCGAGGGCGTGAAGCGGGTGCTGGCGCGACATTCGTGAGGCACTGAGAACCCTCTCCCTGCGGGAGAGGGTTCCGTTCAGTCCTTCGATTCCCATTCACCCATTTCCCTCAAATCCCTCGAAAATCCTCCGCGCCGCTGCTAGGACGACGCTCGCAACAGGACAGGACGACCCGTGCCCGCAAGCCGCGCCAGCATCGAGACCGTGATCGCGCTCTTCGCGGGCGAGGGCTATGGGCATGCCGAACCCGCGATCCTCCAGCCCGCCGACGTCTTCCTCGACCTGTCGGGCGAGGATATCCGCCGCCGCATCTTCATGACGCAGGATGCCGACGGGCGCGACTGGTGCCTGAGGCCCGAATACACCATCCCCGTCGCGCTCGATCACATCGCCTCGGGCTCGACGGAGCCTGCAGCCTATGGCTATGCCGGCCCGGTCTTCCGCATGCGCGCCGGCGAGCCCGGCGAGTTCCAGCAGGCGGGAATCGAATCCTTCGGCCGTGCCGATTTCACCGCCGCCGATGCCGAGATCATGGGGCTCACCATCGAGGCGACCGCTGCGCTGGGCCTGCAGGCGCCGCGCATCCTGATGGGTGACGTCGCGCTGCTCGGCGCGCTGCTCGACCGGCTGGCCGTGCCCCAAGGCGCACGCCGGCGCCTAGTGCGCGCCATCGTGCAGGGCAGGGGGACGCAGGCCGTCGAGGCGCTCGATCCCCCGCTCGCCGAGGGCGAGGCCGCCCATGCCGGCCTGCTCAAGGCGCTGGAAGGGCAGGATCCCAAGGCCGCCCGTGCCTTCGTCGAGGATGTGCTCTCCATCGCCGGCATCTCGACGGTCGGCGGGCGCAGCGCCGCCGATATCGCCGAGCGCTTCCTCGCCCGCGCCGCCGAGCGCGAGAATCCGATCAATGGCGACGTCAAGGCGTTGCTGGCGCAGGTGCTGGGCGTCTCGGGCGATCCCGATACGGCCTCCGCCGCGCTCAGGGCCTTGGCCGATCAGGCCTCGCTCGATCTCAGTCGCGAACTGGACGCCTTCGACGAGCGCACCGGCTTCCTGGCCGCGCGCGGGGTCGATGTCGGCGCCATCGGGTTCTCGGCGGGCTTTGCGCGCAATCTCGACTATTACACCGGCTTCATCTTCGAGCTGCACGATCCCGCGCGTGGCGACGGCAAGCCTGTGGCCGGCGGCGGGCGCTACGACAACCTGCTCGGGCGCCTCGGCGCGAAGCGCGCGATCCCCGCGGTCGGCGCCTCCCTCTGGCTCGACCGTCTGGCGGGAGAGACCCCATGACTCAAGCGCCGCAAGCCAATGATGCTCCTCTCGTCCTCGCCGTCCCCTCCAAGGGCCGGCTGCAGGAGAACGCCACCGCCTTCTTCGGCCGCGCCGGGCTGAAATTCGTCAAGGCCAGCGGCGAGCGCGGCTATCGCGGCAGCATCGCAGGCGTCGAGGGGACGGAGGTCGCCTTCCTCTCCGCCTCGGAAATCGTCGCCCAGCTCGCCTCGGGCGCGGCCCATCTCGGCATCACCGGCGAGGATCTGGTTCGCGAGCAGCTCTCCGATGCCGATGCGGCGGTGGAGATGCTGACGCCGCTCGGCTTCGGCCAGGCCAATGTCGTCGTCGCCGTGCCGCAGGCCTGGATCGACGTGCGCAGCATGGCCGATCTCGAGGACGTCGCCTCGACCATGCGCGCCCGCCACGGCCGCAAGCTGCGCGTCGCCACCAAATATGTGAACCTGACCCGCCGCTTCTTCGCTGAGCATGGGCTCGCGGATTACCGCATCGTCGAGAGCCTGGGCGCGACGGAAGGCGCCCCTGCCGCCGGCACCGCCGAGATCGTCGTCGACATCACCACGACCGGCGCGACACTCGCGGCGAATGCGCTCAAGGTGCTGGACGATGGCGTGATGCTCGCATCCGAAGCCAATCTCGTCGCCTCGACGCGCGCGCCCTGGGGCGATCGCGCCAGGGCTGCCGCCAGGACGATTCTCTCCCGCATCGCGGCGGAGGAGGAGGCGCGCACGGTCCGCGAAATCCGCGCCAGGTTAGACCTCGATGCGTCGGCGCTGGCTGCGCTGACGGAACGCTTCGGCGCGCGGCTGCCCTTCGGCGCGCCGGCCACGGGGGCGCCATTGACCCTGCATTGCCCGGACAAGGCGGTCTTCGCGCTGGTCGAGGAGCTCGACCGCAAGGGCGCGGACGACATCACCGTCACCGCGCCGACCTATGTCTTCCGTCGCGCGAACCGGCTGCTGGAGCGGCTCGACGCCCGGATCTGAACGCATAACCGGCCATCCGGCTGTGCGCTTTCCGGCGCAGCAGCCTTGATCCTGAACCAATTGGCATCTACGCGTTTAACCATGAAGGGGTCCGCGGCCCATTTGATCCTGGATCGAGGCGGCCGCGCGCGTGAATGCAGGTAAGACGAAGATGACTCGACGCCTTGGCCTTGCGGCCGTCCTTGCTGCGCTGGTTGCACCGATGCTGATGCCGGGAGAGGCCGCCGCGCAGCGCCGCCAGCAGATGCCGTCCCGCGAGGAGCTCGGCGGTGGCGGCACGGCGATTCCGCTGCCGCAGCAGGAGAAGACCTTCCCGATCGGCGCGAGCTGGAGCGTCATCGAACTCAACGGCAAGCCGGTCTATGATCGCCGCGCCACCCTGATGATCGACGCAAATTTGCGCGGCACGGGCTTCGGCGGCTGCAACACCTTCTCGGCCTCCGCCTATCCGCTGCGCCAGCAGGCTCTCGCGGTCGGGCCGATCGCGCTGACCAAGCGCTCCTGCGACAAGGGGCTGCTCGATTTCGAGCGCTCCTTCCTGACGACTTTGCGCGCCACCCAGAAATGGGACCTGGTCAATGGCCGCCTGGTGCTCAAGGGCAGCGCCGGCGAATTGGTGCTCAGCCGCACGCTCTGAGTTCTTGAGCCGACAGGCTCGGGCTCAACCGGACCATTCTCCCGACGCCAATCGCCCAGCAACAGCGGACTGAATATGATGTTCAGTCCGCTGTTGCTGGGCTTTGTTCTTGCGTCGGCCTCTCCCAAAACCGCATGCCGCTTCTCGGGCTGACGATCAGGCGACCGGCGCCTTTTCTGTCGGCGTCGGTGTGAAGGTGCCGTCGGCATTGGGCTCCATCGTCACGATGGCATCGTGCATCTCGCGCAGCGTTGCCCGGTGGCCGATCGAGACGATGCGCGTCTCCGGCAATTCCGTGTCGATGGTCGCGTAGATCTCGCCTTCGAGCTTCTCGTCGAGCGAGGCGGTCGCCTCGTCGAGGAAGAGCCAGTCCGGCTTGCTCAGCAGGGCGCGGGCGACCGCCAGCCGCTGCTGCTCGCCGCCCGAGAGACGCTGGCCCCAGAGATCGACCTCGTCGAGCCTGTCGGCGAGATGGCCGAGCTTGACCTTCGCCATGGCGGCGCGGATCGCGGCGTCGTCATAGGCGCCTTCCTCGGCCGGGTAGGCGAGCGCCGCACGTAGCGAGCCCTGCGGCAGATAGGGGCGCTGCGGCAGCAGCATGATCTGCGCATCCGCCGGGATTCCGACCTTGCCGTCGCCGAAGGGCCAGATGCCGGCGATGGCACGGAACAGGGTCGACTTGCCCGAGCCCGAAGGGCCGATCAGCAGGGTCGAGCGCGCCTGGCCGAAATCGAGCCGCTCGAACCGGACGATCGGCTGGCCGTTCGGCAGCGACAGCACCGCCTTGCCGACATGCAGGCCGCCGTCGCGCGACGTCTCGCGGCTCAGCGCCTCCTCGCTGATCGCGCCGTGCTGCGCATCGGCGATCGCTGTCTCGAAGGAGGTCAGGCGGTTGATCGAAGCGAGGTAGGAGGCGATCGAGGAGTAGCTGTTGATGATGAAGGACAGCGCCGTCTGCACCCGGTCGAAGGCGCCCGAGACCTGCTGCAATATGCCGAGCGTGATCGTGCCGGCGAAGAAATACGGTGCCAGGATGATGGTCGGGACGACCACGCTGGCCTGGTTGTAGGAAAAGGTGAAGGCGGTGAGCTTCAGCCGGCGCCAGACCAGCCGGTAGAAGTTCTCGACGATATCACGGAAGCGCTGGGCGAGGTGGCTGCGCTCCGTCGGCTCGCCGACCATCAGCGCGATCTGCTCGGAATATTCGCGCAGGCGCGCCAGGGAGAAGCGGAAATTCGCCTCCCGCTTCTCCTGCTCGAACTCGAGCCGGATCAGGGGGCGGCCGATGAGGTGGGTCAGCCAGGTCGCCGCCGCCGCATAGAAGAACGCCACCCAGAAGATGTAGCCGGGGACCGCGAAGGAGGTGCCGGGCAGGGTGAAGGCGACGGGGATGTTCCAGAGGATGATCGAGAACGAGACCAGCGTGGAGATCTGCGAGAGCAGAGGCAGTGCGAAATTATAGGTCTGGTTGACGAAGGCTCGCGTGTCTTCGGCGATGCGCTGGTCGGGGTTGTCGACGCTGCCGACCAGGGCGATCCGGTAATGCGTGGCGTGGCTGAGCCAGCGCTCGGTGTATTCGCGCGCCATGAACTGCCGCCAGCGGATCAGGATCGTGTAGTTGGCGAACAGCTCGATCAGATTCGAGACGACCCAGATCGTTGCCCAAGGCACGAACACCCAGAAGATCTGATACCAGAAGCTCGGCGCGTCCTTGTTCTGCAGCGAGTCGAACATGTCGCGGCTGAAGAACGAGATCCTGAGCGAGATGCCGACCTGGAGCTGGTTTATGACGACCAGGAAGACGAGGAGCGCGACGGCGAGCCGTCCGAGCCGGATCTGGTAGGGGCCGATCGGCCAGAGATTGGCGGTGGTCACCTCGTCGGTTTCGAAGAAGGGCGAGGCGAGCCGCGAGATGCGTGCGATCACCGGTACGAAGGAGATCGCGTAGATCAGGACGCCGAAGACGCCGACCGTGGTCGGCAGGCTGGTCGGAATCGCGGGAATGCCCAAGGGCGCCGGCCACAGCCCGGTCTGGGCGAGCAGCGCGGCCGCGCCGAACAGCACATATTCGATGGCGAAGACGCCGGAGAAGATGCGCAGGAAGAACGTCAGCGCCGGCGAGCGGAAGGTCACCGCCGCCAGCAACAGGCCGATGACGCCCATGCCGATGATGGCGGCCGATTGGGCCGAAGCGCCGACCGCCAGCGCGGCGGCCGCCATCACGGCGACGAGAATGCTCAACAGGCGCATGGGCTGTAATCCTGGCGGGAAACGGTGGAGGCCACGATTCGGACCATGTCGCAGCGCCGATGGCCTTTCAATGGCAACGCGCGCAGATGAGCAAATTGTCATCCGCCGGAGAGGCGAACAACAGCGTGATATTACCCAGCGAGGTGGCTGCTTGCGGCCACCCGGAGCGCTCCAATCGAGAGGTCATCCCGGGTCAAACTGAGGTTGCCTAGGATAACCCGCGCCCCGAAAAAAGGCGAAGCGGGCATGACCCGCTTCGCCCTCTGTCTCACTCCGCCGCGACGATCTTGCCGGCGTCCCACTTGTACATCGAGAAGCTCGGCGAGCTCAGATCGCCCGTCTTGCCATAGGTCAGCGTGCCGATGGCGGTCTTGATCGGCATGCCCGATTGCAGCGCCTTGGCCGTGCCCGAGGCATCGGTCGCCTTGCCCGCCTTCTCGATGCCGGCCTTCAGCACCTCGACCGCGGCATAGGCGTTGAGCGTGAAGGCTTCCGGCGGGATGCCCTTCTCCTTCAGCGCGGCAACCGCCTGCGCCGAATCCGGGTTCTTCAGTGCGTCGGTGGCGTTGGTGAACAGCGTGCCGGTGGCGTGGTCGCCGCCGATTGCCGCGAACTCGGTGTTGGAGAGACCCTCGCCGCCGATGATCGTCGCCTTGACGTTGGCATCGGCGAGCTGGCGCGAGAGCAGACCGCCCTCGGGGTGATAGCCGCCGAAATAGATCACCTCGGCACCGGCCGACTTCAGGCGCGTGATCACGGCCGAGAGGTCCTTCTCGCCCGGCGTCAGCGAGAGATAGGCCACTTCCTTGAGCCCGCCGGCATTGATGCCCTTCTGGAAGTTGTCGGCGAGGCCCTTCCCGTAGGTGCCCTTGTCGTGGACGATGGCGATCTTCTTGTCCTTCAGGGTCTTCAGCACATAGGCGGCGGCGACTTCGGCCTGCTGGTCGTCGCGGCCGCAGGTGCGGAAGACGTTGGTGAGGCCGCGGCTGGTCAGCGCCGGCGAGGTCGCGGTCGGCGTCACCATCAGCACGCCGCTTTCGGCGAGCGCGTCCGAAGTCGCCATCGCGACGCCCGAGGTCACCGGGCCGACGACGAACTTCACCTTGTCGCCGACGAGAAGATTGGCGGCCGAGACGCCCTGCTTCGGGTCGCCCGCATCGTCGGCGAGCTTGAGCACGAGCTTTTCGCCGAGCACGCCGCCATTCTTGTTGATGGCGTCGACGGCGGCCTGGGCGCCGTTCTTGACCTGCTCGCCATAGGCGGCGACGGGGCCGGTCAGCGGCGCGATCAGGCCGATGGTGATGTCGGCGCGGGCGATCTGCGACGCCAGCAGCGTGGCGGTGAAAGCGACGCCTGTGAGGAATTTGGAGGTCTTCATGGGCCTCTCCCGATCGGTTTTTGCATGTTCGCGCATCCGTTGCGGAGGCGCTTGCCGCTTTTATAGGCGAGGAGAGGGGATGATGACATCTCATCGGCTCCCGAGCGGGCCGCTTGAGACGCATGGCCGCAGGGGAGCGTCGGCTCCCTCGCTTGCTGCTTTGGAAAATCACGCAAACGAAAAAGGCCCGGCTTGCGCCGGGCCTTCTCGATAGCTTGCGAGAAGCTGGACTTCCTCAGAAGTCCATGCCGCCACCGAAGCCGGGCTTGCCCGGCTTCGGCACTTTGACGCTTTGGGCGTCTGGACTTCCTCAGAAGTCCATGCCGCCCATGCCGCCGCCGCCCATCGGGGGCATCGGAGCTTCCTTCTTCGGCAGGTCGGCGACCATGGCCTCGGTGGTGATCAGCAGGCCCGCGATCGAAGCCGCGTCCTGGATCGCCGTGCGCACGACCTTGGTCGGGTCGATGATGCCGGCCTTGACCAGATCGCCGTATTCGCCGGTCTGGGCGTTGTAGCCGTAGGTGTAGTCCTTCGACTCGAGCAGCTTGCCGATCACGACGGCGCCGTCATCGCCGGCGTTGTCGACGATCTGGCGGGCCGGGGCCATGATCGCCTTGCGGACGATCTCGACGCCGGTCTTCTGGTCGTCGTTGACGGTCTTGATCGACTTGACGGCCTGGAGCGAACGCAGCAGGGCGACGCCGCCGCCCGGCAGAATGCCTTCTTCCACCGCGGCGCGGGTGGCGTTCAGGGCATCGTCGACGCGGTCCTTCTTCTCCTTGACCTCGACCTCGGTCGCGCCGCCGACGCGGATGACCGCGACGCCGCCGGCGAGCTTGGCCAGACGCTCCTGGAGCTTCTCACGGTCGTAGTCCGAGGTGGTCTCCTCGATCTGGGCCTTGATCTGGCCGACGCGAGCCTCGATGTCCTTCTTCTTGCCAGCGCCGTCGATGATCGTGGTGTTCTCCTTCTCGATGCGCACCTTCTTGGCGCGGCCGAGCATCTGGAGGGTCACGGTCTCGAGCTTGATGCCGAGGTCTTCCGAGATCATCTGGCCGGCGGTCAGGATCGAGATGTCCTCGAGCATGGCCTTGCGGCGATCACCGAAGCCCGGAGCCTTGACGGCCGCGACCTTCAGGCCGCCACGGAGCTTGTTGACGACGAGCGTGGCCAGGGCCTCGCCCTCGACGTCCTCGGCGATGATGAGCAGCGGCTTGCCGGTCTGCACGACGGCCTCGAGGATCGGCAGCATCGCCTGGAGCGAGGACAGCTTCTTCTCGAAGATCAGGACGTAGGGGTCGTCCAGCTCCGCGATCATCTTCTCGGAGTTGGTGATGAAGTACGGCGAGAGATAGCCGCGGTCGAACTGCATGCCCTCGACGACGTCGAGCTCGGTCTCGGCGGTCTTGGCTTCCTCGACGGTGATGACACCCTCGTTGCCGACCTTCTGCATCGCGGTCGAGATCATCTTGCCGACCGACTCGTCGCCGTTCGCCGAGATGGTGCCGACCTGAGCGACTTCCGCGTTGGACGTGACCTTCTTGGAGTTCTTCTTGAGGTCGGCGACGATGGCCTCGACGGCCAGGTCGATGCCGCGCTTCAGGTCCATCGGGTTCATGCCGGCTGCAACCGACTTGGCGCCTTCACGGACGATCGCCTGGGCGAGAACCGTGGCGGTGGTGGTGCCGTCGCCGGCATGGTCGTTCTGGCGCGAAGCGACTTCGCGGACCATCTGGGCGCCCATGTTCTCGAACTTGTCGGACAGCTCGATCTCCTTGGCGACGGTGACGCCGTCCTTGGTGATGCGCGGGGCGCCGAACGACTTCTCGATCACGACGTTGCGGCCCTTGGGACCGAGCGTGACCTTCACGGCGTTGGCGAGGATATCCACGCCGCGCAGCATCTTGTCGCGGGCTTCAGTGCCGAATTTGACGTCTTTGGCAGCCATGAGAGCTACTCCTTGAACTTGAAACGGAAGAGAGCGGTCAGGCGGCTATCAGCCGACGACGCCCATGATGTCGGATTCCTTCATGATCAGGAGGTCCTGACCGTCGATCTTGACCTCAGTGCCCGACCACTTGCCGAACAGGACGCGGTCGCCCTTCTTGACGTCGAGCGGAACGAGCTTGCCGGCCTCATCGCGCGCGCCGGAACCGACGGCGATGACCTCGCCCTCCTGGGGCTTTTCCTTGGCGGTCTCGGGGATGATGATGCCACCCTTGGTCTTCTCTTCGCCATCCAGGCGACGGACCACGACGCGGTCATGCAAAGGACGGAACTTCATGGTTCTGTCTTCCTCTCGGTCTTATTCGTTTCGGGCGCCGCTGATGGGCTCCCGGGGGAGGCTGTTAGCAGTCACCTGTTGGGAGTGCTAACAGATAGCGCGGAGATAGGCGCGGGTGTCCGGAGAGTCAAGAAAGCCGCGAGCGATAAAGTGAACGCTCCGGACGCAGCCCTTAGCCTTCCGGCTGCGGTAAAGGGCAGAACACGTTAAGATGGCGACATGACGACATCCGCGACCCCTCCCGCGCCCGACCCCCGTCTCGATGAGATCGCCCGCTCCTGCGTGGCGCTGCACATCCGCATGACGGCGCGCGCCGTCACCCGCGCCTATGACGAGGCGATGCGGCCGAGCGGGCTGAAGATCACCCAGTTCGTGCTGCTCTCGGCGCTGAGCACCGGGCAATGGAAGTCGGTCACCGAATTGGCCGAGCGCTTCGCACTGGAGCGGACGTCGCTGACCCGCAATCTCCAGCTGCTGGCGGCCGAGGGCATGGTCGAGCCGGTCGAGTGCCGCGGCCGCGCCTCCGTCTATGCGGTGACGGAGAAGGGCCGGGCTGCGATCGCGGCGGCGATCCCGTTCTGGCGGGCGGCGCAGGACAAGATCGAGGGCGGCTTCGGCGAAGAGCGCTGGCGCGAGACCCGCGACGGGCTGAAGGCGCTGCGCCGCGCGGCACGCGAGACACGCTGAGAACCTCGCCTGAAAAATACGGCACTCCTCAGGATGAGGGTTTTAGAACACGTCTCCCGCTTGTCGCGGCAGGATCTCCGGCGGCCCGGTTGACGGTACAGCTAGGCTCTCTCTATCGTGCAGATACACGATTGGAGAAGCGGCCATGGATCGAACCTTCGGAGTGGTGTCCCGCGAAGTGCTGACCGCCGGCGACGGCCTGAGCTTCCTGCGCGGTATCATCGATGGCTCGCAGCCGGCCCCGCCCTTCGCGCAGACCATGGATTTCGACCTGGTCGAGGCGGATGAGGGCCGGGTCGTCTTCGTCGGCCGGCCGTCGCCGCGCTTCTTCAACCCGCTCGGCACGATCCATGGCGGCTGGACGGCGACGATCCTCGATTCCGCCATGGCCTGCGCCGCGCATGCGACGCTGAAGCCGGGCGAGGGCTACACCACGCTGGAGATGAAGCTGAACTATGTCCGCCCGGTCATGCCGGAGAGCGGCACGGTCCGCTGCGAGGGCAAGCTGATCCATCGCGGCGGCACGGTCATCACGACCGAGGGCAAGCTCGTCGACGAGCGCGGCAAGCTGCTCGCGCATGGCACCGAGACCTGCGTCGTATTCCCGGCGAGGCCTAGCGCCGGCTGACTGCCACCGCTCCCGCTACGATCAGCACCGCCCCGGCATAGGTCGTGTAGAGCGGCACCTCGCCGAAGAGGTGGAAGCCGAGCAGGCTCGCCCAGATCAGCGCGGTGTATTCGATCGCCGCGAGCTTCGAGGCCGCCGCCCGGGCATAGGCCGAGGTCAGCGTCAGATGACCGGCGACGCCGAGGATGCCGGCGCCGAGATAGATCGCGAGGTCGATCGCCGCCATCGGCACGAAGACGGTTGCCGCCGGGATGGCGAGGCAGAGAGCAGGGCCGACATTCTGGAAGGCGACGATCACCGTCGGGTGCTCGCGCATCGCGATGCGCCTGAGCAGGATGAGGTTGAAGGCATAGCTCACGGCCGAGAACAGGGCGGCGGCGACGCCGAGCCCCGCGCCACTGACATGGCCCTGCAGCCGCGGCCAGACCATCACCAGCATGCCCGCGAGGCCGAAGGCGAGCGCCTGCAGCACGCGCTTGTCGATCTTCTCCTTGAGCAGAAGCCCGCCCAGCAGCGCGACGAAGACCGGGGCGAGGAAGGAGAGCGTCAGCGCCTCGGCCAGCGGCAGCACCGAGACCGAATAGAAGAAGCTGCCGGCGGTGAGCACCACCAGCGGGATGCGGGCGAGATTGCCGATCAGGCTGTCGCGCGTCGGCCGCGCCGGCCGGGCGATCGCCAGGACGACGAGCGCGCAGAGCCCGCCCATGGCGAAGCGCATGAACAGCGCCAGCACGAAGGGATGCTTGTGCATCTGCCCCTTCAGCACCGCGTCCATGGCGGTGAGCAGGGCGATGCCCAGGGCGGCGCGCAGCGCCGTCGACCAGTTCATGACACGCAGCTGAGCGGCTTGCGGAAATGATATTCCCAGGTGGCGGAGACGTCTGCGAGATAGCGCTCGCCCGGCCAGCGCCGGAAGCCGAGCTTCTCGTAGAACCGATGGCCGCGCGCGAAGCGCGTGTCAGACCACAGCATCATCTCGGCAAAGTTGCCTGCCTCGGCGAAAGCCAGCGCCTCCGCGAAAAGCGCCTGCGCCAGCCCCGTGCCGCGAAAGGCCGGGTCGGCATAGACCTTGGTGAGCTCGACGGCGTTCTGCTCGGGCAGCGGCGTGGCGCCGAGCGAGCCGGCGATGCCGCCATCCGGCGCGTCGACGATCCAGAGCTTGCCGCCCTTGTTGGCGAAGGCCGTCGCCGGCTGCCGCAGCTCCGGGAATTCCTCCCAGACGAAATGGCAATTCGGATATTCGGCGAAGCTCGCCGCGATCAGCGCGGCGAGAGGCTCGGAATCGGTGTCGCGGGCAAGGCGGATCGGCGGGAGCGCGGTCATGACGACGGCTCTAGGGATAAACCGGTATCGCGCCTAGAGGGGCCGCCGCATTCCGCCATGCCGCTATCGCATCAGGGCGAGCGCAGCATCGGCGGTGAGCTTCAGCGCGGCGACTGCGAGCAGGGCGTAGCACCAGAAGAACAGGGCCTTCTGCTCGAGCCGATCGTGCAGCACGCGCCCGAGCCAGATCCCGATCGGCACGGCGGGAGCCAGCGCCAGCGCGCCCCAGAGCGCCTCGGTATGTTTCAGGCCGAGGCTGAAATAGGGCGGCAGCTTCAGCCAGTTGCCGAGCGTGAAGATCGCCACCGTCGTGCCGACGAACAGGGTTTTCGGCAGGCCGCGGGCGAGCAGATACATCGCGACGGGTGGCCCGCCGGCATGGGCGACGAAGGTGGTGAAGCCGGAGGCCGTGCCGGCGGCGAGTGCCAGCCCCGGTGAAACCGGGCGGTTGCCGGGCGGGGCGAGGCGCCCCTTCAGGAACCAATGCGCAGTGAACAGCAACGTCACGACGCCGATCATCAGGTTGACGATGCGCGGGTCGATGCGGACGAAGACGAGATAGCCAAGCCCGATGCCGAGGACGAGGCCCGGCAGCAGCCAGACCAGGTCGGGCTTCGACCAGGTGTCGCGCCCGAAGCGCTGCAGCGCCATCAGGTCCATCAGCGAGACCAGCATCGAGACCATGATCGCGGCGTTCTGCGGTGTGGTGACCATCGCCAGCAGCGGAATGCCGAGGATGGCAAGGCCGCCGCCGAAGGCGCTCTTGCCGATGGCGATGATCAGCGTCGTCACCCAGCCGACGAGATAGAAGGACAGCGGCTCAGGCATCAGGCCCCCGATCTCGCCCGGGACGCGGCCACAACCCGGCTCCTTCCGCTTGGAAAACCATCCGCGCCCCGCTACGCCATGTCTCGCCGAGCTTCCCGAGTTGTCGGCGAGTCGCAAGGGCGTTGGCCGCATGGGCGTCGCGAGGGAAAACAAGGGGATGACCGAGACGCGATGACCGTCCTGCTGCCCTTCCTCGTCAACGCGGTGCTGAATTTCGCTCTCGGCCTGCTGATCGCGCTGTTCCTCGGCCCCGAGGCTTTTGGCCTCTATGCGATCGGCGCGGCGCTGGTCGTCCTCGTCAACACGGCGGCGCTCGACTGGCTGAAGTTGTCGGCCGTCCGTTTCTATACGGCGCAGACGCGCGCGAGCGATCCCGGCATCCGGGCGACGCTGGACCTGCTTTTTGCGGCTGCCGCGCTGGCGCTGTGCGCGTTGCTCGGAATCGTGCTGCTGGCGGGCTTCGATGGCGGCGTGCCGGCAGCCCTGCTTGCCGCTGCCGTCCTGGCCGGCATCGGCGCCGGCTGGTTCGACTATCACGGCGCCATCGCGCGGGCGCGTTTCCTCGATGCCGCCTATGGCCGCCTGATCGCCGTGCGCGCCGCCATCGTGCTCGTCCTGATGGTCGGCGGCGCCTGGCTGACGCGCGATCCGGTCGTGGTGCTGCTAGCGGGGCTTGCGGGCACGATCGCCTCGGTGCTGAGCGTGCGCGGCCGGCTCTCCGACGGGCCGCTCTCCATTTCCGGGGCGCGCAAGGATCTGGCGCGCGCTTTCCTGCGCTACGGCCTTCCGCTCGTCGCAGGAAACGCGGTCTATTCGCTGATCCCGCTCGCCAATCGCAGCCTGCTCGCCGAGGCGCATGGTCTCGCGGAGTCCGGCTATTTCTCACTCGCCTCCGATATCGGCCTCAGGCTTTTCCCGATGCTGGCGTCGATGCTCGAGATCGTGCTGCTACGCGAGGTGATCCGCCTCGACGAGACGCGCGGGCGCAACGCCGCCCAGAAGCGGATCGCCGGCAACATGGTGCTCGTCCTGGCCGTGGTCCTGCCCGCCGCGCTCGGCTTCTGGCTCGTGCTGCCGGCCTTCGAGGCGCTTTTCGTCCCGGCGACGTTCCGCGGCCATTTCGCGGGCTACATGGCGTTGCTGCTGCCGGGCTTCGCCGCCATCGCCCTGTTCCAGGCGGCGATCTATCCGGTTTTCCTGCTCCAGAAGCGAACCCTGATCGCGGCGATCGTCGCGCTCGCGGGCCTTGCAGTGAATCTCGCTCTCGTCTCGGGTCTGGTCGGCACCGCGTCGCCCTCGCGCTTTGCCGTCGCGCAGAGCGCGGGATTCCTGGTCGTGCTGCTGGTGACGGCTCTCGTCGCCTTGCGCTCCCTGCCGAAAGCGCCGCCGCCGCGCGATATCGCCTGCGTCCTGCTCGCGGGGGCCGTCATGGCGCTGGCGATCTGGCCGCTGCGGAACCAATTGCCGCCGGTGCTCGAACTCATCCTCCAGATCGGGCTGGGCGGGCTCGTCTACGCTGCCATCATCCTCGCCTGCGACGTCGCCCGTTGGCGCACCGGGCTCAGGTTGCGCTGGCTTGCCCGCAAGACGCGGCCTCCGCGCGGTTCTGCCTGACCTGCACGCGGAAAGCTTTCCTTCACCCTGTCTCTTGGCAAGGCACTAAGGTTAATTCCGCGAATTCGCGCCTTTCGGCCCTGTTGCAGGCCGAAAGAGTCAACGATTCACCATTCCTTCGAGACCGTTCCGCAGGCTTTCGGGCAAGTCTTTCCGTTGAGAGAGTTGCGTCATGCGTCGAGCGTTCATCCTCTCCTGTCTGGCTGTCGCCGGCAGTCTGGCCGTGGCCGATCCCGCCGCCGCGCAAGGATATGGCTATCGCGGCCCTGACGATCCGATGCTGCAGGCGCAGCGCGGCCGCTCGAACTATGGCGGCGGCTTCATCGAGATGCTGATGACCGGCCGCGATCCGACGCCCGCGAGCCGTGGCGGCGCGGTCTATAACCGGCCGGGCGGCTATGCCTATGGCCAGGCGATGCAGGCGCCCGCCGGCTACGGCGCCGATCCCTTCGCGGAAACGCGCCGCCCGCAGCCCGGGCGGCAGGTCGCGGCCTTGGGCCAGCCGGTCGAGCCGCAGGCCGGCATCCCCTATGTGGTCGAGCCGCGTTTCCGGAAGCAGGAGGTCGCCTATGACGGGCCGCATCGGCCCGGCACCGTCATCGTCGACACGCCGAACCGCTTCCTTTTCCTGGTTCAACCCGGCGGCCGGGCGCTGCGCTACGGCATCGGCGTCGGGCGTCCCGGCTTCTCCTGGGCTGGCACCAAGACCGTGACGCGAAAGGCCGAATGGCCGAGCTGGACGCCGCCGGCCGAGATGATCAAGCGCCGGCCCGACCTGCCGCGTTTCATGGCGGGCGGCCCCGAGAACCCGCTCGGCGCTCGCGCCCTCTATCTTGGCTCGACGCTCTATCGCATCCACGGCACCAACGAGCCGAACACCATCGGCCGCGAGGTCTCCTCGGGCTGCATCCGAATGACCAATGACGACGTCATCGACCTCTACGGCAAGGTCGGCGTCGGCGCGAAGGTCGTCGTGATCTGAGGGCGACGGCCCTCAGGAACTGCCGATCAGGATGCCGACGGCCAGCACGGCGAGGCCGCCGAGGATGATCTGGACGATCGCCGAGGCGAAGGGCGTTTCCATGTAGCGGAAGCGCACCCAGGCGATGATGACGAGCTCGCAGGCGACGATGACGCCGGCGATGGCCGTCGCCAGCCAGAAATCCGGGATGAGATAGGGCAGGGTATGCCCGAGCCCGCCGATGGCGGTGGCGATGCCGCAGGCGGCACCACGCACCCAGGGGTGGCCGCGCCCCGTCACCACGCCGTCGTCCGAGAGCGCTTCCGTCAGCCCCATGCTGATGCCGGCGCCGATGGAGGCGGCGAGGCCGACGACGAAGGCGTTCCAGGAATCATGCGTCGCGAAGGCGGCGGCGAAGATCGGCGCCAGCGTCGAGATCGAGCCGTCGATCAGCCCGGCCAGCGCCGGCTGGACGATCTGCAGGACGAAGAGGCGCTTGCGCGTCTCCTCCTCCTCATCGGCCGCGCCCGAGCTCTTGAGCTCGTCGTCGAGCCGTTCCGCCATCTTCTCATGGCCGCGCTCGGCCTCCGCCAGATCGGCCAGCAGCTTCCGCGTGCCGGTGTCATGCGCCCGCTCGGCGGCGCGCGCATAGAAGCGGCTGGCCTCGACCTCCATCACGGCGGCGTGGCGACGCGCCGCCTCGAGCTGCAGATCCTCATGCAGCCAGATGGGATTGCGCTTGAGAAAGCCCTTCACGTCCTGCCGCGTGATCAGCGGCAATTCGGTGCCGAACCGGCTCTCATACTGCGCCAGGAGCTGGTGGCGATGCCCGCTCTCCTCGGCTGCCATCTCCTCGAACATCGCGGCGGAATGGGGATAGTTCGCCCGCAGCCTCTGCGCGAAGGTCAGATAGATTCGTGCGTCCTCCTCCTCGCTGGCGACGGCGAGGGCAAGGAGTTCGGCTTCGTCGAGATCGTCGAGGCGCTTCATGGCGGATCCATAGATTAGAATTATTCTAACCTATCCTCGGCGCATCGGCTTGTGAAGCCCTTCGGCAGCAAAAAGCCCGCCTCCTGGAGGCGGGCTTTAAGGTCGTTCAGGGAGCTGTCAGACCCAGCTGTCGTCGTCCGAGTTGCCGCCGTCGTCGTAACCCGGATCGTCGTCGTCATCCGCCTGGTCGTAATTTGCCTGGCTGACATCCTGTCTGTCGGCAGTGCTGTCGGTGCGCGCCTGGTCGTCCGCGCCGCGATCATAGGCGGACTGGTCGGCTGCCCCCTGCTCGTAGGCGGATTGCTGGGCGTTCGTGCCGCTCGAGCCCGAGCCGAAGTTGCTCACCGAGCTGGCGAGACCGCTTGCCGCGGCGCCGTGACCGCTGAAAGCGTTGGTCAGGACATTGCCGAGCACGAGGCCGCCGGCCACGCCCGCCGCGGTCGTCAGCGCGCTGGCCATGAAGCCGCCGCCACGTGCGGCCGGCTGCTGGGGCTGGTTGCTCCAGGGGCCGGGCTGCGGCTGGGGCGGGGGAGGCTGCATCGCCTGGGCGGCCGGCGCATTCGTCCAGGCGGAAGAGGGCTGCCCCTCCGGGCGGGGCGGAACCGGCGGAACCGATCCGGTACGCGGCTGCGCGGGAGCGCCGCCGAAAATGCCTGACAGGAAGCCGCCCGAGGCTTGAGGCGCCTCGCTGGGGCGGCTCTGCAGCTCACGGACCTGTGCCTGCAGGCTCTCGACCTGCTGGTGCAGGTTGGTCAGCGCCTGCTCCTGCACATAGACGGCCTGGGCCATCGCGTAGGGCGCGTAGGGCTGCTCGCGCAGTCGCTCGGCGATGAAGGCTTCGGCTTCCGGGTCGCGGGGCTGGGTGGCGGCCTGCTTGAGCCGATCGAAAATCCCGGCGATCACGTCGCGTTCTTGCGGCGTCATCGTCATCTCCTCTGGTTGGACGGCGCCGATGCGCCGCCCTCAAGAGGTGGGCCTGCCCTGTGACGGTATCAAGGCGGAGCGCGGCAGCATGCCGCGCTGCGATCAGAAGTCGCCGTCGGGGCTGTAATCGTCCGGCGGCGGCGCCTCGTCGCCGTCTGGCGCGACCAGCGTGCCGCGGTTGAGGACGAGGACGTTCGTGCCGGCAGGGACGCGGCTGTGGAGGTCGATGATGTCCTGGTTGAACAGGCGGATGCAGCCGGAGGACATCGACTTGCCGATCGACCACGGCTCCGAGGTGCCGTGGATGCGGTACAGGGTGTCGCGGCCGCCCTGGTAGAGATAGAGCGCGCGCGCGCCGAGCGGATTGTCGAGGCCGCCCTGCATGCCGCCGGCCCAGGGGCCGTTCTTCTTCGGGTCGCGGCGGATCATATCAGGCGTCGGGGTCCAGCGCGGCCACTCGGCCTTGCGCTGCACCGTGGCGCGGCCGCGCCAGGACATGCCCTGCTTGCCGACGCCGATGCCGTAGCGGATCGCCTTGCCGCCGGGCTGGACGAGATAGAGGAAGTGAGCGTCGGTATCCACGACGATCGTGCCGGGATGCTCGGCGGTCTGGTAGGAGACGATCTGGCGCAGGAAGCGCGGATTGACCTCGGAGACGTCGGTCGCCGGCAGCGGGAACTTCTCGTCGGGCCGCTCGCCATACATCTCCAGATATTCCGGGCTGACCATGCGCGCCCGCGGGGTGGGCACCTCATAGGGCTGCTGCCGCTGGCTGACGCAGGCTGCCAGGAACAGCGGTGTCATCGCGGCGAAGACGCGGCGGGTCGGCCGGGCGAGGGGAGAGGCGTCGTGGCGGGCGGAAGACATTGGGCTGAAAACTCGATCTGGACGGGCGGGCGGTAGCTGGCGGAAGGCGACCACACAATTCCCTGCGCCGTCGCTTGTTCCGGTTCAAGGAACCGGAGATGGCTGCGGGGTGAATACCGTGTGGCGAAATTGTGGCAAGCCGCGCCTGTTGCGTATGGGCAACAATGTTCCCGCGCTGCCACAACGACGCCCGGTGAATCTCCCGCTTGGCGAGAATTCCCGCTTCCGGCGCTGGAAAAGCGATTCTTCTGCGGCCCTAGGAGAGCGTCACAGGGTTAATAAAAGACTATCGCACCAGCCGCGGATTGCTTTTGCGGCGTGACTATCCCGCCAATGGCCGGGAGGCATGCATCAGAGACATGCTCATCGACCGTTTCCGCTGCGCGAGACGCCTGGCAGCTTCGGGCGAACAACGGATTGTGATCGCGCCGAAAGCCGCCCGGCAGCCGAAGCGACGGGGTGACGAACTCAGAAGGCCGCCGCCCGCGTGGGCTCGACGAGACCGAGGCGTTCGCGCGACCACCAGCGGCCGAGCATCATCACCGACACCACCGCGAGGCCGATCACGAGCCCGATCCAGATGCCGCGTCCGGCCAGCGGCGTGAGGAAGCCAAGTGCTGCCGAAAGCGGCAGGCCGATGCCCCAATAGCCCAGGCCGGCGAAGATCATCGGCAGCCGCGTATCGCCGAGGCCGCGCAGGATCGAGGCGCCGACGACCTGCGCCCCGTCGGCGAGCTGGAAGACGGCGGCGTAGAACAGGAACGTCATGGCAAGCCCGGCGACCTCCGCGGCTCCGGGTTTCGAGACGTCGAGGAAGGGTGCGACGAGCCATTGCGGAGCGAGCGCCATCAAGAGCGCGGTCGAGGCCATGAAACTCAGGGCGAGGAACAGCGCCGTGGCGCCCGCGCGCCGGACACCCTCGCTGTCGCCGGCCCCGAAGGCGCGCCCGACCCTGACCGTGCCGGCCTGCCCGATGCCGAGCGGCACCATGAAGGTCAGCGAGGCGATCTGGATCGCGATGGCATGCGCCGCGAGCGGGCTCTCCCCGAACAGGCCCATCATGAAGGCGGCGCCGTTGAAGATCACGACCTCGAAGGCGACCGTCAGCCCGATCGGGAAGCCGATGCGCCAATAGGTCCGGTAGCGCGGCCAGTCCGGCACCCAGAAGCGCCCGAGCAGGTGGTAGCGGCGGAAGCGCCGGTCGAGCGAGACGACGAGCGCGAGACCGGCGAACATCAGCGCCGAGGACAGCGCGGTCGCGAGGCCGGAGCCCGGCAGGCCCAGCGCCGGGAAGCCGAGATGCCCGAACATCAGGCACCAGTTGGCGAAGGCGTTGAAGGCGACGGCGAAGAGCACGACGATGAAGGCCCAGCGCGGCCGCTGCAGCGCCGCGACGAAGCCGCGCAGGCATAGATAGAAGAAGAAGGGCAGCAGCCCCCATTGCAGCGTATGGACATAGGATGCGGCCGCCTTCGACAGCGCCGGATCCTGCCCCATCGCGTTCAGGATGGCTTCGGCCTGCCAGAGGACCAGCCACATCGGGCCGGCCATCGTCGCCGCCGCCCAGAAGCCTTGTCGCACCGTCCGGCGCAGGTCGCGCACGGCGTGGCGGTTGCGGCCGAGCTCGATCGCGATCATCGGCGAGACTGCGCTCATCACGCCGATGCCGAAGATCAGGAAGGCGGTGTAGAGATTGCTGCCGAGCGCGCCGGCCGCCAGCGCCTGCGGGCCGAGATGGCCCATCATCACGACATCGGTGGCCGTCATCGCTGTCTGCGCGACATTGGTCAGCACCATCGGCCAGCTCAGGGCGAGCATGGCCCGGGCCTCGGTGAGCCAGGGATGGGAACGGGCGGGGGCTGCGGCGACGGTTGACATGGCGCTCCGCTTCTACCCGCGATTGCCGATCGCAGACAGCCACCCGCGCAGGGGGGCGGCTGCGCGCCGGGCGGGTCGACAAGCCGGGACGCGGCCTGCATCTTGCCTCGCGCTAGGCAAGGAGGGTTGTCGTTCATGAGCACCAATCTGCGGATCGACGGCGCGCGGCTGACCTCGCGGCTGGCGGATCTGGCGCGCATCGGCGCGACGCCGGAGGGCGGCTGCCGCCGTCTCGCCCTGACCGATGAGGACAGGCAGGGCCGCGACTGGCTCGTCCGCCAGCTCGAGACGCTCGGCCTCGACGTGCGCATCGACGCGATCGGCAACATCGTCGGCATCCTGAAGGGGCTGGAGGATGGTCCCGCAGTCATCATGGGCTCGCATATCGACACGGTCGGCACCGGCGGGCGCTTCGACGGCGCGCTCGGCGTCGTGGCCGGCGTCGAGGTGTTGGCGGCCCTGCGCGATGCCGGCCTCACGCCGAAGCGCGACATGGCCGTCATCGCCTTCACCAACGAGGAGGGAGCCCGATTCCATCCCGACATGCTCGGCTCCTATGTCTGGGCCGGCGGGATGAGCGTCGAGGCCGCCCACCGCGAAGTCGATTCCGAAGGCGTCGGCCTCGGTTCCGAGCTGAAGCGCATCGGCTATGAAGGCGCGGAGCGGCCCGGCTTCCTGCCCGCGCATGCCTATCTGGAGATGCATATCGAGCAGGGGCCGGTTCTCGAGAACGAGGGCGGCGGCCTTGGCGCCGTCACCGGCATCCAGGCGATCACCTGGCTGGAATTGACGCTGAAGGGCCGCCCGAGCCATGCCGGCACGACGCCGATGGCCTATCGCAAGGATCCGGGGCTGGCGGCTGCGCGCATCAATATCTTTGCCAACGAGCTGACCAAGACCATCCCGCACCAGCTCGCCAATTCCGGCGTCATCCGCGTGCAGCCCGGCAACGTCAACGTCGTGCCCGAGACGGTGGTGATGACGCTCGACCTGCGCAATCCGCAGGATGCGCCGCTCGCCCAGGCCGAGGAGGCGGTGCGCCGCTTCTGCGCCGAGCTTTCGGAGCGCGACGGCATCGCCATCGCCTTCCGCGACCTCGCCCGCTTCCCGGCGACGCCCTTCGCCGAAGAGCTGATCGCCGAGG
The DNA here is from genome assembly GCF_041360765.1 of Allobosea sp. RCC_152_1. NCBI lineage: Bacteria > Pseudomonadati > Pseudomonadota > Alphaproteobacteria > Hyphomicrobiales > Alloboseaceae > Allobosea > Allobosea sp. RCC_152_1. The sequence goes on from NZ_JBFUPU010000001.1 coordinate 96,879, forward strand.
TCGAACGCAGCGCGGGCGAATTCGGCTTGCCGATCCGGCGCATGATCTCCGGCGCCGGCCACGACGCCCAGATGATGGCGCGGCTTTGCCCGACCGCCATGGTCTTCATCCCCTCGATCGGCGGGCTCTCGCACAACCCGGCCGAGTTCAGCACCGACGAAGACATGGTCGCCGGCGCCAATGTGTTGCTCGCCACCGCCTGGCGCGTGGCGAACGCCTGAGGATCTCTCGCATGACGACGATCGCTTCGCTCTCGGCCGCCGAGCTCGGCCCCCTCTACGCCAGCAAGGATGTATCGCCGGTCGAGGTCGCGAAGGACGCGCTCGCCCGCATCGAGCGCTTCGAGCCGCAGATCAACGCCTTCGTCCATCGCGACGAGGCGGCGACGCTCGCCATGGCTGAGGCGTCTCAGGCGCGCTGGCTCAAGGGCGAGGCGACCGGCCCGCTCGACGGCGTGCCGGTCACGATCAAAGACAACATCGCCGTCGCCGGCTGGCCGATGCGGCGCGGCTCCGCCGTGGCCTCCGACGCGCCCTTCCCGGACGATGCGCCGGCCACGGCCCGCCTGCGTGAAGCCGGCGCCGTCTTTCTCGGCAAGACGACCATGCCGGAATATGGCTGGAAGGGTGTCGGCGATTCGCCGCTCACCGGCATCACCCGCAATCCCTGGAACATCGGCACGGGGCCGGGCGGCTCTTCTGCGGGAGCGGCATCGGCTGCGGCGCTCAATCTCGGCTGCATCCATATCGGCACCGACGGGGCCGGCTCGGTCCGTATCCCTGCCGCCTTCACCGGCGTCGTGGGGCTCAAGCCGAGCTATGGCCGCGTGCCGGCCTGGCCGATCTCGACCATGGGCTTCCTCGCCCATCTCGGCCCGCTCACCCGCACGGTGACCGATACGGCGCTGGCGATGCAGGTGATCGGCCAGCCCGACGAGCGCGACATGACGGCGATGACGGGAAGGCCGCCGGACTATGTCGACGGCCTCAAGGGCGGGCTGAGGGGCCTGCGCGTCGCCTGGTCGCCGCGGCTCGGCCTCGACGTGCCGGTGGATCCCGAGATCGCGGCGCTGACGAGCGCAGCGGCACAGCTTTTCGCCGAGCTCGGCGCGACGGTCGAGGAGGCCGATCCCGGCTTCGCCGATCCGATCGAAACCCTGATCACCTTATGGGCATCGGGCGCGGCGCTGGCACTGCGCGACACCGATGCTGCCGGTCGGGCGCGGATGGATCCGGGCCTCGTCGCCGTCGCCGGGCAAGGCGAGCGCATTCCGGCCTCGGCCTATGTCGATGCGCTGCTCAACCAGCGCAACGCACTGGCGCTCTGCATGGCCCGCTTCCACGCCCGCTTCGACCTGCTGCTCACGCCGGCCCTGCCGCTGCCGGCCTTCTCGGTGGGCCGCAACACGCCCGAGCATGGCGCCTATGGCGATGACTGGACCCGCTGGACGCCCTTCACCTACCCCTTCAACCTCACCCAGCAGCCGGCGATCTCCGTGCCTTGCGGCCTGACCGCGGCCGGGCTGCCGGCGGGGCTGCAGATCGTCGGCGCTTTCGGGCGCGATGCGCTGGTGTTGCGGGCGGCTGCCGCCTTCGAACAGGCAAAACCCTTCGCCCGCGTCGATCAGCCGATCAAACCGATTTAACCGGCTTTTTTTCTGCGGTCGCTCCTTTGCCGCGCGATCCAACGCCAAGGGCCGGATATTCCGGCCCTTTCGTCGTTTTGCGCCGCTCTGGCACGAACCCTGCAGGCGACCGCGCTGCCTGAAGGAGCGTCTTCGGCGTGTTGTCAGGGAGAGTTTTTCTGCCCAAACTCGCGCCAAGGCCGCCCGCTCAGAGGTTGCCACACAGGGGAGAGAATGATGGATCGCAGGACGTTTCTGAAATCCGCGACCGGTGCCGGCGTTGCTGCCGCGGCAGGGGGGCTGGCGATGCCGGCCCTGGCGCAAGGCGCGGCGGCCAAGACCCTGCGCTTCGTACCGCAGGCGAACCTCGCCAATTTCGACCCCATCTGGGGGACGCAATATGTCGTCCGCAATGCCGCGGCGCTGGTCTGGGACACGCTCTACGGCATTGATTCCAAGTTCCAGCCGCAGCGCCAGATGGTCGAGTCCGAGGAAGTCTCGGCCGATGGATTGACCTGGACCTTCAAGCTGCGGCCGGGCCTGAAATTCCATGACGGCACGCCGGTCCTGGCCAGGGACGTGGTCCAGAGCCTGGTGCGCTGGTCCGCCCGCGATCCGATGGGGCTGATGCTCCGTGCCATCCAGGTCGAGCTTGCGCCAGTCGACGACCGGAGCTGGAAATGGGTGCTGAAGCAGCCCTTCCCGAAGATGCTGCTGGCGCTCGCCAAGAACAACGCGCCCTGCTCCTTCATCATGCCGGAGCGCATCGCCAAGACCGACCCCTTCACGCAGATCACCGAATTCGTTGGCTCCGGCCCGATGAAGTTCGCCCGGAACGAATGGGTTCCCGGCGCCAAGGCCGTCTTCGAGAAGTTCACTGATTATGTCCCGCGCTCCGAGAAGGCGGACTGGCTGGCCGGCGGCAAGAACATCCTCGTCGACCGCGTCGAATGGGTCATCATGCCCGATCCCGCGACGGCGGCCGCAGCCCTGCAGAACGGTGAGGTCGACTGGTGGGAGACGCCGCTCTCCGATCTCGTGCCCGTGCTCAAGGGCAATGCCAACATCAATGTCGATATCGGCGATCCGCTCGGCAATATCGGCTCCTTCCGCATGAACCACCTCTTCCCGCCCTTCAACAACGTCAAGGTGCGCCAGGCGGTGATGACGGCGCTGAACCAGGAAGACTACATGCGCGCCCTCGTCGGCGAGGACGACAAGCTCTGGAAGGAGCTGGGCGGCTTCTTCACGCCCGGCACGCCGCTCTATACCGAGGAGGGCGGCGAGATGATGAAGGCGAAGAACGTCGCCGCCGCCAAGAAGCTCCTGGCCGAGTCCGGCTACAAGGGCGAGCCGGTGGTCTGCGTCGTGGCGCAGGACATGGCGGCGACCAAGTCGATGGGCGACGTCACCGCCGAATTGCTGAAGAGCATCGGCATGAACGTCGATTTCGTCGCGACCGACTGGGGCACCGTCGGCGCCCGCCGCGCCCAGAAGACGCCGCCGGGGCAGGGCGGCTGGAGCATGTTCCACACCTGGCATGCTGGCGCCGACTGCATCAATCCGGCCGCCTACACCGCGATCCGCGCCAATGGCGAAAAGGCCTGGTTCGGCTGGCCCGACGTGCCGGCGGTCGAGACCGAGGTGACGAACTGGTTCAACGCCAAGGACCTCGCCGAGGAGAAGGCGGCGCTCGGCCGCCTCAACAAGGCGGCGGTCGAGAATGTCGTCTATGCGCCCACGGGCTTCTACCTCGGCTATCAGGCCTGGCGGAAGAACGTCTCGGGCGTGGTTTCAGGCCCGCTGCCCTTCTTCTGGGGTGTGTCGAAGGCCTGACGATGGCGGGGGCGGCAGTGGCCGCCTCGACGCTTCACCCTGCTGCGTCCGGGACATCCGTTCCGGCCGTGGCCCCTGGTCAGACTTGAACGAGGTTCGGACAGCCCCATGCTTGCATTCGTCGTCAGACGCATCGTCGCGACCATCCCGGTGATGGCGTTCGTTGCGCTGTTCGTGTTTTCGTTGCTGTACATCGCGCCGGGCGATCCGGCGGCGATCATCGCTGGTGACCAGGCCTCGCCGGCCGATGTCGAGCGCATCCGCGCCAGCCTGGGGCTCGACCGGCCCTATCTGGTCCGTTTCGGCGAATGGTCGTGGCGGGTCGTGCAAGGCGATCTCGGCACCTCGATCTTCACCAACCTGCCGGTGACGCAGCTCATCGCCCAGCGCGTCGAGCCGACGCTCTCGCTGATGGTGCTGACGCTGATCTTCGCAGTGGTGATCGCGGTTCCGATGGGCGTGATCGCCGCCTGGAAGGCCGGCACCTGGATCGACAAGGGCGCGATGGCCTTCGCCGTCCTGAGTTTCTCGGTGCCCGTCTTCGTCGTCGGCTATCTGCTCGCCTGGATCTTCGCGCTGAAGCTCGACTGGCTGCCGGTGCAGGGCTACACGCCGCTCTCGCAGGGCGTCTGGCCCTGGCTCAAGAACCTGATCCTGCCGGCGGTGACGCTCGGGCTGGTCTATATCGCGCTGATCGCGCGCATCACCCGCGCCACCATGCTGGAGGTGCTGCAGCAGGACTATGTCCGCACCGCCAACGCCAAGGGCGTGGCGCAGAAGGACGTGCTCTTCCTGCACTCGCTCAAGAACGCGGCGGTGCCGATCGTCACCGTCATCGGCATCGGCATCGCGCTGCTGATCGGCGGCGCCGTCGTCACCGAGAGCGTCTTCGCCATTCCCGGTCTCGGCCGGCTCACCGTCGATGCCATCCTGCGGCGCGACTACCCCGTCATCCAGGGCGTCGTGTTGATGTTCAGCCTGGTCTACGTGCTCGTGAACCTGCTGATCGACCTGACCTACACCCTCGTCGACCCGAGGATCCGCTATTGACCTTGCAGCATCCCATTCCGGCGAACGGTATCGCCGCCCCCGCAGCCCCGGCGAAGCCCGCCGGGCCCGGCAAGCTCGTCCGCTTCGGGCGCTATCTGCGCCGCCACCCCTCGGTCGCGATCGGCGGCGGGCTCCTCGTCCTCATGGCGCTCATCGGCCTGTTCGCGCCGCTGCTCGGCACCGTCGACCCGACGGCGATCTCGCCCAGCCGGCGCACGCGCGTGCCCTCGGAGCTCTACTGGTTCGGCACCGACATGCTCGGCCGCGACATCTATTCGCGCGTCATCTACGGCGCGCGCGTCTCGCTGCTCGTCGGCTTCAGCGTGGCGATCCTGGCCTCGGTCGCCGGGCTCGCCATTGGCCTCTTTGCGGGCTTCATGCGTTGGGCCGACGGCATCGTCATGCGCATCATCGACGGCTGGATGTCGATCCCGCCGATCCTGCTCGCCATCGCGCTGATGGCGCTGACGCGCGGCTCGATCGGCAACGTCATCCTAGCCATCACCGTCGCCGAGATTCCGCGCGTCGCCCGGCTGGTCCGCGGCGTGGTGCTGTCCTTGCGCGAGCAGCCCTATGTCGAGGCGGCGGTGGCCAACGGCGCGCGCGCGCCGCGCATCATCATCAAGCACATCCTGCCCAATACCTTCGCACCGATGAGCGTGCAGGCGACCTATATCTGCGCCAGCGCCATGATCGTCGAGGCCATCCTCTCCTTCATCGGCGCGGGCGTGCCGCCCTCGACCCCGTCCTGGGGAAACATCATGGCCGAGGGCAGGGCGCTCTGGCAGGTCAGGCCGCACATCATCCTGTTCCCGGCCGTCTTCCTCTCGATCACCGTGCTCGCGGTGAACATGCTCGGCGACGGCCTGCGCGACTCGCTCGATCCGCGCATCGCCAAGCGGCTCTGAAGCGGTAGCCCTGCCGCTGAAGCAACCCCCGCCAACCACTGCCGGCGCTTGACGCGCCGGCAGTGGTTTTCGAGCCTGTCACCCCATTATCCGGAGCCTTCCGCCGTGAGCCGAATCCTGACCGTCGCCGCAGCCCAGCTCGGCCCGATCCAGCGCGACGAAAGCCGGGCTTCGGCCGTCGCCCGGATGATCGCGCTGATGCGGCAGGCGAAGGAGCACGGCGTCGATCTTGTCGTCTATCCGGAGGCCGCGCTCACCGCCTTCTTCCCGCATTGGTGGATGGAGGACGAGGACGAGATCGACAGCTATTTCGAGACGGCGATGCCCTCGAACGAAACGGCGCCATTGTTCGAGGAAAGCAAGCGCCTCGGCATCGGCTTCCGTCTCGGCTATTGCGAGCTCGCCCATGAGGAAGGGCGCAAGCGCCGCTTCAACACCGCGATCCTCGTCGACAAGACTGGCACCATCGTCGGCAAGTACCGCAAGATCCATCTGCCCGGCCACCCGGAGCATCGGCCCGACGCGCCGTATCAGAATCTCGAGAAGCGCTATTTCGAGACCGGCAATCTCGGCTGGCCGGTCTGGCGGACGATGGACGCCCATATCGGCATGATGATCTGCAATGACCGGCGCTGGCCCGAGAGCTACCGCGTCATGGGTTTGCAGGACGTGGAGCTGATCGTGCTCGGCTACAACACGCCCAAGCACAACCCGCCCGCACCCGACCATGACCGCCTTGGAAACTTCCACAACCAGCTCGTGATGCAGGCCGGCGCCTATCAGAACGCCAGCTGGGTCGTCGGCGTCGCCAAGGCGGGGCCGGAGGCCGGTGTCGACCAGATCGGCGGCTCCTGCATCATCGCCCCGACCGGCGAGGTCGTGGCGCAGGCCGTGACGGAAGGCGACGAACTCGTCATCGCCCGTTGCGACATGGATCTCGGCAAGAGCTACAAGGCCTCGACCTTCAACTTCGCGAAGCATCGCGAGCCGCAGGCTTACGGCATGATCGTCGAGCGCAAGGGGGCCGGGCCTTTGCTGAGAGGATAGAGCCCGTGTCGCCCGACCCGTTGAACCGGGATTGTTTTTCCCCACCCAAGCTTTCCGCCTATGAGCAGGCGGCGCGCGGCTTCTCCGCGCAGGGCCAGAACGGCGGCATGTCGCATGTCCAGCGCGTCCATCTGAGCGTCGGCCAGAATTATTACCGCTTCTGCGATGCGGCCCGCTTCGCCAGCGATCCGCTGCGCGCCGCTGCCGGCGGCTGGTGGGCGGATCTCGAGGTCTTCAGCAAGGTCAGGAGCGTGGCGGGCCGCTCGGCGACCATGGCGCGCTATGCCCAGGGCCTGGGCGAGGCCACGCTGAGCTACGCCGCCAAGCTCTATTTCGCGATTCCCTATGAATGGGGCGATTGCGGCGTCATCGTCGTCGCAAGGCTCACCGACCGGATCGACGCCTTTCGCGGCCGCGGCCTGACCGCCTATCTCGGCGGTGCCGACGTCCGCGATGGCGGTGCGAAATACACGCCGATCCAGGACCCGACGATTTCGCAACTCTTCATTCCCGAATTGCATCTGTATTTCGGGCGCGCCTTCTCTATCGTCCGGCAGGGGCCGGCCTCCACCTTCTGAACGGCGTCGCCATCGCCTTTGCTCAATGGCCTGCGGAGTAGTTTCGATGACCCACGACATTATCCTCAAAGGCGGCCGGGTCATCGACCCCTCGCAGAAGCATGACGGCATCCTCGACGTCGCCTTCACGGACGGCAAGGTCTCCGGCTTCGGCAAGGATCTGAAGGGGGCGAAGGAGATCCGCGACGTCTCCGGCTACATCGTCACGCCCGGCCTGATCGACCTGCACACCCATGTCTATTGGGGCGGCACCTCGCTCGGCATCGACGCCGACGAGTTCTGCCGCCTGTCGGGCGTCACCACCTCGGTCGACACTGGCTCGGCCGGCCCCGGCAACTGGGCGGGCTTCCGCAAGCATGTCATCGAGCCGAGCCAGGCGCGCATCCTCGCCTATCTCCACGTCTCGCATGCCGGCATCTACGGCTTCGATCATCGCGTCATGGTCGGCGAGAGCGGCGACATGCGCATGATGAACCCGATCGACTGCGCCGAGGTCGCCGACAAGAACCGCGACTACATCGTCGGCATCAAGGTCCGCGTCGGCCTGCATGCCTCGGGCGACCAGGGCACCAAGCCGCTCAACATCGCGCTGCAGGTGGCCGAAGAGGTCGGCATGCCGCTGATGTGCCATATCGACCATCCGCCGCCATCCTATGAGGAAGTCCTTGCCATGCTCAGGCCGGGCGACGTGCTCACCCACGCTTTCAGGCCCTTCCCGAACGCCCCCTGCACGGCGCAGGGCACGGTGAAGCCGGAGGTGGTGGCCGCCCGCAAGCGCGGCGTGATCTTCGATATCGGCCACGGCAAGGGCTCGTTCTCCTTCAAGACGACGCGCGCCATGCTCGCCAACGGCTTCGAGCCGGACGTGATCTCGTCGGACGTTCACAAGCTCTGCATCGACGGCCCGGCCTTCGACCAGGTCACTACCATGTCGAAATTCCTCTGCATGGGCATGAGCCTGAACAATGTCGTCGCGGCCTCGACGGTGAACGCCGCCATGGCGCTGAAGCGCCCGGAATACGGCTCGCTCAAGGTCGGCTCGCTCGGCGACGCGACCATCCTGACGATCAAGGAAGGCAAGTTCGACTATGTCGACGTGGTCGGCGAGCATCTGATCGGCGACAGGAAGTTCGTCTCCGAGGGCGTCGTGCTCAAGGGCAAGTGGTGGCACCCGAAGCGGACCAGCAAGTTCCCGAAGGTCGCGGCGTAACTTTCATGTCACGCGAAACGGGCTGGCGCCGCATGGCGCCTGCCGATCTGCCGGCCGTGATGCGGATCGCGGCGGTCGTCCACGCGGCTTATCCCGAGGACGAAGCCGTCTTCGCCGAGCGGTTGCGGCTTGCCGGCGAAGGCTGCCATGTCCTGGAGGGCGAGGGCGGGGCGCTGCTCGGCTATCTGGTCAGCCATCCCTGGCCGGCCGGCGAGATCCCTGCGCTCAACTCCCGGCTTGGCGCCGTTCCGGACGGTCAGGCGAACTGGTATCTGCACGATCTCGCTGTGCTGCCCGAAGGACGCGGAGCGGGGGCTGGCGGCCGGATCGTCGCGGAGCTCGCCCGCCGGCTCGGGCAGGCCGGCTACCGAAGCCTCTCGCTGGTGGCGGTGAACGGCTCTACAAGCTTCTGGCGGCGTCAGGGATTTGCCGTTGTCGAAGAGCCCGCGCTGGCCGGGAAGCTGGCGACTTACGATGAAGCGGCCTGCTATATGCGCCGCGACCTGAAGGACTGACGCGACAGGCGTCGGAAGGACTGAGGAGAAAGATGCCATGAGCGCCGATGACAGGCTGAAGGAACTGGGGCTGACCCTGCCGGAGGTGCCGACGCCGGTCGCGACCTATGTCAGCTTCAAGCAGGTCGGCGACATGATCTATCTCTCCGGTCAGGGTCCCAAGCGCGCCGACGGCACCTATCCGACCGGCAAGGTCGGCGCCGACGTCACGATCGAGCAGGCCTATGAGCATGCCAAGCAGACCGGCCTCGGCCTGCTCGCGGCGATGAAGAAGGCGGCGGGCTCCCTCGACAAGGTCGAGATCGTCAAGCTGCTCGGCATGGTCAATGCAGCGCCGGATTTCTCGGATCATCCCAAGGTCATCAATGGCTGCTCCGACCTGTTCGTCGCCGTACTCGGCGACCGGGGCCGCCACGCCCGCTCGGCCGTCGGCATGGGCTCGCTGCCGAACCGGATGACCGTCGAGATCGAGGTTATCGTCAAGGTGCATCCATGAGCGTGACCGCGACCACCTCCAGGGCCGTCGAGCAGCCGGCCGCGACCCCTCTTGCGGCCGAGATCGCCCGCATTTACGGCACCCCTGCCGTCGTGATCGACCTCGACAAGGTCGATGCCAACATCGCCCGTCTCCAGGCCGCCTGTGATGCGGCCGGCGTCGCCAACCGCCCGCATATCAAAACGCATAAATCGCCCGAGCTGGCCCGGCTCCAGGTCGAGGCCGGCGCGCGCGGTATCACCTGCCAGAAGCTCGGCGAGGCCGAGGTGATGGCCGATGGCGGCATCGACGACATCCTGATCAGCTACAACATCCTCGGCGAGGAGAAGCTGGGCCGCCTCGGCGCCCTGCAGCGCCGCGTCCGGATGATCGTCGCCGCCGACAACCCCGTCACCATCTCTGGCCTGCCGCGCGCGGGCGAGATCGCGGGTCGTGATCTGGAAGTCGTCATCGAATGCGACACCGGCCGCAAGCGCGCCGGCGTCGAGACCCCGAACGAGGCGGTCGAGTTGGCGAAGATGGTCGCGGCGTCGCCCGGCCTGCGCTTCGCCGGCTTCCTGATGTACCCGCCGGAGGATGGCTGGGAGCGCACGCAGGTTTTCCTCGACACCGCCAATGCCGGCCTGCGCGATGCCGGCCTCAAGGCCGATATCGTCTCGACCGGCGGCTCGCCCAACATCCCCAACATGGGCAAGCTCAAGGGCGCGACCGAGCATCGCTCGGGCACCTCGATCTTCAACGACCGCATGCAGATGGCGGCCGGGGTCGCGACCCTCGATGATTGCGCGCTGACCGTCTACGCCACGGTGGTGAGCCGGGCGGCGCCCGAGCGCGGCATCCTCGATTCCGGCTCGAAGACGCTGACCAGCGACAAGGGCGGCCTCGACGGCCACGGGCTGATCCTCGAATATCCTCGCGCGAAGATTGCGCAATTCGCCGAGGAGCACGGTTTCCTCGATCTCTCCGGCACGAACGAGCGTCCCGTCGTCGGCGAGGTCGTGCGTGTCGTGCCGAACCATGTCTGCGTCGTCGTCAACATGGTCGACCGCCTCATCACGGTGCGCGGCGACAAGCTGATCGGGGAACTGCCGGTCGCGGCGCGCGGGAAGCTGACCTGACTGAAGCGCATCCGCATTTTCTTCAAGTGAAGCGGCGGCCGCTTCGCTTGAACATGCTCAGGCTCAATTCTGCAGGATCTTCGATCCTTTGATCGTGACATGGCCGGACGCCTTGGCTTCGAGGTGTCCGGAGGCCTTGAGCGTGACGTCCCGTCCGTGAAGCTCGACGCTGCCGTCCTTCTTCAGATCCAGCCTGGCATCGCCGCTTTTCAGCACCATCGCGTTGGCGCTTTCGACCAGAAGCGTCTTGCTGACCGCGACCGTCATCTCCTTGCCGGAGGTGACGGCAAGGCTCTGTCCGCTATCGATCTTGCAGCCCACGGCCGCGGTGACGTTGAAGCTCCGTGTTTCGAACGAGGCTTCATGGCCGCTGCTGATGCGCAGACGGTTGCCGACAACGAGGCTGGCATTGGCGCCTGCGATCACGGCAAGGTTGGCGCCTGCGGTCAGCGTCATCGCGCTGCCGGCCGTGAGCGAGATCCCGAGCCCGCAATTGACGGTCAGAGAGCCCGGCGCGTTGATGACGACATTGCCGCCCCGGTCTGCCGAAATCGCCTGCAGCAAGGCTGCGACCTGCGTCTCCAGCGTGGCGATGCGCTTCTGGAGGGCTTCGTTGTCCCGATCGGCCATCGCATTCCCCGCTTATTGGATGACAGGGTGACGAAACGTCACCTTATCACGCGACAGGCTTGGCGAGAATGCGCTCCGCGGCTCAGCTCTCCGGATGCCGCGCGTTCCAGTTCGCCGCGTATTCCGCGCAGAGCCGGTCGAGTTCGGCCCTGTCGGTGACGCCGGCAGGGCGGCTGCGCGAGGGCGAGGCCTGCTGGAACGGCACGGAGCGCTGATGCGCCACCCGCCAGAGCCGACGCAGCTCCGCCAGCGGATCGGGATGATCGTCGACGCGGATGTCGAAGCTCGGCACCGGCTCGCCGTTCCAGATGCGGATGGCGGCTGATTGCCGGCCGCGCTTGTCGCCGCCGGCCTTCTCGCCGGCTTCGAGCGCGACCAGGAGCCGTTCGTCGAAATCGAGGCCGGATGCCGCGATATAGGCCTTCAGCGTCTGCTGCACGACCTCCGGCCCCGCCAGCATGTTGCCGGCGACCGAGACCTGCGGCCCGTCCACCGCACCGCACCAGTCGATGCAGGCCGCGCCTGTGTGAGCGGCGATCTTGCCGTCGCGGTCGATGACATGGAGCTGGCGATGGGCACGGCCCTCATCGGCCGCCGTCAGCGTCGCGACGATCTCGAGAGCCGAGCGACCTTCCTGCAGCAGCTTCAACCCGTCGACGCCATAGAGCGGATTGACGAAGGCCTGCGTCGCGATGGCGCCGATCCGGCCGCCGCCATAGGGCACGCGCGCGCCGACGGCGAAGGCGCAGGTCGAGACGGCGACGCCATAGGCGCCCGTGGCGGCGTCGCGGGCGACGATGGACCAGGTCATATGCGGTTCCTCGTTATCCGGTCGATCTCAGTCTTCCCCGTCATCCCGGACAAGCGGCGAAGCCGCACCGATCCGGGATCCATCGAAGGGCGAGGCGCTCTACGATGGCTTCCGGGTCTGCGCTTCGCTTCGCCCGGAATGACGGCAAAACCGGCAGAGCTTACCGCCCCGCGGCATAGGCCTGCATCAGACGCGGCGTCGCGGCGGCGCGCAAGAGGCCGTCATCGCCCGTCTCCGCCGCCGTCAGGCGCCCGACCGTCCAGGCCGGGGCGCGCTCGAGCCTGTGGCCGCGCCGCTCCAGCTCCGCCAAGGCCGCCGCGCCGATGCTCTCCTCGATCATCAGATGTCCCGGCCGCGAGGTCCGGGGATAGAAGGAGGAGGGGAAATGCTGGGTGTGGAACAGCGGCAGGTCGATGGCTTCCTGCAGGTTGAGCCCGTGATGGACCCGGCGCAGGAAGAGGCCGAGCTGCCATTGCTCCTGCTGGTCGCCGCCCGGCGTGCCGAAGGCGAGGCGCGGCCGGCCATTCTCGAAGGCAATGGTCGGCGTCAGTGTCGTGCGCGGCCGCTTGCCCGGCGCGAGCGAGGCCGGCAGGCCCTCTTCCAGCCAGAACATCTGCGCCCGCGAATTGAGCGGGAAGCCGAGCTCCGGGATGACCGGCGAGGATTGCAGCCAGCCGCCGGACGGCGTCGCCGCGATCATGTTGCCCCATTTGTCGATGACGTCGATATGGACGGTGTCGCCCTTGCGCCCGGCCGCGACCATCGAGGCCATGGTCGGCTCGCCGACGCTGGCGCCGCCCTGGGTCGGCTGGGCGATGGCGCCGAGCGCCTTCAGCGCATGCGCGACCTGCGCCTCGTAGCCGGGCACGATGCCGGGGCGCAGCTCCAGCGAGGCCTGCTTGCCGATGAGGCCGCGCCGGCCGGCGGCGTAATCCTCCGAGAGCAGCGTCGCGAGCGGCACCGTCACGAAATCCGGGTCGCCGTAATAGGCCTCGCGATCGGCGAAAGCGAGCTTCATCGCCTCGACGACATGATGCACGAAGTCGGGGCTCGCCGGACCCATTCCCGCAAGGTCGACGCCCTCCAGGATCTTGAGCGTCTGCAGGAAGGCCGGACCCTGGCCCCAGGGGCCGATCTTGAAGACCTCCCAGTCGTGATAGGTCACGGAGGCCGGCGTCTCGTAAGTCGGCTGCCAGCTCGCCATGTCGTCGGCGGTGAGCAGGCCCTTGTTGCGCCGGCCGGAGGAATCCATCACCTCCTGCGTGCGGCAGAAACGGTCCATCGCCTCGGCGACGAAGCCCTTGTACCAGGAATCATAGGCGGCCTGGATCTGCTCCTGCCGGTCGGAGCCTGCGGCCTCCGCCTCGTCGAGGATGCGCCTGTAGGTCGCGGCGGCGGCCTTGTTGGCGAAGAGCTTGCGCGCCTCCGGCACGTTGCCGCCGGGGAGATAGACCGCGCCGGACGTCGGCCACTCGCCGGTGAAGAGATCGGTAAGCTCCCGGATCGAATCCGAGACGCGCGGCAGCATCGGGTGGCCGTTCTCGAAATAGCCGATGGCCGGTTCCAGCACCTCGCGCAGCTTGAGCCGGCCATGGTCGCGCAGCAGCGTCATCCAGCCGCCGAAGGCGCCCGGCACGACGGTCGCGAGCAGGCCGGAGCCGGGGATCATATCGAGGCCGAGTGCCTTGTAGGCCGCGATGGTTGCCGCCTGCGGGGCGGGTCCCTGCGCGCAGAGCGTCTCGACCTTCTTCGTCTCGGCCGAATAGAACACGGCCGGCATGTCGCCGGCCGGGCCGACGAGATGCGGCTCCACCACTTGCAGCACGAAGGCGGCGGCGGCGCAGGCGTCGAAGGCGTTGCCGCCCTTCTCCAGCATCGCCATGCCCGACGCGGTCGCGAGCCAATGCGTCGAGGTGACGACACCGAAGGTGCCGAGGATTTCGGGGCGGGTGGTGAACATGGGTGTATCCAGTCGTGGAAAGTGGTCGGTGCGGTGTCAGCGGCGAGGGCCGGGCGTGGCTGGCGTCATCTAATTCTCTCTGGGATCGAGCGCGTCGCGCAAGCCGTCACCGAGCAGGTTGAAGCCGAGCACCGCCAGGAAGATGCAGATGCCCGGCGCCACCGACATCCAGGGCGCCTGCTCCATGAAGTTCTTGGCGACGTTGAGCATCTGCCCCCAGGAGGGTGATGGCGGCTGCTGGCCGAGCCCCAGGAAGGAGAGGGCGGCTTCGAGGATGATCGCCTGCGCCATGAACAGCGTCGATTGCACGATGATCGGCGAAAGCGTGTTCGGCAGCACATGGCGGAACATCAGCCGCAGGTCGCGCGCGCCGACGGCCCGTGCGCCCTCGACGAAATCCTCGGCCTTCACGCTCATCACCTGCCCGCGCACCAGCCGGATGAAGATCGGCACGGCCGACAGGCCGATCGCGATCATCGCATTGGTCAGCGAGGGGCCGAGCACCGCCGCAAACGCGATGGCCAGGATCAGAAAGGGGCAGGCGAGCAGGGCTTCGGTGACGCGCGAGATCACGATGTCGATCCAGCCGCCATACCAGCCGGCGATGAGCCCGAAGGGCAGGCCGATGGCGACCGCGATCAGAACCGAGACGATGCCGGCGAGCAGCGAGGCGCGCGCCCCGAAGAACAGCCGCGCCACCTGATCGCGCCCGAGCTCGTCGGTGCCGAACCAGTAGAGCTCCGAAGGCGGCTTGCGGATGGCGAGGAAGTTCGACTTGAACGGGTCCGCCAGCGGCAGCACCGGCGCCAGCACCGCCAGCAGCAAGAAGAGGAGCACGAGCCCGCCGCCGATCAGCGCCGAGGGATTGTGGAGGAGCCGGGCCAGCACGCCCGGCCGCGCCTTCAGCCCGCTCGCCGTGCCTGCGCCCGAGGAGATGGAATCCATCGATGCCATCAGGCCGCCCTCAGCCGCGGATTGACGAGGATGTAGAGGATGTCCGCCAGCAGGTTCATCAGGATGAATCCGATGGCGGTGCACAGCACCACGCCCTGCACCACGCCATAGTCGCGGTTGAACACGGCATCGACGATGAGCTTGCCGAAGCCGGGAATGGTGAAGACCTGCTCGGTCAGCACCGCGCCGGCCAGCAACTCGCCGAAGAGCAGCGTCGTCAGTGTGATGATCGGTACCAGCGCGTTGCGCAGCGCATGGCGATGCACGACCGTGTCCTCGTCCAGCCCCTTGGCGCGGGCCGTGCGGACATAGTCGGAGCGCAGCACCTCCAGCATGGCCGAACGGGTATGGCGCATCAGGAAGGCGGCGAGCCCGTTGCCGAGCACGAAGGCCGGCATGATCAGGCGCTGGATCGCCTCCCAGGGGTGGACGAAGATCGATTCGTAGCCTGAGGCCGGCAGCCACTTCAGATAGACCGAGACCAGCAGGATCAGCATGATGCCGAGCCAGAAATTCGGGATCGACAGCCCCGACAGCGCGACGGCGCTAGCCGAATAGTCGACGATGGTGCCCTTGCGCCGCGCCGCCAGGATGCCGATGGGGATGCCGATCGCGATTGCCACCAGGATCGCGGCGGTGGCGAGCTGGATCGTCACCGGCAGCTTCTGCAGGATGAGGCCGAGCACGGGCTCCCCGGTGCGCAGCGAACGGCCGAAATCGCCCTGGACCACCTGCCCGAGCCAGGCGAAGAACTGCACGAAGACCGGGTCGTTCATCCGGTAGATCTCGCGCAGCCTGGCGATGGCCTCGGGGTCGCGCTCCTCGCCGGCGAGGACGAGGAAGGGGTCGCCCGGCAGCGCGCGCTGCAGGGCGAAGACGAAGACCGACACCAGGAACAGCGTCGGGATCGCGATCAGGATGCGTCGCAGGATGAGCGTCAGCATGGCGCACTCGAAACCGCTTTGTCATTCCGGATGCAGCGAAGCGGAATTCCGGGGTCCATCATAGGGAACTGCGCTCTACGATGGATCCCGGGTCGACCCTCGGCCGCCCGGGACGATGGCGCCGTGGTCGGCGCGAGGGAAGGGCTCACGAGCGCTTCAACCCTGCCAGCCGGATCAGCCCGTCCGGGTTGATGACGAAGCCGTCGATGTTCTTGCGCAGCGCGAAGAAGACCGTCTGATTGTAGAGATAGATGATCGGCAATTCGTCGTTCAGGATCTTCTGGGCGGCATCATAGAGCTTCTTGCGTTCGGCCGGATCGTAGACGGTCCGCGCCTGGTTGAGCAGGCGATCGACCTCGGGGTTGGAGTATTTGCCGTCGTTCTGCCCGCCGCCCGTGGTGACGAAGGGGTGGATGTTGCCATCGGGGTCGATGCGGCCCGACCAGCCGATGCGGCTCATCTGGAACTTGCCCTGCTGCTGGTCGCGGAGCTGGCTGGCGAACTCGGTCGCGCGGAGCTGGACATCGATGCCGGCTTCCTGCGCCATCGCCTGAATCACCTGGCCGATTTGGGTATCGACGGGGTTGTTGGTGACGAAGAGCTCGGCGGTGACCTTCGGCTGCCCGGCTTCCTTCAGCAGCGCCTTGGCCTTGGCGACATCGCGCTCCGGCACGGGGAAGTCGCCGCTAACGTAGAAATTGCCGGGGTTGAAGGGCTGGTTCATCGGCTCGTAGAGCCCCTCGAACACCACCTGGCTCAGCACCTTGCGGTCGATGGCGAGCGAGAACGCCTGGCGCACCCGCTTGTCCTGGCCCATCGGCTGCTTCGCGGCATCGCCGTTATTGGTGTTGATGGTGATGCCCTGATAGCCGAGATTGGCGATGCTGGTCACCTTGAGCGAGGCATCGGCCTTGGCCGATTTCACGTCGGTCGGCGCCAGTCGCTCCAGCATGTCGAGCTCGCCCGAGCGCAGATTGGCGAGCCGGACGGTGGTGTCGGGAATCGAGCGGTAGATGATCCGGTCGAAATTGTATTTGTCCGCTTCCCAATGCTCCTTGAACTTCTCCAGCACGATCCGGTCGTTCTGCACGCGCTCGACGAATTTGTAGGGCCCGGAGCAGATCGGCCTGGCGGTGACGTCGCCGGAGAGGCTTTTCGGCGCCAGCATCATGCCGGCACGGTCGGTGAGCTGGGCAAGCAGGGTGGCGTCGGGCCGCTTGAGCTTCAGGACAAGCGTCGCCGGATCAGGCGCCTCGACCTTGTCGACCGAGGCGAGCTCCGATTTGCGCAGCGATTCGGGCAGGGTCATCGCCCGTTCGAGATTGGCCTTGGCGGCCTCGGCGTTGAAGGCTTCGCCGTCATGGAATTTGGCCTCGGTCCGCAGCTTCATCGTCAGCGTCAGCCCGTCGGCCGAGAATTCCCAGGAGGTGGCGAGCCGCGGCACGAGTTTCAGCTCGGGCGTGATGTCGAGCAGCCGGTCGCACAGCCCCATGAAGACGATCCGGCCGACGAAGGTGCGGGCCTTGTGCGGGTCGAGCATGTCCGGGTCTTCCTGAAGCCCGATCCGCAGCGTCGATGGTGTCTGTGCCAGCGCCGGCGACAGGCCGGGCCACGCGGCGAGCGCGAGGGTGGAAGCTGCGGCCAGAACTTTGAGAAGCTTCATGGTTTTCCCCTCTTCGAACGTCGTTTTTCAAGGCGTCTCGGAAAGCGGGCGAGCACTCCGATCCGGCTCCATATCGGCGAACTTGTTCCTTGCGGGACCAAGTTGACTCAGAACCGCGGTGCCGTCGACGCTGCGGCGCACCAATTTCCGGGCGGCGTTGCACGGTTTTTGGGCGGCTCCCGCGGCATGCCGAACACTCGGGCAGGCGATGCGGCGATGACGGTCGCGCTGGCCGTGGGCGCCGGCTAGAAGGACGTAGAAAATCGAGAGGGAGGAAACCGTGCTTCTGGGTGTGATCGCCGACGACATGACGGGCGCGACCGATGTGGCGCTGATGCTGAACCGGGCGGGTATGCGGACCGTGCAGGTCATTGGCGTGCCGGCGGCCGGCGTCGCCTTGCCCGATGCCGATGCGGTGGTGGTCGCGCTGAAATCGCGGACAAATCCGGTGGCGGAGGCGGTCGCCGACTCGCTGGCCGCCTGCGAGGCGCTGCTGGCGGCAGGGGCGCGGCAGATCCTGTTCAAATACTGCTCGACCTTCGATTCCACGGCGGAGGGCAATATCGGCCCGGTTGCGAACGCGCTGATGGAGCGGCTCGGCGCGAAGCTCGCCATCGTCTGCCCGGCCTTTCCGGCCAATGGCCGCTCGATCTATCAAGGCTATCTCTTCGTCGGGGCCGTGCCGCTTCACGAAAGCTCGATGAAGGACCACCCGCTGACGCCGATGCGCGATTCCAACCTGATGCGATTGATGGCGGCGCAGGCGAAAACGGATGTCGGCCTGGTCGACTACGCCACGGTGTTCGCCGGCCCTGCCGCGGTGAAGGCGCGTCTCGCGAAGCTGGAGGTCGATGGCGTTCGCTATGTGGTGACCGACGCCCTCACCAATGAGGATCTGATGACGCTCGGCCATGCCGTCTCCGAGCATGTCTTGCTGACCGGCGGCTCCGGCATCGCCATGGGCCTGCCGCAGAATTTCCGCCGGGCCGGCCTCCTGCCGGAACATCCCGGCCCGCAGGATTTGCAAGCCCCGGCCGGGCGCAGCGGCATCATCTCGGGAAGCTGCTCCACTGCGACGCGCGGGCAGATCAAGGCGGCGCTGGCGGCGGGCTATCCGGCGCTCAAGGTCGATCCGTTCGCACTGGTCGAAGGGCGGCAGGATGCGGCCGGGCTCGCGGCCTGGGCGCTGGCGCAGCCGGCGGACAAGCCCTTCCTGCTCTATTCCAGCGACGACCCGGCCGAAGTCGCGGCGGTTCAGGACAAGCTCGGCCGTGAGAAGGCGGGGGGTGTCGTCGAGGATGCCTTCGCCGAAATCGCGCGGCTATTGTCGAAGGGTGGCGTCACGCGCCTGCTCGTCGCCGGCGGCGAAACCTCCGGCGCCACCGTGCTGGGCCTGGGGATTCGCACGCTGGAGATCGGCCCCGAGATCGACCCCGGCGTGCCCTGGACCCGCGTCGTCGACGGGCCGGCGATGGTCGTCGCGCTCAAATCGGGGAATTTCGGCGCCCCGGACTTCTTCCTGAAGGCCTGGAGCCTGCTGCGCTGAGACGCGGTTTGCGCCGGCGGAAACTCGTATAGGATCGCGGAGCAACCGGTCTTGGCAGTATTGGGAGCCCGCATGGATATGGCGTTTCTCGGCGAACTCCTGACCAACGTCGCCGATCGCGGCCGTGCGCTGATCGGCTTCGAGCGCTTTCTCGGCAAAGGCGCCCGGCCGATCGACCGGCTCTGCGAGGATCTTCTCTCCGGCAAGGGCGAGGCCTCCGGCATGGCGTTCGCGCAGGCCGTGCTCGACGCCTGGCAACGCCTCGACAAGCCCGGTCGTCTCGCCTTCTTCAACCTGCTCGCGGAGCGCTTCGGCCCGGATGCGGAGCGGCTCGACAAGGCCATCGAAACCTATCGCAAAAAGCCGGACGCAGCGGCCGTCTCGGCCCTGCATCTGGCGTCCGAGCCGCGCCGGCAGGAATTGCTGCGCCGCCTCAATCTCGCGCCGGACGGCACCCATGTCCTCGTCCAGATGCGCGAGGCGCTGTTCGAGGCGATGGAGGCGGAGCCTGCGCTCAAGGCCGTCGACGCCGATTTCCGGCACCTTTTCGGCTCCTGGTTCAATCGCGGCTTCCTCGTGCTGCGCCGCATCGACTGGCGTACGCCGGCCAATGTGCTCGAGAAGATCATCCGCTACGAGGCGGTGCACGAGATCCAGGGCTGGGACGATCTGCGTCGGCGCCTCGAACCGGCGGACCGGCGCTGCTTCGCCTTCTTCCATCCGCAACTCGTCGACGAGCCGCTGATCTTCGTCGAGGTCGCGCTGACGACCGAGATTCCGCGCACCATCGGCGAGGTGCTTCAGCCGGAGCGCCAGGTGCTGCCGGCGCAGGAGGCGACGACGGCGGTGTTCTATTCGATCTCGAACTGCCAGGAGGGCCTGCGCGGCATTTCCTTCGGCAATTTCCTGATCAAGCAGGTGGCCGAGGACCTCAAGCGCGAATTGCCGGGGCTTGACACCTTCGTCACGCTCTCGCCGGTGCCGGGCTTCGCCCGCTGGCTTTCCGGCATCGCCGCCGATCCCGGCGCGTTCCATCTCACCAATGAGGAGCGCGCGGAGCTGGGCCGTCCGGCCGGCGAGACCATCTCGCTCGACGACGCGACCAAGGCGCGTCGCGACAAGCTGCTCGGCCAGATGGCGGCGCAATATCTGCTGCGCGCACGGGGGAGCTCGGGGCGCGTCATCGACCCGGTCGCGCGCTTCCATCTCGGCAATGGCGCGCGGCTGGAGCGCGTCAATGTCGGCGGCAATCTCTCGGCGCGGGGCCTGCGCGAGTCGCATGGCGTGATGGTGAATTACCGCTACGACCTCGACGATATCGAGACCAACCACGAGGCCTTCGCCACGCGCGACACGGTCGTGGCCTCCTCCTCGGTGCGCAAGCTGCTGCGCCCGGCCAATCCCTGACAGACCCGACGACGGAAACGCCTGAAAGGACCCGAAATCATGGGCAACCACCTGTTCGACCTCATCCGTGCCCGCATGCCGGGGCCGGGCGCGCGTTTTGCGCTCCTCGATGACGGCCGAAGCTACAGCTATCAGGACGTGCTCGACGTCTCCGCCCGCTTCGCCAACGCGCTGGTTGGCCTCGGCGTGAAGCCGGGCGACCGCGTCGCGGTGCAGGTCGAGAAGAGCATCGAGGCGCTGATGCTCTATCTCGGCACGGTCCGGGCCGGCGCGATCTTCCTGCCGCTCAACACCGCCTATACCCCGGCCGAGATCGAGTATTTCCTCGGCGATGCCGAGCCCGCCGTCTTCGTCTGCGATCCGGCGAAGGCCGAGGCGCTCAGGCCCTTCGCCGAGGAGGCCGGCGCGAAGCTGGAGACGCTCGGCGTCTGGCGCGCGCCGGATGTCTCGGCGGGCACGCTGTCCGACAAGGCGCTGGCGGCCTCGACCAGCTTCGCCGATGTCGCGCGCGGGCCGGACGATCTCGCCGCCATCCTTTACACCTCCGGGACGACCGGGCGCTCGAAGGGCGCGATGCTCAGCCACGACAATCTGTCGTCCAATGCGCTGACCCTGGTCGACTATTGGCGCTTCACCAAGGACGACGTGCTGCTGCACGCGCTGCCGATCTTCCACACCCACGGCCTCTTCGTCGCGACCAATGTGGTGCTGCTCTCCGGCTCCGCGATGATCCTGCTGCCGAAATTCGATCCCGATCAGGTCTTCAAGCACCTGCCCCAGGCGACCAGCATGATGGGCGTGCCGACCTTCTATGTCCGGCTGCTGCAGGATGCGCGGCTGACCCGGGAGGCGACGAAGCATATGCGCCTCTTCGTCTCCGGCTCGGCGCCGCTGCTGGCCGAGACGCATCGCGAATGGCGCGAGCGCACGGGCCACGCCATCCTCGAGCGCTACGGCATGACCGAGACCAACATGAACACCTCGAACCCCTATGAGGGGGATCGCGTCGCCGGCACGGTCGGCTTCCCGCTGCCGGGCGTTTCGGCGCGCGTGACCGACCCCGAGACGGGCAAGGAACTCGCCCGCGACGAGATCGGCATGATCGAGGTCAAGGGCCCCAACGTCTTCAAGGGCTATTGGCGCAACCCCGAGAAGACCGCCGCCGAGTTTCGCGCGGACGGCTTCTTCATCACCGGCGATCTCGGCAAGATCGATCCCGCCGGCTACGTCCACATCGTCGGGCGCGGCAAGGACCTGATCATCACCGGCGGCTACAATGTCTATCCGAAGGAAGTCGAGACCGAGATCGACGAGATGCCGGGCGTGATCGAGAGCGCGGTCATCGGCGTGCCGCATCCCGATTTCGGCGAGGGGGTCACGGCGGTCGTGGTCTGCAAGCCGGGCGCCGAGATCACCGCGAAGGGCATCGCCGGGGCGCTGGAGCAGCGTCTCGCCAAGTTCAAGCAGCCCAAGCAGGTCTTCGTCGTCGGCGAATTGCCGCGCAACACCATGGGCAAGGTCCAGAAGAACCTGCTGCGCGAGCAGTACAAGGACATCTACGCCAAGCAGTTGAAGGCGGGGGAATAGACCCCTTCCGTTTTAAATCGCGTGTCATCCCGGCCGGAGCGAAGCGAAGAGCCGGGATGACACGCGTATTCGAGTGGCTCAAACCAGCGCCGGCACGCCGAGTTCGATCGTCTCGCCGTCAGCGGGGATTCGCAGGCGCCGCGTGTCGACGCCGCGTTCCTTCGCCGCCTTGCGCAACGCTGTGCGACTGACGGTGGCGTGGTCCAGCGCTTCCATATGCGTCGCGATCATTGTCGCCCGCGGGAAGGCCTCGGCAAGATCGAGCGTCTGCTCGTCGTCCATCACGATCAGCGTGTTGTCCCACATCGCCCCGCAGGAATGCGTGACGATGACGTCAGGTCCCGTCGCCGCCGCGGCATCGCGCAGCGGCGGATAGAGCACGCTGTCGCCGCACCAGTAGAGCGTCGGCTCGCCCGGCGCCTCGAAGCTCAGCCCCATCACCGGCCCCATCTTATCGACCACGGCGCCGGTGCCGTGCTGGGCCGGATGCCGTTTCAGGATGATCGGCCCCAGCCTGATGAAGCAGTCGATCGCCGTGATCGAGGAGAAACCCGCCTGCGCGATCGCCGCTTCGTCACCCGGCCGGCAAATGATCGGCAGGTTCTTCGGCACGCGCTCCTTCGCGACCGCATCGAAATGGTCGGCGTGGAGGTGGGACACGATCACCGTGTCCACCCCGGCGAGGATGTCCTCGATCGGCTCGGGCAGCGGCGTCATCGGGTTCTGCGAGCGGCCGGTGAAGGAAGGGCGACTGAGCGGCACCCCGAAATCCGGGTCGATCAGGAAGGTCCTGCCGCCATAGTTGAGCTTCAGCGTCGCGTTGCGGAGAAGTTTGAGCTTCATATCCGTCCGGCTCCTGGTCTCGGGGCGGGCATTGTTTCGCCCAGGCCGCAGCGAGACCAGTTCGGATTTGTGAAGCTCGCCCCAACTTCGCGTGAGGTATCAGGCCGGTGCGAACTGGCCGTAGGGCACGGTTTCGCGCGCGGTCCGCAGCGCGCTCGCCCACCAATGGAGCTGCGCCAGCATCGTCGCCATCGCCCGTTCGGCACGGTCGGCTTCCATGAGCCGGCCCTCTGTGTCGAAGCGGCCCCAGACATCGGCGAAGGAGACGCCGTCGCGGATCGGTGCGGCGTGCAATTCGCCGAAGACGAGCCGCAACTGCTCCACGGCGCGCAAGCCCCCCGAGATGCCGCCATAGGAGACGAAGCCGACCGGCTTGCCGCGCCATTCCGGCCCGATCGAGTCGATCAGGAATTTCAGGATCGCCGGATAGGCGCGGTTGTATTCGGGCGTCACCACGATGAAGCCGTCGGCCCAGGCGATGGTCTGCCGAACCTCTTCCAGAGCCGGATGGCCGCTGCCGACATGGCGCGGCGGCAGTTCGAGCGTGCCGGGGTCGATGATCGCGAGCTCGAACGGGCCGTCGCCCTCGATCTGGGAAATCGCCCAGCCGGCGACCTTGTCGCAGAAGCGGCCCTCGCGGCCGCTGCCGTAGATCAGCGCCAGCCTGATCCTTGTGTCGAGCTTCTTGAGCATGGATGCGCTCCGGTTTGCGTCACGGGAGCGAGGCTTATAGAACCTCAACTAAGGTTAAGGTCAAGCGCCGAAAACGGAGGGGCGCGCGATGGATGTGCCGCAGCGCCTGCCCATGGAATTGAGCGTCGGCGAGGTCGCGCGCCGCAGCGGGCTCGCCGTCTCGGCACTGCATTTCTACGAGGCGGAAGGGCTGATCAGCAGCCACCGCACGGCCGGCAACCAGCGCCGCTATCCGCGCGAGGTGCTGCGCCGTGTCGCGATCATCAAGGTGGCGCAGCGGGCCGGCATGCCGCTGAAGACGATCCGCGAGGCCTTCAAGGCCCTGCCGCAGGGGCGCACGCCGACCGTGGCCGACTGGAAGCGCCTGTCCACGGCCTGGAAGGCGGAGCTTGATCGGCGCATCGAGCGGCTGACGCGATTGCGCGATCATCTCAACGGCTGCATCGGCTGCGGCTGCCTTTCGGTGAAGGACTGCCCGCTGCGCAATCCCTGGGACAGGCTGGCGGAGGAGGGGACGGGCGCGCGCCTGCTCGATCCGGACTGAGCCAGAGCTTCGGCCCGAAAAGCGGAGCGCGGTTTTCGGGAGAAGCCGATGAACAACCCAAAGATTTAGTCCGCCTTGTGCAGCCTCTCCAGCGGGAAGCGCGCCACGTCGGCCATCAGCTCGGCAAAGCCCTTGGCCTGCAGCGCGGCGGTCGCCTTGCCTTTCTCGGCCGTGGCGAGGCTGGCATCGCCCGCCACGCCTGCGGGGTGCACGTCCTGAGCCATCCAGGCGAAGGCATGCGGGCCGGTCGGCCTCAGCCAGCGATAGCCTTCATCCGCCATTGGCAGCATCAGCGGCTCGAAACGTTCGGCCTTGCCCATATCGACGAGGTCCGGCCGGAAATGCAGCATCAGAGCCGTCTCGACATCGCCGCCATGGATGCCGTGGCGGATATCGAGATCGGCAAAAAGCCCGTCCGGCAGGCCGAAGGACATCCAGGCGCTCGTTACCGCGAGCATGCCGTGCGCGACGCGCAATTCACGCGCGGCGATCTTCATCGGGTCGACATTGCCGCCATGGGAGGTGAGCAGCACGAGCTTGCGAAAGCCCGCCCGCTTCACGCTCTCGCCGATCTCGATCCAGGAGCGGACAGCGCTCTCCCAGCCGATGGTCAGCGTGCCCGGCGAATGCAGGTGTTCGTTCGATTTGCCGATGGCCTGCGTCGGGAGCACCAGCACCTCGACGTCCGCGCCGACCAGCGGCACCGCCTCGGCCAGCATGCCGTTCATGATGGTGGTGTCGGTCGAGACCGGCAGATGCGGGCCGTGCTGCTCGATCGCCGCCAGCGGCAGCACGGCGACGGTGCTCTCGCGCGGCAGTGCGGCGAAATCGGAGCTCTTGAGATCGCCCCAGAAGCGTGCGGTCATGCTCGGCCTGCCGATCGCGGGTTGCGGATGTTGCGAAGCCGCCTGCCGCGAGGCGGTGTTGCGATTTCCTGCCATGCTATCGCATGGCATAAGGGCACAAGGCCAGAGATTGCCGGGTCCGCCGTGGGGGAGTTCCGAACATGACGATGATGAGATATCGCCTGGACCGGCGCGCCGCGCTCGGCCTCATCGGCGGCTCCGCCGCTTCCGTGCTGGTGCCGGTGCCGGGCGCGCGAGTCAACGCGCAGACGCTCGACAAGGTGAGCTTCCAGACCAACTGGCGCGCCCAGGCCGAGCATGGCGGCTTCTATCTCGCGCTCGCCAACGGCATCTACAGGAAATACGGCATTGACGCCGAGATCCGGCAGGGCGGCCCGCAGCAGAACCCGTCGCAGCTTCTGCTCGGCGGCCGCGTCGACATGACGATGTCGACCAGCTTCGAGGCGGTGCGCTTCGCGCAGGAGAACATCCCCTTCCTCGCCATCGCCTCGATCTTCCAGAAGGACCCGCAGGTCCTGATCTCGCACCCGAACCAGGGCAACGACTCGCTTGCGGCCCTGAAGGGCAAGCCGATCCTGATCGGCACCGAGGCGCGCACCGCCTTCTGGCCCTTCCTGCGCGCGAAATTCGGCTACACCGACGACCAGATCCGCCCCTACACCTTCAGCATGGCGCCCTTCCTGGCCGACAAGCGGATTTCGCAGCAGGGCTTCTTGTCCTCCGAGCCCTTCGCCATCCAGAAGGCCGGGGTGAAGCCGGTGGTGCATCTGCTCGCCGACAATGGCTTCGATGCCTACAACACGACGATCAACGTCTCGCGCAAGCTGATCGAGACGAAGAAGGATCTGGTCCAGCGCTTCGTCACCGCGACGCTGGAGGGCTGGGCGCAATACATGAAGGCCGGCCCCGAGAATGCCGCCGCCAACGCGCTGATCCTGAAGGACAATCCCGACATGGATCAGGAGAAGATCGACTACGCCGTCAAGGTCATGAACGAGAACGGCATCGTCCTGTCGGGCGATGCGCTGACACTCGGCGTCGGCGCCATGACCGATGCGCGCTGGACCAGCTTCTACAAGACCATGGCCGATGTCGGCGTCTTCCCGGCCGGCGTCGATGTGAAGAAGGCCTATACGCTCGACTTCATCAACAAGGGCGTGGGCAAGCCCTGAGCGTCGCGGGTCGATCGGTCTTGGACGAGGCCACCATGCCCCTCGTCGCATTGCGCGGCGTCTCGAAGCGCTTCGGCAACGGGACGCTCGCCGTGCGCGACGTCGATCTCGATCTCGCCGCCGGGGAGTTCGTCAGCCTGCTCGGCCCCTCCGGCTGCGGGAAGTCGACCCTGCTGCGCATGATCGCGGGCCTGGGCGCGCCGAGCGCAGGGACGATCGCCTGGCCGGGCCGCGACGAAAAGGCGACCGGGTCGGGGCGCGATCTCGGCTTCGTCTTCCAGGATCCGACGCTGATGCCCTGGGCGAATGCGCTCGCCAACGTCATGCTGCCGCTGACCTTGCAGAGGTTGGCGCGGGCGGAAGCGGAGCAGCGTGCCGCCGCGATGCTCGCTCTCGTCGGGCTGAAGGGCTTCGAGACATCCTATCCGCGCGAACTCTCCGGCGGCATGAAGATGCGCGTCTCGATCGCCCGCGCCCTGGTGATGCGGCCACGCATCCTGCTGATGGACGAGCCCTTCGCCGCGCTCGACGAGATCACCCGCCATCGCCTCAACGACGATTTGCTCGCGCTCTGGGCGCAAGAGCGCTTCACGGCCGTCTTCGTCACCCATTCGGTCTTCGAGTCGGTCTATCTCTCGCAGCGCATCGTGGTGATGGCGGCCCGGCCCGGGCGCATCATCGCCGATCTGCCGGTCGCAGCCGCCTATCCGCGCGACGACCTCTTCCGCACCTCCGGCGAATATGCCCATCTCTGCCGCATCGCTTCCGGCAAACTCAAGGAAGCGATCGGCCCATGAGCGCGCCTGAGGATACCCTGGCGCGCGAGGCTGCCGCTGCCGAGGCTCTGCCGGTTCCGGCCGAGCCCCGCTTCCTCGGTTTGCCGGTCAGCATCTGGCCCCGCATCCTCGCGCCGCTGGTCATCGGCGTTCTGGTGCTGACGCTCTGGGAGCTGGCCGTCCGCTGGAACGACATCCCGCCCTATGTCCTGCCCGGACCGCTGCTTATCGGCCGGACCCTAGTCGAGGATTGGGCGACGCTCTCCGCCTCGCTCTGGGTGACGTTGCGCATCACCTTCCTGGCGCTCGCGGCAGCCATCCTCATCGGCGTGGCGCTGGCGGTGCTGTTCAGCCAGTCGAAATGGCTGGAAATGGCGCTCCTGCCCTATGCGATCGTCCTGCAGGTGACGCCGATCGTCGCCATCGCGCCGCTGATCATCATCTGGGCTGATGACATCGACCTGTCGCTGCTGATCTGCGCCTGGATCGTCGCCTTCTTCCCGATCCTGTCGAACACGATCCTGGGCTTGAGCGCGGCCGACCACAACCTCGTCAATCTGTTCGAGCTCTATGGCGCCAGCCGCTGGCAGACCTTGCGCTATCTCAAGCTGCCGGCGGCGCTGCCTTATTTCCTGGCGGGGCTGAAAGTGTCGGGCGGCCTCGCTTTGATCGGCGCGGTCGTCGCCGAATTCGTCGCCGGCACCGGCGGCAATGCCTCGGGGCTGGCCTATCGCATCCTCGAGGCCGGCTACCAGCTCAAGATCCCGCGGGTCTTCGCGGCGCTGGCGATGATCTCGCTGTCGGGAGTCGCGATCTTCCTGGCGACGAGCCTGATCTCGCATCTCCTGCTGCGCCGCTGGCACGAAACCGCGTTGCGGCGGGAGAATTGAGCGTTCCGGCTCAGACGAAATAGGCGAGCTTGCGCTCGGCCGGCAGCGCATCGATCTCGCGCAGCGCCGCTTCGGACGGAGCGGCGGCGGCCTGCATGCGCGCGGGCGCCTGAGGGGCCGTTTCGGCCTGGGTGAAGACGAGGTCGTCGTCCAGCAGATCGATCGTTCCGATCCGCTTTTCGGTGCTTGCCACGTCGTCGAGACTATGCGGCTGCGTTTGGTCGCTGCTTGCGGTGCCGAAACGGCCGTCCGCGACGCTGTCTTCGCTCGCCCGTGCCGGCCGGGGAGGCAGGCCAGCCAGTTCCGTCGCCGTCAGGTAGTGCGGGCTCGGATCGCGCGTGATCTCGCCGAAGGCGCGCAGGCTCGAATCGAGCATGGCGATGGTGTCCGCGATCTTGTCGATGCGCTGGACGACGCCATCGACGAGACTGACGGCCTGCGAGATATCCGCGGCATGTTGGTCGAGCCTGTCGCAGAGATGATCCTCGGCGCCGGCCTCGCGCAGCGTCCAGGCGACCTCCTGGATGTTCTCCGTCGCACCCAGAATGCGGCCGGCGGCTGTTTCGATCTGCATGGCGAGGCCGGAGGCGCGTTCCTGGGACCTGCCGCTGATCCGTTCGAGATCGATGCGCAGGTCGCTGATCAGGGCGGCGGCTTCGATCAGGCTGGCATCCCGGCTCGTCTCCTGCACGCCGAGGCCGACGACGCGCTCGATCCGGCCGATCGCGGTCAGGAGCTGAGCGGTGTCCGCCTGTCGGTTGCGCTTGGCGTATTCGGCCATGAACCAGCGGCCGCGCGACGTCTCCATCACCGCCGCCTCGATGGCGTCGAAGTCGGTTTGGCTCAGCGGTGTCAGGGAGCGGGCATCGCTCATGACCGGTCTGCCTTCGCAAGGGACGGCCGAATCAGTGACGGCCGCAACGTGAACGGGGCAAGATTGCGCGACGATTTCTTAAGGAATTGCTGCTTCGGCGGGCAGGCGGGGTTCCATGCTATGGCGCTTCGGCAACGCTCCTCCGGCGTAATGCCGCACGGGGGCTGTCCGGCTTGCCAAGCGTCCCCGGCGCGGCAATACAAGGCAAAGGGGTGGATTCCGACGCTGAGCGACGCCGAAACGGCAGGAGTGCCGCTCGGCCGGGTGAGGGACATCACGGGCATATGCCGAGCGTTGACACCGCCGAGCCTCAGGCGATTTTCCGCGATGATGCCGGAACGCTCGCAGTCGCGCTGGCCGGGTCCTGGAGCGCGGACCGGGCGCCGCGGCTGGAGAAGCTGATCGGCGAGATCGCCGGACGCATGCCGCAAGCGGCGCATGCGCGTCTCGACCTGTCGGACGTGACCCGGCTCGACACGCTCGGCGCCTATGTCCTGAACCGCCTGAAATCGCGGCAGGAGCGGCAGGGCGCGTCCGTCGAGATCGTCAGCCGCAGGCCCGAGCACGGCATCCTGCTCGCCGAGGTCAAGGTGCATGACGAGGACGTGCCGCTGCATCCGGACCATTTCAGCGTGGTCAGCGTGCTCGCCAATGTCGGCGAGGCCATCATCCGTTTCGGCCGCGACATGGTCGGCGGCGCCATGTTCCTTGGCGAGGTGGTGGTCGGCTCGGTCGCCGTGCTGCTCGGGCCGCGCAAGTTCCGCGGCCCCTCGCTGGTCAATCAGGTCGAGCTGATCGCCTTCAACGGCGCGCCGATCATCATGCTGATCTCCTTCCTGGTCGGCTGCATCGTCGCGCAGCAGGGTATCTTTCAGCTCCAGCAGTTCGGTGCGACGGCCTTCGTCGTGAACCTGACCGGCATCCTCATCCTGCGCGAGCTTTCGGTTCTCCTGACCTCGATCATGATCGCCGGCCGCTCGGGCTCGGCCTTCACTGCCGAGATCGGCTCGATGAAGATGCGCGAGGAGATCGACGCGCTGCGTGTGATGGGGCTTGATCCGATCGAGGTGCTGGTGGTGCCGCGCATCCTGGCGCTGGTGATCTCACTGCCGATCCTGACCTTCATCTCATCGATGGCGGGCCTGACCGGCGCGGGTCTCGTCGCCTGGCTCTATGGCGGCATCGGCGTCGACACCTTCCTGGCCCGGCTCCAATCGGTCATCACCTGGAAGCATTTCGCCGTGGGCCTGATCAAGGCGCCTTTCATGGCCTTCGTCATCGGGCTCATCGCCTCGATCGAAGGGCTGGCGGTCAAGGGCTCGGCGGAATCGCTGGGGCGACAGGTCACGGCCTCGGTGGTCAAGGCGATCTTCATGGTCATCGTCGTCGACGGGCTTTTCGCCATGTTCTTCGCCTCGATCGAGTTCTGACGATGGGCGAGCACGAGATCTCCCGCGTGGTGGCCGCCCGGCGCGGACATGAGGGCGAACCCGGCCGGCGGGGCGAGCCGGACGCCGTCATCCGGGTGCGCGACCTCAAGGTCGCCTTCGGTGACAAGGTCATCATGGATGGCCTCAACCTGGACGTGATGCGCGGCGAGATCCTCGGTTTCGTCGGCGGTTCCGGCCAGGGTAAATCGGTGCTGACCCGGACGATCCTCGGCCTGGTGCGCAAGCAACGCGGCACCATCGAGGTCTTCGGCGAGAACGTCGACAAGCTCAACGCGTCGCAGCGCCGCGTGCTGGAGCGTCGCTTCGGCGTGATGTTCCAGCAGGGTGCCCTGTTCTCGGCCCTGACCGTCAAGCAGAACATCCAGGTCCCGATGCGGGAATATCTCAAGCTCTCGCCGGACCTGCTCGACGAGCTGGCCATGGTGAAGCTCGATCTCGTCGGCCTCCCGCCCGATGCGGCGGACAAGGTGCCATCCGAGCTCTCGGGCGGCATGATCAAGCGCGCCGCGCTCGCTCGCGCACTCGCGCTCGATCCCGAGATCGTCTTCCTCGACGAGCCGACCTCCGGCCTCGACCCGATCGGCGCGGCCGAGTTCGACGATCTCATCATGACGCTGAAGCAGACGCTCGGCCTCACCGTCTTCATGGTGACCCACGATCTCGACAGTCTATATGATGCCTGCGACCGAATCGCCGCGCTGGCGGACAAGAAGGTGATTGCGGTCGGAACGCTGGAGACGATGCTGGAATCCGACCATCCCTGGCTGAAGGCCTATTTCGGCGGTGAGCGCGCCACGGCCCGGCAACCGTCCGGGAAACGAGAGCGGAACGGCTAGTCCATGGAATCGCGCGCGAACTACGCTCTCGTCGGCCTTTTTACCCTCGCGGTGCTCGCTGCGGCCTTCGGCTTCGTCTACTGGTTCAACAGCGGCGGCGCCGGGCGCAAGGACAACATCCGCGTGATCTTCACCGGATCGGTCACGGGCCTCGGGCGCGGCTCGAGCGTGCTGTTCAACGGTTTGCGCGTCGGCGAGGTGACGAGCATCGAGCTTCAGCCCGATGATCCGCGCCGGATCTACGCCGTCATCCAGGTTGCCGCGACCACGCCCATCCGGGAAGACACGCGCGCGCGCATCGAAGCTCAGGGGCTTGCGGGTGTCGTCGCGCTCCAGCTCATCGGCGGCGCGCCCGACGCGCCGGTCCTGAAGGCCAAGCCCGGCGAGCCGATGGCGACGATCATCGCCGAACGTTCGGAACTGCAGGACATCATCGAGACCGTTCGCAACGTCGCCCAGCGCGCGGACGGTGTCCTGACCTCGCTGGACGGCCTGATCAAGCAGAACCGCGAGCCGATCAACAACACGGTCCGCAATGTCGAGAAATTCTCGGAGGCGCTCGGCAAGAACTCCGACGGGCTCGACAAGCTGATGGCCGGCTTCGGCAACATCGCCGACACCATCCAGCCGCTGTCGCAGAAGCTGCAATCGCTCAGCGAGGAGTTGACCGGCGTCGTTCAATCCGTGGACCGGAAGAAGGTCGCGAGCATCGTCGACAATGTCGACAAGTTCACCGGCGCGCTCGGCGGCTCCAGCGAGGATGTCGGCAAGGCGGTGAAAGATGTCGCCTCGATCACCGCGAAGCTCAATCGCGCGGCCGATCAGGTCGAGGGCGTGCTGAAGGGGGCACAGGCCTTCCTGAACACGGCTTCGGGCCCCGATGGCCGCAGCGCGCTGAACGAGGTCGCCGACGCCGCGAAGTCGATCCGCGTGCTGGCCGACAATCTCGACGCGCGCACGGCGGAGATCACGGTCGGAATCAATCGCTTCACCGGTTCGGGGTTGCGCAATGTCGATTCCACTGTCTCGGAGGCCAAACGCGTGCTGACGGAACTCAATCGCACGCTCCGGAATTTCGAACGTAACCCGCAGCAACTCATCTTCGGCGGCAAGCCGCCGCTCCCGCAATACAACGGATCGCGCTAGCCGATGACGATCGAGGTTCCCCAGACCGCCATGGCCCGACGCTGCCTGAGCGTGCTGGCGCTCTCCGCCGGGCTCGCCCTGGCAGGGTGCGGCGGCGGCCAGACCCCAACGACCTTCGACCTGACGGCCCCGAGCGGCTTCGGGCGCGTCGGCGGCTCGCATGCCACGATGGTGGTCGCGCGGCCGACCGCCGTGCAGGCGCTGGATTCGGACCGGGTCATCGTCAAGGATTCGGGCGGCGCGCTCTCCTTCCTCGGCGGGGCGCAATGGGCCGATCAGGTGCCGGCGCTCGTGCAGACCCGGCTGATCCAGACTTTCGAGAACGCCAGCCGCATCGGCTCGGTCTCCGCTCCGGGGCAGGGCATTACGCCGACCGTCCAGCTCGTGACCGATATCCGCAGCTTCGACATCGACGCGGCGTCGGGTTCGGCCGTCGTCGAGATCACCGCCAAGATCGTCGGCGACACGAGCGGCCGAATCCAGCGCGCGAAGCTGTTCTCGGCGCGTGTTCCGGCCGCGGCGGTGGATGGGCCGGGCGCGGCGCAAGCCCTCGACCGCGCCCTGTCGCAGGTGCTGGTCGACATCGTCCGCTGGGCGCGCTGAGACAGCCTTTCGGCTGAGGAGGCCAACGCGGGCGATTTCCGCGAGAGGCGAATCCGGCTAGCTTCCGATTCCGGCTTGGCCCGAGCCGCCCCCCTCCAGCGGGGAAGCATCTGCATGCGGGGTTCCTTGCCGCTTCGACCGACTGTTCGGGCATCACGCATGAGGAGGGATTGCGCTACCTGCCCGCAATAGGAGGTTTCCGCATGAAGCTCTCGGTGCCGATCCATCAACTGAAACGCAAGGCCAGGCTCCTGCATCGCCAGGAGCAAATCCCGCTCCATGCCGCGCTCGACCGCATTGCCGCGGCGGAAGGCTATCGCAGCTGGGGACTGCTCGCCGCCAAGCAACCAGCCACGAGCGCCGCCACGGCACTCTGCCGGCAACTGGAGCCCGGCGATCTGGCGCTGGTTGCGGGGCGCCCCGGCCAGGGAAAGACGCTGCTGAGCCTCGCGCTGGCCGCCGAGGCGGCTCGGGCCGGACGCCGCAGCGCCTTCTTCTCCCTGGAATATACTCCCGGGGATGTGCTCGAACGCCTGCAAGCGCTTGGCTTTGCGGGCCACGAGCTCGACGGCTTTTTCGATCTCGACTGTTCCGACGCGATCAGTGCCGACTACGTCATCGGGGCTCTGGCGGCGGCGCCCGTCGGCATGCTCGCCGTGATCGATTATCTGCAATTGCTCGATCAGCGCCGCGACACCCCGGAGCTGTCGCGGCAGGTGAGGGAGCTGAAGCGCTTTGCCCGCGAACGCGGGGTGATCTTCGTTCTCATCTCGCAGATCGACCGCGCCTATGACCCTGCCGCGAAGCCGTTTCCCGAGATGACGGATATTCGGTTGCCCAATCCACTTGATCTCGGGCTCTTCGACAAGATGTGCTTCCTGAACGGTGGCGAGGTCCGTTTCCAAGCCGCAGCCTGAATTCCAGCGAGCGTCCAAAAAAGAGAAGGCCGCCCTTTCGGGCGGCCTTTTTTGATTTGGCGGGGAGGGCAGGCGCTTATTCGAAGCGCCCGCTGGCATGGGCCAGCATGGTGTAGACCTTGCCCGTCTCCGAGGTGAGGTAGGTCTTCGCCACCATCGAGTCCCGGTCGTCCTTGGACGCTTCGCCGAGCAGCCGCTCGAACTCGTCGATGTAGCGATCGACCGTCTCGCGGAACTCCATGTCGCGCCGATACTTGCGGCGGATCTCGTCGAAGGTCTGCTGGCCCTGCAGGGTGTAGAGCCGGCGGGTGAAGACGTTGCGCTCGCCGCGCTTGTAGCGGTCCCACAGCTCGACGGCCGCGTCATGGTCGATCATCCGCGCGATGTCGACGGAGAGCGAATCGAGCTTCTCGATCGAATGCGTCGTCGGCTTGCTCACCTCTGGCGCCTTGTCGTCGCGGGAGGCGCGGACCAGCAGGTCCGAGAGCCAGCCGGCCTTGGCCGGCTGCTGCGGTTCGGGCGCGCGGCGCGGCGCCTCCTGAACCGGCGCGGGGCGCGGCGCAGGCTTGGCCTCGACGCGGCTCTCGGCCCGGGCAGGCGGCGCGCTGGGCGTCGGTTCCGGCGCGGCGTCGAGCGACGGGCGCAGCGCAGGGCCTTCAGCCGCTGGAGGCTTGGGCTGCGCCGGAGCCGTATAGACCGGGGCCGGCTGGGCCGCGGCCGGAGCGGAAACCACAGGGGCGGCGGCTCGGCGCGGCGGGGCCTGCTCGATCGGCAGCGAGACGTCGCCGCGCCGGCCGGAGCGGGTCACGATCTCGGTGAGATCGTTCAGCGCCTTGATCTGCTCGGCAACGACCCGGCGCATCGCCGAGGCCGATTCCTGCGTCTCCTGCGGCAGCTCGAGGACGCCGCGCTTCAGCTCGGCGCGGGTGGTTTCCAGCTCGCGCTGGATGTCGACCGTGACGCCGCGCATGTCCTGCGCCGCCTTCTGGAAGCGGTCGGTTACCTTCGAGAGCTCGCCGTCGATCTCGGTCGTGACCTGGGCATAGGCCGCGCGCAGCGCCTCGGCCGTCCGCTCGCGTTCCTTGCCGGTCGCGGAACGGATCGTCTCGAACTGCTGAGCGATGGCGCTGGTCGTCGCCTCGGCCGAGTCGGAGAGCACGGCGCCGATCTGGCGCGCGCGCGCCTCGGCGGTGCCGAGCGACTCGTCGATCAGCGAGGCGAAGGAGCGGGTGATCGCCTCGACATCCTCGGTGCGGCCGCTGATCAGAGCGTGCAGCTCCTCCAGCGAATCGCGCCGCTCGGCGAGCGCCTTGCCGACGCGGGCCTCGACCTGCTCGAGCCGGCCGACCACGGCGTTGAGCGCCGCGCTGCTGGCCTGGGTGACCTCGCCGAGCGAGGCGCCCTTGTCGTCGAGCTTGGCGACGAGGGCGGTCGTCTCGCGCAGCGTGCCTTCGGAGTAGTCCTTGAGGTCGGCGATCTGCGCGGTGACCTGCTGCGAGGCGCGGTTGGCCTCTTCCATCACCGTGCTGATCACGGTCTGCAACTCGCCGACGCGGGTCGACAGGCTGTTCTCGACGGCGGCCAGGTTCTTGTTCGCGCCGTTGACGATCTGCTGCATCAGCTTGTTGGCCTCGCCGAGGCGACCCAGCATGCCGCCCAGCTCGTCGCGCAACTGCTCATTGGTGCCGACCAGCGCGTCGATCGACTGGCGCGAGCCGGATTCGAGCGTCTCGCGCAGCGCATTGGACGATGTCTCGATCGCATTGGAGATCGCCGCGCCACGGTCGCGCAGACCTGCGACGAAGGCATTGCCGCGGTGCTCCAGCGCCCGCACCACCGTCTCGCCGGCGGCGGTGAAGGCGGCGGCCAGAGCCTGGCCACGCTCGTCGAGCGCTTCGACCATGCCGCTGCCCTTGGCATCGAAGAGGGCGCGCAGCGCCGCGGTCCGCTCGTCGAGCGCGCCGGAGATGGCCTCGCCCTGGCGGCCGAGCGCCTCGACGACATCGCCGCCCTTGCCCTCGAAGAGGACACGCAGCTGCTCGCTGCGCTGGTCGAGCGCGTTGGAGATGGCGTCGCCCCGGCGTCCGAGCGCGGCGACGATGCCGAGCCCGCGATCGTCGAACAGCGTCCGGAGCTGCTCGGCACGTTCGTTGAGCGCGGCGGCGATCGCCTCGCTCTGCTCCGTCAGCGTGGAAACCACGCCGTTGCCGTTATGCTCGAAGAGGGCGCGCAGTTCCTGCGCACGCTCGCTGAGCAAGGCGGCGATGAACTCCGAACGGCCCTGCAGGGTCGACGCGATCTCCTCGCCGCGCGTGTCGAGCGTCTGCGACACGGTGTCGAGCCGGCCCACCACGCGCTCCTCGAAGCGCGCCACGCTCTGGTCGAGCGTATCGGCGATCTGCAGCGCGCGGCCGCCGAGCGTGGCGTTGATCGTGTCGGCCTTGTCGCTGAGGGTGCGGGTGAGCGACTCGCTCTTGGAGGTGACGACCTCGCCGATCTCGTCCGCCTTGGCGGCCAGGGCGCGGGTGACCTCGCGTCCGCCTTCCGCCAGCACGCGGGCGATGTCGACCGTGCGCTCGACCAGCGCCTCGTTGAGGGCGGTGGCGCGCGAGCCGAGGCTGCCGTCGATGCGGGCGATCAGGCTGTCGAGCGCGCCGGCGATCTCGGCGCTCTTGGCGCCGGAACGCTCCTCGAACAGCTTGATCTGGCCCTCCATGGAATCCGCCGCCTCGCGGGTGCGCTCGGCGAGGAGGCTGGCCGCCTCCAGGGCGCGGGTGCCGACCTTGTCGGCCAGCGAGACGCCGTCCTGCGAGATCAGCTTCTCGACCTGCGCGATGCCGGTGTTGAGCGCCTCGGTGAGCTCGCGCGCATCGCCCGAGATCTTGGCCGTGAGCGAGCCGCCCTGATGGACGATGAGATCCTCGAAGGCGTTGAGGCGCGCGGCGAGGTTCTCCTCGACCTCGCGGCCCTGGCTGTCGAAGAGATGCGAGAGCGAGGCGAGGCGCATGCCGATCGCCGTCTCCATCTCGTGCCCGCGCTCGTCGAAGAGGCGGTTGAGCGCGTCATGGCGGCTGGCCAGCGCGTCGGCCAGCGCCTGGGCGCGGCCTTCGACGGAGCGCAGCATCGAGTCGGCGCTGGCCGCGAGGGCCTCGCCGACGCGTCCGTTCTGGTCGGTCAGCGCCAGGACGAGCTCGTTGCCGCGCTCGTCGAAGAGCTTGGTCAGCGCGTCGTGGCGGGTCGCCAGCGCCTCGGTCAGCGCCTGCGCGCGGTCCTCGACCGAGCGCAGCATCGACTGGGCGTTGGCGGAGAGCGCCTCGTTGACGCGCCCGCCCTGCTGGGTGAGGGCGAGCACGATCTCGCGGCCGGTGCCGGCGAGCATGGTGCGCGCATCCTCGGCGTGGACGGTGAAGGTGTCGCGCAGGCCCTGCGTCGCCTCGACGACACGGTCGGCGACATGGCGGCCATCGACATTGATCGTCTCGGTGAGGGTGCGGGTCGCTTCCGTCATGCGGCGCGCCAGTTCCTCGCTCTGCTCGCCGAGCAGCGTGTGGACCTCGCGGCCGGTGTCGACGAGACCGCGAACCGTCGCCTCGCGGTGCTCGCCGAGCAGCTGGCCGACCTTCTCACTGGTTTCGCTGACGCTGGCGAGGAAGCCGGTCTGCTGCTGCTCCAGCGCCACGCGCGCGCCTTCGACCGCGTCGGTGATGCGGCCGGCCAGCGCCAGCCCGCGCTCGTCCAGCTTCTGGTCGATGCTTTCGCCGGTTTCGGCGAGGCGGCTGATGAGGGCGCCGCTGCGCTCGGAGAGGATGCCGTGGACCGAGCGGCCGACATCCGCGATGCGGCTGGCGACGAGCTGGCTCTCGTTGCCGAGCAAATCCTTGATCTCGAGCCCGGCCTGCGAAACCTTCACGGTCATCGCACCCGTCTGCTCCTCGAGCAGGGCGCTGACACGCTCGCCGGTCTCCGACAGGCCGGAGATCATGCGCTCGCTTTCCTGGCCGACGATGCGGCTGACATCGTGGCCCGCCTGGGCCAGGCGGCTGACCAGGATCTCGCTCTCGTCGCGCAGGCGGGTTTCGACGGCATTGACCGCGCCGGACACGCTGGAAACCAGCGACTCGCTGCGCTCCTCGAGCAACCGCGCCACATCGGCGCCGGCACCCGAGACACGGGCGACGACGCTGTCGCTCTGCTCGCCGACGAGCTGGGCGAGATCGCGCCCCGCGCCGGAGACGCGCCCGACCAGTGCACTGGCCTGCTCGTCGAGCAGGCTATGGACGGCTTCGCCGGTCTCGTTGAGGCGCGTGACCAGTTTCCCGCCTTGCTCGTTGAAGAGGCCGTTCACCCGGTCGGCGACCTCGGTGATGCGGTGGGTCAGCGTGTCGCCATGCTTGTCGACGGCGAAGCCCAGCGTCTCGCTGGCGTCGCTGACGCGCAGGATGATCGCTTCGCCACGCTCGCGCAGCACGTCGTCGACCGACCGGACGGTTTCGTTGAGACGGCTGACCAGCGCATCGCCATGCGTGCCGATGAGGCTGTGGACGCTCTCGCCGACCTCGTTGAGGCGCGAGGTGATGGCTTCGTTCTGCCGGCTGAGCAGGCTGTTGACGCCGCGCCCGACCTCGGTGAGGCGCACCGTGACGCTCTCGCCCTCAGTGGAGAGCACGCTGCGCAGCGCCTCGCCGGATTCCGCCAGCCGCTGCTGCAGGGCCTCGCTCTGGCTCTCGATCAGCGAGACCATGCTGCGGCTGCTGACCTCGAAGCGCTCGGCCGCCTCGACGCCGCGGGCGGAGATGTCCTTGGCGAGGGTCTCGCCGGTGGTCTTCAGCGTTTCGTTGACGGTCTCGACGCGGGCGGTCAGCGTTTCCGCGACCTGCATGCCGGTCTCGCTGATCGCGCGGGTGACGTTCTGCGCCTCGTTCGTGAGGCCCTGGGTGAGGGCGACGCCGGTCTTTTCCAGCGAGCCCGCGATTTCCTTGGCACGGCCGTCGAGCATGGTCGAGAGGTTGTCGCTGGCGCCGGCGAGGCGCTCGGAGACTTCGCCCGAGGTGACCTGCAAGCGCTCGACGAGATCGTGGCTGCGGCCGCTGATCTCCTCGATCATCCGTTCGCCGGCCCGGCCGAGCGCCTGGGTGATCTGGTCGCCCTTCGTGCCGAGCGAGCCGGTGACGCGGTCGCCGGCCTGCGCGATCGCCTCGGCGATGGTGCGGCTGGCGCCGTCGAGATCCCTGGCGATGCCCTCATGCGCGCCGCTGATGGCGAGCTTGACGCGCTCGGCATTGCCGACCACGGCCTCGCGCTGCGTCACCAGCTCGTCGATGAGCGAGCGCAGGCGGATCTCGTTGTCGGCATAGGCGCGTTCCAGCGTCGAGATCTCGCCGCGGACGATGGTTTCGAGCTCGCCGGCGCGTGCGACCGCACGCTCGATGCCGTCGCCCATGGCGGCGACCTCGCGCCGGATGGTCTGGCTCAGCGACAGGACGGAATCGGCGCCGGCCACCTCCGGCTCGGCCAGGCGCAGCGCGACTTCCGTCATCGCGCGCGAAATCAGGCGCATCTCCTGCGTGCGGCGGTAGAGCGCCGCGAGGAC
Source organism: Allobosea sp. RCC_152_1 (assembly GCF_041360765.1). Lineage (NCBI taxonomy): Bacteria > Pseudomonadati > Pseudomonadota > Alphaproteobacteria > Hyphomicrobiales > Alloboseaceae > Allobosea > Allobosea sp. RCC_152_1. Next base: position 135,964 of record NZ_JBFUPU010000001.1, read on the forward strand.
GAAGAAGAACACCACCGGCGCGCCGATCGAGAGCGCGAGCAGGGTCCATTCGCCGATGCCGAAGGCGGCGACGGGCTCCGGCAGGCCATTGCTGAAGGAGCCGTAGCGGCCGAGCAGGACGAAGGCGGCGCCGCCCAGCCAGGCGAGCGAGGCCAGGCCGGCGAACCAGTAGGGCCTGCGCGAGGGGCGGACGGAGAAGGCCTGGACGAGCGAGCTGGAATCGCGCCGGTCGTCATTGGCGACGCGGCTCGTATCCGGGGCGATGGCGGCACGCGGCGGCGGGGCCGCCTGCTGGGGTTGCGCCGTTGCCGCCGGAGGCGCGGTGACCGGGATGGCGGCCGGCTCGACGCGCGGCATGTCCAGCTTCAGATCGCTTTCGCTGGTGATGGGCAGGCGCGGCTCGGCCTCGACCGGAGTTTCCGTCTCACCCTGCGGCTGTTCGAGGCGCAGGGCCTCCTCGATCGCCGACATCGCAGCTTCAGTGGGATCCTGGAGCTTCTTGGGTCGATTCATCGTTGCCGCCTCGCCACGCTACTGAAGATGGTCGCGAACTCATGCTCCGCCATCCGGACCGCCTCTGGCCGGATGAATGGAGACACTGCGCCCATCATTTACCAATTGGAAGGGTAGTGGAGGCCCGGAGCCTTGGAAACCCATTTGAGTGCCTGATTCACAAACGTCGTTAACGCCTCGTTCACCATCAAGGCGCTTCTTGAAAGGGGTCGATTTGCCCGTGCGGCCGGTCGATGTCACTGCGTTCACGAGTTTTACCATGTCCCAGAAGGCAATCGATACCGAGCATCTGTCCCGCCAGACCGGCGGCGACCGTGAACTCGAGCGCGAGCTGCTCACGCTCTTTGCCCAGCAATGCGCCACGCATCTGCGCACCATCCACGGCAGCGCCGATCCAAAGGCGCGCCTGGACGCGGCCCACAGCCTGAAGGGCGCTGCCCTCGCGGTGGGCGCCTGGCAGGTCGCCGAGGCGGCCGATCGGATCGAGCAGGATCTCGGTCAGGGCGACAAGCACCCCACGGAAGCCGCGATGGATGCGCTGACGCTGGCCGCCGCCGAGGCGCGCGCCGTGATCTGCCGCTGCGACTGCGCGGCCTGAGCAGGCCGCCGGCGCATCGCCGCCGTTTCGCGCGAGCTGGAAATCCTCTAAGCGAGCAAGCGTCATGCCCGCGCGAGGCCGAGCGCGGGCGCGCCGGAGACAGGACATGCCGAACATCACCTATATCGATGCCCATGGGGAGAGCCGCACCGTCGAGGGCGAGGTCGGCGCGACCGTGATGGAAACGGCGATCCGCAACGAGGTCCCCGGCATCGAGGCAGAATGCGGCGGCGCCTGCGCCTGCGCGACCTGCCATGTCTATGTCGACGAGGCCTGGATGCCGAAGGTCGGCCAGCCCGAGCCGATGGAGGAGGACATGCTGGACTTCGCTTTCGACGTCCGGCCGAACTCGCGCCTCTCCTGCCAGATCCGCATCCGCCCCGAACTCGACGGCCTCGTGGTCCGCACGCCCGAGCGGCAGGGCTAGCGAAACCGGCGCGGCGGTCGCCCGCGCCTCGTGCCGCGCCCCATGCGCGATTTGCGTTGGATCAATGCGCCGGCGCTGGCAAACTCCACAATGGTATCGCAACCAGCCTTGAGGAGTTCGCGATGTACAAGTCGATCATGGTCCCCGTCGATCTGGCCGAGGCGGAACTCGCCAGGCCGGCGATCGACGCAGCGGTCTCCTTCGCCAAGGCCTCCGGCGGTTCGGTGCGGCTGGTCTATGTCCGCTCGCTGATTCCGGTCACCTACATGGAGTTCGTGCCGAGCGATTTCGACACCGAGCAGCAGCAGGATGCCGAGGCCAAGCTCGCCGAGATCGCCGCGAAGGTCGATCTTCCGGCGGAGCAGGTTTCGGCCAAGGTGCTGATCGGCTCCGTGCATGGCGAGGTGCTGGCCGAGGCCGATGCCGGCGGCATCGACCTCATCGTCATCGGCTCGCATGAACCGGGCATGCTGGCCTATGTCATCGGCTCGAATGCCTCGGCGATCGTGCGCCGCGCCAAGTGCTCGGTGCTGGTGGTGCGCCAGGCCTGAGCCGCATTCCGGCCGCAGCGTTGCGGCGGCCGGACCTCAGGACTTCGGCTCGCGCCCCGGCACGAGATCGTCCGGCACCTCGCCGGTCGCGAGTTCGCGCGGCCGGTTGAGCGAGATCAGCGGCCAGACCTGCCAGTAGGACGCCGCCAGCAGCAGCAGCGCGAGCAGCCCCGCGCTGGTCTGGCCTTGCTGGAAGGCATGCAGCGCGAAATACGCGATCATCGCCAGCGAGAGCGCGCCGACGGCAGCGACCCCGAGCCAGATCGGTCCCGGCCGGCCACCGACGAAGCGGGCTTTTGGATTGGCGCGCGTGATCGCGGCCGCCAGCGCCGAGACGAAACGGTGATAACGGGCGTCGTCGCGATCGAGATCGGTCAGCGAACGCCAGGAGAGGTTGCCGAAGGTGACGGTCCTGCCGTCGCTGAGCCGCAGCTGGGTCTTGTAGCCTTTGGAGGAGATGTTGCCAGGGGCGAACACGTAGCGCACCTGCTCGACGGCGCTCAGCCGCAGCCGGTCGACCGCCCTGGTCCTGTCGATCTCCAGAAAGTCGCCGTCGAGCTTGTAGGCGATCTCGAAGCCGACCGGCTTCGGGCGCTGGCGCCAGCTCGGGGCGGTGTCGTCGTCAGGGTGCTCGGTCATGGGCGGCAGATAGAGCAACTATGCCCGTCAAGGGAAGCCGGCCAATCGTCTCGGCTCAGCGCGCCAGCACCTTCATCGCGCCGTCGAGGCCATCGAGCGTCAGCGGGAACATGCGCCCGCCCATCAGCCCGCCAATCTGCCGGATCGACTGGGTGTAGTTCCACAGATGCTGCTGGACCGGGTTGAGCCAGACCGATTTCGGGAACTTCGTCGTCAATCGCTCCATCCAGACCTGCCCCGCCTCCTCGTTCCAGTGCTCGACGGAACCACCGGGCATCGCGATCTCGTAAGGGCTCATCGAGGCGTCGCCGACGAAGACGAGACGGTAGTCGCCGGGATAGGTCCGCAGCACCTCCCAGGTCGGGATCTGCTGCTCGTGGCGGCGGCGGTTCTCCTTCCAGACCCGCTCATAGGGGCAGTTGTGGAAGTAGAAATGCTCGAAATGCTTGAACTCGGCCCGGGCCGCCGAGAACAGCTCCTCGGCCAGCTCGACATGCCAGTCCATCGAGCCGCCGACATCCAGGAAGAGCAGCACCTTCACGGTGTTGTGGCGCTCAGGGCGCAGCTTGACGTCGAGATAGCCGTGCCTGGCCGTCTCCGTGATCGTGTTGTCGAGGTCGAGCTCTTCGGCTGCACCCGTGCGGGCAAAGCGGCGCAGGCGCCTCAGCGCGATGCGCAGGTTGCGTACGCCGAGCTCGCGCGTGTCGTCGAAATCCTTGAAATCGCGCTTGTCCCAAACCTTCACCGCCCGGAAATTGCGGTTCTTGTCCTGGCCGATACGCACCCCTTCGGGGTTGTAGCCATAGGCGCCGTAAGGCGAGGTGCCGCCGGTGCCGATCCATTTGTTGCCGCCCTGATGGCGGCCCTTCTGCTCTTCGAGGCGCTGCTTCAGCGTCTCCCAGAGCTTGTCCCAGCCGAGAGCCTCGATCTGGGCCTTCTCTTCGTCGGTGAGGAATTTCTCGGCGAGCTTGCGGAGCCATTCCTCCGGGATGCCGGCCTGCTCGATCGCCTGCTGGAGCGTCTCCATGCCCTGGAAGACCTGGGCGAAGACCTGATCGAACCTGTCGAGATGGCGCTCGTCCTTCACCAGCGTGGCGCGGGCGAGATAATAGAACTCGTCGACGCTGTGCTCGGCGAGATCGGCCTCCACCCCTTCGAGCAGCGTCAGATATTCGCGCAAGGTCACTGGGACCTTGGCGGCGCGCAGATCGGTGAAGAGGCGAAGGAACATGCCGCTACTGTGCGGGCATGGAGCACGAGGTCAAGCGGTGTCCGCGCTTGCACGGACACCGCTCGATCCCGACAGACGGCTTTACGCCACCGCGTCGGCGAGGTCCTTGGTGACCTTGAACTTCACGACGGTCTTGGCCGGAACCTTGATGGTGGCGCCGGTCGAGGGGTTGCGGGCCTCGCGGGCTTCGCGCTTGGCCGCGGAGAGCTTGCCGATGCCGCCGAGCGTGACGTCGTCGCCGCCCTTCAGGGTCTTGGCGACGGTCGCGCCGAGGGAGGCCAGAATGGCGGAGACATCGGCCTTCGTCTTCCCGGTCTCTTCGGCGATCGCGGCGATCAGTTCGTTCTTGGTCATGAAATCCTCCTTGAGAAGGGTGTTATAGGCGTCGCGTGCTGGATCTGGGTCGTTCATGCCCGTTTCCGACACGAGCGACCGCGGAGATATTCGCGGCGCGCAACTCACGCAGTTGCCACGGTTATCGCGGAAAGACGATGCCCGCGGCCGTAGATACGCACAGGAAACGGCTTCGTTCCGCCGAAAGAAGCTGGATTTTTGGGCTTTTCGCGGGTGCGGGAACCGAGAAGAGGGGGAGCGAGCCCGCAGAATCGTGCCCCCGATTCGGTTGCAGATGGCGGCGCGCAACGCTGCGCCCGCCGCCATCGATGCGGCTCTAGGCCTGCACGCCGTCGACGTACCAGTCCATCTTGGAGAGGATCTCGTCGGAGGCCGTCTCGCCGGCCTTGACGCGGATTTCGCCCTTCTGGTCCTTGAGCTCGCCGGTGAAGGGGTGGAGCTTGCCGGAGACGATGCCCGCCTGGACCGCGTCGGCGGCAGCGCGGGCAGCCGGCGTGATCGCGTCGTTATAGGGCGCGAGCTTGACGAAGCCGTCCTTGATGCCGCCCCAGACCGCGCCGCTCTTCCAGGTGCCGTCCATCACCTCCTTGACGCGCTTGATGTAGTAGCCCGACCAATCGTCGACGATGGCCGAAAGATGCGCCTTGGGCGCGAAGGCCTTCATGTCGGAGGCCTGGCCGAAGGCGTAGACGCCGCGCTGCTCGGCCGCCTGAAGCGGGGCGGCAGAGTCGGTGTGCTGGGTGATCATGTCGGCACCCTGGTCGATCAGCGCCTTGGCGGCGTCGGCTTCCTTGGCCGGGTCGTACCAGGTCGAGCACCAGACGACCTTGGTCTTGAAGTTTGGGTTCACCTTGCGCGCCGCCAGATGGAAGGCGTTGATGCCCATCACCACCTCGGGGATCGGGAAGGAGGCGACATAGCCGGCCTGCCCGGTCTTCGACATGTGGCCGGCGATGGTGCCGATCACGGCGCGGCCCTCATAGAAGCGTGCATCATAGGTCGCGACGTTTTCGGCGCGCATATAGCCGGTGGCGTGCTCGAAATGGATCTTCGGGAACTGCTTGGCGACCTGGATCGTCGGGTTCATGAAGCCGAAGGAGGTCGAGAAGATCAGCTGGTTGCCGGCCTGGGCGAGCTGGCGGATGGCGCGGGCGGCATCAGGGCCTTCGGCGACGTTCTCGAGGAAGCTCGTCTTGATCTTCGAGCCATATTCCTTCTCGATCGCGAGGCGGCCCTGATCATGCGTCCAGGTGTAGCCATGGTCGCCGATGGGGCCGACATAGACGAAGCCCACGCCGAGCGGGGCCTGCGCCGAGGCGCCACGGCCCAACAGCGGTAGCGTCGAGGCCGCGGCGGCGCCGAAGGTCAGCCGGCGGCGGGTGATGATGCTGGTCATGGTCCTATGAACTCCCCGTTGTCGGTTGCGGCGTCAGGACGCCGTGAAAGGTTTGCCGAGGCAGGCCGGTGCGTCGAGCCGGCCGGTCTTTCGTCCTAGCGACATCATGGTCAGAACTGCAATGGTCGCAAGGTAGGGGGCCATCGCCAGCACCTCCGGCGCGAGCCAGCTCACGCCGGCGGCCTTGGCCTGCAGCTCCAGCGTCATCACCGCGCCGAAGAGATAGGCGCCGAGCAGCAGCCGGCCCGGCTTCCAGGCCGAGAAGACGACGAGCGCCAGCGCGATCCAGCCACGCCCCGCGGTCAATCGTTCGGCCCACATCGGCGTCAGCGCCAGCGAGAAATAGGCCCCGCCCAGCCCCGCCAAGGCGCCTCCGAAGGCGACCGCCGCATAGCGGATGGCGACGACCGGGTAGCCGATGGCATGTGCGGAAGCGTCGTTCTCGCCGACCGCGCGCAGGATCAGCCCCGCCCGCGTCCGGCGCAGGAAGTAGCTCACGCCAGCCACCAGCGCGAGCGAGAGATAGACGACGACGTCCTGCCCGAAGACGATGCGCAGGACGGGATGTTCGGACAGCGCCGCCGGGAAGATGGGCCCAAGCCGCTGCACGGTGCGCCCGACGAAGCCGGCGCCGATCAGCGAGGAGGCGCCGATGCCGAAGATCGTCAGCGCAAGCCCGGTCGCGACCTGATTGGCGGTGAGCGACAGCGCCAGCACCGCGAAGACCATCGCTGCGGCGACACCGGCAAGGATCGCAGCGAGCAGCCCCAGCGCCATGCTGCCGCTCGAGAACGCCACGGCGAAGCCGGCGACCGCGCCGCACAGCATCATGCCCTCAACGCCGAGATTGAGCACGCCGGATTTCTCCGCGACGAGTTCGCCCAACGAGGCCAGCAGCAAGGGCGTCGAGGCCGCGATCAGCGTCATGATGATCGAGACGAACATGGCCGTGGTCATGCCGCCCTCCGCTTCCAGCCGATCTGCCAGCGCACCAGCACATCGGTCGCCAGCAGCATGAACAGCAACATGGCCTGGAACAGCCCGGTCGCCGCCTGCGGCAGCCTGACCGTCGATTGCGCGATCTCGCCGCCGACATAGGTTCCCGCCAGCACGATGCCGCCGAAGACGATGCCGAGCGGGTGCAATCGCCCGAGGAAGGCGACGATGATCGCGGTGAAGCCGTATCCCACCGGGAATTGCGGCGTGAGCTGGCCGAACGGTCCGGCCGCCTCGAACAGCCCGGCCAGTCCCGCGAGTCCGCCGCTGAGCAGCATCGTCGCCCAGGTCGTGCGCGCCGCGCTGAAGCCGCCATGGCGGGCAGCCGCAGGCGCGAGGCCCACCACCTTCACCGCATAGCCCGCCGTGGTCTTCTCCATCAGGAGCCAGGCGACGACGGCCAGCAGCAATGCGACGGGAATGCCGAGATGGACCAGCGAGCCCTCGATCACCGTCGGCAGGGTCTGGTCGGCGGTGAACATGCGCGTCTGCGGGAAATTGAAGCCGCCAGGGTCCTTCCACGGCCCGCGCACCAGGAAATAGAGGAACTGCACCGCGACATAGGTCAGCATCAGGCTGGTCAGGATCTCGCTGACCTGCAGCTTGACGCGCAGAAGGGCAGGGATCGCGGCCCAGGCCATGCCGCCGAGGATGCCGGCGAGCACCATGGCGGGCAGGATCCACCATCCGGTCATGTCATAGGTCAGCAGCGCGACCCCGGTGCCGGCGATGGCCCCCATGACGTATTGTCCTTCGGCGCCGATATTCCAGACATTGGCCCGGAAGCCGATGGCGAGCCCGAGCGCGATCATGACGAGCGGCGCGCCCTTGACGCCGATATCGGCCCAGCGCTGCGGCTCCAGGAATGGCGTCAGGAAGATGCTCTCGACCGCATGGAAGCCGTCATAGCCGATGGCGGTGAAGACGATCATGCCGGTGAGCATCGTCAGCCCGATTGCGATCAGGGGGCTCAAGACCAGCATCGGCAGGCTCGGCTCGCGGCGGCGGCGCCATTCAAGCATGCGCCGCTCCCACCTGCTCGCCAGCGCCGTGAATTCCGCCCATCATCATGCCGATCTCGTCGATGCCGAGGCTGGCAACCGGGCGCGGCGCCGAGAGCCGGCCTTCGTTGATGACGCAGAGCCGGTCGGCGAGCTCCAGCAACTCGTCAAGATCCTGCGAGATCACCACGACGGCCGAGCCCTTTGCGGCGAGGTCGACCAGCTCCTGCCGGATCGCGGCGGCAGCACCGGCATCGACGCCCCAGGTCGGCTGCGACACGACGAGCACGGCGGGCTGCTGGCCGATCTCGCGACCCATGATGAATTTCTGGAGGTTTCCGCCCGAGAGCGAGCGAGCGAGCGCGCCATTGCCGGTGGTCCGGACATCGAAGAGCTTGATGACGCTGTCGGCGAAGCGGCCGACGGCACCGCGGCTGATGAAACCGTGCGGTGCCAGCGGCAGCCGGTGGCGCGCGGTCAGGACGCCGTTGTCGGCGAGCGAGAAATCCGGCACGGCGGCATGGCCGTTACGCTCTTCCGGCACGCAGGAGAGGCCGAGCGCCCGGCGCGCGCCGGCACCTTCGAGCCCGACGGCCCTGCCGTCGAGCCGGATCGCCTCAGGCGCCGCAGCCAGCCGCTCGCCCGAGAGCGCCGTCAGAAGTTCCGCCTGGCCGTTGCCGGCGACGCCGGCGATGCCGAGGATTTCGCCCGCCCGCGCCTCGAAGGAGACACCCTTGAGATCGGTGCCGAAAGGCGGCTCGCCCGGCAGCGAGAGCCCGCTGACGGCGAGCCTGACCGCGCCGGCTTCCTTCGTCTGGCCGTGCTCGATCTTGCGCAGCTCCGCGCCGATCATCAGTTCCGCCATGCGCCTGGTCGTCTCGACCTTCGGATCGCAGGTCGCGACCACGCGCCCGCCGCGCAGGATGGTGGCGCTGTCGCAGAGCGCTTTGATCTCGTGCAGCTTGTGCGAGATGTAGAGGATCGAGCAGCCTTCCGCCGCGATCTGCCTGAGTGTCGCGAACAGGCGCTCGACCTCCTGCGGCGTCAGCACCGAGGTCGGCTCGTCCATGATCAGGAGCTTCGGCTTCTGCAGCAGGCAGCGCACGATCTCGATGCGCTGGCGCTCGCCGACCGAGAGCGTATGGACCTCGCGCTCCGGATCGAGGGGCAGCGAATAGGATTGCAGGATCGCGGCGACTTGGCTCTTGAGTTCCTCGCGATCGACGGCTTCGTCGAGCCCGAGCGCGATGTTCTCGATCACCGTCATCGCATCGAACAGCGAGAAATGCTGGAAGACCATGCCGATGCCGAGCTTGCGGGCGGCCTTGGGCGAGGGGATCGCGACGGGCGAGCCGTTCCAGGAAATGGTGCCTTCGTCGGCCTGCTGGACGCCGTAGATGATCTTGACCAGCGTCGACTTGCCGGCGCCGTTCTCGCCGAGCAGGGCGTGGATTTCGCCCGGCGCGACGCTCAGGCTGATGTCCTCGTTGGCTTTGACGCCGGGAAAGCTCTTCGAGACATGGGCGAGCGCCAGCCGCGGCGGCACATCCTGCTCACGCGGCTGATTCATGTCGCGACCGTCTCCCTTTCGCCGGCTCCCGGCGGCCAAGCAAGCAACGCACCAGCTCGGCTGCCGTCAAGGCCGCGATCACCTCCGGGCGCTTGTCGTCCACATCCGAACCGCCGATCGGGCAGGTCAGGCGCGAAAGTGTCTCCCGCCGCCCGCCGGCGCGCAGGAAGCTCGCCTCGAAACGGGCGCGCTTGGTCGCGGAGCCGATCATGCCGACATAGGCCGCATCGCCCCGCGCCAGCGCCGCCTCCGTCAAGCGGTAGTCGAGCGCATGACTGTGCGAAAGCACAACGAAGGCGGCGTTTGCCGGAGCGTCCGCGACCGCATCGACCGGATCGGCCATGCGGATGCAGGTGACGGCCGCCGGCAGCCCGCTCATGACGTCGTCGCGATCGTCGATCAGCGTCACCGTAAAGGGTAGGGCGGCAAGCGCACGGGCAAGCGCACGGCCGGTATGGCCCGCACCGAAGATCAGGACAGGCGGTCTCGCTGCGACCTCGGCCTTCTCGCGGGCGACGATCAGCGCGATGTCGGCGGCGGCGAGCCGGTGCAGCGACACGCGCACCCGCCCGCCGCAGCACTGGCCCATCTGCGGGCCGAGCGGGATGTCGAGGATCTGGTCCGGCGAAGCCTCGCTCAACATATGGCGGGCGAGGTCGATGCAATGGAATTCGAGCTGCCCGCCGCCGATCGTTCCCGCGATGGCGCCGGGGCTGACAGCCATGCAGGCGCCGGCCTCGCGCGGCGTCGAACCTTCCGCCGTCTCGATCCGGACCAGGATGATACCGTCGCACTGATGGGTGGTGAGGAAAGCGGCGAGGGTCATGACGCCGCCTCCGCCCTGACCCGTTCGACCGCATCCAGCACCCGCTCCGGTGTCGCCGGCGTATCGAGGCGCGGGCACACCCGGTAATCGCCGACGCTCGCCACCGCATCCGACAGCGCGTGCAGCACCGAGATCGCCAGCATCAAGGGCGGCTCGCCGACGGCCTTGGAACGATGGATCGTCGGCTCGCGGTTCGGCGCGTTGTCCAGCAGGTGCACGTTGAAGACGCGCGGCCGGTCCGAGGCGACGGGAATCTTGTAGGTCGAGGGCGCGTGGGTCCAGAGCCGGCCCTTCTTGTCCCAGACCAGCTCTTCGGTCGTCAGCCAGCCCATGCCCTGCACGAAGCCGCCCTCGATCTGGCCCTTGTCGATCGCGGGGTTCAGCGATTGCCCGCAATCATGCAGGATATCGACCCGCTCGACCCTGTACTCGCCGGTCAGCGTGTCTATCGCGACCTCGGCCGCCGCCGCGCCATAGGCGAAATAGTAGAACGGGTGGCCGCGTCCGGCCTTGCGGTCCCAGTGGATTTTGGGCGTCGCGTAAAAGCCTGTCGCGGAGAGTTGGACGCGCGCCATATAGGCGGCCGCGATCAGGTCCTTGAAGGCGATCTCGCGGGCGCCGATCTTCACGCGACCCGGTAGGAAGGCGATGTCCTCCGCCTCGACCTGCCAGTGTTTCGCGGCAAACTCCCTCAATCGCTTCTTGATCGTCTCGCAGGCATCGAGCGCGGCCATGCCGTTGAGATCGGAGCCGGAGGAGGCGGCGGTGGCCGAGGTATTCGGCACCTTGCCGGTGGTGGTGGCGGTGATCTTGACCTGGTCGAGCCCGATGCCGAAGGCCTGCGCCACCACCTGCGCCACCTTGATGTAGAGCCCTTGCCCCATCTCGGTGCCGCCGTGGTTCAGCGCGACCGTGCCGTCGGTATAGACATGCACCAGCGCGCCGGCCTGGTTGAACCAGGTCGCGGTGAAGGAGATGCCGAACTTCACCGGTGTCAGCGCGATACCACGCTTGACGATCGGGCTTTTCGCATTGGCTTCGCGGAGCGCAGCCTTGCGTGCCTGATAGTCTGAGCGCCGCTCCAGTTCTGCGATCACCTCGGCTGCGATATTGTCCTCGACCGTCTGGTGATAGGGCGTGATATTGCGCTCGGTCACGCCATAGAGATTGCGCCGGCGCACCTCCAACGGGTCGAGCTCGGTGGCATAGGCGACCTCCTCGATGAAGCGCTCGGCGCCGACCATGCCTTGCGGACCGCCGAAGCCCCGGAAGGCGGTGTTCGAGCAGGTGTTGGTGAACAGCGGCTCGGAGCGGGCGCGCACCGCCGGGTAGAAATAGCAATTGTCCATGTGGAACAGGGCGCGGTCGGTCACCGGCCCCGACAGATCGGCGTTCCAGCCGCAGCGCGCCGCATAGACGGCGTCGAGCGCATGGATGCGGCCCTCGTCGTCGAAGCCGATCTCGTAGTCGCAGACGAAGTCGTGGCGCTTGCCGGTGATCGCCATGTCGTCGTCGCGATCGGGCCTGAGCTTCACCGGACGCTTCAGCTTGCGGGCGCAGAGCGCCGCGACGCAGGCGAAGAGATTGGCCTGCGTTTCCTTGCCGCCGAAACCGCCGCCCATGCGCCGCACCTCGACCGTCACCGCATGCGAGCCGATGCCGAGCACGGCGGCGACCATATGCTGGACCTCGCTCGGATGCTGGGTCGAGACCAGCAACGTCATGTCCTCGTCCTCGCCGGGGATGGCGAGCGCGATCTGGCTTTCGAGGTAGAAATGCTCCTGACCGCCGATCGTCATCGCGCCTTTCAGCCGGCGCGGGCTCGCGGCCATGGCCGTCGCGACATCGCCGCGTTCGAGCTTGAGCGGGTCGGTGACGAGCCTGCCGCCGGCCGCACGCGCGGCGGCGATGTCGAGGAGAGGGGTCTCTTCGGCGTACTCTGCCTTCGCCAGCACGGCGGCATGGCGGGCCTGTTCGCGCGTTTCGGCGACCACTGCGAAGAGCGGCTGGCCGTGGAACCGGATCCGATCGGTCGCGAAGACCGGCTCGTCATGGCGATGCGTCGAGGAGATGTCGTTGGCGCCGGGAATATCGGCCGCCGTCAGCACCGAAACGACGCCGGGCGCGGCACGCACCGCATCGAGATCGAGCGAGGTGAGCTGCCCATGGGCGATCCCGCTCAGGCCGAGATAGGCGTGAAGCAGGCCTTCCGGCGCGGCGATGTCGTCGATGTAGAAGGCCTCGCCGGCGACATGCTTGGGTGCGGAGTCGTGGATGCGGGCACTGCCGACCGGCCCGGTCTCGGCGACGATGTCGAGCTTGCGGCGCGCGTCAGCCATGGGCGGCCTCCGCGAGCAGGCCGGCGACGCGTGTCTCGGTTTGCGGCTGTGTCGTCTCGATCAGGAAGCGCCGCAGCAGGTTGCCGGCGATCTTGAGCCGATAGTCCGCCGAGGCACGCATGTCGCTGAGCGGCGTGAAGTCCCGGGGCAAGGCGGCGATGGCCGCCTCGACGGCGTCTTCGTCCCACGGGCGGCCGATGAGCGCCGCCTCTGCCGCAGCCGCTCGCTTCGGGATGCCGGCCATGCCGCCATAGGCCAGCCGCGCCTCGCTGATCCGGCCATCGGCATGCCGGGTCAGCCGGAAGGCGCCGCAGACGGCCGAGATGTCCTCATCGAAGCGTTTGGACACCTTCGAGGCATGGAACAGCATGTCTGGCGCCAGCTTCGGCACCAGCACGGCCTCGACGAATTCGGCAGGGCGGCGATCCTGCTTGCGATAGTCGAGGAAGAAGCTTTCGAGCGGGATGGTACGGCGTTCGACCCCGGCTCTGCCGCGCTGCGCCAGCACCAGCGTCGAATCGAGCGCGATCAGGGCCGGCGGCAGGTCGCCGATCGGCGAACCGTTGGCGATGTTACCGCCGATCGTGCCGGCATTGCGCACCTGCTCACCGCCGAAGCGGCGCATCAGTTCGTCGAGTTGGGGCGAGAGGGTAGCCAGCGCGGTCCGGACGTCGATATGACCAGCCATCGCACCGAAGCGCAGATGATCGCCCTCATCGGTGATGGCGCGCAATGCCTCGATCCGCCCGAGATAGATCACCGGATCGAGACGCTTCATCGCCTTCGTGACCCACAAGCCGACATCGGTGGCACCGGCGACGAGCGTCGCCTGCGGATGCGCCGCGACGAGTTCCGCGAGCGCCTCAACGGTTGCGGGGGCGTAAAAGCGCCCGCCTTCGCCTTCAAGAGCCAGCGTCGTGGCATCGTTCAGCGCTGCAAGTCGCGCTGCGATGGCCTCACGCTCGCGCAGGAAGCGGTCGGTCTCCCGCGGCGCGATCTCGTCCATGCGCCGCCCGGCCGCGATGATCGGCTCATAGCCGGTGCAGCGGCAGAGATTGCCGGCGAGCGCATCCTCGATGCGCGCGACATCGGGCTCCGCCTCGTTCAGCCTGAGCGCGAAGAGCGACATCACGAAACCCGGCGTGCAGAAGCCGCATTGCGAGCCGTGGCATTCGACCATCGCCTGCTGGACCGGATGCAGGCTGCCATCTGCGTCCTTCAGATGCTCGACGGTGAGGAGCTGGCAGCCATCCAGCGTCGGCAGGAAACGGATGCAGGCATTCACCGCCTCGTAGCGCAGCCGCCCGCGGTCGAGCCGGCCGACGACGACGGTGCAGGCGCCGCAGTCGCCCTCGGCGCAGCCTTCCTTGCTGCCGGTCATGCGCTTCTCGAGGCGCAGCCAGTCGAGCACCGTCAGTGTCGGATCGCAGCGATCGATCTCGACAAGCTCGTCACCGAGGAGGAAGCGCAGGCGTTCACGCATCCTGCCCGCTCCACTCGCAAAGCCAGTTCATGCCTCCAGATTAGGCACGATCCGTGCTTGGCCGGAAGCTTTGATTTGGTGCAGATGTGATGTGAATTTAAGCCGGAGCCGCCGATTGTGACCGCATCTCCCGTCATCCGTGCCTTGCGCGGTCGTCTGCTCTGGTTTGTCGGCGATCCGGAGGTTGCGGGCGAGGCGGCGCATCACTTCGTCGAGGACGGTTTGCTCGTCATCGAGAACGGGCTGGTCAAGGCGGCCGGTGAGGCAAGCGCGCTGTTGCAGGCGCTGCCGGCCGATGCGGAGATCGTCGACCATCGCCCGCATCTGATCATGCCGGGCTTCATCGACGCGCACATCCACATGCCGCAGACGCAAGTCGTCGCCTCCTACGGCGCGCAGCTGATGGATTGGCTGAACAAATACACCTTCGTCGAGGAGCAGAAGCTCAGCCAGCAGGGCCATGCCGAGAAGCTCTCGCGCTTCTTCCTCGACGAGCTTCTGGCCAATGGCACCACCACGGCGGCGGTCTATTGCTCGGTCCATCCGCAATCGGCCGAGGCATTCTTCACCGAGTCGCAGCGTCGCAACACCCGCATGATCGCCGGCAAGGTGATGATGGACCGCAACGCGCCGGAAGCGCTGACCGACACGGCCGAGAGCGGCTATCGCGACTCGAAGGCGCTGATCGCGCGCTGGCATGGCAAGGGGCGGCAGCTCTATGCGATCACGCCGCGCTTCGCGATCACCTCGACGCCGGAGCAATTGGCGGCGGCAGGGCGGCTGGCGGCCGAGCATCCCGATTGCCACGTCCAGACCCATATCGACGAGAACCGGGCCGAGATCGCCTTCGCCCGCGAGCTTTACCCGGAAGCAGCCGACTACGCCGATATCTACCGGCGCCACGGCCTGCTCGGTCCCAAGAGCCTGATGGGCCATTGCATCCACATGACCCACAATGAATGGAGCGCCTTTGCCGAGACGGGTGCCGTCGCGGTCTTCTGCCCGACCTCGAACCTCTTCCTCGGCTCAGGACTGTTCGACTGGGCGCATGCCCGGCAGCGCGGCGTGAAGGTGGCGGTCGCGACCGATATCGGCGGCGGCACCTCTTATTCGATGCTCCGGACGATGGCCGAGGCCTACAAGGTGCTGCAGTTGCAGGGGCAGTCGCTCTCCGCTTTCGCGGCGCTGCACGCCATCACGCGCGGCAATGCGGCTGCGCTCGGCCTCGACCATCTCATCGGCTCGTTCGAGCCCGGCCGGGAGGCGGATGTCGTCGTGCTCGATACGGGCGCGACGCGGGCGATGGCGCATCGCATGGAAACGGTGCGCGATCTGGCGGAGGAGTTGTTCGTGCTCGTCACGCTGGGCGACGAGCGCAATATCGCCGCGACCTATGTGATGGGGGAGTTGGTCGCGGGCGCGTCATTCTCGGGCGGCGCCTGACGGACTCTTGTTTGCCACGGAAGCGCGCCGTCATTCCGGGCTTGACCCGGAATCCATCGTAGAGCGCAGCGTCCTATGATGGATTCCGGATCGGCGCCGCTATCGCGGCTTGTCCGGAATGACGGCGGTTTTTGATCCCGGCGGGGGGCTCAGCCCAGCACGCCGCCCTTGCGGGCGAAGTCGATATAGATCTCACGCAGGCGCAGCGTGGTCGGGCCCGGCGCACCATTGTGGATGGTGTGGCCGTCGATCGAGCTCACCGGCATCACCATGCTGGTCGCCGAGGTGATGAAGGCCTCCTCGGCGTCGAGCGCCTCGGCCAGCGTGAATTCGCGCTCCTCGAAGGTGAAGCCGGATTCGGCGATGAAGGCCAGCACCGCCTTGCGGGTGATGCCGGGCAGGACCTTGTGCGAGAGCGGGCGCGAGATCAGGGTCTTGCCCTTGACGATCCAGGCGGTGGAGGAGGCGCCTTCCGTCACCACGCCGTCCTCGATCATCCAGGCTTCCTGCGCGCCGGCCTCGGCGGCGATCTGCTTGGCCAGCACCGGCGCGAGCAGGTTAACGCTCTTGATGTCGCGGCGGACCCAGCGCAGGTCGGGCGTCGAGACGACCTTGATGCCGGTCTTCACCGCCGGCGCGTTCACGAAATTGCGGGCCTGGGTGAACATCACCAGCGTCGGCTGGGTGTCCTTCGGGAACGGGAAGTCGCGATCGGCCGCGCCGCGCGAGACCTGCAGGTAGATGCTGCCTTCGTCGAGGCCGTTGCGCTTGATCAGTTCCTCATGGATCGCGACCAGCTCGGCCTTCGACCAGGGCAAGGCTAGCTGGATCTCGCCGCAAGAGCGTTCGAGACGGGTGAGATGCGCCTCGCAATCGACCAGCTTGCCGCCGATCACGGCCGAGACCTCGTAGATGCCGTCGCCGAAGATGAAGCCGCGATCGAAGATGGAGATCTTTGCCTCTTCCTCGGGAAGATAGGCGCCGTTGACATAGACGATGCGGCTCATGGAATGCGGACTCTGCTAGGGGGACGGAAAGCCGTTCCTTCCTAGCGAAACCGCGGGCCGGGCGCGAGCGATAAGGGCGGATTGCCGCCCGGCGCCGCTTGCAGATCGCAGGTTCAGGCTTTCAGGTTCAGGAACCGCGTCGGGATCGCGCCGCGCAGGTTCTGCTCGAAGCCGACGAGCTTCGGCGAGACGAGATTCTTCGTCGAATAGTGCAGCACCGGAATCCAGGGCTGCTCGGTGGTGACGATGCTGTCGGCCTCGCGCAGGATCGCGGCGCGCCTGGCGATGTCGAGTTCGTCGGCGGCGAGCTTCATCAGCGCGTCGAAGCGGGGATTGGCGTATTTGCCGATGTTGAAGCCGGCATTGTCGCTCTGGAACAGGAACAGGAAGTTCTGCGGGTCGGAATAGTCGCCGATCCAGCCATAGCGGGCGACGTCGAAATCGCCGCCGTCGCGCAGATAGGCGAAATGCGTGCGGAAATCCGTCTCGACGAAGTGCGTCTCGATGCCGATGGCGTGCCATTGAGCGGCGATCGCCTCGGCGGTGTGCCGGTTGTTGTCGGTGGTGTTGAAGCGCAATTCGATATGGAGCGGCACGCCGTTGCCGAACCCGGCCGCGGCGAGGAGCTGCTTCGCCTCATCCTCGCGTTCGAGCACCGATGCGTAGCGGAAATCCATCTCCGCCCGCTCGCCGTAATTGCCGATATGGGGCGGGATCACGCCATAGGCCGGCAGCATCGTGCCGCCCCAGATCCGGTCGGCGATGAAATCCCGGTCGATCTGGAGGGAAAGCGCCCGCCTGACGCGAGGGTCGTCGAAGGGCTGCTTGGCCGTGTTGATGATCAGGAAATAGGTCGCGAGATAGGGGCCGATCCGCACCTGCTCGCCGAGCTTGCGGCGCAGTTCCTTGAATTGCTCGGCCGGGATGTCGGTCGTCAATTGCAGCTCGCCGGCCTGGAAGCGCCGCGCCGCCGCCGCGAGGTCCGGCGCCGGATAGAAGATCACCGTATCGATCTTCACATCCGCCGCGTCGTGGAAATGCGGATTGCGGTCGAGCCGGATATGCGAGTTCGGGATGAATTCCTTGAGCCTATAGGCGCCGTTCGTGACCCAGCTTCGCGGATCGGCCGGAGCGAGCCCGGCCTTCGCGGCCGTCGCCGGATGGACCGGCAGGGCGCTCTGATGGGTCAGGAGCTCGAGCAGATAGGGCGTCGGTCGCTCCAGCTCGATCTCCAGCGTCCGCTCGTCCGGCGCCCGTACGCCGAGTTCGTCGAGCGATGAGCCTATAGCTGCCTTGTGGATCGCCTCGGCCTTGCGGATCGGATAGAGCAGGTTGGCGTATTTGGCGCCGGTTTCGGGATCGAGGATCCGCTTGAACGAATAGACGAAGTCGCTCGCTCTGAGCGGCTCGCCGTTCGACCATTTCGCGTTGGCCCGCAGGCTGAAGCGCCAGAGCTTGCCATCGGGGCTGGCCGTCCAGCTCTCGGCGACGCCGGGCACGACCTCGCCCCTCATATTGTGGATGACGAGGCCTTCGCGCAGGTCGCGCAGCAGATGCGCTTCCGCCACGGTCGAGGTCCGGTGCGGATCGAGCGTTTCCGGGTCGCCGTCATTGCCGCGGTGGAAGATCACCGACCCTTGCGCTGCCGCGGCACGTAAAGTCGCGAGCAGGGCGGCGAAGGCGAAGGGAGCGTGGCGGCGGGTGACGTCGAGCAAATCAGCCTCCCCTGGCGCCGGGCACCGGCGCGAGCGCTGCCCGACTCAGGAGATTAGAACGCGACGCGTCCCGCCTGCCAAGCGGGAAGGAGACCCCCGCCTCGTCAGCGCGCTCCGGTGGCGCGATTGTTCTCGAAGACAATGGCGCAATCCTCGGCCTTCTTGCGGCATGCGGTCAGTGCGGTCTGGCGCGCCTGCTCCAGATCTTTCTCGCCGTACCGGTAGTTGAATGTCTTGCTGGCCTTGCTGAAAGCCATCGCCTTGTCGCCGGGCGCGCTGAAGTAATCCTCGAATGTGGGGGCGCCCTTTTCGAGGCCGAGGCGCTCGAATTCCGCTTGCGGGCGCCCCGTAGGCAGCGTCGGCAGCTTCCATGCGCGAAGCGAGGCGTCCATCTCCCGAAGCCAGACGAAACGGGCCTGGTTGTTCTGGAGAAGCGCATGGCCGCGTGGCTTGATCTCCGGCAGCGTGATCAGGCGCACGTTCCCGCCACGGTCGAGCGCAGCGGCGCGCATGCGGTCGACGAGGGGTGGCGGGAAGAGTTCGTCGTTGGCGGCATAGACCCAGAGCTGCGGCACGGTCTCCTGCCAGGACCAGTGCCGGACGGTCTCGACGAGCGCGTCGCGGCCTTTCTCGACGCATTCGTCGAAGTTCAGGCCACCGGCGACGTTGATCACCGCCTTCAGGCCTGGGGGCTTGCGTTGGGCCAGCGCCATGATCGCCGCGCCGCCGGCGGATTCGCCGAGTGCGATGATCCGATCGGGATCGACATCGGGGCGTTCTCGCAGCGTCTCGAGCGCCGCCTCGAGCTCCTTCGCCTCGCTGTCGAAACGCCGCGTCATATCGGGTAATCCGCAGCCCGCCCCTTCGCCGGAAAAGGGGCCGTCCGATTGGCCGAAGCCGCGGCGGATGACGATAGCGGCTATCCAGCCACGGCGGGCGAGATCCCGCGCGATCGACCTATATTGGACGGCGTGCAGGTCGCCCATCCGGGAGCCCGTCGCCGATTTGCCGTGCGTGATCAGTGCGAGCGGCAGCCGGCCGTCGATCCCCTCAGGGCGGATGATCAGCGACTCCAGACGGATCTCGCGGCCGTCGATGCGGGCCCGGAGAAAGCCGTTATCCTCGCGAAACGGCTCCTGCGCGCCTGTCGACATCGTCGCCGCCAGCCAGAAGGCGCCCGCGAGCGCAAGCGCTCCTGACCGGAGGGCGGCCCCGATAGTGGCTACCATGCCCGACAGCTCCAGCCGATCCGGTGTCCGCTACGGGGTGGCGGCTATCGCGGCCGCGCGCTCCTGCGCCTCGACCACCGCCACGGCCGTCATGTTGACGACGCCGCGCGCGGTGACCGAGCCGGTGAGGATATGCGCGGGCTTCGCCGTGCCCATCAGGATCGGCCCGACCGGCAGTGCGTCCGCCATCACCTTGGCGAACTGATAGGAGATGTTCGCCGCGTCGAGATTGGGGAAGATCAGGACGTTGGCCACGTCCTTCAGCGTCGAGGAAGGCAGGACGCGCTCGCGGATCATCGGCACCAGCGCGGTATCGGCCTCCATCTCGCCGTCGCATTCGAGGTTGGGCGCGCGCTCGCGGATCAGCTTCAGCGCCTTGCGCATCTTGAGCGAGCTCGGTGTGTCGGCGGCGCCGAAATCGGAATGCGACAGCAGCGCGATCTTCGGCTCCAGGCCGAAGCGCTGGACATGGCTCGCCGCCAGCACGGTCATGTCGGCGATCTCCTCCGCCGTCGGATCGTGCTTCACATGGGTGTCGCCGAGGAAGAAGGCGCCCTTGTTGGTGATGATCAGTGTCATCGCCGCGAGGTCGCAGACACCCGGCGCCAGCCCGATGATGTCCTTGATGTGCCGCAGTCGCGACATGAACCGGCCTTCGAGGCCGCTGATCATCGCATCCGCCTCGCCGCGCGCCACGGCCAGCGCCGCGATCACGGTGTTGTTGGTGCGCACCAGCGCGCGCGCCGCATCGGGCGTGATGCCGCGCCGGCCGGCGATGTCGAGATAGGTCTGGACGTAGTCGCGATAGCGCGGATCGTCCTCCGGGTTCACGATCTCGAAATCGACGCCGGGCTTCAGCGACAGGCCGAAGCGCTGGATGCGCGTCTCGATCACGCTGGGGCGGCCGATCAGGATCGGGATGGCGAGCCCTTCCTCCAGTGCGACCTGGGCGGCGCGCAGCACGCGCTCATCCTCGCCCTCGGCATAGATCACGCGCTTGGGGTCGGCCTTGGCCTGCTGGAACAACGGCTTCATCAGGAAGCCCGAGCGGAAGACGAAGCGCGAGAGCTGCTCGCGATAGGCCTCGATGTCGACCAGCGGCTTGCGCGCGACGCCCGTCGCCATGGCGGCTTCGGCCACGGCCGGGGCGATGCGCATGATCAGGCGCGGATCGAAGGGATTCGGGATCAGCGATGTCGCGCCGAAGGTCGAGGTCTCCCCGCCATAGGCGCGTGCAGCCACATCCGAGGACGCCTCGCGGGCGAGCGCGGCGATGGCACGCACGGCCGCGAGCTTCATCGCTTCGTTGATCGTCGTCGCCTGCACGTCGAGCGCGCCGCGGAAGATATAAGGGAAGCACAGGACGTTGTTGACCTGGTTCGGATAGTCCGAGCGGCCGGTGCAGATCATCGCATCGGGGCGCACGGCCAGCGCGTCCTCCGGCGTGATCTCGGGATTGGGGTTGGCGAGCGCCAGGATCAGCGGCTTCGGCGCCATGCGCTTGGCCATCTCCGGCTTCAGCACGCCCGCGGCGGAGAGGCCGAGAAAGATGTCGGCATCGCCGATGACGTCGTTCAGCGTGCGGGCGTCGGTCTTCTGCGCATAGACCTCCTTCCAGCGGTCCATCAGCGTGTTGCGGCCCTCATAGACCACGCCTTCGAGGTCCGTGATCCAGATGTTCTTGCGCTGCGCGCCGAGCTCCACCAGCAGGTTGGTGCAGGCCAGCGCCGCCGCGCCGGCGCCCGAGACGACGATCTTGACGTCGGCGATCTTCTTGGCGGCGAGGTCGAGCCCGTTCAGCACCGCCGCGCCGACGATGATCGCCGTGCCGTGCTGGTCGTCATGGAAGACGGGGATCTTCATCCGGGCCTTGAGTTGCTCCTCGATCTCGAAGCACTCCGGACCCTTGATGTCCTCGAGATTGATGCCGCCGAAGGTCGGTTCCAGCGCGGCGACCACCTCGACGAATTTCTCGATATTCTTCTGCTCGACCTCGATGTCGAAACAGTCGATGCCGGCGAATTTCTTGAACAGGACCGCCTTGCCCTCCATCACCGGCTTCGACGCCAGCGGCCCGATATCGCCGAGGCCGAGCACGGCGGTGCCGTTGGTGATGACGGCGACGAGGTTCTGGCGCGAGGTGAGCTCGGCCGCTTCCGACGGATCGTCGACGATCGCCTCGCAGGCGGCAGCGACGCCGGGGGAATAGGCGAGTGCGAGGTCGCGCTGGTTGCCCAGCGGCTTGGTCGCCTGGATCTCGAGCTTACCGGGCCGCGGCTGGCGGTGATAGACGAGCGCGCCCGAGCGCAGATCTGTGGAGAGCGTGCTTTTCATGGCGCGATGGTCCCTGCAGTCCGAAGGATGCTGGTCGCGCGAAAGCCCCCATGCCGTCAAGCCGCCGGGATGCCGCTGGCAGCTTCTCCGTGAGGGAAACGGTGCTTCGGGAGACAGGGCCGTGCCGGTCGCATCGGCCCTTCGGTGGAAAGGGTCGCTTGAATCAGTTTGGCAAGCCGTTGAGACGGTGTGCGAGGGATCACGCACAAGACGTGGAATCGATTCAGCAAATTTCCTGCTGAGTCGGAACGCGAAGCCGTAGAGACAAATCCAGGGTCGGCGCCGGCCGGTCAGAACGCCTTGAAGGTGATGATCGTATGGGTGTCGGCGATCTCGGGGATCGACTGCACCTTCTGCGCGACGAAATGGCCGATATCGACATCGGCTGCGACGTGGAACTTGGCCAGGATGTCGTAATTGCCGGCGGTCGAGTAGATCTCGGAGGCGATCTCGCGATCGGCCAGTTCGCTGGCGACCTCATAGGTCTTGCCGAGCTTGCATTTGATCTCGACGAAGAAGGTCTGCATCGCGCGCTCCGAAACTCTCTGCGGACTGGATAGAACTCCCAGTGCCCCGAGATCAAGCGCCGGCGAGCGCCGCGATCCGCCGCGTCATCGGATTGTCGGGGTCGGTGAGGCCGTCGATGACGGTGAAATGGTTCGCGCCTTCGATCTCCTCATAGCGCGTCTGCACGCCTTCCAGCCCCCAGACATCGACGAGGCGGCGGCTCTGCTTGTGGTACTCGTCGCTTTCAGCGCCGCCGACGACGGCGTCCATCGTCAGCCGCGACGGTGCCGGCCAGAACAGCGGGCTCTCCCGCTCCGCCGCCTCCATGTCGAGGCCGAGCGCGGTGTTGATGCTGGTCTCGGTCAGGGGTTTCAGGTTGTAGAGTCCCGAGATGCCATAGGCGGCCGGCACCAGCCGGTCGGGCAGGTCGGAACCGACATTGTGCCAGTTGGTCGCCAGCGTGCAGGCCGAGAGATGGCCGCCCGCCGAATGCCCGGTCGCGACCACCGGCAGGCCGAAGCGTCGCCACAGCGCGGCGGCCGCCTGCTGCAATTCCCAGACGATATGGCCGAGATGGACCTGTGGGCAGAGGTCGTAGCCGACGACGGCGACGGGCAGGCCCAGCCGGTTAAGCCCGCGCGCCATATGCGAGAAGAAGCTGCGGTCGAGCGCCTGCCAGTAGCCGCCATGGATGAACATGACGAGCGCGTTGCCGCGCACCGTCTCGGGCTTGAAGATGTCGTAGAGCTGGCGCTCGCCGGCGCCGTAGGAGATGCCGAGCTCGCAGAGCGCGGTGGTGCGGTAGGCGGCGGCGTCTTCCTGCCAGCCGGCGATGATGCCGGGATGCTCGGGCACCCGGGCGCGGTTGTTGTATTCGGCTTCGTAGTCGGGGGTCGTCATGGTCTGGTCCATGGTTCGCACCGTGGCAGCAGCGGAGCTTTTTCGCCACTGCTTTTGACAGCCCGGGCGGCCGGCGGCAAAAGCGATGCGCCCATCGATTGGGCACTGGAGGTCGCCATGGAAAACCCTGTTCTCGCCGAAGTCACGCGCGGCAACACCGTCGAATCGCGCCATCGCGGTGCGGCGATCGTCATCGATGCCGAGGGCGGCGTGGTGTTCTCCACGGGGGATGTCGAGCGCCCCGTCTTCCCGCGCTCGGCCGTCAAGGCGATTCAGGGCCTGCCATTGATCGAGAGCGGCGCCGCAGACCGCTACGGGCTGACCGAGGCGGAGATCGCGCTTGCCGTCTCCTCGCATTCCGGCGAGCCGCTCCACGCCGAGACCTCGCTGGCCATGCTGAAGAAGGCCGGCCGCGATGCCGGCTGCCTCGAATGCGGCGCGCATTGGCCGATGGGCGAGGCTGCGGCGCGCGCCCTGGCCAAATCGGGCGCCGAGCCCAGCGCGCTCAACAACAACTGCTCCGGCAAGCATGCCGGCTTCGTCTGCCTCTCCTGCGCGCTGGACGAGGATCCCGCCGGCTATGTGAAGCAGGGTCATGCGGTCCAGCAGGCCGTGCACGGCGCCCTTGAAGAGGTGACCGGCGCCGAGCATTCCAGCGACCGCATGGGCATCGACGGTTGCTCGATCCCCTCCTATGCCGTGCCGCTCAAGGCGCTGGCGCTCGGCTTCGCCCGGCTCGGCACCGGTCACGGCTTCGGCCCGGAGCGCGCCAGGGCAGCCGCGCGCATCCGCGCCGCTGCGGCGGCGCATCCCTTCATGGTGGCGGGAACGGACCGTTTCGACACAAGGCTGATGAGCCTGCTCGGCGCGCGTGCCTTCACCAAGACAGGGGCCGAGGGCGTCTACTGCGCGGCCCTGCCGGAGCTGGGCTATGGCATCGCGCTCAAATGCGACGATGGCGCCGGGCGTGCCGCCGAGGTCGCGCTGGCGGCGCTGATCGGTCGCTTCCTGCCGATGGATGAATCGACGCAAGTGGCCTTCGCGCCGCTGCGAGAGGCCGTACTGAAGAACTGGAACGGCACCGAGGTCGGCCGAGTGAGGGCGCCGGCTGGCTAAGACCTGTCGTTTTTCCACGGAAGCGCGGGTCGTCCCGGGCGGAGCGAAGCGAAGACCCGGGATAACCGGGTTCCTTCGAAAAGGCGGCGATCCTAACTGACCGCGTTGTTCTCGACCCTGATGCCGGCCGCCCGCGCATCGGGAGCTTTCGTCAGGTCGCCGGTGACCGGCTTGCCGTATTCGCTGCCGATCACGGCGCCGTTCCGCGCCTCGGCGATGAGGTTGTTGGCGATCAGCGCATTGCGCTCCTTCGGCACCAGCGAGATCGAGATGCCGATACCGGTCTTGCGGATGATGTTGCCGGTGGCGGCGAGATTGCGCATGCCCCAGGACCAGCCCAGCGAGATGCCGGTCTCGCTGGCGTTCTCGATGACGTTGCCGGTGACGGCGGCTTCCGCCTCGACATGGACGCCGATGCCGCCGACGGGCCCCTTGCCGTTCGGCGCGACCGCCTTCCGGGCGTTGCGGACGATGTTGTTGGCGAAGACGGCGAGCCGCCCGCCATGGTCGAGATTGGTGATGTTGGCGCCCTGCGCGCAATCCTCGATCAGGTTATTCGCCATGATCGCGCCCTCGAAGGCGAATTCGGAATAGAGCCCGGCCTCCCCGCAGCGCCGCCCCTGATTGCCGAGGATCTGCACGCCCGAACCGGAATTGTTGCGGATGAAGGTCATGGCGCAGTCGCGGAGCTGGTTGCCTTCGATGATGATGCCGCCCGCGCGATAGAGGCTGATGCCGTTGCCGTTCTGCCCGTCGCCGCCGGCATCGGCCCGGATGCGCTCGACGCGGTTGCCGCGCAGGATCGAGCGGTCGTCCCCGGCCTCGCTGCGCCAGATCTGGATGCCGTTATTGCCGCAATCGGCGACGGCATTGCCCTCGATCGTCAGCCCGCGCGAATCCAGCGAGAACAGCGCGGCGTCGCGCATCTTGCGGAAGCTGCTCGCCGTGATGCGCCCGCCGCAGCGGTTCAGCGTCAAGCCGACGGAGCCGGCATTGGCGAAGGCGAGCTCGGCGATCGCGATCTCGCCGACGGCATCCGCCGCGAGCAGGGCGGAGCGTTGCGGCGAGGGGATGTCGAGCCCGTCGAGCACGAGGCCGGAAAGGCTTGCGCGGGAGATGTTGCTTGCCGTCAGGACAGGCCCGCCATCGGCCGTCACCAGCTTTGTCGCCTCCGGCACGCCGATCAAGCGCGTGCCCTCGGGCAGGGCGACCCGGCTGACGCGGTAGCGGCCGGGCGGCAGCAGCAGCGGGGCGGAACGGCGGGCCGCCTCGGCAAGCGCCGCCCGAAGGCGTTGCGACTGGTCGTCGGTGGCGCCCGGTCGCAGGCCGAATTGCGTGGCATCGAGGCCGAGCTGGCCGAGCGGCGTCGGCGCGGCACCGCGCTGCTGCGCCTGCGCGGGCAGATGCGCCGCGATGGGACTGAGAAGGCCGCCAGCCAAGAGGCAGCGCCGGGAAAGGGTCATGACATCTCCTGTGCCGCTTCCCTCGATCAAGCTCCGTGCCAGCGCCGCTGTGCCGTTTCGGGACCGTCAGCGACCTGTGATCGCGAGATTCCGTCCGATCGCCGCCAGCGCAGCGGTCAATCGCTCCGTCCGCGGTCGAAAGCCCGCGACGCGCTTGGTCGGGCGGGTGCCGGCCGCCGGGCGTAGCCAGGGTATATGCACGAACAAGACAGGCCGTCCCGCCATCGCGGCGTGGCGCAACGCCGTGGCATAGCTGGCATCGCAGAGATAGCGCCCGGCCGAGGGCGAGGGCCGGCTGGCGATCGCATGCCGGCGCAGATGGGCGAGCGCGCCCTGGGGACGCCCGGTGGTTCGCGTGGGCAAGGCAGGGCGGCCGCCCGTCGCGGCACCGGTGGCGGCGCGCCCGGTGACGTCGGGATGGAGCGAGCTGGAGCGGCCGCGTGCGAAAAGCTCGATCCGGACATGGCGGGCGCGGGCGGCGAGGCCGAGCATCAGCAGCGCTCTTGGCCTGGTCGTCTCGATCTCCTGCGCAAGTGCCGGCAGGCCGGCGGCATAGCTGGTCTCGAGCACGAGGCTGCGCACGCGCAGGCCCGAATGCCGCAGCCGCGCGGCGATGGCGCCTGCAAGTCGCGTCGTCGGATTGACCCGGACGCCCGGAAACGGGCCGAACCCGGTGACCAGCAGGTCGATGCGCTGCATGTCGCCCTCACAATCCCAAGGCCTGGGCGATCTCGTCGGCCGCGAGCGTCGGCGCCAGCTCGCCCGCCGCGACCGCCGCTTCGAGTGCCGGCGTGCGCGCCTTCAGCGCCGGATCGTGCCGGAGCCTGGCTTGCAGCCGGTCCTGCACCATCGCCCACATCCATTTCACGTCCTGCCGCCGGCGCCTCTCGGTGATCAGCCCCTTTGCCTCGAAGCGGTGATGATGGTCCTCGATCTTGCTCCAGAGCGCATCGAGCCCTTCCCCGGTCAGGCCGGAGATGGTGACGACCGGAGTCGACCAGAGCGGCGAGGCCGGCGCGAGAATATGCAGCGCCGCCTTGTACTGCGCCGCAGCCGCCCGCGCCGCGGTCGCGCCGGCGCCATCGGCCTTGTTGACCGCGATCATGTCGGCGAGCTCGACGATGCCTTTCTTGATGCCCTGCAATTCGTCGCCGGCATTGGGCAGCATCAGCACGAGGAAGAAATCGGTGAGGTCGGCGACAGCCGTCTCCGACTGGCCGACGCCGACCGTCTCGACCAGGATGACGTCGAAGCCCGCCGCCTCGCAGAGCAGCATCGTCTCGCGCGTCTTGGCCGCGACGCCGCCGAGCGTGCCGGAGGAGGGGGAGGGGCGGATATAGGCGTTCGGGTCGACGGAAAGCCGCGCCATCCGCGTCTTGTCGCCGAGGATCGAGCCGCCGGTGCGGGTCGAGGAGGGGTCGACCGCGAGCACCGCGACCTTGTGGCCCTTCTCCGTCAGTTGGCTGCCGAGCGCGTCGATGGCGGTGGACTTGCCGACGCCGGGCACACCGGTGATCCCGACCCGGATGGCCCGGCCCGTTTGGGGCAGCAGCCGCTGGATCAGCGCCCGGGCCTGCTCGCGATGGTCGGCCCGCCGCGATTCGGTGAGCGTGATCGCGCGCGCCAGTGCGGCGCGCTCGCCGGCCAGAATGGCGTCGGCCAGCGTTTCGATGCGGGAGGCGAGGTCGACCATCGCGCCAGTTAGCAAGCCGGCGGAGCCGGCGGCAAGGCGCCTTGCCGCATCGCGCGTCGTGACCCTGTCACATGCGCATCTTGAACATTCGCCGGTTCGGTGACACGACAAGGCGATGATCGGCGTGGCGATGCGGCTTCCTGTCTTGATTCTGGCGTTGCTCGCGCCGTTGATGCTGGCTGCCTGCGGCACGCCGCGCGTGCTGGAACTGAGCCAGGCGCCCCGGCAGGACATCGCCGGAAAGGTCGAGATCTACGTCGCCACCACCCGTGAAGCCTCGGCGGCGCCGGTTTATTTCGACGGCGAACGCGCCCCGAAGCTGGCCTTCGCGAAGCTCGAGATCACCGTGCCGCGCAGCCACAAGCCGGGCGAGCTCGAACTCCCCGATTCCGGCCCGGGCGATCCGGCCAAGCATTTCACTGCGACCAATATCGAGCGCCTTGATCTCGCGCCGGTCGTCGCCGATGTCCGCCGGGAGATCATGCGCCGCCCGGCCGGCCAGCGCGATGTGCTGGTCTTCGTCCACGGTTACAACACCAATTTCGCCGACGCCGTCTATCGCTTCGCCCAGATCGTCTACGATTCCGGCTTCAAGGGCGTGCCGGTGCTGTTCTCCTGGCCCTCGCGCGGCCAGCTCCTCGCCTACCCCTACGACCGCGAAAGCGCCTATTACTCGCGCGACTTCCTCGAAGCGAACCTACGCGGCATCACCCGGGATATCGGCCCGGGGCGGATGGACATCCTCGCCCATTCGATGGGCACGATCCTGACGCTCGAAACCTTGCGCCAGGCGGCAATACGCGGCGACGGCGCCTTCGGCGGCAAGCTGCGCGACGTGATGCTCGCCGCGCCCGATGTCGATCTCGACGTGTTCAAGACCCTGATGCATGTGATCCGGCGGCCGGTGACGGTCTTCGTCTCCGCCGATGACCGGGCGCTCGATTTCTCCCGCCGCTTCGCCGGCGACAAGACCCGGCTGGGCGCTGTCTCCACCAAGGATGCGCCGACGATCGCCGAGCTGGAGAAGCTCGGCGTGCATATCATCGACCTCTCGGAGGTGTCTTCGGGCGACAGCCTGAACCACGCCAAGTTCGCTTCCTCGCCGAAGGTCGTGCAGCTCATCGGCGAAAGGTTGCGACAGGACAAGGGCATCGGCTTCGCCGGCCCGCAACTGGGCGACCGTCTGGGCGACATCGCCGGCGGGGTGGTCGGCACGGTCGGCTCGACCGTCGGGCTGGTGGTGACGGCGCCCGTCACGATCATCTCCGGCGGCCGCTGACGCCTCGTCGGCTGGGCCCGAGGGCCACGAGCCGTCCTTGCGAGGAGCGCCGGCAACGAGGCGATGACGGGCGGATGTGACCGTGGAGGCACGGGCTGCCGGCATTTCGGGTTTACCCGGCGTTTCGCCCCATTCTGGCCGCGTTAGCCTGTCCTTAAGACCGGATCATCCAGATCGGCCCCTCTCGATTGTCCCGGATATCCGCTCCCATGCCTGTCACAAGGCGCGACTTTTCACGCTTCTCTCTGGCCTTCGCCTCGCTCCTTCCGCTCGGGCTCACGGCCTGCGCGCAAAGTGAGGCGACCGTCTCGCCCTTCTCCGTGCCGGAGCGGGCGGATTTGTCGGCGCTCGGCAAGGATCCGGCCCTGCTGGTGATGACGACGCGTCGGTCTGTCGGCAACGTGGCGCCCTATTTCGGGTCGGATCGCGGGCCGCTGACCTTTGCGGTGGCGAGGCTCTCGCCGCCGGGGCGCGGCATCGCTGGGCGTGTCTCGTCGGCGGTGAGCGGCGACTGGGCGGTCCTCGGGATCGAGCGCGAAACCACGACCGATGCCGCGCGCGTGTTCTCGAACGCGGCAAATGGCGGCGATGTGCTGCTCTATGTCCACGGTTACAACGAGACCTTTGAGTCCGCCGCCCGCAGCGCCGGGCAGCTTTCGCATTCGCTCAAGTTCCAGGGGCGCACGGCGCTCTTCACCTGGCCTTCGGGCGGCAAGCTGCTCGACTATGCCTATGATCGCGAAAGCGCGCTCTGGTCGCGCGACGGCTTCGTAGAGACCTTGCAGGCGCTGGTCGCGAACCCCACGATCGGGCGCATCCACATCGTGGCTCATTCCATGGGCACGTTTCTGACGCTGGAAGGCCTGCGCGAGCTGCGCGATTCGCCGGATGTCTACGCGCGGATCGG
This sequence comes from Allobosea sp. RCC_152_1, assembly GCF_041360765.1. NCBI lineage: Bacteria > Pseudomonadati > Pseudomonadota > Alphaproteobacteria > Hyphomicrobiales > Alloboseaceae > Allobosea > Allobosea sp. RCC_152_1. The sequence goes on from NZ_JBFUPU010000001.1 coordinate 165,481, forward strand.
CTCGGTGGTGCTCGCCTCGCCCGATGTCGATATCGACGCCTTCGAGCAGACGGTGAAGCGGATCGCGCCACTGGCGAAGCGCATGACCGTCATCATCGATCCTGGCGACCGGGCGCTCGCGGTTTCCGCCCGCATCGCTGGCGGCGTGGCACGCGCGGGCGCGGCCGACCGGGAGCGCCTCGATGCGCTGGGCGTCCGCGTCGCCGACACGGCGGGGCGCGGCTGGAGCCTGCTCCGGCACGACCTCTTCCTCTCGGATAGCGAGGTCACGCAGGTCGTCCGCCGCGCCATGGATCGCGGCGAGAGCTGAATGCGGGTTTCCAAACGCCTCGGCGCGGTTCTGCTCGCGTTCGCCGTTTGGCTCGGACCAGCGGCGGCGATGGCGGCGACGCCGGGGCTCTTCGCCGATGTGGGACGCGGAGAATGGACGCTCGACGATCCCGTCTGGAAGGCCATCGACGTCGAGACCTATACGCCGGCGGCATGCGCGGCCAAATCCTGCCCGCTGGTGATCGTGATCCACGGCGCCGGCCGAAACGCGGCGAATTCACGCAATTATTGGATCGAGGCCGCCGACCGCTATGGCGTCCTCATCGCCGCGCCGCGCTTCGACAAGACCCGTTTTCCCGGCCGGCTTTTCCAACAGGGCGCCGCGCGCGGACAGCCGGACCGGTCGAAATGGACCTTCGGCGTCGTCGAAAGACTGTTCGATGCGGCGCGCGCTGCCGGTCGCGCGTCAGGCACGAGCTACAGGCTCTTCGGGCATTCGGCCGGCGGCCAGTTCGTGCACCGGATGGCGCTGCTCATGCCCGAGGCCCGCTTCTCGCGGGCCGTCGTGGCGAATGCCGGCTATTACACCCGTCCTCTCGATGCTGCTGCGGCCGGGGGCTTCGCCTATCCCTATTCGCTGGGCGGAACGCCTGCGACCGACACCTTGCGAGCCGCGCTCGGCAAGCAGGTCACGGTCATGCTGGGCGAACGCGACACGAATCCGGAACACCGGGAGCTCAACAGATCGGCCGGCGCCGAGGAGCAGGGAGCAACCCGGTTCGCACGCGGTCAGCATTTCATGGCCGATATCCGTGCTGTCGCCGCTCGCCTCGGCGTCACGCCGCAATGGCGCGAGATCACCGTGCCGGGCGTGGCCCATCAGCAGGACCGCATGGCCCGGGCGGCAGCGCCGGAGCTGCTCGGCCCCTGAGGACCATTCAGATCGGCGGCAGGCCGGAGCGCTTCTTGATCGTCGCCAGCGCGAAGTTGGATTCGACCGACTGGATGCATTTCAGCCGCGTCACCTTCTGCTTCAGGAAGCGCTCATAGCCCTCGATGCCGTCGGTGACGACGCGCAGCAGATAATCCTGCGAGCCGGTCATGAGATAGCACTCCGCCACTTCGCTCCAGCTTTCGATCGCTTTCTCGAACTCGGCGATATGCTCCTGATTCTGCTGGATCAGCCTGACCGAGACGAAGACGCTGAAGGGCAGCCCATAGGCCTTCGGATCGACGATCGCGGCATAGCCCTGGATGACGCCTGTCTCCTCCAGCCGCTTGAGGCGGCGCAGGCAGGGGGTCGGCGACAGCCCGACCTTCTGCGAGAGCTCCTGATTGGTGATCCGCCCGTCCTCCCGGAGCAGGGCGAGAATGCGGCGGTCGATCGTATCGAGCATCATATGCTCCATCCTGGCTCGTGTTGAGCAGAAACATGCAGGAAGAGCGTTAGCGCGAGTGTGACCAGCCAAGCAATCGCGTCGATGCGGGATTATTCTGGTCGCAAAGCGGCCAGGCCGGAGCCGAGGGAGAAAGCCATGAGCGCAGACAACTACCACAAGGACCGGATCGCCAACCGCAAGCTCCATCCCGAGACGCTGATGATGGGCTTCGGCTATTCGCCGGCCATGTCGGAGGGCTCGCTCAAGCCGCCGGTCTTCCTGACCTCGACCTTCGTTTTCGAGAACGCCCAGCAGGGCAAGGACTTCTTCGACTTCACCTCGGGCCGGCGCCAGCCGAAGCCTGGCGAGAAGCCCGGCCTGGTCTATTCGCGCTTCAACCATCCCAATATGGAAATCCTCGAGGATCGCCTGGCGATCTGGGACGAGGCCGAGAAATGCGCCGTCTTCGCCTCGGGCATGGCCGCGATCGCGACCACCTGCTTCGCCTTCCTGCGCCCGGGCGACACGATCCTGCATTCCCGCCCGCTCTATGGCGGCACCGAGACGCTGCTGAAGAACCAGATGGGCGCCTTCGGCGTGACCCCCTTCGGCTTCACCGACGGGCTCGACATCGAGCAGATGCGTGATGTCGCGCGGGCTGCGGCCGCCAAGGGCCGCGTCGCGATGATCCTGGTCGAGACCCCGGCCAACCCGACCAATGGCCTTGTCGATCTCGCCGCCTGCAAGATGATCGCGGACGAACTGGAGAGGTCGCAGGGCCACCGCCCGCCGGTCGTCGTCGACAACACCATGCTCGGCCCGAAATACCAGAAGCCGCTGAAGCAGGGCGCCGACCTCTCGCTGCTCTCGCTGACCAAATATGTCGGCGGCCATTCCGACCTTGTCGGCGGCTCGATCAGCGGCTCCGAGGCGCTGGTGCGGCAGGTGAAGGCCTGGCGCGGCTCGCTGGGTACGCAAGCCGATCCGAATTCCTGCTGGATGCTGATGCGCTCGCTGGAGACGCTCGACATTCGCATGAGCCGCGCCAACGAGAACGCCAAGCTGGTGGCGGAGTATCTGGAGAGCCATCCGAAGGTCGCCAGGGTCCACTATCTCGGCAACCTCAAGGATGGCGATCCGCGCAAGGCCGTCTTCGACCGGCAGTGCACGGCGGCCGGCTCGACCTTCGCCTTCGACGTCAAGGGCGGCGAAAAGGAGGCTTTCGCTCTGCTCGACAATCTGCAGATCATGAAGCTCGCGGTCAGCCTCGGCGGTACCGAGACGCTGGTCTCGCATCCCGCCGCGATGACCCATTCCGGCGTGGCGCGGGAGCTGCGCGAGGAGATCGGCCTCACCGACGCGCTGATCCGCATTTCGGTCGGCATCGAGAACATCGAGGATCTGATCTCGGATCTCGCGCAGGCCTTCGAGGCGGTTTGAGGCGTTCTCTCACATCCCGACCCGTCCCCAGCCCGGCAGCTTCAGCGCCGGGCTGCGCAGGTCGAATCCCGCGACGAGGCCGAGGATGTTGACCTCGACGCCTTCGACCCAGCCGACCGTGATTCCGGCCAGCCCGTAGAGTGAGGCTTGCAGGCCGGTGCGGCTCGGCGTGAGCCCGGCGAAGAGGCCGGTCTCACGCCAGTCCTTCCCGATGGCCGTCGGCGGCAGGGCTTCGCGCAGCTCCGGCACCTCCGTCAGCACATGCTGGACGAAGCTGTTCGAGTTCGGGCCCGGCCATGCGAGATAGCTGCCCGGTTCGGCATAGGCATAGCTCGCCACGGCGGCCCGGATGCGCGGGATCAGCCGCGCGGCGACCACTCCTCGGATCTCCGCGACTGGTTCGGGCTCGTTCCCGAACCAGCGCCCATCCGCCTCGCGGTGGTTGACGCGCACCGGCGCGCCCCAGCCGACGACGTCGAAGCGCGTATAGGCGGAGGCGTTGGCCTCCTTTACCACGATCCAGGAATGATGCGCGAAGATGCCGCGCCAACGACCGACGCGGGCGGCGAAGATGTGCACGGTCGCTTCGGGGTCGACCGACGCGGCCGGCAGGAGCTTCGCGCTTGACCAGTCGGCGCGGCGCCAGTCGGGCGCATGCGTCTGCCAGATCCACCAGCCGGCATGGGTCGCGAGCGGCAGCAGAAAGGCAAGAACGAAGAACAGCAGGAAGCGGCGGAAGAGGCGCATCCGGCACGGTATGTGCAGGACGACGCGAACCGGCAAGAAGACGGCGGATCACGCTTGCGTCAGCCGGCCGGAACATGCTGGAGGGGCTTTCGGAAACGCTCTGCTGTGCGCGAACCGCCGGCCGCGTTTGGTGGCGGTTGATGCCGGGGGGAAAGCTGGTAGCGTGCGCGCGCCTGAGCTTGATGGAGGGGCAGATTGGGTGAGACGACGAAGCGACTGAGCAAGGCCATTGCGGCCTGCGCGATCGGACTGGGACTTCTGGCCACGCCGGTGGCCGCGCAGGACAAGCAGCTCCGGATCTTCAACTGGTCCGACTATGTCGATCCCGAGGTGCTCGACGCCTTCAAGAAGGAAACCGGGATCACCGTCGTCTACGACACCTTCGACCAGATGGAGACGGTCGAGACCAAGCTTCTTGCCGGCAAGACCGGCTACGACCTGATCGTCGTCACGGCTTCCTTCCTGCCGCGCCATATCCCGCTCGGCATCTACCAGCCGATCGACAAGGCCAAGGTCCCGAACCTCAAGAATCTCTGGCCTGAGATCCAGGCGCGGCTCGCCAAATACGACCCCGGCAACACATACGCCGTGAACTACATGTGGGGCACCACGGGGATCGGCTACAACACCGCCAAGATCAAGGAACGGCTCGGCCCCGACGCGGTGATCGATAGCTGGAAGATCGTCTTCGAACCCGAGCAGTTGAAGAAGCTCTCTAATTGCGGCGTCCATGTCCTGGATGCGACCGAGGAGCTGTTCCCAGCGGCGTTGCGTTATCTCGGGCTGAACCCGGATTCGAAGAACGAGGCCGATCTCAACAAGGCCGGCGAATTGCTGCGCAAGATCCGGCCCTATATCCAGAAATTCCACTCCTCCGAATACATCAACGCGCTGGCCAACGGCGATATCTGCCTCGCGGTCGGCTATTCCGGCGACATCCTCCAGGCCAAGAAGCGGGCCGAGGAGGCCAAGAACGGCGTCCAGATCGGCTATTCCATCCCGAAGGAGGGCGCGCTGATGTGGTTCGATTCCTTCGTGATCCCGAAGGACGCCGGCAACGTCGACGCGGCGCTGAAGTTCATCGACTTCGTCAACAAGCCGGAGATGGCGGCGAAGAACTCGGACTTTATCCAGTACGCCAACGGCAATATCGCCTCGAAGCCGTTCCTGTCGGCGGCCTTGCGCGACAACCCCGGCGTCTACCCGCCGGACGAGGTGATGGGGCGGCTCTACACGATCACGCCTTATGACCAGAAGTCGCAGCGGCTGGTGAACCGGCTCTGGACGCGCGTGAAGACCGGCAAGTGAGCGCGTTCGGACGGAGCGCGGTCACCGTCAAGAAGACCTCGCCCGGCAGCGTGCGCCGGGCCTTCCAACCCTGGAACGACCCGGCGGCGAAGCCGCTGGTCGAGTTCCGCGGCGTGACCAAGCGCTTCGGTGACGTCACGGCCGTGGGCGATCTCACGCTCGCGCTCTACCCGCGCGAATTCTTCGCGCTGCTTGGCCCCTCGGGCTGCGGCAAGACCACGCTGATGCGCATGCTCGCCGGTTTTGAGACGCCGGACGAGGGAGCGATCCTGCTCGACGGGCAGGACATCACCGCCGTGCCGCCGCATCTGCGGCCGGTCAACATGATGTTCCAGTCCTACGCGCTGTTCCCGCATCTGAGCGTGGCCGGCAACATCGCCTATGGGTTGAAGCGCGAGGGCCTGCCGCGCGCCGAGATCGCGCGTCGCGTCGAGGAGATGCTGGCGCTGGTCAAGCTCTCCGGCCTTGGGCAGCGCAAGCCGCATCAGCTCTCCGGCGGCCAGCGCCAGCGCGTCGCGCTCGCCCGCTCGCTCGCCAAGCGGCCGAAGTTGCTCCTGCTCGACGAGCCGATGGCGGCGCTCGACCGCAAATTGCGCGAGCAGACCCAGTTCGAGCTGATGGATCTTCAGAGCGAGCTCGGCCTCACCTTCATGGTCGTCACCCACGACCAGGATGAGGCGATGACCATGGCCGACCGCATGGCGGTGATGGACCATGGCAAGCTCGTCCAGATCGGGCCTCCCGACGTGATCTACGAGGCGCCGGCCAACCGCCATGTCGCGGAGTTCGTCGGCGACATCAACATCTTCGAGGGGCGGGTCGAAGCGATCGATGGCGAGTTGGTGAAGGCCGAGGTGCCGCGAGTCGGCACCGTCGAGCTCGACGAGGAGGCGCCGGCGCTGAAGGCAGGCGACGCCCTGCTGATCGGCATCCGGCCCGAGAAGATCGAGATCGCCCATGACGAGCCGGGCCAAGTCGTCAACAAGGTCGCGGGCGAGATCTGGGACATCGGCTATCTCGGCGATTTCACCATGGTCCAGGTGATGATCGGCGGGGAGGGCGGTCAGCTGGTCAAGGTCGCGCTGGCCAACCGGACACGGCGGGTGGCCCGGCCTTTCGCCTGGGACGACAAGGTCTGGCTGTCCTGGGATGTCGAGGCCGGCGTGGTGCTGCCGCCATGAGCGCGGTCGCTTCGCTGCAGCGGCTGCGCCGTCTTGTGGTGGCCGTGCCCTATCTCTGGCTGGCGCTGTTCTTCTTGGCTCCCTTCGCCATCGTGCTGCGTATGGCCTTCTCGCAGGCTGAGACCGCGCTCCCGCCCTATGCGCCGCATTGGGAGGGGTTCGCCCAGCTTGGCGACTTCCTGTCCCAGCTCGACCTGACGAATTTCAGCCTGCTCGGCGATGATCCGCTCTACTGGCAGAGCTACCTCTATTCCCTGCGCATCGCGGCGCTGACCACGATCTTCGCCCTCGCCATCGGCTATCCGCTCGCCTACGCCATGGCGACCGCGCCGGCGCGCTGGCGCGGCCTTCTGCTTGTCTTCGTCATCCTGCCGTTCTGGACCTCCTTCCTGATCCGCGTCTACGCCTGGATCGGCATCCTGAGGCCGGACGGGTTGCTCGACGCCGCGCTCGCCTTCCTCGGCTTCGAGGGCGAGCCGCTACGGCTGCTCAATACCGAGACGGCCGTGCTGCTCGGCATGGTCTATTCCTATCTGCCCTTCATGGTGCTGCCGCTTTTCGCCACGCTGGAAAAGCTCGACCGCAGCCTGCTCGAAGCTGCGTCCGATCTTGGCGCCACGCCGATCACCGCCTTCTTCACCGTGACGCTGCCGCTCTCGCTGTCCGGTATCCTCGCTGGATCGGCACTGGTCTTCATCCCTGCCGTCGGCGAGTTCGTTATCCCCGATCTGCTCGGCGGCCCCGATACGGTGATGATCGGCAAGGTCTTGTGGAACGAGTTCTTCTCGAACCGCGACTGGCCACTGGCGTCGGCGGTCGCCGTCGTGCTGCTGATCGTGCTGGTCCTGCCGTTGGTCCTGCTCCAGCGCGCCCGGTTGAAGCGGGAGCTGGCGGCATGAAGCGCCTCGGCCCCGGCCTCATCCTGGCGCTGATCCTCGGCTTCGCCTTCCTCTATCTGCCGATCGTCACGCTGATCGCCTATTCCTTCAACGCCTCGCGCCTCGTCACGGTCTGGGGTGGTTTCTCGACGCACTGGTACGGCGCGCTCATGGCGAACGAGCCGCTGCTCGATGCCGCCTGGCTCTCGATCCGGCTCGGGGTCGTCTCGGCGACATTGGCAACCGCGCTCGGTACGCTCGCTGCGCTGGCGCTCGCCCGGCATGGCCGCTTCTTCGGCCGCACGCTGTTTTCCGGGATGGTGCTGGCGCCTCTCGTCATGCCGGAGGTGGTGACGGGGCTTTCGCTGCTGCTGCTCTTCGTCGCCGTTGATGTCGAGCGCGGCTTCTGGACCGTGACCGTCGCGCACGCGACCTTCAGCCTCGGCTTCGCCTGCATCGTCGTGCAATCGCGGCTGGCGGGCTTCGATCGCTCGCTGGAAGAGGCGGCGCAGGATCTCGGCGCCACGCCCTTCGTCACCTTCTGGACGGTGACGCTGCCGCTGATCTGGCCGGCGGTGGCGGCGGCCTGGATGCTCGCTTTCACGCTCTCGCTCGACGATCTCGTCGTCGCGAGCTTCACCACCGGCCCCGGCGCGACCACCTTGCCGATGCGGCTCTATTCGGCGGTCAAGCTCGGCGTCTCGCCCGAGATCAACGCCGCCTGCACCATCATGATCGCCGCCGTGGCGGTCGTCGTGATCGCCGCTTCGCTCCTGCTCAAGCGCGAGCAGTTGTCCGGCGGCTAGGCTGCGCTTCGATCCATCCGAACGCGCCGTCATTCCGGACAAGCTGCGAAGCAGCACAGATCCGGAATCCATCATATGGCTCCGGCGCTCTACGATGGATCCCGGGTCAAGCTCGGGATGACGGCGTTGGGTGCTTGGATAAACGCGGGCTGAACGGCGCCCTCAAAACCCGTTCAGGCACGATCTGCGATGGTCCGTTCCAAGGCAGGGATCTTCCCGGCCTTGAGACAGGACAAGGACCATGTTTGGCAATCGCGCCCGGATCGGTTTCGCCGCCTTCGCACTGGGCGGCATCGCACTGACAGTCTCGACCTTTGCCGGAACGGGCAATGCCCAGGCCTTCGGCGGCCGCTACGAGCCCGCCTATGAGCGCCCCGCCTATGGCTATGGTTGGCGCCCGGCGCCGCCCGCCATGTACGGCTTCTGGGGTCAGCGCCGCTGGCATCGCTATTTCGACGGTTATGGCGGGCGGCCGATGCCGCCGCGCGAGGGCTATGGTTACGGCTGGCGGTAAGTGTCGCCCCGCTGGTCGTAAGCATGGGGCGGGCGCGGCCTTCGGGCAGCGTCCGCCTTTCTTTTCGAGACTTTACTCGGCCGCCGTCCGCTGCGCATAGCCGAGGCGCTGGTTCAGCTCCTGCAGCAGTTTTTCCGCCGCATCTGCGATGACCGTGCCGGGCGGGAAGATCGCCGACGCGCCGGCTTCGATCAGCGCGTCGAAATCCTGCGGCGGGATGACGCCGCCGACGACGATCATGATGTCGGGCCGCCCCGCCTCGGTGAGCGCGGCCTTGAGTTCCGGCACCAGCGTGAGGTGTCCCGCCGCCAGCGAGGAGACGCCGACGATGTGGACGTCGTTCTCGACGGCCTGCCGCGCTGCCTCGTCGGGCGTCGCGAAGAGCGGACCGATATCGACGTCGAAGCCGAGATCGGCGAAGGCCGAGGCGATCACCTTCTGGCCGCGATCATGCCCGTCCTGCCCCATCTTGGCGACGAGGATGCGCGGGCGGCGCCCATCCGCCTCCTCGAAATCCTGGCACATCAATTGGACGCGCGTGACGGCTGGGTTCATCGTGCCGACCTCCCGCTTGTAGACGCCCGAGATCGCCTTGATCTCGGCCCGGTGGCGCCCGAAGACCTTCTCCATCGCCATCGAGATCTCGCCGACCGTCGCTTTGGCGCGAGCGGCCTTGACGGCGAGATCGAGCAGATTGCCATTGCCGGCCGCGCCGTTGGTCAGCGCCGTCAGTGCGGCCTGCACCTCGGTTTCGTTGCGCTCGGCCTTGAGACGTTTCAGCTTGTCGAGCTGCTGGGCGCGCACCGAGGCGTTGTCGACCTTGAGCACATCGATCGAAGCCTCGTTGTCAGGCTTGAAGCGGTTGACGCCGATGATCGCCTGCTGGCCGCCATCGATGCGGGCCTGCGTCTTGGCGGCGGCTTCTTCGATGCGCAACTTCGGGATGCCGGCCTCGATCGCCTTGGCCATGCCGCCGAGCGCCTCGACTTCCCTGATATGGCCCCAGGCTTTTTCGGCAAGCTCCGCGGTGAGCCGCTCGACATAATAGGAGCCGCCCCAGGGATCGATGATCCGGGTCGTGCCGCTTTCCTGCTGCAGCAGGATCTGGGTGTTGCGGGCGATGCGAGCCGAGAAGTCGGTCGGCAGCGCCAAGGCCTCGTCGAGTGCGTTGGTGTGGAGCGACTGGGTGTGGCCCTGCGTCGCCGCCATCGCCTCGATCATCGTGCGCGGCACATTGTTGAACACGTCCTGCGCCGTCAGCGACCAGCCGGAGGTCTGGCTATGGGTGCGCAACGGCAGGGATTTCTCGTTCTGGGCCCCGAAATCCTTGACGAGCTTCGCCCAGATCAAGCGGGCCGCGCGCATCTTGGCGACTTCCATGAAGAAGTTCATGCCGATCGCCCAGAAGAACGACAGCCGCGGCGCGAAGACATCGACGCCGAGCCCCGCCTGCTGACCGGCGCGGATATACTCGACGCCATCGGCCAGCGTGTAGCCGAGCTCGAGGTCCTGCGTCGCTCCGGCCTCCTGCATGTGGTAGCCGGAGATCGAGATCGAGTTGAATTTCGGCATGTTCGCCGAGGTGAAGGCGAAGATGTCGCCGATGATCCGCATCGAAGGCGAGGGCGGGTAGATATAGGTGTTGCGGACCATGAACTCCTTGAGGATGTCGTTCTGGATGGTCCCCGAGAGCTTGGCCTGCGGCACGCCCTGCTCCTCGGCCGCGACGATATAGAGCGCCAGCACCGGGAGCACGGCGCCGTTCATCGTCATCGACACGCTCATCTGGTCGAGTGGGATGCCGGAGAACAGCGTGCGCATGTCGTAGATCGAATCGATCGCGACGCCGGCCATGCCGACATCGCCGGCGACGCGCGGGTGATCGCTGTCATAGCCGCGATGGGTCGCAAGGTCGAAGGCGACGGAGAGGCCCTTCTGCCCGGCCGCGAGGTTGCGGCGGTAGAAGGCATTGGAATCCTCGGCCGTGGAGAAGCCGGCATATTGCCGGATTGTCCAGGGTTGGTTGACATACATGGTCGGGTAGGGGCCGCGCAGATAGGGCGCGATGCCCGGCATCGTCTCGACGAAGGGCAGGCCGTCGCGATCCCTGGGTCCGTAGACCGGCTTCACCGGGATGTCTTCCGGCGTCAGCCAGGGCTCGCCTGCGGGCAATGAAGGCGGTGCGGACGCCTTGCCGCCTGCGAAGGCGATCTTCGTGAAATCCGGGATCGCGGTCATGGCTTGCTCCCGTCCGTCTTGTCCCACCAACGGTGGAAATGATGCACCGGTCCGTGGCCATGGCCAACCGCGACCTGATCGGCGGCGGCGATGGCGGCCGAGATGTAGGTCTTCGCATGACCGACCGCCTCCGGCAGCGGCAGGCCCCTGGCGAGGTTGGCGGCGATCGCCGAGGACAGCGTGCAACCCGTGCCATGGGTGTTGCGGGTGTCGATCCGCGGCGCGTTGAAGCGCTGGCGCGTGCCGCCGGCGAGCAGGAGCAGATCGCTGCTGACGTCGCCATGCCCGTGGCCGCCCTTGACCAGGACATTGGCCGCGCCCAGGGCGGCGAGCTTCTCCGCCTGTTCGTCGACGGCCTCGTCCGTCTCGGCGATGCTGGAACCGAGCAGGGCCGCGGCCTCCGGCAGGTTCGGCGTGATCAGGGTCGCGAGCGGAAAGAGGTGCTTGCGGACCGCCTCGACCGCGGCTTCCTCGAGCAGGCGCGCGCCGGAGGCGGCGACCATCACCGGGTCGAGCACGATGTTTTTCGCACCGTGCTTTTTCAGGCCGGCAGCCACCGTCTCGATCAGCTCGGCGGTCGCCAGCATGCCGATCTTGACGGCGCCGACATCGAGATCCTCGAACACGGCATCCATCTGCTTGGCGACGAAGTCGCGCGGCACGGCATGGATCGCGCTGACGCCCTTGGTGTTCTGCGCCGTCAGCGCGACGATGACGCTGGCTCCGTAGACCTGATGCGCCGCGAAGGTCTTGAGGTCCGCCTGGATTCCGGCGCCGCCGCTCGAATCAGAGCCGGCGATGGTGAGGGCGATGGCGGTCAAGGCAGATCTCCGTTCAGGCGGCCGCGATGGCAAGCGCGCGATCCAGCGTCTCGACCACGTCGCAGCCCATGAAGATGAACGAGGAGACGCCGGCCTTGTTCAACGCCGCTTCGCTTTCGCTGGGGCGCCCGGCGAGCCAGACCGTCGCGCCCGCCTTCGCCAGCGCCTCGGCTGCAGCTGCGCCTTCCTCGGCATAGGCGGTGTCGGAGCCGCATAGGCAGGCAAGCTTGGCACCCGAGGAGCGGAACGCGCCGACGAGCGCGTCGAGGTCGGTCGCGCCGTTCTGGGCGAAGCCGTCGCTGCCCGGGGCCGAGAAGCCGCCGGCCTCGAACAGATTGCGGGCGAAGCCGGCGCGGGCGGTAAAATCGGCGATCGAGCCGAGCGTGGCCAGGAAAACGACCGGGCGCTGCGGCAGGGCATCGGCCTTGTCGCGCAGCGCCTCGAAGGGCTCGGCCAGCCGATGCGCGGGCAAGGCCTCGACACGGAGCCTCTGACTGGGTGGGATCAGCGCTTCCGGGCGCCTGGCGCCTGCGATGAAGGCTTTGACGATTTCACCGGGATTGCGTTCCGCCGTGCTGCCCGGCTGGGGGGAGGCGGCCTTCTCCACCGGGGCGATCTCCAGCACCGAGACGGCATTCTCGCGGATGTTCGGGAACTCGCTCGTGCCGGTGATCGGCACGCGTCGCGTCGCGATGGCCTTGGCCGAGGCGGCGCGTTCGCGCGCGATGCCCTGCTGGACATGGCCGTTGGCAAGCGCCGCGAGCACGCCTTGCAGGTCGTCGCTGCGCTCGCGCTCGATGTCCTGGAAACGGCTCCAACCCTGCTCGCACAGCGCCTGCGTCAAGGCCTCGAAGCCTCCCGCGCCGGCGGCGGGGTCGGCGACGCGCCAGAGATTGGATTCCTCCAGCAGGATGAGCTGCGTGTTGCGGGCGACGCGCCGGGCAAACAGGTCGGGCAGGCCGAGCGCCGCGGTGAAGGACTGGACGGTGAGCGAATCGGCGCCGCCGACACCGGCGGAGAAGGCCGCGACGGTGCCGCGCAGCAGATTGACCCAAGGGTCGCGCCGGGTCAGCGAGCGCCAGGCGGTTTCGGCATGGATCGTCGCCGGCTTCGGCTCCAGCCCACAGGCTTGCTGCACCCGGTTCCAGAGCAGGCGGGCGGCGCGGAACTTCGCCACGGTCATGAACTCGTCGGTATCGGCGACGAGCGTGAAGGCGATGGCGTCGCGCGCTTCCTGCAGCGACAGGCCCTGCGCCTCCAGCGCGCGCAGATAGGCGAGCGCCGTCGCCAGCGCGGCGCCGAGCTCCTGGGCTTCGGTGGCGCCGGCCTCGTGATAGGGGCGGGTATCGACCGTGACGAAGGGGCCCTTGAAGCCACGCTGTTTCAGCGCCGCGATCACCACCGCCAGCCGGCGGCCGACCTCCGGCCAGGGCGCCGCGAGCGAGCCATGGCTGGCGAGGACGCCGATCGGGTCGAAACCGAACTCCACCGACAGCTCGCCTGGGGCGTGGCCGCGTTTCTCGATCAGGGCGGCGAGCATGAGCGCGTTGACGCGTCCCTGCGGTGCCGGATCCAGCCTGAGGCGGATCAGGTCGAGCATCACGCCGTCCAGCGCGCTGTCGAGTGTCGCGACATCGTCGGCAACAAGGCCATAGCCGCGAGCGGCGCGTGCACCGGCGAAAGCGATGGTGAGCATGTCGGCTCCGCCTTCGAGCTCGGCCAGCGCCAGCCTGCGCGCCTCCTCCGCTTGCGGATGATCGACCCGCGCCACGACATGCCAGCGACCGGCCTCAGCACGGAAGGCCCGCTCGCCCGATGCCGCTTCGTAGAGCGGTTCGATGCGGATGCCGTCGGCGCTGCGCCCGACCAGTTTCTTCTCGAAATCGGCGCCCTTCAGCACCTTGTCGACGGCAGTTCGCCACGCCTCACGCGAAGCGGCCGGAAAGGCGTCGAGATAGGGCAGGTCGGATGAGGTCGCCGAGTTCATGCGCGCCGATGCTCCCTTCCGCACGATGTGCCGTCGCGGGGACTGATTGCCACGGGCGCGGCCGCACGGCCATCCCTACTTCGTCGCACGGCCGGTGCGCAAACGCACGGCCGTCGTGAGCTGAAAAGAAAACACCGCCCGAAGGCGGTGCTTGGAGACTGCGATGCGCGCCGCTCAGACGAACTGGCCGAGCCCTGGGATCGCGCCGACGATGGCGCCCATCGTGTCCTCGCCCGCCTTCTCGCGGCCATAGGCGAACATTTCCTTCGAGACGGATTGGATCTGCGGCATCGAGAGGCCGGCCCCCATCAACTGGCCGCCGAGCGCCATGACGCCGCCGCCTCCGCCCATCAGGCCGCCGATCGCGCCGAGCACGCCGCCCTTGGCGCCGCCTTCGGCATCCGCGAGCTCCTGAGAGCCCGGCAGCGCCGCCATCAACTGGCTGATCTCGCTCGTCGGGCCTTCCTTCTGCAGGAAGGCGAGGATGATGCCGAGGGCCTTGCGGGCCAGATCTTCGTTGAGGCCGGACGCCGCAACGATCCTTGAAATCAGTTCATCCATGTCGTGTGTCCTTACCCGGCCGATACGGCCTCCCGAAAAATAGTTTACATATTTACGATCCAATTCCAACGGCCATCGGGCTTCCGCCCTCTGCGTCCTTTGGTTACAGGTTTAACCTGACAGTTTTGAGAGCGATGGACGGTGACGATGGCGGATGACGGTGCGATTCTGATCGGCAAGAGCGGCAAGCCGGAGAACCTCCTGCTGAAGCTCGCCAACCGCCACGGCCTCGTGACGGGCGCGACCGGCACCGGCAAGACCGTGACCTTGCAGGTGATGGCGGAAGGCTTCGCGCGCAGCGGCGTGCCGGTCTTCGCCGCCGACATCAAGGGCGATCTCTCCGGCATCGTGGCGCCGGGCGATTCCAAGCCGGCCTTCGTCAGCCGGGCCAAGGAAATCGGCGTCAAATACGAGCCCGACCAGTTCACCACCGTCTTCTGGGACGTCTTTGGCGAGCAGGGGCACCCGGTCCGTGCCACCATCTCCGAGATGGGGCCGCTGCTGCTGGCGCGGCTGCTCGACCTCAACGACACGGCCGAGGGCGTGCTCAACATCGCCTTCCGCATCGCCGACGAGCAGAAGCTCCTGCTGCTGGATCTCAAGGATCTGCGCGCGATCCTGACCTTCATCGCCGAGAACGCTTCGGACCTGACGACGAAATACGGCAATGTCAGCCCGGCGACCGTCGGCACGATCCAGCGCGGACTTCTGGTGCTGGAGAACCAGAAGGGCGATCTGTTCTTCGGCGAGCCGGCGCTCGACATCAACGACCTGATGAAGACGGATCGCGACGGCCGCGGGGTCATCAACATTCTCGCCGCCGACAAGCTGATGAACAATCCGCGACTCTACGCGACCTTCCTGCTCTGGCTGCTCTCCGAGCTGTTCGAGCAGCTTCCCGAGGTCGGTGACCTCGACAAGCCGAAGCTTGTCTTCTTCTTCGACGAGGCGCATCTGCTCTTCAACGGGGCTCCGAAAGCCCTGCTCACGGCGGTCGAGCAGGTGGTGCGCCTGATCCGCTCGAAGGGCGTCGGCGTCTATTTCGTCACGCAGAACCCGCTCGATGTCCCCGATACCGTGCTCGCCCAGCTCGGCAACCGCGTCCAGCATGCGCTGCGCGCCTTCACCCCGCGCGACCAGAAGGCGGTGCGCGCCGCCGCCGAGACCTTCCGCCAGAACCCCAAGATCGATACCGAACAGGCCATCACCCAGCTCGCGGTCGGCGAGGCGCTGATTTCGATGCTGGAGGGCAAGGGCTCGCCCGAGATGGTCGAACGCGCGCTGATCGCGCCGCCGATGGCGCAGGTCGGTCCCTGCACCCCGCAGCAGCGTCAGCAGGCGATCAACAGCTCTCCCGTGAAGGGCAAGTACGACACCATGGTCGACCGCGAGTCGGCCTATGAAGTGCTGATGCAGCGCAAGAACCTTAATCCGGACGGCTCGCCGATCGAGGCGTCGACGGATGGCGGCGGGGGCGGCGGCATTCTCGACACGATCGGCGGCTGGCTCGGCGGCGGGGCTCCGCAGCAGCGGCCCAAGACCGGCCCCGGCTCGCGCGGCGGCCCGCTGCCGCAGAGCATGACCGAGAAGATCATCACCTCGGCGGCGCGCTCGGCCGCGACCTCGATCGGCCGCCAGGTCGGCACCGCGATCCTGCGTGGTATTTTGGGCTCGATGACCGGGAAGCGCTGAGCGCGGGCGCCAGGCGTCATTCTCGGGCGGCGCGAAGCGCAGACCCGAGAATCTCAGGCCGGAAGGGGTGCGGGAGCCTCTTTCGGCAGGAGATGCCCGGGGCAAGCCCGAGCATGACGAGACCGGGGCCTCAAGACCCCGTCGCGAAATCAACGATCAGTTTGAGGTTCAGCACGATGATGATCGCCGCGGTCAATGCGGCGATCACGGTCAGCCAGCGCGGCGCCACCAGCTCGCCCATCTTGGTCTTCGAGGCCGTGAACATCACGAGCGGCACCACCGCGAAGGGGAGCTGCAGGCTGAGGACCACCTGGCTGAGGATGAGCAGTTTCGCCGTCTGGCCCTCACCATAGATCAGCGTGACGACAATCGCGGGCACGATGGCGACGAGCCGGGTCACGAGCCGCCTCAGCCAGGCCGCCAGCCGGATGCGCAGGAAGCCTTCCATCACGATCTGCCCGGCCATGGTCGCCGTCACCGTCGAGTTCAGGCCGCAGCAGAGCAGGGCGATGGCGAAGAGCGAGGGCGCGATCGAGGAGCCGAGCAGCGGCTGCAGCAGCTCCTGTGCCCGGCCGAGCTCGGCAACGTCGGTATGCCCGCCCTTGTAGAAGGTTGCGGCGGCCAGGATCAGGATCGCGGCGTTGATCACCAGGGCGAAGGTCAGCGCGACGGTCGAGTCGATCGTTGCGTATTTCAGCGCCTCGCGTTTCTCCGGCAGCGTGTGACCATAGGCGCGAGTCTGGACGATGCCGGAGTGCAGGTAGAGATTATGCGGCATCACCGTCGCGCCGATGATGCCGAGCGCGATGTAGAGCATGTTCGGATTGGTGACGATCTCGGTCGTCGGCGCGAAGCCGCGAATGACTTCGCCCCAGTTCGGATCGGCGAGCGCGATCTGGATGGCGAAGCAGACCGCGATCACGCCGAGCAGCGTGATGATGAAGGCCTCGATCCAGCGAAAGCCCTTGGTCTGCAGCCACAGGATGATGAAGACGTCGAGGGCGGTGATCATCACGCCGATCTCGAGCGGGATGCCGAAGAGCAGGTTGAGGCCGATGGCCGTGCCGATCACCTCGGCGAGGTCGGTGGCGCAGATCGCGAGCTCGGCGAGGAGCCAGAGCGGCCAGGCCATATAGGGCGGATAGGCATCGCGGCAGGCCTGGGCGAGGTCGCGCCCCGTCGCGACCGCGAGCCGCGCGCAGAGCGACTGCAGGATCACCGCCATGATGTTGGAGATGAGCGCGACGACGAGGAGGGTGTAGCCGAACTGCGCCCCGCCCGCGAGCGAGGTCGCCCAGTTGCCGGGGTCCATATAGCCGACGGCGACCAGATAGCCCGGTCCGAGAAAGGTCAGGAATTTCCGCCAGGACGAGGATGTCGGAGCCACAGAAACCGAGCGGAACACATCGGCGAGCGAGGGCTCGCCGCGCGATCGAAGCCAGATCGACGAGGATTCCGGAGTGCCCTGGGACATGGTCTGACCTTGCTGCAACTTATTTGCAATAAGCCTTATAGAGCGCTCCGGTGCCTGTCAATGCAGTTGCGAAGCGTTATCAATTTGAGCGTGTGTGAAGCCGGGCGGCAATGCGCGATGAGGGGCTGACGCCCGGGCCGGGGCTTGCCATGATGCCGTCACCTGAATCGCATCCGATGGCCGCCATGTCCCAGCTTCCCGCTATTCTCGCCCGTCTCGATGCCGGGCTCGACGCCTCGCTCGAGCGTCTCTCTTCCTGGCTCGAGATTCCGTCGATCGGCACCGATCCGGCTTTCAACGCGCAGACCCGCGCCGCTGCCGAGTGGCTCCGCGCCGATCTGGAAGCGCTCGGCTTCAAGGCGGAGCTGCGCGAGACCGGCGGTCACCCCGTCGTATTGGCGCATCGGCCCAAGCCCGGCGCGCCGCATGCGCTGTTCTACGGCCATTACGACGTGCAGCCGGTCGATCCGCTGAATCTCTGGGATACCGAGCCGTTCAAGCCGGTCATCCGCGAGATCGAGCCGGGCCGCAAGGTCATCTCGGCGCGCGGCGCCTGCGACGACAAGGGCCAGGTGATGACCTTCATCGAGGCCGTGCGCGCGACGCTGGCCGAGACTGGCGATCTGCCCATCGGCCTGACCATCCTCGTCGAGGGCGAGGAGGAATCGGGCTCCGTCAACCTGCCGCCCTACATCAAGGCCAATGCCGCCGAGCTCAAGGCGGATTACGCGCTCATCTGCGACACCGGCATGTGGGATCGCGAGACGCCGCTGATCACCTCGACCCTGCGCGGCATGGTCTATCAGGAGGTGACGCTGACGGCAGCCGATCGCGATCTGCATTCGGGCCTGTTCGGTGGCGCCGCCGCCAATCCCATCCATATCCTCGCCAGGATACTCGGCGAGCTTCATGATGAAACCGGCCGCATCACCGTCCCCGGCTTCTATGACGGCGTGCACGAGCCGACCAATGCCCAGAAGGCCGAATGGGCCGATCTCAACCTCACCGAGAAGGAATTCCTCGGGCAGATCGGCCTGAAGCATTCCATCGGCGAGAAGGGCCGGATGCTGATCGAGCAGATCCAGTCCCGCCCGACCTGCGACGTCAACGGCATCTGGGGCGGCTATACCGGAGAGGGCAGCAAGACGGTCATTCCGGGCCAAGCTTCGGCCAAGGTCTCCTTCCGCCTTGTCGGCGATCAGGACCCCGTGAAGATCGCCGCCTCCTTCCACCAGTTCGTCCGCGACCGGCTGCCGGATGACGTGACGGCCGAATTCATCAGCCATTCCGGCTCGCCGGCTCTCGCCGTGCCGCCGGATTCACCGGTGCTCCAGAAGGCGCGCAAGGCGCTGGCCGACGAATGGGGCGGGCGCGTGGTTTCCATCGGCAGCGGCGGCTCGATCCCCGTCGGCGGCGATTTCAAGCGCACGCTCGGTATCGACACGCTCTTCGTCGGCTTCGGCCTCGACGACGACCGCGTGCATTCGCCGAACGAGAAATACGACCTGTCCTCCTTCCACAAGGGCCAGCGTTCCTGGGCCCGCATCTTGCAAGCTCTCGGTTCATGAAATCAGTCTGTGTCTTCTGCGGTTCCAATCCCGGCAATGACCCCGTCTATGCGGCCGGCGCCCGCGCCATGGGCGCCGAGATCGCAAGGCGGGGCCTGACACTGGTCTATGGCGGAGGCGCCGTCGGGCTGATGGGCATCGTCGCCAATGCCGCGATGGAGGCCGGCGGCGAAGTCCACGGCGTCATTCCCAAGGCGCTGCGCGATCGCGAGGTCGGCCATGTCGGCCTGACCCGGCTCGAGGTCGTCGACACCATGCACACGCGCAAGGCCCGCATGGCGGAGCTGTCGGATGGCTTCATCGCCATGCCTGGCGGCATCGGCACCTTCGAGGAGCTATTCGAGATCTGGACCTGGGGCCAGCTCGGCATCCATTCCAAGCCGCTCGGCCTGCTCAACGTTGCTGGGTTCTACGATCCGCTGGCCATATTCCTCGACCAGACCGTGGAGGCCGGCTTCCTCAAGCAGAGCCACCGCGCCATGGCGATGACCGATACGGAGCCGGCGACGCTGCTCGACCGTATGGAGGCCTATGTTCCGGCGGCGACCTATAAATGGGTCGAGAAGGAAGAGGTCTGACTTAATCCCCGGGATTGCCCTCTCAGGTTGTAGGAATATTATCTTGACATTGTGACGCTGATCCGGTAGAGATCAGGAACGCTCACGAAATATGCCCGAACGAAGCCGCCGCGCTCTCCAGCCGGCGGCTTTTTCGTGGCCGTCATCCGAGAGGGACGTCATGGCCGAAGAGGACGAGACAACGTCGCAGCCAGCCGCTGAGCTGAAGCCGAAACGGAAGACGGTCTCGCGCAAGGCGGTGGTGGGTCAGCTCTGGCGTGCCGCCAAGCGCCAGATCGATACGCATGAGGAACATCTCGCCGACCTGCCGAGGGGCACGACCGCAAGCGAGGCCGACGCTAAGGCGTTGGCCGTGCTTGCCCGCACCGTCCGCGAACTGGTCGCGATCGAGGAGCCTCAGGCCACAAGGAAGGACAAGCGCACGGATGAGCCTTCCGCTGCCGATGATCTGCGACATGTCGCACAGCTCCGTCAGGATCTTGCTCGACGTCTTGAAGCCCTTGTCGCTCAGGACGCGCGTGAGAATTCTGAAGAAGCTGATGCCGACAGCGACGCCGGATGAGGTCGAACTCATTCGGAATACCTGGAATATCTGGGCGCGCCCCGATCAGTTGCCACCCGAACCGCTGAAGCCGATCTGGCTCGTCCTCGGCGGACGCGGCGCCGGCAAGACCCGCACCGGCGCCGAATGGGTCAGGGGTATGGCGCTGGGCCATCCGCCTTTCGCGGACTTGCCGACGGAGCGGATTGCCCTCGTCGGCGAGACGCAAGGACAGGTCCGCGACGTAATGATCGAGGGCGTTTCCGGGCTGCTGGCGGTCCATGCGCGTGGGGAGCGGCCGAACTGGCAGCCCTCGCTGCGCCGCCTGCAATGGCCGAATGGCGCGATCGCGCAGGTTTTCTCCGCCGAAGATCCGGAGGGCCTGCGCGGTCCGCAATTCGGCGCCGCATGGTCCGACGAGCTGGCGAAATGGCCGAACCTTCAGGAGTGCTGGGACATGCTGCAATTCGGCCTTCGCCTCGGCGACCATCCCCGTCAGGTCATCACGACGACGCCCCGCCCCGTGTCGCTGGTCAAGCGCCTGCTGGTCGAGCCCCATGTCGCGGTGAGCCGGGCGAGGACACAGGACAACCATTACAACCTCGCCGCGGAATTCGTCCGCACGGTCACGCAAACCTATGGCGGGACGCGGCTCGGCCGCCAGGAACTCGACGGCGAGATCGTGGAGGAGAGCCCGGACGCGCTCTGGACACGGGCCATGATCGAGGCGGCCCGCGAGCGCCGGCACCCGCCGCTCGCGCGGATTGCCGTCGCCGTCGATCCGCCTGCCTCGTCCTCGCAGCGGGCCGACCGCTGCGGGCTGGTCGTGGCCGGCATCGATAGCGACGGCCTCGGTCATGTGGTGGAGGATGCGACGATGGCCGGCGCCCGCCCGCAGGAATGGGCCGAGAAGGCGGTGGCGCTCTATCGGCGTTACGAGGCAGATGTCCTGGTCGTCGAGGTCAACCAGGGCGGCGAGATGGTCGAGAGCGTCATCCGCGAGATCGATGCCGGCGTTCCGGTCGTCCCGGTGCGGGCGACGCGCGGCAAATATCTCCGCGCCGAGCCGGTTGCCGCGCTCTATGCGCAGGGCCGCGTGCGCCATGCCGGCCCCCTCCCGGAGCTGGAGGACGAGATGTGCTCCTTTGGCCCAGGCGGCCTCGAAGGCGGCCGCTCGCCCGATCGGCTCGACGCACTCGTCTGGGCGCTGACCCATCTGATGCTCGCGCCCAAGGGCCGGCCGCGGGTGAGGGGGATGTAGCCTTCACCGTCATTCTCGGGCGGCGCAGAGCGCCGACCTGAGAATTTCATGAGGGGAGAGACCCGGTTTCCGGGATGGTCGGGTCGAGCCCGACCATGGCGGCACGTCGTTTCACGCTCCAACAGCGAGATCTCCATGTTCGATTTCCTTCGCAGCCTGCGCGGCCGAGCCGCGCCGGACCAGAAGCGCTCGCGCGTCGGGCCGCTCATTGCCCTGCACGAGGCTGGGCGAGCGGTCTGGACGCCGCGCGATTATGTCGCCCTGTCCCGCGAGGGCTATGAGCGCAATCCGGTGGTGCATCGTTGCGTGCGCCTGATCGCGGAGGCGGCGGCGCAGACGCCGCTCGTCGCCAAGGTCGGCGACCGCGAGGTGCCCGAACACCCGGCATTGGCGCTGATCGAGCGACCCAACCCGCGCCAGGGCGGCATCGCCTTCCGCGAGATGCTGTTCGGCCATCTGCTCGTCGCCGGCAATGCCTATGTCGAGGCGGTGAACGCTGGCCGCGAGCCGCGCGAGCTCTATGCGCTGCGGCCTGACCGGATGCGTGTCGTGCCGGGCCGCGATGGTTGGCCGGAGGCTTACGACTATACCGTCAGCGTCGACACCGTGCGCTTCCGGCAGGACGAGGCCGAGGTGCCGCCGATCCTGCACCTGACGCTGTTCCACCCGATCGACGATCATTACGGCCTCTCGCCGGTCGAACCGGCGGCATCAGCGCTCGACATCCACAATGCCGCCAGCAACTGGCACAAGGCTCTGCTCGACAATGCCGCGCGCCCGTCCGGCGCGCTGGTCTATGACGGACCGGGCGGCGCGACGCTGACCGAGGCGCAATTCGACCGGCTGAAGCAGGAGCTGGAGGATTCGTTCCAGGGCGCGCGCAACGCCGGCCGGCCACTGCTGCTCGAGGGCGGGCTCGACTGGAAGCCGCTCTCGCTGACGCCGGCGGAACTCGACTTCGTCGCGGCCAAGGGCGTGGCGGCGCGCGAGATCGCGCTTGCCTTCGGCGTGCCGCCGCTGCTGCTCGGTTTGGCCGGCGACAACACCCACGCCAATTTCGCCGAGGCCAACCGCGCGCTCTGGCGCCAGACCGTGATTCCGCTGGTGAGACGATCGGCGCAATCGCTGGCGCAGTGGCTCGGGCCCGCCTTCGGTGACGAGCTCTCGCTGGAGCCCGATCTCGACGCGGTCGAGGCGCTGGCCGACGAGCGGGAATCGCTCTGGCGGCGCCTCGGTGCGGCGGATTTCCTCGACGACGACGAGAAACGCGAGGCGGTCGGCTACGGCCGGCGTGCTTCCGGGAAGGAGCCATCATGACCATGCTCGACCAGATCGTCACGGCCTTCATCGGCCGGGCCGATGTCGGCCATCTCGGCCTGCTGCTCTGGGCCGCGAGCGCATCCGGCCTCGCCTGGCTCGTCCTGCGCGAGCTGACGGCGGCGAACCGGCGCTTCGACGATTTCGTCCGCGAGCTCAACCGCTTCAACGCACGCCACGAGGGGGATCAGTCATGAAAGGCAGCAGCGATGCGAAACCGCCATCGATCCGGCGAGGCACCGGCCAGGCGCAGCCGGCCAAGGCGAGGCCGGGCGGCGTGACCACGGAGACCTTCAGCCGCTTTGTCCGCAACTTGGCCAAGCTGGAGGGTGGGCAGCTCCAGGCTGGCAAGGGATCGCGCGGAAGCGGCGGGGAGGGCGGTCGATGAGCGATCTCCATCGTCTTCCGCTCGAATCCAAACTCCTGCCCCTGCAACCTTCGCGCATTGCCGTCGACGGCAGTTTCGAGGGCTATGCCAGCCTCTTCCGCATCCCCGATCTCGGCAAGGACGTGGTCGAGCCCGGCGCCTTCCGCGACAGCATCGCCCGGCGCGGCCCTTCCGGCGTCAAGCTGCTCTGGCAGCACGACCCGGCCGAGCCCCTCGGCCGCTGGCTCAGCCTCGCCGAGGACAGTCGCGGCCTCTTCGTGCGCGGCAAGCTCTCGCTGGCCGTCGCCCGCGCCCGCGAGATCTACGCTTTGATGCGGGAGGGCGCCATCGACGGGCTCTCGATCGGCTTTCGCCCCGAAAAGGCGCGCAACGAACCCAGATCGGGTCTGCGCCGCCTGGAGCGCGTCGATCTCTGGGAGGTCTCGATCGTCACCTTCCCGATGTTGCCGCAGGCCCGGATCAGCGCCGTCAAGACGGCCTTCCGCAAGCCTGCTTTCGCCTGACCATCACCCCAAGAAAGACCCTGCAAGGAGAAGCCATGACCCGTTTCGACACCGCCCCCGAGACCAAGGCCGCCGGCGCCGACCTCGCGCTTGCCTTCGAGGATCTGCGCTACACGCTGGAAAGCTATCGCGCTGCGAATGACGAGCGCCTTGCGGAGATCGAGGCCCGCAACGGCGCCGATCCGCTGACCGAGGAGAAGCTCGTCCGCATCGACGCCGCGCTCGACGACACCATGCGCCGCATCGACCGGCTGACGTTGGAGCGCGGCCGTCCGGCACTGGGCCATGACGGCCAGGGCGCTCATGGCCGCGACCCGCTCGTCGCCGAACACAAGGCCGCCTTTGCGGCCTATGTCCGCACCGGCGAGGCCGGGGGGCTGAAACGCCTGGAAGCCAAGGCGCTCTCCGCCGGCTCCGGCCCGGATGGCGGCTATCTGGCGCCGTCGACCGTCGAGGGCGAGATCCTGCGCCGCCTGGCCCATGTCTCGCCGATCCGTTCGCTCGCGACCGTCCGCACCATCTCGTCGGGCACCTACAAGAAGGCCTTCTCCACGACCGGCCCGGCTTCCGGCTGGGTCGCGGAGGCGGCGGCGCGTCCCCAGACGGGCTCGCCCACGCTGGCCGAGCTCTCCTTCCCGGCGATGGAGCTTTACGCCATGCCGGCCGCAACGCAGACGCTGCTCGACGACGCCATCGTGAACATCGACCAGTGGATCGCCGAGGAGGTCGAGAGCGCCTTCGCCGAACAGGAGGGCGCAGCCTTCGTCAACGGCGACGGCACCGACAAGCCCAAGGGCTTCCTGGCCTATCCGACGGTGGCGGAAGCGAGCTGGAGCTGGGGCAATATCGGCGTGCTCAACACCGGCGTCGCCGGCGCCTTCGCCGCCTCCAACCCCTCCGACGTTCTAGTCGACCTCGTCTACGCGCTGAAGGCCGGCTATCGCCAGAACGCCTCCTTCGTGATGAACCGCAAGACGCAAGGAACGGTCCGCAAGTTCAAGGATGCCAACGGCAATTATCTCTGGCAGCCGCCGGCTTCCGCCGGGGCGCCGGCGACCCTGCTCGGCTTCCCGCTGGTCGAAGCGGAGGACATGCCGAACATCGCCAACAACGCCGTCTCGGTCGCCTTCGGCGATTTCCGGCGCGGCTATCTCGTCGTCGACCGGGCCGGCGTGCGCATCTTGCGCGACCCCTACTCCGCCAAGCCTTACGTGCTGTTCTATACCACCAAGCGCGTGGGCGGCGGCGTGCAGGACTTCGCGGCGATCAAGGGCCTCAAATTCGCCGTCTGACGATCGAGGCGCGCCCCGCATCCCCGCCAGGGTGCGGGGCGTCCTTATTCCCCGTCAGCGCGAAAGCCACCAGCTCCAGCCGGAACTGACCTGCGGCTGGACGGCCTCCTCCGAGCGGCCGTCCGCTCCCAGCGCCAGCAACCGCGCGCTGCCCGTGGCGATCCAGTCCCGATGGTCGCTCACCGGGGTGATCGCGGTGAAGCCGCCGCAGATACGGCGTGCGCGCGTCTTCAGCGGTCCGCTCGACCAACTGACGATGCCGACGAGATCGCGCGAGCGGGAGGAGCCGCGCAGGACCGGCCCACCCGAATCGCCGCGGCAGGCGCCGGCGCCGGGCGTTTCGCCCCGCGCCTCGACATCGACGGCGACCTTGACGGTGTTCTGTGTGGTGTAGTTGCCGGCGTTGACGAGCTGCGTCTCCCGCAGGCGTCGCGCCGTGCGCTTGTTGTCCTCGGCGGAAAGGCCGTAGCCCGCCATGGTGACGGTCTCGCCCTGCGAGAGATAGCTGCCGACAGCGAGCGGCTGAATGTCGAGCGGCAGGGGCTGCGCCAGACGCAGCAGGGCGAGGTCGGTGCCCGGCTGCGTGCGCGGCGTCGTGCCGGGCACGAAGCTCGGATGCGGCAGCACGGCGATGACGGGCTGGTGCCGCGCCCGGAAGCGCGGATCGAGGCTGACGACGCTGATCGAGCCGCCATCCATCAGGCAATGCGCGGCCGTGAGGATGATTTCAGGTGCGATGACAGCCCCGGAGCAGAGCTCGCCCCGGCTGGTCTCGACCCTGACGGTCGAGGCGCGCGTGCCGTTCGCATCGCGCGAATTGACGCCTCCGACGACGGCGGAAGCAGGTTGCGCCAGGGTCGAGAGGGCGCAGGACAAGGACAGGATGGCGAGGGCGCGCGCGAGCATGGAACACATCAACGAGGTCGGTGGAACAATTTAGAGGCTGTCGCGCCCCAGTCCAGCGTTTCCGTCAGCGACCGTTGGTCCAGCGCGCAGTTTCACCCCATTGCGCCAGCGTCGCGTCGATCCAGCCACGTTGCGGACCGATGAGAATGCCCTGGCTGAGCAGGCCGCAATTGCGCTTGGCCGGCCCGGTCGACCAGCTGCTCACGGCGACGACGCCGGCCCCGCTGAAGATCGGGCCGCCCGAATCGCCCTGGCAGGCGCCGGCACCCGGCCGCTTTCCTGCTCCGGCGGGATCCGCGGCCCAGAGCAGGACATGCCCGGGCCCGTAGGGCTCGATGACGGAGAGGGCGGCGGAGCGATAGGTGCCGGTCGTACGCGCTTCGCCCTCTTGCGAGACGCCATAGCCGGTCAAGGTGACCGGGGCGCCGGCGCGCGGCTGGGCGCCGTCGTCGAGCGTCGCAGCGACGAAGCGCGCCGGCAGCGGCTCGGCCATTCGGATGAGGGCGAGGTCGATCGAGCGGCGGCGGTTGCTGACCGCCTTCGCGTTGAATTCGGGATGCAGGCCCACCGCGGCCGGCGCGATCAGAACCGGCTCGCTGCCCGCGCGCCAGTGAATGCGCAATTCCGTGCCGCCGGCCGCGCAATGGGCGGCGGTGAGGATCGCGCGGGCCGATAGCACGATGCCTGTGCAGACGCCGCCGCGCGCATTCAGCACCATCAAGGTCGCGGTTTCGGCCGGGCCGCCCTCGCGCCCACCGACGACGGCCTGCGCCGGAGCGAGCCCGACTCCGCAGGCTAGGCCGAGGCCGAGAAACCAGTTCGCGATCCGCATCGGGCGCTCCTTCCAGAGCTGCGCTGATAGCGCGTCGCTTCCCGCAATTGAACCCTTGAACGGAGCGATCATGACGCCGCTTGCCCTGGAGCCGCCCGTTGCGGAGCCGGTTTCGCTCGCCGAGGCCCGGCTGTTCCTGCGTCTCGACCAGACCGAGGAGGACGATCTGCTGGCGACGCTGATCACGGCCGCGCGGCTGATGGTCGAGGCGGTATCGGGCCGCTGCCTGATCGACCAGCGCTGGCGGATCGTGCTGGATCGCTGGCCTGTCGGCGGCGAAATCCGCCTGCCGCTGTCGCCCGTGGGCGCGATCGAGGCCGCGCGTGTCTACGATCTGCTGGGCGTCGCCCAGGCGGTGGCCGGGACGGCTCTGGCGCTCGATACGCTGGCGGATCCGCCCTTGATCCGCATCGTCGGCGAGGTGCCGGAAATCGGACGGGCGCATGGCGCGATCGAGATCGATATCACCGCCGGCTACGGGACATCGGCGGACGCGGTCCCGGCCCCGTTGCGCCAGGCGGTGCTCCGCCTCGCTGCGCGTTGGTTCGAGCAGCGCGGCGATGTCGCGAGCCGCGATGCACAGGGGCTGCCGCCCGAGATCATGGCGCTGGTCGCGCCCTATCGCCGCGCGAGGCTCTGACCATGGCGGAGATTCTGATCCCTGCCATTGGCCGGATGCGGCGCCGGCTCGTGCTGGAAGCGCCGGTCGCGACGCCGGACGGCCTCGGCGGCGCGACGCAGAGCTTCGCCGCGGCCGGCGCGCTCTGGGCGCAGCTCGAATGGCTCTCGGGCGTCGAGCAATGGCGCGAAGGGCGGCCCGAGCAGCTCGCGCGATACCGCGTCACCCTGCGCTGGCGCAGCGACATCGATGCCGGGCGGCGCCTGCGCGACGGCGAGCGCATCTTCGACATCCGCGCGGTGGCCGATCCCGACGGTTCGCGCCGCCGGCTGGTTTGCCTGGTCGAGGAGGTCAAGCCGTGAGCGACGCCATCCTGGCTCTGCGCGCCGCGATCCAGGCGCGGCTTGCCGCGGACGCGCCCCTGAACGCCCTGATCGGCCCCGATCGCATCTTCGACGAGGCGCCCCGCGCCGCGCGAGGCCTTTACGTCGTCCATGGCGATGTCGAGGCGCACGATTGGTCGGCCGGAGGCGAGCGTGGCTGCGAGCAGGAGCTGACGCTGATCATATGGGCCGCCCAGAGCAGCTCCGCCCGCCAGGCATTGGAGGCCGCGAGGCTGATCGTGACGGCGCTGGACGATGCCGATCTCACCCTCGACGGGCACAGCCTCGTCAATCTGCGCTGGCTCTCGAGCCGGCTGGCGCGCGAACCGCGCGGCGGGCTTCCCAACGTGACGATCCGCTTCCGCGCGGCGACCGAGCCGCTCTGAACACCCGAAACATCGCGACAATCGAAGGAGGCGCCGCATGCCGGCACAGAAGGGCAAGGATCTGCTGCTCAAGGCGGCGGATGGGGAGGGCGGTTTCACCACCGTCGCAGGGCTGCGTGCCCGCCAGATCGCGTTCAATGCCGAGACGGTGGACGTGACCCATGCGGAATCGGCCGGGCGCTGGCGTGAGTTGCTGGAAGGCGCCGGGGTCCGCCGCGCGAGCATCAGCGGCTCCGGCATCTTCAAGGATGCGGCCTCGGACGCGCTCGTCCGCCAGACCTTCTTCGATGGCGCGATCCGCGACTGGCAGGTGGTCGTGCCGGATTTCGGCACGGTCGCCGGGCCGTTCCAGCTCACCAGCCTCGAATATCGCGGCGACCATGCGGCGGAGGTCACCTTCGACCTTTCGCTGGAATCGGCCGGCGCACTCGCCTTCACAGCGCTCTGAGGAGACCGGCATGGTCAATCGTCATCGCGGCGAAACCGCGCTCATGATTTCGGGCGAGGCCCTGCCGATGCGCCTCACCCTGGGCGCGCTGGCCGAGCTCGAGCACGCCTTCGCGGTCGACAGCCTGCCAGCGCTCGGACAGCGCTTCGTCTCAGGCCATCTCTCGGCGCGCGACATCATCCGCATCATCGCCGCCGGCCTGCGCGGCGCGGGCAAGGTGATCCGCGACGAGGAGGTCGCGGGGCTGTCCTTCGACGGTGGGCTCGCTGGGGCGATCAAGGCCGCCATCGCCCTGCTGGAGGCGACCTTCGGCGAGGGCGAGCCCGTCCGCCCTCCGCAGCCGCCGGAAGCCTGAGCGCACCGGCGGCCTTTCCCTGGGAGGAGGTGATGGCCTTCGGACTCGGCCGGCTCGCCTGGCCGCCGGATCGCTTCTGGGCGGCGACCCCGCGCGAGCTGGCTGCAGCGATGAAGGCTTGGGGTTGGGGAGCGTCGGGCGCCGCGACCGAACGCACGGCTTTCGAGGCATTGATGGCCGCTTTTCCCGACATCTGACGCAACGTCTTGAATCAATTTCTGAAGAGGATCGTCATGGCCGATGAGACCGATTTCGACTCCGTCCGTCTTTCCGATCTGCGGACGATGGATTCCCTGACTCAATCCCTCAACCGCTCTTCGCAAAGCTTTGGTAAATCGATCGTAAATGCCTTTTCGCGCGGTGTCGTCGAAGGCAAGCGCTTCGAGGACGTGTTGCGCGGTGTCGGGCGCTCGCTGACCGACGGCCTGCTCAAGAATGCGCTGAAGCCGCTGCAGACCGGCATCTCCAATCTGCTCGGAACGGGTATCAAAAGTCTGACCGGCCTGTTCACCGGCGGTTTCGGTTCGCTCGGCGGTGGGGCTTCGGTACCGGTCGCCCCTTTCGCGGAGGGCGGCATCGTCGCCTCGCCTTCCTATTTCCCGACCGGGCGCGGCCTCGGCCTGATGGGCGAGCGCGGCGCCGAGGCGATCATGCCGCTCTCGCGCGGGCCGGATGGGCGCCTCGGCGTCAGAGCCGGCGGCGGGGCACGCCCGCTCAACGTCACGGTGCAGGTCTCGACACTCGATGCCGAGAGCTTCCGCCGTTCGGAGGCGCAGGTTTCGGCCGCGATTGCGCGGGCCGTGGCGCGCGGCGGCCGCGCACTCTGACGAGGCAGGTCATGACCGATTTCCATGACGTCCGCTTTCCGCTCGACGTTGCGCGTGGGGCGCGGGGTGGGCCGGAGCGCCAGACCCAGATCGTGACGCTCGCCTCCGGCCGCGAGGTCCGTAACAGCCGCTGGGCCCATTCGCGCCGCCGTTACGATGCGGGCCTCGGCGTGCGTTCCTTCGACGCGCTGGCGCAGGTCGTCAGCTTCTTCGAGGAGCGTCGCGGCAGGCTCTTCGGCTTCCGCTGGCGTGACCAGCTCGACTGGAAGAGCTGCGCGCCTTCGCAGGCGCCGGCCGCGATCGATCAGATCATCGGGATCGGCGACGGGCTGACGGCGGCGTTCCAGCTCCGCAAGAGCTACGGCACGGGAGCGTCCGCCTATAGCCGGACCATCGCCAAGCCGCAGGCGGGCAGCGTGCTCGTCGCCGTCGACGGTGTCGCGCAGATGTCGGAGGAGGCCTTTTCCTGCGACACAGCGACCGGGCTCGTCACCTTCGCCGCCGGTCATATCCCGCCCGCCAATGCCGTCGTCACGGCCGGCTTCGCCTTCGACATTCCCGTCCGCTTCGACACCGATGCGATCGAGGTCGATCTCTCGGCTTTCGAGGCTGGCGAGATCCCGCGCATTCCGGTCGTCGAAATCCTGCCCTGAGGCTGCCATGCGCGACATCCCGCCCGACCTTGCCGCCCATCTCGAAGGCGGCGCGACGACGCTGTGCCGCTGCTGGAGCCTGACACGGCGCGACGGCTTCGTTCTCGGCTTCACCGACCATGACCGGCCGCTCGCCTTCGAGGGCATCGCCTTCGCCGCCGTGACCGGGCTCGAGGCGGCCGAGGCCACGGCCGAGCTCGGCTTCGCCATCGGCGGTGGCGATGTCGCCGGTGCGCTCGCCGCGACCGGGCTGAACGAAGCCGATCTGGCGCGCGGCCTCTACGACGATGCGCGTCTGCGGATCTGGCTGGTGGACTGGTCGGAAACCGGCCAGCGCGTGCTGCTCGAAGAAGGCTTCGTCGGCGAGGTCAGGCGGGGCGAGAGCGGTTTCACGGCCGAGGTCCGCAGCTTTGCCAAGGCCTTCGACGAGGAGCGCGGCCGGCTCTATATGCGCTCCTGCTCGGCCGATCTCGGCGATGCCCGCTGTGGCCTCGCAATAGCGGTGGTCGAGGCGGTCGTGGCGGAGAGCGACGGCCGCCTCGCGCTCTCCGCGGTGGGGATGGGGGCTTATGCCGACGGCCATTTCACCGGCGGCAAGCTCGTCTTCACCGCCGGAGCCAATGCCGGCTTCGCCACCGAGGTGAAGCGCCATGGCCGGGAAGGAAGCCTGGCGGTGTTCCAGCTCTGGCAAGCGGCCCCCGCGGCGATTGCTCCCGGAGACGCGTTCAGCGTGACGCCGGGTTGCGACAAGAGCTTTGCGACCTGCCGGGCGAAGTTCGGCAACGGCGTCAATTTCCGCGGCTTCCCGCATATGCCGACCTCCGACTTCATCATCGGCGGTGTCCGGCCGGGCGACGGCGCCCTCGATGGCGGGAGCCTGTTTCGATGAAACGGGACGAGATCGTCGCCGCCGCACGGGAGTGGCTGGGAACGCCCTATCATCACCAAGCTTCGCTGCGCGGCGTCGGCTGCGACTGCCTGGGGCTGGTGCGCGGCGTCTGGCGCGAGCTGTGCGGACCCGAGCCGGAAGCGCCGCCGCCCTATTCGCCGAGCTGGGCCGAGAGCCTGGGCCGGGAGACGCTGGCGCTGGCGGCGTTGCGCCACCTCGCGCCGGTCGTGCCGGAGGCGGTGCGGCCGGGTGACGTGCTGCTCTTCCGCTGGCGCGAGCATCTGCCGGCCAAGCATTGCGCCATCCTGAGCGCTCCCGATCGCATCATCCACGCCCATGACGGCGCGGCTGTCGCCGAGGTGGCCTTCACTGGCTGGTGGCGGCGCCATCTCAGCCATGCCTTTTCCTTTCCCGGAGTCAGCGACTGATGGCGACGCTTCTTTTGCAGGTGGCGGGCGCGGCGCTTGGCACCGCGCTGGGTGGGCCGGTGGGCGGCGCCATCGGCCAGGCGCTCGGCGGTCTCGCAGGCGCGACCGTCGACCAGGCCTGGCTCGGCGGCTCGGGCGGGAACAAGATCGTCGAAGGGCCGCGGCTGAAGGAGGTCAACGGCCTCGCGGCAACGGAAGGCGCCGCGATTCCGCGTCTCTATGGCCGGGCGCGGCTGGGAGGGCAGCTCATCTGGGCGACGCGCTTCGAGGAGGAGATCAAGCTTTCGATCGCCCGGACCAAGAGCGGCGGCAAGGGCGGACGCGCGCAGAAGACCTACGAGACAACCTACAGCTACTATGCGAACCTCGCGATCGGCCTCTGCGAGGGACCGATCGCCTTCATCCGCCGCATCTGGGCCGATGGCCGCGAGCTCGACGTGAATACGGTGGTGATGCGGGTCCATCACGGCGATGAAGCGCAGGAGCCCGACCCGTTTATAGTCGCCAAGGAGGTCGGCGAGGCGCCGGCCTATCGCGGGCTCGCCTATGTCGTCTTCGAGCGCTTTCCGCTGGCGGATTACGGCAACCGCATCCCGCAATTCGATTTCGAGGTCGTGCGCGCGGTGGATGGCCTGGGCGCCATGATCCGCGCCGTCGCGCTGACTCCCGGCGCCGGCGAATTCGTCTACGACATCCGGCCGGTCAGCCACGAGCCCGAGGCCGGCGTCACCGAAAGCCTGACACGCCACCAGCTCTATGGCGGCGCGGATGTCGATACCGCGATCGGCCATCTCGTCGCGCTTTGCCCCAATCTCAGGCGTGTTTCGCTCGTCGTCTCCTGGTTCGGCGACGATCTGCGCGCCGGCTCTTGCAGCGTCGCGCCTCGTGTCGAGGTCGCGCATAAGCCGACTGTCGGCGCGGAGTGGTCCGTTGCGGGGCTGAGCCGCGCTTCGGCCCGTCCGGTCAGCCAGATCGAAGGCCGCCCGGCCTTCGGAGGAACCCCCTCGGACGAGAGCGTGATCGCGTTGATCCGCCGCCTGCGCTTCGACCACGGGCTGGAGGTGGTGCTCTATCCCTTCCTGATGATGGATATCCCTGCCGGCAACGGCCTGCTGGATCCGCATTCGGGAGCGGCCAGCCAGCCGCGCTATCCCTGGCGCGGTCGCCTCACCTGCGATCCCGCCCCGGGCCGACCCGGCACTCCGGATGGAACCTTCGTCACGGCGGCGCAGGTCGCGGCCTTCATCGGCACCGTCGCCCCCGCCGACATGAGCGCGGCCGGCAGCGCCGTTTCCTGCGCCAAGCCGGACGAATGGTCCTATCGCCGCTTGGTCATGCACTGCGCCATGCTGGCGCAGGCGGCAGGTGGCGTCGAAGGCTTCGTCATCGGTTCGGAATTGATCGGGTTGACGCGCCTGCGCGATGCGAGCGGCTATCCGATGACCGGGCATCTCGTCGCGATTGCCGAGGATGTGCGGACGATCCTGCCGGCGACGACGCTGACCTATGCCGCCGACTGGACCGAATACGGCGCCGATGTCCGCAATGGCGGGCAGGATATCGACTTCCCGCTCGATCCGCTCTGGGCCTCGCCCGCCATCGGCGCTATCGGCATCGACTATTATCCGCCGCTCTCCGATTGGCGCGATTCCGCCGCGCATGCCGATGCCGCCATCGCACGCGGCCCGGCCGATCTCGCCTATCTGCGCGGGCGTCTGATGTCAGGCGAAGCCTATGACTGGTATTACGCCGACGAGGCCGGACGGGCCGCGCAGGAGCGTTTGCCGATCACCGACGGCGCCTATGGCAAGCCCTGGCTGTTCCGCCCGAAGGACCTCGTCAGCTGGTGGAGCCATCCCCATATCCGTCGCGCCGGCGGCGTGGAGACCGGCGCAAGCGCTTTCGTGCCCGGCGCCAAGCCGATCGGGCTGACCGAGATCGGCGTGCCCGCGGTGGACAAGGGCGCGAACGCACCGAATGTCTTCCCGGATGTGAAGTCGGACGAGGGTGGCGTGCCGCCGTTCTCGAGCGGAGCGCGCGACGATCTCGTGCAGGCCCGCGCCCTGGAGGCGATCATTTCCGGCTTCGATCCGGCCCGTACCGGCTTCGAGGCCGCGCGCAATCCGGTCCACCCGGTCAGCGGCATCCGCATGGTCGACCCGGCGCATATCTTCGTCTGGAACTGGGATGCGCGGCCGTTTCCTGCTTTTCCCGATCTCGGCGGCATCTGGGCCGATGGCAGCAATTTCGAGACCGGCCACTGGCTCAACGGCCGCCTCGAAGGCACGCCGGTCGATCGGCTCGTGGCGAAGCTGCTGGCCGATTTCGGCTTGCCGCCCACCGACCGGATCGTCGTGGACGGCTTTCTCGACGGCTATCTGCTCGACCGGCCGCTCTCGGCCCGGCAAGCGCTGGAGCCGCTCGCCCAGACCTTCGGCTTCGATGCGGTGATGAGCTCAGGCACTTTGCGCTTCGAGGGCAGGGGTGGCGCCGTGTCGCGCCGGCTCGGCTCGGACGATCTGATTCTCGACCGTGACGGTGAGCCTTTCGCCCTCAGACGCATGCAGGAGACGGAGTTGCCGCTCGAATTGCGGCTTGGCTTCAGCGATGGCGAGAACGGCTATCGCAGCGCCGCCGCGCGCTCGCGCCGCCTCGCCGGCGCCGCCCGGCGCGAGGTCGCGGTCGAGACGGCGATCGTCACGCGCATGGCGGAAGGCCAGCGCCTCGCCGACCAACGCCTGCAGGAGGCCTGGGCAGCGCGCGAGACGCTCGAATGCGAGGTCTCGCCCCGCTGTCTCGACCTCGAGCCGGGTGATGTCGTCGCCTTGCCGGTGGAGGGGAGCGACCGTCTTTTCCGGATTACCCGCATTGCCGACGGGCCCACCCGACGCATCGCGGCGCGGTTGGTCGAGCCGGCGATTTATCGGACCGCCGGTATCAAGGGAGGCGACCGGCCGCCGCGGCTGCCGCCGCCTCTGCCGGGACGGCCTCTCGCCGTGCCGCTTGCACTGCCGATCGTGACAGGACAGCCGCCGGCGCTGCTCTCCCTGGCCGCTTTCGCGGCGCCCTGGCCCGGAGCGCTGGCGATCTGGCGGGCCGGGGATACCGGCCTCTTCGATCTCGCCGGCTTCGTCGAGGCCCCCTCGATCGTGGGTGAGACGCTGACCGACCTTCCGGCCGGACCGCTCTGGCGCAGCGATCGGCACGCGGTGCTGGAGGTGAAGCTTCGGGGTGGCGTGCTGTCTTCCGTCCCGGCCGAGAGCGCTCTCGCCGGGGCCAACGCGCTCGCCCTGATCGACGAGGCGGGTGGCATCGAGCTCGTCACCGTCTCGCAGGTCGAGCTGATCGGGCAGCAGCGCTTCCGCCTGTCGGGCTTCCTGCGCGGGCTCGGCGGTTCGGAAGCGGCCGCGCAACGTCACCTGGCGGCGGGCGCGCGGGTCGTGGTGCTCGACGGCTCGGCCGTCGCGCTGACCAGCGATCTCGCCGATCTCCATCGGACGCTGCGCTACAGGGTCGGCCCGGCGCGGCAGGATGTCGGCGATCCGACGATGGTGGAGTTTTCCGCCGACGTCGAAGGGCCGGCGTTGCTGCCGCTATCGCCGGTGCGCGTGCGGGCGAGGCGCACCGAAGGTGGCATCGCGTTGAGTTGGCTGCGGCGCACACGCGTCGAGGGTGATTCCTGGGATCTGGCGGAGGTGCCGCTCGGTGAGGAAAACGAGCGCTACCTCGTCGCTATTCTCGATGGGGACATCGCGGTTCGTAGCGCAACCGTGAACGAAGCGGGCTGGCATTATCCCACGGAGCAGGAGAATCTCGATTTCGGCGGACCGCGGAGCGAGATCTCGCTTTCGGTGCGCCAGCTTGGCGGGGCGGTCGGCCCCGGGCAGGAATGGCGTGGACATGTCGCGGTGGTCTGACCTCGCCTGGGTTGTGGAATGGACCGGGCATTCATGGCGCATTCAGGCGCGCGAGGCTAAGTCATGACGATGATGCCGGTCGAACCCCTCCTTGCCTTTGCGCTTCTGGCTTCCTCGCCGGCCCCTATCGTTCGCATCGACGACCAAGCGCCGATTTCCTGTCTTTCCTCCGACGAGATGCGCGACGCCGTCGCCGATGGCAGGGTGATCCAGCCCGCCGAGGCCTCCCGCCACGCGCGCCATGCGGCGCCGGGCGAGGTGGTTCGCATTCGTCTCTGTCGGCAAGGCGAGGAATTCGTGTATGTCGTGACGACGTTGAAGCGTGATGGCAAGGTCGCCCGCGTGACGCTGGAGGGACAATCCGGCAAGGTGGCCACCATCCGCTGACACCGGCCGGATAAACCCGCAAACGGGAGCGAACAGACCGTGAGACTGCTCGTCGTCGAGGACGACAAGGACCTCAACCGCCAGATCGTGACGGCGCTTGAGAATGCGGGCTATGCCGTCGACAAGGCTTTCGACGGCGAGGAGGGGCTCTATCTCGGCGAGACCGAGCCTTATGACGCCGTCATCCTCGACCTTGGCCTGCCCAAGGTCGATGGCGTCGCGGTGCTGCAGGGCTGGCGCCGGGCGGGCAAGACCATGCCGGTGCTGATCCTGACGGCACGCGACCGCTGGAGCGACAAGGTCGGCGGATTCGACGCCGGCGCCGACGACTATGTCGTCAAACCCTTCCATGTCGAGGAGCTGCTGGCGCGGGTGCGCGCTTTGCTGCGCAGGGCCGCCGGCCATGCCACCTCCGAGCTCGTCTGCGGGCCGGTTAGGCTCGATACGCGGGCGAGCCGCGTCGTCGTCGACGGCAACCCGGTGAAGCTGACCTCCCACGAATACCGGCTGCTCTCCTATCTGATGCACCATCAGGGCAGGGTGGTTTCGCGCACCGAGCTGGTCGAGCATCTCTACGATCAGGATTTCGACCGCGACTCCAACACCATCGAGGTTTTCGTCGGCCGATTGCGCAAGAAGCTCGGCGTCGAGATCATCGAGACCGTCCGCGGGCTCGGCTATATCGCCGCCGCTCCGGAAAAGGTCTGATCCCGGCACATGCCGTTCAAATCCCATCGCTATTCGCTGGGAGCGCGGCTGTTTCTCTCGGCGGCATTCTGCTGCATCCTGATCCTGGTCGTCGCCGGCCTCAGCCTCACCGCCTTTTATCGCCGTTCGGCCGAGCGCGGCTTCGACGAGCGGCTTTCGGTCTACATCAAGCAGCTCGTTGCCGATCTCGCCGCGCCACCGGAGACCGAGCGCCAGACGATCGGCGACCTCGGCGAGCCGCGCTTCGATCTCCCGTTGACCGGCTGGTACTGGCAGATCACGCGGCTCGACGGCGACCGGCCGAACGTCCGCTCCTCCCGCTCGCTGGTCGGAGGGCAACTGCCCAA
Organism: Allobosea sp. RCC_152_1; assembly: GCF_041360765.1. Taxonomy (NCBI): domain Bacteria; kingdom Pseudomonadati; phylum Pseudomonadota; class Alphaproteobacteria; order Hyphomicrobiales; family Alloboseaceae; genus Allobosea; species Allobosea sp. RCC_152_1. The sequence continues at coordinate 202,310 of NZ_JBFUPU010000001.1, forward strand.
GCTGCTCGATCAAGGACTTGCACCCAATAGCCGTGGCCTGCGCGAAAGCTATGTCTCCGGCCCCGACGACCGCATGCTGCGGGTTCTCGAACGCGAGATCGATGTCGGCGAGGACGGCCGCTTCACCGTCGCCGTCGCCGCTCCGGCGGACGAGATCGAGGGCGACATCCAGGATTTCCGCCTGGCGTTGACGATGACCTTCGTGCTGCTGGGCCTGATCCTGGTCGCTTCGACGCTGGTGCAGGTCCGCTTCGGCCTGCGCCCGCTCGTTCGGCTGCGCGCTGCCGTCGGTGCCGTCAGGACGGGCGAGAACCCGCGCATCGTCGGTGACTATCCCCCGGACCTTGCGCCGCTCGCCGGCGAGCTCAACCAGCTCATCGACACCAACCAGGAGATTCTGGAGCGGGCCCGCACGCAGGTCGGCAATCTCGCCCATGCCCTCAAGACCCCGCTCAGCGTGATGATGAACGATGCCGAGGCTGGGGTGGGCGAGGCGCATCTGGCGCAGACCGTGAGGACGCAAGCCGCCGTGATGCGCGACCAGGTCCAGTACTATCTCGATCGCGCGCGGGCGGCGGCGCTTTCGGGGGCGCTCGGCGGCGTGACCGAGGTGGCGCCTTCGCTCGAAGCGCTGCTGCGGACCTTCATGAAGATCTCCCAGGAGCGCGCCATCCAGGGCAGCCACTCCGTGCCCGCCCGGTTGCGCTTTCGCGGCGAGAAGCAGGATTTCGAGGAGATGCTCGGCAACCTGCTCGACAACGCCTTCAAATGGGCCGATGCCAAGGTCGAGGTCTCGCTGGAGGCCGGCACGGGCAGTCCCGGCAAGTCCATGGCGCTGCTCATCGACGACGACGGCTCCGGACTGCCGGAGGAGGCGATGGCCGAGGTGATCAAGCGCGGCCGCAGGCTCGACGAAACGACGCCCGGCTCTGGTCTCGGCCTGTCGATCGTGGTCGATCTCGCCAAGCTTTATGGCGGCGATCTGACGTTGTATCGCTCACCGCTCGGCGGCTTGCGGGCACGCCTGGCTCTCCCCGCCGTGTAGCGCGAGGGGGTCGCGTGACCCTTTGTCACCATGAACCGGACGGGCCAATTGGTTAAGAACACCCGATGATGATCTGGGCGGTCTTTGCGGTGATGACGGGAGCGGCGATTTTCGCCCTGCTCTGGCCGCTGAGTCGCGGGCAGGTTCCGGGCTTCGCCGACACGGCCGACGCCAGAAGCCTCTATCGGTCGCAGCTTGGCGAGATCGACCGCGACATGGCCCGCGGCCTCATCGCTGCGGGCGAGGCGGAAGCGGCGCGGGCCGAGGCGGCGCGGCGCCTGCTGCGCGTGGCCGGAGACGAAGTCGCCCCGGCCGGCGAGACGGAGCCATCGCTGCGCCGCCGCCGCGCGAGTTCCGCGTTGATGCTCTCGGTCGTGCCCCTGCTCGCGCTGCTGATCTACGGCATCTACGGCTCGCCCGATAATCCCGACCAGCCGCTCGCGGCGCGCCTCGAGCAGGCTGGCCCGCAGCAGGACTTCGCCGTCGTCTTCGCACGCATGGAAGCGCATCTCGCCGCCAATCCGACCGACACGAAGGGCTGGTCGCTGATCGCGCCGATCTATCTCAGGCAGGGGCGTTATGACGACGCCGCCAATGCTTTTGCTGCGGCCATGCGCAACGGCAAGCCGGATCCCGATCTATTCTCCGGTCTCGGTGAAGCCCGCACGCTCGCTGCAGAAGGGGTCGTCACGGCCTCTGCCCGCGAAGCCTTTGCCGAGGCCGTGAAACGCGATCCGAAGAATGTACGGGCGCTGTATTATCTCGCTCTGGCCAAGGAACAGGACGGTGATGCGCCGGGCGCGATCGCCTCTCTCAACGAGCTTCTGGCCGGCGCGCCGCCCGATGCCAATTGGACGGCGCCGGTGCGCGACCGGCTGGCCCGGCTGGAGGCACAGGCGAAGGGCGACGCGATCGCGGCTTTGCCCGATGCCGAGCGCGCGCAGGCGATCAAGGGCATGGTGGACGGCCTCGCGCAACGGCTGAGCGCCGGTGGCGGGACGCTGGCCGATTGGTCGCGCCTGATCCGGGCGCGAGCGGCGCTTGGCGAGAAGGCCGAGGCGTCGCAAGCCGCCCGGACTGCGCGCGAAAGGTTGGGACAGGACGCCGCCGCCCTTGCGGCGCTCGACGCTCTGGCCGATGAGCTGGACCTGAAGGAGGTCAAGCCATGACGGCCGCCCAGACCACGCCGCTGCGCCCGCCGAAGCGGCGCATGACCCGCAAGCAGCGCCGCCTGACGATCATCGCGGCGGCCGGGGCCGTGCTCGCGCTCGCCGCCGGGCTGGTGCTCTTCGCCATGCGCGACACCATCGTCTTCTTCTACGGGCCGACCGAGATCGCCGAAAAGGGCGTCATGCCCGGCACGCGCATGCGGCTCGGCGGGCTGGTCGAGAACGGTTCCGTCCAGCGCGGGCCGGGCCAGCGTGTCGCCTTCGCGGTGACCGACGGCAAGAGCACCGTGAAGGTCAGCTATGATGGGCTTCTGCCGGACCTGTTCCGGGAAGGGCAGGGCGTCGTGACGGAAGGCGTCTTCGAGGGCGCCGGTCGCTTCAAGGCGGATTCGGTGCTCGCCAAGCATGACGAGACCTATATGCCGCGCGAAGTCGCCGACACCCTCAAGAAGCAGGGGCATTGGCAGGGCGAGGCCGGCGCGGCCGCGCCGGTGAAGCCGTGAGACCGGCATGATCGTCGAGATCGGACATTACGCGCTGGCTCTCGCATTCGGGGTCTCGGTCATCCAGGCCCTGGTGCCGTTCTGGGGGCTGTCGCGGCAGGACCGCGCGCTGGCCGCGGTCGGCGCGAGCGCCGCTCTCGTCAGCTTCGGACTGGTTGCCTTGTCCTTCGCGACGCTGGTCGCCTCCTATGTCCGCTCCGATTTCTCGGTCGCCAACGTCTTCGAGAATTCCCACTCCGCCCAGCCGCTGATCTACAAACTCACCTCCGTCTGGGGCAATCACGAGGGCTCGCTGCTCCTCTGGGTGCTGATCCTGACGTTGTTCGGTGCGCTGGTGGCCGTCTCGCACCGGTCATTGCCGCCGCGCCTGCGCGCCGGAGCCCTGGCGGCGCAGGGGCTGGTCGCAGCGGCCTTCCTTGCCTTCATGCTGTTCACCTCGAACCCGTTCCGGCGGCTCGTGCCGGCGCCGGCGGAAGGGCAGGACCTCAACCCCATCCTGCAGGACCTCGGCCTCGCGATCCATCCGCCGCTGCTCTATGTCGGCTATGTCGGCTTCTCGATGACCTATGCCTTCGCCGTCGCTGCCTTGATCGACGGGCGGATCGACGCGATGTGGGCGCGCGCCGTCAGGCCCTGGACATTGCTGGCCTGGGTCTTCCTGACACTCGGCATCGCGATGGGTTCCTATTGGGCCTATTACGAGCTCGGCTGGGGCGGCTGGTGGTTCTGGGACCCGGTCGAGAACGCCTCCTTCATGCCCTGGCTCGCCGGCACCGCCCTGATCCACTCGACCGTGGTGATGGAGAAGCGCGATGCGCTGAAGGTCTGGACGATCCTGCTCGCGATCCTGACCTTCTCGCTTTCCCTGCTCGGCACCTTCATCGTCCGCTCGGGCGTGCTGACCTCGGTCCACTCCTTCGCCACGGACCCGGCGCGCGGCCTGTTCATCCTGCTGATCCTGGTCTTTTTTGTCGGCGGTTCGCTCGCGCTCTTCGCCTGGCGTGCGCCGCTCCTGCGGCAAGGCGGCCTGTTTGCGCCTGTGTCACGCGAGAGCGCGCTCGTCGTGAACAACATCTTCCTCGCGACGGCCTGCGCCACCGTCTTCGTCGGGACGCTCTATCCGCTGGCGCTGGAGATGGCGACCGGCGACAAGATCTCGGTCGGGGCGCCGTTCTTCAACGCCACCTTCGTGCCGGTCATGGTGCCGCTGCTTCTGCTTCTGCCGATCGGTCAGTCGCTCGCCTGGAAGCGCGGCGACCTGCTCGGCGCGGCGCAGCGCAACGCGGTCGCTTGCGGCCTCGCGGTCGTCGCGGCGCTGTCGCTGATCGCCTTCACGCGCGGTGGCCCCGTGCTGGCGCCGCTGGGCGTCGGTCTCGGTGTTTTTCTGGTGCTCGGCGCCGGCTTCGACCTCGGCGAGCGCGTCGTCGCCCGGGCGAGCGGCTGGCCGGCGATGCTGTCGCGGGCGAAGGGCCTGCCGCGCTCGGCCTGGGGCACGGCGCTGGCGCATGCCGGCGTCGGGCTCAGCATCATCGGCATCGCGGCCGCGGCCTGGAGCAGCGAGGCCATCGCGGTGCTGAAACCCGGCGAGCGCCTGACCGCAGGGCGCTACACGGTCATGCTCGAATCCGTGGTGCCCCGGACCGGGCCGAATTTCCGGGCCGAGGTGGCGCGTTTCCAGCTTTTCTCGGGAGATCGCGAACTGGCGCCGCTGGAGGCCTCGAAGCGGGTCTACACGGCCCGCGCGATGCCGACGACGGAGGCCGGCATCCGCACGGACTGGCTGAGCCAGGCCTATGTCAGCCTCGGCGAGGCACAGGATGACGGCCTCGCCGTCAGGCTCTACGACAAGCCCCTGATCCTGCTGATCTGGATCGGCGCCATCGTCATGGCGCTGGGTGGAGGCCTGTCCCTCACCGACCGCCGCTTCCGCCTGGCGGCCCCGCGTCGCGCTGCCCCTGTCGCGGCCGCGCAGCCGGCGGAGTGAAGCCGATGCGCAGCCTGCTGCTTGCCCTGGCTTTTCTCTGCCTCGTCCAGCCGGCAGCCCACGCCGTCCAGCCCGACGAAGTCCTGAAGAATCCCGCCCTCGAGCAGCGCGCGCGAGAGATTTCGGGCGGTTTGCGTTGCCTGGTCTGCCAGAACCAGTCGATCGACGATTCCAATGCCCCGCTGGCGCGCGATCTGCGGCTCCTCGTCCGCGAGCGGCTCACCGCCGGCGACAGCGACAAGGCCGTGATCGACTTCGTCGTGGCGCGCTATGGCGAGTTCGTCCTGCTGCGCCCGCCATTCAACCTGCACACGCTCCTGCTCTGGACGGCGCCCTTCCTGATCCTCCTGGGCGGGGCGGCCTTCGTCTGGCGGCTCCGTCGCGTGGCCCCGCCCTCCGAGGCCGCTCCCCGCCTGACGGAAGAGGAACGGCAGCGCCTCGACCGGCTCCTGCAGGGCGAGCGGGATTGAGCCGAAGCCGGCCGCCAACCTTACGAAATCGTCATCTTCAGGCCAAAGCCACGTAAGGCGCCGGGCCTCATGGTCCTCGCCACGAGCAGGGAAAACCCTGTCGCTCCACGAGGTTCAAGCCATGACGACACAAATCACCCCGAAGAAGACCTTCCTGCGCCGCGGCGCCCTTCTGGCCGGGACTGCCATTCTCGGCATCGGCCTCGCTGCCGGCATCGCCGACCGCGCCTTCCTGCAGAACGACCTCGCTTTCGCGCAGCCAATCGAGCTCTCCGGCACCCAGACCCAGCTTCCTTCCTTCGCCGACCTCGTCGACAAGGTGAAGCCGGCCGTCGTCTCGGTGCGCGTCAAGACCGAGGTCGCCGCTGCCTCCGATCAGCAGAGCCTCGATGATCTGCCGCCGCAGCTGCGCCGCTTCTTCCGCGAATTCGGCGATCAGGAGGGCGGTCGCCAGAGCAAGCCCAAGCCGCAGATCGGCATGGCGCAGGGTTCCGGCTTCTTCGTCAGCCAGGACGGCTATGTCGTGACCAACAACCACGTCGTCGAGCATGCGGTCGACGTTCAGCTCGTCACCGATGCCGGCAAGACGCTGGAAGCCAAGGTCGTCGGCACCGATCCGCGCTCCGATCTCGCCCTGCTCAAGGTCAAGGACAGCGGTGACTTCCCCTATGTGAAGCTCTCCGACAGCAAGCCGCGTATCGGCGACTGGGTGCTGGCGATCGGCAATCCGTTCGGTCTCGGCGGCACGGTCACGGCCGGTATCGTCTCGGCCCAGGGTCGCGATATCGGCTCGGGTCCCTATGACGACTTCCTGCAGATCGATGCGCCGATCAACCGCGGCAATTCGGGCGGCCCGACCTTCAACGGCAACGGTGAGGTCGTCGGCGTCAACACCGCGATCTACTCGCCCTCGGGCGGCAATGTCGGCATCGCCTTCGCGATTCCCGCCTCGACCGTCAAGCAGGTCGTCGACCAGCTCAAGAAGGACGGCAAGGTGGCGCGCGGCTTCATCGGCGTGCAGATCCAGCCTGTCACCAGCGAGATGGCCGATGCGATCGGCTTGAAGGACGCCCAGGGCGCGCTCGTCGCCGAGGCGCAGGGCAATGGCCCGGCCGCCAAGGCGGGCATCCGCCGCGGTGACACGATCACGGCCCTCAACGGCGAGGCGGTCAAGGACGCCCGCGACCTGTCGCGCAAGATCGCGAATTTCGCGCCGGGCACCAAGGCCACGATCACCCTGTTCCGCGAAGGCAAGTCACGTGACGTGACCTTCGAGGTCGGCCGCCAGCCCGCGGCCTGAACGAGGCAGGCGGGTCCCTTCGGTTTCCTGTCGCCCCAGCCGAGGGACCAGCTGTCGCAGCGGCAGGCCGGATGCGTATCCTCCGGCCTGCCGTTTCTCGTTGTCGGACCCGTCGTGTTCGGGTCTGGGTCGGGTGCGTCTCCGTCCTGGCGGGGCGGTGCGGCCGCCGAGGCCCCCGCAACGGCATGGCGCCGCGTTCCCCGGATTGCCTCGTTGCCTTCGCAATGACGTGCAGCCTGCTCGGAGATTGGGCTACAATGTCCCCCATGCGACTCCTGATCGTAGAAGACGATGCCGAGGCTGCGGCCTATCTGACCAAGGCGTTCCGCGAGGTCGGCCATATCGCGGACCATGCCGCCGATGGCCTCGAGGGCTACGCCATGGCCGAGGGCGGCGGTTATGACGTGCTGGTCATCGACCGCATGCTGCCCCGGCTCGACGGCCTCTCCCTCATCCGCTCGCTGCGCGAGCAGAAGGACGAGACCCCGGCGCTCATCCTCTCGGCGCTGGCGCAGGTCGATGACCGGGTGAAGGGCCTGCGCGCCGGCGGCGACGACTATCTGCCGAAGCCCTACGCCTTCTCCGAATTGCTCGCTCGCGTCGAGGTGCTGGCGCGCCGCCGCGGCGCCCCTGCCTCCGAGCCCACGACCTATCGCGCCGGCGAGCTCGTGCTCGACCGGCTCGCCCACCGCGTCACGCGCGAGGGGCACGAGATCGTGCTGCAGCCGCGCGAGTTCCGCCTGCTCGAATATCTGATGAAGCATGCCGGACAGGTCGTCACCCGCACCATGCTGCTGGAGAATGTCTGGGACTATCATTTCGATCCCCAGACCAATGTCATCGACGTGCATGTGAGCCGCTTGCGCTCCAAGGTCGACAAGGGCTTCGAGCATGCGATGATCCATACCGTCCGTGGCGCGGGATACATGGTTCGTGACAGCGCGCATTGAGCCCACCCCGCGCAAGCGCCCGCACTTCCTGCCGACGTTGTTCCGCACGACGGCGTTCAAGCTGACGGCGGTCTACCTCCTCATCTTCGCGCTCTTCGCCGCCTTCGTGCTCGGCTATGTCGCCTGGAACGCGCAGCGCCTGCTGAACGACCAGATCCGCTCGACCATCGACGCCGAAATCCAGGGCCTGGCCGAGCAGGCGCGCCAGGGCGGCATCCGCCGGCTCGTGAACATCGTCGAGCGGCGTTCGCGCGCTCCGGGCGCCTCGCTCTATCTGGTCACGACGCCCGTCGGCGAGCGCGTTGCCGGCAATGTCGAGGCGATTCCGCCCGGCACGCTCGACAAGACCGGCGAGAGCGAGATCGACTACGCCCGCACGAGCGATGCGATCGACACGCCGAGCCATGCCATCGTCCGCGTCTTCGTGCTGCCGGGAGGCTTCCGCCTGCTCGTCGGCCGCGATGTCGAGGAGCGCGAGCGGCTTGGCACGGTGATCCGCCGGGCGATCGGCTGGTCGCTGGCGTTGATCTTCATCCTCGGCTGCTTCGCGAGCTGGTTCGTGGCGCGCCGCGTGCTCCGGCGCATCGACGACATGAGCGAGACGGCGCATGGCATCATGGAGGGCGACCTCAAGGGCCGGCTCGCCATCGCCGGCACCGGCGACGAGCTGGATCGGCTGGCGCTCAACCTCAACGCCATGCTCGACCGCATCGGCGAGCTGATGGCCGGCATGCAGCAGGTCACCGACAACATCGCTCACGACCTCAAGACGCCGCTGACCCGGCTTCGCAACAAGGCCGAGGAGGCGCTGCGCAGCGCCAAGTCGACCGATGCGTTGCGCGCCGCGCTCGACGGGGCGATCGAGGAGGCCGACAATCTCATCCGCGTCTTCAACGCGCTCCTGATGATTGCGCGGCTGGAAGCCGGCCGGATCAGCGACAACATGGACGATCTCGACCTTTCCGAGATCGTCTCGGGGGTCGCCGAGCTCTACGAGCCGCTGGCGGAGGAGGCGGGGCTGACGCTTGTCGGCGATGTCGCGCCCGGCCTCCATGTCTTCGGCAATCGCGAGCTGATCGGCCAGGCCCTCGCCAATCTCGTCGACAATGCCCTGAAATATGGCAGGCCGGAATCGGGTGGGGAAGCGGTTGTCACAGTCGCCGCCCGCCGCATGGACGCGGATATCGAGCTTTCGGTGTCCGATCACGGACCGGGCATTCCGGAGGAAGATCGTGGCCGCGTGCTCGACCGTTTCGTCAGGCTCGACGCCAGCCGCAGCCAGCCCGGCTTCGGGCTGGGGCTGTCGATGGTGGCCGGCGTCGTGCGCCTCCATGGCGGCCAGCTCAGGCTGGAGGACAATGCGCCGGGCTTGCGCACCGTCATCGCGCTGCCCGCCATCGCGCCCAAGCCGTCGGCAGGCGAGAGCAAGCCTGTGGAAACGCCGCCGCCATCCGACCCCGCCGTCTCGACAGCCGAGCCAAACCCTGCTGGCGTGCCGTCGCTTTAGGGGCTGCTGATTTCACATGAACCGCGCCGTCATCCCGGCCAAGCCGCGCTAGCGGCACCGATCCGGAATCCATCATAAGGCGTCGACGCTCTATGATGGATTCCGGGTCAAGCCCGGGATGACGGCGCGGTTCATGTGAAATCGAGGACATCGATCGCCATGCGTCCGGATGAGCGCTCGGCGGTTGCGGGGGAGTGCGTGGATATGACGGGGCAGCTCTGTGACAGGCTGGAGGCGGCGCCGGTCCTGCCGGCGAAGGCCAAGGCCGAGACGCTGCTCGCGCGCGAGCTGATCGAGCGCCTCCATGACGAAGCGGCGGCGGAAGCCCTGCAGGCGCATTTCGCCGCTCATCCGCGCTCGGTGGCGCTGGTGGCGGGTATCCTCGCCCATTCCCCCTTCCTCACCCAGGTGATGCGCTTCGATCCCGCCGGCCTGCTCGCCAGTTTGACGGAAGCGCCGGAGGCGCGTCGCGACATGCTTCTCGCCGGCATGGCCGCATTCGGTGCGGGCGGCTGCGAGACGGCCGATCTGATGCGAGAGTTACGCCGCTTCCGCCGCGCCATGGCGCTGCTGATCGCGCTCGCCGATATCGGCGGCGTCTGGGACGTTGAGACGGTGACGGCGGCGCTGACCGCCACCGCCGACATGGCCACGAAACTCGCCACCGACCACGTCCTGCGTCAGGCCGCCGATCTCGGCCGGATCAACCTCGCCGATCCCGCCAATCCCGGTCTCGGTTCCGGCCTCGTCGTCCTGGCGCTCGGCAAGCACGGCGCCGGCGAGCTGAACTACTCCTCCGACATCGACATCGTCGTGTTCTTCGATCCCGAGGCGGCGGAGGCGGCCGGCGTGGGCGAGCCGTCGAGTTTCTTCGTCAAGATCACTCAGCAGATCGCCCGCATCATCCAGGAGCGCACGCCGGACGGTTATGTCTTCCGCGTCGATCTGCGCCTGAGGCCGGACCCTGCCTCGACCCATGTCGCCGTCTCGCTGCCCTCGGCCTATTCCTATTACGAGACGGTCGGCCAGAACTGGGAACGCGCCGCCATGATCAAGGCGCGGCCCATCGCCGGCGACATCGCGCTCGGCCAGCGCTTCCTTGGCGATCTCGCCCCCTTCATCTGGCGCAAATATTTCGACTTCGCGACCATCGCCGACATCCATGCGATGAAGCGCCAGATCCAGACGGTGAAGGGCCACGAGACCATCGCCGTCGCCGGTCACAATGTGAAGCTCGGCCGCGGCGGCATCCGCGAGATCGAGTTCTTCGTCCAGACCCAGCAGCTCGTCTTCGGCGGCCGACGCCCGGCTCTGCGCGGCCCGCGCACGCTCGACATGCTCGGGGAATTGACGAACGAAGGCTGGATCACGCCGCAGGCGCGCGATGAGCTCTCGGAATCCTATCGCTGGCTGCGCACCGTCGAGCACCGTCTGCAGATGCGTGACGACGAGCAGACCCAGACCTTGCCCAAGGCCGCCGGCGAGCTCGACGCCTTCGCCCGCTTCTGCGGCTATGCCAATGCCGCGGCCTTCGGCAAGGCGCTGACCGCTCATGCGAAGCGCATCGAGGGGCACTACGCCCTGTTGTTCGAGGAGGGGCCGAGTCTTGCCGCCGAAGCCGGCACGCTGAGCTTCACCGGCTCGGAGCCCGATCCGGAGACCATGACCACGCTGGGCAAGCTCGGCTTCCGCGATGCCCTGACCGCGGCCGAGACGGTGCGCGGCTGGCATTTCGGCCGTCGCCCGGCCGTCACCAGCGCCCGCGCCCGCGAGGTGCTGACGGAGCTCACGCCGGCCCTGCTGGTCGCGCTCGGCCGCACTGCCGATCCCGATGGTGCGCTCGCCCATCTCGACAACGCCTTCGTCCGGATGCCGGCGGCCATCGAGCTGCTGACGCTATTGCGCTCGCATGATTCCCTGCTGACGCTTTTCGCGGAAATCCTCGGCAGCGCACCACGTCTCGCCAAGGTCGCGGCTTTGCACCCGCATGTTCTGGACGGCGTCATCGATCCGGCCTTCGGTCAGGCGGTGGTCGATGTCGCGGCGCTGGAAGGGCGCATCCGCAACTATGTCGGCTCGCCGCCGCCCAGCGTCGAGGACGGGCTCGACCGTTTGCGCGACGCGGCGCGGCAGGAGAATTTCCTGGTCGGCGCGCGGCTTCTTTCCGGCGTCTACCCGGCGCAAGGGGCGGGGCAGGCCTATTGCGCCGTGGCGGAAGCCTGCCTGCGCGTCGCCTTTGCCGATACGCGCACGGCCTTTGCGGCGGATCACGGGGTGATCGAAGGAGCCGAGACTGTCGTGCTCGGGCTTGGACGGCTCGGCGCGGGCGAACTGACGCCCTCATCCGATCTCGATCTGATCCTGCTATACGACCGGCCGGACGATGCCGGGCCAAGCGACGGCGCCAGGAGCCTCGATCCGGTGACCTGGCATGTCCGTTTCACCCAGCGCCTCGTCGCGGCGCTGACCGTGCCGACGCGGCGCGGCACGCTCTATCAGGTCGACATGCGCCTGCGCCCGACCGGCAACAAGAGCCCGGCTGCGACCCAGTTCGCCGGTTTCGAGAGCTATCATAGGGGCGAGGCCGAGATCTGGGAGGAGATGGCGCTGACGCGCGCCCGCGTCGTCGCCGGCGATGCCGGATTGGCAAGGCGCGCCGAAGCCTCGATCCGCGCGATCCTCTCCCGCAAGCGCGAGCCTGCCAAGGTCGCGGCCGCCGTCGCCGAGATGCGGGCGCTGATCGCCAGGGAAAAGGGCGAGAAGGACCCCTGGGATCTGAAGCTCGCCGCCGGCGGCATCACCGATCTCGACTTCCTCGCCCAGTTCCTGCTGCTCGCCTATGCCAGCGAGCATCCATCGCTGATCGTCAACGATACGGCGTCCGTCTTCGCAGCCGCGCGTGCTGCGGGATTGCTTTCGGAGGCCGATGCCTCGGCCCTGCTGGAGGCGCATCGCCTGATCGGCGACGTTCAGCTCTGGCAGCGCTTCACGGTCGAGGAAGCCTTCGACCCCAAGGCCGTGCCGGCCCGCGTGCTGCGGCGGATCGCGACGGCCGTCGGGCGGCCGGATGCCAAGGTGCTCAAGGCGGAGCTGGATGAGGTGAGGGGCGGCGTCCGGGCCATCTTCACCCGTGTGCTGGGGCAGGCGCGGGCCTAAGGCGTCATTCTCGGGCTCGCGCCTGCGGCATACCCAGGAATGAGGTGACCTACGCCGCCTGCGCCGTGACCCGCCCGACCCCGCCGTCGAGCGGCAGGTGGACCATCACGATGGTGCCCGCGCCGATGGCGGAGCGCAGCCTGAGCGAGCCGCCATGCAGTTCCGTGAGCGAGCGGGCGATGGCAAGTCCAAGGCCCGAGCCCTTGTAGCTGCGCACCAGATCGCCCTCGACCTGCTCGAAGGGGCGGCCGACCCGGTCGATCTTCTCTTTGGGGATGCCGATGCCGGTATCCTCGATGAAGATGTTGAGGGCGCCCGGCACATGGCGGGTGCGCACCGCGATGCGCCCGCCTTCCGGCGTGAACTTGACGGCGTTGTCGAGCAAATTGCCGAGGATCTGGTAGAGCGCGTGCGGATCGGCGTCGATATGGGTGGCGGTCGGTCCTTCGAGGGTGAAGGAGAGCTGCTTGCGCTCCAGTTCCGGCTGGACCTTGCGGATGGCCTCGTCGAGCACCGGGCCGAGCGAAATCTCGCTGCGCTCCAGCCGCATCTTGCCGGATTCGATGCGCGACATGTCGAGGACATCGTCGATGATCCCGAGCAGATAACCGCCGCTGGAGCGGATGTCGCGGACATAGTCGGTATATTTGTCGCAGAGCGGGCCGAACATCTCGTTCTCCATGATCTCGGAGAAGCCGATGATGGCGTTGAGCGGCGTGCGCAGCTCATGGCTCATATTGGCGAGGAATTCGGACTTGGCGCGGTTGGCGCTCTCGGCCGCGGCCTTCTGCTCCAGATAGCGCTCGGCGAGGTCGGCGAGCTGCTGGGCCTGCGCTTCCAGCTTCTGGCGCGAGGCCTTGAGGTCGGTGACATGCATCAGGAGCTGGTGCTCGGACTGCGTCAGCCGCTCTTCCTGCTGCTTGAGCTTGGTGATGTCGGTGCCGACCGAGACCGAGCCGCCATCCTTGGTGCGCCGCCCGTTGATCTGCAGCCAGCGCCCATCGGAAAGGCGGGCTTCGTAGGAGGCCGCGCCGCGCTGCGCGCGCATCGGCTCGCGGTCGATATGGGGCTGGGCGCTCATCGCCATGATCTCGTCATGGCTGGTGCCGGGTTGCAGCGCCTCGGGCGAGAGCTGGTGGAGCTGCTGGTATTTCGCGTTGCAGAGCACGATCCGGTTTTCCGAATCCCAAAGCACGAAGGCTTCCGAGATCGCCTCGACCGCGTCGCGCAGGCGGGCATCGGCGGTGGCGGTGCGCTCGGCCATGCGGCGCTGCTCGGAGATGTCGACGACGATGCCAACGAGATGATGCGAGTGGGTGCGGCGATCGACGACGAGCTCGGCGCGGGCCTTCAGCCAGATCCACTCGCCATGGACGTTGCGGACCCGGAAATCCTGGTCGATATGGCTGGTCTCGCCGCGGCTGATCGCATCGGCCAGGGCGTAGAGATCGACATCCTCGTGATGGATGAAGCTCATCACCTCGCCGAAGGACATGTATTCGCCGCGGCGGTCGTAGCCGAGCAGGGCGTACATCGAATCCGACCAGTAGATGCGGCCGCGCGCGAGGTCCCAGTCCCACAGGCCGCAATGGCCGCGATTGAGCGCGGTGTCGATGCGCTCGCGCACGCAGTCGCAATCCTGATCGGCGGCGCTGGCGCGCTTCGACTGCAGCATGAAGGCGAGCGTCGTCATCGCCAGGACGAGGCCGGCGGAGCCGAAGAGGATGGTGAGGCTGTTGCGCCGGTCCTGCCAGATCGAGAGGGCGCGCGAGACGGGTTGGAGCACCGCCACCTGCCCGAGCGGGCCTGCGAGGTTGCGGACGATGGCGAGGACCTCGGGGCCGCCGGGCGGGGTGATGCGCATCACGCCGGCGCGGTCGCCGAACACGGTGAGCGGCTGGGCCTGGCCGAGGAAGTCGACCAGTGTGCGCGGCGTCTGGCCGATCGCGGGTTCGCTGGCGAGGACGCGGCCGTCGGCGCCGCTGACATGGACGATGCGGCCATGGGGGGCGAGGTGCTTCGAGGCGATCGTCGCGAGAACGGCGGTCGGCTCCTTGCCGGATTGCGTGCCGTTGTCGAGCTCGCGGGCGATCAGTGCCGAGATCACCTCCATCTCGCCCGTGGCGTTGATCAGCGCGTCGTCGCGCAGGGCCGCCGTCTGGATGGCGGCGCCGGCGCTGAGGATGACGATGAAGAGGCCGACGAGCACGGGGATCGCCGTGCGGAAGGTGGGCTCGAAGCTCTCGAAACGCTGATACAACGGATGGGTCAGCGACCGTGCTACACCCAGAATCGTATCGGCGCGCGCAGATGCGCACTCCGCGTTGGCACGCGACATGCCCGGTCCCCCTTCGGATACTTTACCGACAGTAAGATCGGGAGACGTGCCGCATCCCCGCGAATCACCGTCAGTTGAATCTGCGCGACTCGATTTGTCTAGCTCTGAGTTGAGTCAAGGCAGCAGAATTCGCCTTCTGGTTGTGGCGAATATGCGAATGAATCTTGTGCGGGTAATCGAACGTTAACCTTTTGGGCGAGGCGTCGTTAACGACTCGCCAAGGCGTCATTCTCGGGTGGAGCGAAGCACACACCCGAGAAGTACGGGACCAGACAACGCGCGTTCCAGAGCACTCCGGTTTAAGGGATGCTCGGGTCAAGCCCGAGCATGACGGAGCCCTTTTACGCCAACGCCCTTTCGGCGATGTCGGAGACGTCGCGCGACAGGTTCGGCGTGCGCGCCACCATGCCGAGTGCCTCCTGCGCCAGGCGCCGGCGGCCAGGTTCCAGCATGCGCCAGCTCTTGAACGAGCCGAGCAGGCGCGAGGCGACCTGCGGGTTCGTCCGGTCCAGCGCCACGACGATGTCGGCGACGAAGCCGTAGCCCTCGCCATCGGCCCGGTTGAACTGGGTCAGGTTGGCAGCGAAGCCGCCGATCAGCGCGCGCACGCGGTTCGGGTTGCCGAGCGAGAAGGCCGGGTGCTGCATCAGGCGCTTCACCCGCTCCAGCGTCTCCGGCTCGGCGATCAGGGCCTGCGCCATCAGCCACTTGTCGAGGACCAGCGGCTCGCCCGCATAGGCTTGCGCGAAGCGTGTGACGAGCTGCTCGCGCCGCTCGCCGGGGATCAGCGTCATCGCGGCCATCGCCGCCAGCCGGTCGGTCAGGTTGTCGCCCGTCTCGAATTGCTGCTCGCACAGCGCCGCGCCGTCCTCCGGCGCCGCCAGCGCGGTAAGCCCGAGCAGTTCGTTGCGCAGCGCGCGCCGGCCTGCCGAGGCGGCATCCGCCTTGTAGGGGCCTTTCGTCGCCAGGGCTTGCCGCAAGCCGGGCAGCCGCGGCAGCAGCGTTGTCCCGATGGCGGTCGACAGGGCGCGGTGGGCGGCGAAGATCGCATCCGGATCGACATCCCTGCCGATCTCGCGGGCGATGTCGGCCGGCGCCGGCAGGCGCAGCACCTGCGCCGCGAAGGCAGGGTCCGCCAGCGCATCCGCCTGCAGGAAGCCGTCGAGCGCCCGGCCGAGTTCGGCGGCGGTTGCGGGGAGCGTGCCAGAGTCGGTGCCCGGCCTGCCGGCGGTGACGAGAGCGCGCGTCGCGATGCTCTGCAAGGCCTGCCAGCGGTTGAAGGAATCGCTGTCGGCCGAGAATTGCCTGATGAGATCGGCGTCCGAGAGGTCGAGCTCCAGCCGCGCCGGCGCGGAGAAGCCGCGCAGCAGCGAGGGGATCGGCGGCTCGGCGATGCCGTCGAAGCTGATCGAGAGCGAGGGGCCGTCGAGGATGACAAGTCCGTCCCCGGTATAGGCATTGGACTGCGTCTTGAGCGGCAGGTCGCCCTGGCTGCCGACCAGCCCGAGCTTGATCGGCAGCACCATCGGCTGCTTCTCGCTCTGGCCCGGCGTCGGCGGCGTGCTCTGTGCCAGGTCGAGCGTATAGCGCTGCGCCGCGGCGTCGTAACGGCCGGAGGCGACGATAGTCGGCGTGCCCGCCTGCTCGTACCACCTGGCGAAATGGTCGAGGTTCTGGCCGGAGGTCTCGGCGAAGCAGGCCAGGAATTCCTCGATCGTCGCCGCGGTGCCGTCGCAGCGCTCGAAATAGAGGTCCATGCCGCGCTTGAAGGCGTCGTCGCCGATCAGCACCTTGAGCATGCGGATGACCTCCGCGCCCTTCTCGTAGACCGTCGGCGTGTAGAAGTTGTTGATTTCCTTGTAGGCGCGCGGCCGCACCGGATGGGCGAGGGGGCCGGCATCCTCCGAGAACTGGGTCGAGCGCAGCGTGCGGACATCGGCGATGCGCTTCACCGGACGCGAGCGCTCGTCGGAAGAGAATTCCTGGTCGCGGAAGACGGTGAGTCCTTCCTTCAGGCAGAGCTGGAACCAGTCGCGGCAGGTGACGCGGTTGCCGGTCCAGTTGTGGAAATACTCATGCGCGATGATCGCCTCGATCGAGGCGTAGTCGCCGTCGGTCGCGGTCTGCGGATCGGCCAGGACGTATTTGTCGTTGAAGATGTTGAGGCCCTTGTTCTCCATCGCCCCCATGTTGAAATCCGACACGGCGACGACGTTGAACACGTCGAGATCGTAGTTGCGGCCGAAGACCTGCTCGTCCCAGCGCATGCAGCGCACGAGCGAATCCAGAGCCCAGCCGGCGCGATCGGCCTTGCCGGGCTCGACATAGACGGCGAGCTCGACCTTGTGGCCGTCGGCGGTGACGTAATCCTGCCGGACATGGTCGAGCGCCCCGCCGACCAGCGCGAAGAGATAGGCCGGCTTGGGATGCGGGTCGTGCCACATCGCGAAATGCCGGTCGCTGCCCGGCACCTCGCCGGTGGCGACGAGGTTGCCGTTGGAGAGCAGCACGGGCGCCTCTGCCTTCGCCGCCTCCAGCCGGACCGTATAGACGCTCATCACGTCCGGCCGGTCGAGGAAATAGGTGATGCGGCGGAAGCCATCCGCCTCGCACTGTGTGCAGTAAACCTTGGAGGAACGGTAGAGCCCCATCAGCTTGGTATTCGCGGAAGGGTCGGTCTCGGTCTCGACGGTCAGGGTGAAGCCGCCCCGCGGCGGCGCGTGGAGCGTCAGCGTCTGCGGCGTGGCCGTATAGGCAGAAGCGTCCAGCGGCGTGCCGTCGAGGCTGATCGTTTTCAGGACGAGTTCGTCGCCGTCCAGTACCAGCGGTGCGTCGGTTTGCCCGGTCGGATTCGGGCGCAAGGCCAAAAGCGAGCGGATCCGCGTTTTCGTCGGGTGCAGGCCGATGTCGAGATCGACCGTGTCGATCAGCCAGTCGGACGGGCGGTAATCCTCGAGGCGGATCAGCGGAGCATCTTCGGTACGCATGGAAACCCTGATGGCGGAGGTCAGGGAGTGTTTCTAGAGCATGCCGGCTTGGGATGGAAACACGGCCGTCATGCTCGGGCTTGACCCGAGCATCTCGTGACGAAATGGCCTCCCGTGCCCTTTTCGACCGGAGATTCTCGGATCTGCGCCGCGCTCCGCCCGAGAATGACGGCGGGAGCGCTTCACGCCACCGGCGAAACCGCCGGCTCGGCATGGCTGACCAGCCGGCAGACCTGCGGCCGCGCGATCCGCACGGCACGCTCGATCGCGTCGACGGCGTCATGCACAGCGGCGACGTCGAGCGCCGGGTCGACGCGGCAATGATAGTTCACCACCAGCCCCTTCGCTGTCTGCCGCACGCGCACGCTGTGGATGTCGTGGATCGGCCCGGCGAGCTTCGTTGCCTCACTCGCCAGCGCCTTGCCGATATCCTCGACCGTCTCCCAGGCGGCGTTGTGGCCGGCGGGCTGGCCGGTCTCCATCGGCTCGATATGGGTTTCGACCTCGGTCTCGCCGCCGAATTCGGCCCGGATGGCGCTTTCCAGCCGCGTTGCGATCTCATGCGCGTCGCTGAGCGGCAGGCTCTGGTCCACCTCCATATCGAGGCTGACCGAGAGCTTGTCGCCGATGCTGTGAACGGTGACGTGATGGACCGGGATCTTGAGCTTGAGCGCGATCAGGAGCACCCGCTCCAGCGCCGTCTCGTCGTCGACCTGCACCGGATCGGCGGTGATGGTGATCTCGGAGCCCGGTTCGACCTGCACCAGGGCGTTGGAAAGCTGGGCCTTGATCGCGGTGACGCGCTCGAGCGGCAGCGTGCGCGAAACGCCGATGCCGATCTCGCCATGGATGCGCCCGCCGGCCGGGCGGACCCTGAGCCAGTTGATCCCCACCACGCCCGGCACGCCGCGCGCGGCCTCGCGCAATTTCTCGCTCACGCCTTCCGGCGCCGTGTCCATCAGCGTGTCCAGAACGCGCCGGGCGAGGCGAAAGGCCGAGTAGGCCGTATAGGCCGCGATGGCGAAGGCGGCGACGGTGTCGGCCCGCTCGAAGCCGTACCAGACGCCGATGAGTCCGACCAGCACCAGCGCCGAGCCGACGAAATCGGCCGAGAAATGCGTGGCCTCGCCGGCGAGCGCCTCGCTGCCGGTTTCCCTGGCGACCTTGGTCAGCGAACGCCAGCGGATCGCATCGACCGTCATCGACAGCACCAGCACGCCGATGACGAGCGGCGTCACCGAGACATGCTCGATCAGGTTGTTCCACAGCCGGTTGCCGGCCTCCCAGAGGATCGCGCCGGCGAGCGTGAACAGGATCGCGGTCTCGACCAGCGCGGCGAGCGCCTCGACCTTGCCATGGCCGTAATGATGCTCATCGTCGGCCGGCTTGTCGGAGGCGCGCACGGCGAACCAGGTGAACAGCGTCGAGCCGACATCGATCAGCCCTTGCAACGCGTCGGTGAGCAAGGCGAGCGAGCCGGAGAGAATGGCGCCGACGATCTTCGCCGCGGTGAGCAGAATGGTTGCCATCACCGAGAGGATTGCCGCACGCTGCTTGATCTGGGCGATCTGGGCAGGCGTTGCGCGCTCAGGCGGTGCCGTCACCGGTCCGTCTTGCGTTGTGGTCATGGCTCGTCCTGCTTGGCGCCCCTTGGAACCCGGAAGCTCTTGCCCGAATGAGGGAACGGATCAACCCTCTTCCTGCTCAACGAGGATGAACGATGCGATATCTCCACACCATGGTCCGCGTGACCGATCTCGATCAGGCGCTGGATTTCTACGTCAACAAGTTCGGCATGGTCGAAACCCGCCGGATCGAAAACGAGAAGGGGCGCTTCACCCTGGTCTTCCTCGCCGCTTCCGACGATCTGGCCGAGGCGAAGGCCGGCGCCTCGCGTGGCCGCCCGACGCTGGAACTGACCTATAACTGGGATCCGGAAACCTATACGGGCGGTCGCAATTTCGGCCATCTCGCCTATGAGGTCGACGACATCTACGCGACCTGTGACAAGCTGATGAAGGCCGGGGTCACGATCAACCGCCCGCCGCGCGACGGCAACATGGCCTTCATCCGCTCGCCCGACAACATTTCGATCGAATTGCTCCAGAAGGGCGACCCCAAGCCGCCGTCGGAGCCCTGGGCGAGCATGCCGAACACCGGGAGCTGGTGAGGAGTCAGCCGACGTTTGATGGGTGATAGCCTCCATGATATCATCCGATGATATCATGGAGGCTCCGATGGGCATTCTTGTCCGGGACCCGAAGATCGACCGCATGGTCCGCGAGCTCGCCGAGCGTGACGGCATCAGCTTGCAGGCCGCGATCGGCATGGCCGTCGAGCGCGAATTGAAGCGTCGCGACGAGAGGCGCCGACAAATCGAAGAGGCGACCCGCAAGGCGCAGGAGAAGCTGGCCGCCTATCCAACGGTCGATGACGGCTTGACGCATAAGGAATTCTTCGACCGCGAATATGGCGACGCCTGATGTTTCTGGATGCATCGGTCATCGTGGCCAATCTGCTCGAGGAGGCGGAGGCCGTTGCGATCAGGGAGGCTCTGTTCGACGAGAACGAACTGGTCACCTCGCCGCTTGCGATGTTCGAGGCGTCGACCCGTCTTGCGGCGGTGAAGCGCTTCAGCATCGATGACGGGTATCGGGTGGTTCAGGCCTTCATGGAGGATGCGAACGTCCGTGTTGCCGCGATCGATGCGGAGGTCGGCCGGATCGCACATCATTGTGCTGGCCTTTATCATCATTCGACGGGCCATCCCGCGCGTCTGAACATGGGTGACTGCTTCGCCTACGCTTCGGCTCGCGCGGCGAGCCTCAAGCTTGCCTACAAGGGCGACGACTTCATCCACACCGATATCGAAGGTCAGCGCTTTGGCTCCTGAACCCGCGCGCGCCGGCGTCTTCTGCCTGGGCATCGCGACGCTCGACTATGTCTACAGCGTCGAGACCATGCCGACGCGGGGCGAGAAATACCGCTCGCGCGGTCTCGCCGTGGTCGGTGGCGGCTGCGCCGGCAATGCCTCGGTCGCCATCGCGCGCCTCGGCGGGGCCTGCTGGCTGGCGACGCGCCTCGCCGATGATTTCACCGGCGACCGCATCGTCGCCGACCTGAACGCCGAGGGCGTCGACACCGCTTTCGCGCGCCGTGTCGCCGGCCTGACCTCGCCGGTTTCGGCCATCCTGATCGATGCGCAGGGCGAGCGCATGGTGATCTCCCATTCCGATCCGGCGATGCCGGAGGATGCCGGCTGGCTGCCGCGCAGCCTTCCGGAGGGCGCTGGCGCGGTGCTTGCCGATACGCGCTGGGGAGAGGGGGCTCTCGCGGCCCTGAAGCTGGCGCGCCAGGCCGGCGTGCCGGGCGTCCTCGACGGCGACCGCAGGCCGCCCCACCCCGATCTCGTCGCGACGGCGAGCCATGTCGCCTTCAGCCAGCAGGCCTTGCGCGAGATATCGGGTGAGGAGGACCCTCGTCTCGGCCTCGCCAGGATGGCGCAGGGCGCGCCGAGCTGGCTCGCGGTAACGCTCGGCAAGGAGGGCGTGCTCCACTGGGACGGCGAAATCCGCCACAGCCCGGCCTTCGCGGTCGAGACCGTCGATACGCTGGGGGCTGGCGATGTCTGGCATGGCGCCTTCGCGCTGGCGCTGGCGGAAGGCCGCGACGAGGTGGCCGCGATCCGTTTCGCATCGGCCGCGGCTGCCATCAAATGCACCCGCTTCGGTGGCCGCGATGGCGCGCCGAGCCGGGACGAGGTGGAGCGCTTCCTGGCCGGGGAAAGTTGATGCCCAATCCGTGCTCAATCCCTGCCTGAAATTGAGGCGAACGGGATTGGTGGAGGACTTGCCCAACAATAAGGCAGGCGGAAGATAGGCGGCTGCGTTGCTGGAGTCCCGATGTTCGCACCGTCCGTTCCTGCCGCTGTCGATCTGACACTGCCGGCCTATGTCCGTGCGGATGGCGGGGTGCGGCTGCGCTTCGGCCGAACCGGAACCCGTACGCAAAGGCTCGCTTTGGCTGAATCCGGCGGCTATCGGGCCCGTTTTCCCGACACCTTCGACGACGCTTGCGAGGCGGTGCTGATCAATACCGGCGGCGGCATGGCCGGCGGCGACCGCATGCGGGTCGAGGCCGTGCTCGAGGCCGGCGGCGACGCCGTCATCGCCACGCAAGCCGCCGAGAAAATCTATCGTAGCCAGGGCGCGGAAACCCGCATCGAGACAATGCTGTCGGTCGGGGAGGGCGCGAGCCTCGCCTGGATCCCGCAGGAGAGCATCCTGTTCTCCGGCGCCCGCCTCAGCCGCAGCCTGTCGATCGAACTCGCCGCCGACGCCCGGCTGGTCGCTTGCGAATCCGTCTTCTTCGGCCGCAGCGCCATGGGCGAGACGGTCGAGCGCGGCGCCTTGCGGGATCGCTGGCGGGTGCGGCGCGGCGGGCGCCTCGTCTTGGCCGAGGATATGCGGCTGGAGGGCCCGATGGCGCAGTTGCTGGCGCGCCCGGCCATCGGCGCCGGCGCCCGCGCCGCCGCCACGCTGCTCGTCGCTGGCCCCGGTCTCGCGGCGCTTCTGGAGGCGGCGCGCGCCTGCCTGTCGGAGGCTGCCGATGTCGAGGGCGGGGCCGGCATCGTCTCCGAGCTTCTCGTCATCCGCCTCGTCTCTCCCGAGGCCGCGCCCTTGCGTCGTGTGCTCGTCACGCTGCTCGGGCATCTGACCGGTCGTGCGCTGCCGCGCACCTGGTCAACCTAAGGAGAGCCGCATGCTGCCGATCCAGGGTTTGAAGTGCATCTACGACACCGCCGGCCGGAGCTGGTCGATCGAGCTCGTCATCAGGGCCGAGGGCGAGGATGCGCTGCGCCGCTTCGACGTCGACGGGCCGCACGATGCCGAGATGCTGATCGAGGCTTTCGAGGATTCCTCCGTCAGCGTCTTCGACCCCCAGACCGGCGAGATCGTCTTCGGTTACGAATATCTCGACCTCGACCACGAAGATGACGAGGACGAAGCCGATGAGGACGAAGAGGAAGACTCCGAGGACGATTCGGAGGACGATGAAGCCGCTGGAGACGAGAAGGTAAAATCATGAATCTGACGCCGCGCGAAAAGGACAAGTTGCTCGTTGCCATGGCGGCCATGGTCGCACGGCGACGACTCGAGCGCGGCGTCAAGTTGAACTATCCCGAAGCCGTCGCACTCATCACCGACTTCGTCGTCGAGGGTGCGCGCGACGGCAGATCCGTCGCCGAGCTGATGGAGGCCGGCGCGCATGTGATCACGGCCGATCAGGTCATGGACGGCATCGCCGAATTGATCCACGACGTGCAGATCGAGGCGACCTTTCCCGACGGCACCAAGCTCGTCACGGTGCATGAGCCGGTCCGCGGTTCGGCCGGCCGGCTGAAGCCCGGCGAGGTCGTGACGCTGCCTGGCGACCTCGTCATGAACGAGGGCCGCGAGAGCCTGACGCTGACGGTCGCGAACACGGGCGACCGGCCGATCCAGATCGGCTCGCACTACCATTTCTTCGAGGCCAATCCGGCGCTCGCTTTCGAGCGCGACAGGGCGCGGGGCTTCCGGCTCGACATTCCCGCCGGCACGGCGGTGCGCTTCGAACCTGGCCAGACCCGCGAGGTCAGGCTGGTGGCGCTTGCCGGCAAGCGCGAGGTCTATGGTTTCCGCCAGGATGTGATGGGAAAACTGTGAGCGATCAGCCGGACCACAAGCACGATATGTCGGGGCTCGATATTCCGCCGGTGTCGCCGCCATTCGCGGATATGGCGCCGACGGCGGCCCAGATCGGCAAGAAGCGCGGAATCTGCGCGATCAGCGGGCAGGAGACGGCCCGCAAGAATCTGGTCGAGATCGGCACGCTGCGCCCGGCGCTGGTCGAGCATATCCGCGCCGATTTCCCCGATCTGTCAGACCATGCGCTGATCAGCCTGAAGGAGCTGGCGCGCTACCGCACGCGCTATGTCGAGGAGATCCTGCGCGAGGAGCACGGCGAATATTCAGACCTCGACCGAGAGGTTGCCGAAAGCATCGCCCGGCAGGAAACCATCGCCGAGAACGTCGAGGACGATTTCGAGGAGCATCGCACGCTGGGCGAGAAGTTCTCGGACGCTTTGGCGAGCTTCGGCGGCTCCTGGGCCTTCCTCATCAGCTTCGGCGTGGTGCTGTTCGGCTGGATGGCCCTGAACGTCCTGCTCGGCGAAAACAGGGCCTTCGACAGCTATCCCTTCATCCTCCTGAACCTCGTGCTGTCCTGCATTGCCGCGATCCAGGCGCCGATCATCATGATGAGCCAGAAGCGGCAGGAGGCGAAGGACCGCCTGCGTTCGGCCAACGACTATCAGGTCAACCTCAAGGCCGAGCTCGAAATCCGCCATTTGCACGAGAAAATGGACCATCTGATCACGCGGCAGTGGCAGCGCCTCGCCGAGATCCAGCAGGTCCAGCTCGAGATGCTGCAGGACCAGCAGGCCCGGCCCGCGCGGTCGAAGGTCGTGGTCAAGAAGGCGCGCAAGAAGCCGAAGGCCAAGACCAAGGCGAAGCCGGCCGAGCCGACCCTCGAGGCGGAAGCGACCGAGCCGCCCCCCGAGGCCGATTTTTCCCACAAGAACTGAGTCTCAGGCCCGGCGGCCGGTCTTCGATGCCGGCCGTTGCGGCGAATCTTGCATCGCCCGTCATCGACGGTTCTGTCCGATCCCGAGGCTAAGCCCATGCCCTTCACATTCCCGCGCAACGCCTATGCCGCGATGTTCGGCCCCACCACCGGCGACAAGGTGCGCCTCGGCGACACCGATCTGTGGATCGAGGTCGAGAAGGATTTCACCACCTATGGCGAGGAGGTGAAGTTCGGCGGCGGCAAGGTCATCCGCGACGGCATGGGCCAGTCGCAGGTCAGGAACGCCGATGGCGCGGTCGACACCGTCATCACCAACGCGCTGATCCTCGACCATTGGGGCATCGTGAAGGCCGATATCGGCATTGTCGGCGGGCGCATCGTCGCGATCGGCAAGGCCGGAAACCCCGATATCCAGGCCGGCTTCGGCAATTTCGATCCGAGCGAGACGATCATCGTCGGCCCCGGCACCGAGGTCATCGCGGGCGAGGGCAAGATCGTCACGGCCGGCGGCTTCGACAGCCATATCCACTACATCTGCCCGCAGCAGATCGAGCACGCGCTGATGAGCGGGCTCACCACCATGCTGGGCGGCGGCACTGGCCCGGCCCATGGCACGCTGGCGACGACCTGCACCCCCGGCCCCTGGCATCTCGGCCAGATGATCAAGGCCGCCGACGCCTTCCCGATGAACCTCGCCTTCGCCGGCAAGGGCAACGCGGCGCTGCCCGGCGCGCTGGTCGAGATGATCGAGGCCGGCGCCTGCGCCATGAAGCTGCACGAGGACTGGGGCACGACGCCCGCCGCGATCGACAACTGCCTTTCCGTCGCCGACGACTATGACGTGCAGGTGATGATCCACACCGACACGCTGAACGAATCCGGCTTCGTCGAGGACACCATCAAGGCCTTCAAGGGTCGCACCATCCACGCCTTCCACACGGAAGGGGCGGGCGGCGGCCATGCACCCGACATCATGAAGGTGGCGGGGCTGCCCAACGTCCTGCCTTCCTCGACCAATCCGACGCGGCCCTTCACGGTCAATACGCTCGACGAGCATCTCGACATGCTGATGGTCTGCCATCACCTGTCGCCCTCGATCCCCGAGGATCTCGCCTTCGCCGAGAGCCGCATTCGCAAGGAGACCATCGCGGCCGAGGACATCCTGCACGATCTCGGCGCGCTCTCGATGATGTCTTCGGATTCGCAGGCCATGGGCCGCGTCGGCGAGGTCATCACCCGCACCTGGCAGACCGCGCACAAGATGAAGGTCCAGCGCGGGGCGCTGGCGGAGGACGCCGGGACCGGCGCCGACAATTTCCGCGCCAAGCGCTATGTCGCGAAATACACGATCAACCCCGCCATCGCCCATGGCATATCCAGACATATCGGGTCGATCGAGGTGGGCAAGCTCGCCGACCTCGTCATCTGGTCGCCGGCCTTCTTCGCCACCAAGCCCGATCTCATCATCAAGGGCGGCATGATCGCGGCCGCTCCGATGGGGGACCCCAACGCCTCGATCCCAACGCCCCAACCGGTGCATTACCAGCCGATGTTCGGCGCCTTCGGCAAGGCCGTGACCTCGACCTCGCTGCTCTTCGTCTCGCAGGCGGCCATCGCCAACGGGCTGCGGAACAGGCTCGGCACGGACAAGGAGATGGTCGCGGTCGAGAACACCCGTGGCGGCATCTCCAAGAAGAGCATGATCCACAACGACGCCACGCCGGACATCCAGATCGATCCGGAAACCTATGCGGTGGTCGCGGATGGCGAATTGCTGGTCTGCGAGCCCGCGAAGGAACTGCCGCTGGCGCAGCGCTACTTCCTGTTCTGATAAATAAGGCCGTCATTCTCGGGCGAAGCGAAGCGCAGATCCGAGAATCTCCGGACCGTCAGGCCGCGGGAGCCTCCTTTGGCGAAAGATGCGCGGGGCAAGCCCGAGCATGACGCGCGGCATGGTTGCCGCCAGTGCCTGCTCTTGACTTGGTTCGACCATGCCAGTCTTTTCGTCGGCAAAAGAATTTGCCTCGGGAGGACAGGATGACGCGTTTCCACTTCACGACCTTGAGCGCGCTGGCGCTCGCTGCTGCCGTCGTGGTCTCGCCTCAACGGCCTGCCTTTGCGCAGGGACAGGTCACGGTCTATTGCTCGATCCTGGAGGAACAATGCCGCGAGGGCGCGGCAATGTTCGAGAAGGCGACCGGCATCAAGGTCGCGATGATCAGAAAGAGCACCGGCGAGGTTTATGCCCAGGTCAAGGCCGAAGCCAACAACCCTCGCGGCGATGTCTGGTGGGGTGGGCCGGGCGAGCCGCATCTGCAAGCGGCCGAGGAGGGACTGCTCGACGAATACAAATCGCCCAAGCTGCCGGAACTGCATGATTGGGCGCAGCGCCATGCCGAGCAGTCGAAATTCCGCACCAATGCGATTTATCTCGGCGCGCTCGGCATCGGCTACAACAGCGATATTCTCAAGAAGCGCGGCATCGCTGCGCCCAAATGCTGGGCGGATCTGCTCGATGCGGCGTTCCGCGACGAGGTGCAGATCGCCGATCCCAGCTCTTCGGGCACGGCCTATGTCTTCCTGGCGACGACGGTGCAGCGCCTCGGCGAGGAGAAGGGCTTCGAGTTCCTCAAGAGCCTGCACAAGAACATCAGCCAGTACACCAAATCCGGCATCGCGCCGGTGAAGGCGACCGCGCTCGGCGAGACGGCGGTCGGCATCGCCTTCATCCACGACATGCTGACGCAGAAGCTGCAGGGCGCGCCGATCGAGACCGTGGCACCCTGCGAGGGCACCGGCTACGAGACCGGCTCGGTCTCGGTCGTCAAGGGCGGCAAGAACCCGGAGGCCGCACGCAAATTCGTCGATTTCACGCTGTCGCCCGATGCCCAGAACATCAATGCGAGGCTGAAGATCAACTCGATCCCCTCGAACAGGAATGCGCTGCTCTCGCCGGATGCACCGAAGTTCTCGGAGATCAAGCTGATCGACTACGACACGCCGCGCTGGGGCTCACCGGCCGAGCGCTCGCGCCTGCTCAAGAAGTTCGACGCCGAGATCAAGACCTTGCCGCGATAACGCCGCGATGATCCTGAAAGCCTGGTAGCACGAACACGCGTTCGTGCTACTAATTTGGCAAGGGCTTCGGGAGCTTCGGCTTCCCATAGGGATCATCAGACATGCTTCGCGCCACCTCCGTCGTTCGCAAGGCCGCCGTCCGGGCCGAGCGCGTCGTCGACACGCTCACCCTCGACCATGACGACCGCAATCGCCGCCGCCTTGCCCTCAAGGCCGATGGCGGGCTCGATGTCCTGCTCGATCTCGACAAGGCCACGGTGCTGGCTGATGGCGACGCCGTGAAGCTGGAGGACGGGAGCCTTGTCCAGATCAAGGCCGCACCGCAGAGCCTGCTGGAGATCCGCGCCGAGAACCCGCTGCGGCTGATGCGCGTCGCCTGGCATATCGGCAACCGCCATACCCCGGCCGAGATCACCGCCGACGCGATCTACATCGAGAACGACCACGTCCTGGCCGAGATGGTGCGCGGGCAGGGCTGTGCGATGACGACGGTGGAACGCCCCTTCCAGCCCGAGCGCGGCGCCTACGACCACGACCATGCTCACGGCCACGATCACGCCCATGATGACGCCTGCGGCTGCGGGCATGATCACCACGGTCACGATCACCATCATCATGGCCATGGCCACGACCACAAGCATGGCCATGAGCACGCGCATGGCCAGGAACATGCGCATGGCAAAGAACACGCGCATGATCACAAGCATGCCCACGGCCATGAGCACCATCACGCCCATGGCGATGCCTGCGGCTGCGGCCACGACCATCACGATCATGAGCATCACGACCACGGCCACCGCCACGGCGCCGAGCATGGCCATAAGGGCCATTCGCACGACCGCTGAGCCGGCAGGGCATGTCGGCCCATCTGCCCCTGATGGTCTGGCTGTCGCCGTCCTTCCCGGTCGGCGCCTTCGCCTATTCGCACGGGCTGGAATGGGCCTTCGAGGCCGGCGACCTGCACGACGCGGAAACCCTGCGCGACTGGCTCGACGCGCTGGTCCGTCACGGCTCGCTGCATAACGACCTGATTCTCTTCGCGGCCGCTTTTCACGCCGCGCAGGAGAAGGACACGGGAGCGTTGCGCGAGGTCGCGGAGCTCGCGCTCGCGCTCGCCAACTCCGCCGAGCGAAGGCTGGAAACGGTGACGCAGGGCAATGCCTTCGTCGCGGCGGTGAAGGCGTCCTGGCCTTGCGAAGCCATCGGCCGGCTCGGCGAGACCTGGGATGGCGATGTCGCCTATCCGGTCGCCGTGGCGGTCGCCAGCGCCGGTCACGCCCTGCCTCTGGCTCCTTGCCTCGAGGCCTACAGCCTCGCCTTCGTCGCCAATCTCGTCTCGGCGTCGGTGCGGCTGGGCATCGTCGGTCAGACCGATGGGCAGAGGGTCACTGCCGCCTTGGTCCCGGCCTTGCATGAGGCGGCGGCCGGGGCCGAGCGCGCGACGCTCGACGATCTCGGCGGCTGCGCGCTGCGCTCCGACATCGCCAGCTTGCGTCACGAAACCCAGTATTCGAGGCTTTTCCGCTCATGACCCGCTCCCCCCATGGCCCTTTGCGCGTCGGCATCGGCGGCCCGGTCGGCTCCGGCAAGACGGCGCTGATGGAGGTGCTGTGCAAGCGCATGCGCGGCGCCTACGACCTCTGCGCCATCACCAATGACATCTATACCAAGGAGGATGCGCGGCTGCTGACGGTCGCCGGCGCGCTGCCCGAGGAGCGGATCATGGGCGTCGAGACCGGCGGCTGCCCGCATACCGCGATCCGCGAGGATTGCTCGATCAACCTCGCGGCGGTCGCCGAGATGCGCGGCAAGTTCCCGGCGCTCGATCTGATCCTGATCGAATCCGGTGGCGATAACCTCGCCGCGACCTTCTCGCCCGAACTGGCGGATCTGACGATCTACGTCATCGACGTCGCCGCCGGCGAGAAGATCCCGCGCAAGGGTGGGCCCGGCATCACCCGCTCCGACCTGCTCGTCATCAACAAGACCGATCTCGCGCCGCATGTCGGCGCCGATCTCGGCGTCATGGAGCGCGATTCCCGGACGATGCGGGGCAAACGCCCCTTCGTCTTCACCAATACCCGTGCCGGCGAGGGCGTCGACGCGGTGATCGATTTCATCGAGATGGCCGGCGGCCTGAAGCCGGCTTCGGCGGCGTGAGGAGAGGCGGATGAACACGAAGATGATCGAGCGGCTGGTGCTTGCTGCGGCGGCGACGCTCTTTGCTGGTAGCGCCATGGCCCATACCGGCGTCGGCTCCGTGCATGGCTTCACGGCGGGGCTGACCCATCCGCTGTTCGGGCTGGACCATCTCACCGCCATGGTCGCGGTCGGCCTCTGGGCCGGGCTGGTCGGCGGCAAGGCGCGTTTCGCCTATCCCGCCGCTTTCGTCGTCACCATGGTTCTCGCCGGCATCTGGGGCATGACGGGCGCAGCCTTGCCCGGCGTCGAGATCGGGATCGGCGTCTCGGTCGTGGCGCTCGGCCTCGCCATCGCCTTCAACCTGACGCCGCCGCTGGCGGCCGGTGTCGCGATCTGCGCTGCATTCGCGATCTTCCATGGCCATGCCCATGGCGCGGAACTGCCGGAGGATGCGAGCGGGCTGAGCTATGCCGCCGGCTTCGTTGTGGCGACCGCGGCGCTGCATGGCGTCGGGCTGGTTCTCGCCGCACAGATCGCGCGCTATGCGCCGCGCCTGGCCCGCTTTGCCGGTGGGGCGATGGCCGTCGCCGGAATCGCCTTCCTCGCCGGCTGAAACAAGGTCATCCCAAAAAAGGAAAGGGCGGGCACGAGGCCCGCCCTTTTTGTTGTCTCTGGCTGCGGCGGCCGGTCCCGGCTCAGGCGTCGTAGCCCTTGACCTGCGCCAGCGCGGTCATCACGCCGCGCAGTTCCGCCAATCCACGCAGCCGCCCCACGGCCGGATAGCCGGGGAAGCTGCCCTTGCCGACATCGTCGAGCAGCTCGTGGCCGTGGTCGGGGCGCATCGGGATGCGCCAATGCGGCAGGCCGGCGGCCTTGCGGCGCTTCTCCTCGGCCATCAGCGCATCGACCAGCGCGACCATGTCGGTGTCGCCGCCGAGATGCTCGGCCTCCATGAAGGACCCGTCCGGATCCTTCGCGACGTTGCGCAGATGCGCGAACCAGACCTTGTCGGCGAAGCGGCGCGCGATCGCCGGCACGTCGTTCTTCGGATTGGCGCCGAGCGAGCCGGAGCAGAGCGTCAGCCCGTTCGCCGGGGAATCGACCGTACCGAGGATCCAGGCGATGTCGTCCTCGTCCGAGCAGATGCGCGGCAGGCCGAAGAGCGGGCGCGGCGGGTCGTCCGGATGGATGCACATGCGGATGCCGACCTCCTCGGCGGTCGGGATGATCGCCTCCAGGAAGCGCTTGAGATTGGCCCTGAGCTTGTCATGCGTCATGCCGGCATAGCGCTCGAGGATGCGGGCGAGGCCGGGTAGGTCGTAGCGGTCGAAGGCGCCGGGCAGTCCCGCCATCACGCTGGAGAGCAGCCGGTCGCGATCCGCTTCCGTCGAGCGCTCG
Source organism: Allobosea sp. RCC_152_1 (assembly GCF_041360765.1). NCBI lineage: Bacteria > Pseudomonadati > Pseudomonadota > Alphaproteobacteria > Hyphomicrobiales > Alloboseaceae > Allobosea > Allobosea sp. RCC_152_1. Next base: position 232,964 of record NZ_JBFUPU010000001.1, read on the forward strand.
AACCAGGCCCTGGCCTTGTCCATCACCTCGGCGGAATGGCCCTCGTCGGCGCCCTTGCGCTTCAGCATGAAGTGATCGAGCGCGACATATTCGTGCAGATTGAAGCGCAGCGCCGTGCCGCCGCCGGGCAGCGGCTCGGCGAGCTGCGTGCGCGTCCAGTCCAGCACCGGCATGAAGTTGTAGCAGATCACCTGAAGCCCGCAGGCGGCGAGGTTGCGCATCGACTGGCGGTAGTTCTCGAAGACGGTTTCGAGGTCGCCCTCGCCGATCTTGACGCTTTCATGGATCGGTAGGCTCTCGACCACCTTCCATTCGAGGCCGAGGCTCCTGTCGCCGCGAACGATCGCCTGGCGCTTCTCGATCTCCTCGACGCTCCAGACCACGCCATAGGGGATCTGGTGCAGCGAGTTGACGATGCCTGTCGCCCCGGCCTGCCTGGCCTGCGCCAGAGTCACGACGTCGTCCGGGCCGAACCAGCGCCAGCATTGTTCCATGGTCTAATATCCTTTGGGAGGTATGGTGTCGTCGGGTGGTGGGCGCCGCGTCTCAGCTCGCCTCGTGGACAAGCCTGGAATCGTCGAAGGCGTCGGCATGGTCCTTCGCGATCGCGTCGATCGTGGCGAAGACGGTGCGCAGATGCGCCCGCATCGCCGCCTCGGCGCCTGCGGCGTCGTGCTTGATGATATGCGCGGCGATGATCCGGTGCTCCTGCAGGATCACGCTCGACCAGGAGGGCGTTTCCAGCGAGAGGCAGCGCACCCGGTCCATCTGCGCCTTCACGCCCTCGATCATGCTCCAGACCGCGCTGTGGCCGGCGATGCGCGATATTTCGGCGTGGAACACCTCGTCGAGGCGGAAAATCTCCGGCCGATCCTGCCGCCGCACGGCTTCCGCCTGCTCCTCGATCTGTTCTTCGAGCCGGCGGCGGTCGGCATCGCCGATGCGCTCGGCGGCGAGCACGACGGTGCGGCATTCCAGCGTCTCGCGCACGAACTGGCTGTCATGGACGGCTGCGAGGTCGATCGGCGCGACGAAGGTGCCGACCTGCGGCACCGCCACCAGGAAGCCCTCGTCGACCAGGCGCTTGAACGCCTCGCGCACTGGCGTGCGGCTGACCCCGAAGCGCAGCGCCATGCGCGCCTCGGACATCGCCTCGCGCGGCTTCAGCACGCCGCTGATGACGTCGGTGCGCAGCACGCTGTAGATCTGATCTGTGCTGTGCCGCGTTGCTGGGTGGGCCATTGCCAAGCTCTTATCGACTAGTATACTAGGATACCGAGTAATCCGGCGCTGCGTCAATCGCACAGTCGGCGGATTGAACAACGGGTTCCGGTGGGCGGCGGCCGGAACATCAGAACAAGCATCCGTCAAAAGAAGCGGAAATCCGCATCTGGAGGAGAAACCATGGCTTACGACAGCATCAACAGGCGTCATTTCATCGGCGGTGTCGCCGGTCTCGGCCTTGCCGCCCAGGCGCCCGGCGCCTTTGCGCAGCAGCTCAAGCTGCCGGCATCGCCGGTCACGATCAGTGTCATCGATGTCGGCGGCGCTCTGGCGCTGGTCCAGACGCCGATGGAAAACTTCCCCAAGATGAAGCCCAAGCTCGCTTCGCGCATGGTCTTCACCAAGGCTCCGGCTCCCGAGTTGCCGTCGAAGATCAAGGCTCAGCAGAGCGCCGGCCGCGTTGACATCGACATGGTCATCGGTGGCCTGGACGTGCTGTCGGCCGGCATCGAGCAGAAGCTGTGGGTCGAATTGCTGCCACGCTTCGCGGCTGAGCTGCCGAAGCCCGAGGACATCTACCTCGCGCCGGCTCTCGCGATGCACAATCTCGGCCAGGGGCAGGGCATGGCGATGGTCTACTACCCGTCCGGGCCGCTGCTCGAATACATGCCCGACCGGGTCAAGACCCCGCCGACCACGGCCGAGGAATTGCTGGCCTGGACCAAGCAGAACAAGAACCGCTTCTTCTACGGACGCCCGGCCAATTCCGGCCCCGGCCGCACCTGGCTCATGGGCCTGCCCTACATCCTCGGCGACAAGGATCCGAAGGATCCCGAGAAGGGCTGGGACAAGACCTGGGCCTATCTCAAGGAGCTGGGCGAGAACATCGAGTACTACCCCGGCGGCACCGGCCAGACGATGAAGGAGCTCGGCGACGGCACGCGCGACATCATCGTCAGCACCACGGGCTGGGACATCAACCCGCGCGTCCTCGGCATCGTGCCCAAGGAAGCCAAGGTCCAGACGCTGAAGGGTTTCCACTGGGTGACCGACGCCCAGTACATGATGATCCCGAAGGGCGTCTCCGACGAGAAGCTCGCCGTGTTGCTCGATCTGGTCCGCCACATGCTCACGCCGGAGCAGCAGGCCTATACCTATGACGAAGGCTATTTCTATCCGGGTCCGGCGGTGAAGGACGTGCCGCTCTCGATGGCGCCGGAAACGAGCCAGAAGGCGATCAAGGAATACGGCCGGCCCGAATACGACAAGCTGATCGCCGACAACCCGATGGAAACCCCGCTCAATCCCGACAAGATGGTCATCGCCTTCCGGATCTGGGACGAGCAGGTCGGCGGCGCCAAGAAGAAGTAGGCCACGGACTGGCCGGCAGGCGCGGCCGAGGGCCGGGCCTGCCGCTTCCACATGGGGGCCTGCTCTCGCGGCGAGGGCGGCCCCGCAACGACACCGTTATCAAGACCCGGAAGCCATGACGATCAACGCAGCCTCCTTCCGCGAGCTCAAGCTCGATCGCCTGAGCCGTGACTTCGGCACGCATAACGCGCTCAAGGACGTCTCGCTGACCATCGGCAAGGGCGAGTTCATCGCCCTGCTCGGGCCTTCGGGCTGCGGCAAGTCGACCACGCTGAACCTGATCGCCGGGCTGCTGCCGGCGACCGGTGGCGGCATCTGGCTCGACGACAAGCGCATCGACCCGTTGCGGCCGGAAGAGCGCGGCTTCGGCATGGTCTTCCAGAACTATGCGCTGTTCCCGCATATGACGGTGGCGAAGAACATCGGCTTCGGCCTCAAGATGCGCGGCGTGGCCAAGGCCGAGATCGACAAGCGCGTCGCCGAGGCGGTCGCGCTGGTGCGCCTGCAGGGCCAGACTGCGAAGCTGCCCGGCCAGCTCTCCGGCGGCCAGCAGCAGCGCGTCGCTATCGCCCGCGCCATCGTCGTCGAGCCGCCGCTCGTGCTGATGGACGAGCCGCTCTCCAATCTCGACGCCAAGCTGCGCCTCGAGATGCGCGCCGAGATCCGCCGCATCCACAACACCCTCGGCGCGACCACGATCTACGTCACCCACGACCAGGAGGAGGCGCTCTCGCTCGCCGACCGCATCGTCGTGCTGCGCGACGGCGTGGTCCGCCAGGTCGGCACGCCCGAGGACCTGTTCTCGCGCCCTGACCATCTCGACGTCGCCGAGTTCATGGGCTTCCGCAACAAGGTCAAGGGCACGGTCGCCACGGTGACCGAGGGCCACGCCACGGTCGCGGTTAGCGAGGCGCAACTCTCCGGCCGCACCCGCAACGTGGTTTCTGCCGGGGCCGCTGCCTGGCTCGCCATCCGCCCTGAGGATCTCCATCCTGTCGCGGCCGGTCAGCCCGGCCTCAAGGCGCAGGTGGTCTCGACCGAGTTCCGCGGCCGCGAATTCGTCGGCTTCGCCCGCATGGCGGATGGAACGGACCTGTCCTTCCTCGCCCATGACAAGCTGTCGCCCGGCGAGGCGGTCACGCTCGCCGCCGACGCCGACCGCGTCCTCGTCTATGGAGAGGCGGCGTGAGCGCGGAAGCCACCTCCATCCCGCTGAAGCAGCGGCTGGCGGCGCGCGGGCTCGACGGGCTGACGCTGCTCGTCGTGCCGGCGATCCTGTTCCTGCTGGCGCTGTTCATCTACCCGTTCCTTTACGGGCTCATCCTCTCCTTCGAGCCGAAGGCGGGCGGAGCGCTGTCGAACTACCAGCGCTTCTTCTCCGATTCCTTCCTCTACGGCACGATCGCGACGACGCTCTGGCTCGCTTTGCCGGTGACGGTCGCGACGCTGGGGCTCGCCATCCCGATCGCCTTCCGCGTCCGGCTGATGCAGAACCAGCGCCTGCTCACCACCATCCTGGTGATCCCGATCACGCTGGGGACGGTGCTCGTCGCCGAGGGCCTTTTGAACTATCTCGGCCCGCAAGGCTGGTTCAACCGGACCTTGATGACGCTCGGCCTCATCTCGACGCCGGTGAAGCTGCTGCACAACTACTGGGGCGTGATGCTCTCGCTGGTCATCACCGGCTTCCCCTTCACCTTCCTGCTGACGCTGTCCTACCTGTCGGGCATCGACCCGGCGCTGGAGAATGCCGGCGCGACGCTGGGGGCAGGGCCCTGGGAGCGCTTCAAGCACATCCTCTTCCCGCTGCTGCTGCCCGGTCTGGCGATCACCTTCTGCCTGAGCTTCGTGCAGGCCTTCTCGGTCTTCCCCTCGGCGGTGCTGCTCGGCGCCCCGGCCGGCCCGACCCGCGTCATCTCGATCGCGGCCTATCAGGCGGCCTTCGAGGAATACGATTACTCCATGGCCTCGGCAGTGGCGATGATCATGGCGGCGGTTCAGCTCGCCATCGTCGTCGCGGTGCTGGCGGCGCGCGGCCTGCTCTATCGCGGCCCGGCCGGCGGCGGAAAGGGCTGAGCCGATGATCAAGGACACCCGTATCTCGACGAAGCTCTGGGCGGCCGCGAACTGGGCGCTGATCGGCTTCTTCATCATCAATCTGTTCGGCATGATCGCGACGGTGGTGACCTCCTCCTTCGCCACGCGCTGGCTGGGAACCTGGCTGCCGGCCGACTGGACGACGCGCTGGTATGCGGCCGCCTGGTCGGAATTCCAGCTCCATGACGTGCTGTTCGTCACCTTCCAGATCGTCTTCCTGGTGGTGGTGATCTCGGGGCTGATCGGCGTGCCGGCGGCCTATGCGCTGGCGCGGCGGGACTTCCCGGGCAAGAAGCTCGTCATGCTGCTCTTCCTGCTGCCGCTCCTGGTGCCGCCGATCACCTTCGGCATCCCGCTGGCGACGGTGCTCTACCAGACCGGTTTCGCCGGCCAGATGTCGGGCGTGGTGCTGGCTAACCTTGTGCCGACCGTGCCTTTCGTCATCCTGGTGATGATCCCCTTCATCGAGCAGATCGACACCAAGATCGAGCAGGCGGCGCGCGTCTTCGGCGCCAACACCTTCAAGCTCTTCGTGCATGTGCTGCTGCCGCTGCTGACGCCCGGCATCCTGGCGGCGCTGCTGCTGGTGCTGGTGCGCACGCTCGCCATGTTCGAGCTGACCTTCCTCACGGCCGGCCCAACCAGCCAGACGCTCGTCGTCGCGCTCTACTACGCGGTCTTCGCCTCCGGCGTTCGCGCGGTGCAGTCGATCGACGCCATGGCGGTGATCTACATGGTCACGACGCTGATCTGGCTCATCATCGCGCTGCGCTTCGTCAACCCGACCCAGATCGTCGCCCGCGCCAAGAGGTGAGGGCGGCGCGCTAGCCGAGATCGATCAGCGCGATGCCGAGTTCCGGGCGCTTGCGGCGGCACAGCTCCGCAGGTGCCTCGGTGATCGTCACTTCCAGCGTCGGCCTCACGGTCCCGCGCAGGAAGTGACCACCCCGGGTCGAGCCGTCGCGCAGGCCCAGCACGGCGTGCAGATGGAGGCTCGGTTCGTCGTTCTCGTCGCGGGCGATGTCGCCGAGAAGGCTCAGCACCTCGCTCTGCTCATCGACCGGAATCTCGCGGTAGGTCTTGGCCGGCAGGTCGAACCAGCCGACGACCGCCTTCTGGAAGGCGCCGATGGCGCTGACCGATGCTCCGCTCAGGCCCTGCTGGTCGGCGAAGCGGGTCAGCGTCTCGAATGCCTCCTCGCCTGCGTCCAGGATCACCACGAAGCGGCGCGTGCCGCCTTGCTCGCCGACTTGCCTGAAATTCATGAGCGAACCTCCTGACGGGCCAACGCGGCGGCCGGGTTTTTGATCCGCAGCGGCCTGGCCGGCATCTCGCGCCGTCGCGGCAAATGAGGTATGAGCGCCGACCGCTTGCGATGACGCGCGCGCCACCCATCTCACGGAAACATGACGCAGTTCTCGCCCTTTCGCTTCTCCATCGCACCGATGATGGATTGGACAGATCGCCACTGCCGGACGATCCATCGCCTGATGTCGCGCCATGCGCTGCTCTACACCGAGATGGTGACGGCGCAGGCGGTGATCCACGGCAACCGCGAGCGCCTGATCGGCTTCGACGCGATGGAACACCCAGTCGCGCTCCAGCTCGGCGGCAACGACCCGAAGCTTCTGGCCGAGGCGGCGCGGATCGGCGCCGAATTCGGCTATGGCGAGATCAACCTGAATTGCGGCTGCCCGTCCGATCGCGTCCAGGGCGGCGCTTTCGGCGCCTGCCTGATGCGCGAGCCGGCGCTGGTCGGCGATTGCGTCGCGGCGATGAAGGCAGCGGTCGCGATCCCCGTCACGGTGAAATGCCGCATCGGCGTCGACGATCAGGATCCGGAAATCGCGCTCGATGCCCTGACCGCAGCGGTCCGCGCGGCGGGCGTCGATGCGCTGATCGTCCATGCCCGAAAAGCCTGGCTGCAGGGCCTCTCGCCCAAGGAGAACCGCGAGATTCCGCCGCTCGATTATGAGCGCGCCTACCGCCTCAAGGCCGCCAATCCCGATCTGCCGGTGGCGATCAATGGCGGCATCAAGGCGCCGGCCGAGTGGTTGCCGCATCTGGAGAGGCTCGACGGCGTCATGGTCGGCCGCGAGGCCTATCAGAACCCGGAAATCCTGCTCCAGGTCGATCCGCTGCTGTTCGGGCAGGCATCGCCGGTCGCCGACGCCTTCGCGATGCTGGAAGCGCTGGAGCCCCATCTCGCCGCGCATCTGGAGCGAGGCGGGCGGCTGCATGCCTTTACGCGCCATCTCGTCGGGCTGTTCCCCGGCCGTCCGGGCGCACGCCTCTTCCGCCGCCATCTCGCCGAGCATTGCGTCGCAGCCGGCGCCGGGCTCGCCGATCTGCGTGCCGCCACCGCGCATGTCTCGCGCCACGAGACGGCTGCTGCGGCCTGATCGATATGGCGCCCGCTTGGGCGGCAGGCCCGCTCGATCAGGATCCGGTTAACCGCCGACCTGGAACGAATAGCTCAGCGTCGTGCCGAAGGTGAACTGGTCCCGGCTGCCATTGACCCGCACGAGAGGGGAGCCCGCCGCCTCGTCCAGGAGCCGGTCGTAGCGCGCGTAGACCGTCGTCGCCCAGTTTTCGGACCAGTCATAGGTGACGGCCGTGGCCAAGCCCGCCGATTTCGCGCCGGAGTCCGGGCGATAGGGCCTGTAGATGCCGCTCAGCGCCGCTTCTCCGGGCGTGATCCCGAAATTGCGCGTCATGTAGCTCTTACTGCCCATGCTGAAACGCGGGCCCGCCGAGAAGGTGAAGCTGCCGAAGCGCTCGACCCAGTCGGCGGAGAGATCCGCGACGACGCCGTGATGGCCGTGAAAGCCCTGCTTCACCTCGGCGCGCAAGCGGAAGCGATCCAGGACGGGCCAGAATTCGGCAAAGACGCCGGCCTCGATCGTCCAGGGCACGTCGCGCAGGCCGAAAAGTTTCCGGTCCGCGCCGGAATAGCGGCCTGACTTGTAGTCGCCGACCACGCCGACCTTGAGCCGGTCGGTGTCGTACAGGGCGAAGTCGAGTCCGTCATCGGGCGCGCTGAAGCCTTCGGCCTCCCCGACACGGCGCCAGCTCAGCGACGGCATGGGCGAGAAGCGGCGCCATTTCGAGCCCTCGAAATCGGGCTCGTATTGCAGCGAGCCGCCGATCGTGATGATCCAGCCCTTGGCGGGGGTCGGGTCGGTCAGGGCCGGCGTCGTGTCGGCGGCCCGGGCGGCGGAAAGGCCGCAGGACAGCGCGAGCAGCGAGAGCCATGCTCCGCGGCTTTGGACAAGAGGCACTCGCTTGCCGCGGCCCTTGGATACGCAGGTTGTCCGCGTCATTCGCTGGCGCTCCGGCTGAGTTTGATTCCGAGTTTCTTGATGCGGTGCCACAGGCTGCGTTCCGCAACGCCGAGCAGCCGCGCGGCCTGGACCTGCACGCCGCCGGTGCGGCGCAGAGCAGCGAGGATGAAGTCACGCTCGATGCGTTCGAGCTCGGCATCAAGATCGCCGGGGATGCTGCCAGAATCGCCACGGCGTGGCGACGATTCAAAGAGGTCGCGCGGCAGGTCGTGAACATCGATCGTGGGTGACTTCGCGACGATGATGGCACGCTCCACGCAGTTATGCAGTTCCCGAATGTTGCCGGGCCACTCATGGTCGGACATAGCCGAAATCGCGGCGGGCGTGAAGCCGATGACTCGCTTTCCCATGGCTTCGCTCAACTGGCCGAGAAAATGCGTGGCGAGCGTCGGAATATCCTCCCGGCGATCGCGCAGGGCGGGCAGGGCGATGGGAAAAACGTTGAGCCGGTAGAACAGATCTTCGCGGAAGCGGCCTTCCGCGACGGCCAGGCGCATGTCCTTGTGCGTGGCGGCGATGAGGCGGACATCGACCGTCTGGCTCCGGTTGGCGCCAATGGGCTCGAAGCTGCGCTCCTGGACGGCGCGCAGCAGCTTCGCCTGCACGGCCACCGGCATGTCGCCGATCTCGTCGAGGAAGAGGGTGCCGCCATCTGCCGCGGCGAAGCGGCCGATGCGGTTGGACAGCGCGCCCGTGAAGGCGCCTTTCACATGGCCGAAAAGCTCGCTTTCCAGCAGCGTCTCGGGGATCGCCGCGCAGTTCACGGCGACGAAGGGCTTGTTGCGCCGGGGACTGTTGAAATGGATCGCGCGGGCGACGACCTCCTTGCCGGTGCCGCTCTCGCCACTCAGCATCACGGTCGCCCGCGTCTCGCAGACCTCGGTGACCTGCTCGATCACCCGCCGGAAGGGTGCGCTCGAGCCGATCAGCGTCTCGAAGCTGTAGCGTCCCTCCAGCTCGCTGCGCAAACGATCGTTGTCGCGCACGACGTCGGACAGCCGCAGCGCCCGCCGGACGGTGGCGGCGACCTCGTCCATCTCGAAGGGCTTGGCGATGTAGTCGAAGGCGCCTTCCTTCACGAGATCGACGGCGTCGCGCACGGTCGCGAAGGCGGTGATGATCACGACGGGGATCTCGGGCCAGTGCTTGCGAACCTCCTGCAGCAGCTCGCGCCCGTCCATCACGGGGAGCCGCAGATCGGTCAGGACCAGATCGAAGCGGGCCTGTTCCAGCTCCTGCAGCGCGGCGCGGGCGTTGTCCACCGCGGTCGTGCGATAGCCGAGGTCTTCGAGGGCTGCCGCGAGCACGTCGGCGAGCCGCGCCTCGTCGTCGACAATCAGAACAGCGTGGCTCATGGCGCTTCCTTTGATCGCCAGCGCGGCAAGGTGATGCTGAAGGCGGCGCCCCGGCCTGGCTCGCTCGCGCAGGTGGCCTGGCCGCCATGGGCTTCGGCGACTGTCTGGACCTTGGCAAGGCCAAGCCCGGTACCTTTCGTCTTTGTCGTGAAGAATGGGTTGAAGATCTCGTCGCGCATCTCCGCCGGCACGCCCGCGCCCTCGTCGCGGATCGTCAGCGAGACGGTGTCGCCCTCAGCGGTGACGTCCGCATGGATCGTGCCTCCGTTCGGCATGGCGTCGATGGCGTTGAGCACGAGGTTGAGACAGGCCTGATGCAACTGGTCGGGGTCGCCGCGGACCGTGGCATCGCCGCTCTCGTCGGTGACCGCGACGGAAATCTTGTGCCGCGCCAGCTCCGGCCCGGCAATCGCGGCGACGCGATCGATGATCGACCGCATCCGCAATTCGCTCGTCATCGGCGGCTTGGGATGCGCGAATTCGAGAAAGTCGCGCACCAGCGTTTCGATCCGGCGGACCTCGTCGATGACGTAGCCGAGCATCTTGTCCTCGGAGCCGGCGAGCTTCGCGCGGTTGCGGACGACCTCGGTCGAGGTCTTGATGATGCCGAGCGGGTTGCGGACCTCATGCGCGATGACCATGGCCGCCTGACCCAGCACCGACAGCCGGTCCCGGCGCCGGAGCTCAGTTTCGAGGTCGCGCAGCGCGCCGAGCTGTTCGGCCATGCTGTTGAAGCCGGCCGCGAGCTGGACGAGTTCGCGCCCTCCTGTCTCCGATACGCGCTGGCGATAATCGCCCGCGGCGATGGCCCGCACGCCGCGGGTGAGCGCGCGCAGCGGACGCACCAGGATGTCCGACATCACGATGCCGACGGCGACGGAAAGGAGGCTCCCGAACAGGAAGATGCCGAGAAAGAGGCTTTCGCGTCCGAGCTGCTCGAACAGCCCCGCCTCGCTGCGCAGGCCGACGAACGCCACCGCCGCCAATTCGCCGTCGATCCCCTGGAAGCCGATATAGACGGCCCGGTAGGTGCCCCCATCGGCCGAGGGATCGAACACCGCCTCCTGCCCGGTTGCGAGCTGGCGCCTGATCTCCTGGGGGACCGGGCTGACGCTGTCGGGATGGGTTTCCAGCACGGGTTCGAGCCGGGGCCCGAAATCGGCGAAGAGCCGGACGTTCAGGGACGTCACCACCTTGATGCTGCCGAGATAGGCTTCGTCGAGCCAGGAGCCGACCAGCACGTGCAGCGTCTGCCCTTTCACGGAGATCGTCTGGACCGCGCCTGCCATGATCCGGCGCTGGCCATTCGCCGTCATCTTGAAAATGCCCTGCTTCTCGTCCGTCGGAAGGAGCGTGATGGGCTGAAAGGGCTGCGAGGTGTAGCGAATCGTCCGCTGATCGTCATAGACGGCGATCACATCGTAGCCGACCGAGTTCAGCAGGGCCGATTCCGCGTCGAAGGTCGATGACGAGCGGACATCGATGTCGGCATTGCTCTCGATGCGCTGGCCGATCACCGCCGCGACGCGCTGCGCCTCCTGCGAGGCTTCCTCGACCTCGAGCCTGAAGAAGCGCGACGTCTCCCCCAGCCACTGCTCGACATTGTCCTCGAAGGCGCTGGAAAGGAGCCAGGCGGCGACATAGGCGGACGCCAGCATCGCCGGCACGCTGACCAGCATGAACCCGATCACGAGCCGCAGTCGCAAGGTCGTCATGCGGAAGCGCACGGCTTCGCCTCCCTACCGCGCCGGACCGAAGGATTGAATCCGCTTCCCGGAAAAATCGAACGCGAAAACAAACAGACAGGTCGCCGTTTCAGCGCCCTGTCGGACGCCCGGCGACCCCGACGGCAGACGGTCCCGCTGCGTGTGGCGGAACCGCCGCTTCATCGCTGCCGCGTCCAGAGATCGTCGTCGCAGACGAGGCCGCCGAGCACGCAGCCGCGGATCTCCAAGGTATCCGGCCCTTTCGGCGAAAGGGTCGTGCGATAGCTCTTGCCGTCTTCCGGATTGTAGCCGGTCCCGGTCAGGACGCCGGACGCGTCCGGCTTGAAGTCGCTGAGGACCTGCAGCCCGAGCAGTGGGCGCTCGCGCAGCTTCGGATCGGGATTAAAGCGGTCGACGTGAGGCTGCTTCAGCCAGACGATCTTGCCGCATAGGGCCGGGCCGCAGCGGCTGATCGCGATCTCCGACACGCCATCCGAGTCGCGCCAACGTCCGATGACCTCGCCGGTGCTGTCGGCCCGGGCTGGCAGCGACATCAGTGCCGCGGCAATCAGCAGAGCATGTGACAGCTTAGGAATCGGCATCGTCATTCTTCTCTCCGAGGGCGACCACGCCGGCCAGGATCAGCGCGATGCCGATGCTGCGGGTGAGGTCGATGCGCTCGCCGAACGCGAGCCAAGCGAACAGCGGAACCGTGACATAAGCGAGGCCGGTCATCGGGAAGGCCCGGCTCAGCGGCATGTCGCGCAGGATCGCCATCCAGACGACGAAGGTGCCGATATAGCCTATGCAGGCGAGCCAGACACCCGGCAGGGAGATCGCCTTCGCGATCATGGCGAGGCCGAAATCCATGTCGCCGAGTCCGTCCGCGCCCCATTTGAAGGCGAGCTGCGTGCCGGTATCGAGCACGATGAAGGCCGTCCAGATCGCGATCTGGCGCCAGCGGGACGGCTGTAGGGTCGGGGCGACGGCGCTCATGCGGCGCTCCTTCTGGCCATGGCCGCGAGATCGGGGTCGAAGCGCGCGAAGGAAAGATGCGGGCTGAGCTTGCGCATGGCCCATTGCAGCGGCGCGGCGCGATGCCGGAAGCGGATGGTGGAAGGCACCAGCCGGCTGCCGAAGCGCAGCTTCGCGGCATAGGCCGTCTGCCCGCTCTGCAGCAGCTTGATGCGCCGCTCCAGGCAGAAGCGCACATTCGCCATCCAGCTCACGGCGTAGAGATTGTGCTCGCGGCCGAGCGGGTAGCGCATGCCCAGGAACTTGTCGATCACGCGGTCGGCCTCGACCAGCAGTAAGTTGAAGGCGGCGAGTTCCGCGCCGATCCAGTAGAGCGCGAAGACGACCCGCGCGCCGAGCGCCTGCGACAGGCCGCTGAAATAGCCGGGCGGCAGCACTTCGAGGCCGCCATAGTCGAGGCCGCTCTGTTGCCGGGTCGACTCGTAGAGCGCGTCGATCTCGGCTTCGAGGCCGGCGATGTCGCCGCGGAACTCGATGCGGACCTGATCCGCCTTGGCGAGCTTGCGGCGGATGTCCTTGCGCGTCGACCCCGAGAGCGAGGCGAGGTAGCCGGCCTCGTCGGCGAAGGGCAGGTCGAGCACCGCGATCGGCAGGCTGCCGAGCTCCGCGAAGCCCTGCACGCCGAGAAGCGGGCCGAGCAGGGCGTCCTCAGCGGGGGCGAGATCCTTCCAGGCCACGATATGCGCGCGCTCGGTCGCGGCGCTGGCGGCGAGCGTCTCGACCATGACGCGGCAGGCCTGCTGGCGGGCTGCATCGTCGAGGCGAGGGGCGAAGCCGACATGGCAGCGTTCGGCATAGGGCGAGCCGACGCAGAGCACCCGCAGCGTCATCAGCCCGGGCAGGCGGCGGAAAACGGCCTCGCCGAGCGCACGCAGCGGCCCCTGGAGCGGCGTGTCCAGCCGGTAGTCGAGGCGGAAGAACGGCGCGACCGCGACGACACCCTGCGCATCCGAGACGGTGACGGCAAGGCTGCGGATGCCGACGGCCGAGACCGCCGCGGCCGTCTCGCAGGCGGCATAATAGGCATGGCACTCGGCCTCATGCGGCAGGCAGGCGTCCCAGGCCGCGCTCTCGACCTCCGTGATGCTGCCTGCGATCTGGCCGGTCAGGCCGGTCATGGGGCCGCGACGGCGCGCAGGAGCACCGTCTTGTTTTCGGCCTCATGGGCGGCTTCGAGCCGGGCCGCGAGTGCGACCGAGCGCTCCACGACGATGTCGCGCTGCTGGTCGATCGTGACGAGATGGTAGCTGTCGTCGAGGACGACCGCATCGACGAGGCCGCCGAGGCGGCGCTGGATATGGAAGGCGTTGGAGAGGCTCGCGATGTCGTCCTCGCGGGGATGGACGAGCAGGGCGGGACAGCGGATCGAGGGCATCTGGCGGCGCGTCAGCGCGATGAGCTGCCACATCTGCTGCAAGGCGCGGGAAGGGGTCGTCAGCAGCCCCGCCTGCGTGCTGTCGCCGCTGCTCATCGCGCCCATGATCACCTGGCGGGTTCGCGGATCCTTGATGCCGTAGGGCTCGCGTTCAGCGAAGCTGTAGCGCCGACCCATTGGCGTGTTGATCAGCCATTTGAGCAGGAAGGCATAGCGCGGGATCGACCAGCCGTCATACCAGAGTGTCGGCGCGTAGAGCGCGAGGCCGGCGACGTCCGCGGGGCGCTCGGCCGCGATATGCATCGCCATCACCGCGCCCATCGAGAGCCCGCCGACGATGATGCGGTCGCAGGATTCTTTCATGCGGTCGAGTTCGGCGAGCACGCTCGCCACCCAGTCGCGCCAGCTCGTGGCGAGCAGGTCGGCCTCCGTGCCGCAATGGCCGGCGAGCTGCGGGCAATTCACGGTGTAGCCCGAGCGGTGGATCGCCCGCGCCACCAGCCTGAGCTCGACGGGGGTTCCGCCGAGCCCGTGGATGAGCAGGAACCCGGTTCGGTTGCCGGCGTAGCGCAGGCTATGGTCCTGAATGGTCACGGGCGCGGTCTCAGGCGGTTTGGGCGACGACGATGACGCCGCAGGTGATGAGGAAGGCGCCGAGCCATTGCCGGCGGCCGACACGCTCGCCGAGAAGCACGGCGCTGGCGAGCGCGATGGCGAGGAAGTTGGCGCTGGCGATCGGGAAGGCGATCGAAAGCGGCACCTCCGCCAGGATGCGCAGCCAGATGAAGAACTCGGCGACATAGGTGGCAAGGCCGGCGGTGACCCAGCCGCAGCGAAGCGCCGCCACGGCGGTGGTCCGGAAATCGGCGCCTTGCGGCAGCCTGTCGGCACCGATCTTGAAGCAGAGCTGGCCCGCGACGTCGCAGGCCACCGAGAGCACGAACCAGAAGATGATCCAGGGCGTCATGACAGCACCGTCTCGAAGCAGTCGATCAGGGCCGCATTGACGCGCGCATTGCGGTCGAGCGTTCCGGGCTCCGGCTTCAGGCCTTTGGGGTGATCGAAATAGGCGAGCGCCGCGCGGAACGGATCGGTGAAGCGCGGCTTGGACCAGTCGCCGCAGACATCGATGCCGCGGATCGCGCGCGCGGAGGCCAGGCGCTGGACCGCGCGCAGCAGATGCGTCAGCGGCATCTCACCCTGGTCCCAGTTGGTGAAGGCGTCTTCGGGGCCGAGCACATCCTTGTCGATGGTCAGCCAGATGGCGCGGGTCGGGATCGCCTCGACGAGCTCGTCGAGGAAGTCCGACCAATTCTCCTCGGCGAGATTGCGCCAGTGGAGATGGCCGCCTTCCTGCCGGTAGCACGCCGTCCGCCCGTAACGTCCCCAGACGCGCGAGGGCTGGTGGCGCCAGGGATAGAGCGCGATCCGCCCATCGCGGACGGCAGCGAGATTGGCGAATTGCAGCTCGGGCCGGACGAGGTCGTCGCTGCAGGGGCCGATCGTCACGACCTTGCGCACATGCGGCAGCTCCAGCGCCCGGTTGACCCAGGCGCCGCAATTGACCGTGGCGGGGAAACGCACCCAGTCGGGATGGTTATCGAAATGGACGATGGTCACGTCCTCCTCGACGCCAGAGACGAGGCTGGCGGTCAAGTGGTGAAAGTCCCCGGACCCATAAAAGGTCACCGTGATCTCCCGCCCGCTGCCGGCATCGGGGGCGAGCCGGGAAGCGAGGCTTTGCAGCGCTTCCCGGCTCGCCACGATCCGCAGGCGGCAGGCAAGGTCGGCAGCATCGATGCGGGTTGCGGCCCCCGCATCGATGCGCCGGCGCAGCGGCTCCTGAGCCGCCACGCCTGCGTCGAGATCGATCACGCGCAATCGCAATGTGGCCTCTGCGGCGTTCAGGCCGTTGCGACGCGGGTGAAGAGCTGATCGAGCAGCGCAATCGCCAGATCGATCTCGGCGTAGCTCATGGTTAGTGCGGGCGCGAGGGTGATCACGTTCTTGTAGTAGCCGCCGATATCGAGCACGAGGCCGTAGCGCTTCCCCGCGATCTCGAGATCGGCCTTCATGCCCTCGTCGCACATCAGATCGACCAGGCGCTTGGAGGGCGTGTAGCTGTCGTGCGGCTCGCAGATCTCGATGCGCAGCGCCATGCCGAGGCCGTCGACCTCGCCGACGATCTTGTGGCGCTTCTGAAGGTCCTTGAGGCTGTCGAGGAAATACGCGCCCTTGGCCATGACCATGGTCTCGTAGTCTTCCTCCTCCATCATCTTCATCGCCTCGAGCGCGACGGCGGTGCCGAGCGGGTTGGCGTTGAAGGTGGAGTGGGTCGAGCCGGGCGGGAAGATGGTCGGGTTGATCAGCGCTTCCTTGGCCCAGACGCCCGAAAGCGGGTTCAGCCCGTTGGTCACGGCCTTGCCGAAGACGATCACGTCCGGCGTGACGCCGAAATGCTCGATCGACCAGAGCTTGCCGGTCCGGTAGAAGCCCATCTGGATCTCGTCGACGACCATCAGGATGCCGTGGTCGTCGAGCACCTTCTTCAGACCGGTGAAGAAGTTCGGCGGCGGGATGACGTAACCGCCCGTGCCCTGCAGCGGCTCGACATAGAAGGCGGCGTATTCGGCCTGGCCGACCTTGGGGTCCCATACGCCATTGTACTCGCTCTCGAAGAGTCGCGCGAACTGCTGCACGCAGTGCTCGCCATACTCCTCCTTGCTCATGCCCTTCGGGCCCCGGAAATGATAGGGGAAGGGGATGAAGTGGGCGCGCTCGCCGAAATGGCCGAAGCGGCGGCGATAGCGGTAGGACGAGGTGATGGCGGAGGCGCCGAGCGTGCGGCCGTGATAGCCGCCCTCGAAGGCGAACATCAGGCTCTTGCCGTTGGAGGCGTTGCGCACGAGCTTGAGCGAATCCTCGACCGCCTGCGCGCCGCCGACATTGAAGTGAACCCGGCCCTTGGCGCCGAACTTGGCTTCCGCGTCCTTGGCGATCATCGCTGCGAGCTCGATCTTCTCGCGGTGGAGATACTGGCTCGCGACCTGCGGCAGCGTGTCGATCTGGCGCTTCAGCGCGTTGTTGAGGCGCGGATTGGCGTAGCCGAAATTGACCGCCGAATACCACATCTGCAGGTCGAGGAAGCGGTTGCCCGCCGCATCGAGCATGAAGGAACCCTCGCAGCCCGAGAAGATCTTGGGGAACTGCGTGTAGTGGACGGTGTCGCCATGCGAGCAATACTCCGCCTCGAGCGCGAGCAGGCGCGCTTCTTCCGCCGCGAGGCTGGCGCGCGATGCCGCTTGCACCGCATCGGCGGTGGCGAGCCGGGGGAATCCGTCATCCATCGATCTTGTCCTTGAGTTCTGTATGTTCCTCGGGCACGACGGTGCCGGCGAGGACGCCCTCCAGCAGGCTGATGGCCTCGGAGAAGACGGTAAAGGGCCTGTGGGCGATGCCGTTCTCGCGGCAATGCGAAACCAGGCTGTTCTTGGCGAAGACCATGTCGGCCTGGGCCGCCACGCAGAAATCCGAGCGCCCATCCCCGACGAGCAGGGTCAGTGGCCGGCTGAGATTGCTCGCGACCCGGCATTTGCAGGTGCCGCTCGCGCAGCCGCCGGACGGGTCGGCATGCGGCGAATCCAGCCGCCAGCGATCGCCGCCGATCGATTCCAGATGGTTGGCGATGATCGTCAGGTCGCCGAGACCGGCCTTGCGCATGATCCGGCGGATCGTCCGGTCCAGCCCGTCGGAAACGACGGTGACGGGGATGCCGTGATGCTGGCAGAGATGGACGAAAGCGGCGAAGGCCCAGTCGATCTCGAGGCTTTCGACGAAGGTGTCGAACACGTCGGGCGAGACGCGCAGCAGGGCGACCTGCCGTGCCATGCACTCCCGCGAGCCGATATGGCCCGCGGTCCACTCTGCCTCGATCTCTTCCCAGCCCGGCGCGGCGAAGCGCTGAAGGACACTGTCGGTCGTATCACGGCGCGAGATCGTGCCGTCGAAATCAATGATGGCCTGCCACTGCATGCGTATGCGCTCCGGAACCGTGCGCATAGCGCAAGCGGTGTGCCAAACCTTACATCATTGTCATATATAAGTTTTTAAGTTTGGGACAGCGTGGGGTACCTGCAAAGTTTGGAAGCGCCATCAAATTTTGTAGGGCCGTTGCAGCAAATCCCGTAGCCATGGCGAGGCCTGCTCCCTGCTGCCGGGCAGGCGGTTCCGAACGGCAATGCTTAGGGAAGCAGGGCTTTTCTCGCGGCGGGTTCCCCGATCCTTCGCACTCAGGCAAGGCGATCGCCGGCCACCCGCGAATTCTCCGCCTGCGGCAGGCGCGACGTCAACCGTCAGAGTCGCATGCCGCCATCCACCGGGATCTCGGCGCCGTTGATATAGGCGCCCTCCGGTGAGCAGAGCAGCAGCGCGATGCCCGCGCAGTCCTCGGGGCTGCCGATCCGGCCCAGCGGGATACGCGCGAGAGCCAGCTCTTCCCGGCCCGGCTGCGCGAGGATCGCGCGGTTGCGGTCGGTGCGTACGGCGCCGGGCTGGATGAGGTTGAAGGTGATGTCCTGTGCCTGCGTGGTGCGGGCCAGGGTGAGGATCATGCTGGTCTGCGCGGCCTTGGTGGCGGCGTAGTAGAGGCAGTCGGCATTGGCACGCGCCTCCTGCACGGAGCCGATCGCGATGACGCGGCCGAAGCCGCGGGCCTGCATACCGGGCAGGAAGGCTTTCAGGAGCCGCGCCGTCGCATGCAGATTGACCTCGCTCTGCACGGCGAGCGCCTCGTCGCTCAAGGTGTCGAGCGTCTGGCGAATCTCGGCCGAGGCGCAGAGGACGAGGATGTCGGGTGCCAGCGCTAGCCGCGCGAGCGCGGCGGCCATGCCGTCGACGGCGCCGGGCCGTGCCAGATCCGCGATCAGTGGCGTTGCCCGACCGTCCTCGCCACCGAGCCGGCGCGCGACCGCCTCGGCCTCCTCGTCGCGGTCATGGATGACGAGGAAGGCGCCCGCGCCCGCGAGAGCGGTCGCGATGGCCAGCCCGATCCCCCGCGCCGCGCCGGTGACCAGCGCGACGCGCCCCGAAAGCGGCCCCGCCATCAGCCGAGCAGCGGCTTCACGCGCGCGGTCGCGTCGTCCATCGCCTGCTGTGCGGGCTTGCGGCCGAGCACGGCAGCCTGCGTCTCCTCGACGAAGATGTCGTGCGCGCGCGCCTGCTCGTCGAAGGCCGGCAGATGGATGCGCGAAGCCTTGAGCGCGGCGGCCTCGTCGGCGGCATAGGGCATCGCCGCCTTCAGTTTCTCGTCGGCATAGGCCGAGATGCGGACGGGGCCGTTGCCGTTGAGCGCCATCGCCGTCGTACCGGCCTTGGAGGAGAGCGCACGGATGAACTCCCAGCTCAATGGCTTCTGCTTGGCGTTCTTCGGGATCATCAGCGACCAGAACTCGACCGTCGGCGCGAAGGCGACCTTGCCGGCGAGATCGGCCGCCATCGGCGGCAGCAACGACTTGAAGCGCCCGCCATATTTGCCCTTGGACGGGTCGTTATAGGTGACGAGCCGGGCGAAGGGGTTGATCGTCATCGCGGCCCGGCCCTGCTGCATCCAGGTGGTGATCTCCTCGTTGTTCACTGTCGCGAAGTTCCGCGGCAGCACGCCGGCCTTGTAGAAATCGGCGAGGAGCGTGAGCGTCTTCACCATCGGCGGCTCGGCCGCGACGATCTTGCCGTCGGTCGTCATGTAGTCGCCGCCGAGGCAGCGGGCGAGCGTCAGGAAGTTCGAGGCGAAGACGGCCGTGAAGGCGAGGCCGTAGACCTGCGTGCCGTCCTCGCGCTTGAAGGTGAGCTTGCGGGCGAGCTCCGTCAGCTCCTCGAAGCTCGTCGGCAATTTGGTGACGCCACGCTCTTCCAGCAGCGCCTCGTTGTAGATCAGGGCATTGGTTGCATGACGCACCGGGATGCCGTGCAAGGCATCGCCGACCTTGAGCGGCGCGATCAGGCCGGGCGCGACATCGTCGAAGGCTTCGATCGGCGCCTGCTTCATCAGCGCGTCAAGCGGCTCGAAGAGCTGGAGATTGCGCGGAACCGCGCGGCCATTGACGAGATAGGCGACATCGATCGAGGTCTCCGACAGCGAAGCCTCGCGCAGCAGCCGCTCATGCACGGCATTGACATCGCCAAAGGTCACCCAATTGACCTCGGCGCCATTCGCCTTGCGAAAGCCCTCGGTGGCATCGCCGCCGGGGCCGGTGGTCGCCGCCGTCTGGTGGACGCGGTGGCCGAGCGCGGTCAGCGTCCTGGTCTGGGCGAGGGCGCCTTTGGGAAGAAGCGCCGCCGTAGCGGTCGCACCGGCGAGGGCGCCGAACCGGCGGCGTGAAATGCGGAGCGTCATCGATGGTCCTCCGGGATGTTGTTTCGACGCTGTCGTCGCGCCGCTTTTGTCGATCGATCAGGCCGGCAGCAGCGGCTGCACGCGCTTGACCAGCGAGGCCATCGCCTCCTCGGGCGTCTTCATGCCGAGCACGGCGGCTTCCGCCTCCTCCTTGAAGAAGTCGCCGGCGCGGGCCGCCTCGTCGAAGGCCGGCAGGGGCACGCGTGCGACCTTCAAGACCTTCAATTCCTCGGCGGCATAGGGCACGGTCCCGGCGAAGCTCTGGTCGGCATAGGTCGAGGCGCGCACCGGGCCGTTGCCGTTGAGCGCGGCCTTCAATGTCGCCTCCTTCGAGGTCATCGCCTTGATGAAGCTCCAGGCGAGGTCCTTGCGCTTGGCGTTCTTCGGAATGACCATCCCCCAGAACTCGACCTTGGCCGGGGCGGCATCGTATTTGCCGGCGAGCGTCTTCGAGGCCGGTACGGCGATCGTCTTGATCTTGCCGGGGAATTTGGATTTCTGCGGGTCGTTGTAGATGCGGTTGCGGCCCATGCTCTGCAGGCTCATCGCGGCGCGGCCCTGCTGCATCCAGACATTGACATCCTCGGGCGAGAGCGTCGCGAAGCTGCGCGGGAAGGCGTTGATCTGGAAAAGCTCGCGCAAGGTGCGGATCGCATTCAGCATCGGCGGCTGGTCGGCGACGCATTTGAAATCGGGCGTGATGAAGTCGCCATCCCAGGCGCGGGCGAGGTCGATCACGTTGGGATAGGTCACGCCCGGCGTGCACAAGCCCACGACTTGGGTGCCGTCGCTGCGGCGATAGCTGCAGGCCTTGGCGATCTCGATCATCTCCTCGATCGTCGCCGGGGGCTTGGAGAAGCCTTTCTCGGCCAGGATCTCCTCATTGTAGTGCAGGCCGGAGGAGGCGTGGCGGAAGGGGATGGCGAGCTGCTTGCCGCTGACCTTCATGCCTTGCATCAGGCCGGGAAAGATGTCGGCGGGGTCCTCGACCGGGTCCTTCCTGAGGTAGTCGTCGAGCGGCTCGAACAAAGTCGCGGCGCGCGGCACGACCTGGGTATTGACCACGAAGCCGACATCGACCGAGCTCTCGCCTAGGCTCGCCTCGCGAAACAGCCGCTCCTGCAGTGGGCCGGTGTCGAAGGTCGTCCACTGGACGGTGACGCCGTTCTTCTGCGCCCAGTCCTTGGTAATGTCGCCGCCCTGCGCGCCGGTCGCGACCGTCTGCATGACGCGATGGGTGAAGACGTTGAACGGATTGCTCTGCGCCCGAGCCGCGCCGCCGAGCCCGGCGAAGCTCAAACCCAGGATGCCGGCCCCGAACTGCCTACGGTCGAGAGTCGCCCTCTGGCTCATGGTGATCCTCCCTGTGGTTCGCGAGTTCCGCGATGGCGGCTTC
The DNA here is from genome assembly GCF_041360765.1 of Allobosea sp. RCC_152_1. Taxonomy (NCBI): domain Bacteria; kingdom Pseudomonadati; phylum Pseudomonadota; class Alphaproteobacteria; order Hyphomicrobiales; family Alloboseaceae; genus Allobosea; species Allobosea sp. RCC_152_1. The sequence continues at coordinate 254,258 of NZ_JBFUPU010000001.1, forward strand.
GGCCGCTTCGAAATGCTTGTTCATGGCGGCAAAGGCCGCAACCGGATCGCCGGCCCGGATCGCGTCGACGACGCGGACATGCCGCTCGAAGGTGCGCTGCCAGTCGGCGGGGCCACGCGCCTCGCGCGAATTGAATATCTCCATCACCTCACGGATCACCGGCCGCAGGCCCCGGATCTGGAAATCCAGCAGGCGGTTGCCCGAGGAGGCGGCGACGGCCTCATGGAAATCGAGATCGGCCTCGATCCAGCGCGGCACGTTGCCAAGCGCATCTTCCATCCGGGCGAGAATGAGGTCGAGCTTCTCGATATCCTCGGCCGTGCGGCGCTCGGCACTGTGCGCGGCGATCGGCGGCTCCAGGATGCGGCGCAGTTCTACCGCCTCGGTCAGGCCATTGGCGCGGCCGCGCACGGCGAAGCGGTAGAAGCGGTCGAGCGGGGCGGCATCGAGCGCCTGCACCCGCGTCGGCTTGCCCTGCTGGATATGGACGACGCCCATCGCCGCGAGCTGGCGGATGGCCTCGCGCGCGATCGGCTTGCTGACGCCGAAGGAGGCGGCAATGCGTGCCTCCGAAGGCAGGAAATCGCCCGGCTTGAGCCGCCCGTCATGAATCGCCTGGGTGATGCGCTGGATCACGGCATCGCCAAGACGCATCGGCACGACATCGCCTCCGGCGAAAAGGTCGTCCTCATCCAGCACGGAACGGGCGGTGTCGCTCATCAAATTCCTCCGGCGGCGATCATTGACAGATGCCGCGTTCCTTGGCAACTGTTCAACCTATCAGATAAGATGATGTCCTTCAGGGAGGACGCGAGCCCATGCCGGCCAGCCGGATATCGAAGATCGCCGTGCATCCGCTGCGGGCGACCCTGCCCAAGGTCCAGCGGACATCGCAGGGTGACTACCCGGCGATCGAGATCGTCGTCGTCGAGGTCGAAACCGAGGACGGCACGGTCGGCTTCGGGGAGGGGCTCTGCCGGCGTGGCGCGGCCGGCTATGCGCGCTTCATCGAGGAGGCGCTGGTGCCGCGCCTGATCGGACGCGACGCCGCCGACCGGCGCGCATTGTGGAAGTCGATGCGCGCGGCGCTCTCGGGGCGGCCCGGCGGCCAGATCGTCGAAGCGATCGCCGCGATCGATATCGCGCTCTGGGACATCGCCGGAAAGCAGGCGGGCGAGCCGATCCACAAGCTGCTCGGCGGCATGGGGCGCAAGGAGGTCGCGGCCTATGCTTCCTCGATCAACTGGCTGGACGATGCGACGGTCGAGGCCGAGGTGGCGGCCGTTCTGAAAGCCGGCTTCCGCGAGATCAAGGTCAAGCTCGGCCATCCGCTCAGGGACGCCATCGCCCGCGCGAAACTGATCCGTAGGCTCGCCGGCGACGACATCGCCCTCTATGTCGACGCCAACTGGGCCTATGATGTCGATGATGCGATGATCGTCGGGCGGGCGCTGGCCGATCTCGGCTACGGCTTCTTCGAGGAGCCGATCGCTCCGCATGACCGCGAGGGCTATCGTCGTCTGGCCCAGCACCTGCCGATCCGCCTGGCGGCCGGCGAGAGTGACTATGTCGCGTCTGAGGCGCTGATCTCGTTGCAGGACCGCTCGCTCGGGCTGATCCAGCCGGACGTGACGCGTTCGGGCGGCATCACCGAGACCTGGCGTATCGCCGAGCTCGCGGCGACCTTCAATACGGCCTATGCGCCGCATGTCGGCTGGTCGGGCGCGATCTGCGTTGCCGCGAGCCTGCAATTGGCGGCGGCCGCGGAAACCTTCCGCACCTTCGAATGCATGGTCTACGAGAACCCACTGCGCGATGCCTTCACGCGCCCGCTCGTCGGCGAGGGCTCGCAACTGGTCGACGGCAAGCTCGCCATCCCGCAGGGGCCGGGCCTCGGCATCGAGATCGACCGCGAGGCGCTGAAGCGCTTCAGGATCGCTTGATGACCAGCCGCACGCCCCTTTCCGCCATCGCGCTGGTCACGCCGGTCCAGCTCATGATCGGCGGCATCATCTTCCTGCCGGCGATCTACGTCTTCTGGCTGAGCCTCAACCAGTCCTCCTTCGGCCAGCAGGCGACATTCGTCGGCCTCGCCAACTACGCCAAGGTGCTGGCCGATCCGTATTTCTGGAAGGCGCTGCTCAACACCGTCATCGTCGTCGCGATCGTCGTGCATGTGGAGTTGCTGATCGGGCTCGGCATGGCGCTGTTCTTCGCCTCGGGCGTGCCGTTTCGCGCGCTCCTGCTCGCCATCGTGCTCGCGCCCTATGCCGTCAGCGAGGTCTCGGCGGTGGTGATGTGGCGCTACCTGTTCGAGCCCGATGTCGGGATGATGAGCCGGTTGCTCGCCACGATCGGGCTGCCGCCGATCGAATGGGCGGTGAACCCGAGCCACGGCCTCGCCATAGTCAGCCTGCTTTCGATCTGGCTGCATCTGCCGTTCAGCTTCATCATCCTCTATGCCGCACGGCTTTCGATCCCCAGCGACCTCTACGAGGCGGCGTCCATCGACGGCGCCTCGGCCTGGACCAGCTTTCGCCGCGTGACGCTGCCGCTCTTGATGCCGGCGCTGCTGATCGCGGCGCTGTTCCGCTACATCTTCGCCTTCCGCCTGTTTTCCGAGGTCTGGCTGATGACCGGCGGCGGACCCGCACGCTCGACCGAGGTGATGGCGGTCTATCTCTATCTCGAGGCCTTCCGCTACAACGCCTTCGGCCCGGCCGCGGCCACCGGCTGGTTGCTCGTGCTCGCCTCGCTCCTGCTCGCGCTGTTCTATCTGCGCCGGCTCTACCGGGAGATGTTCGCGCGTGCCTAAGCTGCTTCGCCATTTCCTGAAATTTTTGGGCGTGCTGGCGGTCGTCGCCTGGTCGCTCGTCCCGATCGGCCTGATCGCGATGTCGTCCTTCAAGGCCGACCGCGACATCTTCTCGCCAACGGGCGCCTTTTCCTTCGCGCCGACGCTGGCGAACTACCAGGCGCTGTGGAGCCGCTGGGGCGATTTCTTCTTCGGTCTTTGGAACAGCTTCCTCGTCACGGTCGGCGCGACCGTGCTCGCGGTCGGCGTCTCGCTGCTCGCCGGCTTCGCCTATTCGCGCTTCGCCTCGCGCGGATTGCAGGCCTCGGCCTTCTTTCTGATCTTCATCCGCCTGATCCCGCCGATCGTGATCACGCTGCCGCTCTTCCCGGTGGTGAACTGGCTCGGCCTCAACGACACGCATGTCGTGCTGATCGTGCTCTACGCCACCTTCTTCGTCTCGCTGGGCACGGTGGTGATGCGCACCTTCATCGACCAGATCCCGCGCGAGCTGGACGAGGCCGCGATGATGGACGGCGCCTCGCAGTTCCAGATCATCATGCGCGTGATCCTGCCGATGGCGGCGCAGGGCATGCTGGCGGTCTCGGTCTTCGTCATCGTCTATGCCTGGAACGAGTTCCTCTTCGCCTTCATCTTCACCACCACCAAGGCCAAGACCGCGCCGCTGGTGATCTCCGAGATGATCGGCGCCGTCGAGGGCGTCGAATGGGGCGTGCTCTTCGCTGCGTCCACCGTGCAGCTCGTGCCGGTGCTCGCCTTCGTCATCCTCATGCAGAAACACCTCGTCGCCGGCCTCACCGCCGGCGCGGTGAAAGGCTGATCGCCATGACCCCGTCAGATTCCCGGCTCGACGACTTCAGACGCGCCCTGCGCGAGAGCGACCCAAGCTTAAGCCGCTTCGATCCGCTGCCGAGGATCATCTGCCTCGACGATTTCGACCGCGGGATGTGCGGCTGGACCCAGCTCGTCGGCAATTACGAGGATACGCTCGACGCGATGCTGCCGGGCTATGCCCAGCACAGCCACGCCATGCTCTCGACCCTGCCGAACTGGGATTTCGGCTCGCATGGCGGCGTCGACGGCTCCTATGCCTTGAAGATCGCCACCCGCCCGAAAAAGGGCGCGCAGAATGTCGCGATCAAGCGGCTGACCTTCCGCAAGGCCGGGCCGATCCGGCTCGAGGCCTATTTCACCTTCAAGCCGGAGGCGACGGAGCTCGCCCTGTCGGAGACCGATATCCGCTCCTTCGGCTTCCTCTACGATCTCCAGATCGGCGATACGTCAGGGCCGGGCGATCGGGTCATGCCGCATCTGCGCTTCCTGAACGCGCAGGACGGCCAGCACATCCAGAAATGGCAGTTCAAACGAAAGACCACGCCGATCAAGCCGATCGGCACCGCCGGCAAGACGATCACGCATTACCATCTCGCTCCCGACGATTGGGAGGATCTACCCGGCGGCGAGCAGCGGCTCTGCTACAACGAGATCCCGACCAAGGTGAATTGGCACTATCTGCGCTTCGATTTCGACCTCGCGGCGATGCAGGCGACGCGCTTTCAGGTCAACGACCGCGTCTTCGCGATGGACGGGTTCGACTGCATCCGCATCCCCGCGATGAAGAACCTGTGGTGCATGCTGAATCTGGCCTTCTTCGCCGAGACCGACACCCACAAGCGCGCCTTCGCCTATCTCGATTCCGTCTGCCTGTCGGGGGATTTCTGATGTTGCCCGAGAACCTGACCGCCGTCGTCGCCCGCAACGAAAGCTGGACGGGGGCGAGTGCGACCGAGCCCTACGAGGCCGGCTGGGCGAAGGAGGCCATCGTCTTCGTCCGGGCGCTCAAGGCCCCGGTCGGCCCATTGCCCAAGGCCAGGGTCGAAATCTCGGCGGACGGCATGCACTGGTGTCCCGAGGGCTCGGAGTTCGACCTGCCGGCGGCGAAGGACGCCGTGACCTTCCAGCGGCTCGCCCATTTCGGCAACTTCTTGCGCATCGCCGCAACCTTGCCGAAGGGTGCCGAGATCACCGTGCTGGTGACCTTCCATCTGAAGGCCTGATAGCGGGACATCCGTGGAGCTTGCTGCGTTGTCGCGGAAGCACGGGATCCATGCCGGAGCCTTGATCGAAAAGGGTCAGGCATGGATCCCGGGTCAGGCCCGGGATGACGGCGTGGTTCGGCGCAAAATCGGCATGCCCTAATAGACGTCGGCCTGATAGCGCCCGGCCTTCCGCAAGGATGCGATATAGGCGATCGCCTCCTCGCTGGAGCGCCCGCCATGCTCCGCGACGACATCGACCAGAGCGCGCTCGACATCCTTGGCCATGCGCTTGGCGTCGCCGCAGACGTAGAAATGCGCGCCCTGTTCGAGCCAGGCCCAGAGTTCGCCGCCGCGCTCGCGCATGCGGTCCTGGACATAGACCTTCTCGCCCGCATCGCGCGACCAGGCGAGCGTCAGGTTGGTGAGGAAGCCGGCATCCTTCATCGCCTGCAATTCGTCTTCGTAGAAGAAGTCGCAGGCCCGCCGCTGATGGCCGAAGAACAGCCAGTTGCGGCCGGGTGCCTTGGTCGCCTGCCGGTCGTGCAGGAAGGCGCGGAAGGGCGCGACGCCCGTGCCCGGACCGCACATGATGATTGGCGTCGCCGGATCGGCGGGCAGCCCGAAGCCATGGGCGCGCTGGACATAGACCGGCACCTTGTCGCCGGGCTCCACGCGTTCGGCGAGGAAGGTCGAGGCCACGCCCCAGCGCGGGCGCGTGCCGATCTTGTAGCGCACGGTATCGACGGTCAGCGTGATGCGGCCCGGCGTGGCGTTGTGCGAGGAGGAGATCGAATAGAGCCGCGGCTGCAGCGGATCAAGCGCCTCGACGAAGGCCTCCGCTGAAAGCCGCGCCTGCGAGAATTTGTGCAGCGTGCCGAGCACGTCGAGCCGGTCGATATCGCCGTCGGGATCCTCCCCGGCGGCAAGGCGCCTCGCCTTGGCGCGGGCTTCCCCGCCGGTGACATAGGAGATGAGCTGGAACAGCGCATCAGGCGCCGGTCCGAGCGCGCAATCTTCCATGAGCCTGTCGCGCAGGGGCTTGCCGCCGATCTCTGCGTCCGGCCGCGCGCCCAGAAGCGCGATCACCGCATCGACGAGGCGGGGATCGTTCCGCGCGACGATGCCGAAAGCGTCGCCGACGACATAGTCGAGCCCGCTTTCGGAGAGGTCGAACTCGACATGCCAGGTTTCCTTCTCGGAGCCCGCGCCATTGAGCTTGCGGCGCGAGAGAAAGGTCGCGAGCGCCGGATTCTCGCGGCAGCGACCTTTCGGTCCCAATTCCGCTGCCGGTGCGGCCTCGATGGGGGCGGCCGGGGCCGAGGCGCCGGGCTCCTCCATCAGCGCCTTGACCTGCCGCAGCGTTTCCTTGCCGCCCGGCGCGCAGAGATTGAGCCTTCCTTCCGCGCCGGAGGCGATGGCGGCGGAATAGGTCTCGCAGACATAGCCGCATTGCCCGCAATCCTGCTGGGCCATCGCAGCATAGAGCCGGCGGGGCAGGGGCTTGCCCTCGGCGAGCTGCAGGCGCTCCGTCATCGGCATGGACGGGTCGTGCCAGGGCGCTCCGTCATCCTCGGCCTGCTCCATCATCGCGGCGTTCTGTGCCGGCGACAGGGCGGTGACGCCGGCATTGTCGAGCGAGAGCAGCCCGGCGAAGAAGCCGTTGAGCCAGGAGCGCTGCTCCTCGCTAAAGGGCGCGCTCTCGGGGACGATCTGCGCGAGCGGAGTCGGCGTCTGCACGGTCATGCCGCTTCTCCCGCCTCGGTGACCAGTGCCCTCAGGGCCGCGATCTCGTGGCGCCGCGCGAAGGCGACGAAGCTTTCGTCGGGCGCCGCCCGATGCGACTGCCAGCTCCGCAGGATCGCTTCGACGATGGCAGGGGCCTCCTCGGCCTTCACATGCGTCAGCAATTCGCGGCCGATGCCGCCTTCCACGCCATAGCCGCCGCCGACGAGGACATTGTAGCCGGGGACGGTGTCGCCCTCGTCCCCGACCGGCACCTTCTGTCCGATCAGGCCGATATCGCCGATATAGTGCTGGGCGCAGGAGTTGTGGCAGCCGGTCAGGTGGATGTTGACCGCCTGGTCGAGCACGATGCGCGGTTCGCAATGGGCGGCGATGGCGAGCGCGTCCTCCTTGGTGTGCGCGCCGGCGAATTTGCAGCCGGTCGCGCCCGTGCAGGCAATCAGCCCGGCGCGCAGGATGGAGGTCTCGGCCGAGAGGCCGGCGGCTTGCAAATTCGCGAGCGCGTCCTCGATCTTCGCGTCGGGCACGCCGGAGATCAGGAGGTTCTGCCAGACGGTGAGGCGGATATCGCCGTCGCCGCATTGGCGCGCGATCGCCGCGATGACGCGCATCTGCGGCACGGTGAGCTTGCCCACCGGCAGGGCGACGCCGATCCAGTTCAGGCCGGCCTGAGCCTGCGCATGCACGCCGATATGGGCGAGACGGTCATAGACGGGGCGCGGCGCGACGAAGACGCCGTCGAGCCGGAGCAGCCGGCGCCCGAGCTTCTCCTCGACGGCGGCGAGGAAGGTCTCGAAGCCCCAGGCATCGAGCACATATTTGAGCCGGGCCTTGTTGCGGTCCGTCCGGTCGCCATGGGCGATGAAGACGCGCACGATGGCATCCGCCACGGCAATCGCGTCGGAAGGCGCGACGATCACGCCGGTGTCGCGGGCGAGATCCTTGTGGCCGGTGATGCCGCCGAGCGCGAGGCGGTACCAGATGCCCGGCTCGACCGGCTGCCCGTCACAGGAAGCGCCTTCCAGCACGTCGATGGCCTGGAAGCCGATATCGTTGGTGTCCTCCAGCGTCGCGATCGAGCCGGCGCCGTCGAAGGCGACGTTGAACTTGCGCGGCAGGCCGTAGAGCGAGCGGTCGTTGAGGATGTGGTGATGCCAGGCGCGGGCATGCGGGCGCGTGTCGAGGAGTTCGAGCGGGTCGATGCCGGCCGTCGCCGTGCCTGTGACGTTGCGGATATTGTCGGCGCCCGAGCCCTTGGCGGTCAGGCCGAGATCGGCGAGCCCTTCCAGCAGCGACGGCGCATTCTCGGCCGAAATCTCGCGGATCTGGAGATTGGCCCGCGTGGTGACATGGCTGTAGCCGCCGCCGCAGCACTCGGCGAGATCCGCCACGCCCTCGAATTGCCAGGCGTTCAGGATGCCGTTGGGAATGCGCAGCCGACACATATAGCTGTTCTGCGCCGGCGCCACATAGAACAGGCCGTGATAGCGCCAGCGGAAATCATCCTCGGGCTTGGGAAATGCGCCGGTGGCGGCCTGTGCCTTGAAGCGGGCATAGGCGTCGAAAGGGTGCTCGGCCTGTTTCCACTTCTCCTGCGGAACGAGCTTGCCGCCGGCGGCGACCGCGCGCTCCTGCGCTTCCAGATGTTCTCGGTCGGGCCCGGCGGGAGGCGTTCCGCCACCTGCTCCGCCGAGCGGCGCGAGCCCGCGCGCGGCCCGGGCCGATTGCATGCCGCTGGTGAAGCCTTCGAGATAGCGCTTCTGATCGGGTGTGAAATCGTCGCTCATGGCCGGCGTCGTCACGCCGCCTCGACGAAGCGGTGGCGTTCGTAGAGGAATTTCAGCACCGCCTCGCGCGCGCCGATGTAGGTGCGGTCAGAGACCAGCTCCAGCCGCTTGCGCGGGCGGGCAAGCCGCACGTCGAGCACTTCGCCGATGCGGGCGGAGGGGCCGTTCGACATCATCACGATCCGGTCGGAGAGCAGCACGGCCTCGTCGACGTCGTGGGTGATCATGATCATGGTGTTGCCGAGCGCGGCATGGATCTGCATCACCGAATCCTGCAGATGCGCCCGCGTCAGCGCGTCGAGCGCGCCGAAGGGCTCGTCGAGCAGCAGGATCTTCGGCTCCATGGCGAGCCCCCGCGCGATGCCGACGCGCTGCTTCATGCCGCCGGAGATCTCGGCCGGCCGCTTGTCCTTGGCATGGGCCATCTGGACGAGGTCGAGATTGTGCATGATCCAGCCATGCCGCTCGGCCCTGCTCTTGGAGCTGCCGAAGACCTTGTTCACGGCGAGCGCGACATTGTCGTAGACGGTGAGCCAGGGCAGCAGCGAATGGTTCTGAAAGACCACGGCCCGGTCCGGGCCGGGCGCATTGACCTCCTTGCCCTCGAGCAGGATGCCGCCGCTCGTCGCCGGCGTCAGCCCCGCGACGATGTTGAGCAGGGTCGACTTGCCGCAGCCGGAATGGCCGATGATCGAGACGAACTCGCCCTTGTCGATGACGAGGCTGATGTCCTTGAGCACCTCCGTCGTGGCGGCGCCGCGCTGGAAGCTTTTGTCGACGTGGTCGATCTTGAGATAGCTCATCGTTCAAGCCCTCAATGGGTCGCGGTGCCGCGGGTGACGACATGGCCGAGAAGGGCGACGAGGCGGTCCAGCAAGAAGCCGACCACGCCGATATAGACCAGCGCCACGATGATGTCGGAGAGGCGGGAGGAGTTCCACGCATCCCAGATAAAGAAGCCGATGCCGACGCCGCCGGTCAGCATTTCGGCGGCGACAATGGCGAGCCAGGACAGACCGACGCCGATCCTCAGGCCGGTGAAGATGTAGGGCGCGGCCGAAGGCACCATGATCTTGAAGAAGAACTCGATCTGGTTCAGCCGCAGCACCTTCGCGACATTGCGATAATCCTGCGGAATATTGCGGATGCCGACGGCCGTGTTGATGATGATCGGCCAGATCGCGGTGATGAAGATCACGAAGATCGCCGAGGGCTGGCTGTCGCGGAAGGCGGCGAGCGAGAGCGGCAGCCAGGCGAGCGGCGGCACCGTGCGCAGCACCTGGAAGACCGGGTCGAGCCCGCGCATCGCCCAGATCGACTGGCCGACCAGCGCGCCGAGCAGCACGCCGACCACGGCCGCCAGGCTGAAGCCGATGGCGACGCGCTGCAGCGAGACCAGGATGCGCCAGCCCAGCCCGATATCCTGCGAGCCCGCCCAGTAGAACGGTTCGACGATCAGGTCCTTCGCCTCTTCCCAGATCTTGGTGGGCGTCGGCAGGGAGGATTGCGGTCCATGCGCGGCGAGCTGCCAGAACAGCAGGATCAGCGCCACCGTGATCAGCGGCGGCAGCAGATTGACCATCGCTGCCTTCGCCCAGCCCGCGAGCTTCGCCCCCAGCGGCTTCGACGTCGCGGCCGGCAGCGACACGACCTCCGGCGGCTTGCCGGGAAGGGTGACGACTGTCGCGCCCGCGATCGTGTCCTTCAAGACAGGCTGACCCATGTTCCAGTCTCTCCTCTGACCGAGCTCTTGCGTCGCATGCGTCATGCCGCCTCGCTGGCGCGTGGCCGCGCCCCGATGCGACGGATTTCGGGAAGGCAGGAGCCGCAATTGGTGCCCGCCTTGAGTTGCAGGCCGATCTCCTTGGCCGTCGTCGCGCCGGCCTCGAAGGCGGCGCGGATGGCGTTCAGGCCCACGCCGAAGCAGGCGCAGACGGTCGGACCGGGATCGCTCCCGTCGGGGCTGCGTCCGGACAGCAGGGCGAGCCGGCTCTCCACGGTCGCGGCGGGATCGGCAAAGACGGCCTTGACCGTATCCCAGAGCGGGGCGCGGCCCGCCGGTGCGAGGAAGAGGGCGGCCGCGAGCCGGCCTTCGCGGAGCACGGCGCAGCGATAGCTGCCGCCGTCGCGGTCGATCAGCTCGGTCATCTCATGACCGCCGAAGCGTTCGCGCATCAGCGCCGCCAAGGCATCGATGGCCGAGTCGGTGGCGAAGAGCCGGCCTTCGCCGCCCTGCACCGCGAGCCGTGCCCACCAGCTTTCTGCAGGCAGCGCGAAGGGCTCGCGCGACAGGACGAAGCCCTCGAAGCGATAGGCGACCGGCGCGATCGAAACCGGCGTCGCCTTCATTTCGGGCTGGCCGGAAAAGGGGTCGCAGAGCGGCTGCGCCAGCGCTCCGATGCGCGCGTCGGAGGCGGTTTCTCCGGACCAGTGGATCGGCGCGAACAGCGAGCCCTGGGCCACGCCCTCATCGGCCGAGACCTTGAGTACAGCGCTGCCATGGGCGCTGGCGAGCCGTGCGAAGCCGCCCTCGATCAGCCCGAAACGCGCGATGTCGGCCGGATTCGCGGAAACCGAAGGCTCGGCGATATGGGCGCTGAGCCGGGGGCTGAGCCCGGTCCGCGTCATCGTGTGCCAGTGGTCGCGGACGCGGCCCGTGTTGAGCAGCAGCGGGAAGGTGCCGTCGGTGTCCGAGGCGAGCTTCGGCGCGGCGAGCGGGCGCATCTGCGCGCGGCGCTCGGGGCCGAAAAAGCCGCCATCGGCGAAGAGCCGCGCGGTGCCCTCGCGCTGCCGCTCCGGTACCGGCCACTGCACCGGCCGCAGCCTGTCATAGGCGGCCTTGTCGAGGCGGGCATGGGCGCCGATGTCGAAATCGCGCCTGCCATCGTTCTCGAAGGCCGACAGCGCCGCGTGCTCGGCATAGATGTCGTGCGCGCCGGTGTAAGTGAAGGCGGCGCCGAAGCCGAGACGCTTCGCCACCTCGCAGACGATCCACCAATCCGGCTTCACCTCGCCCGGCAGCGGCAGGAAGGCGCGCTGGCGCGAGATCCGCCGCTCGGAATTGGTGACGGTGCCGTCCTTCTCGCCCCAGGCGGCGGCCGGCAGGATGTAGTGCGGTTTCGCCGCGACCGTATCGTTCGAGAGCACGTTCTCGGAGACGACGAAGAGGTCGAGGCCGGCGAGCGCGGCGCGAACCTTGTCGGCCTCCGGGAGAGAGGCGGCGGGGTTCGTCGCCATCACCCACATCGCCCGGATTCGGCGCTCAGCGACCGCGTCCAGCATCTGGACGGCCTTCAGCCCCTCGCGGCGGGCGATGTTCGGCGCCTGCCAGAAGCGGCGCACGCGGTCGATGTCCTCGGGAGCGTAACCCATATGGGCGGCCAGCATGTTGGCGAGCCCGCCGACCTCGCGTCCGCCCATCGCATTCGGCTGACCGGTGAGCGAGAAGGGACCGCAGCCGGGCCGTCCGATCCGCCCCGTCGCGAGATGACAGTTCAGGATTGCGGAGACCTTGTCCGTGCCTTGCGCCGATTGGTTGACGCCCTGGCTCCAGGCCGTCACGACATGCGGTGTGCTGGCCCAAAGCTCGTAGAAGGCCGCAATCTGCTCGGTGGGCAGGTCGGTGGTGGCGGAAACCGCGGCGATGTCGGGGGCGATCTCGCACGCATTGGCGAGTGTCTCCTCAAAGCCGGCGACATGGCGCGCGACATAGCTGCGGTCGACGAGGCCGCGCCCGGCGAGATGGACAAGCAGCCCCGCGAAGAGTGCTGCGTCGGAACCGGGCCTCAGCGCCAGCACCATGTCGGCGTCCTCCGCCGTCGCGGTGACGCGCGGATCGAGTACGACGAGGCGCGCGCCGCGCCCTTGACGATTGTCCTGCATCCGCCGGAACAGGACCGGGTGACACCAGGCCGTGTTCGAGCCGACGAGGACGATCAGGTCGGCCCCGTCGAAATCCTCATAGGCGCCGGGCACCGTGTCCGAGCCGAAGACCCGACGCTGCGCCGCGACGGTCGAGGACATGCACAGCCGCGAATTGGTGTCGACATGGGGCGAGCCGATGAAGCCCTTCATCAGCTTGTTGGCGACGTAATAATCCTCGGTCAGGAGCTGGCCGGAGAGGTAGAAGGCGATCGCCTCGGGCCCCTGCGCTGCGGCGATGCTCCGCAGCCCGTTGGCGACGGCGTCGAGCGCCTCGCCCCAGCCGATCCTGTCATAGCTCCCGGCGGCGTTGCGCTTCAGCGGATGGAGCACCCGGCTGCCCAGTCCCAGCGTCTCGCCGAGCGCCGAGCCCTTGGAGCAGAGTCGCCCCCGATTGGCCGGATGATCCGCATCGCCCGCGATCGCGGCCCCGCCGATCCCGTCCGGCGTCGCCAGCACGCCGCAGCCGACCCCGCAATAGGGACAGGTCGTGCGCGTCGCAGCCGGGGCGAGGGGGGCGTCATGGCGCATCAGGCGGCTTCCCTGACGCAGTAGCTCTCGCCGAAAGGCAGGTCGGCGCGGATCGCGCTGATGTCCTGGCCCGAGCGGATCAGCCCGAGATAGAACAGCGCGCCTTGCGTGTCGCCGACGAGCACGCAGCCGGCGAGGCGCCCGTCGCGCAGCACGAATTTGCGATAGATGCCGGCGCTGGGATCGCGCAGCACGACGGTCTCGGCGCCGTCACCGGCCTCGAACTCGCCGGCAGAGAAGACGCCGACGCCAGAGACCTTGAGATTGGTCGCGAGCAGCGAGCCCTGATAGGCGCCCTCCCGCCCGGCGAGCCGGGCGGCCAGCACGCGCGCCTGTTCATAGGCCGGCTCGACCAGCCCATAGGCGAGGCCGCGATGCTCGGCGCATTCGCCGATGGCGAAGATGGCGGGATCGTCGGTGGCGAGCCCGTCATCGACCAGGATGCCGCGCCCGACGCTCAAGCCAGCAGCCCGCGCGAGGCCGGTATTCGGGCGCACGCCGATGGCGATGACCACGAGATCGGCGGGAATCTCGATGCCGTCGGTCAGCATGACAGCCTCGACATGGTCGCGGCCCACGAAACCTTTCGTCTCTGCTCCCAGTCGCACATCGATGCCGCGCGCGGCCATCGCTGCCGCAAGCAATCCTGCGCCTTCATGGTCGAGCTGGCGTTCCATCAGGCGGTCGACCAGATGCAGCAGCGTCACCGCACCGCCCGCTCGGGAAAGGCCATAGGCGGCTTCCAGTCCCAGCAAGCCGCCGCCGATGACCACGATCCGGGCGCCGCGCTGGGCATAGGCCCGCATCGCGCCGACATCGGCGGTGTCGCGGAAGGTCGCGACGCCGGCGAGATCGCTGCCGGGGAAGGGCGGCCTGAGCGGCGTCGAGCCGGTCGCGAGCACGAGCTTGCCATAGGGCAGCGTCAGCCCGTCACTGAGGGTCACCCTCCGCGCGGCGCGGTCGATGGTCTGGGCCGGCCGGCCGTAGAAGGTCGAGATGCCGCGCGCCCGCCACCAGGGGGCCGGCTTGAGCTCGATCTCTGGCTCGCCGATCTCGCCCGCCAGCAGCGGCGAGAGCAGGACGCGGTTATAGGCGAGGCGCGGCTCGTCCCCGATCACCGCGATGGAATAGCGCCCGAGCGCGTGCTGGCTGAGCTCGTCAACCAGCCGCGTCGCGGCCATGCCATTGCCGACGATGATCAGCGGCTCGGCCATGCGTCAGGCGATCCGCTTGATCTTCAGCGCCTTGAGGTAGTCCATCGGCGCCGCAGGATCGAACTTCATGCCGTCGAAGAAGGTCTCGACGCCACGCGAATCCGAGGTCGGGGCGCCTGCGACGCCGAGCGTCTTGGCGGCCTCCAGCCAGAGATCGGAGCGATTGACCTTGTTGACCAGCGTCTTGATGTCAGTGTTCGCCTCGAACTTGCCCCAGCGGATGTTCTCGGTGACGAACCAGGTATCGAGGCTCTTCCAGGGATAGGAGACCGAGCCGCCTTCGCCCCAGAACTTCATCAGCAGGTTTGTGCCCTTGGCGACCTTGCCGCGGCCGTAATTGATGTCGCCCTTGATGCGGCCGATGATGTCCGGCACCGGCACGTTGAACCATTGGCGACGGCCGATGATCTCGGCCATCTCCTGCTTGTTCTCCATCTTCTCGCACCAAATCTGGGCTTCCATCGTGGCTAGCATGATGGCCTGCGTGGCCTTGGGATTGGCGTCGACGAAGTCGGCGCGCATGCCCAGCGCCTTCTCGGGATGCTTGAACCAGATCTCGCCGGTGGTGGCGGCGGTAAAGCCGATGTCCTGGTTGACGAGCTGCTCGTTCCACGGCTCGCCGACGCAGAAGCAGTCCATGGTGCCGACCTTCATGTTCGCCACCATCTGGGCCGGCGGCACGACGATGGTCGCGAGGTCATTGTCGGGGTCAATGCCGCCGGCGGCGAGCCAATAGCGGATCCACAGGTCGTGCGTGCCGCCAGGGAAGGTCATGGCGACCTTCACCTCCTTGCCGGCCGCGCGCTTCTTGGCGAAGGCCTCCTTCAGCGCGGAGGAATCGGTTCCGACCGGCAGTTCCTTGTATTCGTTGGAGACCGACAGGCCCTGGCAGTCCTCGTTCAGCCGCATCAGCGTGTACATCGGCAGCGGCTGGCTGTTCTGCATGACCTTGCCGGTGGTGTAGAGATACGGCTTGGGCGAGAGGATGTGCGCCCCATCGATGCCGTTCGCCTTGAAGCCGAGCGCCATGTTGTCGCGCGTCGCACCCCAGGAGGCCTGCTTGGCGATGTCCATGTCGGGCAGGCCGTATTTGGCGAAGAGGCCCTTCTCCTTCGCAATGATCAGCGGCGAGGCGTCGGTCAGGGCGATGTAGCCGAGGCGCGTGCCCTTGACTTCGGGCCCAGTCCCTTGCGCGAAAGCGCCCGACGGCAGGGCGGTCTTCGCCGCCGCCAGCAGCGCGGCCGTGCCGGACAGTTGCAGGAAGCGGCGGCGGCTGGCACCTGCCGGCGCCAATGCGGTCATCCCGATCCTGGTCTTGGAGCTCTGCGTCATCGATCGCCTCTCGGTTGCTGAAAACCGCTTGCCCTGGAACTGGCCCCGAACGCGAAAAACGCCGCGCGAAAGACGCCTTGCCAGGCGCATTTCGACAGCGACGTTGCTGTGTCTTCCGGATCGGGGGTGGCGCGGGCAGCGTTGGCCGCGTCACGGCAGACGTATCAAGGATCGTGCCAACCGTTCCGCCATGGGGCCGGCTTTGAATTGCAACAGTTTACGAATTCGGGGAGATGCGGACGGCGGCGCAATTGCCTTGTTGCGTCGCACAATGGAAGCGCAAGGGCCTATTTTTTAGGCGAAACTTCGCTTGCGGAAAGAATGCCTTCAAAAGAGGCCGGGAGGAAGACGCCAGCGGCGATCTCCCGCATCTGCGGCGTCGCGACGATCTGGCCGGCGCGCTCCATCCCGGCCAGGACCCAGTCGGCATCATCAGGCTCGGGCCGCAGCGCCTCCTGGTCGAACCGGATGAAGCGCTCGATCAGCCTGGGCGGCCGGTCGGCGCCCTGGATCAGCTCGCCATGCAGGATGCGCTCGATCAGCGGGGCGGGCAGCGCGAGCCGGTCCGGAGCCGAGAGGTGATGCGCCATGCGGGCGAAGTTCTCGGGCCGGCAGGCCCAGGCGCTGGCCTTGAGGATCGCAGCGCCGAGCTTCGCAACGGCGGCCGGGCGCCTGTGCACGTCGTCGGCGCGCCAGGCCAGGACCTTGTCGTGGCAGTCGCGCCGGAGATCGACGCTGGCATGCACCATCGCACCGACGCCGGCCGCCACGGCCGCCGAATTCCAGGGCGCGCCGGCGCAGAAGCCGTCGATCCGTCCGCTGGCGAGGGCCTCGACGGTCTGGGGCGGCGGGACGACCTCGAAGCGGATATCCTCGCCGAGCCTGAGCCCGCCCTTCTCCAGCCATTCGCAAAGCAGGTAGATATGCATCGAGAAGCCGAAGACGGCGGCCAGCGTCAACGGCGGCAGCCCGGCGGCCTTGCGGCGCGCGACCATGGCCGCGAGGGCGCGGGCCGAGACGGCCGTATCGGCCATATCGCCCTCGGCCAGGCGCGACAATTCCTCGAAGCGCCGAACCGAGACCGTGATCGCGGCGCCATCGCGATTGAGCGCCATCGGCACGGCCATCGGGGCCTTCACCCCGCCGATCCCCAGCGTCGCGGCGATTGCCGCGGGGCCGAGCATATGGGCGGCGTCGAACAGGCGCACATTCAACTTGTCGCGCAGATTCGACCAGGAGACCTCCCGCACCAGTTCGAGATTGAGCCCTTCGGCCTCGGCGAAGCCCTCGTCCTTCGCCAGCACGACCAGCGCGCAATCGACCAGCGGCATGAAGCCGACACGCAGGTGCAGCGTCGTCATTTGAGCATCTCCGCGGCGGTGATGAGGGAGCGGGCGATATCGACGAGCTTGCGTTTCTCGTTCATCGCGGTGCGGCGCATCAGCGCGTAGGCCTCTTCCTCGGAGAGGCCCTTCAGCCGCATGACGATGGCCTTGGCGCGGTCGATCGTCTTGCGGTCCTCCAACTGCGAGCGGGCCTCGTCGAGCTCCTCGCGCAGCCGGCGGAAGGCATTGAAGCGGCTGATGCAGGTCTGGAGGATCGGCTGCATCCGCTCCTTCTTCAGCCCGTCGACGATATAGGCGGAGACGCCGGCCTCGACCGCGGCCTCGATCGAGGCGGAATCCGACTGGTCGACGAACATGGTGATCGGCCGGCGGATATGCCGGCTGACGAGGAACATGTCGGCCAGCGCGTCGCGGCTGGGATCCTCGAGGTCGATCACCACGACGTCGGGATCATGGGCCTCGATGGCGGCGACCAGCCCCGTGGTCGCAGCGATGCGGATCAGGTGCTGGTAGCCCGCTTCCCGCAGGCCTTCCTCGATGATGGCGGCCCTGACCTGGTTCGCGTCGACGATGAGGATGCGCAGAGTGGGCACCATGCCTTTCAGTCGTTCCCATCGAGTGATCCGGCGTCGCCCTATCAGGAATCGTGCCAGTGCGGCTGGCGTGCCGGCTTGGCTCTCGACATTGCGGCATATCCGTCGAGAATGTTGCCGCGGCGGCTTTGGAGCAAGGTCATGTCACTGCGGGAACCCGTCCTCCATTCCGTTCCGATCGCCGATCTTCGCCCCACGCAGATGACCGTGGGCCTCCGTGAGGTCGAGGCCAAGCGCCAGAGCTGGCGGGAGCGGGAGGGAGGCCGCGCCGAGGGGTTCCTTGGCAGCCACATGATCCCGGCGATCAAGGGGCCCAAGGCGCGCCTCTACATCATCGATCACCATCATCTCGTCCGGGCCCTGCACGACGAGGGTCAGAAGCAGGTTTTCGTCAACGTCATCGCCGATGTCTCATGGCTCTCGACGGCGGCCTTCTGGGTCGTCTGCGAGCACCGGAACTGGGCTCACCCCTATGACAGCGAAGGCCGCCGCCGTAGCATCGAATTGATGCCGAAGCGCATCGAGAAGCTCGAGGACGATCCCTATCGCTCCCTGGCCGGCGAATTGCGCCGCCTCGGGGGCTTCGCCAAGGACGTCACCCCTTACTCCGAGTTCCTCTGGGCGGATTTCCTGCGCAGACGCATAGGGCGCAAGCTCGTCGATGCGGATTTCGAGAAGGCGCTCAAGAAGGCGCTGAAACTGGCCAAAGGCCAGGAAGCCAGCTACCTCGCCGGCTGGTGCGGACCGGTCAAGGATTAGCCTGCCGCCGCTTGGGCGTTCACGCGCCGCGGCCGAACGCCAGCACCGCGTTGAGGCCGCCGAAGGCGAAGGAATTCGACAGCGCATGGCGCAGCACCGCCTGCCGCGCGCCCTCCGGGACGACGTCGAGCCCGCATTCCGCGTCGGGCTCCGAGCAATTCGCCGTCGGGGGAACGATCTGGTGGTGCAGCGCGAGCGCCGTGGCCAGCGCCTCGAACGCCCCGGCCGCGCCCAGGCAATGGCCGAGAACGCCCTTGATCGAGGAGACCGGGGGCGGCTTCCCGTTCGGAAAGACCGCGCGGATGGCCCGGCTTTCGACGACGTCGTTGATCAGCGTGCCGGTGCCGTGCGCGTTGATGTAGTCGATGGCCGCCGGATCGAGTCCGGCGCTCGCCAGCGCGCGCCGCATCGCCCCTTCGGCCCCCGCCTGATCGGGGGAGGTCAGGTCGCCGGCATCGGCATTGGCCCCGAAGCCGACTAGCTCGGCATAGATGCGTGCCTTGCGGGCGACGGCATGCTCCCATTCCTCGAGGACGAGGATGGCGCTGCCTTCGCCGAGCACCAGCCCGCTGCGGTTGCGCGAGAACGGCCGGCAGGTGTCGCGCGACAGAATGCGCAGCGCGCTCCAGCCGGTCATCGTGCCGGGCGTGATCGAGGCTTCCGAGCCGCCCGTGATCGCGATGTCGCAATCGCCATGGAGGACGGCGCGGTAGGCCAGGCCGATGGCGTGCGTTCCCGATGCGCAGGCGCTCGCCACGGCGAAGGTGTTGCCGTGCAGGCCGAGATCCATCGAGATCTGGCTCGCCGGTGCGTTGGCCATCAGCTTCGGAATCGTGAGCGGGTGAACCGAGCGCCGCTGCTCGCGGTAAAGGCGATGGAAGCTGTCGTCCAGCGTGGTCATGCCGCCGACGCTGACACCGACGACGACATCCGCCTGGGCGAGCGTCGCGTCGTCCGGCTCCAGCCCAGCATCGGCGACCGCTTCGCGCGCCGCCACGACGGCGAACTGGGACATCCGGTCGAGTGACCCCAACCGCTTCGCGGTGAAATGGGCGTCGGGGTCGAAGTCATGGATCTGCGCGGCGATCGGGCAGGGAAGCTCGTCCATCTGCGGCAGCATCAGCGGCCCGATGGCGCTGTCCCCGGCCACGATGCGTTCCCAGGTCGTCGGCATGGTCGGCCCGGCCGGCGAAATCGCGCCGAGGCCGGTGATCGCAACGCGTCTCCGTGTCACGCCGGCGCTTTCTCGCCCAGGGCCGACTCGACGATGCGGGCGATGTCTCCGACCGTCCTCAGCTCCTTGACCCTGGGGTCGTTGGCATCGAAGGGGACGCGGATCTTGAAGCGCTCTTCGATTGCGAAGATCGTTTCGAGCACGTCGAGAGAATCGTATCCGGCCTCTTCGAGGCTGGTCTTTTCAGTGATCTCCGCGGGATCGCGGCTGATCTGTCCAGCCACGATCTCTTGCACGACCTTGAGTATGTTCATTCCCGAACCTGCGACTGCCCATGATGCTGGGGGCTAGAGGAATTCCGCGTTTTCAAGCGCCGCCGAATTGCTCTACCTCTTTGTTTTCTCGCATTTTCTTCACGCGAACCGGTGTCCGCCTCGCTTGAAAATGCGCTCGTCTGACTCGATACGGTTTCATGGCCGATACGGGGCAAGGAGCGTCGCTCGCCGAAGCAAGGGCGCCGCACCTCGCACGTCACGGGTTGCAGCGCGTAGGGCAGGTTCCGTGCCAACCGTCCTGCCGGCGCGAGCGGCGTGGGGGCTCTCCTGTTCGACCGGCTTGTCCGTTGATATCGATGGGAAATCCCGAATGGCTGCTTTGATGCGTTATCCGGAGTGATCCGTATCGCGGATGATGCTTCCGACATTCCGTGTCGGGAGCACCAAGATTTGATGGTTCCCTCGGATTCTGCGCGGCGAGGGCCGCCGCGCATCGATTTCGGGACCCGGCGTACCCCTCACCGGCATTGCGGCTTGCCGGGCTCGCAAGGCGGCCGGTGCTGGGGCTGCGGACCATGGGCAGGCTGCGGTGCCCGCGGCCGGGCCATCATCTGGGCGCGTTGCTGGGCCTGCATCGCAGCTTGCTGCTGCATTTGCGCGGCCCGCTGCTGGGCGGCCTGCGCAGCACGCTGTTGCTGTTGCTGCTGAGCTTGCATCGCCCTTTGCTGAGCCGCTTGCGCCGCGCGCTGCTGCTGAAGCTGCGAGGCCTGCGCGGCGGCTCTTTGCTGAGCCTGCTGCTGGGCTTGCATGGCCCGCTGCTGTTGCTGCGCCTGTGCGGCACGCTGTTGCTGCTGCGCTTGCACCGCCCTTTGCTGGGCAGCCTGCGCCGCGCGTTGCTGCTGCGCCTGGAGGGTGGCGGCCTGCTGAGCGCGCTGGCGCTCGGCCTGCTGCACCGCCGCACGCTGCGCCGCGTCGGCCGCATTCGGCTGCGGAATTTGGGCAGGCTGGGGCGCGGTCCGTGGGGCTGTCGCAAGCGGCGGCGCGCTGGGGCGACCCGTCTGAGGCGTCTGCGGCGGTGTGGCGAGATGCTGCGCCGGGGCCGTGTTGCCGGGAGCGGCGGGCAGGGCGGCCGGCGCGGGCAGGGGCTTTGCACCGGCCGGAGCAGTGGCAAGCGGCGGCGCGCCGGGGCGACCCGTCCGAGGTGTCTGCGGCGG
Source organism: Allobosea sp. RCC_152_1 (assembly GCF_041360765.1). Taxonomy (NCBI): domain Bacteria; kingdom Pseudomonadati; phylum Pseudomonadota; class Alphaproteobacteria; order Hyphomicrobiales; family Alloboseaceae; genus Allobosea; species Allobosea sp. RCC_152_1. Next base: position 275,001 of record NZ_JBFUPU010000001.1, read on the forward strand.
TGTGGCGAGATGCTGCGCCGGGGCCGTATTGCCGGGAGCGGCGGGCAAGGTACCTGGCGCCGGCAGAGGCTTCGCGCCGGCCGGAGCCTGCGAGGGCGCGGTCTGCGGGGCCGTGGCAAGCGGCGGCGCGCCGGGGCGACCCGTCTGAGGCGTCTGCGGCGGTGTGGCGAGATGCTGCGCCGGGGCCGTGTTGCCGGGAGCGGCGGGCAAGGCACCCGGCGCCGGCAAAGGCTTTGCACCGGCGGGAGCCGCGGCCGAAGGCGCGGGGCCGCCAGCGGGTGGCTGGCCGGGACGTGGCTGGCCGATGGTGGCGGGCGAGCCCTGCGGCGCACCGGGCTGGGGCCCCGTCGCGGCCGGCGCCGCGGCGTGCGGAGGCTGCGCCTGCTGTTGCCGGGCGCGCAACAGGGCGGCGGCCGGCAGCGCGGCGGCGGTTGCCGCGATCGCGGCGGAAGCGACCGGATGCGCCTGGATCATTTGCTGGAGGCCCGAGGCGGGAGCCGGCGCCGGTCCCCCTGCCGGCGGCGCCGCTGCCGGGGCGCCGCCCGTCACCGTAGGCGGTAGGGGAGGCAGGGACTGGCCCTGCGGGCTCGTCACCACCACGCTCTGCGAGGCCGGGTTCACCACCACGGTGTTATGGATGTTGACGTTGACGACATTGACGGGCGGCGGGACGACATAGGACGGGCGTTCCACCCATAGCGGCACCGGATGATAGATGGGGATCGGCAGCACGAACTCGGCGACGGGCGGCGGCGGGGGCGCCAGATCGACATAGAAGACGGGCTGCGGCGGCAGGAAGACGACCGGCACCGGTGGCGGTGGCGGCAGCTCGTAGACGGGATCGGCGAAATAGACGACCGGCCGCTCGACATAGACGATCTCGTCGGGCGGGGGCGGGGGCACGTCGTAGGAGAGGGCGGCAAACGACGCCGGAGGCTCGTAGGCGACGGCGAAATGGGCCAGCCGGCGACGCGCGTCGCCGGCATGGGGGCCGCGCGGATAGCGCCCGAGATAGGACCAGTAGGCCTCCGGGGTGTCGGCGACGGCGCTTTCGCGCCAGACGATGGCCTCGCGCCGGGCGGCCAGGATGGCGCGCACGCGCTTCGCCAGCGGATCGCCCGGATAGGCGGCCAGGAAGTCCTGATAGCCGCGCATGGTGTCGCGGGTCAGCGCGGCGAGATAGGCGTCGCGCGCGTCGAAACCCCGGATCGGCTTGTCGCGAAGCTCGACGAAGCGGTTCTGGTCCGGCGGAGCGGCGCTGGTGCGCTCGAAGAACAGGAAAGGCACCTGCACCTTCGAGGCCTGCCAGGGCACCTCGGCGCCGCCCGTCAGTTCGCTGGTGCGCAGGCGCACGCGCTCGAACAGGTCGTCGAGCGGCAGGCCGCCCTGCTTGATCATCTCCGACAGCGCCGTGGCGTAGGCGCTGTAGTCCTTGCCCTCGGGCGCGATCGTGCCGGGCGCGGCATTGAAGGCGATCAGCGAGCCGGGGTCGGGCTGCATCAGCGCGAGGCCCCCCGCCAGCGGCTGGCCCGAGCGGACGAACGGATTGGCGCGCGCGGCATCGAGCACGACGATCCGCGCCTTCAGCGGCAGCGTCGCCAGCGGCCTGACGAGATCGGTCAGGCGGATGGCGGCGAGCGGCACGTCGGCGTCGCGTGCGATGCGGGCATCGACGGGAACGAGATAGTTCTCGCCCTCGAACTGAAGCCCGTGGCCGGCATAGTAGACGAAGGCGACGGTATCGGGGCCCGATGCCGCTGCCTTGTCGAGGAACTCGCGCAGGGAGGAGCGCAGGGTCGCGGTGTCGAGGTCGCGCGCGCCGACCACATCGAAGCCGGCGGCCTGCAGCGTCTGCGCGATCAGGCCGGCATCGTTGGCCGGCGTCGCCAGCGCGCCGTCCGGATAGGCGCCGTTGCCGATGACCAGCGCGATTCGCTTTTCCGACGACTGCGCGTGCGCGGGCGGGCCGCCCAGCAGAGCGGCTGCGAAAAACAGGCCGCAAACGATGCGCCATAGTGACATGGGAGCCTCCCGCGAAAGATCGCCGTAAACGAGGCTGTGCCCATCAGGCTGAACGGTATTTGAATGAAACGTGGCAGCCCGGCGGCTTTTTCGGGTCGATCGGGCTCAGCCCGGAGCGATCCGGCCGGATCCGGCGCAGACGGGCCGGCCGCAAGCCGGCCGCAAGAAAAGAGGCGCCGATGCCGGCGGCCCGCGCTGCTGGATCGCTGTTCACGGAGCCGGAAACCGGGATCGTTTCGCTCCCGGATCCGGTCTCAGCCTTCGGCATCCATCTGGTGGAGCTTCTCGACCCGGCGGCGGAAATCCTCGTCGGTCGAGAATTCGGCGGCGAGATAGGACGAGATCAGGTCGCTGGCGAGCCAGGGGCCGACGATCTTGGCGCCGATGCACATCACGTTGACGTCGTCATGCTCGACGCTCTGATGGGCGGAATGGATGTCGTGGCAGACGGCGGCGCGGATGCCCTTCATCTTGTTGGCGGCGATCGAGGCGCCGACGCCGGTGCCGCAGACCATGATGCCGCGCTCGGCCTCGCCGGACGTGACCTTGCGGGCGACCTCGCGGGCGATGTCGGGGAAATCGACCGGCTGGTCGTCGTGGGAGCCGACATCGACGACCTCATGGCCCAGCGATGTGATGTGGTCGATGACGTGCTGCTTGAGGGACCAGCCGGCATGGTCGGAGCCGATGACGAGGCGCATGGGATATCCTGTGGTGGTTGGAGCGAAGGGCCGGCGCCCACGGTGAGCGCCGGCTTGGTAGAGGTCAGCCGCGCATGTTCGCGGGCAGGTCGGTGCCGTGGAACTTCTTGTAGATCGCGTTGAGCTTGCCGTTCTTGAGGTTCTGCTCGACCCAGGCGTCGAGCTTCTCGATCAGCTTCGGCTCGCCCTTCTTCACACCGATGGCGAGGTCGAAATTGGTGATCGAGACCTTGGGCTCGAAGGGCCGCGCCGGCGCCTTGACGCCGATCTGCGAGACGATCGTCGCCGAGCTCGCGACGCAATCGGCCTGGCCGGAGACGGCCGCCGTGACCATCGTCGCATCGTCCTCGTAGCGGGCGAGCTTGAGGTCACGCTCCTTCATGTTGGTCAGCGTCGTGTCCTGCGTGGTGCCGCGCGAGACCGCGATCGTCTTGCCCTTCAGATCGTCCCAGCTCTTGGCCTCGACCGATTTCAGGCAGCCCACCACCGATTGCAGCGCGGCATAGGGCTTGGAGAAGTCGATCACCTTGGCGCGCTCGGGCGTGACCGACAGCGTCGAGATGATGATGTCGGCCTTGTTGGTCTGGACGTTGGGGATGCGGGTCGCGCCCGTGGTCTGGACGAATTCGAGCTGAAGGCCCCAATCCTTGGCGAGAAGCTCGGCGGTCTCGACATCCGAGCCGGTCGGCTTCATGGCTCCGTCGATCATGCCCGATGGCGGGATCGCGAGATCGGTCGCGATGCGGATCTTCCCGGCCTTCATGATGTCGTCGAGCAGGTCGGCGCGGGCGGCCTGGCCGGCGCAGGCCAGGGCCGTCGCCGCCAGCAGGGCAAGCGTGAGAGAGCGTTTCATCCTTGGTTCCTTCCCTTCTTTTTGGTCGTTAGAGCCCGGTTCCGACGAACTGGGCGAGTTCCGGCGTGGCCGGAGCCGACAGGATCGAGGCACTTCCGGCCTCGTGGACCCTGCCCGCATGCATGAACACCGCCTGATCGGCGATGCCTCGCGCGAACCCCATCTCATGGGTGACCATCACCATGGTCATGCCGTCCGCGGCGAGCTGTTCGATGACCTTGAGAACCTCGCCGGTCAGCTCCGGATCGAGCGCGGAGGTGACTTCGTCGAACAGCATCACCTTGGGCTGCATCGCGAGCGAACGGGCGATCGCCGCGCGCTGCTGCTGGCCGCCGGAGAGCTGCTCGGGATAGGCGTCGAGCTTCTCGGAGAGGCCGACCCTGGCCAGCATCGCCTTGGCAAGCTCGCGTGCTTCGGCCTTCCTCATCCGCTTCACCGAGACCGGCGCCAGCGTGATGTTCTGCTCGATGGTGAGATGCGGGAACAGGTTGTAGCTCTGGAAGACGATGCCGACATCCTGCCTGAGCGCCCTGAGATCGATATCGGCGGCGTCGACGCGGTGGTCGCAGACGCGGATCTCGCCTGAATCGATCTTCTCGAAGCGGTCGATGCAGCGCAGTGCCGTGCTCTTGCCGGAGCCGGAGCGGCCGATCAGCACCAGGACCTCGCCGCGTTCGACGGTGAAGCTGACGCCGTCCAGCACCTTGAGCGTGCCGAAGCTCTTATGGACCTTGTCGAGCACCACGATGGGGCGTTCGACGATGAGGTGTTCCTGGGGGCGTTCCTGGCTCATGGCTTTCAAATCTCGTCAGGCCGGCATCAGCTTCGCGCGGCCGACGCCCATGCGGCGTTCGAGACGCCGGCTGAGGAGCGAGATCGGGAAGCAGAGCGCGAAGTAGATCAGGGCGATGATCGCGTAGATCAGGAAGGGCTCGAACAGCGAGTTGTTGATGATCTGGCCGGAACGGGCGAGCTCGACGAAGCCAACGACCGAGGCGAGCGACGTGTTCTTGATGATCTGCACCATGAAGCCGACGGTCGGCGGCGTGGCGATGCGCATCGCCTGGGGCAGGATGACCTTGAGCATGCGCTGGGTGCGGCTGAGCGCGAGCCCTTCCGCCGCCTCCCATTGCGGGCGGGGCACAGCCTGGATGCAGCCGCGCCAGATCTCGCCGAAATAGGCGCCGACATAGATCGTCAGCGAGGCTCCGGCGGCCCAGAGCGGCGTGATCGCGAAGCCGAGCGCGGAGAGGCCGAAATAGCCGAGGAACATGATCACCAGCAGCGGCGTGCCCTGGACGAGCTGCACATAGGCGCCGCTGAGCAGCCGCACCGCCTTGCTCGGCGAGACCCGGGCAAGCGCGATCAGGAAGCCGACGATCCCGCCGCCGATCAGCGCGATCATCGACAGCCCGATGGTCCAGAGCGCGCCCTGGCCGAGGAAGAGGAGGTGGTTCGCGTTGAGGGAGCCGCCCATGATGATCGCTCCCCCTAAAGCGGCGTGCCGAGGCGCCGGCGGCGCGGGAAGAGCACCTGCCCCAGCGCCCAGAAGGCGGCACGCAGCACGAGCGAGAGCGCGATATAGGCGAGCGCGACGAGGATATAGGTCTCGAAGGCGCGGTAGGTGTCGGACTGGACGTAGTTGGCGACGGCCGTCAGCTCCTCGGCGGAAATCTGCGAGGTGACCGAGGACGCCAGCATCAGCAGCACGAACTGGCTGGTCAGCGACGGATAGACCTTCTCGATCGCCGGCAGCAGGATGACGTGCCAGTAGATCTGGACGCGCGAGAGGGCGAGCCCCTCCGCCGCCTCGATCTGGCCGGGAGGGATCGCCTCGAAGCCCGCCCGCATGATCTCGGCGGTATAGGCGCCGACATTGATGGCGAGCGCGGCAGCCGCGACGGAAAAGGCCGAGAATTTGAAGCCGATGCTGGCCAGCCCGAAATAGACCAGGAAGATCTGGACGAGCAGCGGCGTGTTGCGGATCGTCTCGACGTAAGCGGCGCAGAGCCCGGCGATGAAGCGGTTGCTGCTGCCGCGGCCGATGGCACAGAACGTGCCGATCGCGCCGCCGGTCAGGATCGCGATGAAGGCGAGCTTCAGCGTCATCGCCGCGCCGTCGAGGAAGAGCGGCCAGCGTTCGAGCACGACGGAGAAGTCGAGATGGAGCCCCATCGCCGCCGTCAGGCCCGGTTCGTCATGCGGTCATAGACGCGAAACAGCGCCTGGTTGCCGTTCCCGCCTTCGCCATGGGCGCGCGCTTCGATATACTGGCTGGTGACGAGGGCGGTCCCCGGCAGCGGCACCGAGAGCGCCTGCGCCTGTTCCTGCACGAGGCGCAGATCCTTCAGCATCAGGTCGATGCGGAAACCCGCCCCGGCATCGCCCGCGATCATCGCGGGGCCGAGCTTGTCGAGCATCCAGGACGCCGCCGAGCCGCCGAGCAGCACGGAGCGCATCTGCTCCAGATCGACGCCGCAGGCGCGGCCGAGCGCGATCGCCTCGCAGACCGCCTGGATATTGATGCCGCAGATCAACTGGTTGCAGAGCTTGACCGCCTGGCCGGCGCCCGGCGCGCCGACATGGGTGATGGTCGTGCCCATGCCACGGAAGAACGGCTCGGCCCTGGCGAAGGCCGCCGCCTCGCCGCCCGCCATGATCGTCAGCGTCGCGTTCTTCGCGCCGATCGGGCCGCCGGAGACCGGTGCGTCGATGAAATCGGTGCCCGCCGCCTTGAGATCGGCATGCATCCGGCGGACGGCCACGGGCGAGATCGTGCTCATGTCGACGATCAGGCGCCCGCGCGGCGGCGCGGCCAGCAGGCCGTCCTCGCCATGGATGACATCCTCGACCTGTGGCGTATCCGGCAGCATGGTGATGGCGATATCGGCATCCGCCGCAGCCTCGGCCGGGCTCGCAGCCGGCTTCGCGCCCTCGGCCGCCAGCACGGCTACCGCCTCGTCGAGGACATCGTAGACGGTGACCCGATGCCCCGCCTTGATGAGATTGCGCGCCATCTCGCGCCCCATCGTGCCGAGGCCGATGAAGCCGACGCTGCCCGTTTCGTTCCGTCCCATAACCTGCTCTTTCGGCATTGTTTTGATGAAATCGGCGCCTTGGTTTCGCTAGGCGCTCCGCGTCTCCGACCTGTCGCCCTCGCCGGTCGCCGCGCGGCGGCGGTATTCGTCGCCGATCGCGAAATGGCGGCGCAGGGTCACCTCGGCGCGGTCGGGATCGCGCCCGACGATGGTGTCGAAGACGCGCTTGTGGTCGTCGATCAGGTAGGTCTTCATCGAGCCGAACCGCTGGACGAGCTCGCGGCGGCTGCGATGCGAGCGCGCCAGCAGCGTCGACATGGATTCATGCAGCACTGCGAGCGTCGGCGAACGCGACGCCAGCACGATGGCTCGGTGAAACTCGAAATCGGCGTCGCCGCCAGCATCCGCATCGTCGATGGTTTCGCCGATGCGGACGAGCGCGCGTTGCAGCCGCTCGAAATCGGCGATGGTCGCGCGCTCGCAGGCCAGGCGCACGGCCTGGCACTCGATGGCGATGCGCGCCTCCATCACGTCGTCGATGAGGTCGGCCTGCTGGGCGAGCGCGAGCGTGAAAAAGTCCTTCAGCATCGAGGCGTCCGGCCGCTTCACGATGGTGCCGACACGTTCGCGGATCTCGACGATGCCGAGCATGTGCAGGGCGCGCAGTGCTTCGCGCACGATCGGCCGGCTCACGCCGAGCTGCGCGGCCAGTTCGCGTTCGGCCATGAGCCGCTCGCCCTGCTTCAGCGTGCCGTCGAGCAGCCGCTCCCGCAGATAGGCGAAGACGCGCTCGAACCCCGACGCGCTGTCGGTACCTTGAGCATCCATCCCTGACGTCACCATTCTTATTTCTGGTAAGACCAGTACGATGACCAGAGGCGAAAATCAACCGCGAGATGGCGGCGGGGGAAGCCGCGCGCTGTTCGGGTTCGCGAGCTCCGTTTGCCGCGTCGATCCCGGAGATGTTCGGATTGCCGGTTGAACCGTGCGGCCTGAGGCGGCCATCACCGGTGCAATAGTCGCTCAGGGATTGGGAAGCCCGCATCCACCGGGGCGTTGCGGTGGACCGCCCGGCGCGCCGTGCCGAAGAGCGCAGCGTTCAGCTCTGTGCTGCTGTCCCGGAAGCCGCCGCGAAGCGCTCGATGCGGAAATCGTGCAGGGGGATCTCGGTCGTGCCCGTCGCGATCAGCTCGGCCATGGTGTCGCCGACGCCGGGGCCGAGCTGGAAGCCGTGCCCGCTGAAGCCGAAGGCGTGGAACAGGCCCGGCGTGGTGGCGGAGGGGCCCATCACCGGCAGCATATCGGCGAGATAGCCCTCGCAGCCCGACCAGGTGCGGATCACCGCGACATTCGCCAGCGCCGGCAGCAGACGCACGAGCGTACGCAACTGGGCCGGCAGGCGTGCCGGGTCGGCCTTGGCGTGGCCGGGCTCGAGATCGACCGCGACGCGCTCCGCCGCGCCGCCGAAGACGATGTTGCCGCGCTCGACCTGTCGAAAATAGCCGTCCGCTCCATGCTGGCGGCTCCAGATGCCGACCACGGGCAGGACGCGGTGGGGCAGGGGTTCCGTCACACCCATCTGCGGGCCGCGCGGCGTCAGCGGCACGGGCTCGCCGAAACGGGCGGCGATGGCTGCGCCCCAGGCGCCGGCCGTGTTGAGCAGGCGATCCGCCTCGAACACGCCTTTGGCGGTGGTGACGCGGAAGCCCGCCGCCGTCGCCTCGAGGTCGGTGACCGCGCAATCCTCGACGATGCTGGCGCCGAGCCGCCGCGCCGCATCGGCGAAGGCGGGCGCGATCAGCCGCGGATTGCCGGACCCGTCCTGCGGGGAGAACGAGGCCGCGATCGCGCCCGGCCCGAGACCGGGAAAACGCGCCCGGATCTCGTTGGCGCCGAGCTCTTCCAGTTCCAGCCCCCAGGGACGCGCGGCTTCGGCATAGGCGCGCATATCCGCCAGCGCGTCCTCCTCGAAGATCAGGCGCAGATGGCCGGTGGCGCGGAACTCGACGTCGCGCCCGAGCAGGCGCGCCGCCTCGCCCCAGAGCGCGCGGGAACGATGCGCCAGCGGCAGTTGCGTGAGATGGCGGCCGGTGCGGCGGATATTGCCGAAGGAGGCGACGGTCGCTCCCGTTCCCACCCGGCCGCGCTCGAGCAGCGTCACGCGCAAGCCCCGCCGGGCCAGGAAATAGGCGGAGGCGGTCCCCATCAGGCCGCCGCCGAGCACGATCACGTCCATATCCGCCTCTCGCCGCGCCGAGGCGGCAGGTCGTCCATCCGCCGAAGCTGCTGCCCGCCGGAACTCCAGTCAAAGACGCGTTGGCGCGAAGGCCATAAGCGCCGCCTATGGACATGGTGCAAGGCGGCAGCCGTCGAGGGCATAAGTCCGGCTTATGCGTCTGCCCGGCTTGTCTCTTGGACGGGACAGCGTCGCCCATGCCAGCTTCCGGGTCGGCACAGGAGAGGCATGGACATGGCAGGCGGGGCAGCGCTCGGCACGGATATGGGCGACGGCGCGGATTGGAAGATCGGTGTCGATATCGGCGGCACCTTCATCGATTTCTGCGCTCTGGAAGCGCGCAGCGGCCGCGTCGCCTCGCTCAAGGTGCTGACGACACCGGACGATCCGGGCGCGGAGCTGATGACGGGCCTCACGCTGCTGGCCGAGCGCGAGGGGCTCGACGCCACCGCCGTGACGCGCTTCGTCCACGGCACCACGGTCGGCGTCAACACGGTCATCCAGCGCAAGGGCGCGCCGCTCGCGCTCTTCACCAATGCCGGCTTCGAGGACGTTATCGAGCTCGCCCGGCTGCGCATGCCCGAAGTCTATTCCCTGTTCTGCTCCCGCCCCGAGCAACTCATTACCCGCGACCGCGTCTTCGGCATCCCCGCCCGGATGCGCTCGGACGGCCGCGAGACGGTCAAGCCCGATCTTGCTGCGGTTGCCGCCGCGGTGGCTTCGGCCAAGGCGCGCGGCGCCGTCGGCATCGTCGTCGCCTTTCTGCATGCCTGGCGCGACGGCACCCAGGAGGAGGCGGTGAAAGCCGAGATCGCGCGGCTCGCGCCCGAGCTCTTCGTCTTCACCTCGGCCGAGGTCTGGCCGGTCATCCGCGAATATGAGCGCACGACGACGGCGATCCTCAACGCCTATGTCCATCCGCGCATCGCCGGCTATCTCTCGGCGCTGGAAGAGCGGCTGGAGGGGCGCGGCGTGCCCGCGCGCTGCCTGCTCACCAAGTCCAATGGCGGCGTGATGAACGCCGCCGAGGGCAAGCGCGCCTGCGTCTCCATGCTGCTGTCGGGCACGGCCTCGGGCGTGATCGGCGCGGCCTGGTTCGCGCGGCAGGCTGGCGAGAAGCGTGTGCTGACCCTCGACATCGGCGGAACCTCCGCCGATTTCGCCCTGATCATCGACGGCGAGGCGCAATACGGTACCGGCGAGATGATCGGCGAGTTCCCGCTCTATATCCCCTCCGTCTCGGTCAGCTCGATCGGCATCGGCGGTGGCTCCATCGCCTCGGTCGACGGGCAGGGCGTGCTGCGCGTCGGCCCGGAATCGGCTGGCTCCACGCCGGGGCCCGCCTGCTACGGCCGCGGCGGCCACCAGGCGACGGTGACGGACGCGATGGTGGTCTGCGGCTGGCTCGGCCATAGCGAGATGGCCTATGGCCAGCTCAGCATGGATACCGGCCTCGCTTGCGCTGCCGTCGGGCGCCTCGCCGAGGCGCTCGGCCGCTCGGTGGAGGAGGCGGCGCAGGCCATCCTCGACATCGCCGTCTCCGAGATGTTCGTCGAGGTCGAGAAGCTCTCGTCGCGGGCCGGCGTCGATCTCAAGGATTTCACGCTGATGCCCTTCGGCGGGGGCGGCCCGATGCTCGGCGCCTTCCTCGCCCGCGAACTCGGCATGACCCGGCTGATCGCACCGCGCCGCCCCGGCGTCGTCTCGGCATTGGGCGGCCTCGTCGCCGATCTGCGCGGCGATTTCGTGCGTACGCTCTTCGCCGAATTGTCGCCGGGTGTGCTGCCGGAGCTTCACCGGGCCTTCGCGGCGATGGTGCAGGACGGGCGCGCCTGGCTCGCCGCCCAGGGCCATGCCGGACCGGCCGATCTCAGGCTCTCGGCCGATATGCGCTATGTCGGCCAGAGCTACGAGATCGAGGTTCCGCTGCAGCCCGCCTGGCTGGAGAGCGGCGACGCCGAAGCGATCGCGCGGGAATTCCACCTGACGCATGCGCGCATCTACGATTTCGACGATGCGCAGGGCCGCGTCGAGATCGTCAATCTGCGCCTCTCGGCCATCGGCGCCGGCCCGGCGCTGACCTTCCCCGAATGGGATGAGGTCGATGAACAAGCAGAGCCCGAACGCGAGATCGCGGTCCATACCGGCGGTGCCCGCCGCGCGGTCGGCCTCTACAGCCGCGCCGAGCTGAAGCCCGGCAGCCGCTTCGCCGGCCCGGCCGTGGTGGCGCAGGAGGACACCACCGTCGCGATCCCCCTCGGCGCCCGCGCCCGGATCGACCGCCATCTCAACCTGCACCTGACCTTCGCGGAGTGACGCCGATGTTCGACCGGATGAAGCTGCAGGTCCTCGCCAACCACGCCCGCGCCGCGGCGGAGAATATGGCGCATACGCTGCACCGCACGGCGCATTCCGCCTTCGTCAAGGAGACGGAGGACTTCACGGTGATGCTGATCAGCCGGCGCGGCGACACCTTCTCCGTGCCGATGGAGCTGGGCGCGACCTGGTATCCCGGCCTCTCCTGGGCGCCCGCGATCGAGATGGTCGACAACTACAAGCCCGGCGACGTGGCCTTCACCAACGACCCCTATTCCTGCTTCGTCGCCACCCACGCGCCCGATACCCATCTCTGGAAGCCGGTCTTTCACGAGGGCGAGATCGTCGCCTGGACGGGCGGCCATATCCACAACACCGATATGGGCGGCGCGGTGCCGGCCTCGCTGTCGCGCGCCCTGACCGAGATCCATCAGGAGGGCATCCGCTTCCCGCCGATGAAGCTCGTCAACGAAGGCGTCTTCGACGAGCAGATCCTGCGGATCATGACGACGAACGTCCGCAAGCCGGACCTGAACATCGGCGACATCAAGGCCCTGGTCGGCGCGCTCAACACCGGCGAGCGCAAGGTGCTGGCGATGATCGAGAAGTTCGGCCGACAGGCCTTCCTCGAGGGCGTCGATGCGCTGCTCGACCATGCCGAGGCGCAGGCGCGCGAAGTGCTGCGGGCCATGCCGGACGGGACCTGGGAGTTCGCCGATTATGCCGACGAGGATTCGGTCGAGGCCAATCCCTGCCGCCTCAAGCTCAAACTGACGATCCGCGGCGGCGAGGCGGTGCTCGATTTCACCGGCTCCGATCCGCAGCTCGCCTCGTCGCTCAACGTGCCCTCCGGGGGCAACCCCCGGCATACGATGCTGCTGGTCGGGGTCTATTACGTCCTCTACACGCTGAACCCGAAGATCCTGCTCAATACCGGCCTGACACGCCCCTTCACCTGCATCGCGCCGGAAGGGTCCGTGCTCAACCCGGTCTTCCCCGCCGCGGTCGGCATGCGCTCGCTCACCTGCGCGCGGCTACGCTCGGTGATCTTCGGGGCGTTCTCGCAAGCGGTGCCGGAGCGTTTGCCGGCAGCACCTGCTGGCAACAACTGCATCGTCAACGTGATGACCACCGACGAGCGCACCAGCCGCACCGTCATCGCCGCGGTCAACCCGGTGGTCGGCGGCGGCGGCGGCATGCCGCATCGCGACGGCACCAACGGCTCGGGGGCCGACGCCGCCTATCTCAGGAACACGCCGATCGAGATCACCGAGACGGAGACCCCGGTCGAGTTCGTCAGATACGGGCTGGCCAGGGATAGCGGCGGCGCCGGGCGCTGGCGCGGCGGGCTCGCCACCGAGATGGCCTTCCGCGTCTTCGCGCCGGATAGCCGCATCACCGCCCGCAACCGGGACCGCAGCTTCTTCCGCCCCTGGGGTGTGCTCGGCGGTCGCGCGGCGGGCCTGTCGGACATGGTCGTCAACCCCGGCCAGCCGGAGGAGCGACGGCTCGGCAATATCGACACCGCTGTGCTCCAGCCGGGCGATGTGCTCGAAATCCGCTCCGCCGGCGGCGGCGGCCGCGGCCATCCTTTCGACCGTGAGCCCTGGCGCGTCGCGATGGATGTGGCGCGCGGCTACGTCTCGGCCGAGGCGGCGGAGCGCGACTATGGCGTCGTCATCCGCGCAGGCGAGGTCGACGAGGCGGCGACGCAGGCGCGCCGCGCATCACGCCCGCCGGTCGAGGGCCATTTCCATTTCGGCCCCGAGCGCGAGGGCTACGAGGCGCAATGGACGCCGGAAGCCTATGACCGGCTCACCGCGCTGCTTGCCGGCCTGCCGATCCACTGGCGCTTCTTCGCCAAGACGGAGATCTTCCGCCGGATGAAGGGCAAGGTGGGCGCGCAGGGCGTGGCGCAGGCTTTCAGGGAGGCGCGCCTGCGCTTCCCCGAAATGCCCGAGGGCGGTGCTGCCTTGCCCGAGGCGGCCGAGTGAGCGCGGCGGGCCATCCGGCCGGGCGCCTCGTCCGGCTTGCCGAGACGAATCGCGCGCCGATGCGCTTCGTCCTCGACGGCGCGGAACGGCAAGCACTTGCCGGCGACACGGTGCTCAGCGCCATCCTTTCCGTGGCGCCGGCGCTGCGCCGTTCCGAATTCGGGGTGGAAACCCGCGCCGGCTTCTGCCTGATGGGCGCTTGCCAGGATTGCTGGGTCTGGCAGGAGGAGGGGCCGCGTATCCGCGCCTGCTCGACGCCGCTCACTGAGGGCATGCGGCTGCTGACCGACGCTCCGGGAGACTGGCCGTGAGCAGCGGCGGAACGCCGCGCGTGGTCGTCGTCGGCGCCGGTCCGGCTGGCATCCGCGCCGCGCAGACGCTCGTCGCGGCCGGGCTCACGCCGATCGTGATCGACGAGGCCGAGCGCGCCGGCGGCCAGATCTATCGCCGGCCGCCACCCGGTTTCACGCGCCCGCCCGAGACCCTCTACGGTTCGGAAGCGTCGAAGGCGGTGGCGCTGCATGCCGCCTTCGACGGAACGCTCGCGGCAGGCCGGCTCGTCCATCACGCACGCAGCTCCGTCGCCGCCATCGCGGAAGGGCGCCTGCTCGTGCTCGGGCCGGCCGGCAGCCATTGGGTCGCCTATGATCGCCTGATCCTCGCGACCGGCGCGATGGACCGGATCATGCCGGTGCCGGGCTGGGAGAACCCCGGCGTCTACGGCCTCGGCGCGATGCAGATCGCGCTGAAGGCGCAAGGCGCGGCGCTCGGCCGCCGGATCGTGCTGGCGGGTTCGGGCCCGCTGCTCACCTTGCTCGCGGTGCAGTTGCTGAAGGCCGGCGGCGAGGTCGCGGCGGTGCTCGACACCTCGTCGACGCGCCGGCAGCTTGCCGGTCTCGGTGGTCTCGCGGCGCGGCCGGTTTTCGCCCTGCGCGGGCTCGCGATGCGGGCGCGCCTCGCCGGTCGCTACCATGCCGGGGTCCGGCTCGACCGGATCGAGGCCGATGAACGCGGACCCGTCGCCATCTGTTGGCGCGACGCGGCCGGGCAGGAGCGTCACACGGACTGCGACGCGGTCGGCCTCGGCTGGCATCTGCGGTCCGAGACGCGGCTCGCCGATCTCGCCGGGTGCGATTTCGCCTATGATGAGAGCTGGCGCCAATGGCTGCCGAAAGCCGACGAGATGGGGCGGGCCAGCGCGGGCGTCTATCTCGCCGGGGACGGCTTGCGCATTCTCGGTGCCGATGCGGCCGAGGTCGCGGGGCGCCTCGCCGCCGCTGCCTGCCTGCAGGATCTCGGCCTGTCGGCGCCCGACATCGCCGCCGACAGGCGCCGTTTGCGTCGTTTCACCCGCTTTGCGGGCGGCATCGCCGAGGCCTTCCCCTGGCCAGAAGCGGGCGCGCTTCCGGACGAGACCGTGATCTGCCGCTGCGAGGGCGTGACGGCAGGAGAGCTGCGCGAGACCGTCGATTTCGGCGGCGGCGAGGTCAACCGCGCCAAATCGCTCGGGCGTGTCGGCATGGGGCGCTGCCAGGGCCGCTATTGCGAGCTGGCCGCCGCCGAGATCGTGGCTGCCCGCGCAGGCCTTGGCTCTGCTCGCGAAGCCGGCTGGCTGCGGGCCCAGGCTCCGGTCAGGCCCGCGCGGATCGGTGCGTTGCTGGAGGACGCCGACGGTTGAGGCGTCTGCGCGAGCTCACTCGCCCGCAAGCGCCGCCCGGCTGAAGTCGCGGCCGGCGGCTCTGAGGCAGTCGCGCATCCATTCATGGCTGGCGGAGAGCGGCCGGTCCTTGCTGGTCACGATCGCGATCGGCACCTCGATCCGCGGCGAGAACGGCCGGGCGACGATGCCGTTGAACTGCTCCCATGGCAGCAGCCCGTCGACGACGGCGAGGCCGAGGCCGTCGCGCACGAAGGGCAGCGCCGTGATGGACAGGTCGATCTCGATCGCGGGAGCATAGGCAAGCCCCTCCGTTTCGGCCGCAACCGCGAGCAGGCGCCCCGGCAAGGTGTCGGCGCGGTAGGAGATCAGGGTCTCTGCCTGGATATCCGCGAAGCCGATCCGGTCCAGCGCCGCGAGCCGATGCTGCGCGGGCAGCACGCAGACCAGATCGGCATGGCCGACCGTCTCCGTGACGATTCCCTGATGCGGCAGGTTGTTCATGGTGATGCCGAGCGAGACCTCGCCGCTGCGCAGCATGTCGATGATGCTCGCCTGCGACGCGATGAGCGAGCGCACGACGATGTCGGGATGCGCTTCCCGGAAGGCGAGCAGCGCGCGCGGCACGATCGACATCGAGGGCGGGGCGGATGCCGCCAGCCTGACGAGCCCGGTGCGCCCGTGCCGCATGTCGACGGTGCGCCGCCGCAGCGCATCGAGCTCCCCGAAGATGTGCTCGGCCTGGGCGTAGAGCTCCTCGGCCTCCTGCGTCGGCACCAGCCGGCCGCGCACGCGGTCGAACAGCTTGAAGCCGAGCTGGTCTTCGGTGTGGAGCAGGATCTGGCTCAGCGCCGGCTGCGAGATGTTGAGCATCGCCGCCGCGCCGGTGACGGTGCCGCTGCGCATCAGCGTGCAGAAGACTTCGAGTTGGCGGGCCCGCATCGGTGGTTCCAGCATCGGCGATGGCGCAGACATCGCCGCCGCGAGCGCCGATGTCCAGTCCGATGCTTTAACGCTGTTCCCAGCGATCCAGCATCTCGTAGAACTGGACGGCGAGCGGCAGGAACCAGGGCTTGCCGTAATAGAGCGGGCGGCTCCTGAACGGCAGGTCCTCATAGGCGCTGGGCTTTTCCACGCTGCCGAGCATGCGCTCAGCGATCCTGTGGCCGAACCAGCTTGCCCGCGCGATGCCGGTGCCGTTGTAGCCACAGGCGTAGAAGATGCCGTCCTGCTGCCCCAGATGCGGCAGCTTGTCGAAGGTGAAGCCGGTCTGGCCATGCCAGTAATGGGTGAGGGGCGTCCGTTCCAGCTCCGGGAAGACCTGCAGCATCTGCTTGCGCAGATGGCCCGCATTGGCCCGCGCCACGTTCTCGCCGTTGACCTTGAGCACGCGGCCGCCGAAGAGCACGCGCGTGCCGTCCGGCGAGGGCCTGTAATAGGTCACGACGCGCTGGCTGCCCGCCAGCATGCGCCGCTTCGGCATCAGCCTGTCCATGACCTCTGGCGGCAGCGGCGCCGTGGCGATGAGCGCGCTGCGGATCGGGATGATCCGCCGCTGCAGGAAGGGCAGGAGCGAGCCCGTATAGCCGTTGGTGGCGACGAGGAGCTGCTTCGCCGCGATCCGCTGCCGGCCGATGGAGACGGTGAAGCCGCCGGCGTCCGGCGCGATCGCCATGACGCGCGCGCCGCCGAAGAGCTGGGCTCCGGCGCGGTGCGCCGCCTCGGCGAGGCCTGCGACATAGCGGGCGGGATGGAGCCCGGCATAGCCTGGAATGGCAAGGCCGCCATGGTAGAGATCGGTGCCGATCTCGCCATGCTGCTCGGCCCGCGGCACCAGATAGGCGTCGCAGGGCATGACCTTGCGGATGCGGTCGAGTTGGCGGCCCATGGCGTCGTAGAGGCGCGGCGTCATCGCCCCGCGGAAATAGCCCACCACTGCGAGGTCGCAGGCGATGGCCTCGCGCTCCACCACGTCCTTGACGTGCTGGAGCGCGAGAAAGCTCTCTTCGACGATGGCGCGTGCCTTTTCCGGCCCATAGGCCATGGCCGTGTCGAAGGTCGCCCATCCCGGCCCCAGCATGCCGCCGTTGCGGGATGAGGCACCCCAGCCCGGCGCTTCCGCGTCGAGCACCGTCACCTGCTTGCCGGCTTTCGCCAGCGTCAGCGCCGCATTGAGGCCGGTGAAGCCTGCCCCGACGATCACGACCTCGCTGCTGGCCGGCAGCGCGGTGGAGGGGGCGGCCTTGGGCTCGGCCGCATCCCACCAATAGGGCGTGTCGACGGCGCCCTCGGCGAAGAACGGCCCGGTCACCTGTGCCATGCCGCGATCCTCATGCTTGCAGGATGCGCCGCAGGAAGTCCTGCGTGCGCGGGTTCTGGGGCCGGCTGAGCACTTCGCTCGGCGGCCCTTGCTCGACCAGCACGCCGCCATCGAGAAAGAGCACGCGGTCGGCGACCTCACGGGCGAACCCCATTTCGTGGGTGACGACGATCATCGTCATGCCCTCGTCGGCGAGCGAGCGCATCACCGCGAGCACCTCGCCGACGAGCTCGGGGTCGAGCGCGGAGGTCGGTTCGTCGAACAGGATCGCATCCGGCCGCATGCCGAGCGCGCGGGCGATGGCGACGCGCTGCTGCTGGCCGCCGGAGAGCTGGGCGGGGTAGGCGTCGATCTTGGCGCCGAGCCCGACCCTTTCGAGGAGCTGTCGGGCCTGGGCGAGCGCCTGCTCGCGCGGCTCCTTCTTCACGAAGATCGGCCCTTCCGCGACATTCTCCAGCGCCGTCCGGTGCGGGAACAGGTTGAAGCGCTGGAACACCATGGCGACCCGCGTCCGCACCTGCCGGATGCTGCGCGCCTTGGTATCGACCCGCTCGCCATGCACGACGATCTCGCCGCCCTGATAGGTCTCGAGCCCGTTGATGCAGCGCAGCAGCGTCGACTTGCCGGAGCCGGACGGCCCGATGATGCAGACCACTTCGCCCTTCTCGACCGAGAAGGAGACGTCGTGGATCACCTCGAGCGGCCCGAAGGATTTGCGCACATTGTGCAGCGCGACGATGCTCATCGGCCAGCCCCCAGACGCCGTTCGAGCCAGGCGTTGAACGCCGTCAATGGCAGGCTCATGGCGAGATAGATCAGCGCCACCAAGGTGAAGATCGCCGTGTTCTCGAAGGTGGAGGACGCCAGCAGCTTGCCCTGCAGCGAGAGCTCCGCGACCGTGATCGTCGAGGCGAGCGAGGAATCCTTGAGCAGCATCACCATGGTGCTGCCATAGGGCGGCAGCGCCACGCGGATCGCCTGGGGCAGGACGACGCGCCGCATCATCAGGCCCCAGCCCATGCCGATCGAGAGCGCAGCTTCCGTCTGCCCGCGGTCGATCGCCTCGATCCCAGCCCGGAACACCTCCGCCATATAGGGCGAATAGGCGATACCGAGGCCGATGATCGCGGCTTGCAACGCGGTCAGCGAGAGGCCGAGATCGGGCAGCACGAAATAGATGTAGAACAGCGTCACCAGGCCGGGGATGCCGCGCACCACGACGATGATCGTGCGCGCCGTCCAGGCGAGCGGCGCGATGCCGCTCACCCGCATGAAGGCCCAGAGCAGGCCGAGCGCCGTCGCGAGCACGAAGGCACCAAGCGTGACCAGGATGGTCAGGTAGACGCCCTGCATCAGGATCGGCAGGAACGTCGGTACCTGGCTGAGGAAGTGGCTCATGATGCGATCCGTGGAACGCTCAGAGGCCCCACTTCTTCAGGATCGTGTCGAAGCGCCCATCCTTCTTGATGGCGGCGAGGCCGGCGTCGATCTTGCCCAGCAATTCGGCATTGCCCTGCTTCACGGCGATGTTGATCGGCCCGGGCACGGACGGCTTGTACGACTTCACCAGCCGCAATTGCGGGAAGCGCCCCTGGGCGAGGTTGTAGGCCAGGATCGGGTAGTCGCCGATGCCGGCGTCGAGGCGCCCGTTCGAGACGTCGCGCAGGATGTCGGGGAGGCTGTCATAGGCATTGACTTCCGCAGCCGTGCCGGCGGCCTTCAGGGCATCGATGTAGCGGGTGCCGATCTGGGCCCCGACCTTCTTGCCTTTCATGTCATCGAAGCCGGCATAGTCCTTCTCGTCCTTGGTCGATACGACGAGCCCCTCGCCATAGGCGTAGACGTCCTTGCTGAAGTCGACGACCTTCGCCCGCTCGGGCGAGCCGTACATGGCGGCCGAGATGATATCGATCTTGCCCGAGGTCAGCGCCGCGATCAGCGCGGAGAACTGCATCGGCTGGATCTCGACCTTGAAGCCCTGGTCCTTGCCGATCTCCTCGATCACGTCGACCATCATCCCCTGGATGGTGTTGGTCTTCGCGTCGAGGAAGGTGAAGGGCGTGCCCGTCGGCGTCGAGCCGACCTTGTAGACCGTCTGCGCCTGAACGCTGGCCCCGGCCGCCACCATGGCGAGAGCCGCCAGAACCGTTCTCAATCCGATCATTCCCCATTTCCCCTTCTTGGAATCCACCCGGTCTCCCGAACCGGTTCATGCAGCATCCGTACCGTCCGCCGGAAGCGACAAGACGAATTCATGCCGACCCCATAAGATCGACTTATGTGCTCGCAAGCCAGCACCCGCCGGGGCTCAGAACTCGGCGACCTTGCCGAAGGCGGAGCCATCCAGCCGGTCCGGCCGATAGGATGCCGGATCGACGATCGGCTTCGCGCCGCTGGCGATGTCGGCGATCAGGTGCCCGGCACCCGGTCCGATGCCGAAGCCGTGGCCGCTGAACCCGGCGGCGAGGATGAAGCCGGGCAGGCCGGTGAGTTCGCCAATCGCCGGCACGCCGTCCGGCGTGGAGTCGATATAGCCCGCCCAGCGCGCCTGCACCGGCACACCCTTCAGGGCCGGCAGCAGCTTGAGCGCCCGCGCATGGGTCTCGGCGATCTGCTTGCGATCGGGCGTCGGGTCGAGGATGCGGTTCTCCTCCATCGGCGTCGGCGCGTCGAGCCGCCAGCGCGCCAAGGTCTCGTGGCCGGCGCGCCAGCCTTGCAGGCCGCCGATGGCGAGGTTGCGCCAGCGCCGCAGGAACATCGGCACGAACTGGCGTGCGAAGCGCAGTTGCTGCGGCGTCGGATCGATGCGGGCGCCGCCGCTGATCGCGAGCGCGTAGCCGCCATCGCCGCGGCGCGTCACCGAGACCTCGGTCGTGTGAAGGGCGTCCGGAATGCCGGACACCCCTGGCATCACCGACAGGATCGACGACCGCACCGATGATTGCGGGAAACGGATTCCGAGCTGGTTGAGGAAGGAGGAAGCCCAGGCGCCGCCGGCATGGACGACCGTGCTCGTGCGGATCGTGCCCTTTTCGGTGACGACGCCCGAGACGCGCCCGCCGCTCGTCTCGATCCCGCGCGCCGCGCAGAACTGGTGCACCGTGCCGCCTGCCTTGACGATGCCGCGCGCGATCACCGGCGCGGCGCGCGAGGGGTCGGCGGTGCCGTCGCTCGGCGAGAAGACGCCGCCCTTCCAGCTTTTGCCGGTGGCGGCGCCTCGGGCGGAGGCCTCGTCGCTGGAAAGCATGTGGGTGGTGACGCCCTGGCCGATCGCGAAGTCGCGCCATTTCGCCCATCCGGCGATCTGGGCCTCGTCGTCGCTGAGATAGAGCAGGCCGCAGCGGCGGAAGCCGAGATCCTCGCCGATCTCGGCGGCGAAGCGGTCCCACAACGTGAGGCTCTCCGTCGCCATCGGCAATTCGCGCGCATCGCGATTCTGCTGCCGGCACCAGCCCCAGTTGCGGCTCGACTGTTCGGCGCCGACGCGCCCCTTTTCGACGAGCGCGACCTTGATGCCGCGGCGGGCGAGATAATAGCCGGTGCAGACTCCGACGATGCCGCCGCCGATCACGACGACATCCGCGCTCTCGGGCAGGGTCGGGCTGGTCTCGATCTCGAAAAGCGGCGCCGGCATCACGGTCTCCTTGACGAAGACGAAGCCTAGCCCGTCGGGACAGGGCGCGCGCACCGCATATCGCCGTTCCGCGGCATTTCCTTCCGTCCGGACCGGCGGATTCCGCGTTCTTCTTTCGCGAAGTCCAGGTAACAAGGGCTTCGCGCGCGGCAGCATCTGCCGTGCGATTGCCGGGAGCGCCGGCTTCCGTCATGATCGGGCGGAGCCGGGCTGCCCATGACCCATCCTGCGACGGCGCCAGCGGACGAGGCCCCCATGAAGCTCGATCAGATCGACATCAAGATCCTCTACGAGCTGCAGAAGAACGGCCGGATCACCAATGTCGAGCTGGCGGAGCTGGTGAATCTCTCGCCGAGCCCCTGTCTGATGCGCGTCAAGAAGCTGCAGCAGGAAGGCTACATCACCGGCTATTCCGCCCGGATCAATATCGGCAAGCTCGGCCAGACGCTGACGGTCTTCACCGAGGTGACGCTGAAGAACCACCGCCAGGTCGATTTCGCGCGGTTCCTGGCGGCCAT
This sequence comes from Allobosea sp. RCC_152_1, assembly GCF_041360765.1. NCBI lineage: Bacteria > Pseudomonadati > Pseudomonadota > Alphaproteobacteria > Hyphomicrobiales > Alloboseaceae > Allobosea > Allobosea sp. RCC_152_1. The sequence continues at coordinate 296,290 of NZ_JBFUPU010000001.1, forward strand.
CGAGAAGCTCGACCAGGTCATCGAATGCCACCTCGTCTCGGGCGGCTACGATTATCTCGTGAAATTCGTGACCAGCGGCATCATCGAGTACCAGACGCTGATGGAGCGGCTGATCGACCTCGATATCGGCATCGACAAGTATTTCAGCTTCGTCGTGCTGAAGTCGCCCATCGTCAAGCCGCACATGCCGCTGACGAGCCTGTTTCCGGTCACGGCGACGAGCTGAGGCGAGCTCAGCGCTTCGAGAAGGCGGCGACGAGCTCCGGATCGCGCTCGAGCGTGTCGAGCCAGGATGGGTCGAGCTTGGGCACCGAGGACATCAGCAGCCGCGCATAGGGGTGACCGCCGGCCTTGCCGACCTGGTCGGCCGGCAACTGCTCGACCTTTACGCCGCGATACATCACCGCGACCTCGTCGCAGATCGCCTGCACCGTCGTCAGGTCATGGCTGATGAAGAGATAGGACAGGCCGAGCTCGCGCTGCAGCTCTTTCAGCAGCTCGATGATCGCCGCGGCGACGACCGTATCGAGCGCCGAGGTGATTTCGTCGCAGAGCACGAGCTCGGGGTCGGCCGCGAGCGCGCGCGCCAGGTTGACGCGCTGCTTCTGCCCGCCGGAGAGCTCGCCCGGCAGCCGGTGCTTCAGGGCGCGCGGCAGGTGCACGAGATCGAGCAGGCGGTCGATGCGCGCGTCGCGGGCCGGCCCACGCAGGCCGTGATAGAAGGCAAGCGGCCGGCCGAGGATGTCCTCGATCGATTGCGCCGGGTTGAGCGCGGTGTCGGCCGACTGGAATACGATCTGGAGCTTGCGCAGCTCTTCCGGCGTGCGGTCGCGCGCCAGCGGGGCCATCGGCCGTCCGTCGAAGCGGATATGGCCGGAGGAGGGCGGCAGGATGCCGGCGATGGTCCGGGCGAGGGTCGACTTGCCGCAGCCGGACTCGCCGATGACGCCGAGATTGCGGCCCCGTTCCAGCTTGAAGCTGACGGCGTCGACCGCGAGCATCAGCGGCTTGCCGTTCGGCTGCAATCGACCGTAGCCCGCACTGATGGCGTCGAGCTCGAGGACCGGCTGCGGCGGCGGGCTTGCCGTGGCGGCCGCCTGCGCTGCGACGCGGGCGACGGGCGAGAAGGCCGCCAGCAATTCGCGCGTATAGGGATGCTTCGGCGCGGACAGGATCTGTTCGGTCGTGCCGATCTCCTGGATCTGGCCGCCCTTCAGCACGACGATGCGGTCGGCGATCTGGGCGACGACGGCGAGGTCGTGCGAGACGTAGACGCCGGCCATCCGGCTCTGGCGCATCACGGATTTGAAGGCGCGCAGCACCTCGATCTGGGTGGTGACGTCGAGCGCGGTCGTCGGCTCGTCGAAGATCACGACCTTCGGATCGCCGATCAGCGCCATCGCGGCCGAGAGGCGCTGCAACTGGCCGCCCGAGACCTGGTGTGGATAGCGCGAGCCGATCGTCTCGGGCGAGGGCAGGGAGAGCGCGCGGAACAGATCCACCGCCTTGGCTTCGGCAGCGGGGCGCGGCATCAGCCGGTGGATGCGGGTGATCTCGATCACCTGATCCATGATGCGCTGCGCCGGGTTGAAGGCGGCGGCCGCGCTCTGCGGCACATAGGCGACATCGACTCCGCGGACCTTCGCCCGCTCGGCCTCGGAGAGGAGCGCCATGTCACGGCCGGCGATGGAGACGCTGCCGCCGGTGATGCGGCAGCCGGTCCGGGCATAGCCGAGCAGGGTCAGCGCGATCGTGGTCTTGCCCGAGCCGCTCTCGCCGATCAGGGCGACGATCTCGCCTGCGGCGATGTCGAAATCGACGCCCTTGATGATCTCGACGCGCCGGCCGGCATCGGTGGTGGCCTCGACCTTGAGCCCGCGGATTTCGACGAGATGGCTCATCAGGCGCTCCGGTCGCGGATCTTGCGCGGCAGGTTGTCGATCAGCATGTTCACCGCGATCGTCAGGCTGGCGATGGCGAAGGAGGGCGCCATCACGGCCGGCGCGCCGAAGGGCAGCCCGCCGATATTCTCGCGCACCAGCGAACCCCAATCGGCCTCCGGCGGCTGCACGCCGAGCCCGAGGAAGGACAGGCCCGACAGGAGCAGCACGATGAAGACGAAACGCAGGCCGACATCGGCCAGCACCGGGCCGATGATGTTCGGCAGGATTTCCGCGCGGATCAGGTAGCTCAGCTTCTCGCCGCGAAGGCGCGCCACCGTGACGAAGTCCGCGGTGTTGACGTTGACCGCCAGCGCCCTGGCGAAGCGATAAGAGCCGGGCGTGTAGATGATGCCGAGGATCAGCATCAGCACGGGGATCGAGGAGCCGACGCCGGCAACGGCAACGAGAGCGAACAGCTTGCTGGGGATCGAGCTCAACGCATCGATGAAGCGGCTCAGCACCGTATCGAACCAGCCGCCGGTCACGGCCGCCGCCATGCCGAGCGTGACGCCGATGCTGCAGGCGATCAGCGTGGCCGCCAGCGATATGCCGACCGTGTAGCGCGCGCCGAACAGGATGCGCGAGAGCATGTCGCGCCCGAGATAGTCGGTGCCGAGCGGAAACTGCAGGCTCATCGGGCCGAAATAGTCGGTGTCGACGATGTCGCTGATGCCGTGGGGCGTGACATAGGGCGCCAGGATCGCGATCAGCGCCCAGGCGAGGATGACGATCAGGCTGATCCAGCCGGTGAGGTTGAACCGATACCCGGCGCGGCGCTGGCTGGCGGTTGTCGTGTTGGCTGCGTCGATGGCCATGGTCAGCGCAATTTCGGGTTCGACAGGATGGCGATGACGTCCGCCGTCGTGATCAGGAGCAGGTAGACGACGCAGAAGATCATCGCGCAGCTCTGGATGAGCGGCAGGTCCCGCGTCGCCACCGCGTCGACCATCAGCTTGGCGATGCCGGGATAGTTGAAGATCGTCTCGACGATGATGACGCCGCCGAGCAGATAGGAGAGCGACAGCGCGACGGCGTTGACGATGGGGCCGAGCGCGTTGGGCAGCGCATGACGCAGCACGACCCGCGGGCGAGAGGCGCCCTTGAGCTGCGCCATCTCGACATAGGGCGTGTTGAGCGCCTCGACGACGGCGGCGCGCGACATGCGGATCATCTGGGCCGAGATCACGAAGCTCAGCGTGAAGACGGGCATCGCATAGATGCGCAGCATCTCGCCGAAGGAGTGGACATCCCGCGCGAAGGACAAGGCCGGCAGCCATTTCAGCCAGACCGCGAAGATCAGCACGCCGGCGGTGGCGATCATGAATTCCGGCACCGAGATCACCATGATCGTCGCCATCGTGACCGAGCGGTCGTAAACCGAGCCGCGCAGCATGGCGGAGGTGATGCCGAGCGCGAGCGCGATCGGCACCGAAAACAGCGCGGTCGCCGCCGCGAGCTGCAGCGAGTTGCCCAGGCGCCCGGCAACGAGCTCCGCGATCGGCCGGTTATTGGCGTAGGAGATGCCGAGATCGCCCGTCAGCATGCCGCCGAGCCAGCGGAAGAAGCGCAGGATCGCTGGATCGTTCAAGTGCATCGCCGCGCGCAAGCCCGCCACGGCCTCGGGCGTCGCGGCCTGGCCGAGTAGCACCTCGGCCACGTCGCCGGGCAGGATCTGCGTGGCGCAGAACACCACGAAGGAGACGATCAGCAGCGTCAGCAGCGCGACGAGCAGCCGTCCGCCCAGCAGGGACAACAGGTGAAGGTTCATCGATGCTCCCGCAGCTGACACCTCCGAGCGGAGTGTGACACGAAATGCGGGCCGGACGCACGCGCCCGGCCCGCGGGGAGAAGCGGGGCTTTAGCCTTCGAGCCAGACGTACTCGGCGAAGGCGTAGCCCATCATGCCGCCGAGCGGGTTCGCGAGCAGGCCCTTGAGCTTGTTCGAGATGGCATCGACATTCGAGATGTAGACCGGGATCGCGGTGCCGGCCTCGTCGGCGACCATCACCTGCATCTCGCCATAGATCTGCTTGCGCTTGGCCTCGTCCAGCGAACCGCGTGCCTCGAGCAGCATCCTGTCGAACTTCTCGGACTTGTACTGGCTCTCGTTCCACGGCGCCGTGGAGGCGTAGAGCAGCGAGAACAGGATGTCCGGCGTCGGCCGCGGATTGATGTTGCCGAAATGGACCGGGGCCTTCAGCCAGTAATTCGACCAGTAGCCGTCCGAGGGAACGCGCTGGATGTCGAACTTCATGCCGATCGCGTTGCCGGCCTGCTGGACGAGCACGGCCATGTCGACCGAGGAGCCGGCGGCATCCGAGGCGACGATCGGGATCGACTGGCCGAGGACGCCGGCCTTCTGGAAGAGGGACTTGGCCCGCTCGGGATCGAACGCCTTCGGCTTCAAGTCCTTGTTGTGATAGACGTTCATCGGCGGAACAGGCTGGTCATTGGCGATCTCGGCGAGGCCGCGAAGCGCCGACTTCTGGATCTGCTCGCGATTGAGCAGATACTTCATGCCTTCGACGAAACCCGCCTTGTCGCCAGGCGCCATGTCCAGCCGCATGTTGAGGTTCGTGTAGTTGCCGGTCGTGGTCTTCGACAGCACGACATTCGGCTGGCTCTCGACCAGGCGCATCGAGCGCGGATTGATCGCCGCGGCGAGGTGGATGTCGCCCGAGAGCAGCGCATTGACGCGCGCGGTGTCGTCGGTGATCGCGAAGAACTCGAAGGAGTCGAGGTTCGCGCCGCCGGACTTGAAGTAGTTCTTGTTCCTGACCGCGATCGAGCGCACGCCGGGCTCGAAGTTCTCGCAGACGAAGGCGCCGGTGCCGTTCGCCTTGGCGAAGTTCGTCGTGCCGTCGGCGATGATCATGAAATGGTGCGTCGACAGGATGGTCGGCAGGTCGCCATTGGGCGCCGCGAGCGTGATCTCGACGGTGAGCGGGTCGACGGCCGTGAAGCCGGTCATCTGCTTGGCCAGCGCGGCCGATTTCGAGCCGACGGCCGGGTCGAGATGGCGCTTCAGCGAATAGATGACGTCGGCGGAGGTCAGCGGCTTGCCGTCATGGAAGGTGACGCCCTTCTTGAGCGTGACGGTCCAGACCTTGGCATCCTTGGTCTCGAATTTCTCGGCGAGCTCCATCTGCAGCTTGCCGTCGCCGTCCAGGAAGGTCAGGCGGTTGTAGAAGGCGCAGCAGCGGACATAGTCCGTCGAGAGCGAGGCCTTGGCCGGGTCGAGCGTATCGGCGGTCGAGGAGGACCAGCCGGCGGCCTTCAGGTTGCCGCCCTTGACGGGCGTCGCCGCGAGCGCGGAGGTGGCGCGCCCCAGTACGAGGCTGCCGGCGGAAGCGGCAAGGCCGCCGGCCATCAGCATCTGCAGGAGATCGCGGCGGCTTGCGCCGCGGCGGATCGCGTTCTCGACGAAGACGTCGTCGGCGCTCGTCCAGTTGGGCGTGATCTTGTCGGTCATCGTCATTCCCCTGTTTCGGTTGGTGCCGGCGTTTTGGTGCCGGCTTTTCTTCGATCCCGGCGTCTTCAGGCGGCCAGGCTGGACTCGACGGCGTCGGCGAGCCCGGCCATCGAGGTGAAATGGAAGTCGGGCTCGGTGAAGTTCTCGGGCTCGATCGTGCCGCCATAGCCGGGCTGGGCGTGGCGGCGCTGGATCCAGCAATTGGTCAGGCCGAGCCGGCGCGAGATGCCGATGTCGTGGTACTGGCTCTGCGCGACGTGCAGGATCTGGTCGCGCGAGCCTTCATCCGTCTCGACGAAGGCGAAAACCTGCTCGAAGAAGGCGGGATCCGGCTTTTCCGTGCCGGTGTCGTCGACGGTGAAGCCGGCGTGGAACGGATTGCCGAGCGCGCGGGCGAAATGCTCGAAGGCCCAGCGCTGGGCGTTCGTCATGGCGATGAGCTTGTAGCGTTTCGCCAGCCGGGCGAGCGCGGCGGCGCTGTCGGGGAAGGGCCGCCAGTCCTTCACGGCATCGCGCAGGCGCCGGCCATGGCTCTCATCGGCGGGCAGGCCGAGCTTCGGCGCGATCACGCCGTAGACGCGGACGAGATCGTCCGGAAAACGCTGCACATCCGGCATGTAGCGGGCGGAGCGGTAGAGGTTCAGCGCCTGTTCCCCGTCGAAGGCGACGCCGGCCTCGCGGGCGATGGCCGCCAGCGTGTCGACGAGGCCGCCCTCGAAATCGATCAACGTGCCCACGACATCGAACGTCATGTAGCGGAAATCGCCAAAGCTCTTCGTCATCGTCTCTCCGCGTCGCTTGCCGCGCAGGCGCCGATGCTTCGGCGCCGCCGCATCGTTTCAGTCCGCCTTGCGGGCTTCCGCGGCGGTCGTGCCCTGTTCCCCGGCCGCATCTGCGTCGGCCTCGACCCAGTCTCCCACAGACGGCTCGCCGGATTCACCGAATGTCGAAAACCGGACGGCACAAAATTCCGAATTCGCCGCTGCTGCGGAATATCGGCTTCCCTTGGGGCAAAAGAGAGGATGGATCCCATCCTCCCCGATGCCCTGGAGGCCGGCGTTCACGCCATCGCGGCGCGCACATCCGGGTCGGCCAGCGTCTCGTCGAGGGTCTTGCGGGTCCGCTCCACGATGGCGTCGATCTCGGCCTCGGTGCAGCACAGCGGCGGCGCATAGCCCAGCACGCCGTTGCCGAAGGCCCGGATGACGAGGCCGTTGTTCCAGGCGCGGTCGAAGACGCGCTGGGCCGGCGCCGAGGCGGCCGGCAGCGGCGTCTTCTTCGCCTTGTCGGTCACCAGCTCGACGGCCGCCAGCATGCCACGGCCGCGGACCTCGCCGACGAGCGGATGGTCGCTCAGGCTCTCCAGCCCCGCCATCAGCCGCGCACCGGCCTTGCGGCCGTTCTCGAGCAGGCCGTTTTCATAGAGCCGCAGCACTTCGAGCCCCACCGCCGCACTGACCGGATGGGCCGAATAGGTATAGCCATGGCCGACCGCCGCGGCGCCGGAGCCGTCGGCGATCACGTCATAGACCTTCTGCGACATCAGCACCGCGCCCATCGGCACATAGCCGGAGGTGAGCCCCTTGGCGGTCGTCATCAGGTCCGGGACGATGCCCTCGTCCTCGCAGGCGAAGAGCGGGCCGGTGCGGCCGAAGCCGGTGATGACCTCGTCGGCGACGAACAGGATGTCGAGCTCGGCGCAGAGGTCGCGCATCGCCTTGACCCAACCCGGCGGCGGCACGAGGACGCCGCCCGAGCCCTGGATCGGCTCGCAATAGAAGGCGGCGACGCGTTCGGCTCCCCCGACTTCGTCGACCTTGGCCTTCAGCGCCGCGAGCGAGGCGGCGATGACGGCGGCCGGATCGGAGCCGACGGGATTGCGATAGGTATAGTGCGACGGAATTTTGTGCTGCCAGTCATAGGGCACCCCGAAGCCGGCATGGAAGGCGGGCAGGGCGGTGAGGCCGGCGCCGACGGTCGAGGAGCCGTGATAGCCCTGCTCGATCGAGATGAACTGGTCCTTCTGCGGCTTGCCGCGCGCCTGCTGGTAGTAGCGGATGAAGCGCACCGTGCTGTCGACCGCGTCCGAGCCGCCGAGCGTGAAGTAGACGCGCTTGAGGTCGCCCGGCGCACGCTCGGCGAGCTCGGCCGCGAGCCTGATCGCCGGTTCGGAGCCCAGGCCGAAATATCCCGTGGCATAGGCGAGCTCGCGCATCTGGTTCGCCGCGGCTTCGACGATGCTCTCCTGCCCGTAGCCGGCATTGACGCACCACAGCCCGGCGAAGCCGTCGATGAGCTGACGGCCTTCGGCGTCGGTGATCGTCGCGCCCTTCGCGGAGCGCAGGACCCGCACGCCCGCCTTCTCATGGCCGCGATAGGACGCGACAGGGTGGATCCAGTGGTCACGATCGAGCTCGATCAGCGAATTGCTCAACATGGCGGTTCTCCAGTTTATCCGAGCGCCTGGCTGGCCAGGGCGAAGGGTTTGGCGGGTCCGGACGGCTGCCGGCCGGTCGCGTTGCGGTCCATGACGATGCCGCCGCCGACGCCCACGAGGCCCCGCGCGGAAAGCCATGGCGAAAGCTCCCGCCATTCGGCCGTATCGACGCGCAGGAAGGCGCCCGGTCGGCTGGCGATCAGGAAGCTCATGAGGCTCTGCGCCTGTTCCAGGGTCTTCGCGACGACCGGGCCGATCACCTCGCCGCGGCCGAACGGGCGCAGCGCGGCATAGCCGACGATCCGGCCGGCTTCGCGCAGGACCACCATTCGCCCGGCCTCGGTCAGGAGCCTGAGCAGAGGGCGGCGCTCCATTCCCAGCGCCTCGAGATCGAGCGCAGCGATAGCGGGGAAATCCTCCGAACCGGCCCAATCCAGCTCGATGGCATCGTTCGCCGCATCGGCCGGCAGCGGCGTGGGGATGCCCTGGTGCTGCCGGATCTCGTGGGCCGCGTTGAACCCCAGCTTCTCATAGAGAGGCAGGCCGTCCGCGGTCGCGGTGAGGCGGCATTCCCGCGCGCCGCAGGCTTGCAGGACGGCATCCATGAGCTTCCGGCCGAGGCCCCGCCCGCGCATGTCGGCTGCCACGATCACCGTGTTGACGGTCGCGTCATCGTCCCCGAACGGCGTCAGCATCGCGGTGCCGACCACGGCATCACCCTGGAGCGCGACGAAACCGTGGCTGAGGGCCAGGAGCATCGCCCAATCCTCGCGCCGATGGGGCCAGCCCGCCTCGCGCGAGAGCAGAACGGCGCCGTCGAGATGGCGTTCGTCGAAGGCGACGAGATCAATCGTTTTCTGGTCCATGATGCTTCGCTTCGTATCCTCTGCATCATGGATAGGCGGTGCGCCGGCGCAGTTGCTCCCGAGGAACGGCCCGGCACGATATCTTCGGCCGTGGGAATGCGCGCCGACCGCATGGAATGCCACGACGGGTGGCGAAGCGCCGGCAATCGGGAAGCGACGTCGGCCGGCAAGATGATGCAGGCGGAACTCTCTGCCATGGTCTCATGGACGGACGGCAGTTTGTGCTTCCTGCCGCAGGCAATGCGGTGCTCGCGCCGTTCCGGCCCCGGCTATGATCCTCGCTGACGGACGCAACCGTTTCGCCACAGGGGATTTCCGCAGATGACCGCCTTCAAGCCCAAATTCGTCACCTTCGACTGCCACGGCACGCTGATCTATTTCGCGATGGATAAGGCCGCGCGCGCGCTCTACGGCGAAAAGCTGGACGAGCCGGCGATGCGGACCTTCATCACGGATTTCTCGGCTTACCGGCTCGACGAGGTCCTGGGCGACTGGAAGCCCTATGAAGAGGTCGTCTACAACGCGCTGGAGCGGACCTGCCGACGCAATGCGGTCGCCTTCCGCCCCGAGGATGCACGCTGGATCTACGAGCAGGTGCCGACCTGGGGCCCGCATCCGGACGTGCCGGCAGGCCTCGCCAAGGTGGCGAAGGAAATCCCGCTCGTCATCCTGTCCAACGCGCAGAATGACCAGATTCCGCATAATGTCGCCCGGCTCGGCGCCCCCTTCCATGCCGTCTACACGGCCGAGCAGGCCCGATCCTACAAGCCGCGCATGAAGGGCTTCGAATACATGTTCGACATGCTGGGTTGCGGCCCGGAGGACGTCTGCCACGTCTCCTCCTCGTTCCGCTACGACCTGATGACCGCGCATGACCTCGGCATCAAGAACAAGGTCTGGGTCAATCGCGGCCACGAGCCGGCGAACCCCTATTACGGCTATGTCGAGATCAAGGACATCGGCGGGCTGCCGGGCGTCTTCGGCCTCTGAAGGCGCGGAACCGATGCAGTTCAAATCCTATTGGCACGACACGGCAGCGCCCTTCACCGGCGCCGCCGAGGGGCCGGTCGAAGGCAGCTATGACGTCGCCGTGATCGGCGGCGGCTTCACCGGGCTCGCCGCTGCGCGCCAGCTCGCGATGGCCGGCGCGAAGGTCGTGGTGCTGGAGGCGCACAGCGTCGGCTATGGCGCCTCGGGCCGCAATGGCGGTCATCTCAACAACGGTCTCGCCCATAGCTTCATCGCCGCTAAATCGGCGCTGGGCACCGAGCGCGCGGTCGCCCTCTATCGCGCCTTCGACGATTCCGTCGACACGATCGAGCGCATCGTTGCGGAGGAGGGCATCGACTGCGCCTTCCGGCGCGCCGGCAAGCTCAAGCTCGCCTCCAAGCCCGAGCATGTCGCCGGGATCGCGCGGAATTTCGAGGTGCTGCATCGCGAGGCCGATCCCGATACCGCGATGTTGAGCCGGGCCGACCTCAAGGGCGAGATCGGTTCCGACGCCTTCCATGGCGCGATGCTCTCCAAGAAGAGCGCGATGATGCATATGGGCCGCTTCGTCGCCGGCCTCGCCACGGCGGCGGTACGGCACGGCGCCGTCATCCATGAACATGCGCCCGTGACGGAGCGACGGCAGGAGGGCGGCCGGCATGTACTGGAGACGCCGCGCGGCAGCGTCTCGGCAAAGGAGGTGCTGGTGGCGACCGGGGCCTATACGGCCGGTCCCTTCTCCTGGTTCCGCCGGCGCATCGTCGCCGTCGGCTCGTTCCTGATCGCGACGCGGCCCTTGAGCGCGGCCGAGGTCGCCATGACCATGCCGGGCAATCGCACCGCGGTGACCTCGCTCAACATCGGCAACTACTTCCGCCTGGCGCCGGACAATCGGCTGATCTTCGGCGGGCGGGCGCGCTTCTCCGCCACGTCGGACCAGACCTCCGACGCCAAGAGCGGCGCCATCCTCAGGGAGAGCCTTGCCCGGATCTTCCCGCAACTCGCCGATGTCGAGATCGACTATTGCTGGGGCGGCCTCGTCGACATGACCAAGGATCGCTATCCGCGCGCCGGCTATGAGGATGGCGTCTGGTATGCAATGGGCTATTCCGGCCACGGGGCGCAGATGTCGACCCATCTCGGCATGATCATGGCCGACGCGATCCTCGGCCGGCCGGATCGCAACCCGCTGAAGGGGCTGTCCTGGCCGGCGGTGCCGGGCCATTTCGGCAAGCCCTGGTTCCTGCCGCTGGTCGGCCTCTACTACAAGATGCTCGACCGCATTCAGTGAGCGCAGAGCCGCACGGGCAGACACCGGCCGGAGATGGATCGCAGGGCATCGGCCCACCGGTCGAGCACATCGACTTTACATCGAAATGCGGCTGGTCCCGGGTCTCCGCCGTGCCGCGTTCGGGACGGCCTGCGTTTCCGTGAGCTTCGGCATGAGACGGATCGCCGCCGTCATTTCGGGATGAGGATCGGCACGCCCCGGACAGGTCCGCGGCGTGCCGTTTTTGCCGTCACTGCAAAGCTCATCCGACCTTTGCGGGCGGCGGTCGGGTTCGACCGCCGCCCTCGTTCTTCACCGGACCGGAGGGGCGTATTGCAGGCCGCCTTCGGTCCAGAGCGCGTTCTTGCCGCGCGCGATCTTGAGCTCCGAGCCCTGGCCGACGCTGCGCTCGAAGGATTCGCCGTAGTTCCCGACGAGCTTGACGATGCGGTAGGCCCAGTCGTTGGTCAGGCCGATGCCTTCGCCGAACTTGCCCTCGGCGCCGAGCAGGCGGCGGATCTCGGGATTGTCCGACTTCAGCATCTCGTCGACATTGGCCTTGGTGACGCCGAGCTCCTCGGCGTTCAGCATGGCATCGAGCGTCCACTTCACCAGGTTGAACCATTGCAGGTCGCTGCTGCGCACGACCGGGCCGAGCGGCTCCTTCGAGATCAGCTCGGGCAGCACGACGGCTTCCGCCGGATTCACCAGCTTCAGCTTCAGCGCGTAAAGGGCGGAGGAATCGTCGGTCAACGCATCGCAGCGGCCGGATTCGAAGGCCTTGATCGCCTCGTCGCCCTTGTCGAAGGTGACGGGCTCGTACTTGATCTTGTTCTTGCGGAAATAGTCGGCGACGTTGAGTTCGGTCGTCGTGCCCTGCTGCAGGCAGATCGAGGCGCCGTCGAGCTTGCGGGCGGTGTCGATGCCGAGCTTCTTCTGCACCAGGAAGGCCTGCCCATCGTAATAGTTCACGCCGGCGAAGGTCAGGCCGAGCGTGGTGTCGCGCGACATCGTCCAGGTCGAGGTGCGCGAGAGCACGTCGACCTCGCCGCTCTGGAGGGCGGTGAAGCGGTCCTTCGAGGAGAGCGGCGTGAACTTGACCTTCTTCGGATCGTTGAAGATCGCGGCCGAGATCGCGCGACACAGATCGACGTCGAGGCCGGCCCATTCGCCCTTCGCATCGGGAATTCCGAAGCCGGCGAGACCGGGGCTGACGCCGCAGATCAGGTCGCCGCGGCTCTTCACCGTGGCGAGCGTCGTGGTCTGGGCCTCGGCCGGCGCGATGGCCACCGACAAGGTGAGCGCCAATAGTGCGGAAGTTATGGTTTTCACGGTAGTTCCCCTTGTTTTGTCAACGTTGCGAAGCTGACCTGGTTGAATTGGGCGTGGAATTGCTGTGGCTTGCCTTGCTGCCCGTCAAAGCCCGCCGATATGGAAGGCCTTGACCTCGAGATATTCTTCAATGCCGAGCTGCGAGCCCTCGCGGCCGAGGCCCGACTGCTTGACGCCGCCGAAGGGGGCGACCTCCATCGAAATCGCGCCGGTGTTGAGGCCGACCATGCCGAACTCCAGCGCCTCGCCGACGCGCCATGAGCGCCGGATGTCCTGCGTGAAGAAATAGGCGGCGAGCCCGAACGGCGTGCCGTTGGCGATAGCGAGCGCCTCCTCCTCGCTGCGGAAGCGGAAGAGCGGCGCGACCGGCCCGAAGGTCTCCTCGCTCGCCAGCAGCATCTCGGTCGTCGCTTCGCCCAGCACGGTCGGCGTGGCGTATTGCTTGCCATTGGGCATGTCGGCGGCGCTGGCGAGGCGCCTGGCGCCCTTCGACAGCGCGTCCTCGACATGGCGCTCGATCTTCTCCAGCGCGGCGGCGTTGATCATCGGGCCGATATCGATGCCCGCCTGGGTGCCGGGGCCGACCTTCATCGCATTGACGCGGGCCGACAGCTTCTCGGCGAAGCGGTCGTAGATGCCGTCCTGAACCAGGATGCGGTTGGCGCAGACGCAGGTCTGGCCGCCATTGCGGAACTTGGAGGCCAGAACGCCGTCGATGGCGATGTCGAGATCGGCGTCGTCGAAGACGATGAAGGGGGCGTTCCCGCCCAGTTCGAGGCTGAGCCGCTTGATGCTGTCGGAGGCCTGCTTCATCAGCAGCGCGCCGACGCGCGTCGAGCCGGTGAAGGAGATCTTGCGGACCGCAAGATTGCCTGTCAGCTCGGCGCCGATCTCGGTCGGCATGCCGGTGACGATGTTGATCACGCCGGCCGGAATGCCGGCCCGCTCGGCCAGCACGCCGAGCGCCAGCGCCGAATAGGGCGTCAGCTCCGAGGGCTTGATCACCACGGTGCAGCCGGCGGCGAGAGCCGGCGCGACCTTGCGGGTGATCATCGCGTTCGGGAAGTTCCAGGGCGTGACGATGCCGCAGACGCCGACCGGCTGCTTCAGCACCAGGATGCGGCGGTCGGCGGTCGGTGCGGGAATCGTCGAGCCGTAGATCCGGCGGGCTTCTTCCGCGAACCATTTCACGAAGGAGGCGCCGTAGCGGATCTCGCCGCGCGATTCGGCCAGCGGCTTGCCCTGCTCGGAGGTGAGGATCAGCGCCAGATCCTCGATATGCTCGAGCATCAGCGCATGCCAGGCTTCCAACAGCGCGGCGCGCTCGGCCGGGGTTTTGGCCCGCCAGCTTTCGAAGGCCGCCGCGGCGGCATCGATGGCGGCGCGAGTCTCAGGTTGGCCGGCATCCGGAACCGTGCCGAGCACGGCTTGCGTAGCGGGGTCGACGACGTCGAGCGTGCGGCCCGAAGCCGCGCCGTTCCACTGGCCGCCGACAAGGCAGGCTTCCCGCACGAGGCCGGGATCGCGAAGGCCTTCGATGGTCATGTCGTGCTCTCCTGTCAGCCCAGCGCCGCGAGGACGGCGCTGGTGATCTCGTTCGTCTTGTGCTCGCCCGGCTTCGTGCCGATGCCGCGAGCGGTGGCGGCTTCGATGGCGCTGATCACGGCTGCGGCCGCAGCCGGCTCGCCGAGATGCTCCAGCATCATCGCGCCCGACCAGATCGCCGCGATCGGGTTGGCGATGCCGAGATGGGCGATGTCCGGCGCGGAGCCGTGCACCGGCTCGAACATCGAGGGCGCATTGCGCTCCGGATTGATGTTGGCCGAGGCCGCATAGCCGAGCCCGCCCTGAATGGCGGCTCCGAGATCGGTCAGGATGTCGCCGAAGAGATTGGAGGCGACGACCACGTCGAGGCTCTCGGGCGCCATCACCATCCGCGCCGCCATGGCGTCGATATGGTAGTTCGCGACCTCGACATCGGGGTATTCGGCCGCGACCAGGGCGGTGATCTCGTCCCAGAACACCATCGAGTATTTCTGCGCGTTCGACTTGGTCACCGAGGCGAGCTTGCCGCGGCGCTTGCGCGCCTGCTCGAAGCCGAAGCGCAGGATGCGCTCGACGCCCTTGCGGGTGAAGATCGCGGTCTCGACCGCGACCTCGTCGGCCGTGCCGTTATGGACCCGCCCGCCCGCGCCGGAATACTCGCCCTCGGTGTTCTCGCGGATGCAGAGAATGTCGAAGGCGCTCGCCCGCAACGGCCCCTCGACGCCCGGCAGCAGCCGGTGCGGCCTGATATTGGCGTATTGCACGAAGGCCTTGCGGATCGGCAGCAGCAGCCCGTGCAGCGACACCGAATCCGGCACGCGTTTCGGCCAGCCGACAGCGCCGAGCAGGATCGCATCGTAGCCGCGCAGCGTCTCGATGCCGTCGGCCGGCATCATCACGCCGGTCTTCTCGTAGAAGTCGCAGGACCAGGGGAAGCTCGTGCCGTCCAGCGAAAAGCCGGCGTCGCGTGCCGCCTTGCCGAGCACCTGCCAGGTCGCCTCGGTCACGGCGGTGCCGATGCCGTCGCCCGGGATCAGGGCGATCTTGTATGATTTCACGGGATGGTCTCCTCAGACGGCAATCAGGACGCTCTTGGATTTCCGGTTCGCGCAATAGGCTTCCCGGCCGAGATCCTTGCCGAGGCCGGACTGCTTGTAGCCGCCGGTCGGCAGGATGTGGTCGCGCGAGCGGCCATAGCGGTTGACCCAGACGGTGCCGGCCTGCAGCCGGCTGCTCAGCCGCAGGCCGCGCGACAGGTCGCGGGTGTAGAGCCCGGCGCAGAGTCCGTAGGTCGGATGGTCGGCGAGCGCCATCGCCTCGTCCTCGTCGCGGAAGGTCTGCACCGTCAGCACCGGGCCGAAGATCTCTTCGGTGATGGCCGGCGAATTCGCCTCGAGCCCTTCGAGCAGGGTCGGCGCGTAGAAATAGCCCTCGCGGTCGAGGCGCGAGCCGCCGGTCCTGCACCGGGCGCCGCGCGCGACGGCGGCATCGACGATGCCGGCCATGCGGCCGATCTGGCGCTCGGAGATGATCGGCGAATAGGCGCTGGCCTCGTCCCAGGTCGGGCCGGGCTTGATCTCGCCCATCTGCTTGAGGATCAGCCCGACGACCTCCTCGGCCACGCTCTCCTCGACGACGAGGCGCGAGCCCGCGACGCAGGCCTGCCCACCATTGGCGAGAATGCCGCGCGCCACGGCGCCGGCGGCGAGCGCGATATCGGTATCGGCGAAGACCACCTGCGGGCTCTTGCCACCGAGCTCCAGCGTCATCGGCTTGATGCCGGTGCGGGCGATGTTCTCCATGATCGCGGCACCCGCGCCGGTCGAGCCGGTGAAGCTGACCTTGGCGATGCCGGGATGGCCGGTGATGGCGGCGCCGGTCGTGCGCCCGTCGCCGAGCACGATGTTGATCAGCCCGGCCGGCAGTCCGGCACGGACCGACAGCTCCGCCAGGTAGAGCGTCGCGAAGGGCGTCATCTCGGAGGGCTTCAGCACCACGGCATTGCCGGCGGCGAGCGCAGGGCCGAGCTTCCAGGCGGCCATCGAGATCGGGAAGTTCCAGGGGGTGATCGCGCCGACCACGCCATAGGGCTCGGTCGCGATCAGGCCGACGCTGTCGGCGGCGGTCGGCACGAGGTCGCCGCCTTCCTTGTCGGCGAATTCGGCGAAGAAGCGGATCTGCTCGACGGTGATCGGGATGTCGAATTTCAAGAGCTCGGCGATCGGGCGGGTCGAGGCCACGGCCTCCATCCGGGCGAGCGTCACCGCTTCGGCCTCGATCAGATCGGCCCAGCGGTGAAGCGCGTTGACGCGCTCGCGCGGGCGCACCGTGCCCCAGCCGCTGGTCTTCAGCGCGCGCTTGGCGGCCTCGACCGCGCGGTCGACCAGATCGGCCTCCGCAACGGGGCAATCGGCGAAAGCCACGCCGTCCGAGGGGCGGTGCAGCGCGATCCCGCCCGTCGCGGGCATACGCTCGCCGCCGATGAAATGGGCGCGCGGCAGGTCGATGGTGGCGGGGTCGAAGCTCAGCGACACGAGGGCGGTCTCCGAAAATGGGGCAGCGGCGAAGCCTAGCGCCTCTGCGCCCGCAGGTGACGCCGGGACGCCGCCCTGGCGCGACGGGAAATCCCGTTTGCGCGGACCGGGACGGCCGATTCTTCGGCGGCTGGAGCAGCGGGCCCAACAGACGGCCCGAAGAGACGGGCCCATGAGATGGATCGCCGCTTCGTGCCGCTCGGGACGTGCGGCGATCCGGCGTCAGCCGACGACGACGTAGATCTTCCGGACGGTCTCGATCGTCTTCCAGACGCCGACATAGCCCGGTTTCATCACGAAGCTGTCGCCGGCCTTGAAGAGGCGCGGCTCCTTGCCTTCCTCGGTTAGCTCCACCACGCCTTCGAGGATGTAGCAATATTCGAAGGTCTCGCCCTTGATCGAGCGGTTCGTGCCGGGCGTGGCCTCCCAGACACCGGTGTTCACCGTGCCGTCCCGCGACGCGTCCTGCGCCCAGGTCGTGTAGTCGGGGTCGCCCGCGAGCAGGCGATCCGGCGGACATTTGGAGCGCTTGGTGGGCTCGCTGGTGGGGGCAAGGTCGAGCTTGACGAGGAGCGACATGGGTCTGCCTTTTGCTG
This sequence comes from Allobosea sp. RCC_152_1, assembly GCF_041360765.1. Classification (NCBI taxonomy): domain Bacteria; kingdom Pseudomonadati; phylum Pseudomonadota; class Alphaproteobacteria; order Hyphomicrobiales; family Alloboseaceae; genus Allobosea; species Allobosea sp. RCC_152_1. The sequence continues at coordinate 313,275 of NZ_JBFUPU010000001.1, forward strand.
GGTGAGGAAAGGGAAACGGGTCAGTAGCCGCGGCTGCGGTCGACGAGGCCGAGCGGCGGCAGGCCGGAGCGGTGGCGGCGAATGTTCTCGATCACCGCCTTGGCCGCGGGCTCGGGCTCGACCTTGCTGGCGATATGCGGCGTCAGAAGCACCTTGGGGTGGTTCCAGAACCGATGTCCGGCCGGCAGCGGTTCGGGCTCGGTGACGTCGAGCACGGCGCCCGAGAGCCGGCCGCTGTCGAGCGCGTCAAGCAGGGCCTCATGGTCGAGATGCTGGCCGCGTCCGACATGGACGAGCCCGGCGCCGGCCGGGAGCTTCGCGAACAGCTTGGCATCGAGGATGCCGGTTGTCTGCGGCGTCAGCGGCAGCAGGCAGATCAGAATGTCGGTCTCGGCCAGCATGGCGGAGAGACCGTCCTCGCCATGGAAGCACCGCAGGCCGTCGATCGATCGCGGCGAGCGGCTCCAGCCCGAGATCGGGAAGCCGAAGGGCTTGAGGCGTTCGATCACGGCCGTGCCCATCATGCCGAGGCCGAGCACACCGACGCGGCGCGCGGTTGCCGGGGTGAGTTCATGCGGCTGCCAGAGCGCCTGCTTTTGCTGGGCGAGATAGAGCGGCCATTGCCGATGCAGGGCGAGCACACCGAGCGTGACGTATTCCTGCATCATCTTGGTGATGCCTTCCTCGACCATTCGCACCACCAGGACATGGGGCGCCAGCCCTTCCGTCTTCATCTGGTCGATGCCGGCCCCAATGGAGAAGAGAACCTCCAGATTGGTGAAGCGGGCGAGATCGTCGGGCGCGGTCCAGGTGATGAGATAGCGGATTTCGGCCGGATCATAGGCTTCGTTGCTGCGGATGAAGCGGATCTCCGGCAGCGCCTCGGCGAAGCGCGCGGCGAACACCTGCGCACGCTCCTCGGTTGAGTTGAACAGGAAGGTCAAGGCAGTCTCCGGGGAAAGAGATGTCAGCGGCCGGGCCGTGTGAATGCGGTGCAAAGCCGTTCGAGCAGCCGCGCGCAATCGGCGAGCTCGCCGCGCGTGATGTATTCGTCGGGCCTGTGGGCGCGGGCGATGTCGCCGGGGCCGCAGATGATCGCGTCGATGCCTGCCGCCTGATAGAGCCCGGCTTCCGTGCCGTAGCTGACGGCCGGGAGAGGCTCGGTGCCGGTCACCTCCGCCAGCATCCTGGCGATCGGCGCCTGCGCCGCGAGCGACAGCGCCGGATAGCTGGCGATCTCTTGCCAGTCGGTGGCGAATCCACGCGCCTCGAGGCCGGCGAGAGCCGCCCGCACCGATTCGAGCAATGCCGCCGGCGAGACGCCAGCGATGGCGCGCGCCTCGATCTCGATCCGGCAGCGATCCGGGATGATGTTGAGCGCTTCGCCGCCGCGAACCGTGCCGATTTGCAGGGTGGAGTAGGGCGGCTCGAACACCGCATCGAGAGGCCCCGCCTGCAGATCGGAGGCGGTCTTTTCGGCCGCCGCGATCACGGCGCCCATCGCATGGATGGCGTTGAGGCCGAGATCGGGGCGTGAGGAATGGCCGGAGCGGCCGTGAATCTCGACGCGTGCCGCTGCCTTGCCTTTATGGGCGAGGATCGCCTTCATCCCGCTTGGCTCGCCGATGACCGCGGCCTCCGGCAGCGCGCAGAGCGAGGGCAGCCGCGCGATGAGATGCGGCACGCCGCGGCAGCCCGCCTCCTCGTCATAGGAAAAGGCGATATGGACCGGCCGTGCCAGCTTCATGCTGGCGAGCGCAGGCACGATCGCGAGCGCGGCGGCGAGGAAGCCCTTCATGTCGCTGGTGCCGCGGCCGAACAGCTTGTCGCCCTCGGCCCGCAGCAGGAACGGGTCGGAACTCCATTGCGGTTCCTCCGCCGGCACGACGTCCATATGGCCGGAAAGAATAAGTCCCGGCACGTCGCGCGGGCCGATCGTGGCGAAGAGATTGGCCCGGTCGCCCTCCGGGCCCGGCAGGATCTGCGCCGTGACGCCGAAACGGGCGAGATAGTCCGCGATCCAGCCGGCGATGGCCGCGTTGGGGCGCCCGACGATCGAGGGAAAGCGGATCAGCTCCGTCAGGATGTCTTCCGGCGTCACGCGCTGCTCCGGAGTGGTTATGGTTCCGGCAGGGTAGGGCGGTCGGCGCGGCGGTCGCGTCTGTTCTGCGCTGCGGGGCGGTCATCTATGCCGAATCGCGGGCAAAGAACGGTGCTTCCTGTGGCGCGATTGCGTTAGAAACGATCGGTGCTCGACCGTCGTGCCCGAGGGCCCGGTCGTGCAAGTGCCGGAGGCTGCGATTTTGGAGACGATCGCCCAACTGCATCTCGATGCCTTCAAGATCACCCTGCGGGACATCGGGGAGATCGACGTCGCGCAGCTTCACGCGCTTTCGGTCGCCGTCGGCTGGCCGCATCGCGATAGCGACTGGCGCGTGCTGCTCGATCTCGGGCAGGGCATCGCGGCGGTCGATGAGATCGGGCGCGTGGTCGGGACGGTGATGTGGCAGCGCTACGGCGCCGGCTTCACCATGGTCGGCATGCTGATCACCTCGCCGCGCCTGCAGGAGCACGGCGCCGGCCGCTGGCTGATGGAACGGGCGCATGAGCTGAACCCGGGTTCGGCCTTCGGCCTCACCGCCACGCATGCGGCCCGGCGGCTCTACCGTTCCATGGGCTACGGCCATGAGCAGAAGATCCTGCAATGCCAGGGGCAAGTCGTCGGCAGCCCGCCTTCGGTCCGGGTGGAAGGAACGGTTCGCGCCATGCGGGCCGAAGACCGTGAACGCCTGCTGAGCCTCGACCGGGCGGCGACGGGGTGCGACCGGTCCGCCGTGTTCCGGCGCATCCTGCCGGTCTCGAAGGGGCAGGTGCTCGTCCGCAACGACGAGGTCGTCGCCTTCGCGCTCTGTCGCCGCTTCGGGCGCGAGCGCGTCATCGGCCCGGTGATCGCCTCGGCCCAGGAGGACGCGATCGCCGTCTGCCAGCCCTTCGTCGAACTCCATGCCGGCAGCTTCCTGAGGGTCGACACGCCTGCCAGCCACACGGCCTTCGTCGATTTTATCGTCGCCAGCGGCATGCAGATCTATGACAGCGTCACCTCGATGGGGTTGGGCCGGGCGCCCTATGCCCCGGTCGATCCGCACGGGCCGCGCCGCATGGCGCTCGCGAGCCAAGCGCTCGGCTGATGCGGTGCGACCGCAAGGCCGTTTGACGCCATGCGCGACGGTGCTATCGAGGGGGCGGAGGTCGATACCTTGAACCGACGCAATGGATCACGGGTCAGAAGCTGGGTCGCGCTGTTCGCGGCCTATCTGCTCGTGCTCCAGGCACTGTTCGCCGGTTTTGCGGCCGGCGCCTATGCCAATGCGCTCTCGCTCGATCGTACCCTTGTCCTGACCCATTGCTTGCCGAGCGGGGACGCTCCGGCCGGTGGCGATCACGACAAGTCGCAAGCCCATGCCGGCATGAGCTGTTGCACGGCCGGCTGCCCGATGCTCGCCGGGGCCGATCCGGTCCAGCCCGCATTCGCGCTCCTCACGCAGCGGCCGGCCGATCAGGTCGCCTTCATCCGCAGGCTCGACCGGCCCGTCGGTTTCCTCGCCGATCATTCGCCCGGCAATCCGCGCGCTCCTCCCGTCCGCGCCTGAGCCGCCGTCCGGCGCTCTCCCGCGTCCGCGACGACTGATGTCAGCCTGCCGCCGGACGTCGTGACGCGCTTTCCGCCCGACCCGACGCCGTGACGGCGCGGATTCGGGCGTCATCCCATCCCACCCTCTGCTTCGCCTCGCGGGCTGCTTCGCGACCGGCGCGCACGCTTTGGCGCGACATGTCGTGGGGCGGGCTGCGGCCCGGTCGAAGGGTTGGCGCGATGCTGCCCCCGAATCTCCGTCGCTTCCGATTTTTCCAATCCGGCAGGCCGCGGGCCTGCCGCAACCCGGCCGCCAGGGCGGCCTCAACCATCAAGGAGACATGTCATGAAATATCTTCTCGCCGTCGCGGGCCTGCTCGCCGCCGGGCCGGCGCTGGCTCATATCACGCTGGAAAACCAGTCCGCCCCGGTCGGCTCGACCTACAAGGCGGTGCTGCGTGTTCCGCATGGCTGCAAGGGTGCGGCGACCACGAAGGTTCGCGTCCAGATCCCGGAAGGCGTCATCGCGGTGAAGCCGATGCCGAAAGCCGGCTGGACGCTGGAAACGGTCAAGGGCAGCTATGCGAAGCCCTATGACTACTACGGCACGCCGACCTCGGAGGGCGTCAAGGAAGTGGTCTGGAGCGGCGGCAAGCTACCTGACGAATTCTATGACGAATTCGTCCTGCGCGGCTATCTCGCCAAGGATCTGAAGGCCGATGCCACGCTCTACGTGCCGGTCGTCCAGGAATGCGAGGGCGGGGCCGTCGAGCGCTGGATCGAGATCCCCGAAGCCGGCAAGTCGGCGGACGACTACAAATTCCCGGCTCCCGGCGTGAAGCTCACCCCCGGCAAATAATGATAGCGGCGGCGGAGCGCCCGGCGCTCCGCCGCAAGGATAAGCCCATGATGACCCGGCTCCTGCGATCCCTGCTGCCGATCCTCCTCCTGCTGGCCTGCGCCGGAGCGCCGGGCCGGGCGCTGGCGCATGCGGCCTTGAACAACGCGACGCCGCCCGACGGCAGCGTGCTGGCGGCGGCTCCGAAGCAGATCGAGCTCGTCTTCAGCGAGCCCGTCTCACCGCTGGCGCTGCGGCTGATCGGCCCGGACGGCACCGCCCGCAACCTCGGGCGCTTCGTGCTGAAGGGCAGGACGGTCGTGATCGAGGCGCCTGCCGCGCTTCCGGGCGGCACCCATGTGCTGAGCTGGCGCGTGGTGTCGGAGGACGGGCATCCGGTCGGAGGATCGGTGGTGTTCTCGATCGGCGCCCCGAGCGGCGCCGCGCCGGATCTCGGCGAGCAGGCCGATTCCGGCGTTCGCACGCTGGTCTGGCTCAGCCGCTTCGGGCTTTATCTCGGCCTGTTCCTGGGGTGTGGTGCGGCTGCGAGCCGGGCCTGGATCGGGCCGCTTGCCGGCGGGGCCGGCCGCTTCGCGACCGCCACGATGGGGCTCGGCCTGTTCTGCCTGCCCGTTGCGCTCGGCGCGCAGGGGCTCGACGCGCTCGGTGCGTCGAGCGCGGCTTTCTTCCAGCCGGCGGTCTGGCGGGCCGCCGCGGCCACCAGCTATGTCTGGACGATCCTCATCGCGGCCATGGCCTTGGCGTGCGCCCTCATCGGCTTGTCGCGGCCCGGCGTCCGCGCCGCCGTCACCGGCCTTCTATCTGTCATGCTGGTCGGGCTTGCTCTCGCAAGCAGCGGCCATGCCAGCGCGGCCCAGCCGCAATGGCTCATGCGCCCCGCCGTCTTCCTGCACGCGAGCGCGATCGCGCTTTGGGTCGGAGCGCTGCTGCCGCTCGCCTTGGCTCTGCGCGGTGAGAACGGCAGGAGCGCGCTGGGCCGGTTTTCCGGCCGCATCGCCTGGATCGTCGCGGCCTTGCTGCTCAGCGGGCTGGTTCTCGCCTGCGTGCAGGTCGAGAGGCCGGCGGCGCTTCTCGCGACGGCCTATGGGCGCGTCCTTCTCGCCAAGCTCGCCCTGGCCGCGGTCGCCTTCGCCTTGGCGGGTTTCAATCGCTGGTCGCTGACGCGGCGCGTGGAGGCCGGCGACATCCCGGCGGCGCGCGCCATGGGGCGTGTCATCGCCGTCGAGCTCGCGGTGCTGGTCGCTGTCCTCGGTATCGTGGCGCTTTGGCGCTTCACGCCGCCGCCGCGCGCCATGGCGATGGTGCAGGCGCAGCCGGCCTCGGTCCATATCCACACCTTGCCGGCGATGGCGGACGTCAGGGTCACGCCCGGCCGGGCGGGCCCGGTCACCGTCACGGTCGTGCTGATGGACGGTGAGTTCGGGCCCCTCCCGGCCAGGGAACTCACCCTCAGCTTCAGCAATCCGGCGGCTGGCATCGAGCCGATCGAACGACCCGCCCGTCTCGGCCCGGACGGCATCTGGCGGACCGAGGCCTTCAGCCTGCCGGTGCCGGGCCGCTGGCACGTCGAACTGGAGATCCTGATCTCCGATTTCGAGATGCGCCGGATCGGGGACGCCATCGTCCTGCGGCCGTGAACTTGCCGTCCCTGCGCCTGTGCAGCGCTGCTGTGGGAAATGCGAAGTTTGTCGGTGCGCGCCTTTGTAAGATTTTGATATCGTTGATTTTAGTTTTCGACATTCCAGGGGGTATGTCGGCATTTGCGGCTATAGTCTGTCGGCATTTCTCGCTGGCCAATGCGTTCAGCCGATCCGTCGCTCGGGCAACAAGGACGAGATCGTGGCCACGGGCGGCTAGACGGCGTGCGTGCACAGTGCCGATGCCGGGTTATCAGGGCGACAGCCATGGTGACGTAGCTTTTACGTTGCAGTCGTTCGCCGGAGCGTCAGCCGCGCGAACGCATCTGCATCATCGAATAATGCTCGTAATGGCCGACCCCGGCCTTTACGATCGGATCCTCAGCGGTCAGCGCGGCGATGTCGGCGTCATCCTCGATCTCCCACAACGCGACGCCATAAGGGCCGGCGGGATCGACGACGGGGCCGTGCGCCACGATCTGACGGGTTTCGCGCAGCTTGGTTTGCCAGTCGCCATGCTGCTTAAACAGCGCCTTCTCGTCATCGGTTATGGTCTGGAGGAAATCTGCACGAGGCGGAATCCACTTGGTCAGATAGGCTTTCATAGGGGCACTCCTTGGTGATCGGAAAGGGCGAGCCGCTCAAGCACTCGGGGCGTTTCTGCCGGATCGTTTTTGTGGCGGGGATGACAGCGGCGATGGGCGTGCTCAGGATCCTGCTTAGCGGGCGCCAGCTGCGCAATCCCGCATGCTCCGATACGTTCGACATTTCATAACGGTGGCAGCACCGGTTGATCCGGATAACCTTTATGGCCAAGGCGTGCGCTTATGCGATTGGCGCCATCCTTGAGTAGATCCGCAAGCTCGCTCGCGCGGGAGTGATAACGCAGCGTCACAACGCCAAGGTTGAGCGCCGCTATCACCTTGCCCTCTCTTCCCCAAATGGGTGCGGCAAGTCCCGTCGAACCGGTGACGTGCTCTTCGTCGCTAACCGCGATGCCTTCCGCACGGATCGTCTCGAACATTCCCCGGATCGCGTCTGGGTCGGTAACCGTCTTGGGTGTCCTTGGGATGAGGTTCGCCCGCGCAAAATATCCGTCGGTGAGAGCCGGATCCCAGTGAGCCAGCAGGACCCGGCCAGTGGCCGAGCAGTACGAGTCGGAGAGGCCGTCGAGCTCGATGTCGTAGCGTACAGCCTGGCGGCTGACGCATTTGGCTATGCGCCGGCAATCGCCTCTCGCGGTTAAAACCGCCAGCATCACGGTCTCGCCCGTCTCGTCACGAAGCTGTTCCATGATCGGGTGCGCCGCCGAAAGAAGGCGGGCTTCGAGCGCGCGCGAGGCCGATTGATGGCGGCTGGCATGGACAAGCACGTATCGCTCGGTCGCGTCCTGAATGGCGTAGCCGCGTGAGACCAGGGTCTGCGCCAGGGCATGAGCGCTGCTCTTCGGGAATCCCAGAGCCGCGACGATCTCCTTGAGCTTCACGGGTTCGGAGCAGCCTGCAAGATATTCCAGCAGGTCCAATACGCGCGCCGCAGACTTGACCTCGGTGTTCATGGACATGAACCGAATCTCTCTTGGCGAACCAATTTGCCGGCGATAGGCTCTCCCTTAATCAAGAGGAAATCAACACTCTTGAAAGAGGGTAAGCCATGAATTCGAGCAACGCCGCGCCTGTGGCGATTGTCACGGGCGGAGCGCGAGGTATCGGGCGCGCTTGCGCGCTGTCTCTCGCGCGGTCTGGACTGGATGTTGTGCTTGTTGATCTGTTGCCAGATGAGCTAAAGCGCACCGCTGACGAGATAATATCCCTCGGTCGTCGTGCGTTGACTTTTCAGTCGGACGTCATTTTCAAGGAAGAGGCGAACCGTATAGTTTCGGAGGCCGTCGCGCAGTGGGGCCGCGTGGACGTCCTCGTGAACAATGCCGGCAAGGGGATGCCGAAGGGCATCTTCGAGATCACTGAAGCCGAGTTCGACCACACGATCGCTCTCAATCTGAAGAGCTGCTTCAACTATATCCAGGCTGTCGCGCCGATCATGCAGCGTCAGGGGGCTGGGCGCATCGTCTCGATGTCGTCACTGAATGCGCATTCTGGTGGTGTGACGGCCGCCGTCAGCCGGTTTGCTTATGCTGCTGCCAAGGCCGGGATCATCGGGATGACCCGCGCTCTCGCCAAAGAGCTCGGCCCGGAGATCCTTATCAATGCCGTCTGCCCCGGCATCATCGAGACCGAAGTCGGCAACACACTGACCCGGGCCCGCGGCCCCGCGATTGCCGATGCCGGTATCGCGCTGAAGCGAATGGGCAAGCCCGATGACGTGGCAGAGCTCGTCACCTTCCTAGCAACCTCGAACCCCTGCTTCATCACGGGCCAAGACATCGTGGTGGATGGGTTCCAGTTCAATCGCTGAGTGCACCCGATGAACGTCACGCTGCCCCCCGACACCAAGCCCTGGACATGGAGTGAGGAGACCTGGCGGCAGGTGGTGAACCATGTCCGGGCAGGGCGGTCGCTCAAGCCTGGCGTTTGGAAGAATGGCGCCAAGTTCGCGGTCGCCCTGTCCTTCGATTCCGATCACGAGACGAACGAGCTCCGGGAGGGCGGGCGCTCTTACTCGAAGCTGAGTCAGGGGCAATACGGCAATCGCTCCGGCATTCCGCGTATCCTTGCTACTCTTGCCCGTCACGCGGTCCCGGCCAGCTTCTTCATGCCGGCCGTCGCTGCGCTCTTGCATGACCCGGAAGCCCGTTCAGTGGCGGATGCCGGACATGAGGTGGCGATCCATAGCTGGATCCACGAGCTCAACTCGGTGCTCGACTACGATACGGAGCGCGATCTGGCGCTGCGCGCCCGCGACACCTTGACCAAGCTCACTGGCCGGGAGCCGAAGGGCATGCGGACCGCGTCATGGGATTTCAGCCCGTGGACGCTGAAGATCGTGCGCGAAATGGGGCTGCTCTACGATTCCTCATTGATGGCGGATGACGAGCCCTACGAGCTTCTCGACGAGGGGCAGCCGTCCGGGATCGTGGAGTTGCCGGTGGAGTGGATCCGGGACGACGCCGTCTATTTCGGCATGGATCGCTTCAAGGGGCTGCGCCCTCACAGCGGGCCGCCCATGGTGCTCGACCTCTTCCTGCGGGAGCTCGACGTCGCTGCGGAAGAAGGCGGGCTGTTCCAGCTGACGATGCACCCGCACATCATCGGGCACCGCTCGCGGATTTTCATTCTCGACGAAGTGATCAGGGCGGCGAAAGCAAAGGGCTCCGTCTGGTTCGCGACGCATGAGGAGATTTGCCGCTATTGCGCTGATCAAGCCGGTCTTGGCGCTCCGATCCCGCCAGCCACCAACAGCCGGAGCTGACCAATGGGCTATCGCATTGGCGTCGACATCGGCGGCACCTTCACCGATTTCAGCGTGCTCGACGAGGAGACCCTGAATCTGCGGACGCTCAAGGTTCTGTCGCGCCCGGACGCTCCAGGGGCTGAGGTCCTTCAGGGGCTGGATGAGATCGAGAAGCGCTTCGGCATCGCGCCTTCGCAGGTCAGCTACTTCACCCATGGCTCCACAGTCGGCGTGAACAGTATCATTCAGGGCAAGGGCGCGAAGCTTGGACTCATCGTTACCGAAGGCTTCCGCGACGTCCTGGAACTCGCACGCCTGAAGATCCCGGATCCTTATGACCTGTTCTCGCGCCGACCGGCTCCCTTGGTGCCGAGAGATCGCGTGGTTCCACTGCCGGAGCGCATCAATGCGGATGGCGTTGCAGAGGTCGTTCCGGATCCGGCTGCGATCGCAACCGTGTTGGGCCGACTGGAAGCAAGCGGGGCCGAGGCGATCGTGATCGCCTTGCTGCACAGCTACAAGAACCCGGCGCATGAACGGCTGGTCAAAGCCGAGATCGAACGCCTGCGACCTGGCTTGCCGGTTTTCTGCTCCGCCGACATCTGGCCAATTGTCCGGGAATACGAGCGCACCATCACGGCCTGCATCCATGGTTCGGTGCAGCCTCGGGTGTCCCATTACATCGGCCGCCTCGAGGATGCTCTGATCGAGCGGGGGGTCGTGCCCGCTCCGATGATCACCAAGTCGAACGGTGGCGTCATGACCGCCGCGGCTGGCAAGCTGCGCAGCATCGAGATGCTGCTGTCCGGCACGGCTGCCGGTGTGATCGGTGCAGGTTTCACCGCCAAGCTGGCCGGCTTCTCCCGAGTCATGAGCCTCGACATCGGCGGCACAAGCGCCGACGTCGCGCTCCTCAAGGACGGGATGCCGGACTTCCGCTCAGGCGAACTCGTTGGGGAGTATCCGATCTATCTTCCGACGGTATCGGTGTCCTCGATTGGAGCCGGGGGAGGCTCGATCGCCTCCGTCGATGCTTTGGGCGTTTTACGCGTCGGGCCCGAAAGCGCGGGATCCACTCCTGGGCCGGCCTGCTATGGGCGCGGTGGCGAGCGGGCGACGATCACCGATGCCTTCGCGACCATCGGCGTCCTTGGCGCCGGGGAGCTTGGATATGGCGCCGTCAACGTCGACCGATCCCGAGCGCTTGCGGCGCTTGAGCCGATCGCCAGAGGCCTCGACCGCTCTTCGGAACGCGCGGCCGAGGCCATCATCCAGCTCGCGGTCGCCAACATGTACCGCGAAACCAGCCGGCTGTTCTCGCAGGTCGGCGAGGAGCCGAGCGGCTATGCGCTTCTGGCGTTCGGTGGCGCTGGTCCCATGCTCGGCTGCCTCCTGGCTGATGCCATGGGTATGCAGTCGGTCATCATCCCTCAAACTCCAGGTGTGCTGGCGGCCCTTGGAGGCCTCCTTGCCGATCTGCGCTCGGACTTCGTGCGCGTGGTCTTTCTCGATGTCGGACCACGATCGTTGGACGGCTTGCGCCAGGCGATGGACGAGCTCGCAAAAGAAGCTCGCGCTTGGCTCTTCGAAGGGCAGGGCTATGCCGGCGAGGCTACGCTGTCCGTCACGGCCGACATGCGCTACCGCGGCCAGTCCTACGAGATCGAGACGCCCCTAGAGCAGTCTTGGATCGTCGAGGGCGATCATGCCGCTATTGCCGCGGCCTTTCATAAGCGTCACGCCGAAATCTACGATCACTCCGACGACGCGGCAGATGTGCAGATCGTCGCGCTCCGTGTGGTCATCGCAGGGGTCACGCCTAAGCCCGAATTCGCGCAGCAGGAGCTGAAGCTGCAGCAGGTGCAGCCCAGGAAGCGGGTTCCGGTCGTTCACCAAGGATCGACGATCGAGGCCGGTGTCTTCGAGCGAAACGACATGTCGCCGGGCTCGTCCTTCGCTGGACCGGCCGTGATTTTGCAAGACGACACGACGACCTGGGCCCCGCCCGGTTTCGAGGGCCATGTCGATGGCTTCGGCAATCTGATCCTGAAGCGGAGTGCGATCTGATGGCGGTGCTGGATCCTGTCACGCTGCAGATCCTGAAGAGCCATTTCGAGGCTGCGGCCGAGAGCATGGCATTCACCCTTCTGCGGACGGCGCATTCCGCCTTCGTCAAGGAGACGGAAGATTTTACCAGCGGATTGACGACGCCTTGCGGGCAAACCTTCGCCAGCCCGAAAGACCTCGGCGCGACCTGGTTCATCGGCCTGGACTACAAGGGCGCGATCGATGCCATCGCGGACTACAAGCCTGGTGACATCTGCATCACCAACGACCCGTATTCCGGCTACGTCTGCACCCATGCTCCCGACGTCCATCTCTGGATGCCGGTGTTCCATGAGGATCGGCTCGTCTGCTTCGCCGTGGGCCATATCCACAACACCGATATGGGCGGTGCGGTGCCGGCTTCTCTGTCCCGCGCGCTGACGGAGGTGCAGCAAGAGGGGATTCGAATTCCGCCCATGAAGCTCGTCGAAGCCGGGGTGATGAACGAGAGCGTGCTGCGCATCATGTTGCGCAACGTCCGCATGCCCGATCAGAACTGGGGCGACCTGAAGGCCCAGATCGCCTCGCTGAAGACCGGTGAACGCAAGGTCCGCGATGCGATCGCCCGCTTCGGCGTCGATACCGTCTGTGCTGCGACCTATGGCGTGCTCGATCTGGCCGAGAGGCAGGCCCGCCAGCTATTCGCCTCGATGCAGGACGGCGATTACGAGTTCAGCGATTACATCGACGAGGATAGCCCCGGCGGCGTTCCATGCCGGTTGAAGCTGTCGGTCAAGGTTCGGGGTGACGAAGCGATCTTCGACTTCACGGGCAGCGACCCGCAGCTCCAATCGGCGCTGAACATGCCGACGGGCGGTCTGCCGCGCCATATCCTGCCGCTCGTGGGCTACAACTACGTCGTCTATTCGCTCGATCGAACGGTTGCGCTCAACATGGGGCTTCTGCGCCCGGTTCAGTGCATCCTGCCGGTGGGCTCGGTCGTCAATCCGGTCTACCCGGCGGCCACAGGCATGCGCAGCCTGACCTGCGCACGCATTCAAGGCATGGTCATCGGAGCTTTCTCGCGCGCGATGCCCGATCGCCTGCCCGCCGGCCCGGCGGGCGGCGGCGGTATTCTGAACGTGCGCACTACCGACAGTCGTACGGGTCGGCTGGCCATGGCCTCGATCAACCCGATCACAGGTGGGGGAGGCGGAAGTTCGTTCGAGGATGGGCAGGATGGTTCGAATTCCTTCCTGAAGAACACGCCCGTCGAGATCACCGAGGCGGAGGTGCCGATACGCGTCAGGAGCTATGAGCTTGTGCCCGATTCCGGCGGTCCGGGTCGCTACCGTGGCGGCCTCGCGGCTCAGATGACGTTCCAGATGTTCACGCCGAACTCGGTCGTGACCGCCCGAAACCGGGACCGTGTTCGCTTTTCCTGCTGGGGCCTCGAGGGCGGACTGCCAGGCTCGACCTGCGGCTTCCTTCGCGTCAATGGCAACACGAACCCGGAAGACCTGGGGAACACCGACGTGGTTCGCTGCGGCCCCGGAGACGTTCTGACGATTTCGGCGGCAGGCGCAGGTGGCTGGGGTGACCCTTTCGAGCGTCCCGAGCATGAGGTCTTGCAGGACGTTCTCGGGGGCAAGGTCACCGAAAGCGGCGCCAGAGCCTATGGCGTCGTGATCAAGGATGGTGTCATCGATGAGGCTGCCACCAAGGCTCTGCGATCGGCGCCGCGGGAAAGCATAGAAGGCATGACCTTCGATCCCGAGAGGCTGAGCTTCGAGCGCATTTGGTCGGACGCCGTTTGGGACCGCCTTTCGCAGCACTTGTTTGCCCTTCCTGTGGAGTGGCGCTTCTTCGTCAAGCATGAGCTCTTCGCGGCGGTGAATGCCGATGCCGCCGCCAAGGAGGATCCGCTTGCGGCGTTGGAGCGGGCCTATGCCCGTGTTCTGGAACAGTATCCGCAGATCGTGCCTCGTCAGCTGGAGGACGCGGCATGAATATCGAGTTCATCGACCAGACCGTGCTGGTGGCCGGAGCGGCCCGCGGCATCGGCCGTGGCATCGTCGAGGAATTTGCGGCGAGGGGCGCGAATGTTTTCGCGGCAGATCGGCTCAAGGAGGAGATGGCCGGCCTGCCGGCGCATGCGACGCAGCTCGATCTGCTCGACAAGGCGGCGGTCAACCGATGGGTCGCTGAGGCCGAAGGGATCAGCGGGCGCGCACCCGACGTCCTTGTCTACGTCGCCGGCGGAGTGCTCGGGCAGAGCGCGAAGGCGCTTGAGGATGTCGAGGAGGCCGATTGGCGCGCTGTGCTCGACGTCAATTTGACGGGCGCCTTCCTGTCCTCCCAGGCGGTTTGCACCGGCATGAAGGCGCGCGGCAAGGGGCGGATCGTTCTGATCGCTAGCGGTGCCGGGCTGCGCACCTCGCTGACAGGGATTCAGGCTTATGCCTCCGCCAAGGCCGGCGAGATCGGGCTGGCGCGCCAGCTCGGGCAGGAGCTCGGGCCGTTCGGGGTCACGGTCAACGCGGTTGCCCCAGGGTTCCAGCGCACGAGCCCGGACTATGAGCGGCAGTGGCAGTCATATTCGGCCGAGCGGCAGGAAAACATGATTGCCAACACGGCGCGGCGTCGGCCGGGGACGCCGCAGGACATCGCCTACACGGTCATGTTCCTCGCCTCCGACTATGCGGATTTCATCACAGGCCAGGTCGTCTCGGTGACCGGCAGCCCTTGAAACACGACATCAATGGAGGGACGGCATGACGACGACACGGAGAGACGCGCTTAAAGCGGTTGCAGGATCGGTCGCCCTCGCATCGCTCTCGATCGAGGGAGCTCTGGCACAGGCCGGGGGCAAGTTCGTCTACGCGAACAACAGCCCGTACGATAACCTCGATCCGCATACCATTTTCGATACCGCCCGGGCCGCTTCGCGCTTCAATCTCTACGACGGGCTCTACCGCTGGGTCGACAATCCTCCCAAGATGATCCCATGGTTGGCGGAGAGCCATACCGTCTCGGATGACGGCAAGGTCTACACGTTCAAGCTGCGGCAGAACGCCAAGTTTCACGATGGCAAACCGCTGACGTCTGCCGACGTCGTCTATTCGATCGAGCGCATCCTCGCCCTCAAGAAGGGCCCCGCCAGCCTGTACCTCGACAGCATCAAGCCGGGATCGACACAAGCGCCCGATCCTCACACGGTCGTCTTCAACCTGAACGGCCCATCCGCGATTTTCCTGACCACCGTGCCCGACATCCTCGTGGTCAACAGCGCGCTGGTGAAGGCCAATGAGAAGGACGGGGACTGGGGCGAGGCCTGGCTCACGCGCAACGAGGCGGGCTCCGGATCCTACGCTCTTCGTCGGCATGACCCGGCCGTGGGCTTCACCGCACGCCGCTTCGCCGAACATTTTGCGGGATGGACCGGCCAGCCCTTCGACGACCTTGAATTCCGCACCGTCCTTGAGACGAACACCCGCGTGCTCGGCTTGATCCGCGGCGATTTCCAGGGCGCCGATGGCTACCTTCCCTACGATCAGATCCAGCGACTCCGGCAGTCGAGCAACGTTCAGATCATCGAGCAGGAATCGATGCGGGTGTTCATCCTGGCGTTGAACTGCACCAAGCCGCCGATGAACAATCCGAACTTCCGCCGCGCGCTGGCCTACGCATTCGACTACGATGGCTTCATCAAGAGCATCATGAAGGATTCGGTCTCGCGTAATCCGGGGCCCAATCCCAACAACATCTGGGGCACGCCGGCCGGCCTCAAGGGTTACAGCTACAATCTCGAAAAGGCCCGCGAGGAGCTGAAGAAGGTGACGGAGCCGCTGCGCCCGATCACGATCAACGCCCTTGCCGGCTTCAGCGAATCCGAGCAGGCGGCGACGCTGTTCCAGAGCACCCTGCGCCAGATTGGCATCGAGGTCGTGGTCGAGGTTTCGCCCTGGTCCGTCGTGTCCAGCCGGATGCGCAAGGCCGACACCCAGGCCGATATCGTGCCGCTATGGAAGAGCACTTACTATGTCGACCCCAATAACTGGGTCGGGGAGCTGTATGGCACGCGCTATCACGGCACGCGCACCTTCTCGTACTACAGCAATCCCGAATTCGATAAGCGGCTCGACCGTGCGCTTGTCTCCAGTGACCAGGACGAACGGCGCAAGCTCTACGAAGAAATGACCCAGATGGTGAACGACGATGCCGCCGGCATCTTCGTTTACAACACGCGTTGGTACGGACCCTATTCGAGCAAGGTCGAGGGCATCCGCTTCTCCCCGGTCAGCAACGGCCAGGACATTCGCTGGGCATCTCTCAAGCGCTGAGCGGTCCTGACTTCTTCCAACCGGAGGCGTTGCCATGAACTGGCTGTCAATGGTGGCGAACCGATTGCTCTGGTTCGTGCCAACCCTCGTGGGGCTGCTCGCGATCGTATTCGTGCTGTCGCGGGTGATCCCCGTCGACCCAGCGGTCTTGGCCGCGGGGGAGAACGCTTCCGCTGCGCAGGTCCAGCAGGTGCGGGAGCGCTTCGGGTTTGACAAGCCATTGCCGGTTCAGTTCGCGAACTACCTGCGCGACATCGCGCAGGGCAATCTCGGAACCAGTCTCTTTACCCAGCAGCCCATCGTCGACGATCTGGCATCGCGTCTTCCCGCGACGCTGGAACTGACGATCTTTGCCGTTCTGATCGCAGGCCTCATCGGCATCCCCTTGGGCGTGCTTTGCGGCCTGCACCGGAATTCATGGATCGACCACGTGCTTCGGGTCGTGACGGTTTCCGGCCTGGCGGTGGCATCCTTCTGGTTGGCGATGCAGTTCCAGTTCCTCTTCTCGATGAAACTCGGATGGCTGCCGCTTTCGGGACGCATCGAGGGATTTCCGCCTGAGCCGGTGACGGGGCTCATGCTGGTGGACGCAATGATCGAAGGCGATCGCGAGATGATCGGCTCCGCATTCAGGCACATTGTCTTGCCGACACTGACCCTGTCTTTGCCGGCGGCGGCCACGGTCGTCCGCTTTACCCGAAACGGCGTTATCGGCGTGATCAACTCGCCGTCCGTCGCCTACCAGACGGCGATGGGACTGCCACGCCGCCTGATCGTCTGGAAATACGTGCTTCGCATGGCGTTGACCGCAACCGTCACGCAGCTCGGACTGATTTTTGGCATCCTCTTGGCCGGCGCGGTCGTCGTCGAGACGGTCTTTGATTGGCCCGGCCTGGGTGCCTACGCCGTGCGCTCGATCCTGCAGTCCGACTACAACGCCGTGATGGGCTTTACGCTCTGCACGGGCGCACTCTTCGTCCTGATCAATCTGCTGGTGGACATGCTGCAGGCTGCGATCGACCCGCGAGGTGCGGCCTGATGGATCTCCTGAAACGCTTCGCCAAAGATAAAGCGGCATTCATTGGGTTGAGCTTGCTGGGCCTGCTTGTGCTGGCTGCAATGTTTGCGCCGCTGCTGGCTCCATTTCCGAACGATGTCTTCGATTTCCACATCGCGAACCGGCTTCAACCGCCTTCGGCTACCGCGCTTTTCGGCACCGACCGGATGGGCAGCGATATCTTCAGCCGGATACTGTTCGGCGCGCGGATCACGCTGATGCTGGCGGGGATTGCCGTCGGCTCGGCGCTCGTCATCGGCGTACCGATCGGTCTTATCGCCGGCTACTACCAGAATTGGGTCAGCGACGCGCTGATGCGGATTGCCGAGATCTTCCTGGCGGTGCCTCAGATCGTTCTGGCCATCGCGATCGCGCAGACGCTCGGACCATCGATCGAGAACGTCATTCTGGCGCTATCTTTGACCTATTGGCCCTTCTGGGCGCGGCTGGTCTATGCCGAGACGCGATCCATGCGCAACGAGGTCTTCGTGGAGTCCGCCGTCGCGCTCGGTGCATCGCCTTGGCGCGTCATCGTCTTGCACATCCTGCCGAACATCGCTTCGCCCATCATCGTTCGGACGTCGATTGGCATGGGCGCGACGATTCTGACCGCGGCAACGCTGGGCTTCCTGGGGCTTGGCGCTCCGCCTCCAACTCCTGAATGGGGGCGGATGATTGCGGAAAGCCGCGAATTCCTTCCCGAAGCGTGGTGGTACGCACTCGCTCCGGGCATCGCTATCTTCCTGACGGTGCTGGGCTTCAATCTCTTTGGCGACGGCCTGCGCGACATCCTCGATCCGCGTACGCGGCGCAGCGTCTGATCATGAGCAATCTCCTCGATATTCAGGCCCTGTCTCTGGGCTTCCGAACGGAAAAAGGGCTCGCCAAGGTCCTCGATCGGATCGATCTCAGCGTGAAGCCTGGTGAAATCGTCGGACTGGTCGGCGAGTCCGGCTGTGGCAAGTCAACGCTGGCCCGTGCGATCCTGGGGACGCTTCCCGAAGGCCAAACAGAGATCAACAGCGGGTACATCCGGCTGGACGGTGTCGATATGCTCTCGGGCGGCAAGGCGGCCGAGCATCTACGCGGCCGGGTTGTTACCTTCGTCCCGCAAGACCCCTTTGCGAGCTTCAACCCTCTGTTTCGGATCGGCACCCAGATCCACGACCTGATGCGCTTCAAAGCTCCCAGGGACGGAAAAGGGAGTTTTGGCCGTTCGCGCAAGGCAGACGAGGCAAGCGCCATTGCCATGCTCGATGCGGTTCAGTTGCCGCAGCCGAAGGCCATTCTGGATAAGTATCCCCACCAGCTATCGGGCGGCCAGCGCCAGCGGGTGATGATCGCCATGGCGCTTCTTCCTCAACCTCGAATGATCATCGCCGACGAGCCTACGACCGCTCTGGACGTGACGGTCCAGGCGCAGATCCTGGGGTTGCTGCGGCGGCTGGCGGTCGAACGCGGGGTGTCCGTCTTGTTCACGACCCATGATCTTGGCGCGGCCTGGGAAATCTGCGACCGCGTGGTGGTCATGTATGCCGGGCAGACCGCGGAAATTGCGCCGCGCGAGCAATTCTTCGGCCACCCTCGCCACCCTTATACGCGGATGCTGCTCGATAGCCTGCCCGCGCCTGGGCGCGACCCTGTCGGAATTCCCGGTGGGGTTCCCAGCCCGCTCAAGGCCCCCAACGGTTGCCGCTTCAATCCCCGCTGCCCCCGCGCGACGGACGTTTGCCACGAAACAAGGCCGGCGCTGATTGCAGAGCCCAATGGCCACGCCGTTGCGTGTCATCATCCCTGGTCGGCCGAGGCGGAGGCTGCGCATGTCTGAGACCAGTAATCCTCCCATTCTCGAAGTCGACAATCTGGCCCGGCACTTCCCGGTCCGAGGGTTCCTGAACCGGAAGGTTGGCAGCCTGCGCGCGCTGGACGATGTCTCCTTCGCGGTCGAGCCCGGCGAAATTCTGGGGATTGTCGGTGAATCCGGCTGCGGCAAGTCCACGCTTGGCAAGACGCTCATGGGCATCCACGAGCCGAGCGAGGGGGAAGTCCGGATGCTGGGCGAAAGGATTGCCTCGCCGGGCCAGAAGCGTGCTCCCAAAATCCGTGCGCGCCTTCAATATGTCTATCAGGATCCGGGCGCTTCCCTCGACCCACGCTGGACGCTGCGCCGCTCGCTCCACGAGCCACTGATCATTCACACCGATTGGTCGAGAGAAAAGCGGGAGGAGAAGGTCAGGGAGATCGTCAAGGCGGTCGGACTGCCCGTCGAGCATCTCGATCTCTATCCGCATGAAATCAGCGGCGGCCAACAGCGACGGGTCGGTCTGGCTCGAATTCTCGTTCTCGGGCCGGAACTGGTCATCTTCGACGAACCCACCTCGGGACTGGACGTTTCGGTGCAGGCGACCGTGCTGCGGCTGTTCCGAGACCTCAAATCGGAATTCGATCTGACCTATCTCTTCATCAGCCACGATCTCGCTGTCGTGCAGTCGATCTGCGACCGCGTCATCGTCATGTACCTTGGCAGGATCGTGGAGATCGGGAAGACCGCTGACGTCTTTGCCGCTCCCCGCCATCCCTATACACAAGCTCTCCTCTCGGCTGCGCCACGCATCGGCGGGCCTCGCGTGACCGAGAATTTCTCCCTGCAAGGCGAGCCACCCGATCCATCCAATGTTCCGAGCGGATGTCGGTTCAGGACGCGTTGTCAGCACGCGATCTCAGACTGCGCGGAGATCGACCCGCATCTTGACGATCAGGACGGCCATGGCGTCGCTTGCCTGCGGTGGCGTGAGTTGAGCGCGTGAAACCAGGTCTCCCAAGGGCAGAAGCCGCTCCTTCATGGCAGCTTGCCCTCGCGACCATGGTCGCAGTCCAGATGGCAACGGCCTTTCTCAGTCGGATTCCTCCGACGATCGCTCCAATATTGGCCACTGAGCGGGGGTGGTCGGATTCGGTCGTGGGTTACCTCGCTAGTCTCAACACGTTCGGCTCGATCCTTTTCCTGGCGTTGGGCTCGCCTTACATGCGAGCTCTCGGTTCGGTGCGAGCCCTCCAAGCCGGGCTTCTGATCGGAATCCTGGGGCTGGCGCTTTTTCTGCCGAGCTGGACGACGACAGCCTGTGTAGCCGCGCTTCTGATCGGCGTGGGCTACGGACCATCCTCGCCCGCAGGCAATGACGTTCTGCATCGCACTGCGCCTCATGGCCGCCGCAGCCTGATCTTCTCGATCAAGCAGGCTGGGGTGCCGCTCGGAGGAGTGGTGGCAGGGCTTGCGTTGCCGCCGCTCGCCGCAGCCTACGGCTGGCGCATCGCGCTCCTGGCTTCGGCAGTGTTCGTGCTCGCCATCATCGCAAGCGTCCAGCCGATGCGGGACGGGCTTGATCGCGATCGAGAGCATGGCCTGAAGTTCGGACTCGGCGTTATTCTCTCGATCGCCAACCTGGTCACGCCGATCAGGACCCTGACGACGTCTTCGAGTTTGTTCCGATTGGCTGCAGCCGGTGCCTGCCTGGCGGTAGGGCAGGGGATCTGGTTCGCTTATCTGATGACGTATGCGGTTTCGCAACTTGGCTACAGCCTCGAGACAGCCGGAGCGCTCTACGCCTTGATGCAGGCGACCAGTGTTGCTGGACGCGTTCTGCTTGGGTGGCTCGCGGACAGGCTTGGAACCCCGCGACTGCTGTTGCGCGTGATCGGGTTGGCGTCAGGCGCAACCTCGCTGACATTGGCGCTTGCGACGCCACAGTGGTCTTTCCAGACCTACTGCGTCCTCGCGGCAATCGCCGGCGTGACGGTGTCGAGCTGGAATGGCGTTCAGCTATCTGAAATTGCGCGGGCTTGCCCGCCAAGCCTCGTTCGGGAAGCGTCAGCCGCCGCTACTCTGGTCATCTTCCTCGGCTATGTGGTCGCGCCATCCGCGTTCGCGATGGCCTTGTCGCTGACCGGCCGATTCGATCTCGGCTTCCTTGCCTGCGCGCTTTCAGGCGTCGGGTGCGCGCTCATCGTCCCCGCGACCATGACGGAAGATAGGTCTCAGCGAAGCTGAATGGCTTGAAGAGCCGATTTTCGACATAACCGGTGTGGCGAGGAGCGGCGCCTGGGTTTCACCACGGTTCGAACGGCGGATGCTGTGGCCGAGTCCAAGCTCAGGACACGGCCAAGTATGGACCGAAGCGATCGATGAGGGCGGCCGGTTCGACTGGGTCGGCGTTTAAGGCCACAAAAGGGCTGTGCCGCACACTCCCCTCTCCAGCCGCCAGAATTTCCGTGTCGCACACTGTGGGGAAAGGCGAAGTTAGCCGCACCGACCTTCCAAGCGCTTCATAACCCATTGAAATAGTTTGGTACGACTGTGGTCGTGTTTATGTTGAAAGTGCCGCAGTTGAGGCAAGCTGCTTCCGCAACTGGGGCGCGTGCCGTCGGCAGGCGACTGCGTTGGCTGAGCCTCTGTTCGCTTCTGGGAGAAGCGGCTTCCGAAATTGGCCCGTTGCGAACGCTCGGAGTGTCTGCTTTTGGGCCGTTTGGATTGCCGCGAGACGGTCGGGAAGGAAACCCCGCTCCCCCCTGCGGAAATATTCATTTCCGGCCCCGCGTCTTCAAGGATCGCTGAGTTTCCTCTTCTGGGGATAAGACTATGCCAGTTCGGCAGTCCGGAGAGAGTTGATTTTCTGTAGGGTAGGCCGCGAGTAGACTTGGTGGTCGACGGCAGGAGGTCCTTTACAGCATGGAGTATCCGGCTCCCGCGGCCCATGCCGTCTATGAAGTCAATCCATCAGAGGCGTGTGGCGAAGGGACGATGCCGAGTTGGCCCTACCACGTGGCCCGGTGGCTGTTTCGCGAGCCGATCGACATTGCGATCACCGCTGCGCTCGCCGAAATCGGCGAACTCGCCGCCGCGGATCGGGCCTGGATGTTCGAGTATGACGCCGAATTGCTCCGTTTCCGGAACACGCATGAGTGGAGCAGGCAAGGCATCCGCTCGTTCGTCGAGGATCTGCAGAACACGCCCGTGACGATGATCGCCTGGCTCCACCAGTTTCTGGTGAAGGGCCAGGCGGTGATGATCAACCGCGTCGCCGACCTGCCACGCCCGGCCCGCGCGCTCCAGGTCGAGATGCTCAGGCAAAACGACAAGAGCGTCCTCAGCGTACCGGTTTTTTACGAGGGACGACTGCGCGCCTGCATTGGATTCGATGCGACCACGGCGATCCGACGCTGGCCGCCCGCCGATATCAAGGCGCTCTTCCAATGCGCCGAGCTGATCGCGCTGGCGCGCTATGGTTCCTTCCAGGACGGACGGGCCGTTGCCGGCGCCTCGAGACCGTTCGTCCCGCTGATCTATCTGCGCCGACCCGGGCAGGTCATCGGGGTCGAGCCGCAAACCATCCTCGGCGTCCGGTCTGCGCGTGATTATGTGAAGGTCTGGCTGCACGATGGTTCGGCCGTGCTGGATCTACGCCCTCTCGCGCTCTGGACCGGAATGCTGCCGTCTGCCTCGTTCCTGCGCATTCACCGCACGGCGATCGTCAACCTGCAGCATGTCAACGGCCTCGACCGACGCGCCGGCGATCGCTGGACCGTTGGCCTCAACCGCGTGGCCGAGGGCTGGCCGGTCTCACGACAATATCGGCAGGAGCTGCGAAAGCGCCTCGGCGTTTGAGAACCGCGGTCGATTCGCGGGGTCTCGATCTTCGGCCGTTTAACCGATTCCTCACGATGAGTTCGGCTCGGAGCGCCGTTCGTCGAACCCGCATGTCTGTTCGTCGAACAGTGCTTGCCGCCCGGCGGGCGGGCGATCTCAATGCGGACATCGTTCGATGGACCCGCCCCGCCTATGCCTTTTCGCCGCCCCCCGCGCCTCGACGAACTGAAACCGAGATCCTTGCCGGCGCGCAAAATCGCACGGCTCTTGCTTTGCTCCCTGTTTGCGATCGCATCGACCGCGGGCGCGCAGCGGGCGGAAGCCGAAGATCTCGCGCTGCGCGATGCGGCGTCGATGGCCGGCGTCGGAATGTTCCTCAACGCGCGCGCCCCTGGCCTGATCCTCGCCGTCGTCCGCGGCGAGGATAGCTTCATTGCGGGATATGGCGAGATCGCCCCGGGCAGCGGCAAGGAGCCGGATGGCCGTTCGATCGTCCGCGTCGGCTCGGTCTCGAAGGTTTTCGCGACCGATGTGCTCGCCGCCATGGCGGCCACCGGACAGGTTGCGCTCGATGCGCCGCTTGCCGGCTATGCTCCGCCGGGGAAGACGCCGCTGGCTTTCGAAGACAGGCCGGTCACGCTGCTCGACCTTGCAACGCATTCGGCCGGCCTGCCGCGCGAGATGCCCGATCCGGCGACGCCGCCTGACGAGAAAAACCCGTTCGCGGCCTACAAGGCCTCCTATTACTGGGATTGGATGTCGAGCCATCGGCCCGCCTATCGCCCGGGCACGACCGCAATCTACTCGAATTTCGGCTTCGGCCTGCTCGGCGAGGCGCTTGGCAAGGCCGGCGGAAAGCCGTTCGCGGAACTGGTCGGCGAGCGCATCACCAAGCCGCTCGGGATGGCAGATACGACCTTGCGCCTCTCGGAGGCACAGAAGCCTCGGCTGATGACCGGGCTCGACCCGTTCGGAAAGCCCGACCCGAACTGGGAGGCGAGCGAGGTGATGCAGGCCAGCGCCGGCATCTACACCACGGCCGACGACATGGTGAGGTGGATGCGCTGGCACCTTGCCGACGATGCGGCCGGGCGGCCGGCACGGACGCTCGCACATGCGCTCTGGCGACCGCATGATGGGCTTTCCCGCCTGGTCGGCGTCGAGGCGACGGACTCCGAAGGGATGGGGCTTGGCTGGATCGTCAGCCGGCCGAAGGACAGGGTGCCTCTCCTCCTCGGCAAGAGCGGCGGGATCGGCGGCTTCATGAGCTATGTCGTGCTCTCGCCCAATCGCAGGCTCGGCATCTTCGTCGTCGCAAGCAAGGTCGACTTCGCCATGTTCGAGGGGCTGAGGACCGCCGTCCGCGATCTGGCGGCGGAGCTGGCCCCGGCGAGCCCGTAGACGATGGCCGCGTCCCGTCCCGTCCGCGGATCGAGCCGCTTCGCCTGCTCGACCGCGATGCTGCGCGTCTGGCTCGCTTTGGCAGGAACAGCTTCATCCTGCGCGCCACTCGTGCTGGCGCTGCCCGCCTGGGGGCAAGTCAGCGGAAAGGGAGGAGCCGGCGGTGCCCACGGCATCAGTCGCCCCACCACGGGACAGGCAGGTAGCCTCGGTGGCGAATATTCCGGCGGTGGTGGCGGCGGAGGGGGCGGTGCCAATGCCCGGCCGAGCGGCGGATCCACAGGCGGCAAGGGCGGCAGCGGCGTGGCCGGCCATGGTGGTGGCGCCGGCGGAGACATCAGCGGCAATTCATCCGTACTCCCGTCCATTCCACCCGGATATCTCGGCCATGTCGGGCAGTCCGGTTCGGCAGGAGGCTCGCCCTCGCATGGCGCTGCCGGCGCCCCGGGACATGATGGCGGTAGTGGCGGCGGCGGTGGCGGGGGAGCCCTCGGTCTCGATTTCTACGGGGCATTGCTGACGGCAAGCCAGACGATCAACCTGGTCGGCGGCAATGGCGGCAATGGCGGAACCGGGGCGAACGGCGGCAACTCCTACAGAGACCCCTTCATCGGACATGGGGGCGCAGGTGGAGGCGGCGGCGGTGGTGGCGGCGGCGGTGCCGCGGGGTTGTCTTTGCCGGGGCAGGAGCTCGTCTTCAGCCCTTCGTCGGTCGGGTTTCATTGGGTCGCGCCGTCCAACCTTGTCGTGACGACCACGAATGCGACTCTGCAGGGCGGCAATGGGGGCCGAGGCGGAGACGGCGGCGACGGAGGATCGGGCTCGGGGGCCTATGTGTCGCAAACCTGCCTTCCGGGAGGCCGCGGCTGTGTGCCGATCCGCATGTATCCGGGCGATGGCGGCCCCGGCGGTTCGGGCGGAGACGGCGGTGCTGGCGGTGCTGGTCTGCTCTCGCTCTACGGCCGACAGATCAGCCTGTTTGCGACGACCGCTCAGGGCGGCAACGGCGGCGACGGCGGCGGCCTCGGAGGCGGCGGCAATGGCGGCTCGAGCTACGGCTATAGCGGCATGACGGATGGCGCTCGCGGCAATTTCGGAACAAACGGAAACGGCGGCCGTGGCGGGGCCGGCATCGAGGTCGTCGCGACAAGCGGCGGCAGCACGATCATCTCGCTGTCGTCGGATAGCCATGCATTGGGCGGCAAGGGTGGCAGGGCCGGCTATCTTGCTGTGCCCGGCTGGGGAGGCGACGGCATTCGTGTAGCCGGGCCTGCGACCATCACCGTGGGCGGGACCGTGACTGGCGGCGGCGGTGGCGATGTCGACGGTGCATGGTTCGGAGGCGGCGGAGGCGCAGGAGTTTTCGTCGACGGCCAGGCCAGCATCACCATCCAAAACGGCGCGCAACTGTCCGGGGGCCGTGGCGGGCTCGGCGACCAATCGTCCGCCGGACGCGGAGGAGATGGCGGCGCGGGCATCGAGGTCCTGCGCGGCGGGACATCCCTGATCATCGCCGGAGAGGTGCGCGGCGGCGACAGCCAGGGCTTTGTTCCCGGCTCGCAAGGCGCGGCGATTGCCCTCACCGGCAGCGGCAATTCGGTCGAGCTGCAGGCGGGATATAATCTGGTCGGCAAGGTGGTCGGCGGCAGCAATGCGACGCTCATTCTCGGCGGCGCGGCGAATGCGAGCTTCGATCTCAGCGGACTGGGTTCGCAATATCTGGGCTTCTCGGATTTCAACAAGGGCGGCGCGAGCACCTGGACCCTGTCGGGTGCTGCGACGGCTTTTCGCGGCGACATGGCGATCTATGCCGGAACGCTCGCCTTCTCGGCAGTAGCGCAGCTCACCGCGACGAATGCTCAGATCGCAAACGGCGCGGGTTCGACCGCTGCCGTCGCGGTCACGGGGGCTGGAGCGAAATGGACCGCCGACGGCCAGCTCGTCGTTGGCAATCAAGGTCAGGGCGGCCTGACAGTCTCCGACGGAGGCACCGTTCTCGCCGGCTCGATCAGGGCCGGAACGGCAATCGGCGGGAATGGCACGTTCAGCATCACCGGCAACGGCTCGCATCTGGGAGCCGGCAGTCTCGTGCTCGGCGATGGCGGCACGGCATCGGCTCTGGTGTCCGGTGCCGCATCGAGCCTGACGGCAGATACGTTCACGGTCGCGAACTTCGGCCGCGCCGATCTTACGGTCGCCGACGGCGGCCGAGCCGGCGCTGGCGGGGGCCGGACCATCGAGGTCGCCAAGACCCTGGGCAGCGTCGGTACCATCAATATCGGCGCGGCTGCCGGGCAACCCGCGACCGCACCGGGGACACTCGACAGCGACATCCAATTCGGTGCTGGCACCGGCAGTCTGGTCTTCAACCACACCTCCAGCGGCTACACATTCACCAAAGCGGTATCGGGCGCAGGTGCGATCGACTTCCGCGCCGGCACGACGATCCTCACGGCCAATAGCGGGGGATTCTCAGGGCCGACAACAATCGCCGGCAGCACGCTTCGGATGGCAGACAGCGCACGGCTCGGCGGCACCGTCAGCATTGATGGCGGAGGCCGGGTCGAAGGCGGTGGTAGCATCGGCGCGACGACCGTCAACAACGGCGGCACGCTCGCGCCTTCCGGCTGGAACGCGCTCACGGTCAACGGCAACGTGACCGTCAATGGCGGGGGCACCCTCCGGCCTTCGGATGCCGCCGGCCTCATCGTCGATGGCACGCTGACGCTGAATTCCGGCAGCGCTTACGACTACCGGCTGCATGGCTACGGATCGTCGGCCGCCGGCTCGGCGACGACGCGCGTCAACGGCAACCTCGCCCTCAATGGCGGGACGTTGAATCTCGCCAGCAGCTCCCAGCCTGCGCTCGGCTACCACCGCGCCTTCACCTATACGGGAACTCTGTCCGGTAGTGGCCTCCCCGTCGGGACGGTGCCCAACACCGGGCCGTTCGCTTACAATTACAGCGTCGACACCTCGCAAAGCGGCAAGGTCGACGTGCTCGTCGGCGCCAATGGCGTCAACATCCTGCAGCTCTGGGGCACGACATCGGCCGGTGGCGCCAGTGGTAGCTGGACTGCCACCAATCAGAATTGGCTCGACCTCGGCGGCGTAACGCCGACGCAATGGGGCAGCGGCTATGGCGTGTTCCGGGGTCCGGGGGGCACCGTCACGCTCGACAGCGTCAACGGTGCGCTGGGCGCCGTCGGGCTGCAATTTGCCGGCGGCAGCTACACGCTGACCGGCGACAGCCTCGACCTGCATGGCTATAGCGGCGGCGGCATCACCATCACCACGCCGGAAATCAGGGTGCTCGACGGCGAGACGGCCCGGATCGACGCAACGCTCACCGGCTCGGCCGGTTTCGAGAAGACCGGCGACGGCACGCTCATCCTAAACGGCGCGAACAGCTACAGCGGCGGCACGATCATATCGGGTGGCAAGTTGCAGGTTTCGGCCGACGTCAATCTCGGCTCGGCCAGCGGCGGGCTGACATTCGACAGCGGCGCGTTGCGCACGACGACGGACATCGTCTCTACCCGGAACGTCGCGCTGCGCGGCACCGGCGCGATCGAGACGGATGCCGGCACCACATTGACTTTGTCCGGCCCGGTCGGCGGCGCCGGCGGCCTGATCAAATGGGGCGACGGCACGCTTCTCCTTACCGGCACCAACAGCTGGGCGGGCGGCACCCTGCTCACTGCCGGCACGATCAGGGCTGGCAGCGCTGGCGCCCTGCCGACCATGACCGATTGGATGCTGACCGGCGGCAAGCTCGACCTCGCCGGCCATGATCTCTCGATGGCCTTCCTGGCGAGCACCGGCGGCGAGATCGCGCTGGGCGGCGCCGACCTCACCGTCAATCAGGCGCAGGACAGCCTCCATGCCGGAACCATCACCGGCGCGGGGCGCCTGCTGAAGGATGGTCCCGGCGCATTGCTGCTGACCGGCACGAACAGCTATTCCGGCGGCACGGTGATCCGCGACGGCACGCTCGCCATCGTCGCCGACGCCAATCTCGGCAGTGCTGCTTCCGCCATCGCCTTCGACGGCGGCGGCCGCCTGATGACGCTGGCCGACATCACCAGCGGCCGCTCGGTCACGCTTGCCGGCACCGGCACGATCGAGACCGCTGCCGGCACGCGTTTCGTCCTCGACGGCTCGACCAGTGGTGGCGGCAACCTGGTCAAGGAGGGTTGGGGAACGCTGGCCTTGACCGGCAGCGCTGACCATGCCGGAGGCACGACGATCACGGCCGGCACGCTCCAGATCGGCGATGGCGGCACGACGGGCGAGCTCGCCGGCGACGTCTCAAACGACGCTGTCTTGCGCTTCAACCGCTCGAACCTGTACAGTTTCGGTGGCGCCATCTCCGGCGCCGGCATCGTCCTTCAGTCCGGCTCCGGGACGACGAGCCTGACCGGCACGAACTCCTATTCCGGCGGCACATTGATCGAGGCCGGAACCCTGCAGGTCTCGCGCGACGCCAATCTGGGCGCCGGCGGAACGGCCGTTACTTTCCTGGGTGGAGCGCTGCGGTTCGGTGCCTCGTTCAATACCGATCGCACCATGCTGCTGATCGGCAATGGCACGGTCGACACCAACGGCCACGATGCGACGCTGACAGGCGGCGTCTACGGTTATGGCGATCTGATCAAGGCCGGCGCGGGCACCCTGACGCTGAGCGGGACGAACTCTTATCGCAACACGCTTGTTACCGCCGGCACCTTGATCGGCGACGCCGCATCGATCTCCGGCGATATCGCCAATAACGGCGCGGTCGTCTTCAACCAGCGAAACGATGCCAGCCTGGCGAGGGTGTTGTCCGGCACCGGCAGCTTCACCAAGGCCGGCGGCGGAGCCCTTGCCTTGACCGGCGACAGCTCCGGCTTCTCCGGCTCGACCACGGTGTCCGCAGGCACGCTCATCGTCAACGGCGCGCTCGGCGGCGGGCTCGATGTCCTGTCCGGCGGTCGGTTGCAAGGCAACGGCACCGTCGGGCCGACCACGATCCATGCCGGTGCGACCATCGCCCCGGGCAATTCGATCGGCACGCTCACCGTCTCCGGCGACATCCGCTTCGAGCATGGCGCGACCTATGCGGTCGAGGTCAGCCCGGGTGGCTCGTCGAGCGACCTGATCCGTGCCAGCGGCAAGGCGCGGCTCTCGGGCGGCTCGGTGGTCCATATCGGCGAGGACGGCACTTATTGGGCGAACCAGCGTTACACCATCCTGACGGCCGGTCAGGGCGTCGAGGGTCGCTTCGACGATGTCAGTTCCAACTTCCTCTTCCTCGATCCGAGGCTGGAATACGACACCAACAATGTCAGGCTGACCCTGCTGCGTAACGACTTGCCGTTCGCCGCGATCGCGCAAACGCGCAACCAGGCCCAGACGGCTCTCGGATTGGAAAGTCTGGGTGATGCCAACCCGTTATGGCTGAGCTTCACGCAACTGCGCGACGAGGGCGAGGCCCGGCGCTCCTATGACAGCTTGTCGGGCGAGATCCATGCGTCGGCCAAGACGGTGCTGATCGAGGGCAGCCAGGAGGTTCGCAACGCGGTGTCGGACCGGATTCGTGCCGCCTTCGACGGGATTGGCGCGCCGCGGATCGCGACACTGGCCTATGCTTCCAGCCACGGGGCGGTCGCGGCGGGGGTAAGCGAGGGCTTTGCCTTGTGGGCGCGTGGCTTCGGCTCCTGGGGCCAGACACGCGGCGACGGCAACGCCGCCTCCCTCACACGCTCAAGCGGTGGCCTGCTTGCCGGTTTCGATGTTCCGGTGGCGTCGGAGGCGCGGCTGGGCGTCGTGGCGGGCTACTCGCGCTCGACCTTCGAGATCGCTCGGCGTCGCTCCCGCGGCGAGGCGGACAATTACCATATCGGCCTCTATGGCGGAGCTGAACTCGACCGCTTCCGGCTGAGTGGCGGGGTCACCTATGCCTGGCATGAGCTGGACACCCGGCGCAGCGCCGTATTCTCCGGCTTCGGCGAGGAGCTGCGCTCCGATTACGGCGCCCGCAGCCTGCAGGCTTTCGGTGAGATCGCCTATCGCTTCGACCTCGGGCGGGCCACCATCGAGCCTTTCGTCAATCTCGCCTATGTCAATCTCCGTAGCGCCGGCTTCACCGAGACAGGCGGCGTCGCAGCGCTTACCGCCAGGGTGCAGACCACGGCCGTCGCCTTCGCCACGCTCGGCCTGCGCGCTCAGATGAGCTTCGATCTCGGCAACAGCGTCGCGCGGATCAGCGGCACGCTCGGCTGGCGGCACGCAACGGGTGACGTCACCCCATTGTCGCTCCAGGCCTTCTCCGGCGGCGCGCCGTTCTCGATCGCAGGCGCTCCGATCGCCCGCGACGCGTTGGTCGTCAGCACCGGCCTCGCGCTGAATCTGTCACCGGAAGCCGAAATCGGGCTGTCCTATGACGGGCAACTCGCGTCGCGCGCGACCGATCATGCCTTTAATGCCCGGCTCGCAGTCAAGTTCTGATGCCACCAGCATGTACTGCCATCCGCCGCAATGTCTGGTTCGCGGCATCAGATGAGCTTCCGCTCCTGGCATTCGCGCTCGGTCGGTGCTGCGTCAGAAGCGGATCGCCTCTGGCTGGCGGCCGCGACCGTGGGCCGTCCGGAGCCGACGCTTCTCACGGGCCAGCCGAGCAACGCGCGCTTCTGCGACTTCAGCGATCTTCGCTGGTCTCCAAAAAGGCGGGGCGAACCGCCTTCTTCAGCTCGTCGATGAAGGCTCGGACGAGCCGTTTGGGCGCGCGGGCCTTCTGATAGAGCGCATAGGCCTCGACCGAGACACGCGGTCTGAGGGGCCGCACTTCCAGCCGGTAGCGGCTGCCGCTGATCGCGGTGAAGGAATCGACCAGCGCCACGCCGAGCCCGGCCTCGGCCAGCAGGCAGGCCGTATTGCTGTAGCGCACCTCGATCGGGCAGGGCGGGCGCGCACCGGCGAAGAAATCCCGCTGCAGCAGCAGCCCGAGCCGCGCGCCCGGCTCGAAGCCGATCATCCGGTGGCCGGAGAGCATGGCAGGAGAAATCTCGCTCTTGGCGGTTAGCGGATGGTCGGGCGTCATGGCGCAGACCATCTGGCCGGCACCGATCAGCTCCGCCTCCAAACCCGGCCTCGCATAGGGCTCCAGCGAGACCCCGAGATCGGCTGCGCCGCTCTCCAGCCCTTCGATGACGCCATCGGTACGGCGCACGTCGAAATCGACATGCAGCTCCGGCCGGCGGCTGGCGAAGCGCGCCAAAGCGCGTGGCACCAGCGCATTGGCGATCGGGGGCGTCGCGAGAAGCCGCAGCGAGCCGCTGCGCGTGTCGCGCAGCGCTGCGACCTTGCGCGAGAAGGACTGGACCATCGAGAAGATGGGATCGCTGTCGCGATACATCTCGAGAGCTTCCGGCGTCGGGATCAGCCGGTTGCCCTGCCGCTGGAACAGCTGGAAGCCGAGCTGCCGTTCCATCTGCTTGACCGCGGTGCTCACCGCCGGCTGCGACAAGGCCAGCCCCTGCGCCGCCGCCACTGTCGTTTGGCAGCGAATGACTTCCCGAAAGATCTCGAGTTGCCGCAAATTCAGCATGTCGGCCGGCTCCGCTGGGCAGATCGCAGGCAGTATAAATTGGATTGATAGAGGGCCTAGTGATTTTTCTAGATCTGATATTGTGGCGGCTTTCCGGCGCTGACTATCCTGCGGTTTCCCGTTCCCAGGAGCGCGCCATGTTCGCCAGAATTGCCACCATCGGCCTGACCTTGCTGCTCGCCCCCGCCGCGATGGCGCAGACGACATTGAAGACCGCCGTCGATGGCACGTTCGCGCCCCACGCCATGCCCAAGCTCTCCGGCGGCATCGAGGGCTTCAACGTCGATCTGGCCGAGGCTATCGGCAAGCAGCTCGGCAAGACGGTGACGGTCGATGCCGCCCAGTTTTCCGGGCTGATCCCGGCCCTGCAGGCTGGCACCTACGACTTCATCGTCGCGCCGGTGACGGTCAGCAAGGAGCGCGCCGAAAGCCTGCTTTTCACCGAAGGTTATCTCAATACCGACTTCCAGTTCATCACGAAGAAGGGCGCGCCGCCGATCACCGCGCTCGAAGAGCTGAGGGGCAAGGTGATCTCGGTCAACAAGGGTTCGGCCTATGACAGCTGGGCGCGCGGCCTGGAGGAGAAGATCGGCTGGAAGGTCGAGTCGTTCGGCACGCAGACCGATGCCGTCCAGGCGGTGATTTCGGGCCGTGCCTATGCCAATGTGGCCGGCAACACCGTCATCCAATGGGCCGCCAAGAGCAATCCGCAGATCCAGCTCTCCTACACCTATTCGACCGGGCTGGTCTGGGCCGTCGCGCTGCGCAAGGATTCCGCGCCGCTGCGCAACGAGCTCGATCAGGCGATCGAGTGCCTGAAGGCGAACGGCACCATGGCCGCTCTTCATGAAAAATGGTTCGGCACCAAACCGGCCGCCGGCTCCGCCGCCATCACCCCGTTCCCGGGTTATGGCGTGCCCGACATGCCGGGCTACGATGCCACGGCGCATACCCCCGCCTGCAAGTGAGCGAGGCGAGCGAACTGTCGGCCGGCGGAACCGGCACCATGCGCCCGCCGCATCCGCTGCTCGACATCCGCGGCCTGCACAAGAGCTTCGGCACGATCGAGGTGCTGAAGGGCATCGACCTTGCCGTCTCGCCCGGCGAACTCGTCTTCCTCATCGGCCCTTCCGGCTCCGGCAAGAGCACGCTGTTGCGTTGCTGCAACCGGCTGGAAGAGGCCAGCGGCGGCTCGATCTGGTTCGGCGGGCAGGAGGTGCTGGCAGACAGGATCGACATCAACGCGCTGCGCCGGCGCATGGGCATGGTCTTCCAGTCCTTCAACCTCTACCCGCACATGACCGCGCTGGGGAACGTCACGCTGGCGCTGCGCAAGGTTCTGAAGAAGCCCCGCGCCGAGGCGGAGCGCATCGGCATGGCCGCGCTGGAGGGCGTCGGCCTGGCGCATAAGGCCGCTTCCTACCCCGGCGAACTCTCCGGCGGCCAGCAGCAGCGTGTCGCCATTGCCCGCGCCTCGGCGCTGGAGCCTGGGCTGATGCTGTTCGACGAGCCGACCTCGGCGCTCGACCCCGAACTCGTCGGCTCGGTGCTGCAGGCGATGCGCGATATGCGCGCCGCCGGGATGACGATGCTGGTCGTCAGCCACGAGATGCGTTTCGCTCGCGAGGCGGCCGACCGCGTCGTCTTCATGGATGGTGGCGTCATCGTCGAGCAGGGCCCGCCGGAGCAGATCTTCGGTTCGCCACGGCAGGAGCGCACCCGCGCCTTCGTCTCCGAGGTTGCCCGGTAGCGCCATGGATCGCTTCCTCGACAGCTTCCTCAACGCCAAGCTCATCGCCACCACCTGGCCGGCGATCCTGAGTGGGCTGGTGGTGACGATCGAGATCGCGGCGCTCGTGGTCGTGACCGGCCTGCTGCTCGGCCTGGCGCTCGCGGTGCTGCGCTGGCGGGCCGGCCGCTGGTTCGCCTGGCCGCTGATGCTCTTCGTGGATCTCTTCCGCGCGGTGCCCCCGCTCGTGCTCGTGCTGCTGATCTTCTTCGGCCTGCCCAATATCGGCATCGAATTGCCGAGCTTCGCAGTGCTCTGGCTCGTGCTCTCGCTGGTGCTGGCCGCCTTTGCCGAGGAGATCGTCTGGGCCGGGCTGATCGCAGTGAAACGCGGCCAGCACGAGGCTGCCCGCTCGACCGGGCTGACCGAGACCCAGACACTTCTCTACGTCGTCCTGCCGCAGGCGCTGCGCCTCGCCGTGGCGCCGTTGACCAACCGCACCATCGCCATCACCAAGAACACCGCACTGGGAACGGTGATCGGCGTGCCGGAGATCATCAACCAGGCGACGACGGCGGTCTCCTTCTCGGGCAATGCGACGCCGCTGTTGGTGGGTGCCTTCGCCTATCTCCTGCTCTTCATCCCGATCATCGGCCTCGGTCGGCTGATCGAGAGCCGCTTTGCCTGGAGGCGCCAGTAATGGACGTGCTCCTCCAGCAGTTCTTCAATCTCGAGATCATGGGCAAGGCCCTGCCGCTGGTGGTGCAGGGCTTGAAGACCACGCTGCTCATCTGCCTGATCGTCATCCCGATGGGCCTCATCGGCGGCGTGCTGGTGGCGTTGGCCAGCCGATCCACGGTTCGCGCCCTGCGGGTTTCGGTGACGCTGCTCGTCGACCTGATGCGTGCCTTGCCCCCGCTCGTGGTGCTGATCCTCGTCTATTCGGGGCTGCCTTTTCTCGGCCTGCGCATCTCGCCGCTCACGGCGGTCGTGATTGCCTTCTTCCTCAACAACGCCGCCTATTACGGCGAAATCATCCGCGCGGGCATTGAGAGCGTCCCCGCCGGGCAGTGGGAGGCGGCACGCTCGACCGGCCTGAGGGCGGACCAGGCTTTCACTTGGGTCATCCTGCCGCAGGGCCTGCGCAACGTGCTGCCGGACCTCGTCTCGAACACGGTCGAGGTGGTGAAGCTCACCTCGCTCGCCAGCGTCGTCTCGCTGCAGGAGATGCTCTACTCGGCCGACATGGCCCGTTCTCTCACCTTCAACGCCTCGCCGATCGTGCTGGCCGCGCTGATCTATTTCGCGCTGCTCTGGCCGGCGGTGAGGCTCGTCAGCCGCCTCGAACACGCCGCCGCCCGCTGAGCGGCCATCACTGAAAGGACGCGCCATGCGCATGCTCACCGTCGCCGCCGCCCAGATGGGCCCGATCCAGAAGGCTGACAGCCGCGAGGCGGTCATCGCCCGCATGGTCGCGCTTCTCGACGAAGCCAGGGAGAAGGGTGCCGATCTGGTCGTCTATCCCGAGTTGGCGCTGACGACCTTCTTCCCGCGCTGGTATCATGAGGACCGCGCCGAGGCCGACATCTGGTTCGAGGACGCGATGCCCGGCCCAGCGACGCAAGCCCTGTTCGACCGGGCGCGCGAACACGGCATCGCGATTTCCTTTGGCTATGCCGAGAAGACGCCGGACGGGCATCATTTCAACACCAGCATTCTCACCGACAAGAGCGGCGCCATCGTCGGCAAATACCGCAAGATCCATCTGCCCGGCCACGCCGAATACGACCCTGAGCGCACGCATCAGCATCTCGAGAAGCGCTATTTCGAGCCGGGCGACCTGGGCTTCCCGGTCTGGCGCACGCTCGGCGGCGTGCTCGGCATGGCGATCTGCAACGACCGACGCTGGCCGGAAACCTACCGCGTCATGGGCCTGCAGGGCGTCGAGATGGTGCTGATCGGTTACAATACCCCCTCGGTGAACTCGCAGCGCGGGGCAGAAGGCCCTGAAAAGCGCCTCTTCCACAACCGCCTCAGCGTTCAGGCCGGCGCCTATCAGAACGCCACCTGGGTCGTAGCGGTGGCCAAGGCCGGCGACGAGGACGGACATCACATGATCGGCGGCTCGCTGATCGTCGACCCCAATGGCGAGATCGTCGCCGAGGCCAAGACCGAGGGAGACGAATTGCTGGTGCACGCCTGCGATCTCGATGAGACGGCCTTCGGCAAATCTACCATCTTCGATTTCGCCCGCCATCGCCGCATCGAGCATTACGGCATCATCACCAGCCAGACCGGTGCAGTGCCGCCGCCGGAGGCGTGAGCGCTGCATCGACCGGACGCCCGGCCGCCGAGGGTGCAGCCTTTCGGGGAGAAAGACCATGAGTCGCATCCTCGTCACCAATCCGAACTCGAACGAGGCCGTCACCGAAGGGCTGCGCCAGGCGCTGGCGGCTTTCGCGCGCACGGGCGGTCCCGAAATCGTCTGCGAGACGCTGGCTGAAGGTCCCTTCGGCGTCGAAACGCAGGACCATGTCGAGGCCGTGCCCCTGCCGCTGCGCCGGGACATGGGCGTTCAGACAACGGCCCGAAGTTCGTCGCCCAAGCGTGCGGGACTGGATCGCAGCCGTCGGAGCGAAGACGGCCTTCATCGAGACGGGCTCGCCGTGGGAGAACGGCTATTGCGAGAGCTTCAACGCGAAGCTGCATGACGAGCTTCTGAACGGCGAAATCTTCCACAGCCTCGCCGAAGTGAAGGCTGCCATCGAGAGCTGGCGCCAGTACTACAACACCAGGCGCCCGTACTCCTCGCTCGGCGACAAGCCACCGGCGCCGGCTCCTATCGTGCCGCCGTCAAGCGTGGCCGTGAAGCCGACCATGCATTGGTTGAAGCCGGACCACTCAATCGGGGCAGACCACTTATCCTTCCGGATTCGATCGGAATGCAGACTTCGGACCGGAGGTTGGAGCGTGCGCCTGAACTTCGGCCATCAGGGGCTGCGCGATGCAAGATAGTCATCGATGCTCGCACGTGTTCCCGCCTGCCAGATTCTCTGCAGCGCCCGGCAGAACGCCTTCCGGAAGCGCCGGTCGTCCGGCAGATTTCCATAGATGTCCCGCATCTGCAGCCAGGTTTCCGGTGCGGATCTGGCTTGTTGCGCCTGCCGGTTGAGCCGCGACCACTCCGGGTCATTCGGCCCAATGGCTTGCCCGCTTTCGGTTTCGCCATAGCAGTAGCGGCACCAGAGAGCGCTGACGAGCGCAAGCCCGTCGATGGGTGTGCCCGCGCGCAAGGCATCGCGCAGCGTCGGCAGGATGAATTTCGGCTGGCGGTTGGAGCCGTCCAGGCAGAGCCGGCGGATCGTGTCGCCGATCTTGGGATTGGCGAAGCGCTGCTCGATGGTCCGTTTGTAGTCGGCCAGATCGGTATCAGGGACTGGCGGCACGACCGGAATGACCTCGTCGTCGAGCAAGGCCGAGAGAAAGCGGGCGATCTGGGCGTCCTGCATCGCCTCGTGGACGAAATGGATGTCGAGCAGGCCCGCGGGATAGGCGATCGCCGCGTGGCCGCCATTGAGGATGCGGATCTTCATCAGCTCGAAGGGCGCGACATCGGCGACGAACTGGACACCGACGTCCTCAAGACGCGGGCGTCCGGCCGGGAAGTGATCTTCCAGCACCCATTGCCGGAAACCCTCGCAGAAGACCGGGCGGCTGTCCGCGATGCCGAAATCGTCGCGCAATGACTGGCGTTCGCGCTCCGAGGTGGCGGGCGTGATGCGGTCGACCATGCTGTCGGGAAAGGCGACGTTTTCCCGAATCCAGAGTGTGTCGACGCGATCGATGAGATCGACAAGACCGGTAACGGCGTCGGCCGTTACATGGCCGTTGCCCGGCAGGTTGTCGCAGGACATCACGGTGAAGGGCTGCAAGCCGGCCGCGCGGCGTTTCAGCAGCCCGGCGGCGATCAGGCCGAAAGCGGTCTTCGGAGAAGCGAGGCGATCGGCGGCATCGGCCACGATATCGGGATGGCCGGGATCGAAGGCTTGCGTCGCCGGATCGATGTAATATCCGCCCTCGGTGACGGTCAGCGAGACGATCCGCGTGCGGGGATCGACGAGGCGCTCAATGATCGCGGCGCTGTCGCCGGGCCGCACGAAATCGATCATCGCGCCGGTAACGCGCGCCTGCGAGCGCTCGGCCTCTTGCGTCACCACCGTGGTCAGGAAATCCTGCGCGGCAAGATCGCGGCCCATCGCGGCATCGCTCTCCCGCACGCCGGTGCCCACCACCGCCCAGTCACGGTCGCGCCCACGCTCGAACAATTCGTCGAGATAGGCTGCCTGATGCGCGCGGTGGAAATTGCCGACGCCGATATGGACGATGCCCGGGCTCAGCTCTTCCGGTCGGTAGCCGGGGATACCGACCGCCGGGCGGAGCTGCCCGAGCGTCGCGCGGGACAGGCGCACCGCCATGCTCAACCCTTCCTTGCAGCGCGCAATTGCAGGGCGAGATCGGGGCGGTCGCTGGTGATCTGCGAGATCGGCTGGCCGAGCCAGAAATCGAGCTCGCGCACCGTGTTGGGCACCCAGGCGCCGAGCTTGTCGCGTCCGACGATGCCGACGGCGCGATCGACACAGAGCCGCAGCAGGGATTGTTCGACGGCAATGATGCAGCCGAGGTCGACGAAGCGCTGCAAGGTGCGGTCTACGCCGCCGAAGGCCTCGCAGGAGCGGCGGTCGACCGAGGCGAGCCGGCGCATATGCGGCGCCTTGGTTCGGATCTCCTCGATCACCTCCGGAACGAAGCAGGTCAGCACCACGCGCGATGACATCTTTCGGCTTTCAACCAGCGCGATGACCTTGTCGAGCAGGCCGGGAGAGGGATTGCCATAGGCATCCATCTTCATCTCGATCTCGAGCTCGATCCCGGTCGGGCCGAAGACATCGAGCACCTCCGGCAGGGTCGGGATCGTCTCGCCCAGCGTATCGTCCAGCGTCACCTTGGCGAGCGCGGCGCGCGAGAGATGCGCGACCGGGCCCTTATGGTCGGTGGTGCGGTCGAGCAGCGGATCGTGGATCACCATGATCTCGCCGTCGCCCGAGAGATGCACGTCGAGCTCGACGGCGTCGACGCCGAGAGCGCAGACATTGCGGAAGCCGCTCAGGCTGTTCTCCGCCCAGATGTTGCGCGCGCCGCGATGACCGATGATCCGCATGTCGAAAAGCCTTGCTTGCCCGTGGGCGGTTTATTTGCCGCTATCCACCAGCCCCTTCACGAACCAGCGTTGGAGGATGAGGATGACGAGGGTCGGCGGCAGCATCGTCAGGAAGGCCGCATTCATCAGGAGATGCCAGGTCGGCAGCGAGTCGCCTTGCGGCATCAGCTTCTTCAGGCCGATCACGGCATTGGCCATGGCCGGCTCGGTGGTGAGCAGCAGCGGCCAGAGATACTGGTTCCAGCCCATCAGGAAGAGGATGATCGCCAGCGCCACGATGTTCGAGCGCGACAGTGGCAGCAGGATCAGTCGGAAGAACTGCCAGGGCGTGGCGCCGTCGATGCGGGCGGCTTCGCAGAGCTCGTCGGGGATGGTGAGGAAGAACTGGCGGAACAGGAAGGTCGCGGTCGCAGACGCAATCAGCGGCAGGATCAGGCCGGAATAGGTGTTGACCAGGTTCCAGTCGAGATCGACCAGCGCCTTGATGCCGAGCCAGGAGCCGAGGATATTGAGCGGCAGCGCGACATTCGCCGCGGATTCATAGGTCGGCACGATGCGCACCTCGATCGGCAGCATCAGCGACATGAAGATCAGCCAGAAGGCCGTCATCCGGAAGGGGAAGCGGAAATAGGTGACGGCGAAGGCCGCGATGACCGAGACCGCGAGCTTCCCCACGGTGATACCGATGGCGATGATGAAGGAGTTGAGCAGCAATCGGCCGAAATTGGCATTGCTCAGCACCGTCTGCATGTTCGCCAGAAACTGGCTGCCGGGCAGCCAGGACATCGGCACGCGCATGATCTCCTGCTGCGAGAGCGAGCCGGTGACGAAGACGAAATAGATCGGCAGGCAGACGAGCGCGGCGCCCACCAGCAGGATCAGGTGGCAGAGAGCATCGATGACGGGGGTGCGCTCGTTCATCGCCGGCCTAGACGCTGTAGTTCACGCGGCGCTCCACGAAGCGGAACTGCGCGAAGGTCAGGAACAGCGCGAGCGCCATCAGCACCACGGATTGCGCTGCCGACGAGCCGAGATCGAGCGTGACGAACCCGTCCTGGTAAACCTTGTAGACGAGGATCGAGGTGGCGCCGGCCGGGCCGCCGCGCGTGGTCGCGTCGACGATGGCGAAGGTCTCGAACAGCCCGTAGACGAAGTTGATGACGATCAGGAAGAACAGCGTCGGCGCGATCATCGGCAGCGAGATGCGCAGAAAGCGCTGGATCGGCCCCGCACCATCGAGATAGGCGGATTCGAGGATCGACTGGGGCACCGACATCAGCGCTGCGACGAGGAAGATGTAGTTGTAGCAGATGTGCTTCCACGAAGCCGCCATCACGACCAGCGCCAGCGCATGCCAGGAGTTGCGGTTCGGGTCCCAGTCGAGACCCAGCCCCTGCAGCATATGGGCGACGGGGCCGACACGGGGATTGAACAGGAAGGCGAGCATGATGCCGGCGATCGCCGGCGCGATGGCATAGGGCAGCAGCAGCACGGTGCGGTAGGCGCCGCGCCCGCGCAGGATATGGTTCGAGGCGAAGGCGAGCAGCAGCGCGACCGACAGGGTCAGCACGTTCTGCGCGAGGGTGAAGATCAGCGTCACCTGCGCCGAGGACCAGTAGACGCCGCTGCGGAACAGCCGCTCGAAATTCTGGAAGCCGACCCATTGCGTCGTGGCGCCGAAAGGGTCGGTCAACTGGAAGGCCTGGATCAGCGCCCTGATCGAGGGGATGAAGAAGAACAGCAACAGGATGAAGAGCTGCGGCGCCAGCAGCCAGAAGGGCAGGCGCCATTCGCGGAAATGCGCGCGCTTCAGCCCGCTTTCAGTCTGCCCATCGCTGGCGCCCTTCACGAGAAGGCGCCGCAGCGGCGAGCGGAGGTGCAAACTGCCCCCGCCAGCCGCCACCGGAAGGCCGGCCGCCTTATTTCTTGCCAGCATTGAGCTGCTCGTAGCGGCGCAGCGACTCGTTGCCGCGAGACACCGCATCGTCGAGCGCCTGCTGCACCGGCTTCCGGCCGAGGAAGGCGGCCGAGACCTCTTCCATAATCGCGACGTTGATCTGGTTGCTGTTGCCGATGCGGAAGCCCAAGGAATTGTCGCTCGGCGTGCCACGCATCAACTGGAGCACGGCGATCTCGCGCGTCGGGTTCTTCTGGTAGTAGCCCTCAGCCTTGGCAGCGTCATAGGCGGCGGTCGTGACCGGGACATAGCCCGTCGCCTGATGCCACCAGACCTGCGTGTCGGTCCTGGCGAGGAAATCGTAGAAGGCGGCGATCGCCTTATACTTCTCCGGCGTATGGCCCTTCAGGGTCCAGAGCGCGGCGCCGCCGATGACGCTGTTCTTCGGGGTGACGCCCTGTTCATAAGGCAATTCGGCCGCGCTCCAGTCGAACTTCGCGGCTGCGACGACGGCGGCATGCGAGGCGGTCGAGGCGATGATGGTCGAGCATTCGCCGGAGGTGAAGAGCTGGATCGGGATGATGCCCTGGCCGGCAAGCTGCATCACACCGGACGAGACGAGGCGCTTCATCCGCTCGACCTGGCCGACGAGCTTGCCCTTGTTGAAGACGAAGCTGGTGTCGAGGCCGTCCATGCCGTTGCGCTTGGTCGCATAAGGGATGTCGTTCACGGCGCTGTAGTTCTCGAGGAAGCTCCACTCATAGTCGCCGGGAAGCACCATCGCGCATTTCGAGACACCCTTGGCCTTGATCGCGTCGAGCTGCGGCTCCAGCTCCTGCCAGGTCGCGCCGGGCTTGTCGAAGCCGGCGGCTTTGAAGTGGTCACGGTTGTAGAACAGGATCGGCGTCGAGGAGTTGAACGGCATCGCCTGCAGCTTGCCGTCGATCGCGTAGTAGCTGACCACCGGCGCGATGAATTTCGCGGTATCGATGGGATGGCCCTGCTGCGCCATCAATTCGCTGGTCGGGAGGATGGCGCCGGAATTGACCATCGTCAGGAAGGAACGCTCGTTCGACTGCACGATCTCGGGCTGGCGCTTGGCACGATAGGCCGCGATCGTGCCGTTCAGGACCTCGTCATAGGTGCCCTTGCCGATCGCCTTGACGACGTAGTCCTTCTGCGAGTCGTTGAACTTCTTGACCAGCTCGTCGACGCGCTCGCCGAGCGCGCCGCTCATTGCGTGCCAGAACTCGATTTCCGTTGCTGCCTGCGCGGAGCCGAGCCCAGCCAACAGCAGGGCGCCTGCACCCGCCAACGCACCATAGAAAGATCGCATCTAAAGCCTCCCTCGTCGTTTTTGTGAGCATATGCTCTTTATTGAAGCATATGCTCGCACACTGGCTCGTTATGTCAACCGTTGGTGACGGGCGGATGACAGCCGTGCGCGAGGCCTTGCCCGCGAGCGGGCAAGGGGCCGTCCGATGAGGGGGAGTCAGTCTGCGAGAAGGGCGCGGGCGGTGTCTTCGTCGGTGACGAGGCCGTTGACGATTGTCCCGCTCAGCGCCGCGCGCAGCGGCGCGACCTTGGCCGGGCCCTGGCCGATGCAGATGCGCAGGCGGGCGCTGCCCGGCTCCGGCGGCACGCTGGTCACGCGCAGATTGGTGCCGCGATCGAGAAAGCGGCCTTCGGCGTCGAAGACCCAGCCGGTCACCTCGCCGACGGCGCCGTGGCGGACCATCTCGAGCAATTCGCCGCGGGTCATGAATCCGTCGCGGTAGAGCACGGCGTCCTCGCCGATCTGGCTGATGCCCATGACCCAGAGATCGGCCTCGCCGGCGATGGCGCGGATGCGCCGGATCGACTCGATTTCGATGAGCTGGGCGCGCTCCTCGGGACTCGAGACATAAAGTGGCAGCGGCATCGGGAAATGCTGCGCCTTGGTGATTTCCGCGAGCTTGACCAGCGTGTCGAAGGGGCTTGCCGACCCGTCCGGCGAGATGGTGCCGACCAGCGAAACCAGCCGGTGCAAGGGGCAGGACATCGAGGGAACGCGCTCGATGCTGGCTCGCATCGAGCGGCCGGTGCCGAGTGCCATGACCAGCGATTTGCGCGAGCGCAGCCAGCGCTCGATGAGGACGCCGCCGAGCGCGGCGACGCCGGCCGCGCCCGTTTCCGGCGAGCCATCGGAAGGGGCGACGTCGCAATGCAAGAGCTCGAAGCGGTCGCGCAGCCTTGCGGCGAGGTCCATGCAGGCGCTGATCGGATGGTTCATCCGGAAGCTGATCAGCCCCTCGCTGCGGCACAGCGAGACGAGGCGTTGCGCCGCCGGGCGCGAGATGTTCAGGATCTGCGCGATGTCGTCCTGCGTGCGGCCGGCGATGTAGTAGAGCCAACCGGCGCGGGCGGCGTCCTCGAGGCGGTTGCTGTCGTTGTCGGCCATCGAATCCTCAGTGTGCCACCGGCGCAAGTGCGAGCTCTTGCCAGGATTCGAAGAGGCGGTCGGCTCCCGCCGCCAGAAGCGCCTGTCGCTGGTCCAGTATCGCGAAATGGCTGCCGGCGGCGAGGCCATACGCCGTCATCCCCGCGGCTTTCGCGGCCATCACGCCGCTGACGCTGTCCTCGATCACCAGGCAGCGCTCGGGCGCCACGCCGCGCTCGCTGGCCGCCAGCAGAAACAGATCAGGGGCCGGCTTGCCGTGCCGCACGCGCGTCGTGCTGAAGATCCGCCCCTCGAAGAGATCCCAGATATCCGTTTTTCGAAGGCAGATCTCGATACGCTCCGCGTCGCTGGACGAGGCGACACAGTAATCGCTACCGAAGGCTTCGACGGCGCTGCGGACGCCCTCGACAGGCTGGAGTTCGCTGCTGAAGGCGGCGAAGAGCTGCGCCCGCCAGTTCCGCATGAAGTCGGCCGAGGCCGGGCGGCTGGTCATTCTCTCGTAATCCTGGATGACTGCGTAAGACGGCCGTCCGAGATAGCGGCGCATGACCGTCTCCAGATCATAGCTCGGATCGAACGGCGAGAGAATATCGACCAGGGTCCGGCAACTGATGACCTCGCTATCGACGAGCACGCCGTCGCAATCGAGGATGACGAGGTCGAAAGGCGAGATTGTCTGGGGCATCGGGCAACAGTCAATTTGAACGAATGCTCACATGAAGAGCATTCGCCCGATCTCCTGTCAAACCCGGCCCCGATCAGTTCAACGTGCGGCCGACCTCAGCGGCGTGCCGTTGCGAGGCCTGCTCGCCCGACAGATGGGGCGGGGAAGGGCAGCGGCGACGGGCGCTCCACCTGCGGGCCGAGCTCATTGAGCAATGCCGCCTCGGATCGTCCCGAGATCGATGCTAGTGAAGTGCACATCACGGCCTGTGGCGCCGGCTCAGCGGTGTTCATCGGGCAGACGGCCGGGATAGATCATGCTTTTGACCATGCCGGCTTCGTTGGCGGCATGGCGGCGGAAGGCGGCCGGCCCCTCGGCGAGGGGGAAGCGATGGCTGACCACGGCCTCGACATCGACCTTGCCGAGCGCCACCAATTCGATCGCGCGCGGATAGACATGGCCCATCCGGCGCGAGAACTTGATGTTGAGCCCGCGCCTGCGGGCTTCCGCGGCCGGGATCACGTAGCTGTCGCCGTCGGGGATGCCGACCAGCACGACACGGCCGCCGATGCGGGCGGCGCGGATGGCGTCGCGGAAACCCTCGGGAGCGTTCGTCGCCTCGATCACCAGTGGCAGGCCCTCGCCCTTCGTCCATTCGGCGATGTCGGTGACATCAGCACCGGCCTTGCTGGCGCCGAGCTTCAGCGCCAACTCGCGGCGATGTGGCTGCGGATCGCAGGCGAGAATCTCGCCGACGCCGGCCGTGCGGAGCACTTGCAGGATCAGGAGGCCGATCGGGCCGCAGCCGATCAGCGCCACGCGTTCGAGCAGGCGCGGCTTGGCGAGATCGACCGCATGGATCGCGACGCCGAGCGGCTCAAGCATCACCGCATCGCTCGGCGAGAAGGTCTCGGGCACCGGCACGATCTGCGATTTCGGCACCCAGATTCGCTCTGTCATCGCCCCGTCATGCGGGGGAGCCCCGATGAAGACGACCTCGGGGCAGAGATTGGGATGCCCGCTCCGGCAATGCTCGCACTGCCCGCAGGCCTGGTTGGGATCGACGGCGACCAGCGCTCCGCGCGCAAGGCCGAGATCCGGCAAATCCTCCGTCAGCCAGCCGCTGAATTCATGGCCGGGGACGAAGGGCGTCGCGATCACGGCCGAGCCGATGCCGCCATCCTTGTAGTAGTGCAGATCGCTGCCGCAGAGCCCGACGGCGGCGACATCGAGCAGGGTTTCGCCCGCCGCTCCCTCGCGGAGATTGAACGGCGCGAGGCGCGCATCGCCTGCGGCGTGG
This sequence comes from Allobosea sp. RCC_152_1, assembly GCF_041360765.1. Classification (NCBI taxonomy): domain Bacteria; kingdom Pseudomonadati; phylum Pseudomonadota; class Alphaproteobacteria; order Hyphomicrobiales; family Alloboseaceae; genus Allobosea; species Allobosea sp. RCC_152_1. The sequence continues at coordinate 358,080 of NZ_JBFUPU010000001.1, forward strand.
AGGAAGACTGCACGGGACATGACGGTCGCCACTCGTTTTGCGAGGGATCTTATGCAAATGTATTTTGTGATTTACATTGGTTTGAGTCAAGCATGAAACCGTCGGGGCTCCCTGCGTTGTGGCAGAGTGCGAAAGCGATGTAAGCCAGCCTGGAAGACTCTGCCGACCGCCGCCGCGCATGCCGCAGGCAGCTCCCATCGCATCAGGATACCGCCATGCCGGAGGAACCGCAGACGCAAGTTCGAGCCGCCTGGCTCTATTACATGGAAGGACTGACCCAGGCGGAGATCGCGGACCGGCTGAAGATGACCCGCCTGCGCGTCAATCGGCTCCTGGTCGAGGCGCGCAGCAATGGGCTGGTCAGCATTACCATCAATTCCCGGCTGGAGAGCTGCGTCCGGCTGGAGCGCGCGCTGATAGCGGAATTCGGCCTGAAGGACGCGATCGTGGTGCCGAGCCCCGCCGATCCCGATCAGATCGCAGCGCAGATTGGGAAGGCTGCCGGCGAGTTCGTTTCGCGAATCGTCGAGGAGAAGCCGAGCGGTATTGTCGGCGTCGGCTGGGGCGGCACGCTGAGGGAGACCATCCGCCATATCCGCGCCGGGCAGTATCGCGAACTCGCGGTGACCTCGATGATGGGCGGGCTGACCTACGGCATCGAGATCAACACCTTCGAGATCGCCAGCCGTTTCGCCCGGCTCTGGCAGGCCGAATGCCATTATCTGGCGGCGCCGATCTATGCCGGCGCCCCGCAATCGCGCGACACCATCCTGGCGCAGGACGTGTTCGAGGCGGCCTTCGCCCGGATCAGAGCGACCGATGTCGCGATCCTCAGCGCGGGCGATCTGAGCGAGCGCTCGCTGTTGGTGCGCTACGGGCTGCCGGGCGATGTCCGCGTTGCGGAACTCGCGGAAGCGGGCGCAGTCGGCGACATGCTCGGTCAGTTCATCGATCGCAGCGGGCAGGACATTGCGCATCCGATCAATCGCCGCGCCATCGCGCTCCCGCTCGACGCCCTGCGCCGGATACCGACCGTGATCCTCGCCTCCGGCGGGATCAACAAAGCTGAGGTCATCGCCGCCACGCTGCGCGGGAAGCTGGCCTCGGTGCTGATCACGGACGAGGAGGCGGCGGCCGCCGTGTTGCAGAGCGCGGCGCCGGCCTGACGGCCACGCCTCAGGGGCTGCGGATCGCCTGCAGCAGTTCCTCGTGGATCAGGCCGTTGGTGACGACCTTCTCCAGGTCCTCGTCAAGCGAGTCTACGCCGTCGACGGTCGTCACCTTCCCTCCGGCCGCCCGCACCAATGGCATCGCTGCGGCATGCGAGACGATATCGGCCTTGAGCCCGATGAAGGCATCGAGCCGCCCGGCCGCGACCAGCGACATCTCCAGTCCGCCGGAGACGATGACACGCACGCCCCGGCACAGGCCGGCGAGGCGCCGGATCACATCGCTCGTCCGGTTCGCGTCCTCGGTGCTGTAATGGGAAGTCAGGCAGATCGAGACGACGGCGTCGCTGAGGCGTTTCGTGGCGGAGACACTCGCCGGCCTGCCGTCGACCGTCGCGATGCCGCTTTCGGCGAAGCGCGCGGAGAGCCCGGCGAGCGGTGCATGGGTCAGGCCGAGCACGGTGCGGCCCCCTTCCTGATAGGCCAGGGTGACGGAGAACCAGGGCAGGCCGGAGGCGTAGTTCACCGTGCCGTCGAGCGGGTCGATGATCCAGCGCGGCGCTGCTTCCGAGCCGCTGAAGCCGGCCTCTTCCGAGAGGATCGCCGCTTCGGGCGTCAGGGCGCGCAGGCCGTCGATGACCAGGCGTTCGGAGGCCAGATCGGCCGCCGTGACCACGTCGTTCAGCTCCTTGCGGGTGACGCCGAGCTCGGCGCCCTGCATCTGCACGAGAACCTCGCCGGCCCGGCGGGCGAGGGCGTCGGCCTGGTCGAGCAGGGCGAGAAGGCGAGGTTCGGTCATTGGGCAGGCACCGTTTGCGGCTTTCCGGGATAGGCGGGATCGAGCACGAAATCCCGGCGCGGTCCATAGTCGCCGATCGGCTGGAGATGGCTGACCATCCCGAGGCCGGGCTTCCAGACATGGAGGGCGAGTGCAGGCGGCTCCATCACAAACCTGTTCTCCGTGCCCGGTCTCAGGTCGAGCGCAACCTGATGGGCGGTGCCGGGCACGACATAGCCGATGGTGCCGGCGAAGCGCAGCTGGATCGGCCGGTGATAATGGCCGCAGAGCACGCGTTCGATCTCGGGATGGTCAGCGATCAATTCGGCGAAGCCCGACGAGATCTTGCAGGGCATGATGTCCATGCCGTCGACACCGACGGGGAAGGGCGGATGGTGCATGAAGATCACCGTCGGCTTGCCCTGTCCTTGCGCCAGTTGCTCGGCGAGCCAGGCCTCGCGCACGGCGCAGATCTCGCCGCCATCCTCGCCAGCGACGACGGTGTCGAGACCGATCAGCCGGACGGGAAAATCGTCGATGACATAATGCAGGAAGGCCGCCTGCGGCAGGTAGGGGTGATCGGGACGCAATTCCGCGGCGAAGGTGTCGCGGCGGTCATGGTTGCCTGGGATGACATAGATCGGCATCGGCAGGCGCCGCAGCGCCGCGCGGACGATGCCGTATTCCTCCGGCAGGCCGCAATCGGAGAGGTCTCCGGTGACCAGCACGCAATCGGGCCGCGGCTCCAGCTTCAGAATCTCGTCGACCGCCCGCTCGATCGCCGGATTGGTCTCGACGATGCCGTAGGCGGGGTTGCCGTGCGGGCGGGCATGGAAGTCGCTGAGCTGGGCGATGATCATCGGGGAGACGTCCGGCGGTCTGGAAAAGGGGAACCGCCCGGTCGAGTGAAGACCGGGCGGCGATGGGCAGGCGCCGAAGCGCGGCCGCTTACTTCATCAGGGCTTCGGTCTCGGAGACGATGCGCTCGATGCCGGCCTTGGGCTGAATCTCGCCGCGCATCACGCCGGCGACGACCTCGCGCTGCTGGCGCCAGATGCGCACCGAATTGCCGCCCGGATAGCCTTCCCACGGCGCGGCGCGGGAGACCTGGCCGTTGATCGTGCGGAAATTGGCGTTCTCCTTGTAGAACGGGCCGAGGAAGCCATCTTCGCCGGCGCGCAGATTGGTCGGCATGTAGCCGGCGGTCTCGACGACGATCTTCTGGGCTTCCGGTCCGGTGACGAACTTGATGAACTCCCAGGCGGCCTTCTGCTTGGCGGCGTCCTTGGCCGTGATCAGGGCGGCATTGCCGCCGGTCGGCAGCTTGCCCTTGGCCTTGTCGTCCACCGGGAAGAGCGCGGTCTTCAGCGTGAAGCGGTCACCGATCAGGTCGGTGACCTGGCGCAGGCGCGCAGGCGTGTCGAAGAAGATGCCGATCTTGCCGGCGATGAACTGCTGACGCGATTGGTCCCAGTCGATCAGCGGCATGCCGCCATCCGTGACGAAGCTGCGCAGCAGCGCCAGCGTCTTCTCGCCGGTCTCGCCGCCAAAGGCGACTTTCTTGCCGTCGGCCGAGAGCATGGAATGGCCGGCCTGCAGGATCACGCCGCGCCAGAGCCAGTCATCCGGCCAGTCGTGGATGTTGTAGGCCATGCCGGCGGTGTCGCCGCTGCGGATTTTCCTGGCGAGCGCGACGGTGTCGGCCCAGTTGTCGGGCATCTTGTCGGGGTCGCCGCCGGCCTTCTTCACCAGATCGGCGTTGAAGTACATCAGCGGCGTCGAGGCGTTGAAGGCGAGGCCGACCTGCTTGCCGTTGACCTGGCCGAGCGAGAGCAGCGCGTCGGAATAATTGGCCTTGCGCCAGGCTTCCGGCTCGGCCTTCAGCAGCGGGCCGAGATCCACGATCTGTTTGCGCTTGTCGAGGGTTTCGGTGAGCTCGGTCAGCAGGTGGAAGCCGGAATAGTAGACGTCCGGCAATTGGTTGGTGACGGACTGGCGCAGCATCGCCTGGTGGCCCTCGTCGTAGCTCGCAGCCGGCGCCCGGAAATTGATCTTGATGTCCGGGTGCTTCTTCATGAATTCCGCGGCGATCGGCTCGTGGAACTTGGCGAAAGCCGGGAAGGCGTAGAGCACGTCGAGCGTGACTGGCTCTGCCTTCGCGGCTGTCGAGGCGAGAAGGGTCAATGCCGCCGCGGCAAGGCCTTTGCCGAGAGGTTTCATGCGTGATCTCCTTGGCATGGACAGCGGAGCTGTCGGGTTGCAGTTGCTTCAGGCCTGAACTTTGGGGGGGCGCGGCCGTGCGGCCGGCTACTTCACCCCGGTCATGGTGATGCCGTCGATGAACCGGCGCCTCGCGACGAGGAAGGCGATGACGAGCGGCGCGGTCAGGATCGTCGCGGCGGCCGTCAGTGCGCCGTAATTCGATCCGGTCTCGGCATCGGCGAAGAACATCATCCCGAGCGGCGGTGGCGCGAGCTTGGCGTCGGAGATGACGATCAATGGCCAGTAGAGATCGTTCCAGTGCGCTACGGCGGAGAACACCGAGAAGGCGGCGATGGCCGGCCAGGCGCTCGGCGTGACGATGCGCCAGACGATCTCGAATTCGCTCATCCCGTCGAGCCGGGCGGCGTTGATGATGTCGTCGGGAAAGCTGCGGAAGAACTGGCGGAACAGGAAGATGGCGAAGACCGAGAGGAAGAACGGCACCATCATCGAGAAATAGGTGTTGAGCAGCCCCATCTGGGCGAGCGCGATGTAGAGTGGCATCGCCGGCACCTGCACGGGGATGCACAGGCCGAGCAGGACCAGCACGAAGAGCGCATTGCGGCCGGGAAAATCGAGCTTCGCCAGCGCATAGGCACAGGGTATCGCGACGAGGAGCTGGATGATCAGGATGCCGCCGCAGAGAATGACGCCGTTCAGCGCGAAGCGCAGCAGCGGCGCCTTCTCCATGGCGAAACCATAGTTCTGCAGGCCGTAGAACTGCTTCGGCCAGAGCGAGATCTCGGCGTTGAAGATCTCGGCCGGCGGCTTGATCGAGGTCACCAGCATCCAGATGAAGGGCGCCAGCATGAAGATCGCCCCGGCGATCAGCACGCCATGGACCAGAGCTAGCACGAGGGCCCGGCGCAGCACCGAATGGGCGGGCGTGACCGGAGCGGCAGGGAGCGAGAGATCGGTCATCAGTAGTGCACCTTCTTGTCGAGGGCGAAGGTCTGCACGGCTGAGAAGACGAGGATGAAGGCAAGGAAGATGAAGGTCAGCGCCGCGGCGTAGCCGGTGTGGAAATACTGAAAGCCCTCGAGATAGATGTTGTAGAGCAGCACCTCGGTCGACCCGACCGGGCCGCCGCGCGTCATCACCGCCACCGTGTCGAAGATCTTGAAGGCGGTGATCATGGTGGTGACCAGGACGAACATCGTCGTCGGTCCGAGCAGCGGCCAGGTGATGGTCAGGAAGCGGTCGATCCCGCTGGAGCAGCCATCGATATCGGCTGCCTCGTAGAGATCGCGCGGGATCGCGGTCTGCCCGGCCAGGAACAGGATCATGTTGAAGCCGATGAGCTGCCAGATGCCGATCACGGCAAGCGTCGCCAGCGCGGTCGAGGGCTCGCTGAGGAAGGCGATCGGGCCGATACCCAGCCATTTCAGCAGGCCGTTGACCGGCCCCAGCGAGGGATGGAGCAGGAACTGCCAGACCGTCGCCATGGCGATCAGGGTCGAGGTCACCGGCAGGAAATAGACCACCTCGTAGAAGGAGCGCGTGCGCTTGCGCCGGTGCACGAGCACGGCGATCAGCAAGGCGCCGAACACGCCGCCGGGCACGACGATGGCGACATAGAGCAGCGTGTTGACGAGCGAGCGCCGGATGATCGGATCGGCCAGCGCTTTCTGGAAATTGGCGAGGCCGACCCAGTCCATGTCGACGCCGCCGAACTCGTAATTCGTGAGGCTGAGCCAGAGCAGGACGGCGAGCGGCAGCAGGATCGTCAGCAGGAGCAGGACGAAGGCTGGCAGGGCGAAGCCGAGCCCGGTGACACGCTCGATCCAGAGCCTGCGGCGGGTGGCGGGAGCGAAGCCGGCGGTCGAGGGGAGGGCGAGCGTCATGCTCAGGCCCTCAGCGGCACGACGGAGCCGCTTGCGGCGCCTTGTCCGCGCGGCTCGATGCGCTCGCCATCGGCGGCGAAGACATGGGCGGCAGCCTCGTCGAAGCCGAGCGTGACCTCGGCGGCCTCGTTCACGCCGGCGGCTGCGGCCGGCGTCGCGCGCATCGTCACGCCGGCGGCGTCGCGCCCGGCGAGATCGAAATGCAGGATGTATTCGGAGCCGAGATTCTCCTTGCGCCGCAGGCGGGCCGAGAACCAGGCGCGGCCATTGCCAACGGGTTCGCCCTGGACGAGCGAGAGCGCCTCGGAGCGGATGCCGAGCGTCACCGTCTGCCCCGATGCGAGTGGAACGGCGAGCGCCAGGGGCCGGCCGAAGAGTTCGAGGCGCCCGCCTTGTGCGACTGCCGCCGGCAGCAGGTTGATCGCCGGGCTGCCGATGAATTGCGCGACTTTCAGAGAGGCCGGTTTCTCGTAGAGCTGGGAGGGCGTGCCGAGTTGCAGCACGGAGCCTGAATCCATCATGGCGACGCGGTCGGACATCGTCATCGCCTCGACCTGATCGTGCGTGACGTAGATGAAGGTCGCGCCGAGACGCTTGTGCAGCTCGGCCAGCTCCGTCCGCATATGGACGCGGAGCTTGGCGTCGAGATTCGACAGCGGCTCATCCATCAGGAAGACGTCGGGGTTGCGCACCATGGCGCGGCCGAGCGCGACGCGCTGGCGCTGCCCGCCCGAGAGCTGGGCCGGCTTGCGCGCCAGCAAATGATCGAGCTGAAGCTGCGCCGCGACCGCCGCGACATCGGCCTCGATGCCGCGCATCACGCTGCGGCGCTGGGCGGAGAGCTGCCGCAGCAGCGGCAGCCGCTGCCACAGCTTGAGCCGCGCCATCGTCAGGGGCAGGGCGATGTTGGCGCCGACGCTCATATGCGGATAGAGCGCATAGGACTGGAAGACCATGGCGACGCGGCGCTCATGCGGGCGCAGATGGTCGACGCCATTGCCGCCGATCGCGACGCTCCCGCCATCCTGATGCTCAAGCCCAGCGATGATCCGGATCAGGGTCGATTTCCCGCAGCCGGACGGGCCGACCAGAGTCAGGAACTCGCCATCGGCGATATCGAGATCGACGCCACCCAGAACCTTCGTCGGTCCGAAGGATTTGGCGATCGAGGAGAGTGTGACCTTAGCCATGGCTTCGCCTTTCTGCGGCCCTGCGGGCTCATCGTTGGGCGTGTTTCGGCCCGGCGCCTGCTGGCGACCGGGGAGGCGTTTCAGGCGGCGCGCGGCGGGTAGACCTCGTGGATCACGTCGTCGATCCAGAGCGTCTTCAGCGCGGATATTTCGTGGATCTCGGCGGAGAAATCCCGTCCGTCGAACGCATAGGAGACGGCACCGAGCGTCGTCGTACCGGCCATGCCCGGCTGCAATTCGGGGCCGACGACGAAGCCGGATGACGGCCCCCAGATGTAGCGCGTGCCGGCGATCGTGAAGTCATGCGCGCGGTGCAGGTGGCCGCTGGCGACGAAGGCGACCTCGTGACGGCTGATGAGGTTGAGCAGATGCGCGCGCGGCCGCGGCGGCACGCTCCAGTAACCCATGTCGCCCTCATCGGGCGTCTCGATAAAGAGCGGGCGGTGCAGGAACCAGCCGAGCCGGCGGCCCCGCGCCTCTGCGATCTGACGGTCGAGCCAGTCGAGCTGGCGCCGTTCCTCGGCCTCGTCGCTGCCAAACAGCATCGAATTGAGGCCGATCAATCGCCAATTTTCGAGGTCATGGACCCAGAAATCGTCGCCGAGATGCTGGCGCCAGCGCGCGAGGCGGGCCTCGTTCACCGGCTGATGCGGGTGATAGGCCTCGCCGACATCGTGATTGCCGGGGATGCTCAACACGGGCACGCCCAGCGTATCGAGCAGGGCGCGGCAATGGCGCATGTCCTCGTCGATATCCGCACCATCGACCGTGACGTCGCCGGTATGGATGACGAGGTCGGGCGCCTGTGCGGCGAGCCACTCGGTCAGCGGAGCCCAATTATCGGCAAAATGCCGCTTGGTCGGGCTCAGATGCGTGTCGGAAATCTGCACGATACGCTGCATGTCCCCTCCGGAATTCGCCACTTCATCGGGCGACCGTCTCATCCCGGCGCGAGCGCCGGGCAGCGGCTTTGCCTTGGACAATACAAATGAATGTTTGATGACACAATTGTATTTTAAGTGCTTGTTCGCATGCTGCGACCGAAGACCGTTTCCGGCTAGAGATCGGTGCTTTGCGGCAGGATCACGAGGTCGCGGATCGTGACGTTGCGGGGCCGGGTCAGCATGAAATGCACGGCTTCCGCCACCTCTTCGGCCTCGATCAGGCCGCCACGGACGCGCTCGGCATCGAGTTTCTCCTGCGGCCAGTCCGCGATCAGCGCCGTTACGACAGGCCCGGGCAACACGGCGCCGACCCGCAGGCCGTGCGGGATGACCTGGCGGCGAAGCGTGTGGACGAAGGCCTGAACCGCATGTTTCGAGGCGGTGTAGACCGGCTCCCATATCACCGGAACGACGCCGGCCACCGAACTGGTGACGATAATGTCGCCGGTCTTGCGCGCGATCATATGCGGCAGCACGGCATGGATGCTGCGGAAGACCGCGTTGACGTTGAGATTGAGCATCCGGTCCCAGGCGTCGGGATCGCCCTCGCTCACCGGGCCGCCGACATAGGAACCGGCATTGGCATGGAAGATGTCGAGCGGGCCGGCCTTGTCGAGGATCGCCGGCAGCATGCCGGCAACGGAGGCGGGGGCGGTCAGGTCGACGACCAGCGGGATCGCGTCGGGACCGAGCGAGGCGCAGGCCCGTGCGAGGGCTTCGTCGTCGCGATCGACGAGCACGACGCGCGCGCCGGCCGCGAGAAGCCTTTTCGCGCAGGCGAGGCCGATCCCAGAGGCTGCGCCGGTGATCGCGGCGGTCTTTCCGGTCAGGTCTTGGGTCACGACGAGGTCTCCAGGGCTTGATGGCGCGCGGGCCGCATGAGCTCGCGGGCTGTGCGGGCGGCCGCCTGCAGCGTTTCGAAGGCGGCGAGGCGACGAGCGTGCAGATCAGCGATTTCGCCACCGGCAGGGACGAAGACGGCGGCGCCCGGCGCCATCCGGGTCATGGCCTCGCCAAGGTTGGGGAAGGTCTTCGCCGCTGTGGCCGCGAGCATGGCGGAGCCGAGCAGGACCGGGTCGACATCGTCAGGCGCCAGCAGTGGCAACTCGGAACAATCGGCCAGCAACTGCCGGATCAGGGGATGGCGTCCCGCGCCGCCGCTGAGCACGATCGCCTCGATCGTGGCGCCCTTGACCCGGCTGGCTTCGATGATCTGGCGCAGGCCGTAGCCGATCCCTGTCAGGCCGGCGACATAGAGCGCGACGAGGTCGTCGAGGTCGCGTTCCATGCCGAGCCCGGCGATCACGGCGCGCGCCTGCGGGTCGGCATGGGGGGAGCGGTTGCCGAGAAAGTCGGGCACGACGATGATCTCGCCGGCGAGAAGGGCTGCTTTCGATGGCGTGGCCGCATGCCGGACCGCCTGAGCGGCGAGCCAGTCGGGCAGGGAGAGCCCTTCGCCTTCGGCGAGACGTTGCGCCTCGGGCGTTGCCGGGTGGAAGCCGATGAGCTGCTCGATGGCCGCGCCGGCTCCCGACTGCCCGCCCTCGCTGAGCCAGAGCCCTGGCGCCATCACCGAGAAATACGGGCCCCAGATGCCGGGGATAAAGACCGGCTCGGCACTGCTCGCCATGGTGCAGGCCGAGGTGCCGAAGACATAGGCCATGCGGGTCAGCGCCGAACCGTGCGGCGAGCGTACGCCGACCGAGCCGACACCGCCGGCATGGGCATCGATCAGTCCGGCGGCGACGGCGGTGCCGGGCTTCAGTCCGAGCTCGGCAGCGGCCTGTTCGGTGAGCCCGGTGCCGAGTGCCGTGCCGCCCGGAACGATTTCGGTGCCGATCCGGGCGAAGCCGTCATCGGCGAGGTCGTCGAGCCCGACCCCGCGGAAATAGCTCGGGTCCCAGCGCCCCTCATGTGCGAGATAGGTCCATTTGCAGGTGACCGTGCAGGTCGAGCGCGCGAGCGAGCCGGTTGCGCGCCAGGTCAGGAAATCCGGCAGGTCGAAGAACTGCCAGGCGGCATCATAGGTCTCAGGCAGGTTCTCCTTGAGCCAAAGCAGTTTCGGCGTTTCCATCTCCGGCGAGATCGTGCCGCCGACATAGGCGAGGACCGGATGGCGCGTCGCGTTGATGCGTTCGGCCTGCTCGATGGCGCGATGGTCCATCCAGACGATGATGTCGCGGCCGGCATCGCCATGGGCGCCGACCGGCAGCGGTTTTCCGCCCGGCCCGAGCACGACCAGCGAGCAGGTCGCATCGAAGCCGATACCGGCGATGGCATCGAGCTCGAGCTTGGCCTCGGCCAACGCCTCGCGCACGCTGGCGCAGACGGCCTGCCAGATATCCGCGCTCGACTGCTCGGCGATGTCGGGGCCGTCGCGATAAAGCGCGATGTCGCGCCTGGCGGTCGCGAGCATGCGCCCGCTCGGAGCGAAGATGCCGGCCCGGACGCTGCCGGTGCCGACATCGATGCCGATGAAATGCCCGGCCATATCAGGCCGCAGCGCGGTTCGGCGGCCCGGCGCGGGTGCCGTCCGGATTGCGCAGATAGACGCCGTGATCGAGCTGTTGGCGGCGCAGTTCGCCCACATCGATATCGGCCGGCGGGCGGTTGCCGCGCACCGAAATCTTGGCAGCTCGGCCGGCAGCCTCGCCCATCGCCATGCAGGTCGCCATGACGCGGATCGCGCCCATCGCCTCATGGGTCGCGGAGATGCTGCGCCCGGCGACGAGCAGGTTGCCGATCTTCTGCGGCACCAGCGAGCGATACGGGATGTCGTAGCAGTCGCCGCACCAGATCAGCGTGCAGCCATCGTCTGACGGGCGGTGAATATCGATCGGGTAGCTCGCCACCGCGATGGCATCGTCGAAATGCGTGCAGGCGAGCACGTCCTCCTGGGTCATCACATATTGCCCGCGGATGCGGCGCGTCTCGCGAATGCCGAGGAAGGGCGCGGTCTTGGTGAAATAGGCCTTCTCGAAGCCCGGCACGTAATTGACGAGATAGGTGACGATGTCGTCGATCTGGGCGCGGCCCTCGATCTCGCCCTTGGTCAGGCTGCGGGCATCGGTGCCGTCCGTGCCCTTGACGCGGGTCATGTTGATCCAGACCTCGCCCTTCTTCAGGCCGGTGATGATGATCGTGCGCTCATTCGGGATCTGGAGGCCGCGCTCGGCCTTGGCCTTGGCCATGAGCTCGCGCATGCCGACGACGATGAACTGGTGGTTCTGGCCGAAATACTCGGCCGGGATGAAATCGGTGAGATAGGTTCGCGCGGCCGGCGGGGCATTGGCGATGGAAAGTCTCAAGGCATCGGTATCGACCCCGGCGAGGCAGAACATCAATGTCGGCGGCTGCATGCCGCCCTCGGCATTGCCCTTCTCGGTCGGCACGCCGGCGCTATAGGCGACGTCGGCATCGCCGCTGCAATCGATCACGACCTTCGCCAGAATGGCGGTGCGACCGCTCTTGCTCTCGGTGATGACGCCGCGGATCGTGTCGTTCTCGACCAGCGCTCCGGCGAAGAAGGTGTAGAACAGCACGTCGACGCCGGCTTCCGTCAGCATCTCCAGCGCCACCGTTTTCACCGCCTCGGGCTCGACCAGCGTGATGCCCATGTGGAGCGGGCAGGGGCGATGCTCGCTCGCGCCCTGGCGTTCCCGGCGCAGGCGCTCGATAAATTTCTGCGGCAGGCCGTCGATGATCTGGTTGCCCTTCTGGCCGAGGAAACCGAGCACCGGCAGGCCGATTGTCATGTTCCCGCCGACGAAGCTGCGGCTCTCGATCAGCCCGACCCGCAGGCCGTCCTCGGCGGCAGCGAGTGCGGCGGTGAGGCCTGATGGGCCGCCGCCGACGACGAGCACGTCATATTCGGCGGAGACGGGGATGGAGCGGGCCGGCTCCTCGATGAAGCGGGTCGCGGCGGTCGACATGGCGAGTTTCCTTCAAGGTGTCACGAAGTGTGCGAAAGCCTGCGGAACAGTGCGCCCCGCAGGTCGAAGAGTGATCAGGCGGGCATCATCGGCTTGACGCGTTCGATGATGGCGGAGACGGCGTCCTTGACCGGTTTGCGGCCGAGGACGGCGAGCTGGACCTCCTCGAGGAAAGTCGCCTGGGCGCGGGCAGCCTCCGGGAAAGGCGGGAAGGCGCCGCGCGCCGTCGCCAGCACCTTGGCTTCCACGGCGGCGAGCGCATTGCCGGCCTTCAGCTTCTCGTCGGCATAGGTCGAGACCCGCACCGGGCCGTTGCCGTTCAACGCCATGCCGAGCGTCACGCGCTTGCTGGAGACCTCTTTGATGAAGCTCCAGGCCAGCGCCTTGTCCTTCGCGTTCTTCGGGATCGACATCGCCCAGGCCTCGACGACCGAGGCCATCGGCATCTTGCCCTGGATCGCCTTTGAGCCGGGGAAGGGGACCGCCTTGATCTTGCCCGGGAATTTGCTCTGCTCGGCATTGTTGAGCTGCGCGCCCCGCGCGAAGGGCAGCACGGTGAAGGCGGCGCGGCCCTGCTGGAGCCAGGTGACCTGATCGTCGTTCTTGGTCGTGGCGTAGCTGCGCGGCAGGCTGCCGGTCTCGAACATGCCCCGCAGCGCCGCCAATCCCTGCTCCAGCGCCTCGCGGTTCGGTACCAGTTTGAGATCGGCGCTGATGAAGTCGCCGCCATAGGCACGGGCGAACATCACCGGGAAGACGGCGAGGTCGCTCGCCAGCACCGTGCCGGTGACAGGCGTGCCGGCCTTGGAGGTGAAGGTCGTCTTCTTCGCCTGCTCGATCAGCTCTTCCAGCGTCGTGGGCGGGGCGGTGATGCCGGCCTCCTCCAGCAGCGCTTCGTTGTAGAACAGGCCTTGCGTCGCATGGCGGACGGGAACGCCGATCAGCTTGCCGTCGACCGTCATGCCTTGCACGAGGCCGGGTGCGATATCGCCGAAATCCTCGATCGCGTCCTGTTTCTGATAGGTGTCGAGCGGCTCGAACAGCGCGGCGATCTGCGAGGTCGGCCGGTTGTCGATGAGATAACCCACGCCGTATTCCGTCTCCTTCAGGCTCGCCTCGCGGAAGAGCCGGTCCTGAAGCGGATTCGAGTCGAACGTGGTGAACGAGACCTCGGCGTCGTTGGCCTTGCGCCAGCCCGCCATCAGGTCGCCATCGCCGCTGCCGAGCACGGTCTGATGGACCTTGTGGCTGAGCACGTTCAGCGTCTTGCCGGCCGCGAATACGGGCCGGGTGGCGAGCGCGGTCGCCGCGGCTGCGGTACCGGCGATGAATGCGCGCCGTGTGATCTGTGTTTCCCGGTTTTTCGACATGGCCTCCTCCCTCTTTTTGTGTGGTTGGCTATCCCTTCGTCGAACCGGCGGTGAGGCCGGCCACGAGGTAGCGATTCATGAAGACGACGAAGACGAGGACGGGCACGAGCTGCACCGTCGCGGCGGCGAAGAGGGTCCCCCAGTCGACCCCGTCGATGGAGCCGATCATCTCGGAGATCACGAGTGGGGCCGTCTTCGCCTTCGTCGCCGTGAAGATGAAGGCGAAGAGGAACTCGTTCCACGAGAAGACGATCACGAAGACCGCGACGGCGAGCACGCCGGGCATCGCCAGCGGCATGATGACCTTGCGCAGGATGGTCAGGCGGCTCGCCCCATCGATGGAGGCGGCCTCGTCGAGCTCGCGCGGGATCTGGTCCATGAAGGTGCGCATCAGCACCGTTCCCAGCGAGACGAAGAAGGTCGCGTAGAGCAGGATCAGCACGAGATGCGTGTCGCTGAGCCCCAGCCAGTTCACGATCGGGAAGAGCGGCAACGTCACCACGATCGGCGGGATCAGGCGTACGATGATGAGCCCGAGCAGGCTCGCGCCGAGCCAGCGGCCGGAATTGCGCGAATAGACATAGCCGGCGCAGGCGCTGGCGATGATGGCGAGCAGCGTCGCGCCGACCGTGATCAGCAGGCTGTTGAGCAGCCCCTCGAAGAACACGCCCCAAGAGCGCCAGAGCTCGACATAGTGCTTGAAGGTTGGGGTGAACAGCCATTTCGGTGGCACGGCGAAGATGTCCTGCCCCGGCTTCAGTGACGACAGGGCGATGAACAGGATCGGGAAGAGCGACCAGAACAGGATCGCGACGACCGCGAGCGCCTTGCCCAGCCCGATCAGGAGCCGCTCAGTGCGCATGGGCGACACCTCCGCGCCTGAGCAGGAAGACATAGGCGCCGGCGAGCAGCAGCGAGGCCAGCACCATAATCCAGGCGGTTGCTGCGGCCGGGCCGAACGCGTTGAAGCTGAAGGCCTCCTGATAGAGGTAGATCGCCACGACCTCGGTCGAGCGGGCCGGCCCGCCCTTGGTCAGCAACCACGCCTCCGAGAACAGGCGGAAGGCGAAGATGTAGCGGAAGAGCAGCGCGATCAGCATGGCCGGGCCGAGCAGGGGCAGAGTCACGCGGCGGAAGGCCTGCCAGCGCGTCGCGCCGTCGATCCGGGCGGCTTCGTAGAGCTCGGCCGGGATGGCGAGCCGCGCCGCATAGACGATGACGAAGGTGAAGGGCAGGTGCAGCCAGATCGTCAGAAGGCCGATCAGGATCATCGCGTGCGAGGGCTCGAACGACCAGTCGAGCGAGGGCAGGCCAAGCGCGTGCAGGGCGAGCGTGATCGGCCCGGCATCGGGATCGAACAGGAAGCGCCACATCACGACGGCTGTGACCTCGCTGACCGCATAGGGCGCGAGCACCGCGACAAGCAGGAAGCGCCGGAAGGGCAGGCCGCTGGCGAAGAGCAGGGCCATGCCGAGCCCGACAGCGAGCTCCAGATGCACGGCGACGACGACGAGGACGACGGTGTTCCACAGCGCGCTGTGGAAGGCGGGATCGGTCAGGACACGCCAGTAGTTCTGCAGGCCGACGAAGCTCGGTGCCTGGCCGAAGCTCGACGTGTTCAGGCTCAGCCAGACGACATAGAGCGACGGCAGCACGATCACGCTCAGGATGAGCAGATGCACCGGCGCAAGCAGCGGCAGTATCCGTGCCGTTCTTTGTAATTGCACGCGTTCCTCCGGACTTCTTTCGTTCCGGGCTCTGTCGGCCCGGTGATTGCGGACGCTATGCGTCCGTCAGTGAATGGCTTTGGGCGCTGCGGCCGCTTCCTCCGTTCGTGGCGCGGCGTCGAGAGCGTCCCTTTCGCCGGCGGCGCCGGGCGATAGATCGCGCACGGAATCGCGGACTTGCAGGCTGGTCTGCAGCACGATTGTCCGTGGCGGCGCGTCGCCGCCGGCCATGCGCGCGCGCAGGCGCTGCCAGGCTGCTGCAGCGATCTCCGCGACCGGCTGGCGGATCGCGGTCAGCCCGGTCTTGCGGGCGCTCATCCAGGGGTAGTCGTCGAAGCCGATCACCGAGACGGGGTCGGGAACGTCGATCCTGAGCCGCGCGAGCGCCGACAGGGCGCTCAGCGTCGTGACATTGGTCAGTGCGATGACGGCGCTCGGCCGCGCGTGCCGCTCCAGCCAGTGCCGGAACAGCTCCGCCCCCCGCTCGGCGACAGAGCCAAGCTCGACCACCGTCGCCTCGACGCCCGCCGCCCTGCGGATCAGCTCGCAAGCCCCGCGAACGCGCTCGCGGATCGGGGAGATGGCAAGGCTTGAGGCCGCAATGACGATGTCGCGGTGGCCGAGGCCGAGCAGATGACGGGCGGCAATCTCGCCGGCTTCGCGGTTGTCGATCGCCACTGTGTCGACGGCCGAGCCCTCGGGCGGAACACGGTCGGCGAAGACCATCGGAAGCCGCCCGATCTCTCCCGCGAGGCCACGCGGCATCGCATCCGAGCAGGGCACCACGATCAGGCCGGAGGGGCGCCATGCCAGCAAGGTGCGCAGGCGCGATTGTTCAAGACCGGTATCATCGCGCGAACTGGCGACGAGGATGTCGTAGCCATCCGCCTGCGCCATCACCTCGATCTGCGACACCAGCGAGGTGAAGAAGACGTCGTCGAGATCGGGCACGAGCACGCCGACGACCTTGGCCTGGCCGGAGCGGAGCTGCGAGGCGGCACGATCGACCTGATAGGCAAGTTCGTCCGCGGCCTTGAGTACGCGCTCGCGCAGATCGGCGTTCACCGGCTTGTTGCCGCTGAACACATTCGAGACCGTCGCAATCGAAACACCAGCGCGTGCCGCGACATCCCTGATCGTGATCCGTCGATCGTTCATAGCGTCCTGTTAAACGTTTTACAGAAAAACGTTTAACAG
This sequence comes from Allobosea sp. RCC_152_1, assembly GCF_041360765.1. NCBI lineage: Bacteria > Pseudomonadati > Pseudomonadota > Alphaproteobacteria > Hyphomicrobiales > Alloboseaceae > Allobosea > Allobosea sp. RCC_152_1. The sequence goes on from NZ_JBFUPU010000001.1 coordinate 374,493, forward strand.
GACGCGCTTTGCTGCACAAGTGTTCGCTGCGTCCTCGAGGACATAACCAATTCCTCCCGACCGACGCGGGGGGCTCGCCGAAGCCGTTCGGAACCGACAGAGTCGGAAGCGCCAAGCCCGATCATCATCGGCCGGCTACCCCCCCGCGGTCGAACGATGCCGTCGCGGTGCCAGGGGCGTCAGGCAAGCCGGGCAGCAGCGAGGCGGGCGGATTAGTCCCTGTCCTTCGCCGTCGCGCCTGCCCTTGGCCAGCCCGGCTCACATGCCGCCAGGCCGACTGGCAAAGCTCAGTGTCAGGAGATGTTGGCATATGGCAGTTGGTGAATGTTGCTGTAGGCAGCAGACGCCGAAGTTCGACGTTTGAATTGGATCGCTCGGAAGCAGACCTTCCGAAGGTCGGGAAGGGGCCAATCGCGGGCGTATGTTCGGAACCATCCGCCGACATGCCGAGACACAACCTGCCACGTTGGGGGCGATATGGGATCGCATTCAAAACGACCCTGACGCTTCGTCTCGATGTGCAGAATCAGAACGGCCGGCAGGAATCCGCTGGCCGTTCTGGTCGATTAAGCACTCGATCATTCGCGACCCAGTGCCAATCTATCTGCTTCTAGGTGCCGCATTGGCGCTTCAAGGTGCCAAACTTTCTGCGCCTGAGATAAGCCGCCGGCCTCATTCCGCATCATTCGTCGGCCCGCTGGAGTTTTATGTTGAACAAATGCCGGTGCGTACCAGTGACCAGTGAGATTGCGGTCGCTTTCGTAAACTGCGGCAAACTTCACTTCCCCACACACTGCGCCGTATGCGAACGGCCTGGATCTTGACGGCGGCCTCGTCACGGACTTACACTTAACTCAATGGTTAAGTTTCAGGATGCGCAGCTCGACCGCACCTTCTCTGCCCTGGCGGATCCGACGCGCCGGGCCTTGCTGGCGCGGCTGGAGCAGGAGGATGGGCTGTCGGTCAGTGAGCTGGCGAAGCCCTTTCCGGTCTCGCTGCCGGCGGTGATGAAGCATCTCGACGTCCTGTCCGACGCCGGGTTGCTGAGGCGGACCAAGGCGGGGCGCACCGTGTCCTGCCATCTCAACGCCGGGCCGATGGAGGAAGCGATGAGCTGGCTCGCCCGCTATCAGAGGTTCTGGACTGAACGGCTCGATGCTCTGGCCGCGCTGCTGGATGCGCGGCGCCAGGGGCGAGATTGACGAGAGGCTGGGAGAAGGCATGCATCAGCCGGTGACACCGAGCCTCACCATGAAACGCCGGCTGAATGCGAACCCGGCGGAGGTCTACCAGGCCTGGACCGATCCCGAATTGCTGGTTCGCTGGTTCGGGCCGGAAAACGTGGTGGCGCAGGAGGCCGAGATCGATCCCCATGTCGACGGCGCCTACCGGGTCGTCATGCTGGAGGATAATGGCGCGCGCCATGAGGTCTCCGGCCGCTATCTCGAGGTGGTCGAGAACGAGCGCCTCGTCTTCAGCTGGTCCTGGGTGACGACGCCGGAACGCGTTTCGCGCGTGACGGTTACATTGAAGCCCGATGGCGACGGCACGCTCCTGACACTGCTGCACGAGAAGCTGTTCGATGATGCCGCTGTCCGCGGCCACACCCATGGCTGGACGGGCTCGATGGTCAAGCTGGAGGCCTTCTTCGCCTGAGGTCAAGGCGAGCCTCGCTCATCCGTATCCGGCGCCAGCGAGGAGCGCCGCCGCCGATGCCGAACCGGCGCCAGCGGAGGAGAGGAGACGATGGAACACAGGATCGTGTCGCGCGAGCCGTCGCGCGCCGCGCTGCACCCGTCTCGAGCGGTCGGTTCCCGCTGCGGTTGAGGCGGGCGCAAATGTGCCACCGATACTGAAGTTGAGTTGATATCAACCTATGTGGCGCCGGATGGGCCGGCGCGATTCAAGAGGAGACTACACGATGGCTTATGTCGAAGGTTTCGTGGTCGCGGTTCCCGCCGCCAACAAGGATGTCTACCGCAAGCATGCGAAGTAGGCGCTGCCGCTCTTCAAGGAGTTCGGTGTCACCCGCATGGTCGAGGCCTGGGGCGACGAGGTGCCGGACGGCAAGGTCACCGACTTCAAGGGCGCCGTGAAGGCGACGCCCGACGAGGTCGTGGTCTTCTCCTGGTTCGAGTATCCCGACCGGAAGACGCGCGACGCGGCCAATGCGAAGATGATGAGCGATCCGCGCATGGCGTCGATGGGGCAGTCGATGCCTTTCGACGGCAAGCGCATGATCATGGGCGGCTTCGACGCGCTCGTCGATGACGGCGAAGGCGGCGCGGCGGGTTATGTCGATGGCGTGCTGATCGCCGTGCCGCAGGAACGCAAGGCGGATTTCCGCGACTATGCGGCGGGGCTCTCCGCGCTGTTCACGGATCACGGCGCGCGCCGCGTCGTCGATGCCTGGGGTGACGATGTGCCGGATGGCAAGGTCACGGATTTCAAGGGCGCAGTGAAGGCGAAGGACGGCGAGGCCGTCGTGTTCGGCTGGGTCGAATGGCCGACCAAAGCCGCCCGCGACGAGGCCTGGGGCAAGATCAGGCAGGATGCGCGGATGAACGGCATGCCCATGCCATTCGACGGCCAGCGCATGGTCTATGGTGGTTTCACCACCTTGCTGGACGCCTGAGCCGGGCGCCGCCTGGGCCAGGGACACCGGGCAGCACATGACAGGGCTGTCCGGAAGCCCTTGCCCCGGCTGACGAAATCGCCGAGAGGGGAAGGGCTGGCCCACCGGAACCTTCTCCATGCTCGCAGGCATTCCCATCGGCGATCTCGTCTTCCTCGCCGTCTCGCTCGTGCTGGCGGGGGCCGTGACGGGGTTGCTCGCCGGCGTCTTCGGCGTCGGCGGCGGCGCGGTCATCGTGCCGGTGCTCTACGAGGTCTTCCGCGTCATCGGCGTGCCGGAGGAGGTCCGGATGCCGCTCAGCGTCGGCACCTCGCTCGCCGTCATCATCCCGACCTCGATCCGCTCCTTCAACGCTCACCGCGCCAAGGGGCTGGTCGATCTCTCGATCCTCAAGGTCTGGGCCGTGCCGGTGGTGCTTGGCGTCCTCGTCGGCAGCTATATCGCGCGCTACGCGCCGGCCGATCTCTTCAAGATCGTCTTCGTCGTCGTCGCGACGATCTCCGCCATCCGCCTGCTCTTCGCGGCGGATCGCTGGAAATTCGGCGAGGAGATGCCGGGCAAGCCGCTGATGGTCGCCTATGGCGGCGTCATCGGCGTGCTCTCCTCGCTGATGGGCATCGGCGGCGGCCAGCTTTCCAGCCTGTTCATGACCTTCTACGGCCGCCCGATCCACCAGGCGGTGGCGACCTCATCGGGGCTCGGCGTGCTGATCTCGATCCCCGGCGCGCTCGGCTTCATCTATGCCGGCTGGCCGAAGATGGACATCCTGCCGCCGTTCTCTCTCGGCTACGTCTCGCTGCTCGGCATGATCCTGTTCATCCCGACCTCGATCTGGACGGCGCCGATCGGGGCCCGGCTGGCGCACCGGCTCTCGAAGCGGCGGCTGGAGGTGGCCTTCGGCCTCTTCCTGCTCGTCGTCGCCGGGCGCTTCATCTGGTCCCTGCTCCACTGAAGCGGCGCGAGGCGAGGGGATGAGCGAGCCGATGATCCGCCTGCTGCAACCCGCCGACCATCCGGCACTGGCTGCGCTGATGGTCGAGATGCAGGGGCACTACCGGGTGCCGTGCCCGCCGGTGGCGGAGATTCGCGCCGACCTTGCCGCTCTCCCGGCCGGCGTGGACATCCTCGTCGCGGTGAAGGGGGAGGCGGTCCGGGGCTTCGCCTCGGCCTGCAACCTCTATCCGGGGCCGGGGCTGAAATCGGGCTTCTTCCTGAAGGAGATCTACGTTGCCGATGCCGCCCGCGGCAAAGGGCTCGGCCGCGCGCTGATGCAGGCCCTCGCGGCATTGGCGCTGGAACGCGGCCACAGGCGCCTCGACTGGACCGCCGACGCCGACGATCCGGCCCTGCTGCGCTTCTATGAGAGCCTTGGCGCAGTCGCGCAGACGAAGAAGGTCTTTTATCGCCTGACCGGTGAGGCGCTGGCGGCGGTGGCGAAGAGGTAGAAGCCGTCATTCTCGGGCGCAGCGAAGCGTAGACCCGAGAAGACCGTGACGAGAGTGTGCCGGTTTCCGAGATGCTCGGGTCAAGCCCGAGCATGACGCGGCGGCCCCGGCGGCTTCTCCCGCAAACTCGACCGCTCCGGCAATTCCGCCATGATTGCCAGTCGCTCGGCCTCGCTGAGGCCCGACCACTGCGCGATTTCGTCGAGCGTGCGTCCGCAGCCCTCGCAGAGCCCGCTCGCCGGGTCGATGACGCAAACCTTGATGCAGGGCGTCGAGACGGTGCTCATCGCCCCGCCCATCCCAGCGCGAGCGCGAGCCCGAGATAGATCGCGATCTCGGCAAGCTGCTGGACGGCGCCGACGATATCGCCGGTCTGCCCCCCGATCAGCCGGCGCGCCAGCCGGGCCAACACCGCTGCCGCCCCATGCGCCAGCGCGAAGCCGGCCAGCAATCCGGCCAGCGGGAGATGTGCGGCAAGCGCGATTCCGGTCGCCCCGATAAGGCTCAAGCCCAGCGCGATCCGCGCCGTGGCGAGGCTGGGCTGGCCGACCGCCGCCGAGGCGCCGCCGCTGCGCGCCGGAGGCTGGGTCGCAAGCAGGAGCAGGCCTTCCGCGCGTGACCACGGCGCTGCGACGAGCACCGCCGCCGCAGCGCCCCAGGCGCCGGCATGGTCGAGTATCCCCGCGATCAGGCTCGCGCGCAGCAGCAGCGACAGCCCCAGCGCCATCGCGCCATAGGAGCCGATGCGGCTGTCTTTCATGATCTCCAGCCGGCGCTCGACCGTATGCCCGCCGAACAGCCCGTCGGCGCTGTCGGCGAGCCCGTCCTCATGGAAGGCGCCGGTGCTCAGCGCCAGCGCAGTCAGGGCGAGCGCCGCGACGACCATCCCGCTGAGGCCCGCAAGCCCCCCGATCAGGGTGACGAGCGCCGCCGGCAGCGCGATCGCCAGCGCCGCGAAGGGCAGGGCGCGTGGCACCAGCCTGAAATCGGGAATGCCGTGCAGATCGCCTTCGCCCGGCAGCCGGGGCACGGGCAGGCGCGAATAGAAGCGGATGCAGATCGCGGTCGCGGCAAGCCAGCCCGGCCAGATCGGCGGGCTGTCCTGCATCGGTTCCACGCTGGTTTCCGCTTCCGCCATGCCGGCTTCGCGCTCCCGTCGATTGTCTTCCACCTGCCGAGCCTATAGCAGCAGCATCAACCTTGCCGCCACGCCGATGCGCTGCTGCGGCGTTTGCGTGATGGATCTGATCTCATGTCCGCTTCCGGTTTGCCCTTCGACGATATCCGCGAGCTCATCGCCGCGATGCCCGGCCCCGACATGGCGGCGGCGAATGCGGTGCGCGCCCGCGACGCCAACCTCACCAAGCCGGCCGGCAGCCTCGGCCGCATGGAGGAGATCGCCGAATGGCTCGCCGCCTGGCAGGGCAAGGCCCCGCCCGAGGTGCGGCGCCCGCTGGTCTGCGTCTTCGCCGGCAACCATGGCGTGGTGGCGCAGGGCGTCTCGGCCTATCCGCAGGCGGTGACGCGCCAGATGCTGGAGAATTTCGCTGCCGGCGGCGCGGCGATCAACCAGATCTGCGCAGCCTATGATCTCGGCTTCAAGGTCTTCGACCTCGCGCTCGACCTGCCGACCGGCGACTTCACCCAGACCGACGCGCTCGACGAGCGCGCCTGTGTCGCGACCATGGCTTTTGGCATGGAGGCGCTGGCCGGTGGCGCCGATCTGCTCTGCCTTGGCGAGATGGGCATCGGCAACACCACCTCGGCCGCGGCGATCTATGCCGCGCTCTATGGTGGCGACGTGGCCCGCTGGTGCGGGCGCGGCACCGGCATCGACGATGAGGGTTTCAAGCGCAAGGTCGCGGCGGTGGAGAAGGGCCTGGCCCTACACCGCGCCCATCTCAAGGACCCGCTCGAGGTGTTGCGCCGCCTCGGCGGGCGCGAGATCGCGGCGATCTGTGGCGCCATCATCGCCGCGCGCTCGCAGCGCATCCCGGTGATCCTCGATGGCTATGTCGTCACCGCCGCGGCCGCGATCCTGCACGCCATCGAGCCCTCGGCCATCGACCATTGCCTGGCCGGGCATCTCTCGACCGAGGGCGCCCATGCCGAGGTGCTGGCCCGGCTCGGCAAGGTGCCGCTGCTGGCGCTCGACATGCGCCTCGGCGAGGGCTCGGGCGCCGCGCTGGCAGCGGGCCTCGTCAAGGCCGCCGCCGCGATCCATTCGGGCATGGCGACCTTCGAACAGGCGCAGGTGGCGCGCAAGGACTGACGCCGGCTGAGTTAAGCGGGGGGAAGCGCACCGTCAGGGCTCGCTGCCTTGCCGGTCACCCTCGTGTGGCGATGGCCCCCGCTGTCCTATGTCGTCTGACGGTCGTCAGAATGACGTCGAGCAGTTCCGCCTGCGCTTCCTCTCGCGAAATCTCGTTGGCCGCGGCAGCGCCCGAGAGTGCCTCGGCTGCTCCGAGCACCCCCCAAAACGCAGCGGCCGGGATCGGAATGTCGGCGAAGGGCTGGAGCGCCGCTCGGCACTTTCCGATGAAGATCGCGCTATAGCCGCGCTTGAGCTGGTCGAGCTCCGGCGAACCGGCAAGCGCAGCCGTGACGCCCGGAATCTCCCGCCCTTGAGTGAGGACGCAATCGACGTAGCACGCGGCGATCACGCCGGCGCGCGCGTCGAGCAGCTGAGGGCTATTTGCGAGCGCCTCGTCCATCAGCGCCGTCTGGCGTTGATCGTATTCGCGGTAAAGCGCCGCCAAGAGGCCCGCCCGCGTGCCGAAATGATCGTAGACGACAGGCTTGGTCACGCCGGCCTCTTCGCTCAGGCGGCCCAGGCTCAACGCGTCGGTCCCGTCTCGGCGCACGAGGCGCCAGGCGACGTCGACCAATTGGCGGTAGCGCTCGTCGCGCGTCAGCCGCTGCCGCATCGCGGTGGGGCCCGCATCGGAGCGGGCAGGTGGGAGGGAGGTTGACATTTAATATACCATTGGTAACTTACTAAAAGTATATAAGCGCGATGGCGGATGCGCAATCGCTTTCGGAGATCGGTCATGCACAGCCTCATCGTTGTCTCTCATCCCTTGCCCCAATCGCTGGCGCATGCCGTGGCCAGGCGGATTGCCAATGGGATTGGCGAGACCGGCCATTCCAGCGAGATCGCCGATCTTTCGGCTGAGGGTTTCGACCCCCGCTTCAAAGAGAGCGACATCACAGCCCATCTCAGGCAGGCGCCTGCAGATGCCGCCGTTCTGGCCGAGCAGGCGCGCCTGGACCGGGCCGATGCGCTCGTCCTGGTCTATCCCGTCTATTGGTGGTCTTTTCCCGGCTTGCTGAAAGGCTGGATCGACCGCGTCTTCAGCAATGGCTGGGCTTACGAGGAGGTGCCCGGCGGCCGCGTGGTGAAGAAGCTGGGCCACCTGTCGATCCATCTTGTCGCCATTGGCGGCGCCGACCTGCGGACCTATGCCCGCCATGGCTATTTTGGCGCGATGAGAACGCAGATCGACCACGGCATCTTCGGCTATTGCGGCGCGCCGGTGCGCCGTTCGGAGCTGCTGCTGCCGAACGCGCCCGACGATGCTTCCAATGTCATCGATGAGGCCGGGCGCATTGGCCGCGCCATCTTCGATCAGCCGGCAGCCGTAAAGGCTGCGTGACAAGGCCCGACCGGCGCCGGATCAGGCATCGTAATCCGTCTTCAGCGCCGCGCGCTCGGCATGGCGCTCCAGCGCAAGCTCGATCAGCCGGGTGATCAGGTCGCGATAGGCCATGCCGGAGGCTTCCATCATCTTCGGATACATGCTGATCGCGGTGAAGCCGGGCAGGGTGTTGATCTCGTTGAAGTAGAATTCGCCGCTCTTCCGGTCGAGGAAGAAGTCGACGCGCGCCAGCCCGCTGCATTCGAGCGCCAGGAAGGCCGTCTTAGCCAGTTCCCGGACGCGCTCCATCTGTGCGGGCTCGAGCTTCGCCGGCAGGTCGACGGTCGCGCCGTCCTGGTCGATATACTTGGCCTCGTAGGAATAGAACTCGTGCTTGGGGTGGGCGTTGAGTTCGCTCGCCACGCTGACGAAGGGCGGGTCGCCGTCGAGCACCGCGACCTCGACCTCGCGGGCGTCGATGCCCTGCTCGATCAGGACGCGCGTATCGTAGCGGAAGGCGTCGACGAGGGCGGCGTCGAGATCCTCCCAGCGCTTCACCTTATGGACGCCGACGCTGGAGCCCATATTGCAGGGCTTGATGAAGACCGGCAGCGTCAGCTTCGCCTGCGCCGCCGTGCCGACCGCCGCCGGATCGCGCTGGAACTCGCGCCTGGCCACCGTCACATAAGGCGCGACCGGCAGCCCCGCGAGCGCGGCGAGCCGCTTGGCGATGTCCTTGTGCATGCCGATGGCGGAGGCGAGCACGCCCGAGCCGACATAGGCGGTGCCGGACAGCTCCAGCAGGCCTTGCACGGCCCCGTCCTCGCAGAGCGGGCCGTGGATCACTGGAAACACCACGTCGATGCCGCCATCCGCCGCGGTGCCGTCGAGCGCCGCGACCTGCAGCCCGCCGGCTCCATCGGCGGCGAGGCGGATTTCCGGCGCATCGGCGTGAATCGGCAGGCTCTCCGCATTCCACTCGGCCAGGCGCTTGGGATCCTGCCGCTGCCAGCGGCCCTGCTTGTCGATGCTGACCGGAATCAGCTCGAAGCGCTCCCGGTCGAGATGGCGCACCACGGAGGCCCCGGATTTGAGCGAGACCTCATGCTCTCCCGACTTGCCGCCATAGAGCACCGCGACGCGGATTTTGCCGTTCATGGTCCAGTGATCCAGTGCTGAGGCGGAGATGGGAGGCGCCGGGAGGGATGGCGGTCTTGTCGGGCGATCATGGCTTTGTGATGAAGCTTTGGCCGGTGGCGGAGCTCAGGCCGCACGCGGTTTCGGCTTCGGTTCGGGCAGGGCGGGCAGGGCGTCCATCACCCGCTCGGCCGGCAGGGTGATGGTGACCTCGGTGCCGCCGCGAGGCTTCGACCTGAGGAGGAAGCCGCCGCCATGCAGATCGACCAGCCCCTTGACGATCGGCAGGCCCAGGCCTGAGCCCTGCTCGGCGGTCTTGATGGCGAGCGAGCCCCGCCCGAAGCTCTGCATAACGATCGGGATCTCGTTCTCGGGGATGCCCGGCCCGGTGTCGGTGATCGTGACATATTGTCCGCCGGTGGCCGTCCAGCCGATCTTCATGGTGATCTCGCCGCCCTGCGGGGTGAACTTGATCGCGTTCGACAGGATGTTGAGCACCACCTGCCGGATGGCCCGCTCATCGGCCCAGACGCGCGGCAGGTCGGGTTCGGCGAATTCGCGGATCATCTGGCCCTTGGCCTTGGCGCGCAGCGCCAGCATGTGGCGGCAATCCTCGACGATGCCGATAAGGGAGATCGCCTCCTCGTTCAGCTCGTATTTGCCGGCCTCGATGCGGGAAAGGTCGAGGATCTCGTTGATCAGGTTGAGCAGATGCTGGCCCGAGCCGTGGATGTCGCCCGAATACTCCCTGTAGGCGGCATTGGCATGGGCGCCGAAGATCTCGTTCTTCATCACCTCGGAAAAGCCGAGGATGGCGTTGAGCGGGGTGCGCAGCTCATGGCTCATCGTGGCGAGAAAGCGGGATTTGGCGAGGTTCGCTTCCTCGGCCTTGCGCCGCGCCTCGTCCGAATTGGCGTTGGCGGTCTCCAGCTCCGCGAACAGCGCATCCTTCTCGGCCCGGAAGCCGATGGTCTCGACCGAGCTGGCATAGAGGCGGTTGGCGAGGAAGATGAAGAAGAGCTGCGCCGAGGCCGCCATCAGCGCCATGGTGATGCTGTCGATGTCGCGCTTGTCCCAAAAGAACAGCATGATGCCGAGGATGATCGGGCTTAAGCCCGCATAGACCGCGAGCGGGATCGAGGCCGAGAGCATCACCGTCAGCGCGCTGACGATCAGCAAGGCGGTGGTCACGAAGATTTTCGCGCCGGGAGCGTCGATCTGCGCGAAGAGCACGAGAAGCGCCGCCCAACACAGGCCGTGGAAGCCTTCCGCCAGCGCGAACCAGCGGCGCCAGCGCGCCGGGCGGATGTCCTCCGGGCGTTTGGTGAGATAGCGGCGCGACAGCCCGACGATGACGAGCGCGCTGGCCAGCACGAAAGCGCTCCAGGACGCGGCGAGGTAGACGGGCAGCCACAGGCAGGCCGCGGCCGCGATGCCGAGCGTGAGCACCATCGTGCCGACGGAGCCGGAAACCCGGTATTGCGCGAAGCTGCGCAGGAGCTCGTTGTCGAAGGCGCGCTCGAGGCCGGACGAGGAGGTCAGCCGCTCGCGGACGGTCTTGACCTCCCTCGTGAGCAGCTTGCGGCGCGCGACGGCGGCAGGGTCCGGCCCGCGCCCGCGCTGCACCTGTTCGGCCGTCACTTCCGCCATGGCAAAGGGTACGCATCCTCGTTCCGCGGCGCGGGTTGCGCAGCGGGCTCGCCATCATGGACACCAAATCGTTAAGCTCTTCCTGATGGCGCGTTTCGGATTCGGTCGATCTCGTTCTGGTCCTTTCGGCTGGCGCCGCGTCGGGCGCCTGACCGATCTCGTCGTCGCGCTCGGGATTCTGGGCTTTCTCGCGCTGGCCGGGGCGATCCTGCAGTACCGTCTCGGCCCGGCGCGGGTGCTTACCGGCCCGGCGCAGGCGATCGATGGCGATTCGATCCGCCTGCTCGGCGAGGAATTGCGGCTCGAGGGGCTGGACGCACCGGAGTACCGCCAGAGCTGCACCGATGCCGGCGGGCGCGGCGTCGCCTGCGGGCGGGAGGCGCGGCGAGCCTTGCAGGCCCTGCTGGCGCGGGGACTGACGACCTGCGAGATCGGCAAGAGCGACCGTTACGGCCGCGGCCTGGCTCGCTGCCGGCAGGGCGACGAGGACATCAACGCCACCCTGGTACGCGAGGGGCAGGCGGTTTCCTACGGCGCCTATCAGGCCGAGGAAGCACAGGCCCGCGCGGCCGGGCGCGGGCTCTGGGCCCTGCGCTTCGAGCGGCCGGAAGCCTGGCGGCGCAGCCATCCCCGCTGAGGGTCATTTTGACATAAGAGCCCTCATCCTGAGGAGCCGCGTAGCGGCGCCTCGAAGGATGCTCCAGATGGTTCCGGCGCCTCCTGGAGCATCCTTCGAGACGCAGCCTTCGGCTGCTCCTCAGGACGAGGGCTCGAATATCCCGGCTTCCGAGGAAGCAGGCGCCATCCTCGCGTCAAGAAGCGCTATGATACGGTTGACCGTCCGGCACGGGCCGTGATCCGGTGCGGCCGGAGACGGAGACGATCTGATGAAGCTCTATGATGGCGGCCGCGCCCCGAACCCGCGACGGGTCCGCATCTTCTTCGCGGAGAAGGGCGTGCCGCTGCCGGAACTCATCCCGGTCGACATCGCCAAGAAGGAGCACAGGACCGAAGCGTTCAGGCGGATCAACCCGGCGCAGCGCCTGCCCGTCCTCCAGCTCGACGATGGCACGGCGCTGGCCGAGACCATCGCGATCTGCCGCTATATCGAGGGCCTTCACCCGCATCCGCCGCTGTTCGGCCGGGAGGCCAAGCAGCAGGCGCTGATCGAGATGTGGAACCGCAGGATCGAGCTCGGCCTGTTCAGCAGCGTCTCCGCCGTCTTCCGCCACAGCCATCCCTCCATGGCCGAGCTCGAGGCGCAGGTTCCGGAATGGGCCGAGATCAACCGCGAGCAGATCGACGACCATCTCCTGGTGCTCGAGCTGCAGCTCGCTGCCAACCCCTTCGTCTGCGGCGACGAGCTGACGGTCGCCGACATCACCGCCGGCATCGCCATCGACTTCATGAAGCCCTCCCGGATTCGACTGCCGGAGGATTTCGTCCATATCCGCCGCTGGCATGGCGACATCTCGGCTCGCCCGAGCTGGAAGGCGTGATGCGGTATCTGGCCTTCGTTCTGGCCGTCCTGTCGGGACTGCTGACGCCCGCCCATGCGGCCGAGCGCCTCAAGGGCGAGCAGATCCAGCGCGCCTTCGAGGGCAATACCGTCACCGGCCGCTACACCAATGGCGGCTTCTTCACCGAGTTTCATGCGCCCGACGGGCGCGCGCTCGGCCATAATGGCTGGCAGCCCAACACCGACGCCTGCTGGATCACCAAGCGCGATCAGGTCTGCTACTATTACGGCCCGCCGGAAAACCGCACGGTGCATTGCTTCACCGTCGAGATGAGCGGCGATCTCTACGTGCTGCGCAACAGCGGCAACGGCATGGTCAATGCGCTCGCCAAGGTCGAACTCGGAAATCCGCGCGGCCACACCGATAATGGCAAGCCCTGGTATTGCGACGGTCTGATCTCGCGGGCACCGGCCCCGCCGATGAGCCGGAGGCTGGCGCAGCGATGACAGCATCGGCCGTCCGGAGCGCGATCCTCGTCCTGGCCCTCACCGCCACGGCCGCGGCCGGCGCGGCCGAACGCCTCACCGGCCCGCAGATCCGGCAGGCTTTCGAGGGCAATACCGTGACGGGGCTTTATTCCGGCAGCAACCTGCCCTTCAGCGAGTATCACCATGCGGACGGCCGCGCGCTGGGCCATAATCGCCATGTGCCGAACACGGATGCCTGCTGGACCACGACGGAGGATGCGGTCTGCTATTATTACGGCCCGGTCGACAAGCGCCGCACCTATTGCTTCACCATCGAGACCAGCGGCGCGCTTTACGTCATCCGCAACCGCCCGAGCGGACGCATCAACGGTCTGGCGCGGATCGAACCCGGCGATCCGCATGGCTTCGTCAAAAAATCGGAGAACTGGGTCTGCGACGGGCTGATTTCGCGGGCGCCCGGCCGTGGGAAGCTCGCCAGCATATTATCGAACGAAGCGGGTTCGCATGAAGACGATCCGATGAAGCAAGGAGCCGGAGCCAATTCGCCGATCGGAGAAACGCGGAGCGACCCCGGCCGATGAGCGCGCAGGAGACGCTGGACGAGGTCCTGCACGAGTTGCGGGCCTGCCGGATCTGCCGCGATGCGCCGCGTTATCTGCCGCCGCTGCCGCATCAACCGCGCCCGGTCATTCAGGCCTCGGCGACGGCGCGGCTGTGCATCGCCGGGCAGGCGCCGGGCACGCGCGTCCATGCCAGCGGGCGGCCCTTCACCGATGCGTCCGGCGTGCGGCTACGGCGCTGGCTCGGCATCGACGAGACGGTCTTCTACGATTCCGCCAGGGTCGCGGTCGTGCCGATGGGCCATTGCTTCCCGGGGCAGGACGCCAAGGGCGGCGACCTGCCGCCGCGGCGCGAATGCGCGCCGGCCTGGCGCGAGCGCGTCTTCGCGGCGATGCCCCGCATCGAGCTCGTCCTCGCCATCGGGCGCTATGCTCAGGACTGGCATCTGGCCGAAGGGAAGGGGCGTGGCCTCACCGCGACGGTGGCCGATTGGCGCGAGTTGCTGGCGCGGCCCGTGCATCCGCGTGTCGTGCCGCTGCCGCATCCGTCCTGGCGCAACAATGCCTGGCTGCGGCTGAACCCCTGGTTCGAGGCCGAACTGGTGCCGGTGCTGCAGCGGGAGGTCGCCCGGCTGGTCACCTGAGCCGGATTGGCGAAGCTCAGTAGCGGAACGGACCGGAATCGAGGCCGCGATCGACGCTGCCGCGCACGCTCACCACCGAGCGAACCGGCCCGAGCGCGGTCTGCCCGCGGCTTTCGACATAGGCCATGCCGTCGGTGCGGCTGCCATAGCCGCTGCGCGAGCTCTTGCCGAATTCGGCCCTGACCGCGCCGCCGACACGCACGCAGAAGGTCGAGCCTTCGAGCCGCACGAAGCCCGCGCCATATTCGGGGCAGGGGCGGGCGCCCTTGGCAGGGGCGGGAGCGGCCTTGCTGAAGGCTTCGCGCGGCTGCGCCCGGCCGGGCAGGGCTTCGCCGATCGACTGAGCCATGGCGGCGCCGGGCAGCGAAGCCAGAAGCAGGAAGGTGGCGAAGCGGAGCATGGCTGATTCCCGAAGCGACGACCGATCATGACGGTGCCGCAAGGCGCAGTTGTGGCAGGTCATCGTAACGGCACGCCCGCCCTGTGGGAAGAAGTGGAACAAAAACGAAAAAGCCCGGCCGAAGCCGGGCTTTGACGTCGCGAGCAGGGCTCCCGAGCGGAAGGCTCAGCGGGCGCGGGTGCGCACCTGGAAGACGTCGAAGGTGAGTTCGGCGATCTGCCACCACAGATACTGGTCGGAGCGGAAGGCGGCCATCGCCTCGATCGCTTTCTTGAAGTCCGGATTCTTGGCCGAGATTTCGGAGTAGAGCTCGTTCGAGGCCTTGAGGCTCGCTTCCATCACGTCCTGCGGGAAGGGGCGAAGCTGCGTGCCGGCGGCCACGAGGCGCTTCAGCGCCGGCGGGTTCACCACGTCGTATTTCGCGGCCATCTGCGTGTTGGCATAGGTGCAGGCGGCGGTCAGCGCGGCCTGATAGGTCTTCGGCAGCGAATTCCATTTCTCCAAGTTGACGAAGGCGTGGACGGTCGGCCCGCCCTCCCAGAAGCCCGGATAGTAGTAGTAGGGTGCGACCTTGGCGAAGCCGAGCTTCTCGTCGTCATAGGGGCCGACCCACTCGGCGCCGTCGATGGTGCCCTTTTCCAGCGCCGGGTAGATGTCGCCGCCGCCGAGCTGCTGCGGCACGACGCCGAGCTTCTGCAGCACGGAGCCGGCGATGCCGCCGATGCGCATCTTCAGGCCCTGCAGGTCGGCCGTCGTCTTGATCTCCTTGCGGAACCAGCCGCCCATCTGCGCGCCGGTGTTGCCGCAGGGCAGGCCGTAGGCGTTGAACTTCTTGTAGAACTCGTTGAACAGCTCGTTGCCGCCATGCTGGAACAGCCAGGCGTTCTGCTGGCGGGCGTTGAGGCCGAACGGCACCGAGGCGGCGATCGCGAAGGTCGGGTCCTTGCCGACATAGTAATACGAGACGGTGTGGCACATCTCGACGGTGTTGTTGCTGACCGCGTCGAGCGCCTGCAGGGCCGGGACGATCTCGCCCGCGGCGAAGACCTGGATCTGGAACTTTCCGTCCGTCAGGTCGGAGACCATCTTGGCCATGACCTCGGCGCCGCCATAGATCGTGTCGAGCGACTTCGGGAAGGATGAGGCCAGACGCCACTTCACCTCCGGATTGGATTGCGCCACCGCCGGCATGGCGACGGCGGTGGCCGCGGCACCCGCCGCCGCGGTCTGGATGAACTGACGACGCTTCATGGGGACATCTCCTCGGAAGGCACTCGGTTTTTCGAGCTTATGTGGACGCGACGGCGACACATGCCGAACATGCGCCGGGGTTCTAACGCAATCGCTGCATGAATCGCGAGGGGATTCAACCGTTGGGACTGAGACTTTCGGCTAAAGTCCGGCCTGCACAGGGCATGGGAGGCCCTGTTTTTCAAGGCTTGGCCATGGGCGCCGCGGCTGCTTTAAGGGCGCGATGATCGAGACGGAACGATTGCTGCTGCGCCGGCCCTCCCGCGAGGATCTCGATCCCATTCACGCCATGCGCTCGGACCCCGAGGTCGTGCGCTTCATCGGCGGCAAGGCGCTGTCGCGCGAGGAGGCCTGGCAGCGATTGACGCGCAGCGCCGGCAACTGGGCCTTGCTCGGCTACGGCTTCTTCGCCGTGGTCGAGAAGGCGAGCGGCCGTCTCGTCGGTGAGGCCGGGCTGATGCAGGCCCATCGCGGCCTCGGCGAGCGGTTCGATCCGTTTCCCGAGGCGGGTTGGGTCTTCACGCGCGAGGCGCAGGGCAGGGGCTATGCGACCGAGGCCGCCTTGGCGTCCCATGACTGGTTCGGGCGCGTCGTCGGCGCGTCGCGCACCGTCTGCATCATCGCGCCGGAAAATCTCGGATCGATGCGGGTTGCCGCCAAACTGGGCTACACGCCCTTCGGCTCGGCCTGCTATCACGACGCGACGGTCACGATGCTCGAGCGCCCGGCCGAGTGAGCGGCGGGACCGGACAGGCGGCAAGGGAGAGGGTCTCATGGATCAGGACAAGCTCGGGCGGCTCAGGGCCCGCTATGCCGGGGCTGGTGGCGGCGATATCCATGATCCGCGCTTCGCCAAGGTCGCTGCCGACCAGTTCCAGGGCGACCGGCGCAAATGGCCTTTCGCCGACGTTGCGACCTTCATTGGCGCCCCGTACCGGCCGGATGCGCTGGGCAAGCCGGATCTCGGCGGCCTCGATGTCGCGATCATCGGCCTGCCGATGGATCTGGGCGTGACCAACCGGGCCGGCACGCGGCTCGGGCCCCGTGCGGTCAGGGCCGTCGAGCGCATCGGGCCGATGGACCATGTGCTGGGCACGGCGCCGCTGGGCATGGTCAAGGTGGCGGATATCGGCGATGTGCCCTTCCGCTCGCGCTATTCGCTGGAAAGCTGCCACGAGGACATCGAGGCGACCTTCCGCAGCATCGTCGAAGCCGGCGTCTCCACGCTTGCCGTCGGCGGCGACCATTCGATCACCTATCCGATCCTGAAGGCCGTGGGGGCAAAGCGCCCGGTCGGCATGGTCCATATCGACGCCCATTGTGATACGTCGGGCCCCTATGAGGGCTCGAAATTCCATCATGGCGGCCCCTTCCGGCAGGCGGTGCTCGACGGCGTGCTCGATCCCGAGCGCGTGATCCAGATCGGCATCCGCGGCGGCGCCGAATATCTCTGGGAGTTCTCCTACGAGTCGGGCATGACCGTGATCCACGCCAACGAGGTCGACGATCTCGGCATCGAGGCCGTGATCGCCCGGGCGCTCGCCGTCATCGGCGACGGGCCGACCTATGTTTCCTTCGATGTCGATTCGCTCGACCCCGCCTTCGCGCCCGGCACCGGCACGCCGGAGGTCGGCGGCCTGACGCCGCGCGAGGCGCTGGCGATCCTGCGCGGGCTGAAGGGACGAAACATCGTTGCGGCCGATGTCGTCGAGGTCGCGCCGCAATACGATGCCACGAGCAACACGGCGCAGTGCGCGGCGCAGGTGCTCTTCACCGAGCTCTGCCTGATCGCGGAAGCGCGCGCTACTGGAAAAGGAAGACCATCATGATGAAACGACCTTCGATGGCGCAGCTTTCCGCTGTGGCCGGGCTTTGCCTGATCGGCTTCGCCGCCCGCGCGGAAGTGCCCGCCAATGGTGCGGCCTATATCGAAGCGTCCGTGGCCGCCGTCGAAAGCATGATGCGGGTCGAGCCGGGCAAGACGAGCCTGCCGCGGCTCTCCGATCCGGTCGCCCGCAAGGTCCTGGAGGATGTCTGGAACGAGGGCGCGATTCTCGGCAAGGCTCCCTATACGGGGGCCGACATCCCCGCTCTGCTCAACATCGTGCAGCAGCAGACGCGGATCCTGCAGGCCTACACGCTGTATTCGCCCGCTCCCGGCAAGACGCCGCCGGATACCGCCCGCAACGTGGTCGAGTATCAGGACGAGCTCGCCCATTCGCATGCCTTCCTGCTGAAGGCGGTCTCGGCCTCCCTGGAGGCGATCAACAATTTCGGTGCCAATCTGTCGCAGGACGAGAAGACCGATGCCCGCTTCCAGGGGCTGCGCCAGATGCGGCTCGGCCTGCAGGAGATCATCACCGGCGTCGCTCTGGCGCTGCGCAATCCGGCGCTGCGCGAGGCCAACCAGACCCTGATCGCGCGCAGCCTGGCCGATAATGCGGCGGGCATCGTGGCCGGCATCGCCCCGCCGGACCGCACGGCTTTGGTCACCGCGCTGCAGGCCGCCCGGCCTTCCCTGAAGCCTGCTGCCGAGAAGGCCGTCAGCGCCTTCATCGCGACCGCGACCAGCGCGCCCTGCAACGGGCTCTGCCGCCTGGAGTGAGCGCTTCGTGAAGCCGTCTACGCCGGCCCACGCGTCGCGAGCCAGATCACATGGCGCGCGCCGCGCCCGGTGCGGCTCGCCCGCACCGTGACCTCCTCCGTCGCGAAGCCGGCCGCGCGCAGCCGGCGGGTGAAGCCGCGGTCCGGTCCCGAGGACCAGACCGCGAGCACGCCGCCCGGCCGTAAGGACGCCTTGGCGATGCCGAGCCCGGCCGCGCCGTAGAGGCGGTCATTGGCGGCGACGGTCAGCCCCTCCGGCCCGTTGTCGACATCGAGCAGGATGCCGTCATAGCGCGCTGTTCCCGCCGCGATCACCGCCATGACGTCTTCGACCGTCAGCGTGACGCGCGGATCGTCGAGGCAGCCCGCGAAGACCGGCGCCATCGGCCCCTTCGCCCAGGTCGCGACGGCCGGGATCAGCTCGGCGACCTCGACCGACGCCTCGCCCGGCAATGCGGCGAGCGCCGCCCGCAAGGTGAAGCCCATGCCGAGTCCGCCGATGAGCAGGGACGGGCGGGGCCGCGGCGCGAGACGCTCGCAGACGAGCCGCGCCAGCGCCTCCTCCGAGCCGCTGAGGCGGCTGTTCATCAGCTCGTTGCTGCCGAGCATGATCGAGAACTCGCTGCCGCGCTGCTTCAGCCGCAAGGTGCCGCTGCCGTCGGGAAGAGCGGCGGTGTCGAGCACGGTCCAGGGCAGCATGAGGCTCTCGCGGTCGGGATGACGATGGAGCCTTATAGCCCGGACGGCGCGGCTGGCGAGGCGTCAGGGCCGTCATTGGGCGATATGCGCCTCCGTCATGGCTCTCGACCATCTCGACAGTTGCTGTAGCGCACAAGACATGGCTATCTGATGCTGCAGCGCAGCATGCGCCTGCGCTCCCTTTGCCGAAAGCCTTCGCTATGTCTCTCGCCGCGAATGATCGCAGCCTGAATGTTTCTGCGCCTGTCACGGCCGCCACTCCGGCCGGGCTGGTGCTGTTCGCGCTCGCCATGGGCGGTTTCGCCATCGGCACGACCGAATTCGCCTCGATGAGCCTGCTGCCCTATTTCGCGGCCGGGCTCGGCATCGACGAGCCGACCGCGGGGCATGTCATCAGCATCTATGCGCTGGGCGTGGTCGTCGGCGCGCCCCTGATCGCGGTTCTGGCGGCACGGATCCCGCGGCGCACCCTGCTGATCGCGCTGATGGGCCTGTTCGCGCTCGGCAATCTCCTGAGCGCGCTCGCGCCGAGCTACCATTGGATGCTGTTCTTCCGGTTCCTCAGCGGCTTGCCGCATGGCGCCTATTTCGGCGTGGCGGCGCTGGTCGCGGCCTCGCTCTCGGCGCCCAATCGCCGGGCGCAATCCGTGGCGCGGGTCATGCTGGGGCTCACCATCGCGACGATTCTTGGCGTGCCGGTCGCGAGCTGGATGGGGCAGGCGCTGGGCTGGCGGACCGGCTTCGGCATCGTCGCGGTGCTGGCGCTGCTGACCGTGCTCCTGGTCGCCCTCTATGCGCCGCGCGACAGCGTGCAGCCGGGCGCGAGCCCCTTGCGAGAGCTCGGCGCGCTGAAGCGCCGGCAGGTCTGGCTGACGCTCGGCATCGGCGCCATCGGCTTCGGCGGCCTCTTCGCGGTCTACACCTATGTCGCCTCGACCCTGATGGCGGTGACGCAGGTCTCGCCCGTCGTCGTTCCCGTCGTGCTGTCGGTCTTCGGCGTCGGCCTCACCGTCGGCACGCTCTTCGCCGGCTGGGCCGCCGACCGTGCATTGATGCCCTCGATCGGCGGGCTCCTGCTCTGGAGCGCGGTCTGGCTCGCCGCCTTCCCCTTCGCCGCCGGCAACATCTGGGCCGTCTCGCTGGTCGTCTTCATGATCGGCAGCGGCGGCGGCCTCGGGGCGATGCTGCAGACGCGATTGATGGACGTGGCCGAGGACGCGCAGACGCTGGCCGCTGCCCTCAACCACAGCGCCTTCAACACGGCCAATGCGCTCGGGCCCTGGCTCGGCGGCATGGCGATCGCCGCGGGTTATGGCTGGACCTCGACCGGCTGGGTCGGCGCCGTGCTCGCGCTCGGGGGCATCGCGATCTGGGGCGTTTCGCTGCTCGACGACCGCCTGTCGCGCCGGCGCTGAGATCGACTTTCGCAGCAGGAGTGCCTGTCTCGCGCCTTTTGCCCAATCGGATCAGCGGTTTGCCCTGCGATAAATTTCGGCGGGGCCGCCTGGAAAAGCTGCGTCTGCCCACTTGCGGCTGCGGTGAGACTTCGCCCAATCTGTAGGCACAAGGTGCGGCCGGGAAGAGGGAACACCCGGCCGTTCAACCTGCGGGAGGCACCATGAAGAGTTTCGTTCGTTTCATCGCCGCGGCAGCGCTCACCGTCGTGGGCGCCACCGGCGTCCTGGCGCAGGCCAAGGAGTGGAAGGAGATCCGCATCGGTACGGAGGGCGCCTACCCGCCCTACAACAACCTGAATGCGAAGAAGGAGCTCGAGGGCTTCGAGATCGACTACGGCAATCTGCTCTGCGAGAAGATGAAGGTGAAATGCACCTGGGTGGTGCAGGACTGGGACGGCATCATCCCGGCACTGCAGGCCAATAAGTACGACGTCATCTTCGCCGGCATGAACGCGACCGACGAGCGCAAGAAGCAGGTCGATTTCACGGCGGTCTACAGCAAGACGCCGATCTGGATGATCGGCCCGAAGACCATCAAGTCGGACGATGTCTCGCCGGCCGCCCTCAAGGGCAAGTCGGTCGGCGCGCAGGGCTCGACCATCCACGCCAACTTCCTCGAGAAATTCTACAAGGATTCCGACATTCGCCTCTATCCGACGCAGGAAGAGGCCAATCTCGACCTGCTCAACGGCCGCCTCGACTACATCGTCGCCGATGCGCTGGCGCTCGCCGATTTCCTCAAGGGTAAGGGCAAGGATTGCTGCCGCAAGATCGCCGAGGTGAAGCGCGACGACGCCATCCATGGCCCCGGTGTCGCGGGTGCGGTGCGCAAATCCGACGTGGCCCTGAAGGAGATGATCAGCAAGGCGATTGCCGAGACCATGGCCGACGGCTCGCACAAGAAGCTCGAGGATAAGTGGTTCAAATACGAGTGAGCCGATCCTCGTGAATCGTTTCCGCCGGCCCGGTCGGGCCGGCGGGCTTGCTGTTCTCCAGCCCCGGCATCCACATGCTCGATAAACTCGCCCTGCTCGGCTTCGGCGATGGCGGCTGGGGGCTGGCGCTTCTGCAGGGCGCCGGCATCACCATCTCGATCGCGCTCGCGACGCTGCCTTTCGGCCTTGCCCTGGGCCTCCTCGTCGCTCTCGGCAAGCGCTCCGACAACGCCGTGCTGCGTGGCATGGCCACGCTCTACACGACGATCTTCCGGGGCGTGCCCGAGCTGTTGACGCTCTACATCATCTATTTCGGCGTGCAGCTCCTGCTCCAGCACCTCTGGCAGTATCTGGGCCTGCCGGGTTCGTTCAGCATGCCGCCCTTCGTCGCCGGCATGGTCGCGCTGGGCGTCGTGCTCTCGGCCTTCTCCAGCGAGGTCTGGGTCGGCGCCTTGAACTCGATCCAGAGGGGCCAGCGCGAAGCCGCCGCGGCGCTCGGCCTCAGCAAGGCGCAGGCCTTCCGCCTCGTGGTGCTGCCGCAGCTCATCCGAGTCGCGCTGCCGGGGCTCGGCAACAACTGGATGGTGCTGCTCAAGGAAACCTCGCTCGTCTCGGTCATCACCCTGCCGGACATCATGTTCATCACCACCCGCGCCAATGTCGTGACCAAGGAGCCGTTCCTGTTCTTCGGCGCGGCGATCCTGATCTATCTCTTCTTCTCGCTGATCTCGGCCAGGGTGGTCGACCGGATGGAGCGGCGCGCCAATCGCGGCTTCGCCGCCTTCGGGGGCGCGACGCGATGAACTGGTGCGAATATCCCGGCTGGCTCGTCGGCAGCGAGGTTTTGCAGAACTACGGCTGTCGCATGGCGTCCGGGCTCTGGATCACGGTCGAGCTGGTGGTGATCTCCGTGCTGATCGGTTTCGTGATGGCGCTCGGCCTCGCCATCGCCCGGCTCTATGGGCCGCGCTGGGCGCAGGCGGCAGTCAACGGCTACACCACCTTTTTCCGCGGCACGCCGCTGCTCTGCCAGCTCTTCCTGGTCTATTACGGCCTCGGCCAGTTCCGCCTCTTCTGGCAGGACACCGGGCTGTGGTGGTTCTTCCGCGATCCGTTCTATTGCGCGGCCCTGACCTTCACGGTGAACACGGCCGCCTATCAGGCGGAGATCCTGCGCGGCGCCATCCAGTCCATTCCGCGCGGTCAGTTCGAGGGGGCCGCCTCGCTCGGCCTGCATCGCTGGGCGACCTTGCGCCTCGTCATCCTGCCGCAGGCGATGATCCTGGCTCTGCGCCCGCTCGGCAACGAATTGATCGTGATGATCAAGTCCAGCGCCGTCGCCTCGCTGGTCACGCTGTTCGACCTGATGGGCGCGACGCGGCTGGCCTTCGCGCGCTCCTTCGACCTCTCGATCTATCTCTATGCGGCGCTGATCTATCTGACGCTGGTCGAGATCATCCGGCGCGTCTGGGATCGGATCGAGCTCAGGCTCAGCCGGCATCTGGCGCTGCGCTGAGAACTTTTAGCCGTCCTCAGCCCGGCAGCGTCAGGACGACGGCGCCGCGCGGGGTCGCGACGACGGTGTGCTCGTACTGGACGGTGGGCGCGCAGGGCTCGCTGTAGAGCGTCCAGCGATCGCCGTCGCCCTGTTCCGCCCAATCGGCGCCCAGCGACAGGAATGGCTCGACGGTGAAGACGAGCCCGTTCGTCATGGTCCGGCGCTCGCGCCGGTCGGGCCAGGTCGCGATCTCCGTCGGCTCCTCATGGAGGGAGCGGCCGCAGCCATGGCTCGCCAGGTTGCGCACCAGCGTATAGCCGTTCTTCTCGGCGAAGCGCCCCACCGCCTGGCCGATGCCGGCGAGCGGCTTGCCCGCGCCGACCTGCCCGATGCCCGCCCAGAGCGCGCGCCGGCCGTCGCGGCACAGGCGCTCCAGCTTGGGCCTGACCGGCGGCACGGCGAAGGACGCGCCGGTATCGGCGAAGAAGCCGTCCTTTTCCGCCGAGACGTCGATATTGACGAGATCGCCGGCCAGGATGCACCGCTCGCCGGGAATGCCGTGGGCGATCTCCTCGTTGACGCTGATGCAGGTGGCGCCGGGGAAGCCATAGGCGAATTCCGGAGCGGGCCGGGCGCCTTGCCGTTCGAGGACATCGCGGCCGATCGCGTCGAGTTCCGCGGTGGTCATGCCGGGCTCGAGCGCCTTGCCCATGGCGGCGAGAGCACGCGCCACGATCGCGCCGATCTCCTTGAGCGCCTGCAGTTCGTCGTCGTTCGAAATGGTCATGGAACCTGAGCTAAGCTGCCACCCGCCCGGCCGCAACGGGAAAAGCCGCATGGGCGGCTGGCGCGCATCCGCCTTCCCGCCTCGGCAACCGCGCGCTAAAGCGTGACGATCTTCGGAAAAGGACAACGGGAGCAGCTCATGGCCAAAGTCGCGTTCATCGGTCTCGGCGTGATGGGATACCCCATGGCGGGCCATCTCAAGGCCAAGGGCCATGAGGTCACCGTCTACAACCGCAACCCGACGAAGGCGCAAGCGTGGGTCGCCCAGCATGGCGGTGTTTCGGCCGCGACCCCCGCCGATGCGGCGAAGGGCCAGGAGTTCGTCTTCTGCTGCGTCGGCAATGACGATGATTTGCGCTCGGTGACGACGGCTGAGAACGGCGCCTTCTCCGGCATGGAGAAGGGAGCAGTCTTCGTCGATCACACCACCGCCTCGGCCAATGTCGCGCGCGAGCTCGACGAGGCCGCGAAGCAGGGCGGCTTCGCCTTCATCGACGCCCCGGTCTCCGGCGGCCAGGCCGGTGCCGAGAACGGCGTGCTGACGGTGATGTGCGGCGGCGAGCCCGAGGCTTACGCCCGCGCCGAGCCGGTCATCGCGAGCTTCGCCCGCATGTGCCGGCTGATGGGCCCCGCCGGTTCCGGTCAGCTCACCAAGATGGTCAACCAGATCTGCATCGCCGGCCTCGTCCAGGCGCTGTCGGAAGGCGTCCACTTCGCCAAGCGCGCGGGCCTGGATGTCGAGACGATGCTGGAGGTGATCTCCAAGGGCGCCGCCGGCTCCTGGCAGATGGAGAACCGCGGCAAGACCATGAACCAGAACAAGTTCGACTTCGGCTTCGCCGTCGACTGGATGCGCAAGGATCTCGGCATCGTGCTCGACGAGGCCCGCCGCAACGGCGCGCAGCTTCCGGTCACGGCGCTGGTCGACCAGTTCTATGCCGAGGTGCAGAAGCTCGGCGGCCGGCGCTGGGACACCTCCAGCCTGATCGCGCGGCTGGAGGGCTGAGTGGAAAGCCGTGGCGGCTGCCCTCAGAGCCGGATGATTTCAGACGGAAACACAGGGTGATTCCATCTGAAATCTGAATCCGTCTCTTATCAAAGAGTTAGAGAAGGATTCATGCGAAAAGCCGGTTCCCACTTTTCGCATCCTGCTCTAAGGACCCGTCTTCATATCCGCCGAGGTCGCGACCGCCTGTTTGCGATCGATCTTGAGATTGGAATCCGGCTTCACCCGCTGCCGATGCATGGTGTAGAGGCCGCTGGCCACGATCAGGACCATGCCGAGGACGGCAATCAGGTCCGGCACATCGCCCCAGACGAGATATCCGCTGAGGACCGCCAGCACGACCGCCGCATAGCGATACTGCGAGATCACGCCGACATCGGCGCGGCGGAAGGCCGAGATGATGCAGAAGGTGCCCAGCGTCACCAGCAGCGCGGCCAGCAGCAGATAGACGAGCTCGATGCGCCAGAGCGGTTGCCAGATCTCCGTCAGCCCGTAGCCCGCGGCGACAAGGCCGACGAGGATCGTCGTGGTCAGCGACACGACGGTCGAGGGCACTTCCGCGCCGATCGTGCGGGTGGTGAGGTCACGGCAAGCCGTCAGCAGGACGCTGATCAGGGCGACGATGGTCGCGGCGCTGAAGGTATCGGTCCCCGGCCGCACGACGATGAGAACGCCGACGAAGCCGACGAGCAGCGCCAGCGTGCGTCGCCAGCCGACGGCCTCGATCCGCAGTGCCACGGCCAGTGCCACGATGATCAGCGGAGTCGCCATGTTGATCGTCGTGATGGTCGCGAGGGGCAGGAGCCCGAGCGACCAGCTGAAGGTCAGGGCGCCACCGGCCTCCAGCAGGCCGCGCAGCACCACATGCGGCTTGAGCGCCATCGTCAGGCGGTCGCCTTCGCCGGCGGCGAAGACCAGCGCGATGCCGATCAGCAGCGCGAAAGCGGCTCGCAAGGCCAGCGCCTGTCCCGGCGGATAGACCTCGCGCGCGAGCTTCATGAACGTGTCGTTACAGACGAAGAGCGTCACCGCCGCGAGCATGAAGGCGATGCCCCGGCGGTTGTCGGCTGCGCTGGCCAAGGCGTTGTCCTGTCGGGATGTGCTTACGCGTCGAAGCGGGAAAGCGAGAAGGGGGCGAGGTCGAAGGGCGAATGGCCGCTCGTCGACAGATCGGCGAGGATCTCGCCGATGGCGCTGGCGAATTTGAAGCCGTGGCCGGAGCAGGCTGAGGCGAAGACGGCCTGCGGCACGCCCGGCACCGTGTCGATGATGAAGTCCTCGTCCGGCGAGACGGTGTAGACGCAGCCCTTCAGGGTCAGCGGCTCGCCGGCAGCGTCGGGGATATAGCGTGCGAGGCATTCGCGGATGAGCCTGACCTGCGTCTCGCTCGGTGTCCGGTCCTGATCGCGCGGGTCCATCGGCTCGCGGCCGAAATGCGGCCCGCCGAGCTTGAAGCCGGGATGCTCGTAGAGCGGGAAGCCGTAGAAGCTGCCCTCCTCGACATGCAGGATGAAGACCGGGAAGGCGCCTTCCCGGAACAGCTCCGGCCGGTGCGTGCTGAACCAGCCGATCGCCTGCTTCACCGTGGCGACGTTCCGGGTCAGCGCCGGCACCGCATCCGCGATCCAGCCGCCCGAGGTGATGACGAGCCGCCCGGCGCTGTAGGTGCCGCGCTCCGTGCGCACCACCACGCCGCCCTGCGCCGTCGGCGTCCAGTCGATGAGCGGCTCGTTGGTGCGGATCTCGGCGCCACGCGCCTGCGCCAGCCCGACATGGGCGTAGATCGCCTTTTCGGAGGCGACGAAGCCGCCATCCGGCTGCCACAGGCCGAGATGGCCGGCCGGCAGCTGGAAGCCGGGGAAGCGGCGCATCGCCTCGGCGGCGTCGATCACCTCATGGCTGAGGCCGTGGTCGAGGCAGGATTGCAGCGAGGATTCGACCGGCCCGCTGCCTTCCGGCGCCAGATCGAGCGAGCCGGTGACGTGCAGCAGCTTCAGCCCCGCCAGCTCCCCCGTCTCGCGCCAGAGCTCATGCGCCCGGCGCACGATCGGCACATAGTGCGAGCCCTCGAAATAGGCGAGGCGGATGATCCGGCTCAGCCCGTGCGAGGAGCCCATGGCATGGCCGAGGTCGAAGCGTTCGAGCCCGAGCACCTTGAGGCCGCGGCGGGCGAGATGCCAGCAGGCGGCTGACCCCATGGCGCCGACGCCGGCGACAATGACGTCATAGCTTTGCTGGCTCATGGGCTCTGGCTCGACCGGGAGGTGGAAAGCCAAGCCATACAGGGGCTTGCCGACCCGGTCCATGGCGCGGCCGGCAGAGCCGCTCCGCTATTTCGAGAAGCCTTTGTTAACGGACGCCCGCAATAAGCTTGCCCATGACGCAGGGTGAGATCGGGGGGCTCATGACGGGCAGGATTCGGCGCTGGTTCGGCGCTGGTAAAATCGCCGGATACGACGCGCTTCCCGTCGCGCCTGCCGCTGAAGTCGAAAAGCCAGTCTTCGTGCCGGATGGCGAAACCGTTTCGGCGGCCGTCGACGATATCGAGAGCGAGATCCTGTCCGCGATGGGCAAGCTGACCCGCGAACTCGGCGAGGCCGGGCAGCTCTCGGCCGATTTCGAACGCGATTCCCGGGCGATCCTTGCAAGCGCCGGCGGCATGCGCCTGGCGGTGGTTTCGGCCAATGAGAACGCCTCGGCGCTCGCGGCCGCGAGCCAGCAGGTTTCGGATGCGGCGGAGGAGGTCGATCTCTCGCTCGCCAATGTGCGCAGCAAGCTCGACGCCGCCATGTCGCGGGCCAGCGAGGCCACGAGCATGCTCGACGGGCTGGCGGTCGCGACCGGGGAGATTCGCGGCATCGTCGATTCGATCGCGGATATCGCGCGCCAGACCAATCTGCTGGCATTGAACGCGGCCATCGAGGCGGCGCGTGCCGGGGAGGCCGGGCGCGGCTTCGGCGTCGTCGCCCATGAGGTGAAGTCGCTCTCGGTCGAGGTCAGCCAGGCGGTCGAGCATATCCGCACGCGGGTCGACCGCCTGACGCAGGCCGCGCAGGGCTCGACCGAGATCGTCAACGACGCGCTCCAGATCGTCCGTGAGGTCAACCCGATCGTAGGTCTGATCGGCAACGCCTCGCAGCAGCAGGCGACGACGACCGCCGAGCTCTCCCGCAATGCGCGCGAGACGGCCTTGTTCGTCGATGGCGTGGCTAGGCAGGCCGACGAGATCGACCGCATCGCCCATGCGACAGTGGCGGATAGCGAGCGGGTGCGTCACGCCACCGAGCGCGGCGGCCGCCTCGTCGGCAACATGGTGCGCCGGTTCAAGCCGACCCTGCGGCACGCCGCCTTCGCCGATCGGCGCCGCCATGACCGGTTTCCGGCGGCGCGCCGCGCCTGGCTCTCGGTCGGCGACGTCGACATCGCCGGGGAGGTCATCGATCTCGGCCGGGGCGGGGCCCTGCTGGCCGATGCGCCGGAGGCGCGTCACTGGTCGGGCGCATCCGGCAGCGTCACGATCGAGGGGCTGCCGCCGCTGCCGTGCCGCATGACGGGGGTGAGCGACAACGGGCTCCACATCGCCTTCGCGCCCGAGGCCGCCGCCGGCAACGACGCGCTGGCGCAGACCATCGAGGAGATCGAGCGCTCCTACCGGCCTCTGATCGAGCGCGCCCAGGACTTTGCCCGGCAGGTTGGCGCGGCGATGGAAACCGCGCTGGATCGCGGCCTGTTGACCGAGGACGACCTGTTCCAGGCCAGCTATACCGCCGTGGCGGACAGCGAGCCGCGCCAGTATCTGAGCCCGAGCCTGACCGCGCTGGAAACCGTGCTGCCGCCGGTTCTCGCGCAAATCCTCGCCGACGATGCGCGCCTGTCCTTCGCCGTCGCCGGCGACCGCAACGGCTATGTGCCGGTCCACAATGCCGCCCATTCCTTGCCGCCGCGCCGGGGCGAGCCGGGCTGGAACGCGACCTATGCCCGCAACCGGCGCATCTATGACGACCGCGTCGGCATCAGTTTCGGCCGTTCGGTTCGCCCCTTCCTCGTGCAGCGCTCGCTGCAGGATCTCGGCCGCGGGCTGGAAGCGTTCAGCGAGATCGGCGCGCCCATCAGGGTGCGCGGCCGCCACTGGGGCGGGGTCAGGACGGCCTACCGGCTCTGACTACAGCCGGTCCCAGCTCACGGCGACGTTCATCTTCCGGAAGGCCTGCTGCCAGAGCGTGGCCGCCTGTTCGAGGCGCTGGGGCTCGTAGAGGCCCTGCACCTGATGCACGCTGAGCGCCCAGCTCGCGGCGCCCGAGCTCTGCCAGACCTTCGCCAGGAGCTGCCGCAGCTTTTCGGGATCGCGCGCGCCTGCGCCATTGCCGAAGACGGTGTATTGGCCCGAGTTCTGCAGCATGTCGGAGACCAGCACGAGCTTGCGGTCGCCGGTCTCGACCCGGTTCTCCCGCCGCGCCACGACATCGCCGATCGCCTCGACGATCGGAGACTGGTTGCCCTTTGCCGGTGTGGTCAGGACCTTCAGCGCGTCGTCGAGCGGACGGCCGAACTTCTCGACCCATTTGACGTATTCGCGGCGCGGGTTGCCGATCAGCTCGCTCGCGGTCTTGCCGGGATTGCAGAGCGAGATCAGCGCCGGGAAGCCGGGCTCGAAGACGTCGTTGAAGACATAGATCGAGAGCATCCGGTCGGCCGGCAATTCATCGCCGATCTGCTTGACCAGCGTCTTGAGGCGTCCGGCCTGGACCTCGCTCCACGGGTCGGTCTTGTCGACGAGGATCAGCGTCTGCCCCACCGGGCCGGTCTTGGGGCAGAGTGTCTCCTGGTCGCGCGGCGGCCCGCGCAGCAGGGAGGGGGCGGCGAAGAAGCCGACGAGGGCGACGCCGGCGAGGAGGGAGGCGACGATCGCCCAGTTCTCGGTCTTCATGCGTCGGCCTCTAGCGCTGCATGGCGGCGAATTCCTCGGCCGCCTGCTTCTGCGCCGCCTCGTCGCGCTCGAAGGCTTCGCGCCCAGCCTGTGCCGCGCGCAGCTTGACCTGCTCGACCTCGCCGGCGAGGTCGATGCCGCGCAGGAGCACGAGCCGGTCCTTCAATGTCGCCTCGATCAGGGCCGGCATCGAGCCGAGCTGCCGCTCGAAATCCTCGATCTGTCGGCGCGCGGCGGTGTATTCCGGCAATTCGCCGGGCTGGTCGATCTCGGCCAAGTTGAGCGATTGCGAGAAATAGGCCGGCGGCAGGTCGGTCCGAACGCGCAGATTGGCCTCGCGATATTGCATCATCGCCGCGTCCTTGGCGGCGCGAAGCTGCCCGAGGCGGGAGATGTGGAGGTCGCGCGCCTTCTCCGCCTTGGCCTTGAAGGATTGCAGCTTGCCGAGCTCGTCGCGGCATTCCTCGCGGAAGCCATCGACCTGCGTCCTGAGCGCCTCCATTTCCGGCAGCAACTCGACATCGAGCCGGCGCCTTTCTTCCTCGACCGCGCTCCAGCGCTGGCGCCAGCGCTTATAGGCGGCGGCATGGCCCGGATAGCTGCCGAAGGCGGAATAGCCCTTGGTCGCCGAGACGAAGGCGACGATGCAGCCGATGATGACGAGCGCGACCGATTTGAGGTCGTAGATCGCGAACGGGTTCTCCAGCATGCGCGGCATCACCTGGAAGGAGCGCGCATCGGGATTGGCGATCAGCATCTCGCGGTAATGCCCGACCGCGAGGTTGAACAGCACGATCAGCGCGATCATCCCGGCATAGGCCGGCAGCGCCCAGAACAGATGCGAGCTCTTCACATGCTGGCAGTAGCGCGCCGGTCCCACCCCCATGAAGAAGCCGAGCGCGATGTTGAGCGCCGAGATGATCACGGCCGTCGCCGCGCCACCGACGAGGCCGAAATCGCTGGCCTCGGCGAAGAAATTGCCGTTGAGCAGGCTCTCGATCACCAGCGGCACGACCAGGAAGAACAGGATGAACTGCCACTTGTCGAGCTTGGGGTCGGCGCGGCGCTTGTTCTCGTAGTTGAAGAAGGCGTATTCGCGCTTGGCCCTGAGCGCGTCGTAGACGCGCTGCTCCAGCTCGCTGCCATGCTTGTTCAGCATCGCGCGCATCGCAGCCTCGATGCTGCGCACGCGGCCCTCGAAGCGCTGCTGGGTGAACAATTCGCGCCGGTTCGCGATCTCGGCCTGGAGCGCGTTGAGGCTCGCTGCCGCCTCCTGCCGGATCGCGTTGAAATGCTCGCGGGCCCGCGCGACCAGCGTCTGCTCGGTCTGCGACAGCATGGTCGCATGGGCCGGCGGCTGGTTCTCGACCGCGTCGCTGGCGCCGTGATGGCCGGCCTTCACCGATTCCGCGAGGTGATGTGCCGTGATCGGCGCGATGGCCTCGCGTCGACGGGGCTCGCCGCTGCCGTTCTCATTCGCCATGGGCGGACCGCATCAGGAAATGGCGGGCATCGACGACATCCACCCAGAAATCACGGAAGCCGGGATAGGCCGGCCGCAGATAGGCGCGCTCGAACCAGAGCGTCAGCACGACGAGCCCGGCTGCCCCCAGCGCCGGCAGGACCGCGCCGGCGATGGCGGCGGGGCTCGTTTCCCAGAGCCGCCAGCCCAGCCCGAGCAGGGCAAAGGCGCTGGCGACGACGAGGAGCGCGAGCATGCAATGCCGGCCGGTGTCGTAGGCGAGCTGCAGCCCGGCGGTCATCAGCGTGATCGCGAAGGCGGCGGCAAGCTCGATCACGGCGAGCCCGACAACGAGGCCGGCGAGCGTGGCGCCGATTCCGGTCGGGGATGCGGGCGAGAGCACCGCATGGACGCTGCGGCCGGTTGCCCAGCCGAGATGGAGGCAGAAGAGCAGGATCGCGGCGATGAGGATGGCGACGAGTGGCGTCTCGCGCCGCAGCCGCGCCGCCATGATCGCCAGCCGGGCGGCATGCGTCTGGCATGCGGCTTCGTAAAGCGCGCTTCCGGCCGCCCGCAGCCGACCCATCATTGTTCTGAGTATCGAACGCAACCGACCCGCCATGGCCACGACGGTTACCGCATTCGCCCGGCCGGTCAAGGGAAGGGCAGGGGCGTGCCCTGCTCAGCCGCCGGTCACGCTCATATGGCGGCCGACCGCGGGGCGCGCATGGCGGCGGTCGATGACGAAATCATGGCCCTTGGGCTTGCGCGCGATCGCTTCGTCCATGGTGCGGAAGAGCAGGGCATCGTCCTTCGACGCGCGCACGGCGGCGCGCAGATCGGCGGCGTCCTCCTGGCCCAGGCACATATAGAGCGTGCCGGTGCAGGTCAGGCGCACCCGGTTGCAGCTCTCGCAGAAATTATGGGTCAGTGGCGTGATGAAGCCGACCAGCCCGCCGGTCTCCTTGACGCGGACATAGCGCGCCGGCCCGCCGGTGCGGTAGGGATCGTCGACGAGGGAGTACTTGTCCATCAGGCGCCCGCGCACCACCGAGAGCGGCAGGTATTGATCGATGCGCCCGGCCTCGATCTCGCCCATCGGCATCACCTCGATCAGGGTGAGGTCCATGCCGAGGCCGTGCGACCAGAGCATCAGCTGCTCGATCTCGTCGTCATTGACGCCCTTGAGCGCGACCGCATTGATCTTGACCCGCATGCCGGCCTTGCGCGCCGCCTCGATGCCGGCGAGCACCACGCTGAGATCGCCGCGCCGGGTGATCTCGCGGAACTTGTCGGCGTCGAGCGTGTCGAGCGAGACGTTGATGCGCCGCACCCCGTAGCCGGCGAGCTCATCGGCATATTTGTGCAGCAGCGAGCCATTGGTGGTCAGCGTCAATTCGTCGAGCGCGCCCGAGGTGAGATGGCGCGAGAGCGAGCGGAACAGGCTCATGATGTCGCGGCGCACCAGCGGCTCGCCGCCGGTGAGCCTGAGCTTGCGCGTGCCGCGGGCGACGAAGGCGGTGGCGATCCGGTCGAGCTCCTCGAGCGTCAGCAATTCCTTGCGGGGCAGGAACTGCATGTTCTCGGCCATGCAATAGACGCAGCGAAAATCGCAGCGATCCGTCACCGAGATGCGCAGATAGGAAATCGTGCGGCCGAACGGATCGACCAGGGGCGACCGCGTCAGCGGTTTGATGTCGTCGAGCAGCACGTCTGCCTCAACTCCGGATGCGGCGCCGCTCCGTGCCGGATGCGGACGCTTCTTCACATTGCTATAGCGAGACATTGGCATCGATGCGCTGAAGGTCAAGCGCATGGCTGCCGCGCATGGCGATGAGGAACTGCACGATCATGTCATCCTGGCCGACCGAGATCCGCCTCGCCAAGGACCGCCGGACCCTCCACGTCACCTTCGACGACGGCGCGAGCTTCGCGCTGCCGGCCGAGCTGCTGCGCGTCGAGAGCCCCTCCGCCGAGGTCCAGGGCCATCATCCCAGCCAGAAGACCATCGTTCCCGGCAAGGCCGAGGTCGAGATCCTGCGTGTCGAGCCTGTCGGGCACTATGCGGTCAGGCTCGGCTTCGACGACATGCACGACACCGGCATCTATGCCTGGGACTATCTGCGCGAGCTCGGCGAGCAGGCCGGGGAGAAGATGAAGGCGTATGAGGCCGCTCTGGCCGAGAAGGGGCTGTCGCGGGAGAGGCGGCGCTAGGGGCGGCGAAGGCGGTGTGAGGAGAGACAGTTCTGGGTCGGGAGCGGATCTTTGATCGGTGAGAAATTAGGCGCGGGAGCCGAAGAATGGGGTTCGCTATTTCACTTAGGAGCGATCATCCGAGCGCGGACAGCGTTCGCGCGCTGTGGAATGATGTTCAGCGGTTCGAGGACCATCCCTCAATGGCCCTCCTTGGCTACCCGCCCCACGTCACTCTGGCCATCTACGATGATGAAACGGTGCGAGAGGTCGAGGTTCGAGACGCGCTCGATCAAGCCAGCAAAAACCTGCGCCCGGTCACGCTGACCTTTGATGCCATTTGCAGCTTTGATGGGCCGCCGATGGTTCTATGGGCGTCGCCCCGTTTCAGTGCAGTCTTGCGGGACATCCACGAGGCAATCCACGCAGCCATCCACCCCGCCTCATGTCGTCCGCATTACCGGCCTGGGACATGGAAACCTCATTGCACGCTAGGCACGCGGGTGAGGGATGATCGGCGTGACGCGGCGCTAGCCTTCGCCCGCGAAGCTAGCAGCGTGTTTGATGTGATTTTCGACGCTCTCGACTGCATCTACTTCCCACCTATCGCTCCTTTCGAGTTGCGGAAGCTGCTCTGAGCTAGCCGAACAGAACCCGCAGGAACGTCCGAGTTGGGTCGGGAGCGGACGCCTCGCCCCAGCGCCGCCAGCGTCCGCTTACGGGCAAGGCGACAAGGTCGGCTTTTGCCGCGAGGTGATCCAACTTGCCGCGAGGCTATCGATCCCGAACCATTGCCACCGCTACAATCCCTCCGGCATGGAACAGTCGAGGCTCAAGGCTGATAGATGAAGATCATGTGTCTAAACGGCTGGGGCGGGAAGCTCCATGTGCCGCTCATAGCTTATCTGGAGGCGTCATCTCCCGACATCCTCTGCCTGCAGGAGGTGGTGCACAGCCCCGAGACCACGAAAGAGTGGCTGACCTATCGAGACGGAAGCCACATTCTCCCGCAACGAGCGAACATGTTTCGCGATGTTGCGCGGGCTCTCCCGGACCACACGCCCATCTTCTGCCCGGCAGCGCAAGGGGTGCTCTGGGATGGGGAGACATCCATCCCGTCACAGTGGGGCCTAGCAACATTCGTGCGCCGCACGCTGCCGATCACAGGACAGGTGCAAGGCTTCGTCCACAAAGCCTTCTCCCCTTATGGCTATGGCGAGCACCCGAGGTCCCGAAGCGCCCATGTCGTCCGGGTTTTCGATTTCGAGAAGGCGCGGTTCATCTGCGTTGTCCACATGCATGGCTTACGCGACCTCGGAGGAAAGGGCGATACTCCCGAAAGGATCGCGCAAGCCAACCGGCTGGCGGAACTCGTTCAGCAGATCGCGGAACCCGGCGATCCTGTCGTCGTCTGTGGAGACTTCAACGTCGATCCTGGGAGCCAAACCTTCGAGATCCTCGGCCGCATCGGTTTGGCTGATCTCGTCACCGCACGGGGGTTCGGCAGCACCCGCACGTCTCACTATTCGAAAGCCGGAAAATTCGCTGATTATATGCTTGTCAACGGTCACGTGGAGGTGACGGACTTCACCGTGGTCGCCGAGCCCGAAGTCTCGGACCATTGTCCCCTGGTTCTGACAGTGTGACAGGCTTGGCCGAAGCCGTGGCGCCCGCACCCCACCAAGCGCTCGGAGAGGTCGCTTAGGATCGAGGATCGATCATTTGTCCCATGAGCGCAGAGCGTCCGGTCTGGGTGGGCTCAATGTCCGCACGAGGCACGTGACTGACGGCAAGATGCCTTTCCGAGATGTCTGCTTAGGGTCGGAAGCGGACGCAAGTATCTCAGCGCTTTTGCCAACCGAGAGCTATCCCGACACAATCTTTGCGGTCAACGTCCCGGCCAGAACCAAGACGCTTAGATGCGTCAGCGCGATGCCGATTCCTCGAAGCTCGGCGGTGTCGCGCCACATCCCGATCGCATGCGCGATCCTCCCGACGAGAAGCGCGCTGCCGATCGAGATAACGAGCCATAGGGGTGCAGCGGCCGCCTCGACGAGCCCAAGCCCGATCAGGCCGAGGGGGGCATATTCGACGAAGTTGCCGTGCGCGCGGATGAGGCGGCGTAGCAGGACGTCGTCGCCTTCGCCGACGAGCACCCCGATGCGGGCTCGCCGGACGGAGACCGGCACCGAGAGACCGACCAGCGCGAGCAGGAACAGCGCCGCGAAGACCGTCGTGACCGAGAGGAACGGCATCGTGGTCACTGCCGGCTGCCGATGATGGGGCCACCGTAGGGAGAGGGCGCCTCCCGGGCGGCGTTCTGGGTGAGGAAGGATCCTGCTAGCAGCGCGAGGCCCACCACCGCAGGCACGGCGCCCTTCGGCTTTCCGACGCCGATATGGGCGAGGCCGGACAGGATCAGGTGGAACAGGATGCCGGCATAGGCGAGATCGCTGAGCGGGACGTTGAACCGGGAAAGGATCGCGATCGGCGCGAGCACCTTCACGACGATCATGAACCGAACGAGATAGGCGGGGTATCCGAGACCCAGGATGGTCTCCCGGACCCAGGCGCCCTTGATCAGGTAGAGGGTGGCGGAAGAGAGGTAGAGCGCCGCGAGGAGCGCGGTGCTGACCCAGTAGATGAATTGTGCGGACATGCGTTCTCGATCGCCGCACGCGGCGGCGCGTTCTGATGGAGTGAGGAGGAGCGGTCGGAAGCGGCGGCCGCTTGTCGATGGGTCGAAAATGGATGGCTATATGAAATTCAGCAAGTAGGATGAATTACGAACGCCTAGTATGGAAAAGATAACCATGGGCCGAGACGTCTCCACGATGCAGGACGAGATGCGGCGCGCCTTCGCGATGCTGTCCGGGAAGTGGAAGCTGGAGATCATGTGGCTCCTTCATCAGCGGATGCATCGCTTCGGCGAGTTGCGGAAGGCCATCGCGGGGATCACGCAGCACATGCTGACGGCCCAGTTGCGCGAGCTGGAGGCGGACGGACTCGTCACGCGCACGGTCTTCGCCGAGGTGCCGCCACGGGTGGAGTACGCGATTACGGAAAAGGCGCTGGCGCTCGGCCCGACGATGGCCGCGCTGGCGGCCTGGTGGGAGGAATACGGTAAAACTGTTCCCGGAAAAACCGGGCCGGGCCGGAAGCGCAAAGACCGCTAAGAGCCGAAAGCGGGCCTTGCCGCAAACTTATCCTCGCCCTCACACACCGCGCCTATTCTCGGGCCACCTCATCCCCCGAGGGGCAGCCATCCGGAGGTGTGCCATTGGCCGGGATGAGGGCGGCGCCTGCGCAAATAAAAAAGGCCGGCGTCGCCGCCGGCCTTTTCACGTGATCGCGGATCGGCGGCTCAGCGCGCCACGACGACGCGGGTGCCGACCTTGGCACGCTCGTAGAGGTCGATGACGTCCTCGTTCAGCATGCGGATGCAGCCCGAGGAGACGGCCTGGCCGATCGTCTCCGGCTCGTTCGATCCGTGGATGCGGTAGAGCGTCGAGCCGAGATAGAGGGCGCGGGCGCCGAGCGGGTTGTCCGGGCCGCCGGCCATGTGGCGCGGCAGGTCGGGGCGGCGCTTCAGCATGGAGGCCGGCGGCGTCCAGCCAGGCCATTCGGCCTTGCGCGTGATGGCGTGCGCGCCCGACCAGTCGAAGCCCGGGCGGCCGACGCCGACGCCGTAGCGCACGGCCTTGCCGTCGGGCAGCACGTAATAGAGGCGGCGCTCGTTGGTATCGACCACGATCGTGCCCGGCCGCTGCTTGGTCGGGTAGCTGACGATTTCACGCGGAATGGCGGTGGCCTGGGCCTTCGCCGGATCGACATAGGTGACCAGCGGCTGACGCGTCAGCGGGTCGATTTCGGCTCGGGCAGCGGTGCCCAGAGCGAGCAGGCCAAGGCCGGCAAGCACGGCCAGACGGGTGGAGCGGAGCATCGGATGAACCTCGGGCGGTCGGTGGCGCTGGGCACGAAGTTGACACGGAAAAGTCAACGTCTCCTCAATGTCCTGTCAGACTCATTTGGGCCGTGCAATTGCGCCGCCATCACATCGATGAGAGCGGGTGAGCTTTGCTTTGCCGCGTTGCGCGTCTGCAACATCGCGCACCGGTGAAGGTCGCGAATCAGCTCCTCAACACGACGCAGGCGCCCCGATCGGCCTGGATGCGCCGGCACAGTGCGGTCGCCGCGGCCCGCGTCGGCGCCGGCAGCCGCACCCGATAGAAGGCGCGCGTCCCGCGGCTGCGCAGGCGCGTGCCGATCACCATCGGCTGCAGATCGCCGATGATGCTGCGGTGGCGCGCTCCGGCCCGCTGGAAGGAAGCCAGCGCCCGCGATTTCGAGAAATTGCCGGCGAGCTGTA
Organism: Allobosea sp. RCC_152_1; assembly: GCF_041360765.1. Lineage (NCBI taxonomy): Bacteria > Pseudomonadati > Pseudomonadota > Alphaproteobacteria > Hyphomicrobiales > Alloboseaceae > Allobosea > Allobosea sp. RCC_152_1. Next base: position 411,737 of record NZ_JBFUPU010000001.1, read on the forward strand.
CGCCCCAGGGCGCGAAGGGCGCTTCCGCGATCATCGGCACGGCCGGACGTGCGCGGCGGATCGCGACCAGCGTCGGAGCGCAGGCCGTCTGCGTGTCGCGAGTGGCTGGGAGCGGCGGCGGCGAGCGCCCGTCGCCATTGGCGGTGTTCTCCGCATCCTCAGCCCAGTCCTCGACGGAGGCGCCGGTGACGGCGACGACGTAGTTCTCCGTCTCGAAGGGCAGGAAGCGGCTCTGCTTGGCCTTGCGCGCCGCGAGCCAGCCCGCGACCCGGTTTGGCCCGCCATTATAGGCCGCGGCGGCGAGCCCCCAATTGCCGAAGCGGTCGCGCAGCTCCGCCAGGAAATGCGCCGCCTTCGGCACGGCCTGCTCGGGGTCGAAGGGGTCGATGAGACCGCGCTCGCGCGCCGTGCCGGGCATGAACTGCGCCACGCCCTGCGCGCCGGCCGGGCTGGTGACGCCGGGCCGGAAGCTCGATTCCTGGAAGATCAGCCGCGTCAGGAAGGCGGCAGGTACGGAGTGGGTCCGCGCCGCGTCGTCGATCAGCCGGCACAGCGCATCCTCGATGCCGGAGGAGGGCAGGGCGACCTCTTCGGGCAAGGCGGGTGCGGGCGCGAGTGCTGCCATCGCCGCGACGAGCAGGGCGGCGATGCAACCGGTCGGGCGGAGCAGGCGGCGGCGAGGATCCCGAGGCATCGCCGGCTTCTCTCGCATGTCCGGCGCGTCGCAGCCAGCCCGCGACATCGCTTGCGGATTGTCCGGGAGGGCCTGCCTGTGCGAAGAGGCGCGCAACGCGGCGGCCGGAATGGCGGTCGGATGACGGAGCAACAGCCCGAGATGGCGAAGGCCTGGATTGTCTGGTCGCGGTGGTTCCTGCTGGCGGCGCTCGCCTTCGCCGGGTTGCTGCTCGCCTTCGTCGTGGTGCTCGACCCGTTCGGCATGCGCGTTCATGCCGGGCAGGCGGCCCGGCCGATCATGGATATCAACCAGCGCTACATGTACCCGCAGCTCGTGCGCTCGGGGGCCTTCGACGCGGCGGTCGTCGGCACCTCGACCATGCGGCTGATCGACCCGCAGGCGCTGTCGCGCGATCTCGGCGCCCGTTTCGTCAATCTCGCCATGAACGCCGCCACGCCCTGGGAGCAGATGCAGGCCGCACGCCTCTTCCGCCAGCACACCGCCGCGCCGCGCTGGCTGATCTGGGGGCTCGACGCGAACTGGTGCGAGGCCGACGCGACCGATCCGTCGAAATGGCGCACGCCGAGGCCGGTGCCAGCCTGGTTCTCGCGCGAGGTGCGCTGGTTCGACTGGCTCAAGCTGATGAACCTGACCAATCTCGAGATTGCCGGCCGGCTGCTCGCCTATCGCTTCGGCCTGGCGACAGAGCGCCTGCGCGGCGACGGCTACGGGGTCTTCACCCCGCCGGAAGAAAGCTACGATCTCGCCCGCGCCCGCAGCCATATCTATCAGAACAACGGCGGCCGGCCCCTCGACCTGGCGCCCTTGCCGCGGATGCCGGTTCCGATCTCGGAGAGCATCGGCTGGCGCTTCCCGGCTCTCGACTGGCTGGAAGAGACGATCTCGGCCTACCCGAAATCGACCCGCCTGATGCTGGTCCTGCCGCCGTCGCATGTCGCGGCGTTCCCGCGCGAGAACAGCGCGGAGGGGCAGCGTTACGCCGCCTGCAAGACCGCCATTGCGGGGCTGGCCCGGCGTCACGGCGCGACCGTGGTGGACTATGCCCACATCTCCCCCGTAACGACGCAGGATATGAATTACTGGGACGCGCTCCATTTCCGTCTGCCGATCGCGCAGCGCGTCGAGGAGGAGCTCGCAGGTCTCGCGAAAGGCGGCCAGCCTCTGCCCGACGGTGCCGCCCGGGTCTCGCGATAGCGGTTCGGGGAAAACGCGGGTGGCTGAGACGCGCCCCTAAAGCTGCTCGATCGACGACAGCGAGAAGTCGTCGCCGGCCGGATTCTCGCCGACCACGAGCGTCGTGTCGGTGGCGTAGTGATGGGGTGGAACCGGAAGGTTGTACGGTGCGGGAACGCCCCGAAACACCCGGCCTGCCAGATCGTATTTCGAGCCGTGGCAAGGGCAGAAATAACCTCCCGGCCAGGAAGCTTCCATGGTGGGATCGCCCAGATCGGGCTTGGGGAGCGGTATGCAGCCCAGATGCGTGCAGATGGCGATCAGAACCATGAATTCGGGCTTGCTCGACCGGCACCAGTTCCTGGCATAGCCCGGCTGCTGGTTGACCGCGGAGTCGGGGTCGCCGAGCCGGGCGAGCAGGCCCGGATTCTTCAGCTCGGCGAGAGCCTGCTCGGTCCGACGCAGGACGAAAATCGGCTTTCCTTGCCAGAAGAACGAGATCTGCTGACCCGGCTGGATCTGCGAAAGGTCGATGGAAACCGGCACGCCCGCTGCCCTCACATCGGCGGAGGGTTCCAGCGAGGTGATGATGGGCCAGGATGCCGCGGTCGCGCCGACGACGCCGAAGGCGGCTGTGGCCAGGAACAGAAACTCCCGCCGGGTGGACTGCTCCCCATGGAATCCGACTTCGGCTTGCTCGGGCATCGGCGCCTCCGATCGAACGGAGCGGCGTCGCGAGATTGCTGAAAACCCGGCGGCGCGATCCTTGATTCGAGGTGGTGCGGCACAGGCGGAAAACAAGGGAGCCGGGGGCGATCCAGACTGCCGGCTCCGGAGACATCCAGCCTCTCCCCAAGCGCGATGACGCGCGCCCGCGCGGCGTCCTGCAGGGCAGTACGCAATCGAGGCGGGGACATCCGGGAAGAAATGGTGGGCGATACAGGGATCGAACCTGTGACCCCTCCCGTGTGAAGGGAGTGCTCTACCGCTGAGCTAATCGCCCGGACGGGCCTCTCCTAGTCGGCGCGCCCGGTGCCGTCAAGGACGGTTCTGCGCTCAGGACGCGATCGCCACCGGATCGAGGGCGCGCGCGACGGCGGCGGGAAGCTCGTCGAAATGCTGGATGATGAAATCCGGCTCCAGCGTCTCGATCGGCACGTCGGTATAGCCGAAGGGCACGCAGATCGACGGGATGCCGGCAGCGCGGGCGGTTGCGATGTCGGTGCGCGAATCGCCGATCATCACGGCGCGCTTCGGATCGCCCTTCGCCGCCTCGATCGTCAGGGTGAGATGGCGCGGATCGGGCTTGAAGAAGGGGAAGGTGTCGCGCCCCGCCACCGAGGCGAAGCGGTCGGTGATGCCGAAATGGTCGAGGATCAGCCGCGTGTGCAGGATCGGCTTGTTGGTGCAGACGGCGAGCGCATAGCCCTCGCCGGTCAAGGCGTCCATCGCGCCGAGCACGCCGTCGAAGAGATGGCTGCTGGAGGCGACGTCCTGCGCGTAGATCGTCAGGAAGTCCTGGAAGAGGCGCTCCAGCGTCTCCGTGTCGAGCGGGCGACCCGAGACCTTGAAGCCGCGCTCGATCAGCGCGCGGGCGCCGGCGCCGACCAGTTCGCGGGCCCGCTCGTAGGGCAGGGCCGGCAGGCCCTCCTGCGTGAGGATGACGTTGAGCGTGCGCATGATGTCGGGCGCCGTCTCGGCCAGGGTGCCGTCGAGATCGAAGACGACGATGGGGGCGAGGCTCATGGTCGCGTTTTCCCTCAGGCCGACTGATCCGGCCGCATGGCGATCGCTTAAAGGTTTTTCGCTCCGGCTTGGCAAGCGCGTCGGGCGCAACCCGGCCAGACGCCACCTCAAATCCGCCCGGCAAGATGCTATCCTGCGCTCGATTCGCCGCAGGTCGGCGCGGCAGGGAACCTTGTGATGTCGAAGATGGTCGAGAAGCTGCCGCTGCGCTGCGTGCGCGCCCTGCGCTGGTCCTTCCTGTCGCTTGTCGTCGCCGGCCCCGCTTTCGCCGGCAATTTCGAGTTCGCGCCGGCGCCGCAGAACGATCTCAACCGCGTCTACCGGATCGAGAGGGCGACCGGGGAGGTCGGCGCCTGCCAGTTCCAGCTCAAGGAAGGCGGCGTCGGCATCACCATCTGCTTCCCGGCCGGCGAAGGGGCGGGGCCGCAGACGCCGGGCGAATACGGGCTGATGCCCTCCCGGCACGAGAAGGAGGGCGGCATCTTCCGCGTCAACCTGCGCACCGGCGAGATGAGCATCTGCTACGTCTTCGACGACAAGACGGTGTGCACGCCCCAGGCGAAATAGCGCAGTGGCGGGCCGCAGGGCTGGGACTTAAAGGGCTGGACTCTCGCGCTCCAGCGCGGCAGGAGGGCGCCGTCATCCGTTGCGGATGGGTCTGACCTTCTCAAATCAACCACTCGCTCAAACCGACGCCCGGGCAGGACGATGAACGCCGACGAACTGAAGAAGCAGGCCGCCGCCCGCGCGCTCGACCTGGTGCGGCCCGGCATGCGGCTGGGGCTCGGGACGGGCTCGACCGCCAAGCATTTCGTCGACCTGCTCGGCCGGCGTGTGGCCGAGGGGCTCGAAATCATCTGCGTCGCGACCTCGGAGGCGACGCAGGCCCAGGCCCTCTCCCTGAACATCCCGATGTCGACCCTCGACGAGACGCCCGAACTCGACCTGACGGTCGACGGTGCCGACGAGGTCGATCCGCAACTGCGCCTGATAAAGGGCGGCGGCGCGGCGTTGCTGCGCGAGAAGATCGTCGCGGCGGCTTCGGCGCGGATGATCGTGATCGCCGATGACGGCAAGCTCGTGCCGCGGCTCGGCCGCTTTCCCCTGCCGATCGAGGTCGTGCCCTTCGGGCTGGAGGCGACGCGGCGGGCGGTTGCGATCGCGATCACGGCGTCCGGCGCGGCCGGAGAACTGAAGCTGCGCCTGCGCCCGGATGGAAGCACGCTCCTGACCGACGGCGGCCATTTCATCCTCGACGCTCATCTCGGCGCCATCGATCAGCCGGAATTATTGGCTCAGGCTCTCAACACGGTTCCGGGCGTGGTCGAGCACGGCCTGTTTATCGGCCTCGCGACGGGGGCCATCCTGGCTGGTGCTGAGGGGCTGAAGCTGCTCGGCCGGATCGAGTGATTCCATTCCGGCGCGATCCACGCTAAGGAACGCGCGAACGAGATCGGGCCGCGGGTCCGGAGGCGCAGCCGGGCTCCGGTCGGCTCCTCAACGACGAAGGGGTTTTGAACGTATGATCCGCCACTCTCTCGCCAGCGCGCTTCTGGGCCTGGCGCTCATCTGCGCCGCTCCCGCCTTCGCCCAGGCGCCGGCATTGGCGCCGAGCCATCTGCAGGCGGCCCGCGAGGTCATGACTCTGACCGGCGTCACGCAGAATATCGACAATATCTACCGCGAGTTCGAGGAGAGCGCGAAGCAGCTCATCGCGACGAGGCCGGAAGCGAAGAAGGACATGGAAGCCGTCGTCGCCGAGCTGAAGCCGGAGGCCGACAGGCGCGCCGAGGAGATGACGAAGACCGCCGCCGCGATCTTCGCCAGCAAGATGACCGAGGCCGATCTCAAGGCGGTTTCGGCCTTCTTCAACTCGGATGTCGGCAAGCGCTACACCAGCCTGCGCTCCGAGGCGATGCAGGCGCTTTTCAAGGAGCTCGAGCCCTGGAGCGTCCAGACCAGCAACTACCTGTTCGACCGCTTCTCGCAGGAGATGCGCAAGCGCGGTCATACGCTCTGACGCAGCCGTGCGGTGCGGCTCCGCGCTGCAAGGAATTCGGAAAGGCCGGTGGATTATCCGCCGGCCTTTTTTCTTCGATGGCGGAGGGTTTATGTCCCTGCATGACTGCGAAGCGCAGCGTGTTTGACCGCCCTTCCTCCCTGCGATGGAAAGCCTCGGCATGACCCGCCAGACCGTTCTCGTGACAGGCGGCTCCGGCTTTCTCGCCGGCCACTGCATCCTCGCTTTGCTGAAGGCCGGCTACGATGTCCGCACGACCTTGCGCTCGCCGGCGCGCGAGGCCGGCCTGCGGGCCACCCTGGCCGCTGCGGGGGCCGAGCTCGACGGGCGGCTTCAGGTCGCGATTGCCGATCTGACGGCCGATGCGGGCTGGGACGCGGCCGTCGCGGGCTGCTCCCATGTGCTGCATGTCGCTTCGCCGCTTCTGACGGCGGCGCCGCGCGACGAGGACGAGCTGATCCGGCCGGCCCGCGAAGGCAGCTTGCGCGTGCTGCGCGCCGCGCATCGCGCCGGCATCCGGCGCGTGGTCCTGACCTCGTCCTTCGCCGCCATCGGCTATGGGCGCCCGCTCGACCGCCCTTATGACGAGCGCGACTGGACCGATCCCGCCGCACCGGGGCTCGCCGCCTATCCGAAATCGAAGACGCTGGCCGAGAAGGCGGCCTGGGATTTCGTCGACGGCGAAGGGCAGGGGCTGGAACTCGCCGTCGTCAACCCGGTCGGTATCTTCGGCCCGCTGCTCGGGCCGGATCTCTCGGCCTCGATCGTGCTGATCCGGACCATGCTCGAGGGCAAGCTCCGCGCGGTGCCGCAGCTCATGTTCGGCGTGGTCGATGTGCGCGATGTCGCCGAGCTGCATCTGCGCGCGATGACCGACCCTGCCGCCGCCGGCGAGCGCTTCCTGGCCACGGCCGGCGACTTCATGACGATGCGGGCCATCGCCGAGGCGCTGAAGGCGGGGCTCGGCCAGAGCGCAGACCGCGTCTCGACCGTCGTGTTGCCGAACTGGCTGGTGCGCCTCGTCGCCCGCTTCAGCGCGACGGCCCGTCAGGCTGCGACGCCCGAGCTCGGACGGAGCAAGACCGCGACGAGTGCCAAGGCGATCGCCATGCTCGGCTGGCAGCCGCGACCGGCGGCGGAAGCGCTGGTCGCGACCGGGGAGAGCCTGTTCAGGCTCGGCCTGGTCAGTCCTCCGAGGCCTTGAACCGGTTCAGCCCCTTCATCGCGAAGGGTGCGATCAGGGCGAGCGCGGCGATGCCGAGCAGCGTCGCCGAGATCGGGTTCTCCAGCAGGATCATCGGGTCGCCGAGGCTGATCTGCAGGGCGCGCCGCAATTGCTGCTCCGCCATCGGCCCGAGGATGAGCCCGACCACCATCGGCGCGACCGGATAGTCGTAGCGGCGCATCAGATAGCCGATGAAGCCGAAGATGAAGAGCATGGCGAGCTCGACCGGCGAGCCGTTGACCGCGAGCGTGCCCATCGTCGCGAAGACGACGATGCCGGCATAGAGCCAGGGCTGCGGGATCGCCAGCAGCCTGACCCAGAGCCCGATCAGGGGCAGGTTCAGGATCACCAGCATGACGTTGGCGATGAACAGCGAGGCGATCAGGCCCCAGACCAGGTCCGGCTTCTCGGCGAAGAGCAGCGGGCCGGGGTTGAGCCCGTATTGCTGGAAGCCGGCGAGCATGATCGCGGCGGTCGCCGAGGTCGGCAGGCCGAGCGTCAGCAGCGGCACCAGCGTGCCGGCGGCGGAGGCGTTGTTGGCGGCTTCCGGCCCCGCGACGCCCTCGATCGCGCCCTTGCCGAACTCGTCGGGATATTTGCAGAGCCGCTTCTCGGTCGAATAGCTGAGGAAGGTCGGGACCTCCGCGCCGCCGGCGGGCAGGGCGCCTATCGGGAAGCCGAAGGCGGTGCCGCGCAGCCACGGCGCCCAGGAGCGCTTCCAGTCCTCCTTGGTCATCCAGAGCGAGCCCTTGATCGGGATGATCTCCTCCGGAGCGTGGGAGCGCTTGGAGGCGACGTAGAAAGCCTCGCCCACCGCAAACAGGCCAACGGCCAGCGTGGTCACCTCGACGCCGTTGAGCAGCTCCGGTACGCCGAAGGTCAGGCGGGCCTGCCCGGTCAGCTTGTCGATGCCGATGAGGCCGAGCGCGATGCCGATGAACAGGCTGGTCAGCCCGCGCAGCGGCGAGTCGCCGAAGGTCGCCGAGACCGTGACGAAGGCGACGATCATCAGCGCGAAATAATCCCAGGGGCCGAATTTCACCGCGACCTCGACCAGCCACGGCGCCAGGAAGGCGAGGCCGATCGTCGCGATCAGGCCGGCGACGAAGGAGCCGATGGCGGACGTCGCCAGCGCCGGGCCGCCGCGCCCCGCCTTGGCCATCTTCGAGCCTTCGAGCGCGGTTGCCAGCGAGGCGCTCTCGCCCGGCGCATTGAGCAGGATCGCGGTGGTCGAGCCGCCATACATGCCGCCGTAATAGATGCCGGCGAACATGATGAGCGAGCCGGCGGGGTCAAGTTTGAAGGTGACCGGCAGCAGGAGCGCGACCGTCAACGCCGGGCCGATGCCGGGCAGCACGCCGACCGCGGTGCCGAGAAAGACGCCGATCAGGCAGAACAGCAGCTTCGAGGGTTCGAGCGCGACCGTGAAGCCGTGGAGAAGCGAAAGCAGCGTTTCCATCGTGTCCGGCCCGCCTCAGAGGAAGAGTTGTTCGAGCGGTCCCGCCGGCAAAATCAGCGTCAGGACCTTGGCGAAGACGAGGAAGATCGCGAGGCCGAGCACGAAGCCGATCGCGGCATCGACGGCAAGCGCTCGCCGCCCCATGCCGCGCGCCGTGCAGGCGAAGACGACCGCGATGGCGATGACGAAGCCGCCGCCGAGCCCGATGCAGGCGATCAGGAAGATGAGTCCGCCCGCGATCCAGAGCAGGGCCGTACCGTCGGCAGCATCGGGCTTCGGCAGTCCTTCGCGGAAGGCGACGACGAAATGCGCCAGCCCGAGAATGGTCAATCCGGCAGCCACGACATAGGGCATGGCGGTGGGGCCGACGCCGTAGTTCGACGTGATGGTCTGCTGCGAGGCGTCATAGCCGATCAGGGCGGCGACGATCAGCAGCAGCACGCCCACGATCAGGGCCGGCTTGTCGGCGCCTTGCGTGCGGGTCTCGTTCGTCATGGCGTTCCCCTGATGGAGGCTGGCGCCTTCGCGCATTGTGGGGCGAAGCGGCTCCGGTTCGCGCGGCGACAAGGCGACGGGAGAAGAGTTGGAGGCGCTTCTGGCGTTGAGAAAGGGGCCGGTTGCCCGGCCCCCCGAGATATCGACGGTGCCGGTCGGCTTACTTCACCAGCCCGACTTCGGTCATCACCTTGGAGACGCGCTCGATCTCGCCCTTCAGGAAGCTGTCGAAGGCGGCGCCGGCCAGGAAGGAATCGTCCCAGCCGCGGGCCTTGAGGATCTCCTGCCACTCCTTCGACTTGACCATCTTCTCGACCGTGTCGGTCAGGGCCTTGGTCTGCTCGGCCGAGAGGCCGGGAGGAGCGACGACGGAGCGCCAGTTCAGCAGCTCGAGCTCGATGCCCTGTTCCTTGAGGGTCGGGGCGTCCGGCGCGTTTTCGAGGCGCTTGCCCGAGGAGACCGCGAGCACGCGCAGCTTGCCGGCTTTGATCTGGCCCTCGAACTCGCCATAGCCGGAGACGCCGGCGGTGACGCGCCCGCCGAGCATGGCAGCCAGTGCCTCGCCGCCGCCCGAGAACGGGATGTAGTTGATCTTCTTGGCGTCCGCTCCGACCGCCTGCGCGAACAGCGCGGCGAGGATGTGGTCGGTGCCGCCGGCCGAGCCGCCGGCCCAGGTCACCTTGGCCGGGTCGGCCTTCAGGCGCTCGGCCAGGTCCTTGGCGCTCTTGAGTGGCGACTCCGTCGGCACGACGATGACCTCGGCCTCGGCGGTGAGGCGGGCGATCGGCGTCACCTGCGTCAGGTTGACCGGCGACTTGTTGAGGAGGATCGCGCCGACCATGACGAAGCCGTTGACCATCAGCTGATGGCCGTCGCCCTTCGCGCCGATGAGCTGGGAGAGGCCGATGGTGCCGCCGGCGCCGGTGACGTTGTTGACCTGCACGCTCTTGACGATGCCGGCCGCGGTCAGCGCCTGCTGCATCGAGCGCGCGGTGCCGTCCCAGCCGCCGCCGGGAGCTGCCGGAGCCATGATCTTGAGCTCGCTCACTTGGGCGAAGGCTGCCGTCGAGAGCGCCGCGAGGGCCACGGCCGCGAGGGTGCCGCGCTTGAGGACCGATGTCAGCATGGATTTCCTCCGCTGTGCGGCTTCGCCGCGAGTTTTTTAGGGTTGCCTTTGCCCTGTGGCACCATGCCGCTCCAGGCGTCAATTGCGCCTGATTACATAATCGGATGACATGATTTCGGGTCGAACCGGCAGGTTTTCCGAAGTTCTACGTCTTTCGTTGCAGGCGTCGTGTCAGCGGAAGGCAAAGGCGGGGCTTGCAACCACGCCTCTGGCGAAGATCGGCCCGATCGCGTAATCGCAGCCCATGAGCCAGCCCCGCCTTCCAGTCGGCCAGGAAGCCGTCTCGACTTCCTCGCTTCTTTCCACCCGTCTCGTGGCGGCCGGCTCGGTGCTGATGGTGCTGATGCCGCTGGCGATGTGGCTCGCCAATCGCTCCGCGCCGCTGATGCTCGGCCTCGGCGCCATGACCTTCATCGCCGCAGCTGTCGCGGCGGGCCGGGCGGGCGAAGTCGTCGCGCGCTTGCGGAGCCTGCTCGCGACCCCGCTGGGGCTGGCGCTGGCCGCCTTCCTCGCCTGGGCCCTTCTCTCGATCCTGTGGAGCCACAGGCCGGCGGCCTCCTTGCGGGCCTGGGCGGAGCTTGTGCTGCCGGCGGTCTTCGCGCTCGCGATTGCGGCTTCGGGCCGGTTCAGGCCGCAGCCCGCATGGCTGCGCGCGCTTGCGGTCGCGATCATCCTCGCCAGCCTGCTGGCCATGGTCGAGCTCACCTCCGGGCTGTCGCAGCGGGCCGAGCTCGGCATCGGAAAGCTGATGAGCTTCGTCTTCAATCGCCCCGCCATCACGGCGCTGGTGCTGGCCGTGCCCACGATCCATGGTCTCTGGCATATGCCGGCCGCGCGCCGCTCCGACCGGATCCTGGCAGTCCTGCTCGGACTGACCGTGGCCGCATTGGCGCTGCGCTCGGAGAGCGCTTCGGCGCGGCTCGGCGTCGCGGTCTGCCTCGTCTGCTGGGTCGCGTCGGCCTACTGGCCGCGCCTGATGCTGACGGCCGCCGCGATCGGGCTCGTCCTGACCATGGCGATGGCGCCGGTTCTCGGCCTTGCCGCCCATAACTGGCTACCCTCGGTGATCCTGAACCGTTTCGCTGTCATGACCGGGCAGGCTCGTATCGATATCTGGCAGAGTTTCGGCGAGGTGGTGCGGGTACGGCCGATCGCCGGCGCCGGCTTCGGCACCTCGGCCAGCATGGACCGGCACCCGGTGGCGGCCGAGGTGGCGCCGGAGCATAGGGTGCTCCTGGGCGTGGGGCACCCTCACGACATGCCGTTGCAGGCATGGGTCGAGACCGGAGCGATCGGGGCGGGCATTCTGCTTGCGGCGGGCCTGCTTCTGCTGGCGCGATTGCGCCGGCTGCCGGCGCGGGAGATGGCGCCGCGCCTCGCGCTCTTCGCCGCTGCCTTTGCGATTTCGGTCGTCGGGCACGGTGCCTGGCAAGGCTGGTGGATTGCCGTTCTGGGAGCCGGGATCCTCTGGTTCGGTCCGGGCGCGGCCGCGCGACAAGGAGAAGACCATGGCTGAGTACGACGTCGATCTCTTCGTCATCGGGGCCGGCTCCGGCGGCACGCGTGCGGCGCGCATCGCGGCGGGCCATGGCGCCCGCGTGATGATCGCGGAGGAAGACCGGATCGGCGGCACCTGCGTCATCCGCGGCTGCGTGCCGAAGAAGCTCTTCGTCTATGCCAGCCGCTTCACGGAGGATTTCGAGGACGCGGCCGGCTTCGGCTGGACGCTTCCCGCAAAGCCGTCCTTCGACTGGCCGACGCTGCGCGATGCCGTGGCCAACGAGGTCACGCGCCTGTCCGGGCTCTATCGCAAGGGGCTCGAGGGCGCGAAGGCCGAAATCCGTGAGGAGCGGGCCGTCATCGAGGGACCGCATGAGGTCCGCCTGCAGAAGAGCGGGCAGCTCGTCCGCGCCCGCCACATCCTCGTCGCGACCGGTGGCTGGCCCTCCTTCGATCCGCCGATCCCCGGCGGCGAGCTTGGCATTTCCTCGAACGAGGTCTTCCACCTGCCGGTGCTGCCGAAGCGGATGCTCGTCGTCGGTGGCGGCTATATCGCGCTCGAATTCGCCAGCCTCTTCGCCCGGCTCGGCGTCGCGGTGACGCTCCTGCACCGGGGCGACAACATCCTGCGCGGCTTCGACGAGGACATCCGCACCCGCCTGCGCGACGCGCTGAAGGAGGCCGGCATCACCTTCCGCCTCGGTTGTACCGTCGAGCGCATCGAGGAACTGCCGGACGGCAGCCGCCGCGCCCATTGCGCGACGGGCGCGCCGATCGAGGCCGATGTCGTCCTGGTCGCGACCGGGCGCCGTCCCAACACGAAGGGGCTCGGGCTGGAGAAGGTCGGGGCCGAGCTCGGGCCGCTCGGCGAGGTCGTCGTCGACGCCGCCTCGACCAGCAGCGTGCCGTCGATCCACGCGGTCGGCGACGTCACCAATAGGGTGAACCTGACCCCGGTCGCGATCCGCGAGGGCCATGCCTTCGCCGACACGGTTTTCGGCAACAAGCCCTGGACGGTCGATCACGGGATCATCGCCTCGGCCGTCTTCACCACGCCGGAGGTTGGCACGGTCGGTCTCAGCGAGGATCAGGCTCTCGCCGCCGGCCATGAATTGCGCGTCTTCGAGTCCAATTTCCGCCCGATGAAGGCGACGATCTCCGGCCGTCACGAGCGCATCTACATGAAGCTCGTCGTCGACGCGAAGACCGACAAGATGCTGGGCGTCCACATCCTCGGCCATGACGCCGGCGAGATTATCCAGGCAACCGCTATCGCGGTGACGATGGGCGCGACCAAAGCGGATTTCGACCGCACCGTCGCGCTGCATCCCAGCGCCGCCGAGGAACTGGTGACGATGCGCACGCCGCGGGCGGGGTAGGGCTATCAATCGTCTCGCGGAACCACGTCGTCATCCCGGGCCTGTCCCGGGATCCATCGAAAGGCGCAGCGCTCGACGATGGATCCCGGATCTCCGCTTCGCTCCGTCCGGGATGACGCGCGTTTCCGGGACAGCACTGCCAGTAGAGTTTCCGCGGCTACGGTTGAATCAGCCTGTGAAGCGCCTGAATCAGCATGGCAACCGGCGCTGCTATCCCGTTGCGGGGAATCGGCTTTTCGATCGTGTGTGACGATGGGCCGGGCAGCCCGCTGCGGGGGCCGCCGCCAGACGATGGCCATTCCGCGAGCTTGGGTGTATAGCCGCCCCTCGCGCTACCAAGAGGTTAACGATGCGCGATCCCAAAGTCAGGAGCACGTAGTCCCATGTCCGAGCGGTGGACGCCAGAGAGCTGGAGGGCCAGGCCCGCCCAGCAGATTCCGGATTATCCGGACCAGGCAGCCTTGAAGGCGGTCGAGCAGCAGCTCGCCGGCTTTCCGCCGCTCGTTTTTGCAGGCGAGGCGCGCAAGCTCAAACGGGCGTTGGGCAAGGTCGCGGCCGGTGAGGCCTTCCTCCTTCAGGGCGGCGACTGCGCCGAGAGCTTCGCCGAGCACTCGGCCGACAACATCCGCGACTTCTTCCGGCTGTTTCTGCAGATGGCGGTGGTGCTGACCTTCGCCGGCGGCTCGCCGGTGGTGAAGGTCGGGCGCATTGCCGGGCAGTTCGCCAAGCCGCGCTCGGCGCCGAACGAGAAGATCGGCGATGTCGAGCTTCCCAGCTACAAGGGCGACATCGTCAACGATATCGCCTTCACGGCGGAAGCGCGCATCCCCGATCCGCGTCGCCAGCTCGAGGCCTACAGGCAGTCGGCCGCGACGCTGAACCTGATCCGCGCCTTCGCGACGGGCGGCTACGCCAATCTCGACAACGCGCATCGCTGGATGCTCGGCTTCGTCAAGGACAGTCCGTCCTCGCATCGCTACCAGGAGGTGGCCGAGCGCATCACCGAGGCGCTCGACTTCATGCGCGCCATCGGCATCGACCCGGAGACCCATCCGGAGATGCGCACGACCGACTTCTACACCAGCCACGAGGCGCTGCTGCTCGGCTACGAGCAGGCGATGACCCGTACCGACTCGACGACCGGCGAGTGGTACGACACCTCCGGCCACATGGTCTGGATCGGCGACCGCACGCGCCAGCTCGACCACGCCCATGTCGAGTTCTTCCGCGGCATCAAGAACCCGATCGGCCTGAAATGCGGCCCCTCGACCACGGTCGACGGTCTGCTCAAGCTGATCGAAGTGCTCGATCCGCAGAACCAGCCGGGCCGGCTGACGCTGATCGGCCGCTTCGGCGCCGACAAGGTCTTCGACAACCTGCCCGCGCTGGTGCGTGCCACCAAGCGGGAAGGGCGCAACGTCGTCTGGTCCTGCGACCCGATGCACGGCAACACGGTCAAGGCGGCGAGCGGCTACAAGACGCGGCCCTTCGACCTGATCATGACCGAGGTGAAGAACTTCTTCGCCGTCCATCAGGCCGAGGGCAGCCATGCTGGCGGCCTGCATCTGGAGATGACCGGCAAGAACGTCACCGAATGCACCGGCGGTGCACGCGGCATGACCGACGCCGACCTCAACGACCGCTACCACACGGTCTGCGATCCCCGCCTCAATGCCGAGCAGGCGCTGGAATTGGCCTTCCTCGTCGCCGAGCTGGTCAAGCGCGAGCGGGCCGGGCGGGCGCGTCCCGAGGTCGAGGCGGCGGAGTAAGCCGCTTCTCCGTCAGACGAAATGGAAAAGGCCGGGACTGATGTCCCGGCCTTTTTCGTTGCGGCAGGAGGATGCCGTCAGAACTTGATGGCGGCACCGACGCGCGCGGTGTTGACGTTGACCGTCACGCCTTCGACGTCATTGAAGCTGCTGAACAGATACTCGCCGCGGACAAGGAGATTCTCAGTCAAGGCGGCTTCGAGACCGCCGCCGACCGAGTAGCCGTAGCCCCAGACATCCTTCTTCGCTCCGCCGAGCACGCGTGGCCAGCCATAGTAGCTGGCTCCGCTGCTATTCGCCCAATCGGCGGCGACGGCCACGTTGGTATCGAAGCGGCCGACCGCGGCGCCGGCGGTGAAATACGGCATCCACATGCCATAGGCGTAGCCCAGGCGAATGCGGGCATTGAAGTAGTCGTTCAATCGGGCATCCTGGACGGATGCGATGGCCATGGCACCGGAACTCAGGAGCCGCGCCTCCAGGGTGGAGGCGGATGTCGACTGATCGACGCGGGAATATTCCGCCTCGAAGCCGATGATCGCATCGCCGAATGCGAAATTATAACCGACGAAGGCGCCGAAGGTCGAACCACGATCGGTGCGGGCCGATGACAGGACGAGCTGGCCCGGGTCGAGTTCGTTCAGGACCGAAGCACCGTTGAATGCGCCTCTGGCGATGTCCAGAACGCCCTTGTCGGTGCGGAAACGCGTTTGAGACAAGCCGCCGAAGCCACCGAAATAGAAACCTGACCAATTATAGGAGCCGCCCGAGAGCGACGGCGCCTGCGGCATGTCCTCGATCTGCGAGCCGCGCAGCACCGGATAATCGGCCGCGAAGGCCGGCGCGCCGAGTCCCGCGGCAAGTGCAAAGGAACCGACCACGCGCGTGACGGAACGGAGGCGCATCCTGATCTCCCCGGCAGCGGTACGGTCTGGCTCCGTTCTGCCCTGCCTGGGAGCGATTCATGCCTTGGTAACCCTAATAACGGGTTAACAGCCTAAGGTTGCAGGCGCCTTATCAGACGAGCGATTGTCGCCCGGGGCCAAAAGCGCCATAAGCCGCGTCATGACAACGTCTCTGGTCCGCTTCGCGCCGTCGCCCACCGGCTATCTGCATATCGGAAACGCCCGGCCGGCGCTGTTCAACTGGCTGTTCGCCCGCCGCCATCACGGCCGTTTCCTGCTGCGCTACGACGACACCGACATCGCGCGCTCGAAACCGGAATATGCCGAGGCCATCGCCGAGGATCTCGGCTGGCTCGGCATCGTGCCCGATCAGGTCATCTGGCAGTCGCAGCGCCTGGCGATCTATGACGCGGCGGCGGACCGCCTGCGCGCCGCGGGGCGGCTCTATGCCTGCTACGAGACGCCCGACGAGCTCGACCGCCGCCGCAAGCGCCAGCTCGCCCGCGGCCTGCCGCCGATCTACGACCGTGCCGCGCTGAAGCTCACCGCCGAGCAGAAGGCAGCCTTCGAGGCGGAAGGGCGCAAGCCGCATTGGCGCTTCCTGCTGGAGGCGCGCGAGGTGGCCTGGGACGATCTCGTGCGCGGCCCCTCCCATGTCGACTGCGCCTCGCTCTCCGATCCGGTTCTGGTGCGCGAGGACGGCAGCTATCTCTACACGCTGCCCTCCGTCGTCGACGATATCGAGACCGGCGTGAGCCATGTCATCCGCGGCGAGGACCACGTCACCAACACGGCGGTTCAGGCGCAGATCTTCGAGGCACTGGGCGCGAGCTTGCCGGTCTTCGGCCACCACAACTTGCTGACCACGGCGAGCGGAGAGGGGCTTTCGAAGCGCCTCGGCCATCTCTCGCTGCGGGGCTTGCGCGACTCTGGCGTCGAGGCGCTGGCCGTCGCGGTGCTGGCCGTGCTGGTCGGGACCTCCGACGCGGTGCGTCCCGTTGCGAGCCTCGACGAGCTCGCCGGTCTCGTCGAGTTGGCCCATGTCTCGCGCGCTCCGGCCAAGTTCGACGAGCATGAGCTCGAAGCGCTGAGCGCCCGCACGTTGCACCAGATGCCCTTCGCGACGGTCGCCGATCGGCTCGCGGCCATCGGCGTCGCTGGCGGGGAGCCGTTCTGGCTGGCCGTGCGCGGCAACCTGACGAAACTCGACGAGGCGAAGCTCTGGTGGCAGGTCGTCAAGGGACCGGCCACGCCCGTCATCGCCGATCCGGCTTTCGTGGCGAAGGCGGCTGAGCTGCTGCCGCCGGAGCCTTTCGACGGCACGAGCTGGAAGAGCTGGACCCAGGCCGTGTCCGCCGCCACCGGCGCCAAGGGCAAGGGGCTGTTCATGCCGCTGCGCCAGGCGCTGACCGGCCTCGACCATGGGCCGGAACTGGCGGCCCTGCTGCCGCTGATCGGGCGGGAGAAGGCCCTGAAGCGGCTGGCCGGCGAGAGCGCCTGATACCCGCCGTCATTCTCGGGCCGCGTCAGCGGACCCGAGAATCTCGTTCGGTATAGGGGCTGGTTTCCGAGATGATCGGGTCAGGCCCGACCATGACGGCAGAGAGCCGCCCCCTCACTCGTGCCGGTGCATCGCCGAGGCGTGCTTGGTGTCGCGCATCAGCGCGTAGACCAGGAACGAGAGGAAGATGATGCCGGCGAGATAGTAGTAGAACCACTGCTCGTGGCCCTGCTGCTTGAAGAACAGGGCGATGGCCGGCGCCGTGCCGCCGAAGATCGAGACGGTCAGCGCATAGGGCACGGCGACGCCGGTCGCACGCACCGAGGTCGGGAACAGCTCGGCCTTCACCACCGCGTTGATCGAGGTGTAGCCGGCGGTGAAGATCCAAGCGCCGCAGATCAGCAGGAACGCGATCCAGGGCGATTTCGTGCCGGAAAGCGTGGTCAGGATGGGCACGGTGAGCAGCGTGCCGGCGATGCCGAAGAACATCAGCACGGGCTTGCGGCCGATCCGGTCGGAGATCGCACCATAGATGGGCTGCAGGATCGCCGCGAAGATCAGAGAGCCGGCGATGACATAGGTGGTGACGATGTCGGAGAGGCCGACCGTCTGCTTCACGAAGGTCTGCATATAGGTGGTGAAGGTGTAGAAGGCGGCGGTGCCGCCGGCGGTGAGGCCGACCACGATCGCGACCTCGCGCGGATATTTCAACAGGCCACGCAGCGAGCTTTCGCGCTTCATCGTGCCCTTGGCGGCTTCGAAGGCCTCGGTCTCCTGCATATGCCGCCGCATGAACATGGCGGTGACGGCGAGGACGGCCCCGATGATGAAGGGGATGCGCCAGCCCCAGGCGACGAGCTGCTCATGCGTCAGGAAGACATTCTGGAGCAGCAGCAGCACCAAGATGGCGGTGAGCTGGCCGCCGATCAGCGTCACATACTGGAAGCTCGAATAGAAGCCGCGATGTTCGGGGTCGGCGATTTCGGTGAGATAGGTCGCGCTCGCCCCGTATTCGCCGCCGAGGCTGAGGCCTTCGATGATGCGGGCGAGAGCGAGCAGGGCCGGGGCCGCGAAGCCGATCGTCTGATAGGTCGGGGTGAAGGCGATGATCAGCGAGCCGAAGCACATCATCACCACCGAGAGCATCAGCGACAGGCGCCGGCCATAGCGGTCCGCGAGGTGGCCGAACAGCCAGCCGCCGACGGGGCGCACGATGAAGCCTGCGGCGAACAGCGTCGCGGCGTTGAGCTGTTGCACAACCGGGTCGGTCGAGGGGAAGAAATGCGGCGCGAAATACAGCGCGAAGGCGGTATAGGCGTAGAAATCATACCACTCGACGAGATTGCCGACGGAGCCGATGAAGATCGCCTTGATCCTGCGCCGGGCGTCGCTGAGCTCGATCGGGTGCGGGTGGTGCGGCTGTGTCGTGCTGACGTCCGACATGAAGGCCCTCTGAAGCTGGTGGGAGCGTCAGAAGGCAGGACCCGCGGGGATACGGGCCGGAATGCGGTCTGGCGGCCTCCCGAAGGGGCGGCAAGGTTCGCTCTTTATGCGACGGTCTCGCCCATGCGTCCAGCGCCGAGCATGACGATACCCGGCTGCGCGATTTGTCGTCCGCGCATGGAACTTATGTGGATCAGGGCTTGACCAGTTGCGGGCTCAGATTGGGCGCGAGGTTCGGCGCCACGATGCGCACCGTGCGGCGCTCGCCGGTGACGCTGCGCGACTCGCTCTTCAGCCCGTCGCCCTTGTCGAGCGTCTTCTCGTCGACGATGTCGGGGCCGACGCCGGCCGATTCGGTGCCGGAGGTCGGGGAGTTCTCCGACGGCATCGGCTTCTCGTCCGGCGCGTCCGGGAGAGCGGCCGGAGTCGGCTTCACCGCTTCGGGCGCGCCGCGCCGCTTGGGATCGGGTTTCGGCCGCGAGAGCTCGGCCGCGCGCTGCTCGGTGACGATGACGTCGCCCTTGCGCTTGTCGAGCAGGTATTCGGCGTTCTTCAGCGCCTCCGACCAGCTCTGGCCCTGGCCGCGGCAGGTGCAGGTCGCATCGAAGGAGCGGGTGTATTTGCCGGCGTTCGGCAGGGACGAATAGGGCTGGCCGGTCGAGCGCGAGGCCGCGTTCTGGATGTCGCCGCCCGCGCTCATGCCGAAGGCCGTCGTCTCGCTGCCGGGGCAGAGCGCCTGGCACATCTCGTCGGCATTGCCGTTATTGTTGGCGAGCGGGAAGAAATAGCCGTCGCAGCTGCGCACGCAGACGGTCTGGGCGCCGCCGAGGCGCGGCTTTTCCGGCTCGATCACCGGCTGCTCGGGGTCGAGCTCGGGGATGGTCGAGTCGACGCCGCCGGGGCCGGGACCCGGGTCGCGCCCGAAGATCGTGTCGAAGAAGCCGCGCGGGCGCGCGCCGCAATTGTTGCTGATCGCGGCCGCGAGCTGGGCGCGCCGCTGCTCGAGCGCGCCGCCCTGTGCCCGTTGCTGGAGCGCCTCATACTGCGCTTGCAACTGGCCCATCTGCGCGCGGATGCCGCCGCATTGCGGCGGCGCCTGTCCGCCGAAAAAGAGGAAACCGCCACCGCGGTCGCAGCCCATGGCGCGGTACTGGCCGCTCAGCTGGCCGAGCTGCGCGCCGACGCGCTGGGCGGCCTGCGCAGCGCGTGGATCGCCGCCGCTGCGGCCCTGAAGGCTCTGAAGCTCGGCGCGCCATGCGTCGCAGGACGGTGACTGGGCGGCTGCCGTCCCGCTCAAAGCCGCCAGCGCCAGCAGGGCCATGCCGAAGCGTCTGGAAAGTCGCAGCATCATCGCAGGTCGGGTCACGTCATCCACTGTCGGAGCAGGCCGTCGGGCCACAAACTCCTGCCAACAACACCCGCCAAACGCGACGGAACTATGGAGCCCCCGCGTCTCCCGACGCCGAGTCGGCCGAGGTGACGCGGCTTTCGCATGCCACATCCGGGCGCGCGCAGCAATCCGCGGCGAAGGGCGCCGGACAGGTGGTGGAAAACGCGCGCTTCGACTAGAAGCGCGGGGCTGGCACCGCGATTGCGGCGTCGGCAGCTCCTTTCGTCGCGAGGCCAGCGCCGCTCATGTCCGAATTCCTGCCGCTTCACGAAGCCGTCATCCCGGAGCTGCCGAACTATTATCGCGGCAAGGTCCGCGAGAATTACGATCTCCCGGATGGACGCCGTATCCTGATCTCGACCGACCGGCTCTCCGCCTTCGACCGCGCCATCGCCTCGATCCCGCTGAAGGGGCAGGTGCTGACGCAGACGGCGCGCTACTGGTTCGAGAAGACCGCCGATATCTGCCCGAACCATGTGCTCGAATATCCCGACCCGAATGTCGTCGTCGGCCGGCGCCTCGACATCCTGCCGGTCGAGATGGTGGTGCGCGGCTATCTCGCCGGCACGACCGGCACCTCGATCCTGACCATGTACAAGCAGGGCCGGCGCGAGATGTACGGCATGACGCTGCCGGACGGCTTGCGCGACAACGAGGCGCTGCCGGAGCCGATCATCACCCCGACCAGCAAGGCCTTCGACGGCGGCCATGACGAGCCGCTTTCGGCCGGCCAGATCGTCGGGAGCGGCCTCCTGACGCAGAAGCAATGGGAGACCGTCTCGGGCTACGCTCTGGCGCTCTTCGCTCGCGGCCAGAAGCTCGCGAGCGAGCGCGGCCTCATCCTGGCCGACACGAAATACGAGTTCGGCACCGACGCCGACGGCAACATCCTGCTCGCCGACGAGATCCATACGCCCGATTCGAGCCGCTACTGGTTTGCGGAAAGCTATCCCGAGCGCTTCGCCAGCGGCGGGAAGCCTGAATCCTTCGACAAGGATTTCGTGCGCAACTGGGTGGTGGCGCGCTGCGACCCCTACAAGGAGGAGCTGCCGCCGATCCCGCAGGAGCTGATCGACCAGACCTCGGCGGTCTATGTGCGCGCCTATGAGACGATCACCGGCCAGGCTTTCGCCTATCCGCCGGCGGGCGAGAACCCGCAGGAGCGGATCAAGCGCAATCTCGCGCGGTATTTCTGAGGGTTTTCGGCCTGGATTTTATGCTGGTCATCCCGGGCGACCGAAGGGAGACCCGGGATCCATGCCTGAGCCCTTGCCGGAGGCGTTCCGGCATGGATCCCGGATCTGCGCGGCTTCGCCGCTTGTCCGGGATGACGGCGCGATGTGTGACGGGTCCGGGATGCCCCTACGACCCGTCTTCCTCGCGATAATTCCCGGCGAGCAGGCGGCCGCGCTCGGTCAGGGTCGAGAGCACGCGCTCGAACACCTTGATTTCCTCCGGCGCGATGCCTTCGATCCAGCGCGCCTCGAAGCCGAGCGCCAGCGGCACGATCTGGTCGTAGATTCGCTTGCCGGCCGGCGTCAGGGTCACGAAGGATTCGCGCCGGTCCTGCCGGTTCTCGGCGCGCGAGACGAGGCCGCGCTTCTCCAGCTCGGTGACGGCGCGCGAGACCTTGGTCTTGTGCATCTGGGCGAGCTCGCCGATGTCGCGCGAGGTCAGCTTGCCGAACTCGCCGAGCTGCGCCACCACGCGCCATTCCGGGATGCCGATGCCGAAATGCTCGCCATAGATCCGGCCGAGCGCGCGGCCGCCCAGCGTGCCGACGACATTCAGGCGATAGGGCAGGAAGCGCTCCAGCCGGAGCATCTGGTCCTGGAGCGAGGGCGAGGTTTTCTCTGACATGGGCGGCTGTGTAGCTGGTTCCGGAGAGGCCGGCGAGCCGGTGCGGCTGCCATCAGCAGGAGAGGGCCACAACCATACAGTCGAAAGACGATGCTGTCGCGTGGCGGTGGCCGCGTCGGTCGCGCCGGTGAAGGAGCAACGCGGCTCCTGCCTCGAACGCGCGCGATCCGAGCCGGAGGCGTGGTAGAATGGCGGTCTGCCGCTCGGATACGTTGCCGTCGGGGAAACGCGCGAAACAGGTCAGCATGGCGAGCATCTCGAGAATCGGTCCGGATGCGAGGGTATCGATGACGCGGCGATGGGCCCGGCACTGGCTGCGCTCCTGCCGTGAGTTTCCGGCCCGTGCCCTGGCCGTGCTCGATTGCCGGGAGGGCGATCCGGGACGGACGATTCATGAATTCCGCCGCCTGATGAAGGCGTGGCGCGCTTTGCTGAAGCTTGCTCCCGCCGAGCTGACCGAGGAGGGGAAAGCGGTTCGCGGGGCTATCGGAGGCTTGCGCCGCGGCTTCGGCATCGCCCGCGACACGGCGGTCGTCGCCAAGGTGCTCAGTGCGCTCTGTCCCGACCATGCCTCCGAGGACGACGCGCAGGATGCAGCCGTGGCGCTGCTGGCCGAGCAGGGAGACGCCGTCCGCGACGAGCTCCGGCGCCTGTCGGCCGAGATGGCGCGCTGGTCCGTGTCGGACGAGACGGGCGACTTTCTGGTCCGGGCCTTCCGGCGCAGCTATCGGCTGGCACGGCGCCATGGGCGCCGCGATCCGCGCCGGATGGACGCGGAGCATCTGCACGAGTGGCGAAGCATGATCGTCGATCTGAGCTATCAGCTCAGCTTCTTCGCGCCGGCCGACCCGGCAGGGCTCGGGCAGCAGGCCAAGGCGGCGGAGCGCCTGCGCTCGCGGCTCGGCAATGCGATCGACCTCGGCATGGTCCGTGCGCATCTCGCCGAAAGGCCAGCGCTGGATGGCGTCGATGCGCTTGCGCAGGAGATCCCGCGCAAGATCGCCAAACAGCGCCGCAAGGCGGCGAAACTGGCTAAGCGCCTTCTCGCTCGCCGCCCCAGGCGTGCCGGCGCCGATCTGCGCGAGGCGATGGAGCGCCGGCCGCCGAGGCGGACCAGCTTCGGCTGATCCGTTCCGGGGCGACGGGTGGGGATGGCGCCGGCGCGCCTCAGCGCGCCTTCAGCCGGTTCATGAACGAGTCGTAGGAGAGCTCCGCGATCTGCCACCAGAGCAGGTTCTCGCCGCGGAAGGCGACCATCGAATCGTAGCCCTTCTTGAAGTCCGGGCTCTTGGCCCCGGTCTCGGCGTAGTATTCCTCGGCCGCCTTCAGGGCTGCCTCCATGACCGGCAGGGGGAAGGCCCGTAATTGCGCGCCCTGCGCGACGAGCCGGCGCAGCCCGCCCGGATTCACATAGTCGTATTTCGCCAGCATCCAGTTGTTCGCCGCCTCGCAGGCGTGCTGGACGATGGCCTGATAGGGCTTCGGCAGCTTGGCCCAGGCCTCCTTGCCGATGATGAGGTGCAGCATGGCGCCGCCCTCCCACCAGCCGGGGTAGTAGTAATATTTGGCGACGCGGATGAAGCCGAGCTTCTCGTCGTCATAGGGGCCGACGAACTCGGCCGCGTCGATCGAGCCGCGCTCCAGCGCCGGATAGACGTCTCCCGGCGCGATCTGCGTCGGCACCACGCCGAGCTTGGACAGCACGGCGCCGCCCATGCCGCCGATGCGGAACTTCAGTCCCTTGAGATCGTCGACGCCCTTGAGCTCGTTGCGGAAGAAGCCGCCCATCTGGGTGCCGGAGTTGCCGCAGGGGATGGAATAGGCGTTGAAGCGGTCGAGCACGCCGTTCACGATCTGCTCGCCGCCGCCGAAATACCACCAGCTATGCTGCTGGCGGGCGTTGAGGCCGAAGGGGATGCCGGTGCCGAGCCCCAGCGTCGGGTCCTTGCCGATGTAGTAGTAGGTCGGCGAATGCGCGCATTCGACCGTGCCGGAGGAGACGGCGTCGAGCGCCTGCAATCCGGGCACGATCTCGCCCGGCGCGAAGACCTGGATCTCGAATTGGCCGTCGGTGGCGTCGGAGACATATTTCGAGAACTGCTGCGCCGTGCCGAAGATGGTGTCGAGCGACTTCGGAAAGCTCGAGGTCAGCCGCCATTTCACCTGGGGTTGGGACTGCGCGATCGCGGGCGCGGCGACGGCTGTTGCGGCCGCGGCGAGCGCTCCCGTTTTCAAAAACGAGCGACGTTCCATATGGTCTCCTCCCAGAGCCTGTTCACAAGGCTTGTTGCGTCTTTATTGGCGCGTCCGGGAAGGAATGAAAAGAGATGAAGCTTGCCTCCCTCTCGCATGGCCGCGAAGGCCGCCTCGTCGTGGTTTCCGCAGACCTGACGCGTGCGACCGACGCCTTTCCGGTCGTCGCCACCCTGCAGGCGGCGCTGGACGATTGGGAGCGCCTCGCGCCCCGGCTCGCCGACCTCGCCGAGGGGCTGGAGCACGGCTCGGTGCCGTCCTTCCGTTTCCACGAGCATGATTGCGCCGCGCCGTTGCCGCGCGCCTTCCAGTG
Source organism: Allobosea sp. RCC_152_1 (assembly GCF_041360765.1). NCBI lineage: Bacteria > Pseudomonadati > Pseudomonadota > Alphaproteobacteria > Hyphomicrobiales > Alloboseaceae > Allobosea > Allobosea sp. RCC_152_1. Next base: position 435,991 of record NZ_JBFUPU010000001.1, read on the forward strand.
GCTCGACGGTTCGGCCTATGTGAATCACGTCGAACTCGCCCGGAAGGCGCGGGGCGCGGCCATGCCGGACAATTTCTGGACCGACCCGCTGATGTATCAGGGCGGGAGCGATGCGCCGCTCGCCCCGCGCGCGCCGATCCACGCCCGCAGCGAGGAGGACGGTATCGATTTCGAGGCCGAGATCGCGGTGATCACGGGCGATGTGCCGATGGGCGCGACGCGCGAGCAGGCGCTCGCCGCCATCCGCCTCGTCATGCTCGCAAACGACGTGAGCCTGCGGAATCGGATTCCGAGCGAATTGGCGAAAGGCTTTGGATTCATTCAGTCAAAGCCGTCCACCTCCTTCTCACCGGTCGCCGTCACGCCCGGCGCGCTCGGCTCGGCCTGGCGCGACGGCAAGCTGCATCGTCCGGTCCTGGCCCAGCTCAACGGCGCGCCCTTCGGAAGGCCGGATGCCGGCACCGACATGACCTTCGATTTTGGCACGCTGATCGTCCATGCGGCGGCGACGCGCCGGCTTTCGGCCGGCACGATCATCGGCTCCGGCACCGTCTCGAACCGCGATGCCGATGGCGGGCCGGGCAAGCCGGTGGCAGAGGACGGGGTGGGCTATGCCTGCATCGCCGAGCAGCGCATGGTCGAGACGCTCCGCCATGGCGAGCCGAAGACGTCATTCCTGCGTTTCGGCGATACGGTCCGCATCGAGATGAAGGACGCCGACGGCCATTCGATCTTCGGCGCCATCGAGCAGGAGGTCCTGCCGCATGACTGAGGCGGGTTTCGGCCGGCGCGGGGCGCTTGCCGCCCATTGCCGCAAGATGGCCCATAACAACGCCTGGGCGAACTGGCGGCTGCTCACGGCCTGCGCGCAACTTAGCGATGCGGATTTCAAGGTGGAGCGGACGAGCTTCTTTCCCTCGCTGCACGAGACGCTGAACCACAATCTGATGGTCGATCTCTATTATATCGACGCGCTCGAACGCGGCGGCCTCGGCCGGCTGGTGTTCGAGCGCTTCCGGCCCTTCGACATGGCGCAGCTCCTCCCCGCCCAGGCCGCTGCAGACCGGCGGCTGATCGCCTTCTGCGACGGCTTGAGCGACGACATGCTCGCAACCACCGTCACGACGGACCGCGGCGAGCACGGACAGGTCGAGGAGCGCGTCGACGATCTGCTGGCGCATCTCTTCCAGCACCAGATCCATCATCGCGGCCAGGCCCATGCCATGCTGGCCGGCACCGCCGTCGCGCCGCCGCAGCTCGACGAATATTTCCTGCGCTACGATTCGCAGCAGACCCGCGTCGAATTGCGCCGCCTCGATCTCGCCCCACCCGAAGAGCTGCTCTGACGCCCGCGCGCAGCTCCAGCTTGTTGGCGGGCGAGACGCCGGATAACCTGCGCCGCGAAACACCGCCCGCCGCGAGAGCCGAGACGCCATGATCGACCCCGTGCCGCTCTATTCCACAGCGATCCCGCTGGCCTTCTTCGTCTGGGGGCCGCTTCTCGTCGTGGTGCTGTTCTGGCTCGTCGGCTTCTGGTCGAACCGTCAGGGCGTGCCGCGCATGCTGGAGAGCGACTGGAACGGCTACAATGTCGCCGATGTCGAGAAGCTCTTCGGGCTCTATGGCGAGACGACGCGGGCGCGCTACCGCAACCGGGTGCTTCCGGCCGATGTTGCCTTCGCCTTCGTCTACGCCATCGTCGGAGCCATCCTGATCGCGGGACTCGCGATGCGCGGGCAGCCCTGGTGGGTCGCGGCGCTCTGCGGCGGCGGCTGGCTCCTCGGCGGGCTCTGTGACGTGGCCGAGAATCTGGCGGTGGCCCGTCTTCTCGACAGATATCCCCGCGTCGAGGCCGGCGATGTCGCTTTCGCCAGCAGGATGACGCGGCTGAAGCTGGTCTTCTTCTCGCTCGGCATCGTCGGCGCGCTGGTTGCCGCCTATCTCGTCTTCAAGCCGCTGGCGGCGTGACCATGCGGCGCTGGTGGCACTTCCTGCCGGTCCTCGTCGCTCTCGCATCCCCGGCAGCGGCCGACGAGGTCTACAAGCGCTGCATCGACGATTCGGATGGCACCAATCCGGCTTGGGGCGCCTGCGGCGGCGAATGGGTCGCGCGCGAGGACGCCAAGCTCAACGCGACCTGGAAACGGCTCTACGAGGCGAGCGAACCGAACACGAAGAAGGACCTGCTCGCGGAGCAGCGCGCCTGGAACGCCTTCAAGGAGAAATCCTGCAGGTTCTACGGCAATGGCGATTTCGGGCGGGAAGGGCAGGTCCTGCATTTTCCGGCCTGCCGCGCGGAGGTCATCGCCCGGCGTACCGAGGCGCTGAAACGCTATGAGGCCGGGCCCTGACGCCGCTCGGGGCGCCCGAGGCGCAGCCGGGTCGCGACCACAGGTGGCGTGCCGATCAGGAACGCGGCCCGAGTTGGTGCCGGCTCGAAACCCAGCCGGGCTGCAAGCCGCAGCGACGCCGCATTCTCCGGATGGGTGGTAATGAGGATCTCCGGCAGGGCGAGGGCCTCGAAACCATGGCGCAGCAGGCAGGCGGCCGCTTCCCGGGCATAGCCCTTGCCCCAATGCCGCGTGTCGAACCGATAGCTCAACTGGGCGACGTCCATGTCATTGCCATCGGGAATTAGCCCGACATAGCCGGTGAAATCTGCCGGATCGATCTTGGCGAAGACCGACCAATAGCCGAGCCCGCGTGCGACATGGGTGAAGCTGCGCGCGGCGACGGCGTCCCGGCCCATCGCCGGGTCGTCGATCGAGGCGATATGGCGCATCACCTGCGGATCGGCGTTCATCCGGGCAATGGCATCGAGATCGTCGAGCCGGCGCGGCCGCAGCAACAATCTCTCGCTTTCCAGCTCGGGTAGCATTGGTCGCCTCTGCTTTGATGTGGGGGCGGCTGCAGAACTCTGGTGCGCCGGCGTGGGGCTTCCCATATCCTGCCGGGCGCCGAACCGAAACGCGCCGGGAGAATGGGAATGTTGCTTCGTCGTTGGATCCTGGCTGCGTTGGCCGTTGCTCTGTCCGGGGCGTTCGTGGCGCCGGCCATGGCGCAGGAAGACCTGATCTTCAAGAAATCGACGGTCTGGAAGGCGCTGACGCCGGACGACAAGCTCGCCGTCTACGGCGTCGACGATCCGCTCGTCGAGGGCGTGGCCTGCCACTACACCGTGCCGGAGAAGGGCGGCGTCAAGGGCATGTTCGGTGTGGCCGAGGAGGTCTCGGAGGTTTCGCTGGCCTGCCGGCAGATCGGGCCGATCAAGTTCAAGGAGAAGGCCGAGCAGGGCGATGTCGTCTTCCGCGAGCGCCGCTCGCTGATCTGGAAGAAGATGCAGATCGTGCGCGGCTGCGACGCCAAGCGCAACGTGCTGGTCTATCTGGTCTATTCGGACAAGCTCATCGACGGCTCGCCGCAGAATTCGACCTCGACCGTGCCGATCATGCCCTGGGGCAATACCGGCGAGGCGCCGAAATGCAGCGACTGGATCCGGTAGGCGAGGGGATTATTCGCCGCAGGTGATGCTGAGCGGCTGCTCGGCGGCTGCCGCCGGGGTCGGCTTGGTCACCGTGCCGGTGAAATCGGCACGGTCGGCGATGCCGAAGGCCACGGCCTTGCCGAAGCCCTGCGATTCGCACCAGGCATTGGCGACGATCTTGCCGCATTCCGACCGGGTCGAGATGCAGTCGGCAACGCCGTAGCCGTCGCTGGCGGGAATCAGGAAGGTGCGCTGTTCGCTGGGGGCGGCGGCGGGGCGGCTCATCGGCATGATCGAGAGCGAGATGCCGGCGACGGCGATCCCGAGCAGTCCGACGAAAGCCACGGCGCGGCGCATGGGGTGAGATTCCTGAGGGCGACGGGCGGGAGACCCCGAGAATCGGGAGGATGGTTCCGGCCGGTTAAATTTGCGTGAATGGCGGCGGCGATGTTGCGGCGCAGCAAGTCGGGCGCCCTCTTGACGGAAAGCGCGCGGACAGGCAATCACTTTTCCCATGACGCGAGCCGCCATCAACAGCCCTTGCATTATTTGCCGCTAGCTTTCGCTGGCCGGCTGCTCACGTCCTCGTCCTGAAAACGAACAGACAAAAGCGCCCCGGCCAGCGGCCAGGCTGTTTCTTGTCTTCTGTCGTTTCGTTCGTTCCAGGATTTGCCCCCGATGTCGCCGACCCTGAGGTTCTACAACACGCTGACGCGGACGAAGGAGGATTTCGCTCCGGTCGATCCGCAGAACGTGCGCATGTATGTCTGCGGCCCGACGGTCTACGACTACGCCCATATCGGCAATGCCCGCCCGGTCATCGTCTTCGACGTGCTCTACCGGCTGCTGCGGCACGTCTATGGGCCCGAGCACGTCACCTATGCCCGCAACCTCACCGACGTCGACGACAAGATCAACGCCCGTGCGGCGCGCGACTTCCCCGGCTTGCCGCTGAACGAGGCGATCGCGAAGGTCACCGCGACCACCACGGCGCAGTTCCATCATGATGTCGACGCGCTCGGCAATCTGCGCCCGACGAGCGAGCCGCGCGCCACCGAGCATATCGAGGAAATGCAGGCGATCATCCATCGGCTGATCGCGCGCGACGTCGCCTATGTCGCCGAGGAGCATGTGCTGTTCCACGTCCCCGCGGTGACGCATCTGGCGAAGGCGCCGAAATACGGCTCGCTCGCCCGCCGCTCGCTCGACGAGATGGTCGCCGGCGCGCGCGTGGATGTCGCGCCCTATAAGCGCGATCCGATGGATTTCGTGCTCTGGAAGCCGAGCCGCGAGGGTATCGACCCCGGCTGGCTCTGGCCGAACAGCGCGCCGGAGGGGATCACCCGCCCCGGCCGCCCGGGCTGGCACATCGAATGCTCGGCCATGTCGATGGCGAAGCTGCTCGCGCCCTTCGGTGGCGGCTTGTCATGCGACGATCCGGCGAAGAACGTCTTCGACATCCATGGCGGCGGCATCGACCTCGTCTTCCCGCACCACGAGAACGAGATCGCCCAGTCCTGCTGCGCCTTCGGGGGCGGGGAGGGTGCGCCGCGCATGGCCAATATCTGGATGCATAACGGCTTCCTGCAGGTCGAGGGCGAGAAGATGTCGAAATCCCTCGGCAATTTCGTCACGATCAACGAACTGCTGGCGACGGAAACCTTCGGCGGCCGCAAATGGCCGGGCGAGGTGCTGCGCCTCGCGATGCTGAAGACGCATTACCGCCAGCCGATCGACTGGACGGTGAAGGCGCTGGAGGAGGCGGAGAAGGAACTTGATCGCTGGTACGCGCTAGCCACTCAATTTCACTACAGCCCCGCATTGACGAGCAAACCAATGCTCGAAGCGCTTTCGGACGATCTGAACACGTCCGAAGCTCTTACGGAAATGAGGTCGCTCTATAAGAAGGCGGGAGACGGTGACGGTCGCGCTGGAAGCCAGTTCTTGGCCAACGGTAAGCTGCTAGGACTGTTTGAATACTCGCTACCGCAGTGGCGTTCTCAGAGGCCTGTTCTCAACGCGGTGCCGGTGGAAAAAGTCGAAACTCTCGTCGAGCTTCGCCTCGACGCCCGCCGCACGAAAAACTTCGCCGAATCCGATCGCATCCGCGACGAGCTCGCCGCCATGGGCATCGCGCTCAAGGACGGCAAGGACCCCGCCACCGGCGAGCCGACGACCACCTGGGAGGTGAAGCGATGAGCCCGAAGATCCGTCCTGCCGGCTCGCTGTCGCTCGCCATGAAGCTCGTCATGCTGGCCATGGTCGTGCCGCGCGTCGTTCGCTTCAAGCTGAGGCGCGAGCGATGAGCCAGATCACCGAACGCTGCCGCATCCATCTCTTCGACACGACGCTGCGCGACGGCGCGCAGACCACCGGCGTCGACTTCTCGCTCGACGACAAGCGCGCCGTCGCGGCCCTGCTCGACCGGCTCGGCGTCGATTACGTCGAGGGCGGCTATCCCGGCGCCAACCCGCTCGACACCGCCTTCTTCGAGGAGAAGGCGACGAAGCAGGCGAAATTCGCCGCCTTCGGTATGACCAAGCGGGCAGGGCGCTCGGCCGCCAACGATCCCGGCATCGCCGCGCTGCTGGCGGCGAAGGCCGACGCCATCGTCTTCGTCGCCAAGGCCTGGGACTACCATGTCCATGTCGCGCTCGAGATTTCGCTGGAGGACAACCTCGCCGGTATCCGCGAGAGCGTCGAGGCGGCGAGGGCCGCTGGCCGCGAGGTGATGCTCGATTGCGAGCATTTCTTCGACGGCTACAAGGCCAACCCCGATTACGCGCTCGCCTGCGCGCGCGCGGCCTATGAGGCCGGTGCCCGCTGGGTCGTGCTCTGCGACACCAATGGCGGCACGCTGCCCGACGAGATCGGGGCTATCGTGCGCGAGGTCGCCAAGGTCGTGCCGGGCGACCATCTCGGCATCCATGCTCATGACGATTGCGGCTGTGCCGTCGCCAATTCGCTGGCGGCGGTCGAGGCCGGAGTGCGCCAGATCCAGGGCACGCTGAATGGGCTGGGCGAGCGCTGCGGCAATGCCAATCTCGTCACGCTGATCGGCGCGCTGAAGCTGAAGGAGCGCTATCGCGAGCGCTTCGCGCTCGGCGTCGACGAGAGCCAGCTCGCCGATCTCGCGCATGTCTCCCGCGCCCTCGATGAGATGCTGAACCGCGCGCCGAACCGCCACGCGCCCTTCGTCGGCGCCTCGGCCTTCGCCACCAAGGCCGGCATCCACGCCTCCGCCGTGCTGAAGGATCCGCGCACCTATGAGCATGTTCTGCCCGAGGCGGTCGGCAACACCCGCAAGGTGCTGATTTCCGACCAGGGTGGCAAATCGAACCTCGTGGCGGAGCTGGAACGGATCGGCCTGACGCTCGGCCGCGACGATCCCCGGCTCAACCGCGTACTGCAGGAGGTCAAGGACAAGGAGGCGCAGGGCTATGCCTTCGAGGGCGCCGACGCCTCCTTCTTCCTGCTCGCCAAGCGCATTCTGGGCGAGCTCCCGGCCTATTTCGAGATCGAGCGCTTCACGGCCAATGTCGAGCGCCGCTACAACGCGCTGGGCGAGCTCGTCACCTTCTCCGAGGCGATCGTCAAGGTGAAGGTCGGCGACGACGTGCTGATCTCGGTCGCCGAAAGCGTGCTCGGACCGGTCAACGCGCTCGATCTCGCGCTGCGCAAGGATCTCGGCCACTACCAGTCGCTGATCGGCGGCCTCAGGCTGGTGGATTACAAGGTCCGCGTCTTCCAGGGCGGCACGGACGCCGTCACCCGTGTGCTGATCGAATCCGGCGACGAAACCGGCGAGCGCTGGACCACGGTCGGCGTCAGCGCGAACATCATCGACGCCTCGTTCCAGGCGCTGGTGGATTCGATCACCTACAAGCTGGTCAGGGCCGGCGCGACGGCGTGACGCCCTGCGCCGTCATGCTCGGGCTTGACCCGAGCATCTCTTGCGAGAGGAGGCTCTAGAACCTCATCGTCCGGAGATTCTCGGGTCTGCACTTCGCTTCGCCCGAGAATGACGGTCCCCGGGAGGTCACTCCGTCAGACGGATCACGCGGTCCTTGCACAGATCCATGTCGGCGTCGCTCGTGGCTTCGTCGTCGAACTGCGCCTGCACCGTATAGCTGCAGCCCTGCGGCTTGTTGAGCTTGAGCGCGACGCTCTTGCCGGGCGCCAGCGGCTTGGCGAGCTTCGCCACGAGCCGGGGCTGGTCGCCCGCCGTCGCGATCGCGAAATTGCTCAAGGACACTGTGCGCTGATTGGTGATGGTGATCTGCGGATGAGGCCGCGTGGCCTGCGCCGCGGCCGGCAGGGCGAGGCCGAGAGCAGCCCCTAAACCCAGCCCGATCACTGCAAGATTGCGGAATACCATGGTCATGTCTCCCCATTTGAGAGCGTTGAGCGCTCTTTCGCGAGGAGACATTCTCCGTTCGACGAGAACAAGGCAACTCCGGGGCGCCAGTTTACGCGGGCGCCTCGCTTCTGCTGTTTCGCAACAGCCTCCAGGCGCAATGCCCCCCTTGCAACAAGCTGCATGCATGGACGCGGAATTGCGCCTATATGGGCCGCATAAACTGGAATCGCTCGAAAATGTCCGTGCCCGCAGCGCCGTCCCCGGTGCCGAGCCTCGCTCGTTCCGTCGTCATCAAGCCGGGCTCCGGCTTCATCGCCACCTTCCGTGCGCTCTGGCCCTATCTCTGGCCGGCGGAAAGGGCCGATCTGCGAGGGCGCGTCGTCGCGGCCTTCGGGCTGATGCTGATCGGGCGCCTGATCCTGATGGGCGTGCCCTTCAGCTTCAAATGGATCACCGACGCGCTGGCCCAGACCCATTCCAGCGTCGAGAACTGGCTGCCCTGGCTCGTCGGCGCGCCGCTGGCGCTGACGGTGCTCTACGGTCTGGCGCGGGTCGGCTCCTCGGCCTTCGTGCAGATGCGCGACGCGATCTTCGCCCCGGTCTTCATGCATGCGGTGCGCACGCTGGCGCTCCAGACCTTCGGGCACCTGCATTATCTCTCGCTGCGCTTCCATCTCGAGCGCAAGACGGGCGGGCTGACGCGCGTGCTGGAACGGGGCCGCAACGGCATCGAGGAGATGGTCCGGCTCGGCCTCAACCAGCTCGTGCCGGTCATCGTCGAGGTCGCGCTGATCATCGCCGTGCTGCTCGCGCTGTTCGACTGGCGCTATGTCGCGGTGCTGGTCACGATGGTCGTCGCCTACATGACCTACACGATCAAGGCGACCGAGTGGCGTATCGCCATCCGCTCGGCGATGAACGAATCCGATACCGACGCCAATTCCAAGGCGATCGACTCGCTCTTGAACTACGAGACGGTGAAGTATTTCGGCGCCGAGGCGCGTGAGACCGCACGCTACGACGTGGCGATGGCGCGCTATGAGCGCAACTCGATCAAGTCCTACACCTCGCTCGCCTTGCTGAATTTCGGCCAGGCCACGATCTTCGCCGTCGGGCTGACGCTGTCGATGCTGATGGCAGTGCGCGGCTTCCAGGCTGGCACCAACACGGTCGGCGATCTCGTGCTGATCAACTCCATGCTGATCCAGCTCTATCTGCCGCTGAACTTCATGGGCACCGTCTATCGCGAGATCAAGCAGGCGACGCTCGACATCGCCGAGATGTTCTCCCTCATCGGCCGCGATCCGGAAATCCAGGACAAGCCGGGCGCGCTGCCGTTGCAGGTGCCGGCCGGCGAGGTCGTCTTCGACAACGTGCATTTCGCCTATGTGCCGGAACGGCCGATCCTGCGCGGCATTTCCTTCAAGGTTCCGCCCGGCCGCACCGTCGCCATCGTCGGCCCGTCCGGCGCCGGCAAGTCGACGATCTCGCGGCTGCTCTTCCGTTTTTACGAGCCGCAGAAGGGTCGTATCCTCATCGACGGCCAGCCCATCGCCGATATCCAGCAGGTGAGCCTGCGTGCCGCCATCGGCATGGTCCCGCAGGATACGGTGCTGTTCAACGACACCATCGAATACAACATCCGCTACGGCCGCCCCGAGGCGACGATGGAGGAGGTCGAGGACGCTGCCCGCCTCGCCCAGATCGATCGCTTCATCCGCACCTTGCCGGAGGGGTACGCCACCTCCGTCGGCGAGCGCGGCCTCAAGCTCTCCGGCGGCGAGAAGCAGCGCGTCGCCATCGCCCGCACCATCCTGAAAGGGCCGCCGGTGCTCGTCCTCGACGAGGCGACCTCGGCGCTCGATTCCTTCACCGAGAAGGAGATCCAGGACGCGCTCGACCGGGTGAGCGAGGGGCGCACCACGCTGGTCATCGCGCACCGGCTCTCCACGGTGGTCAATGCGGACGAGATCATCGTGCTCGACAAGGGCGTCATCGTCGAGCGCGGCCATCACCGCGACCTGCTCGCGGCGGACGGCGTCTATGCTGCGATGTGGAACCGCCAGCGCGAGGTCGACGAGGCCAAGGCGACCCTCCAACGCGCGACGCAGGAAGAAGGCGAGAGCGTCAGGGTCACGCTGGTGCAGTGACGGCTCGGGCCTGCCCGGCGCGGCAGGCTCGCCTTTCGATCGGCCCGATGACATTGGCGCGGAGTGGCGTCGCGGGCCGGTTTCGGTCATGATGCGCCTCGGGAAGCAGCATCGAGCGGCTTGGGGGCTGTCATGTTCGATCCGACGACACTGGTTGGCTTTCATACCTGGTTGAGCCTGATCGCCATCGTCGCCGGCTTCCCGGTGACGGCGGGGTTGTTGAAGGGCCACACCAAACCCGGCTGGACCGGAATCTTCCTCTCGACCGCCTTTGCCACGAGCGCGACGGGCTTCGCCTTTCCGGTCAGCGGCATCCTCCCGTCGCATATCGTCGGCGCGATCTCGCTGGTGCTGATCGTCGTGGCGGGCGTCGCGCTTTACGCGAAGATGCTCGAAGGAGCGTGGCGGCGGATCTATGCGATCACGGCCGTGCTCGCCTTCTATCTTCTGATGTTCGTCCTGGTCGCTCAGCTCTTCCTCAAGCTGCCGGCGCTGCATGCGCTCGCTCCGACCGGCTCCGAGCCGCCCTTCGCCATCGCGCAGGGCATCCTGCTCGTCGTCTTCGCCTGGCTGACCTGGCAGGCGGCGCGGCGCTTCAACCAGGTCTGGCACCCCGCGCATTGAATGCCGGGCCGCCCGGCATTTCGTCTTTCCGGGGATGAAGGGGCCCGCGCCGGAGCGCCGCGGCCTTCCGCTCTTTCCCTCGCGGCGGGAAGGCCCTAAATCAGCGCAGCGCCCGCGCTGGCTTTCCAGCGCTGCGGCAAGCCCATTCCCGCGTGCCTCGCGCCGCCAAGAACAGCGGAACTCTCCATGTCCCTCGTCGATTCCGTCCGCAAGGTGATCGTGCCCATCCACAAGGAGGGCTATGTCTTCATCGCGATCGGGCTGGTGGCGACCATCATCCTCGCCAATCTCTGGTCGCCCTTCGGCTGGATCGGCGCGATCATCACCGTCTGGATCTGCTATTTCTTCCGCGATCCCGTCCGCATCACGCCGCAGCGGGAAGGGCTGGTGATTTCGCCGGCCGACGGCCGCGTCAGCCAGATCGCCACGGCCCTGCCGCCGCCGGAACTCGACCTGCCGGCCGAGCCGATGACCCGCGTCTCGATCTTCATGAACGTCTTCGACTGCCATGTGAATCGCAGCCCCGTGCCCGGCCGCCTCCTGAAGATGGCCTATACGCCCGGCCTCTTCCTGAATGCCGAGCTCGACAAGGCGAGCGATGACAACGAGCGCAACGCGCTGGCGATCGAGACGCAGGCCGGCACCATCGCCGTCGTCCAGATCGCCGGATTGATCGCGCGGCGGATCGTGCCCTTCGTCAAGGAAGGCGACGTGCTGGCGACCGGCGAGCGCTTCGGCCTCATCCGCTTCGGCTCGCGCGTCGACGTCTATCTGCCTGCCCATGTCGTGCCGCTGGTCGGCGAGGGGCAGACGGCGATCGCCGGCGAGACCGTGCTGGCCGATCTTTCCGGCAACGAGGCCATCCTGCGGACGTTCCGCGGAATCTGACCGGCAGTGAATCGCGTCATTCTCGGGCGCCCGCAGGGGGACCCGGGAATCTCCAGGCGGTAAGGGATCAGGAGACTCCAGAGCTCCGTCGGTTCGAGATGCTCGGGTCAGGCCCGAGCATGACGCCGTTGATGCCGTTATCTCCCCGCCTAGCTTCCGCCTGCAAAACCGCGTATTTCGGCTCGCATGAGCGACCTCTTTCCTCCCTTCGAGCCCGAGCGCCTCGAGCCGAAGCGCGCGCGTTTCAAATCGATCCCGTTCCGGCTGATCGCGCCGAACCTCGTCACGCTGCTGGCGCTCTGCCTCGGCCTGACGGCGATGCGCCTCGTGGTCGAGGGCAAGCTCGAGACCGCGACGATCTGCATCCTGATCGCGGCGGCGCTCGACGGCATCGACGGCCGTCTCGCGCGCATGCTCAAGGGCACCTCCCGCTTCGGCGCCGAGCTCGATTCGCTCTCGGATTTCGTGAATTTCGGCGTCGCCACCGGCTATGTGCTGTGGATCTTCGTCCTGCACGACCTGAAATCCTTCGGCTGGATCATCGTGCTGACGCTGGCCTGCGCCATGGCGCTCAGGCTCGCGCGCTTCAACGTGATGATCGACGATCCCAACCGGCCCGACTGGCAGAAGAACTTCTTCGTCGGCATGCCGGCCCCGGCCGGCGCCATCACCGCCATGCTGCCGGTCTATCTGCAGGCGATCGGCGTGCCGGTGCAGGAATACGGCGCGCCCTTCGTCGGGCTCTACATCCTCTTCATCGCCTTCCTGACGATCTCGCGCATCCCCTGCTATGCGGGCAAGACGCTGGGCGCGCGCATTCCGCGCGACATGGTGCTGCCGATCTTCGTCGCGGTCGTGGTGGTCGCGGGGCTGCTCTTCGCCTACACCTTCGAGGTGCTGACGCTGGTGGTGGTGGCCTATCTCGCGCTGATCCCGCTCAGCGTCGCCCGGTACCGCAAGCTCGAGCGCGAGCATGCCGCATCAGCGACCCTGCCGGAGGAGACGCCGGAAAGCGCCGCCTGATGGATAGTATCTGCTAGGCTGATAGCTCTAACGACGCCGGCCGGTCAGCCGGGCCGCGTTGGCGCGGGTGCGGCGGGCGAAAGGCTCGAGCGTGCTGTTCGCCACCTTGGCAGCGGCCTCGCTCAGATCGATCTGCGCCAGCGGGTTCAGCGCCAGGCCCCACCAGAACATCGTGGCGGCGCAGCTCGCGGCGAAGCTGCTTTCCACCACCGCCGACACTTTCTCGACCACGGCCTTCGTCGCCTCGCGCTGGCCCGACGAATCGCCGAGAGCGCCCTTCATCAGGATCGGCATCCGCATGGCGATGGTGAGCCCGGCCTCGGCCTGCATCGCCAGGACGCGCGTGGCGAGCGCCTGCGCCTCCACCCCAGCCGGGGCGGCGGGGCGCAATGGCTTGCGCGATGTTGGCATGAGGCGAACTCCGGAGAATAGGGCCGAGAGGCGGTGGAGCATCGATGAAGGGCGCGTAGTGTGGCGCGGCCGGAGGCGCTTGGCAATGGCTGGTATACCAGCCGTCCAGCCCGTTATCTGTGCAGATCGCGGATGGCGCGCGAACGACGACCCACCCGCCGGCGCATCGCCGCAAGGGTTTCGGATTTATTAGCGCGCCGAAATACTCTAAAGCCTGAGACATCCGATCGTCATCGTCATCCGACCGTCCTGCAAACCGGAATGTGGCCGAGCCGCCCTTGAGTTTCTTTTCCCCGCCCAAACAACCTGGCTGGCGGCCGATGCTGGTGCTGGCCTCGGCCTCGCCCCGGCGGCTCGCTTTGCTCGAACAGGCCGGCCTTAAGCCCGACGCGCTGCTGCCGGCCGATCTCGACGAGACGCCCCACAAGTCCGAGCGTCCGCGCGATCTCGCCCGCCGCCTCGCCCGCGAGAAGGCGGAAGCCGCGCGGGAGGGCGCAAAGGCGCGCGCCGACCTCGAAGGCTGCTACATCGTCGCGGCCGACACCGTCGTCGCCGTCGGCCGGCGCATCCTGCCCAAGGCCGAGATCGTCGACGAGGCCGCCGCCTGCCTGCGCCTGCTCTCGGGCCGTGCCCACCGCGTCTATACCGGCGTGGCGCTGGTCACGCCCTCGGGCGCGATTCGGGACCGGATCGTCGAGACGCGGCTGCGCTTCAAGCGTCTGTCGACCGAGGATATCGAGCATTATCTCGCCTCCGGCGAATGGCGCGGCAAGGCGGGCGGCTATGCCATCCAGGGCATTGCCGGCTCCTTCGTCATCAAGCTCGTCGGCTCCTATACCGGTGTGGTCGGCCTGCCGCTCTACGAGACGGTGAACCTGCTGGGCGGCGAGGGCTTCCCGATCCGCTTCGGCTGGATGAACGCGGCCTGATCTCCGCGGCTCGCGGGGGTTGCCTCTCGTCTCCATTGCCCCGATCCTCTCGCCCGCAGCGCGCCAGCCTGACAAGGCGCGCGACAATGTCGCATCGGTCCGTCCCAACAGGGCGGACCCTTCGGGAGGCAGCGATGACGGGGCGTCTCAGGGGCAAGGTCGCGATCGTGGCCGGGGCCGGGTCGATCGGGCCGGGCTGGGGCAACGGCAAGGCGACCGCGACGGTTTTCGCCCGCGAGGGCGCCAAGGTGATCTGCGCCGACATCAACCGCGACGCCGCCGAGGAGACCGCTGCCATCATCCAGAACGAGGGCGGCCAGGCCTTCGCCGTGCAGGCCGACGTCACCAGGGCGGACCAGGTCGCCGATCTCGTCGGCCGCGCGCTCGGCCGCTATGGCCGCATCGACATCCTCGACAACAATGTCGGCATCGCCGAGGTCGGCAGCGTCGTCGATCTGCCCGAGGAGACCTGGGAGCGCGTCTTCCGCGTCAACCTCACCGGGGCCTTCCTGGCGATGAAGCATGTGATTCCGGTGATGCTGCGCCAGTTCGAGGAGACCGGCGAGGGCGGCTCGATCATCAACATCTCCTCCATCGCCTCGATCCGCCACACCGGCGTGCCCTATGCGAGCTATTCCACCACCAAGGCCGGTCTCAACCAGCTCACCCGCACCACGGCGGCGCAATATGCTCCACAGAAAATCCGGGTGAACGCCATCCTGCCGGGGCTGATGAAGACCCCGATGGTCGAGCATTCCGCCGGGCTGGCGCAGGCCTATGGCGACGGCGATATCGAGGCGATGTGGGCTGCCCGCGCGGCGCAGGTGCCGATGGGCCATATGGGCGAGGCCTGGGACGTTGCCAACGCCGCGCTCTTCCTTGCCAGCGACGAGGCGCGCTATGTCACGGGCATCGAGCTCGTCGTCGACGGAGGCATTACGCTTAAATATGGCTGAAACCGAGAAGAAGCCGCCGGCCGAACGGCCGTGCCCGATCTGCGGCAAGCCGGCAGTGGAACGCTATCGCCCCTTCTGCTCGCCGCGCTGCGCCGATATCGACCTCGGCCGCTGGCTCAAGGGCAGCTATGTGATTCCCGGCGAGCCGCTCGAGCAGAGCGACGAGGCCGCGCCCTCGCGCGACAAGGAGGAGTGAGGAATAGGCCGGCGCCTGCGGACCGGCGCCGGCAGGCAGGCTCTACCCGAGAGCCTCGCGTCGCTTCAGGAGTTCGTTGAGCAGATCCTGCTGCTCGGCGATCCGGTTGGCGATGGTTTCCTCCACCGCAGCGCCGGCTGCGCCGGTGGCCTGCTCGGTCAATTCGGCAATGTTGCGCCGGGCGATGGCGATCCGGGCATCCAGATCCTGCTGCGTCGCATTCTCAGGCATGGGGGGCTCCATAGCTTCCTGCATCGGAACGATCATGTTCCGCACGATACGATCATGCACCGCCGGCATCGTCGGTGCCCGGTTTTTTCATCGAGCCGCGTGATTATTCTCCCGCAGCTTCGCGGTTCGCGTCCAGTGCCGGACGTCACCGATCCGGCTTTGAGCGGCACGGGTCCAGCAATGCGCGCGGATGGTTGTTCATCGTCAAGGCTGGGGGGTTTCCTGACGATCACGATGCGCTATTTTGAGGAATGGCCGACTTTCCCGGGATCATCCGCTCGCCTCTCTCGCAGACCATCACGCATGATGGCATCACCGTGCAGGTCGAGATCTATCGCCTCGAGGGGACCGAGGGCTGGACGCTCGAACTGGTCGATGCCGAGGGCGGCTCGACGGTCTGGCAGGACAGCTTCGCCACCGATGCCGAAGCCTTCGCCGAGTTCATGGACGGGGTCCGCCAGCTCGGCCTGGCCAAGCTGATCGATCCCGACGAGGACGACATCGCGACGGTGCATTGAGGCCCGCAATGGCTCGCTATACGGACGAGCTTGCAGCGATCGTCGCCTATGAGCAGGAGTTGCGCCGCCGGATCGGTGAGCGCCTCGCGCTGGAGCGCGGCGAATCGACCCGCGACGGCCTTTCCGAGGAGCAGGTCGCCCTGGCCGAGGCCGCCATCCTGGCCTGGCAGCAACAGGGTGAGGAAGAGCAGGACCTGCATGCCTTCAGGGCAATGGGGCCCCTTCAGGAACTGCTCGTCGAGCATCGTGCCGCTCTCGACAGGATCGACGACATCCACGACCGCAGGCTCTCATGACGAACGGCGGCGATAACCTCCCGACAACCGCTTGAGGTTCCGGCCACGTCGCCGGCGATCACCTTCTCATGCAGCCAGCACTTCCGCTGCCGCCGTCACCTGCCAGCCCTGCAATTCGCGCCAGTTGGGCTCCAGCGCGGCGAAGCGCGACAGCTTGAAGCTCGAAATGTCGGCGAAGCCGCATTCGCCGTCGACGACCAGATCGCGGATCGCGTGGCCGCTGGCCGGTGAGAGCCCGAACCCGACGCTCGAAAGAGTCGCCACGACGACATTCGCCTGCGAATCCAGCCGGTCGATGACGGGGCGGCCATCGGGCGTGTTCTCGATGACACCGGCCCAGGAACGGATGATCCGGGCATGAGCCGCCTTGGGCAGAAGCTCGGCCAGGCGCTTGCCCATATGCAGCATCAGCGGCGTGGTCGGCTTGGCAGGCGTGCCTTGCTCGGCGAGTGCGAGCCATTCATGCGGGCCGCCGCCATAGGCGAGGTTACCGCGGAGCGTCTGGCGCCCATAGAGGCCGCAGCCATCGACACCGCCGAGCGGCATCAACGGCAAGGGCTCGGTCACGATCATCTCGCAGCGGGCCGACTGCACCGGCACCTCCTGCCCGAGCATCGCCGAGAGCCGCCCGGTCTGCGGGCCGGCGGCGAGCACGAGGCTGTCGCAGCCGATGACGCCGCGATCGGTCTCGACGGCGGTCACGCGCCCGCCTTCGCTGCGGAAGCCGGTGACGGTCGTGTGCTGCAGGAGACGCCCGCCATGATCCTGCATCGCCCAGGCATAGCCCTGCAGCGTGCGGTGCGGGTTGGCATGGCCGCCGAATTTGTAGTGGTAGCCGCCGACGATGGTGTCGGCCGCCAGCGGCACCATCTCCTTGGCCTGCCTGACGTCGAGCACCTCGGATTGGAAGCCCTGCCGCTCGGCATTGCGCAAGGCGCGGCCGTAAAGCGCCATCTGGTGTTCGCTGGAGGCGAGGCGGATGCGCTCGCCCCGGAACTCCGTGGGATAGCCGAGCATCTCGTCCAGGATCGGCCAGAGCCGCTGCTCCTCGGCAAAGAGCGGCGAGTGGTGGTGCGAGCAGCCGCCGCCATTGCGGCCGGAAGCCTCCCAGCCGATCAGGCCCTTCTCCAGCACCAGCACATCGACGCCATCGCGCGCCAGCCACCAGCCGGCGGAGAGGCCGGTGACGCCGCCGCCGACGATGACGACCGAAGCTCCCTTGATCTCGTTCATTATGGCTCTCACTCGCTCGCGACGGGGCCGGTCGCGTCGTTGCCCGCGACGGTGTAGCGTTCCGGCACCTCCCAGAACGGTCGCCACTGCGCATGCATGCCGAACCAGGTGTCCCAATGCTCGGCCTGCTCGGGCGCTTCCGGGACGGATAGCGTCATGGACAACGGCATCGGGCGAGTCGGAGCCCGGTAGCCGGCAAGGGGGATCGCCGAGAGTGGTTGCGCGGCGCCCAGCGCCAGCAGGGCCGCGACCTGCTCGCGGCAGCGGCGACCCTGGCAGGGGCCCATGCCGGCGCGTGTCAGGCGCTTGACCTGGTCGGGATTGGGCGGGCCGTCGCCGAGCAGCGCCGCGAGCGAACGATCATTGCGGCGCTCGTTCTGCCAGTCCAGATAACGCGGCGGCCGGACCTCGAGAATCTCGCGGGCCGTCACCTCCTCGCATTGGCAGACATGAAACTCCGTGCGGGCCTCGACGACGCTCGCACGGACCCAGGCCAGGCGATAGGCGCTGATATCGTATTCCGGCGCCGGCGGTTGCGAGGCTGTTGCTGTGATCGCCTCCGCGTCGAGGGCCGCGACGGCGCAGGCGGCTTCAGCCTCGGCGATCGCGCGGTCGCGGGTCTTCGCGGCCCAGATGCCGGCGCAGTCGCCGACCGCATGGACATTCGCGATGTTGGTGCGCTGGTTCGCATCGAGGACCGGCGCATAGCCTCCACGCTCGGGCTGGAACGCGACCTTGCCGCCAGCGGCATCGAGCAGGTCGATGACCGCGGTCGTGCCGACGGCGAGCACGATGCCGTCGCAGGCGAGGCTGCGTTCCTCGGCCGAAGGCTTTCCGGCCTCGTCGAGCCTTGCGAGCAATGCCGCCTCGACACCGTCGCGGCCGGCTGCTTCGCGCACGACATGGCGGGTCAGGATCTCGGTTCCGCCCTCGCGCAGGCTGGCCAGCAGCGCCGCGTCGCCAACGATCTCCGCGGCCTGCTCGACGACCGCCGCAATGCTGGCGCCGGCCTCCCGCAAGGCGAGCGCCGTGGTCAGCGACTCCGTGCTCGAGCCAAGAACGACGAGCTTGCGCGGACCGAGCGCGCCGTAGCGCGTCGCCAGAGCGAGCGCGGCGGTGGCGCCCATCACCCCCGGCTTCTCCCAGCCGGGGAAGCCGAGTCCCATGTCGCGCCGGCCGCAGGCGAGGATGACGTGCCGCGCCTGGACGAGAAAGCTGCGCTCCTCATCGGCCAAGCCCGCGACGAGGCCGGGCATCCAGCCGAGAGCGAGGCCATTGGCGTAGAGTCCCCAGCAAGTGGTGCCGAGGCGGACATCGATGCCGGCCTCGAAAGCCTCTGCGATCCGCGGTTCGGAGGCCACGAATGCCTCCATCATGGCGTTGCGATTGCGGGCGCTGGCCGCCATGCCCTGCCCGAAATGCAGCGGCACCTCATCGCCCATCGTCTTGAACAGCACGGGGTTCTCGTCGACCAGTAGCACGCCGAACCCGCGCGCAGCCGCCCCGATTGCGGCTTCGAGGCCGGCCGGACCGGCGCCGACAACGAGGACATCGACATTTTCGTCGATGGTCAGGGGCTTGCCGGTGACGGATTTGGGATCTGAGGCCGGGATGTTCATGGGTACCCCTCTCGAATGATGCCGTTCATTCCTGGGTCGATGGCCTGTGGCGGCTGGCCAAAATGCGATATCGGCCCGCCCGGAGACGGCATGGCGCGTCACAGAACCTGTTCAAGGAAGGCACGGGTGCGCGTCTCGCGCGGCGCACCGAAGAATTCGGCCGGCGGCGCGTGCTCGACGATCACGCCGCCATCGGTGAAATAGACATGGTCGGCGACCTCGCGGGCGAAGCCCATCTCATGGGTGACGAGGATGCAGGTCATGCCCTCCGCAGCGAGATCGCGGATGGTGACCAGCACCTCCTTCTTGGTCTCGGGGTCGAGCGCGGCGGTGACCTCGTCGAACAGCATCACCTTCGGGTTCATCGCCAGCGAGCGGGCGATGGCGACGCGCTGCTGCTGCCCGCCCGAGAGCTCGCCCGGATAGGCGTCGTGCTTATGCGAGAGGCCGACCTTGGCGAGCAGGCGCCTGGCCCGCTCCTCGACCTCGGCGCGGTCCTGCTTCAGCACATGGACCGGCGCCATCATCACGTTCTGCAGCGCGCTCTTGTGCGGGAAGAGATTGTACTGCTGGAAGACGATGCCGACATCGCGGCGCAGCGCCAGCTTGTCGAGCGCGGGGTCGTTGACCTGCCGGCCGGCGACCGTGATCGAGCCCTTGCTGATCGGCACCAGCGCGTTGATGCAGCGCAGCAGCGTCGACTTGCCCGAGCCCGAGGGGCCGATGATGCAGACGGTCTCGCCGCGGCGGATGGTCAGGCTGACGTCCTTCAGCACCGGGAAGGCGCCGAAGGCTTTTTCGACGCCCTCGACCACGACGACCGGCTCGCCGAGTTCATGCTTGGCAGCCATGGTCATCCCTTCACGTTGAAGCGGCGCTCGATCGCCATGGTGAGCCGGGCGATCGGGTAGCAATAGGCGAAGAACATCAGCAGAAGCAGCAGGTACATCGGCAGCATCAGATCGGGCCGGCTCTCGGCGACGAGCGCGGCGCGCGTCACCGTCAGCCCGTCCTGGATGCCGACGACCGAGATCAGTGTCGTGGCCATGGTCAGGATGGCGTAGAGGTTCATCCAGGGCGGAATCATCCGCTTGAAGGCCTGCGGCAGGATGATCATCCACATCGTCTGACGCCGCGTGAAGGCGAGCGCCTCGGCCGATTCCCATTGGCCGGAGGGAATCGAGCGGATGCCGCCGCGCACGATCTCGGAGACATTGGCCGCGACCGGCAGCGCGAGCCCGATGATCGCCTTGACCCAGGCCGGAAAGGCGATGGTGAACGGGCCGAGCCTGATCTCGAAGGGCAGCAGGAACATCGCGTAGAACAGCAGGACGAGCCAGGCGCGTTGCGGAAGAACTGCGTCGCGGCCCAGGCGGGCTTGCGCAGAGCCGCCGAGGGCGAGACCTGCCCGATGCCGAACAGCACGCCGACAGCCGTGCCCAGCGCCATCGAGAGGAAGCTGATCAGCAGATTGAACAGGAAGCCCTGGAAGATCAGCGGCGCCCAGCGCAGCAGGATCGTGAACGCGCCGTCGCGGGGGGCCGGCCCGGTGGCCTGGGCGACAGCCAGCGAGGCGGCGAAGAGCAGGGCGATGCTGGCGACGACACCGAAGCTCAGGATCGCCGGCGCGGCGAGCCCGCTCGATGCGATCGGCACTGCGCGAAACGGTTTCAGGACGGGGAGGTCGGTGGCGCCGGTCTTCATGGCATGTAGCCCGGAATGCGCATGGCCTTCTCCCAGCGATGCATCACCCAGACCAGCACCGCGACCAGCAGCACATAGGTCACCAGCAGCACGTTCATCATCTCGCGGACGTTGAAGACCTCGGACCAGATCTGTGAGGCCGCATAGAGCAGTTCCGGCACGCCGATCGCGTAGGCGAGGGTGGTGGTCTTCACGAGGTTGACGAGGTTGTTGTTCAGCGCCGGCAGGCAGATGCGGAAGGCCAGCGGCAGCACGATCTGGCGCCAGAGCTGGAAGCGCGTGTAGCCGAGCGATTCTGCCGCCTCGACCATGGTCTCGGGCACCGCTTCGATCCCGGCGCGGAAGATCTCCACGTTGAACGCTCCGGCGAAGAGCGAGAAGGCGATGATCGCCCAGCCGGTGCCGCTGACGAAGGGGGACTGCCCGCCGAAACCGTCCGACACGGTGGGCAGCAGGCCGCCGACGGCGAAGTAGAAGAAGGAGAGCTGCACCAGCGGCGGCGTGTTGCGGAAGAACTGGACGTAAGCCCGCACCAGAAGCCGACCGAGCCGCGAATGGCTGCCGGCGACCCAGACACCGACAAGTCCGATCGCGAGCGAGGCCAGGATGGACACGACGCAGATATAGCTCGTGGTCCACAACCCGGTCAGGAAGCGGGAGCGGTCGAAAGCGTCGTAGAAGATCGAGAAATTGAGGCCATGAACATCGTTCAGGCGCTCGAAGAAGGCGGCGATCATGTCCGAAACCTCGGGCGGCCTTGGTGCGTCATGGTCGGGCTTGACCCGACCATCTCGGAAACCAGAGCCCTCTGGTCATGAGATTCTCAGGCGCAAGCCGAGAATGACGCCCGAGGTTACGCGCCGCCCTTCAGCTTCTTGTTGGTCTCGATCAGGTACGGGCTCTGCTTGATGCCCCATTTGCTCTCGAGCGCGAGCAGCTTGCCGCTCTTGTGCCACTCGACCGACATGTCCTTGAGCAGCTTGCCGAAGCCGCCGTCGAGATCGTCGAGGCGCACGCCGATCGCCCAGAGCTGCGGGTCCTCGGAGGTCAGCGGCATCTCGTAATTGGCCCATTTCGGATCGCCGCTCGACAGCGTCGAGACGATCAGCGTGTCGTCGAAGAGGAAGGCGACGCAGTTGTTGCCCTGCAGGGCGTTGAGCCCGTCCGGCACCGAGGGGAACACGACGAGGTCCGGGGAATACATCTGCGAGACCCGGCGGTTGTAATAGGCGCCCTGCACGGCGCAGACCTTGCGGCCCTTGAGGTCTTCCCACTTCTTCAGCCCCGCGCTCTTGGGCGCGAGCACATTGGTGGCGCCGGCATAATAGTTCGGCTCGATCATGCCGATCTGCTTGCGTCGCTCGGCCGTGTCGCCGAGCGTCGCCAGGATCATGTCGATGCGGCCCTGGCGCAGGAACTCGATGCGGTTGGCGGCGATGACGGGGACCATCTCGAGCTTGACGCCGAGCTTGTCCGCGACCTCCTGCGCGAGATCGATCTCGAGGCCGACGATCTTGCCCGACGGATCGAGGAAGCCCCAGGGCTTGTAGTCGTTCTTGACGCCGACGGTGAGGACGCCCTTCTCCTTGATCTTGGCGAGCGTGTCCTGCGCGAGGGCGGGCATGGCGGCGAGCGTGGCGGCTACAGCGAGCGCCAGAGCGGTCAAACGTTTCATCGGTCGCGATCCCCTGTCTTTTTTTGAAGCCCTAGACTTCCGGTGGATCGATGCGTGGAATTGACCCCATGCGACGCTTTCTTGACATTCAGCGTCGAGCGATGGGGTGCTGCGGCAGTCTCTCGGATCGTGGCGGATGGCCGAAGCGCCCGCTATAGCTGCGGGAGAAATGGCTGGCGCTGGCGAAGCCGCAGGCGAGCGCGATTTCCAGGACGGAAAGGCTGGTCTGCCGCAGCAGGTCGCGCGCGCGGTCGAGGCGCAGCCCCAGGTAGTGCTCGCCGAGAGAACGGCCGAGATGTTGCCGGAACAGGCGCTCGAGCTGGCGCAGCGAGACATTGGCGAGCCGGGCGAGGGCTTCGCGGGGCTCGGGGTTCTCGATCGTCTGCTCCATGCGGCCGATGACCCGCAGCAGCGGAGCATGCGCGATACCGAGCCGCTCGCGCAGCTTCAT
The DNA here is from genome assembly GCF_041360765.1 of Allobosea sp. RCC_152_1. Taxonomy (NCBI): domain Bacteria; kingdom Pseudomonadati; phylum Pseudomonadota; class Alphaproteobacteria; order Hyphomicrobiales; family Alloboseaceae; genus Allobosea; species Allobosea sp. RCC_152_1. The sequence goes on from NZ_JBFUPU010000001.1 coordinate 458,739, forward strand.
GCGCTGGGGGTCTGCGCCCTCCCGGACCTGGGTTTGCAGGAACCATTCGCTGACGGCCAAAGCGAGGTCGCTGCCATGCTCGCGGGCGATCACGGCATGCATCATGTCGAGCGGGGCGGTGCCGCCGCTGCAGGTCAGCCGGTCGCGGTCGATTTCGTAAAGCGAGCGGCGCAGATCGAGGTCGGGGTATTCTTCCAGGAACGCGGCCGCGTGCTCCCAGTGGATGGTGAACCGGTAGCCGCTCAGCAGATTGGCCCGCGCCAGCAGATAGGGCCCCCCCGAAACGCCGCCGATCCGCACGCCGCGCCTAGCCTGCTGCCGGAGCCAGGAGAAGGTCGGCTGATGATGGAAGAGCGCCGGATTTCCTCCGGCGCAGACGAAAAGATAGTCGAGCCGAAGCTCGGCACCGATATTGGCGTCCGGTGCGATGGCGACGCCGTTCGAGGCCGGGGCGGGCGTTCCGTCGATCGAGATGTGGCTCCAGCGGTAGAGCGAATGGCCGGAGAGCCGGTTGGCCGCACGCAACGGCTCGATCGCCGAGGCATAGGGCAGCAGCGCGAAATCCGGGATCAGCAGGAAGCCGACATGGGTCGGTGCGCTGTCGTCGCTAACGGGCAATCGGATGTCGCTATCGAGCATGTCGCGGAGCCTATGTCGGTCAATCTCCGGATGACAAGACCGCCCGGACCCCTCGATGCGCTATTCCGTCTTCTCGCTGCTCGCCCAGGCCCTTCAGGGTCACAAGGGCTGGACCCCGGCCTGGCGCGATCCCGCGCCCAAGCACGAATACGACGTCGTCATCATCGGCGGCGGCGGGCATGGCCTGGCGACGGCGCATTACCTCGCCAGCCGGCACGGCATCACCAATGTCGCGGTGCTGGAGAAGGGCTATCTCGGCTCCGGCAATGTCGGCCGCAACACCACGATCATCCGCTCGAATTACCTGCTGCCCGGCAACACGCCCTTCTACGAGCTCTCGATGAAGCTTTGGGAAGGGCTGGAGCAGGACCTGAACTACAACGCCATGGTCAGCCAGCGCGGTGTCCTGAACCTCTTTCATTCCGACGCGCAGCGGGATGCCTTCGCCCGGCGCGGCAATGCGATGCGGCTCGCCGGGGTCGATGCCGAACTGCTCGGCAGCGAGCAGGTAAGGGCGATGCTGCCCTATCTCGACTACGACAACGCCCGCTTCCCGATCCGGGGCGGGCTCCTGCAGCGCCGCGGCGGCTCGGCCCGGCATGACGCCGTCGCCTGGGGCTATGCACGGGCCGCCGACAGCCGCGGCGTCGACATGATCCAGAACTGCGAGGTCACCGGCATCACCATGGCCGGCGGGCGGGCCGTCGGCGTCGAGACATCGCGGGGACCGATCCGGGCGAAGAAGATCGCCATGGCCGTCGCCGGCAATTCGTCGCGGGTGGCCGCGATGGCGGGCCTGCGCCTGCCGATCGAGACCCATGTCCTCCAGGCCTTCGTCTCGGAGGGGCTGAAGCCGCTGATCGACGGCGTCGTCACCTTCGGCGCCGGGCATTTCTACATCAGCCAGTCCGACAAGGGCGGGCTGGTCTTCGGCGGGGACATCGACGGCTACAACTCCTACGCCCAGCGCGGCAATCTGCCGGTGATCGAGGACGTGATGGAATCGGCCATGGCGCTCTGGCCGGGGCTCGGCCGGGTGCGGATGCTGCGCCATTGGGGCGGCGTGATGGACATGTCGATGGACGGCTCGCCGATCATCGACCTGACGCCGATCGAGGGGCTCTATCTCAATTCCGGCTGGTGCTATGGCGGCTTCAAGGCGACGCCGGCCTCCGGCTTCTGCTTCGCGCATCTGATCGCGACGGGAGAGCCGCACCCGGTCGCGAGCGCCTATCGGCTCGATCGCTTCGCCACCGGGCGCCTGATCGACGAAAAGGGCGCCGGCGCCCAGCCCAATCTGCACTGACCGCGCGCTGCCCGAGGATCCCCCATGCGCATCACTTGCCCCCATTGCGGCGCGCGCGACGCCCAGGAATTCACCTATCTCGGCGCGGCCGATCCGCAGCGACCCGACGGGATGGCAGCGACGGAAGCGGCGATGACCGAGTACGTCTATCTGCGTGACAATCCGGCCGGCAGTCACCGCGAGCTCTGGTATCACGGGGCCGGCTGCCATGCCTGGCTGGTCGTGACCCGCGACACCCGCACCCACGCGATCGCCTCGGTCGAGGCCGCCAGGGCGCGCAAGGCGGGAGCCGCGGCATGAGCGGGCAGCCCTTCCGTCTCGCCTCCGGCGGCCTTGTCGATCGCAGCCGGCCGCTGAGCTTCAGCTTCGACGGCAGGTCCTATCGCGGATTTGCCGGCGATACGCTGGCTTCCGCGCTGCTGGCGAATGGCGTGCGGCTCGTCGGCCGCTCCTTCAAATATCACCGCCCGCGCGGCATCCTCTCGGCCGGCCCGGAGGAACCGAACGCGTTGGTCGAGTTGCGCTCCGGGGCCCGCCGCGAGCCGAACACGCGCGCCACGGTGGTCGAGCTGTTCGAGGGGCTCGACGCGGCCAGTCAGAACCGCTGGCCCTCGCTCGCCTTCGATCTGCTCTCGATCAACGGATTGCTCTCGCCGGCCCTGGTCGCGGGCTTCTACTACAAGACCTTCATGTGGCCGGCGGCCTTCTGGGAAAAGCTCTACGAGCCGCTGATCCGCCGTGCGGCGGGCCTCGGCCGCGCGGCCGGCTTAGAAGACCCTGACCATTACGAGAAGGCCTTCGCCTTCTGCGACGTGCTGGTGATCGGCGGCGGTCCGGCCGGCCTTTCCGCCGCGCTCGCAGCGGGGCGCAGCGGCGCCCGGGTCATCCTCTGCGACGAGGATTTTCGCCTCGGCGGGCGCCTGCTGGCCGAGAGGCGCGAGATCGATGGCAAGCCGGCGGCCGAATGGCTGGCGGCGACGCTGGCCGAGCTCGAGAGCCTGCCCGAAGTGCGGATCATGCCGCGCACCACCGTCTTCGGCCTCTACGACCACGGCATCTATGGCGCGGTCGAGCGTGTCGGCGATCACCTGCCCGAGCCGGCGCCGCATCAGCCGCGACAGCGCGGCTGGCGCATCCATGCCAAGCGCGCGATCCTCGCCGCAGGCGCACTGGAACGGCCGATCGTCTTCCCCGGCAATGATACGCCGGGCGTCATGCTGGCGGGAGCGGCACGCACCTACGTCAACCGCTACGGCGCATTGCCGGGCCGCGAGGCGGTGCTGTTCACGGCCGGGGACGATGGCTGGGCCACGGCACGCGATATCGCCGCAGCCGGTAGCCGCATCGCTGCCATCGTCGATGCCGGCGGCGACTCAGATCCCGCCCGCAAGGCGCTCGCCGACAAGCTTGGTGCGAGGCTGTTCGCAGGCGGCGCGGTCGAAGGCACGCGCGGCGGCCGCCACCTCAGCAGCGTCACCATCCGCGATGCATCCGGCGCGACGACGGCTGTCGATTGCGACCTGCTCGCCGTCTCCAATGGCTGGAACCCGACGCTGCATCTGACCTCGCATCAGAACGGCAAGCCGGCCTGGGACGACGGCCTGCAATGTTTCGTGCCGGGCTCCTTGCCGGCGGGCCTTGCTGTCGCCGGCAGCGCGGCCGGGCGCTTCACGCTGGCGCAGGCGCTGGAGGACGGCGCGCGGCTCGGCCGCGAGGCTGCGGCCGAAGCCGGGCTGACGCCTGCGCCGCCGGCACCCGTGCCTGCGACCGATCCCGAGACGACCGCGCTGCGGCCGCTCTGGCGAGTGAAGGGAACGAAGGGCAAGGCTTTCGTCGACTACCAGAACGACGTCACCGACAGGGATGTCGAACTCGCCGCACGCGAGGGCTTCCGGCCGGTCGAGCATCTCAAGCGCTACACCACGCTCGGCATGGCGACGGACCAGGGCAAGACCTCGAACCTCTCCGGCCTCGCCATCATGGCCGAGCAGACGGGCAGGACGATCCCGCAGACGGGCACCACGACCTTCCGGCCGCCCTATACGCCGGTCGCGATCGGCGCGCTCGCGGGCCATCATCGCGGCAAGGAATTCAGGCCGGTGCGGCTGGCACCGACCCATGACTGGTCGCGGGAGCAGGGCGCCGTCTTCGTCGAGGCCGGCCCATGGCTGCGGGCGCAGTACTATCCGCGCCCCGGCGAAAACGACTGGCAGGCGACGGTCGATCGCGAGGTCAAGGCCGTGCGCGCGAGCGTCGGCCTCTGCGACGTCTCGACGCTCGGCAAGATCGACATCCAGGGGGCGGAGGCCGCCGAGTTCCTGGAGCGCGTCTACATCAATGGCTGGAAGGCCCTGCCGGTCGGCAAGGCGCGCTACGGCCTGATGCTGCGCGAGGACGGCTTCGTCATGGATGACGGCACCACCTCGCGTCTGGGCGAGCACCATTTCCTGATGACGACCACGACGGCCAATGCCGGCAAGGTGATGCAGCATCTGGAGTTCTGCCATCAGGTGCTGTGGCCGGAACTCGATGTCCGCATGGTCTCGGTCTCCGAGCAATGGGCACAAGCTTCCATCGCCGGGCCCAAGGCGCGCGAAACCCTACGCGGCGTCGTCGATCACGAGCACGACCTCTCGAACGAGGCCTTCCCCTATCTCGCGGCGCGCACCGTGACGGTCGGCGGCGGCATTCCGGCGCGGCTGTTCCGGATCTCCTTCTCGGGCGAATTGGCCTATGAACTGGCGGTTCCGGCCGCCTATGGCGATGCGATGATGCGCGCCCTGATGCAGGCCGGCCAGCCCTTCGGCATCACGCCCTATGGCACCGAGGCGCTCGGGGTGATGCGCATCGAGAAGGGCCATGTCGCCGGCAACGAGCTCAACGGCCAGACCACGGCGCGCGATCTCGGCCTCGGCAAGATGATGTCTTCGAAGAAGGACTATATCGGCCGCCTGATGGCGGGCAGGCCGGCCCTGATCGAGCGGGACCGGCCGTCCTTCGTCGGCTTCAAGCCGGTCGATCCCTCCCAGCGCCTGCGGGCCGGCGCCCACTTCATCGGCATCGGCAAGGCGGCGGTGATGGAGAACGACGAGGGCTACATGACCTCGGTCGCCCATTCGCCGCATCTCAACCACTGGATCGGCCTCGGCCTGATCCGGAACGGCGCCGGTCGCATCGGCGAGCGCGTGCGCGCCTATGATCCCGTCCGAAACGGCGACATCGTCGTCGAGATCTGCTCGCCCGTCTTCGTCGATCCGGAAGGAAACCGCCTCCATGGCTGAGATCGCGACCTCATGGCGCCCGCGCAGCGCCTGGGCGGGCATCGCGCAACCCGGCTCCTTCGGCGCGAAGGGCGAGACCGGCGTCGTTGCGACGCTGCTGGATGGTTTCGGCCTGGCGACCCTGATCGCTGAACCGGGTGCGGCGATGGCCCTGTCGCGGGCCGTCAAAGGCCGGCTCGGCATCGCGCTGCCGGAGATGCCGAGGATCGTATCGGGCGGGGTCCATGACGCGATCTGGGCGGGGCCGGACCAATGGCTGCTGCGCGCGGCTTCGCGCGACGGCTTCCAGCCATTGCTCGATGAATTCGCGACCCATGCCGCTGTCAGCGATCAGAGCGATGCGCGCGCCGCCTTCCGGCTTCAGGGTCCCAGGACCCGCGATCTGCTGGCAAAGGGCGTGATGCTCGACCTGCATCCTTCGGCCTTTGGCGTCGGCGAGACCGCCGTGACAAGCGTGGCCTATCTCGGCGTGCAGCTATGGCGGCTCGCCGACGGGCCGGACGGACCCGTCTTCGAGATCATGGTCGCACGCAGCATGGCAGGAAGCTTCTGGTCCTGGTTTGCCGCAGCGGCGGCCGAGTTCGGCTGCCGGGTTGCTGACCAAGACTGACGGCAACGCCTCGCGCGCCATCCTCCGGTTGGAGATCAGGAAGAAGCGGTTCTCCGCCGAACAACGGTCTTGGCGGGCTTGGCTCGCGTCTTGGCTGGCGGCACCGCCGCGGCGGCCTCGGCGTCGGCGGCTTCCTTGGCGAGCCGCAAGGCCCGCAGTTTTGCGGTGCGTTCGCGGACGGCGATCTGCTCCACCCGCAACGCTTCCAGGGCCGTTTCGGCCTCGGCGCGGCGTTGCGCTGCGAGCGTCGCTCTGCTCTGGGCCCGCAATTGCGCCTCTTCCGGCGGAATTCTGTTGCTCGACATCGGCAAACTCCTTCTCGAACGCAGGACGCCAGGGCGTCAGCGGCGTTTTCCGGCAGCACGCTCCTGCATGGATCGAACGGCTTCGGGCAGAACCTTGCGTGGGGCTCGGCTTCGATCCTCGCCGGTTCGGCCTGGCGAGCAGGCCCGGCCCTCGGCGAAATCCTGCGGATTGAAGCCCAGGCCCAAATCCTCGCCTATCGTGCCTGCGCGGGGGCCTGGCCGGGCCGTGCCGGCCGTTCCACGCGCTTCGGCATCGGCAGCAATCCTTCGCGCTGAGCCTGCTTGCGTGCTGCCTTGCGGGCGCGGCGGATGGCTTCGGCCTTCTCGCGGGTTCGCCGCTCGGACGGCTTCTCGTAGGCGCGACGCGCCTTCATCTCGCGAAACACGCCTTCACGCTGCATCTTCTTCTTGAGGACGCGAAGCGCCTGGTCGACGTTGTTGTCGCGAACGAGAACCTGCATTCGAATTTCCCTTCTGATGCAAACAAAAAGGGCCGGGTTGATCCCGACCCCTCCGTGGCTATCCGCCGCTCAATCGAACGGGCGCCGGTACATCCGCGGTCGCCGCTGATCTCGATTGACGCGCCGGATGGCGTCTAGCTCACTCGGCCTGCAGGTTGTCCGCAGACACCTTGCCGGAGCGCTTGTCCTGCACCAGCTCATAGGAGACCTTCTGGCCTTCCTTCAGCGTGCGCAGACCGGCACGCTCCACGGCGCTGATATGGACGAAGGCGTCCTGGCCGCCGTCTTCCGGCTGGATGAAACCAAAACCCTTGTCGGTGTTGAACCACTTAACTGTGCCACTGGCCATGCTGACCTCCTGTAAAGGCTATTGTTCATGCGCCGCGGGTGCAGCGCATTTTTCGATTTGAGCAGGAAGTTCGTCAGCAGTGCGCGATGAAAGCGCGGGGCCAATTCGTTCGGCCTAGATCGATGTTTCTATCATGGTACTTATAAGACACATTGTCAAATGGAAGGTTTTATCTCGCAATATTTTCGGAAAATCAGCCGGGCGCCAAATCGACCGACAGCAACCGTGTGACCCGGCCTGAGACGCGCCATCGCGATATGCTGGGGCGGCTCGGCAGCCATCGCAGACAGCTCGTGGCGGTCGCGAATTGCGCGAAGCTCGGGAACGGGGCGTGCGTCGATCATGGCGGGCGGCGAAGGGGCGCTAGCGCTTGAGGCGTAAAGCATCGCTCGACGCGGTTTCGCCGAAGCGAAGGCAGAGCCGACGTCATTGCCGAACAGCACGAACAGGATAGGCCGGAGGCCGCGCGGTGATCCCCGATCTTCACAGGCGCCGGACGGCGGCATCACGACCTGTTGACAGGCGATGCCCCTTAGCTACTAGATCTGGTGGTCGATGGTCTCTCGAATCGCAAGATCGAGAGCTAAGAGGGAAGCCGGTGAGAGACCGGCGCTGCCCCCGCAACTGTAAGCGGCGAGTTCACGTCCAGGATTAAGTCACTGAGGCTGCAAGGCCTTGGGAAGACGGGACGAGAGCGCTGACCCGTGAGCCAGGAGACCTGCCGCGACCTCGTATACGTCCTCGGGCGGGGTGTCCCGGTGGTGCGCTTGGCAGGTCGCGGCCTTGTGGTGCCGCGCGCCTTCTCGACGCAACCGCTCTGGCCTTTGCCCCCAACATTTGGGGTTGATGCCGATGTCTCTTTCCATTGAAGCCGAGCGGCCTGCCGCCGCTCCGTCAGCCGCAGAGCCGACACTGTCGAAGCTCGCTGCGAGCGAGCCCGGCTACCAGATCATTCGCCGCAACGGCGCGGTGACGCCGTTCGATCCCTCGAAGATCACCGTGGCGCTGACCAAGGCGTTCCTCGCCGTCGAAGGATCGAACGCCGCCGCTTCGCGCCGCATCCACGAAGCCGTCGCGGAGATGACCGAGCAGGTCGTCGCGGGGCTGACCCGCCGGGCCGCGACCGGCCGCACTTTCCATATCGAGGATGTGCAGGACCAGGTCGAGCTCGCCCTGATGCGCGGCGAACACCACAAGGTCGCCCGTGCCTATGTGCTCTATCGCGAGGAGCGGGCGCGCGAGCGGGCGAGGGCGGTTGCCGAGACGAAGCCTGTCGCCTCCGCAGCTCCCTTGCTGCACATGAAGCTCGCCGACGGGACGCTTATCCCGCTCGACGCCGGCCGCCTCGACAAGGTGGTTCGCGAGGCTTGTGCCGATCTCGACGGCGTCTCGGCCGAGCCGGTCCTCACCGAGGCGCGCCGCAACCTCTATGACGGCATCTTGCTCGACGAATTGGCGCTGGCGCCGATCCTTGCCGCCCGCACGCTGATCGAGAGCGAGCCGAACTATGCGAAGGTCTCCGCGCGCCTGCTGCTGGACAAGCTCCGTCGCGAGGCACTGAGCTTCGTCCATGGCCGCGCCGAGCAGGCGACGCAGGAAGAGATGTCAGTGCTTTATGCCGACTACTTCCATGCCTATCTCAAGACCGGCATCGCGAACGAGCTGATCGACCCCGAGCTCGGCCGCTTCGACATCGCCCGCATCGCCGCTGCACTCAAGCCCGAGCGCGATCTGCAATTCGACTATCTCGGCTTCCAGACGCTTTACGACCGCTATTTCCTGCATGTCCGGGGCAACCGCTTCGAGCTGCCGCAGGCCTTCTTCATGCGTGTCGCCATGGGTCTCGCCATCCGCGAGATCGATCGCGAGGGCAGGGCGATCGAATTCTACGATCTGCTCTCATCCTTCGATTTCATGGCCTCGACCCCCACGCTGTTCAATTCCGGGACGCTGCGCCCGCAGCTCTCCTCCTGCTTCCTGACCACCGTCGCTGACGATCTCGACGGTATCTTCAAGGCGGTGAAGGACAATGCGCTGCTCGCCAAGTACTCGGGCGGCCTCGGCAATGACTGGACGCCGGTGCGCGGTCTCGGCGCCCATATCAAGGGCACCAATGGCGAGAGCCAGGGCGTGGTGCCGTTCCTGAAGGTCGCGAACGATACGGCCATCGCCGTCAATCAGGGCGGCAAGCGCAAGGGCGCGGTCTGCGCCTATCTCGAGACCTGGCATGTCGATATCGAGGAGTTCCTCGATCTCCGGAAGAACACCGGCGACGACCGCCGCCGCACCCATGACATGAACACGGCGAACTGGATTCCCGACCTGTTCATGCAGCGCGTCGAGGCCGGCGCCGACTGGACGCTGTTCTCGCCCGATGAGGTGCCGGACCTGCACGACCTCTATGGCAAGCCATTCAAGACGGCCTACGAGGCTTATGAGGCGAAGGCAGCCGCTGGCCAGATCAAGGTCTTCAAACGGGTGAAGGCGCTCGACCTCTGGCGGCGCATGCTGACCATGCTGTTCGAGACCGGCCATCCCTGGATGACCTTCAAGGATGCCTGCAATCTGCGCTCGCCGCAGCAGCATGCCGGCGTGGTGCATTCCTCGAACCTCTGCACCGAGATCACGCTCAACACCTCGGCCGACGAGGTCGCGGTCTGCAATCTCGGCTCGGTGAACCTCGCCGCGCATGTGACGCCCGATGGGCTCGATCAGGCTCGCCTGGCCCGCACCGTGACCACCGCGATGCGCATGCTCGACAACGTCGTCGACATCAATTTCTACACGATCCCCGAGGCACGCCGCTCGAACCTGCGCCATCGCCCGGTGGGCTTGGGGCTGATGGGTTTCCAGGACGCGCTCCAGACACTGCGTCTGCCGGCGGCCTCGGAAGGCGCCGTCGCCTTCGCCGATACGTCGATGGAAGTGATCAGCTTCCATGCGATCCAGGCCTCGGTCGATCTCGCCGCCGAGCGCGGGCGCTATCCGAGCTTCGAGGGTTCGCTCTGGTCGAAGGGCATCCTGCCGATCGACTCGCTCGACATCCTCTCGGACGCCCGCGACGGCGATGTCGAACTCGACCGCTCCTCGACGCTGGACTGGGAGGGCCTGCGCGAGCGGGTCGTCACGACCGGCATGCGCAACTCCAACACCATGGCGATCGCGCCGACCGCGACGATCTCCAACATCGTCGGCGTCTCGCAGTCGATCGAGCCGAGCTACAGCCAGCTCTACGTTAAGGCGAACATGTCGGGCGACTTCACCGTGGTGAATGCCGGGCTCGTTCATGACCTGAAGGCGAGGGGGCTCTGGGACGAGGTGATGGTCTCGGATCTCAAATACTACGACGGCAAGGTCAGTGGGATCGATCGCGTCCCGGCCGATCTCAAGGCGCTCTATGCCACCTCCTTCGAGATTCCGACGGAATGGCTGATCAGGGCGGCGGCGCGCCGGCAGAAATGGATCGATCAGGGCCAGTCGCTGAACCTCTACATGGCGCAGCCGTCCGGCCGAAAGCTCGACGAGGCCTATCGCCTGGCGTGGAGGCTCGGCCTGAAGACGACCTATTACCTGCGCGCGCTTTCGGCGACCCATGTCGAGAAATCGACGCTGAAGGGCACGGACGGCAAGCTCAATGCGGTCTCGGCCACCGTGCCGGTCGCGGCCAAGGCCGCCGCGCCGATCATCGTCGATATCCCGCTGGAGAATGGCATGGCCGTGCCCAACGCTTGCTCGCTCGACGATCCCACCTGCGAAGCCTGCCAGTAACGGCTGCTTCGGCTCGAACTCTTCGCGATGACAGCGCCCCGGGTGGCCCCCGGCGCCCGCGCCCTCAGATCAAGAACGGAATATCCCCATGCTCGACTGGTCCGACACCAAGCCGGCGCCCCCGGCCAACCCCGCCATCCTGACCAATCCTCCTCCCGCCGCCGACGCCACCGGCCTCGGCGCGATCGACCGCAATGGCGGGCGCGTCACCGTCGACGAGAAGCGCATGATCAATGCGCGCGCCGACGTGAACCAGCTTCTGCCGCTCAAATACAAATGGGCCTGGGAAAAGTACCTCTCCGGCTGCAACAACCACTGGATGCCGACCGAGGTCTCGATGCAGGCCGACATCGCCCTGTGGAAGTCGAAGGACGGCCTCAGCGAGGACGAGCGGCGCATGCTCAAGCGCAATCTCGGCTTCTTCGCGGCGTCCGAATCTCTCGTCGCCAACAACATCGTGCTGGCGATCTACCGACACCTGACCAACCCGGAATGCCGGCAGTATCTGCTGCGGCAGGCCTTCGAGGAGGCGATCCACACCCATACATTCCAGTACATCGTCGAGAGCCTCGGCCTTGACGAGGGCGAGTTGTTCAACATGTACCGCGAAGTGCCCTCGATCACCGACAAGGCGGCCTGGGCGCTGAAGCACACCCAGAGCATCGAGAATCCGGACTTCAAGACGGGAACGCCGGAGAGTGACCAGGCGCTGCTGCGTGACCTGATCACCTTCTACGTGATCTTCGAGGGGATGTGGTTCTACACCGGCTTCGCGCAGATCCTGTCACTCGGCCGGCGCAACAAGATGGTGGGGATCGCCGAGCAGTACCAGTACATCCTGCGCGACGAGTCGATCCATCTGAACTTCGGCATCGACGTGATCAACCAGATCAAGATCGAGAACCCGCATCTCTGGACCAAGGCCTTCCAGGACGAGATCCGCGGCATGCTGCGGGAAGCCGCAGAGCTTGAGGCTGCCTATGGCCGCGATACGATGCCGCGCGGCTTCCTCGGCCTGAACGCGGCGCTCTGCGAGCAATACATGCACTTCATCGCCAACCGCCGCTGCGCCCAGCTGGGCCTGCCGCCGGTCTTCGGCGAGACCGAGAACCCGTTCCCCTGGATGAGCGAGGCGATGGACCTGAAGAAGGAGAAGAACTTCTTCGAGACCCGCGTCATCGAATACCAGAACGGCGGCGCGCTGAACTGGGAGTGAGCCGGTGACAGGGATACCGCTCACCACGCGCCGGTCATCGACCCCTGGCAGGCAGAAACGAATGACCTATCACGGCTCTTTCCAGACACCGTGAATCGCATCTCAGGCCAAATGATTCGGCCCTGAGCCTAGCGATGGAGAGCTGTCGGCCCCGGACATTGCCCCTTCATGTCCGGGCATCGATCACCGATGCGCATCGGCTTCGGCGGAAGCGATGGCCTGTTCGAGGAGGGCGAGCGCCCGTGCGCCCGCCGCCGCATCGGGAAAGTCCAGTGTCTCGCCGCGCGCCGCCCGCACGAAATCGCCGAGGATCGCGTGATAGCCCTTGTGGTCCTCGTTGGCGGCGACCGTGAAATTGGGCTCCCAGACCAGCGTATCTTCGCCGTCGACAAGGCTGGCGTCGGGGCGCGACACCTTGAAGGGAGGGCTGCGGAAGTAGCGAACCTCATGCAGGTTGCGCACCTCGACGCGGCGATGGTCGCCCATCACCTGCCACCATTCCATCGGCGTACCGCGCGACTGATGCGTCCCCATGACGAGCGTGCCGATGCCGCCGTTGCGGAAGCGGAAATCGACATGGAGCAGCAGCTTGCCGGGTTCCAGCTCGTGCCGGCGTGCGCCGACCGTCGCGACCTCGCCCATCAGATGGGGGATCAGGTCGAAATAATGCACGCAGTGATGCAGATAGAAGCCGGTATAGTCGACATCCCCCGCGAAGTAGGTCGGCGCCGTCATGTACTGGCCGAGGAAGCTCGCGGTTTCCCCGAATTCCGGGGTGTGGATGACATTGGCCGCGATGCGATTGGCGGTGGAATACCGCTTCATGAAACCGACGACGACCGGAACGCCTCGGGCCTTGGCGGCATCCGCCAGCTCCTGCGCTTGCCGCGAGGTCGCGGCCGGCGGCTTCTCGATGAACAGCGGCAATCCCCGCGCGATCGCGGCGAGGCCGACTTCATGATGCTGTCGCGGACCCATGGCGAGGCCGACGGCGTCGATATCCGTGCGGGCGAGCAAAGCGCGCCAGTCGCTCAGTTGGTTCTCGGGCGCGACACCGTAGCGCCGGCCAGTGGAGGCGAGGTTGTCGGGCGAGATGTCGCAGATCGCCTGCAGGACGACGTCGTGCCGTGTGACCTGCGGCAGCAGCATCTCATTGGCATGGGTGCCGCAGCCGATCCAGCCGAGGCGCAAGGGGGATGTCATCACGCAATTCCCTTCGTCGTCGCGAGCCGGTCGGCGAAGGCGAGCGTCGCCTTGAGATAGTCGATGCTGGCCTTGAGCTCCGCATCCTCGTTCCGGGTGGGCGCGCGCCATTGCGCCAGCGTCACGCCTGCCGCCTCGTCGTCGCGCCGGAACGGCTCCAGCACGATCGGGCCCTGATAGCCGGAGGCCGCAAGCGCCCGTGCGATCGACGGCCAGTCGATATGGCCCGAGCCGACGAAGCCGCGATTGTTCTCGTTCGCCTGGAAATGCACCAGCCGCGATCCCGCCAGCCGGATCGAGGCGGCGAGATCGTATTCCTCCATGTTCATGTGGAAGGTGTCGAGCATCACGCCGACGGCAGGTGAGGCGACGGCCTCGACATAATCCAGCGCATGGCGGCAGGTGTTGCACATGTCGGTCTCGAACCGGTTCAGGGGCTCGACGCCGAGGACGACGCCCTTGTCGGCGGCGCGTTTCGCGGCCTGCGTCAGTCCGCGTACGACGGCATCGACCCGCCGGCGGCGCTCGGCCGGCTCGACCGGCTGCGGCGCCCGGCCGGCGAAGACGAGCGGCGCGCCATAGAGCGGCCCGCCGACGATTCCCGCCCCCAACGCGGCAGCGATGTCGACGCATTGCTCGAGATAGGCGATGCCGGCTGCATGCGCGGCCGGGTCGGCGCTGGCGAGATCGCGGGTCAGGTTCACCCGCGCCGCCAGTACGATCGAGAGGCCGGCATCGGTGGCGGCGGCCTTCGTCTCGGCAAGGTCGAGCTCGCCCGGCTCCGGCACCAGCAGTTCGACCACATCGGCCCCGGCCTGCTTCATGCGCCGGAAGGTGGGGAAATGCTCGCGCCCGAAGGGGCGCGCGTAGAACATCGAGATCACCCCGATCGCATTGGTCATGATTTGACTGCTCCTGCCGTCAGCCCGCCGACGAGCCGCTTCTGCACAAAAAGGAAAAGGATGGTGACGGGCAAAGCGATGATCGTGCCGCCCGCGGTGAGGACGCCCCACTGCACCGTGAATTCGCCGATGAACAATTGCAGCGCGACGGTCACCGGCCTGACCGTCTCGCCCGACAGCATCATCGCGAACAGATATTCGTTCCACGAGGTGATGAAGACGTAGATCGCCGTCGTGACGATGCCGGGCATCACCAGCGGCAGCACCACCAGCCGGATCGTCTGCAAGCGGGACGCGCCATCGATCGTCGCCGCCTCGTCGAGGTCTTTGGGGATCGCGTTGAAGTAGCTGACCAGCATCCAGATCGAGAACGGGATCGAGAAGGTCGAATGGCCGATGATGACGCCGAGGAAGGTGTCGATCAGCCCGAGCGTCCGCATCAGCACGAAGAGCGGGATGATCAGCAGCACGATCGGGAACATGTTGATGACGAGGAAGCTCGTCATCAACATCCGTCGCCCGGCGAAGCGGAAGCGCGAGAACGAATAGGCGGCCGGCACGCTGGCTGCCAGCCCCAGCACGACGGCGCCGCAGGCGATGACGAGGCTGTTCAGCAGGTTGACCGGGAAGCTCGTGCGCTGGATCAGCGTTTGATAGTGCTCGAAGGTCGTGCTGCTCGGCAGGTAGCGCACCGGGAACTGCGAGAGGTCCGCATTCGGCTTGATCGAGGTCAGCAGCATCCAGACGAACGGTGCCAGCGCGAAGGCGAGCACCAGCAGGACGGGGATTTCGACCTGGATCAGATTGCGGGCGAAGGAACGGCGCCGGATCATCGCTCCATCTCCCCGGCCTGGCGGCGGACATAGAGCCAGACGATGCCGAGCAGGATCGCCGTCAGCATCAGCGAGAGCGAGGCGGCATAGCCGAATTCCATGCCGGTATAGGCGCGCAGGAAGGCGTAGAGCGGCAGCGTATGCGTGGCATATCCCGGCCCGCCGCCAGTCATCACCAGGATGACGTCGAGCGAATTGGCGACCCAGATGATGCGCAGCAGTACGGCCGTGGTGACGATGCCGGCGATCGAGGGCAGGGTGACGTGGACGAACTGGCGCCAGGGGCTGGCGCCGTCGATCTCGGCCGCCTCGTAGAGTTCTCCCGGCACGGTCTGCAAACCCGCGAGGATGGTGACGGTGAAGAACGGAAAGCCCTGCCAGACCAGCGCCAGCATGATGCAGGCCAGCGCCGTGGAGGGCTGGGCGAGCCAGGGATGCGGGGCCGAGATCAGGCCGAGGCGCAGCAGGATGTCGTTGAAGACGCCGAGATTGAAGTCGTAGATCCAGGTCCACATCAGGCCGATGATCACGCTCGGCAGCGCCCAGGGGATGATGACGAGCGCGCGCGCCATGCCGCGCCACCAGAAGCTCTGGTTGAGCAGCAGCGCTGCCACGAGACCCAGCAGGAGCTGGAGCGACACGATGCCCGCGACCCAGATCGCAGAGTTCAGTAGCGCGATCCAGAAGACCTCGTCCGAGAGCGCGGTCGCGAAATTCCGCAGGCCGACGAAGCGGAAATTGTCGGGGTCGTAGAGAATGTAGTCGTGCAGGCTGTACCAGGCCGTCTGCAGGACCGGAAACAGGATGACCAGCGCCGTCACCAACAGTGCCGGCAGCAGGAAACCATAGGGTGTCGCCGCGCGAAGCATCGCGCTGCTCGCCGTCGTCTTGTTCATGGCCTCGTCCCTGTAGATCGATGGCTGGCGCCGGGTTTGGCCCGGCGCCGCGCGATGCGATCCGGCCTCAGCCGTGGAAGGTCTGCTCGACCGCCTTCATGAGATCGTCGGGATTCATCCCGCCGGTCAGCGCCCTCTGCAGGTTGGTGGGCAGGACGCGGCCGACGAAATCCGGCGTCTTCACATGGTCGGGGAGGGGCTTTGCGATCGGCAGGGAGGCGTCGCTCGCCTCGACGAAGCGCTTGGGATGCACGGTCCAGCTCTTCGCATCCGAGATGGTGATCGGCAGCTGGCCGCTGAGCTTGGCCTGCTCTGCATTGTTCTCGGCGCTCGACAGGAAGCTGATCCAGCGGAAGGCCGCCTCCTTGTTCTTGCTGCCTGCGAAGATGGCGTTGGACTCGTCGCCAAAATAGGTCCAGCCGCGGCCATCCGGCCCGCGCGGCACCGGCACGGCCGAGACCTTGTCGCCGAGCGCCCCAACGATCTCCGCGACCGAGCCGATATGGTGGATCGCCATCCCGGTCCGGCCGGCCTTGAAGGCATCGACGATCTGGCGGAAGGCGTCGGTCGGCGCCGAGGGCGGCGCGACCTTGTGCTTCACGGCGAGGTCGACGAACCAGCGATTGGCCGCGAGCGCCTTCTCCGTGACCATCCCGCCCTTGTCGAAGCTGGCGCCGCCGCCCAGCACGAACGGCCCCCAATTGTCATGGCAGCCGGCGCCGCCGCGCATCCCGTAGCCGTAGATGCCGTCCTTGGTCAGCGCCTTGGCGGCTGTGAGGAAGTCGTCGAAGCTCTTGGGCGGCTGAAGCCCGGCCTGCTGAAGCAGGTCCTGCCGGTAATAGAGATAGATCACGACGTAGTGCAGCGGCATGTAGTACTGCTTGCCGTCGGGCGAGCGGTTGATTGTCCAGACGTCGTCGGAAATGTCGCTGCGGCCTTTCCAATTGGCGAGGAAGCCGTCGAGCGGCTCCAGCGCCTTCATCTGCGAGAAGCGCGAGAGATAGGACAGGCGCACCATGGCGCAGTCGGGCTGGTTGCCGGCGACCAGGGCCGAGAAGGTGCGGTTGATATAGTCGGTGCCGCCGCCCCAGGGGATCGGCTCGGCCTGGATCTTGATGTCCGGGTTCTCCGCTTCGAACTTCGCGACGAGGCTGGCTGGCGTGTTCTGCGGATTGTCGTAATGATACCACCAGCGCACCGTCGCCTTGCCTTGGGCAATGGCTGGTCTGGTGGCCTCGAAGGAGAGCGCGGCCGCTCCCGCGAGTTTCATGAAAGTCCTGCGTTCCATGACGTTCACTCCCTGAATTTTTTTATAGTCGTTCGGTGATGTAGGCGGCTCCGGCGTCGATCATGGCCAGCGCCGGAGCGAGTTTGCAGCTCATGCGCAGGCAGCCATGGATGACGCCGGGTACATGGTCGTGGCGGAAGGCGACGCCCGCTGCCGCGAGGCGATCCGCCAGACGGATGGTGTCGTCGACCAGCGGGTCGAGCCCGCCGACTGTCAGGTAAAGCGGCGGCAATCCGCGGAGGTCGGCATGCAGCGGCGCGGCGAGCGCCGGAGGGGCGTCGAAGGCCGCGCCGAGGTAGTTGTGCCAGTACCAGCGCATATTCGCTGTGGTCAGGATGTATCCCTCGCCGAAGCGCGCATGGCTGCCGGTTTCGAAGTCGGGGGCGTAGCAGCCATAGAACAGGGCGGCTGCGGTGGGGAGGGCAAGCCCGGCATCGCGGCGATGGATCATGGCCGCAAGCGCAAGCGTCGCACCGGCCGAGTCTCCGGCAAGCGCCCAACGCCGCGCATCGACATCGGAGCCGAGTTCGCCGCTGAGCCCGAAGGCGATGGCGCCGAGCGTATCCTCCAGCGGGATCGGGTAGGGATGCTCCGGCGCGAGGCGATAGTCGAAGCCGAAGACGGCGCAGCCCGACGCCGCCGCGAGGGTCCGCATCGTGCCGTCATGGGTGTCGACCGAGCCGAAGGTCCAGCCGCCGCCATGAACGTAGACGATGACCGGCAGGGCGGTTCCGGGCTTGGGATGATAGAGCCGCCCCCGCAGTGAAGTGCCGTCGATCCGCACCGCGATATCGCGCGCCGGTAGGTCGGGCGCGCCTTCGTTCCAGGCGATGGAGCCGGCATCGGCGGAGGCGCGGGCCTCCGCGATCGGCAGGGTCTTGAAATCGACGCCCGGCGCCGCCGCGAAACCGGCGAGGATGCGAGCCATCTGCGGATCGACGAAGGCGCTCACGCGGCCACCTCGTCGCCGCCTTGAATGACGATCGTATCGATATGGGAGCCGAGCGCTGCGGCGAGCCCGCTTCCATCGCCGGCAGCGAGGCGCTCGTAGAGAATGTCGTGGCGTCGCGCCGTCTCGATCAGCGGGCGGCGATGCTCCGGCGCCCAGAGCTTGTAGCGGTTCGAGTGCATGATGCAGCGTGCCAGGATCTGCCCGAGGGCATCGAGGCCGGAGAGCCGGAACAAAGCGAGGTGGAAATCCTTGTCCGCCTCGATGACACGGTATTCGTCGCCCTCCGCGGCGGCTTCCATCATCGCTGCCAGGATGCCGCGCAGGTCGTCGAGCGCCCGTCCATCGGCATGCAGCGCCGCCTTCAGCGCGCCGCGCGTCTCGATGCGGCGGCGCAGCGCCAGCATCTCGTCGGCTTCCTCTTCCGTCAGCCGGGTCACGATCGTCCGTCGCCCCGAGCGGACGACGAGCCCATCCTCCTGCAGGCGCAGCAGCGCCTCGCGGATCGGGCCCTGGCTGCAGCCGATCTCATGGGCGAGGCCGAGCTCGGTCAGGACCGTCTCCGGGGTCAGTTCGTTCAGGATGATCCGCCGTTTGACGATGCCATAGACCAGGTCGGACGGGCGGCTGAGCTTCGGAATCAAGGCGAGCGCCTCGCTGGACAAGGTCTGTCGATATGAATATCGATATCATTATCGATAATGATGTCAACGCGGGTTGTCGCAGGGAAGCCGATGCATCACAGGATTCGGAAGATCGACGTCCACCTCGTCTCCGCCCCGGTCCTCGGCGGCTTCGCGGACGCGACGCGCAAGGTCGAGACGATCGGCTTCGTGATCGTCCGCATCACGACGGATCAGGGACTGGAGGGGATCGGCGTCACCTATCACGAGGTCGGCGGCGAGGCGACCTGCGAGCTGATCAACCGCAACATGACGCCCAGGCTGATCGGCCGCGATCCGCTCGAAACCGAGGCGATCTGGCAGGAGTTCTTCCACTATCTGCGCGGGGTCGGCCGCAAGGGGCTGATGTATTGCGCCCTCAGCGCCGTCGACATCGCGCTCTGGGATCTCAAGGGCAAGATCGTCGATCTCCCCCTCTACAAGCTGCTCGGCGGGGACCGGACCAAGGTGCCGGTCTATGCCAGCGGCGGCTGGACCTCCTATTCCGACGACCAGCTCGTTGACGAGATCAAGGGCATGGTCGCGCGCGGCTTCACGACCGTGAAGTTCAAGGTCGGCTTCGACGGCGGCTGCAATCCCAGGCGCGATGCCGAGCGCGTCCGCAAGGTCCGCGAGGCGGTCGGCCCCGGCATCAACCTCATGGTCGACGCGAATAATTCCTTCGATGCGGCGACGGCCGTGCAGCTCGCCAACCGCATTCGCGAATACGATATCTTCCTGTTCGAGGAACCTGTCTTCGCCGACGACATTCCCGGGCTCGCCCGCTTCAAGCGCGGCACCGACATCCCGCTGGCGACGGGCGAGCACGAATACACCAAGTTCGGCGTCAGGGACCTGCTCATGCACGACGCTGCGGACATCGTGCAGGTCGATGGCGCGCGGGCCGGCGGCTATACCGAGATGCTGAAATGCGCCGCCCTGACTCAGGCCTGGAACGTCAAATTCGCGCCGCATGCGATGGAGAACCTCCATCTGCATCTCGTCGCCGCCGTGCCGAACGCGCTCTTCCTCGAGCGCCTGCTGATGTTCGAGGACATCACCGCACAGGTCTTCGACGGCGCGCCGCTGCCGATCGACGGCCATATGCATGTGCCGGACCTGCCGGGCCTGGGCCTCAAGCTCAACATGGATTTCATCCGGGAGCGGGACGAAACCTCGCCGGCGAGCCATGCTTGATCAGGATCTCGGATCGCTCAGCGGGTTGGTGAGGATCGCACCCCGCGTTCGTAGAGAGCCTGATTGAACAAGCCGTCCAGGGCCGGTGCCTGAGGGAAGTCGCCGAGCTCCACCTGATAGGCGAGCAGCGCCTCGGTCGCCTTGCGGATCTGGGCGGGGTCGTTGACGAAGCTCACGGCCGGCGAGACGAGCGCCTTCGCGATCGTCGATTCCGCGACCAGGTCGCCGCCGAGCACGGCCAGCACGAACGGGGCGACCTTGGCCGGCTCCTTGCGAATCCGTTCGGTCGCTTGATGGAAAAGCCCGACGAAGCGTTCGGCCACCTCAGGGCGATTTTTGACGAGGGCGCCCGAGGCGGCAACGACGACGCCGGGAATGTTCGGGAACATGTCCGGGGAGTTGACGATGCGCTTGATGCGCGGATCGCGTTCGGAAACCAGCGTCGCCGAGGGTTCGAGCAGCGTGCCGCCGTCGATGGCGCCGGTCAGCATCGCCTGCTGAACGACCTCGATGCCCATATTGACGATCTCGACATCGGACCGCTCGACCTTGCCGATTGTCCAGAGCCAGTGGTGAAGCGCGACCGTCGGCACGCCGCCCGGCGGAAGCGTGCCGAGCTTGGCCTTGCGGCCTGTTGCGGCGCGGAACGCCGCGAAAGCCTTCGCGGGATCGTCGGCGTTCTCGGCAAAAGCCTTGGCGAGGGCCGGGCCGGCCACGAAGGCCGTACCGCCGACCGCCGCGGCTGCGATCACGGATGCGTCGAGGCCGCGGGAGCGGGCGACCGCAACCGGCGCGACGCCGATGACCAGGATATCGATCGTGCCGGACGCAAAGGCCTGGATGGCATTCGGGCCGGAATCGAACTTGGTGAGCTTGAGCTCGAGGCCGGCATCGCGTGCCGATCCGTCGCCGGCAAGGACGAACAGGGCGCTCGCCCCGATGACCGGCACGTAGCCGATGCGCAGCGCCGTGCTCTCGGCGAGGCCCGGCCTGATCCCGGCGACGGAGCCGGCCGCCAGCGCAAGCAGGGTTCTACGATCGATCATCTCAGGCTCCGCCTCCGCGCGGCCTCACATAAGAGCGCGCATCCGCGTTATGTCACCGGATGGGAGGTGATTGCTTCCAAATCGCGAGGCTGCGGGAGAACGAAACCAGCGCGTGAGCGTGCGATGCGGAAACGGGCTTCCCGCCCGGGGGCTCCGCTCAGGCGGAGCGCTTCACCGGCTCGGCCGGGTCGAACTGGCTCTGAACCGGGTCGAGGCCCAGCCGGTCGCGCAGCGTCCCGTCGCCATATTCGCTTCGGAACAGCCCGCGCCTGCGCAGCAGCGGCACGACCTCGCTCGCAAAGATATCGAATTGCGTCGGCAGGATCGGCGGCATGACGTTGAAGCCGTCGGCCGCGCCGGACACGAACCACTCCTCGATGATATCCGCGATCTGCTCCGGCGTCCCGGTCGCGGTGAAGTGGCCGCGCGCGCCGGCGAGGCTGTGCAGCAGGCCGCGCAATGTTGGCCGCTCGCGGGCGACGAGTGCGGTGATCGACTGCGCCCGGCTGCGCGAAGCCTGGACCTGCGACGGATCGGGAAAATCCTCCACCGACAGAACGTCGTCGAGCTTGAGATGCGAGAAGTCATGGCCGCCGAAGCGGCTCGACAGCCTGGCGAGCCCGACGCTCGGATGGGAGAGCTCATTCAGCTCTTCCCAGACCCGTTTCGCCTCCGCCTCGGTCGAGCCGATCGCGGCGCTGAGGCCGGGCAGGATGACGATCTGATCCGGGCCCCGCCCCAATGCCCGCGCCTGGGTCTTGATGTCGGCATAGAATTCGATCGCGCTGTCCTTGTTGAGATGCGCGGTGAAGATCGCTTCGGCATAGCGCGCGGCGAAGGCGCGGCCGTCCTTCGACGCGCCGGCCTGAACGAAGACCGGGCGGCCTTGCGGCGAACGCGGGATGTTGAGCGCCCCTGCCACGCTGAAATGGCTGCCGCGATGCGCGGCGCGCCGGACGCGATCAGGAAGGGCGTAGGTGCCGCTGTCGCGGTCATCGACGATGGCGTCCCTCGCCCAGCTGTCCCAGAGCTTGGAGACGGCCTCGACGAAGTCGTGCGCGCGTGCATAGCGCTGGTCGATGCCGACCTGAGCCTCCTGGCCGAAATTGACGGCGGCGCCCGGCGCCCAGGAGGTCACGATGTTCCAGCCGATCCGGCCACCGCTGAGATGGTCCAGCGAGGCGAACTGGCGGGCGAGGTTGTAGGGCTCGTTATAGGTGGTCGATGCCGTGGCGATCAGCCCGATCTGGCTTGTCAACGCCGCAAGAGCCCCGAGCAGCGTGACCGGCTCCAGCTCCCCGCGCGCCGCATGGGCGAGCTCGTCGCCGAGCGCGAGCTGGTCGGCGAAGAAGATCGAGTCGAGCTTCGCCGCCTCTGCCGCAAGAGCGAGATCGCGGTAATAGGAGAGATCGCTCAACGCCTTCGTCGTCGAGGCGGGGTGGCGCCAGGCCGTTTCGTGGTGGCCGCGGCCGTTGATGAAGAGGTTGAGGTGAAGTTCGCGTGCCATGGCGGATCGATCCTGTCGGATATGGGTCACTAGACGGCATCGGAGACGCCGAGCGCCGCGAGCAGATCGCCGCGCAAGGCTTCGAAATGAGGGTCCTTGAGGCGCGGATGCGCCAGGGCGACCGGGCGGTCGACGACGATGCGGCCGGCCTCCATGACCAGGACGCGGTCGGCGAGCTTGATCGCCTCGTCGACGTCATGCGTGACCAGCAGGACCGTCGGCCGGTGCTGGCGGATCAGGCGGAAGAGCAATTCATGCATCCTGATCCGCGTCAGGGCGTCGAGTGCGCCGAAGGGCTCGTCGGCCAGCAGCAGGCGCGGCTGGCGCACCAGCGAGCGCGCCAGCGCCACCCGCTGCTGTTCGCCGCCGGAGAGCGCATTCGGCCAGGCGTCCTCGCGCCCGCCGAGTCCGACATCGGCAAGCGCGGCGCGGCCGCGCTCATCCGCGTCAGCCCCGCGCAGGCCGAAGACGACGTTCTGCAGCGCGTTCTTCCAGGGCAGCAGCCGGGAGTCCTGAAACAGGACCGAGCGATCTTCCGGCACGCTGATCCGGCCTTCGCCGTCGACGCCATCGTCGAGGCCCGCCAGGGCGCGCAGCAATGTGCTCTTGCCCGAGCCACTCTTGCCGATCAGCGCGACGAACTCACCCGGCGCGAAGTCGAGCGAAACCTCGCTCAGCACGGTTCGGCTTGAAAAGCGGCGCGTGACGCCGCGCAGGCTGACGGCGGCAGGCGCATGGCCTCGCGGCAGGTGGAGCGGATGGGCCGAGGCGTTCATGATGCCAGCGCCTTGCGATAGGACAGCGCCTTGCGCTCCCAGAACCTGACCGCGAAATCCGAGCCGAGGCCGAGGATGGCATAGATCGCAAGGCCGACGACGATGACATCGGTCTGGCCATAGTCGCGGGCGCGGTTCATCAGATAGCCGATGCCCTCGGTGGTGTTGATCTGCTCGAGCACGACGAGCGCCGTCCAGCAGGTGGTGACGGCGAGCCTCAGGCCGGTGAAGAAGCCGGGCAGGGCGCCGGGCAGCGCGACCTCGCGCAGGAAGGCGCCGCGGGACAACCCGACGCTGCGGGCAAGCTCGACATGGCGGATATCGATGCCCGTGAGCGCAGCATGGGTGTTGATGTAGATCGGGACGAGCACGCTGGAGGCGATCAGCGCGACCTTCATCGCCTCGCCGATGCCGAGCCAGAGAATGGCGAGCGGGATCAGCGCCAGCGTCGGCACGGCCCGCTTGATCTGGACGAGCCCGTCGAGCGAGGCTTCGCCGATGCGGCTGAGACCGGCGGCGAGCGCCATCCCAAGGCCGAGCGCGACGCCGATGCCGAGGCCGAGATAGGCCCGCTGGGCCGAGGCGAGGAAATGGTCGGCCAGCGTGCCGTTGCTCAGGAGCTCGATGCCGGTCAGGACGGCCGTCGACGGCGCCGCCAGGAATTTTGGCGAGAGCCAGCCGATCCTCGAGGCGAGTTCCCAGATCGCGACCAATGCGACCGGCCCGAACAGGATGCCGCCCCGCGGCAGGCGCGACGGCGCCAGTTGCGGCGGCCGCGCTGCTTGCGTTCCGACAGGATGCCTTTCGGTTTCCGCGCTGGGCTGGAAGCCGGTGGCATAGGTGATGAGACTCATGGCGTCCATCCGTCTCGGCCAGGGTGTCAGTTGGTCTTGGCGGCGATGATCTCGTCGAAGCGCAGATCGAATTCCTCGCGCGCATCGAGTCGCTTCGGCAGGTCGCCGGCCTCGTGGATCACGTCGATCAACGATTGCTGTTTCGCGATCAGGCTGGCCAGCAGCGGAAACTGGAACTCGCCTTCGGACTCGACGATCTTGCGGGCATCGGCCGGTTTCAGGTTCTGGCGCTTGACGTAGTAGGCCTCGACCCAGGCATCGACGTTCTGGTGCGACCAGCGGCTGGCATCGATCCAGCCCGCCACGAATTCACGGATCGCCGCCGCCTTCGCCGGGTCGTCGAGGGCCTTCTGGCTGGCGTAGAGATAGGTCAGGCTCTTGGGCAGCCGGTCGTTCTGAGCCTTCGGCAGCGCGCTTGCGCCGCGATCGGCGAAGTCGGCGAGATAGCGCGAGAAATGCGGCTCGTTGAGCGCCGCGACGTCGACCTGGCCAGTCCTGATCGCATCGGGGAAGTCGGCGGCCCGAAGCGGCACGAGCTTGACGTCCTTGCGTGTCAGCCCGGCGAGCTTGAGCGCATTCAGCACGAAGGGCTGGCGTCCGGTGCCCTCGCCATAGGCGATGCTCTTGCCCTTCAGCTCTTCCAGGCTGTCGATCTTCAGGCCGGGACGGACGGCGAGGAAGTAATCGGTCTCGGAGGAGACGCGCGCGGCGATGATCGGGATCTTCTCGCCGGCGGCATGCGCCTGGATCGGCGGCGTGTTGCCGACGGTGGCGAGGTCGAGCGCGCCGGCCCGGAAGGCTTCGAGGATCGCCGGACCGCCGAGGAAATTGGCATAGGTTACGTTGCTCGAGAGCTTCGCCTGCACGCCCGAGGCGCGGATCAGCGTCTGCAGCGCCTCGTTCTGATCGGCCGCCACCAGCTTCGTCCCGGCGGGGATCTGCTGGGGAAGCGCCCCCTGAGCCGCTGCGTCGCGAGCGGCAGAGGGAATGAACGGCAGCAGCAGCGACAGCTTCAGCAGCGCGCGGCGGCTCGCTTCGAAGTGCTTGGAGTGCCCCGTCGTGCCGGCCATGGTCGTCACCTTCTGCAAATTCACGGTCGTCGGCGACCAGCGCCGGACTCCCCAAATCTTGCAAAAGGATCGTTTGTTAAGTCAAACGAATGTTCTTTTTAAGATACAACGCAAAGACGAAGAACCTTCCAACGCCGTGATGCCTTCCAGGAAGGAATGCCTCGTTCAGCCTGATGCTGGGCCTGCGGGCGGACGCCACCATGATGCGCGCGGCCCATCGCATGGGTTCGCCCTATGAATGGGCCTTGCGGCAATGACCTGACCGCCATGTCAGTCACGGAAGTGGCCGAACGGGCGGAGGCGAGCGAGGGCAGCGTGATCTCGCTCTGCCGCCAGCTCGGCGCGCGCGGCTTCCAGCAGGTTAAGATCGCATTGGCGCGCGACCTGGTGCAGCCGGTGCAGTTCATCCACGAGGATCTCGCCCGCACCGACGACACCGGGACGGTGATCGAGAAGGTCTTCCGCAGCGATCTGCAGGCGCTGCACGACACCATGAAGGTGCTCGACAGGGGGCGATGGAGCGCGCGGTCGCGGCGATCCGCAAGGCGCGCCGCGTCGAGCTCTACGGCATCGGCAGCGCCGCCCGATCGCGGAGGACGCCAATTACCGGCTCCTGCGCGTCGGCGTCGAATCCAAGGTCGTGGTCGATTCGCATGTGCAGGCGATCAGTGCCTCGCTGACCGGCCCCGATGTCGCGACGATCACGATCTCGCATTCGGGCTCGACGCACGAGACCGTCACCGCGACCAGGCTCGCGCGAGAAGCCGGGGCGATGACGATCTGCATCACCAATTTCGGCAAGTCGCCGCTGCTCGCCTATGCCGACATCGTCCTCAACACCATGGCGCGCGAGACCCAGTTCCGCACCGAGGCGATGACGAGCCGCATCGCCCAGCTCGCCATCATCGACGCCCTGATCGCCTGCCTGTCGCTGGCCGATTATGACAAGGCCGTCGCGACGATCGGCAAGACCTTCGACGTGCTCTCGACCAAGCGGTTCTAGTCGTCCGGATCGGTCCCGCGGCAAACTGTTCTGGCGGCATCGAGACGCCCATCCTGGAAACTCGTTCTCCGGCCCGCGGGGCGCCCGCCCGCTGCGGCTTTGGCCGGAGCGGCAGTCGCCGAATTGTCGTAAAACTCACCCAATGCTGCGGGTTCATGCTCAGCGGAGCCGGTATGGACTATTTCAGGCGCTTCACCTTCCTGTTCGCAACGCCGAACTTCGATGCCGAGGATCTCGAAGGGATCCGCTTCCATCAGATCGTCGAGGAGATCGAGCGATCGGGCTTCGAGGTCGTCAAGGCGCGAAAGCTCGAAGATGCCGAGATCGCGGTCCAGACCGATGCCGCCATCGGCTGCATGGTGGTCGACTGGGGCAAGAAGGGGCTGGAGGGCAAGACGGCCGCGCTGATCAACCTGATGCGCCGGCGCGGCCTCGACTTCCCCATCATCCTGCTGATCCGCCGCAAGCGCTTCGAGGACGTGCCGGTCGAGGTGCTCGACTTCATCGACGGCTATATCTTTCTTTCGGAGGAAACCCCGCCCTTCATCGCCAAGAGCCTGATCAGCCGGCTGAAGCAATATGCCGACACGCTGAAGACGCCGTTTTTCGGCGCTCTCGTCGATTATGCCGAGGAGGGGAACCATCTCTGGACCTGCCCGGGCCATAATGGCGGCGTGTTCTACAGCCGCAGCCCGATCGGCCGGGTGTTCATGGAGCATCTCGGCGAGGCGGTCTTCCGCGACGATCTCGACAATTCCGTGCTCGATCTCGGCGACCTCCTGACCCATGAAGGCCCGGCGCTCAAGGCGCAGAAGGAAGCGGCCCAGATCTTCGGGGCGGAGAAGACCTATTTTGTCCTCAACGGTACCTCGACCTCGAACAAGGTCGCGCTCGCCGCGCTGGTCACCGATGGCGACCTCGTCCTGTTCGACCGCAACAACCACAAGGCCGCCCATCACGGCGCGCTGCTGATCGCCGGCGGCATTCCGGTCTACATCCCCACAGTGCGCAATGCCTGGGGGCTGATCGGCCCGATGCGCTGGGAGAGCTTCGACGAGGAGGCGCTGCGCGAGCGCATCCGCACCAATCCGCTGGTCAAGGATCCGGATGCCTGGAAGAAGCCGCGCCCGTTCCGCGTCGCCGTGGTCGAGCAATGCACCTATGACGGCACGATCCACAGCGCGCAGATGATCCTCGATAAGATCGGGCATCTCTGCGAGTACATCCTCTTCGACGAGGCCTGGGCCGGCTTCATGAAGTTCCACCCGCTCTATGCCGGTCGCTTCGCCATGGGGCTGACGGGGCTGGGGCCGGAGTCGCCCGGCATCATCGCGACGCAATCGACCCACAAGCAGCTCGCGAGCTTCAGCCAGGCCTCGCAGATCCATATCAAGGACAGGCACATCAAGGGCCAGAAGCGTCGGGTCGAGCATCGACGCTTCAATGAGAGCTTCATGCAATACGCCTCGACCTCGCCCTTCTATCCACTGTTCGCCTCGCTCGATGTCGGTGCGCAGATGATGAAGGGCCGCTCCGGCGAGGTGCTTTGGGACGATACGATCCGGCTCGGCATCGAGCTGCGCAAGAAGATCCGGGCCGTGCGACGCGAATTCGAGGAGAAAGAGGTCCGGCCCGAGCGGCGCTGGTTCTTCGAGCCCTTCGTGCCGGATCGGGTCAGCATCGCCGATGCTGCGCGCGAGGGTGCTGTCCACGACGTCGCCTGGGAGATGGTCTCTACCGACCAGCTCGCCAGCAATCCTGCCTATTGGCAGCTCGCGGCGGATGCGAGCTGGCACGGCTTCACGCGGATGGAGCCGGGCTTCGCCATGACGGACCCCAACAAGCTGACCTTGCTGACCCCCGGCTTCGACCGCGAGACCGGCGCCTATGCCGAGCATGGCATCCCCGCGCCGATCGTCGCGCAGTTCCTGCGCGAGAATCGGATCGTCGCCGAGAAGAACGATCTGAACTCGCTGCTTTTCTTACTCACGCCCGGCGTCGAGGCCAGCAAGGCCGGCACGCTGATCAGCGGGCTCGTCGCCTTCAAGAAGCTGCATGACGACAACGCCCTGCTGGAAGACGCGATTCCGGAATTCTACCGGCGCCGGCCCGGCCGCTATGGCAACGTGCGGCTGCGCGATCTCTGCGGCGATATGCATCGCTTCTTCCGCGACCATGACGTCAGCGGGCTGCAGAGCCGACAGTTCTCGCCCGAGCACCTGCCGGAGATGGCGATGTCACCGCATGACGCGGCGCGCTGCCTGACGCGCAACGATGTCGACTATCTCCCCATCGACGCCATCGCCGGGCGGATCGCGACGACGCCCTTCGTCGTCTACCCGCCCGGCATCGCTACCATCGTGCCGGGCGAGCGGCTGACCGAGCGGGCCAAGCCGATGATCGATTATCTCAAGATGTTCGAAGCCTGCTTCAATGCCTTCCCCGGCTTCGAGGTCGAGATCCAGGGCATCTACCGCGAGGTCGATGCCGCCGGGCAGGTGCGGCTCCATACCTATGTCGTCAGCGAGCAGGCGCAGGGCTGAGGATCGCGACGACGCATGGAAACCGACCGCCCCGTCATCATCCGCCCCTCGCGCGACGACGATGTCGAGCCCATGCTGGCGATTTATCGCCGGCATATCCGCCACGGCATCGAGGCCGGCGTCGAGGATACCGGCACGCCGCAGCCGGACGATCTGCGCGACCGGCGCAAGAACCTGCGCAACCGCAAGCTGCCGCATCTGGTGGCGACCCGCGGCGGCGAGGTCGTGGGCTATGCCTATGTCGTGCTGTTCCGCAAGCGGCCGGCCTACCGCTTCACGGTGAAGCACTCGATCTACGTCCACCACGAGCATCTCGGGCACGGCATCGGGCGGCTGCTGATGCAGGCGCTGATCGACGCCTGCGCCGCCGCCGGCTTCCGCCAGATGATCGGCTATATCGACGCGGAGAACAGCACGTCGCTGGCATTGCACGAGCGCTTCGGCTTCACCC
This sequence comes from Allobosea sp. RCC_152_1, assembly GCF_041360765.1. Classification (NCBI taxonomy): domain Bacteria; kingdom Pseudomonadati; phylum Pseudomonadota; class Alphaproteobacteria; order Hyphomicrobiales; family Alloboseaceae; genus Allobosea; species Allobosea sp. RCC_152_1. The sequence goes on from NZ_JBFUPU010000001.1 coordinate 487,854, forward strand.
GGGTCGGCCTGTTGCCGGGCGTCGCCTATCGCTATGGTCGCTGGGCCGACAGCGTCATGATGCAGCGCTCGCTCGGCGCGGGCGCCACGCAGCCGATCCCGTAGCCCCTGTCCGCGAATTCGGTCGGAAAGCCATCATTCGCGCAGCAGTGGGGAATTTCTCCCGTCGCGCGTGCTGTGGAACACCGCTCACCGCATGGAAGCTCAATCGGCGCGGAACGCGCGGTGGAGCTCGCAAATGGAATCCGGTCCGATGCCGCAGCACCCGCCGATGATCCGGGCGCCGCGGCGGTGCCAGTCCCGCCCGAAGTCGCGATAGCGAAGCGGCACGATATCCTCGCGCAGGTCGCTCAGCCCCTCATTTGCTGCAGCTTCCCCGGTCTTCTCGGGGAAGGCGTTGGCGTAGACGCCGATCGGGATTCCACCCTCTCCAAGAACGTCATGTGCGAGCGCGACGGCCGGTCCCATCACCTCCGGCTGGCTGCAATTGAACAGCACGGCGGCGGCGCCGGCAGCGCGGACCGCCGCGACGGCCTCGGCGACGCCTTCGCCCGAACGGAGGGCGGGGGCCTCTCCGGCAGTGCCATCGTCCTGCAGTGTGAAGGAAACCCAGATCGGCTTGCCGGTTGGGCGCACGGCCGCGCAAGCCGCGAGCGCCTCGGCGATGCAGCTTTGTGTTTCGGCGAGGAAATGGTCGACGGATGGCAGCAGGGCATCCACCAGCACCGCCAGCATGGCCGGGGCCCGCGCGGGATCGAACAGATCGGGGCGGTAGGAGCCGAACAGCGGCGGTAGCGATCCTGCCACGGTGATCTTGCGGCCGCTGCGCTGCGCCTCCTCGTCCGCGGCGCGGCGCGCCAATTCGCCCGACAGGGCGGCAAGCCTCGCGCCGTCCTGCGCGAAGCGCTCCTCGCCGATATGGAACGGCACCACCGCATAGCTGTTGGTGGTGATGACTTCGGCACCCGCCTCGATGAAGGCGCGGTGCGCTGCCAGCACGGTCTCCGGCGCCTCCATCAGCGCCAGCGCCGACCATTCCGGCTGCCGGAAGGGCGCACCCATCCGCTTCAGCTCGCGCCCCATGCCGCCGTCGAGGACGACCACCTTGTCCGTCATGCCTGATCGCTCTTCTTGAATTCGTCTTCGGCCCCTGCGCCGCTCGCCGCGACCAGGGCATGCTGCCCCTCCAGATCGGCGGCGAGGCTGGGCGCGATATGCGCACGCACGGCACGCTCGGCCTCATCCGGGCTACCGTGCATCACGCCCTCGAACAGCCCGCGATGATCGGCTTCCAGCGGAAAGCGCGCGGGCCAATGCGTCTCGGACCAGCGGTAGAGCCACTCCATCTTCGTCGACAGGGCGTTGTAGCGCTTGATCAGGTGGCGATGGCCCGTCGCATCGACAATCGCCCTGTGGAAGCCGAGATCGGCCGCGACGCGATCATCGACCGACCCGGTTTCCGCCGGCGCCAGCCGCGCGAAGGCGGCGGCAATCAGGCTTTTGGGCTGCGCCTCGCCGCGCTCGGCGAGAATGCGGGCCGCCAGACCTTCCATCGCCTCGCGCAAGGTATAGATCTCCCAGATCACCTGGGCGTTGAGGCTGGGGACGCGCCAGTTCGAATAGGGCGCCCGGACCACCAGCTCGTCGGCCTCGAGAGCGAACAGCGCGGTGCGCACCGTCCCGCGCCCGACGCCGAGCCGCCCTGCCAGCGCGATTTCCGTCAGCACCTCGTCGGGGGCCAGGCGGCCGCGGACGATCTCGTCGCGCAGGCGCCGCATCGCCATGTCGGCGAGGCTGAGCCGTTCGATCGGTTGCTGGTCGTCCGTCAGGGGCACGGTGCGGTCCTCATTGTCCGCCGCGTTGCATGCCGACGAAGCGGCGGCAGCGCTCGGATTGCGGGTCGAGAAAAACCTGCTCGGGTGGGCCCTGTTCCTCGACGCGACCATCCTGGAGATAGATGGCGTGGTTCGAGACCTCGCGCGCGAAGGTCATCTCATGGGTCACGATCAGCATCGTGCGGCCTTCCTCGGCCAGCGCGCGGATGACGCGCAGCACCTCGCCGACCAGTTCCGGGTCGAGAGCCGAGGTCGGCTCGTCGAAGAGCAGCGCGCGCGGCCGCATCGCAAGCGCGCGCGCAATCGCGACGCGCTGCTGCTGGCCGCCGGAGAGATGGGCGGGCCAGGCGTCGAACTTGTCGGCGAGCCCGACCTTGGCGAGCATCGCCTCAGCCTCCTCGCGGCATTCCGCGCGCAGCCGCCCCTGGACGTGGAGCGGCACCTCCATGACGTTCTGCAGCGCCGTCATATGGGGCCAGAGATTGAAGCTCTGGAAGACGAAGCCGAGCTGGCCGCGCAGCCTGCGGACGGTCTGCCGCTCCGCACGGGAGAAGCGATGCCCCGCATCCCTGATGCGGATCTGCGCATCGCCGACGCTGACCTCGCCCTGGTCCGGGATCTCCAGCAGGGGGATGCAGCGCAGCAGCGTGCTCTTGCCCGAGCCGCTGGCACCGATGATGGCGATCACGTCGCCGTCCCGGGCGGCGAGATCGATCCCGCGCAGCACCTCCTGGCCGCCAAAGCTCTTTCGGATGTCGGTCAGCTTGACCGTGATCGGCGTCATGCCACGCTCCGTGCGTCGGTCGGTCGGCGATAGGGGGAGAGATGCTGCTCGAGCAGATCCACCGCCCGCGCGATCACCGTCACCAGGACGAGATAGATCGCTGCCGCGCACAGGAAGATCTCGATGGCGCGGTAGGTTTCGGAGACCTCCGCACGCGCGATGCCGGTGATCTCCATCAGCGTCACGACGCTGGCGAGCGAGGTCGCCTTGACCATGCTCGTGATCTCCGCGCCATAGGCGGGCAGCGCCTGCCGGAAGGCGAGGGGCAGCACGATCCGGCGCAGCATGGTCAGCCGCGTCATGCCGGAAACGCGAGCCGCCTCGATCGCCCCGGAAGGCACCGCGCGAAGACCGCCGCGCAGGATTTCCGAAGTGTAGGCCGCATCGTTCAGCATCAGGGCGAGGACGGCGCAGACATAAGGCTCGCGCAGCAGCGGCCAGAGCAGCGAGTGGCGCACCGCCGAGAACTGGGCGAGCCCGTAATAGATCAGGAAGATCTGGATCAGCAGCGGCGTGCCGCGGAAGATGTAGACGTAGAAATCGGCGACCCGCGCCCCGAGCCAGGAGGTGGCGCGCAGGCCCGACAGCCCGAGCGCGATCAGGCCGCCGCCGAGCAACGACAGGACCGCCAGCAGCAATGTCAGCGGCAGGCCGGCGAGCAGCTTGGGAAAGATCTGGGCGATGAAGGCGAGATCCATCGCTAGCTCCCGGTTCTCGCCGCGGCCTGCCCCCGCATGGAGCGCCATTCGGCGATGCGGAAGAGGAACCCGGAGATCGTCGTGATGGCGAGATAGATCGCACCGCCGGCGAGGAAGAACAGGAAGGGCAATTCGGTCGAGTTCGCCGCCACCGTGACGGCGCGCAACGTCTCGACCAGCCCGGTGACCGAGACCAGCGCGGATTCCTTGATGACCGACTGCCATTGGTTGCCGAGGCCGGGCAGCGCGGTACGCAGGGCCAGCGGCGCGATGATGCGCCGGAACATCGTCCAGCGGCCCATGCCGGTGACGCGCGCCGCCTCGAGCGTTCCGGGCGCGATGGCATGGAAGGCGCCGCGCAGGACTTCCGCCTGCGTGGCGCCGGAGAGCAGGCCGATCGCCAGGCAGCCCGCCGCGAAGCCGCTGATCTCGACGGGGCCGACATGCCCGAATTGCTTGGCGACCACCGAGGCGATCTGCCGGCCGCCGAAATAGAACAGGTAGATGACGAGCAGGTCGGGAATGCCGCGCATCACCACGCCATAGCCCTGCGCGAGGCGCCGGATCGGCGCGGAGCCGGCGATCCGCGCCCAGGCGCAGAGCGTGCCCAGGCCGAGCCCGAGCGCGAAGGCGCAGGCCGATACGGCGAGCGTCATCAGCCCGCCGTTCAGCAGCGCGTGCCCCCAGCCCTCCGGGCCGAAGCCCAGCAATGTCAGGCTGTCGTCCATCCCGTTCGGCTCGCCCGCGTCAGCTCGCGGGCGTGATGTCCATCTCGAACCACTTCAGCGCCAGCTTCTTGAGCGTGCCGTCGTCGATGGTCGACTTCAGCGCCTTGTCGAACATCTCCTTCAGCTCCGGATCGCCCTTGCGCAGGCCGACCGCGGATCCGACGCCCAGAAGGCCGCCCGTGAAAAGATAGCCGGACTGGATCATCTCGCCATTCGACTTCTTCGCGCTCGCCTGGATGTTGATCTGGGAGGCCATCACCGCATCGACGCGGCCGCTCTTCAGGTCCAGGAAGGTATCCGGCCCGGACGGATAGGTGCGGACGGTCACCACGTCCTTGAAATAGCGGTTGAGGACGTCGTTCTGGATCGTGGCGACCTGTACCGCGACGGTCTTGCCGGTCAGCGCTTTCGCCAGTTCGTCGATCGCCGTCTTGGCGGCGGCCTCATCCGTGAAGGGGACACGTGGCGCGCCCGTTCCGGGCAGCGACTTGATGCTGCCCTCCTTCATGATCGCGAAGCCCGAGCCGGCCGAGGCGTAGGGGCGGGAGAAGGCGATGACCTCCTCGCGCTTCGGCGTGATCGAAACGGCGTCCATGATGGCGTCGTATTTGCCGTCGGTGAGCCCGGCGATCATGCCGTCCCAGGCCTGCGCGATCATCTCGCACTTGACGCCCATGCGGGTCGACAGCTCCTGCAGGAGGTCGGGCTCGAAGCCGATCAGGCGGCCGTCGGGAGCGTGCATGTTGTAGGGAGGAAACGCGCCTTCGGTGGCGACGCGGATGAGCTTCCATTCCTTGGCCGTGGCGGAACGGGGCGCTGCGCCCAGAGCGAGGCCGGCTGCGGCGCCGAGGCCGAGCTTCAGGAAGTCAGAGCGGGTGATCGTCATGGCGAATCTCCGGTGCCGTAGCGAATGCGGGCGGGATCAGGACAGGATGTCGAGAGCGGTGCGGGCGAGCGCGGCGACGCCCAGGCCGATGCTGCGCTCGTCCGGCTGGTAGTCAGAATTGTGGACCCGGTCGTCGCGGCCGGGCTGCGACGAGCCGACCAGCAATTGGCAGGACGGAATGCGCTCCGAGAAATAGGAGAAATCCTCGGCGCCGAAGCGCCCTTCGAGCTGCTCGACCTTGTCGGCGCCGAATTGCTCGGACACCGACCGGATCACCGCATCGACGACGCCGTCATCGTTGATCAGGGCGGGCGCCCCGCGCTTGTAGTTGATCTCGCAGGTGACGCCCATCGCCGCGGCGACGCCGTCGCAGATCCGCCGGAAGCTGGCTTCCATCGTGTCGCGGCTCTCGGGCGAGCGGCAGCGGACCGTGCCCTGGAACAGACAGCTGTCGGGGATGATGTTGTGCGTCGAGCCGCCCTGGATGTGGCCGACGGTGAGCACCGCAGATCGCGACGGGTCCATGACGCGCGAAATCGCCGTCTGCAGCTGCATGATCATCGCGGAAGCGGCGACGATCGGATCGAGCGCGGAATGCGGGCGCGCCGCATGGCCCGATTTTCCACGCACGATCACGTCGAATTCGTCGCTCGATGCCGTGGAGGCCCCCCGGACATAGCCGAAGCGCCCCACCGCCATCTCGGGCCGGTTGTGGAAGGCCAGCGCGATGGCGGCACCATCGGCAGCGCCGTCCGCGACCATCGCGGCGGCGCCGCTCTCCACTGTTTCCTCGGCCGGCTGGAACACCAGCCTGACGCTGCCGCGCAGCTTGGGCGCCATGGCCTGCAGGACAGAGCCGACACCGAGCAGCGTGGCGGTGTGAATGTCATGGCCGCAGGCATGCATCGTCCCGGGGATGGTGCTGGCGAAGGGCAGCCCCGTCAGCTCCTCCATCGGCAGCGCATCCATGTCGGCGCGGATCAGCAGGCAGGGGCCCGGAGCGCCGCCTGCGATCTCGGCCACGACGCCGGTGCGCCCGACGCCGCGCCGCGGCGAGAGCCCGATCCGCTCCAGCTCCTGCGCGACGATTTCCGCGGTCCTGACGGTCTCGAACCCGATTTCCGGATGGGCATGGATGTCGCGGCGGATGGCGATCAATTGCGGTTCGATCGCCGCGACATGGCGCTCGATGTCGAGAGTGGGGTCGTTCGGGCGGTCGGGAGACATAAGAAGCTCTGACGGACGATAAGCGGCGCCGGAACCTCGCACAGATCCTTAGCCCTCGCAATCGGACCGAGGATCGACAATCGACAATAGCTTACTAAAATGCGGGCCCGCTTCAGAATGTTGTTCTCATGCACGCCGCGACCATCCTGGCCCAGCTCGATCATGTCACCGATCCCTCAACTGGCGGGCTGGTGCCGTCGATCCATCCGGGCGTGACCCATGCCCGGCCGGGCAGCGCGATCGCGGCGGGTTACGCCCGCTCGGGCAACAGCGGCGCCGCGCTCGTCGAGAGCATTCTGTGCCAGCTGGAGAAGGGTGCGGCGGCGGCGGCCTTCGGCGCCGGAGCGGCTGTGGCGCAGGCCGTGCTGGCGAGCTTGCAGCCCGGCGACCGGGTGCTGGTCGACACAGGCCTCTACTACGAGTTCGGACGGATGATCTGGGCCTTCGCCGAACGCTTCGGCCTGGACATGGTGCGGGTCGATCTATGCGATCTGGAGGGCGTCGCCCGCAGCATGGGTGTCGCGGCCACGCGACTCGTTTGGGCCGAATGCCCGAGCAACCCGCTCTGGCGCGTGCCGGATCTCGCCGCCTTGGCGGCGCTCGCTCATCGGCACGGTGCGCGTCTGCTGGTCGATGCGACGGCGGCCACGCCGGTCCATTGCCGGCCGCTGACGCTGGGTGCCGACCTCGTGCTGCACTCGGCGACGAAATATCTCAACGGCCATGGCGATGTGGTCGCCGGCGTGCTCGTTGCGGCGGAAGAAGATGCGTGGTGGCGGGAGATGCTGACCGCGCGCGAGATGCATGGCAGCATCCTGCCGCCCTTCGAGGCCTGGCTCCTGCTGCGAGGCATGCGCTCCCTGGCGCTGAGGATGGAGCGCGTGTCGGCGACCGCGCAGACGCTCGCCGGCTGGCTTGCCCAGCATCCGCGCGTCGGCAAGGTGCATTATCCGGGGTTGCCGCAGCATCCGCAGCACGAACTGGCCTGCCGACAATTCCGGGACGGCTTCGGCGGCATGCTCTCCTTCGAACTCGGCGACGCGGCAGAGGCCATCGATCTCTGTGCCCGGGCGCGGATCTTCCGCCGCTCGACCTCGCTTGGATCGCCCGAGAGCCTGATCGAACACAGGCGCAGCACCGAAGGGGAGCAGTCCGATTGTCCTCCCGGTTTGGTGCGGCTCTCGGTCGGGCTGGAGCATCCCGACGACCTCCTGGCCGATTTGGCCGAAATGCTCTGTCCGGCGGGGCGGCCCTAGCAGATTTTCCGGAGCAGCGAATGGCGGACAGTGCCCGGCGCTTGCCGTCGCCGTTTGCTTCCTGTCCGGACGCTCACCTTCACGCGACGATGTCGGGCAGCAGGAACGGGCCGCCTTTGACCGATACGAAGACGGTGCTGCCGAGCTGTGGCTGCTCGGTGCTCGAAACATGGGCCGTGAAGCGTGCTTCGGCGCCATCATGCTTTGTCCGCAGCGTCACCGCATATTGCCCGCCCCGGAAGGCGACGTCCTCGACGATCGCCTCCAGGCCAGGCCCCACCGATGACAGTTGGAACTGCTCCGGCCTGAGCATGATGGTTCCATGTCCGCGGCGGCGGCCGGTTTCGGCTTCGAACTCGCCCAGCCCGCAGGAGACGATCCCCTCCGCGATGTCGGCCTTGAACAGGGCGGCATTGCCAAGGAACAGAGCCGTTTCGACATCGGCAGGGCGCCAGTAAAGCTCGGCTGGCCGGCCCGTTTGCACCAGTCGCCCCTCCCGCATCACCGCGAGTTGATCGGCGAAGGACAGCGCCTCGCCCTGGTCGTGGGTGACCAGAATGGTGGTGATGCCGGCCTTGGCCAGCACGCGCGCGACAGCTTGCCGGACACTCTCGCGCAGCCCGGTATCGAGCGCCGAGAACGGCTCGTCGAGCAGCATCAGGGCCGGCTTGCGGGCGAGCGCGCGGGCCAGCGCGACGCGCTGCTGCTGCCCTCCGGAGAGCTCGTGCGGCCTGCGGGTCAGCATCGCGGCATCGAGCTCGACGAGTTCCATCAGCTCGCGCAGGCGGGCAGCGCGGTCCGGCTCGTTTCGCGGGATGCCGAAACCGAGATTGCCGGCGACATCGAGATGCGGGAACAGCGCCCCGTCCTGGGCGACATAGCCGATCCGGCGTCGATGCGCGGGGGCGATCGCCAACCCGTCGGCCAACACCTGCCCGTCGAGCGTCACCGTTCCCGAGTCGGGAGCCTCGAAGCCGGCGATGACGCGCAGCAGCGTCGTCTTGCCCGAGCCGGACGGCCCGACGATGGCAACGCGGCTGCCCGCCTCCACGGCAAGGGATACGCGATCCAGCGCCGCTGTCGCGCCATAGCGCTTCGCGACGTCCGAGATGACGAGCTGAGTCATGAGCCGAGGGATCTGCGGGCCTGAGCGTGCAGCAGCGCGGTCATCGGCAAGGAGAGAAGGATCATCAGCACGGCATAGGGCGCGGCCTTCGCATAGTCGAGTTCGCTGGTGAGCGCCCAGAACTCGGTGGCCAGCGTCCGCGTGCCGTTGGGGGCGAGCAGCAATGTCGCGGTCAGCTCTGTCGCCACGCCCATCGCGACAAGCGCCATCGCGGCGGCGACGCCGGGCGCCGCGAGCGGCAGCGTGACGGCAAGAAGCGCACGGGCCGGGCTGCGGCCGAGCGCCGCCGCGGCACGTTCCAGCTCGACCGGGACCTGCGCGATGCCGGCCCGCAGCCCGACGAGCGCGCGCGGCAGAAACATCAGCACATAGGCGAAGACCACGGTTGCCACCGTCTGGTAGAGCGGCAAGGCGACGCGCACCGTCACGGTGACGAGAGCGAGCGCGATCACGACGCCCGGGAGCGCGCCGAGATAGCTGTGGCAGCTTTCCAGGAAACGGGTTGCCCGGCCGGGCGCGCGCACCGACAGCCAGGCCATCGGCAACGCTACCGCCGCAGTGGCCAGGGCGCCGGCAGCCGCATAGCCCAGCGTTTCCGCCAGGGACGCGGCCAGCGCACCCTGCCGCCAGACATCGTCTCCCGAGGCCAGGAGCCAATGCGTGAGCGTCAGCGCGGGTACGCCGAGGCTGAGAACTGCGAAGGCGAACGGCAGTGCAAGCGCCGGCAGCCGCCAGTTTCCCAGGCGCTGGCGCGGGGCAGGGCGGGGCGCGCCCGAGCCGAGCCGGGCATAGCGTGCGCTGCCCCGCAGCAGCCATTCGAGTGCGATGAGCCCGAAGCAGCTCAGCACCAGCACACCGGCGAGCATGTTCGCCGCCGGGCCGTTATAGCTCGACTGGAACTGATCGATGATCGCGGTGGTGAAGGTGTCGAAGCGGATCATCGCGTAGAGGCCGTATTCGGCGAGCAGGTGCAGCCCGACCAGCAGGCTGCCGCCGCAGATCGCAAGCCGCAGCTGCGGCAGGACCACCCGCAGGAACACGCGCGGAGGCGTCTGCCCGAGCGAAGCGGCGACATGCTCGAGCTCGGGGTCGAGCCGGCGGATCTGCGCGGCGACGGGCAGATAGAGGAAAGGCAGATAGGCGAGGACCGAAACCAGCACCGCGGCCGGCAGCCCGTGGAAGCGCGGCAGGAGGCTGACCCAGGCATAGGACTGGACGAAAGCGGGCACGGCGAGCGGCGCGACCGCAAGCCAGGAGAGGAATTTCGCGCCGGGCATGTCGCTGCGCTCGGTCAGCCAGGCCAGCGCGACCGCCAGCAGGATCGCAGGCGGCAGCGTGCACAATTCGAGCAGCAGCGTGTTGACGAGCAATTCGCCGACGCGCGGCCGCCAGATCAGCGAGAACGCGGTCTGCCAACCCGTCTCGATCGCGATCCAGGCGATGAATCCCAGCGGCAGCAGGGCGCAGAGGGAGACGCCCCCGGCGAGCAGGAGCATGGCCCGGCTCGCGAGATTGCGTTGCCGCCTGAGCGGCAAATCCGGCAGGGCCGGCATCGCGATGGAAAGTGAAACGGTCATGGGCAAAATGCGCGTGCGGGGCCTCTCGCACGCGCCATGAGCCGACGCAACCGGGTCAGAGCAGGCCGGCGGCGGTCATCAGCTCGGTGACCTTCTTGCTGTCGAGTTGCGAGGGCTCGACCTTCGGTGCGTCGAGCTTGGCGATCGGCTCCAGCTTCGGGTTGGAAGCCTCACCGTTGCCGATGGCGTATTCGAACGAGTCGCCCTCGCGCAGGACGGCCTGGCCATGCTTGCCGCTCATCCACTTCACGAAGGTTTCCGCCTCCTTCTTGTGCTTGCTGGATTCGAGCACGCCTGCGCCCGAGGTGCTCAGGAAGGCGCCGGGATCCTGCCCGCGGAAATAGTGCAGCGCGACGTTGTTGCTGTTCTCGGCCGTCTTCGCCTGGTCTCCGAAGTAGTAGTAGTGATAGATCACTGCGCCTTCGACCTCGCCGGCATTGACCGCCTTCATGGCGACGCTGTTGCCGCGATAGGCGCTGGAGTTATCCTTCATCGCCTTGAGCCAGTCGGCCGTGACCTTCTCCCCCTTGAGGACGAGGAGCGCGCCGACGATCGCCTGGAAGTCGGCGCCCGACGGCGAGGCGGCCCAGCGCCCCTTCCACTTGGGGTCGGCGAGGTCCAGCATCGACTTCGGAAGATCGGCCTCCTTCAGCTTGCGCTTGTCATAGGCGAAGACGGTGCTGCGCGCTGCGACACCCATCCAGCGCCCGCTCGCGGGACGGAACTGGGCCGGAACCTGATCGAGAATGTCCTTGGGCAGGGTCTCGAACAGCCCGGCCTTCTCGACCAGCACCATGGCCGGAGAATTCTCGGTGACGAAGACGTCGGCCGGGGAAGACGCGCCTTCCTGGACGATCTGGTTGGCGAGCTCGGTGTCCGACCCCTTGCGGATCGTCACCTTGATGCCGGTCTCCTTGGTGAAGTCGTCGGCCCAGGCCTGGGTCAGGCTGGCATGCTGCGCGTTGTAGACCGTGATGCCGTCCTCGGCGCGCACCGTGGCCGCCGCGGCGAGCGAGATGGCGAGCACGCCGACCCGAAGAGCAAGAAACGAGTATGACGTCATGCGGCCTTCTCCTGCCGATGCAGATCAAGAGGTGAGGCCGGCGTTAGATTCTCATGCGCCAAAACTGTCAATTATTATCGTCTAGTTTATAATTATTACAAATAATGGCTCTTTGCCGAATGGCTGAAAGCCAGGGGCTCGCCCGATCCCGCCCGAGAGGAATCGAAGCTGGAAGCCCTGCTTCAGGAGGATGCTCTCCCGAGAGAGCCATCTGATCGAGCGGTTCTGCGCAAGGCCGAAGCACGTCCGCCGCGATAGCAGGGCAGGGCGCTTATCCCTCCGGATTCGACCGGAATTCGGATCCGGACCGGAGGCCGGTGCGGATCTGGCTTGCTGCGCCTGCCGGTTGAGCCGCGACCGCTCCGGCTCATTCGGCGCAATGGCTTGCCCCGCTGTCGTTGCCATCTCGGAGAGCGGGGGCCTTCTTGCCGGTGGCGAATCCTGCATAGCGGCAGGGATGGAGGCTCATTCCGCGGGTCGGTTCGCGCGATAACGCCCCTGGACGATCAGGTGCGCCAGCGCGGTCAACAGGATCGTCGCCGTCATCAGGATGAAGGAGATCGCGCCGCCGAACGGCCAATTGTTCTGCTGAGCAAACTGCCCGTAGACCAGCGGGCCCATCATCTGGAATTTCGGGCCGCCGAGCAGAACTGGCGTGGCATAGGCATTCATCGCCAGGATGAAGGTCAGGATCGTGCCGGCCAGCACGCCCGGCAACGCCAGGGGCCAGAGCACCCGGCGAAACATCGCGCCGGGGCCTGCGCCGAGGCTGAACGCCGCTTCCTCGACATTGCGCGGAATGCCCTCGATCACGCTCTGCAGCGACAGCACCATGAAGGGCAGGTTGACCGCCACGATGCCGATCAGCACCGCCGTCTCGGTGAACATGATCTCGAGCGGCTGGTCGATCAGGCCCATTCCCATCAGCGAGGCGTTGAGCGCGCCGCGGCTGCCGAAAGCGGTCATCCAGCCGGCGGCGCGCACCGCATTGCCGACGAAAAGCGGCAGCACCACCGCGATGACCATCAGGTTCTTGAAACGGCTCTGGGTGCGGGCCAGCACATAGGCCAGCGGAAATCCCATCACCAGGCAGGCGAGCGTGCAGATCACCGCGACGCGCACGGTGCGGGCCAGCACGTTGAGGTAATAGGCGTCGGTGAAGAACTTGACGTAGTTCTCGATCACCAGCGCATCGACCATGAACTGGCCGGGCACGAATTTGTTGAGCGAATAGCGGAACAGGATCGTGAGCGGGCCGATCAGCGCGACGGCCACGAAAAGCGTCGCCGGCAGGACGAGCAGGCCTGCGAGGTTCTTGCGGGCGCCGGCGACGGCTTCGGGGGCGGAAGTCATCGGCTTCGCCCCCGAGTCAGGCGGCCGCAATGATCGAGCGGACAAGCCATGTCAGGCCTTGAAGACCTTGTCCCACCACTCCTTCATCGCGGAATCGTTCTTGGCGAGGAAGGCGTAGTCGAGGTCCCGCAGGCGCTTCTCCTCCTCGGGCGTAAAGCCGATGCGCTTCTGCAGGGCCGGATCGACGGCAAGCCCGGAGACCGTGCCGTTATAGCCCATGTCGACGGCAAAGGCCTCCTGCGGCGGCTTGGCGAGCATGGCATCCATATAAGCGTAGGCGTTCTCCTTGTTCGGCGCGTTCTTGGCGATGACGAAGCCGGAGACATAGATCGGGATACCCTCGACCGGCGAAACCGCCTCGCAGGGGATGCCGGCATTCTGCCACTGCACCACGCGCGCCTTCCAGATCGCGCTGATGCCGACCTCCTCGTTCTTCATCGCCTGGGCGAAGGCCTCGTTGGTCGGATAGACGCGCCCGCCGGCCTTCTTCACGGCCATCAGGACCTCCTTGGCCTTGTCGAGGTCGTTCATATCCTTGCCGCCGGTCGCGGCCAGCGAGGCCGCGATGAAGATCGACTGGTACTGGATGTCGATGAAGCCGATCTTCGAACCCCATTTCGGGTCGAGCCAGTCCTTGAAGCCGGTCGGGGCCGGAGAAATCAGCTTGGGATTGTAGATGACGACGTTGCCGGAATAGATCTGCCCGATGCCGTAGGGATATTTCATCGAGGGCAGCAGGTTCTTCGCGTTCGGCAGCTTGGAATAGTCGAGTGCCTCGGTGACCCCGGCCTCGCTCATCTCGAACATGTTCGCGGCCGAGAAGCCCTGGATGTCGACCGTGCCGCGCGGCAGGCGCTTCTCCGCGACCATCTTGGCCCGGCGCGGCGCGTCGCCGGCCTGGTCCTGGATCACCTCGATGCCCTTGGCCTTGAGGATCGGGTCCTCGATGTTCTTGGTCAGCAGCCGGGCATAGTCGCCGCCCCAGGTGCCGACGACGACGCGTCCGCCCGATTGCGCCAGAGCGGGCGTGCCGGCCGCGGCGGCGAGCGCGACAACGCCCGCGCCCTTCAGAAGTTCGCGCCTGTCGAATGCGGTCATGGTCCTATCCCCTTCTTTTTGAACCCCGAACGAAGCTCATGCCTCGCGCGGATAAACGAGCCCGGCATCTTCGGCCCAGCCTATCGTGATCGTGTCGCCCGGTCGCGGCTCGGACAGGCCCGGTCGGTTCGGAATCTGCAGCAGCATGCGCTCCTGCCCGTCGAGCGCGACCTGCACGTCGAGCTGCGCGCCGAGATAGGAGGCATGCACGATCTGCGTCGCGAAGCGGTTGGGCAACCCGTCCGCCCCGCTGCCGATCGCAATGCGCTCGGGCCGCAGCGCCAGCGTGGCCGGGCCGCTTGCCCCCGCGGCGGCGCAGGCGATCTCGCGCCCGCCTGCCGTGCGGAAGCGGCCAGGCGCCGTCACCTCGCCGTCGAGAAAGGCGCTGCGGCCGATGAAGCCTGCGACGAAGCGGTCGGCCGGCTTCTCGTAGAGCTCGCGCTGCGTGCCGATCTGGCGGACTTTGCCGCGGTCCATCACCACGAGGCGATCGGCCATGGTCAGCGCCTCCTCCTGGTCATGCGTCACCATGATCGTGGTGAGGCCGAGCTTGCGCTGCAATTCGCGGATCTCGACGCGCACTTCCAGCCGCAGCTTCGCATCGAGATTGGAGAGCGGCTCGTCGAGCAGCAGCACCTGCGGCTCCATGGCGAGCGCGCGCGCCAGCGCCACGCGCTGCTGCTGGCCGCCGGACAGCTGGCGCGGATAGCGCTCGTCGAAGCCGCCGAGCTGAACCAGCCGCAACGCCTCCGCGACGCGCGGGCCGCGTTCGGCAGCCGGTACCTTGTGCATCTCCAGCCCGAAGGCGACGTTCTGCGCCACGCTCATATGCGGAAAGAGCGCGTAGCTCTGGAAGACGAGGCCGCAATGCCGCTTCCAGGGCGGAAGATTCGTGACGTCGCGCTCGCCGATGGTGATCTGCCCGGCGCTCGGCGGGATGAAGCCCGCGACCATGCGCAAGGTCGTGGTCTTGCCGCAGCCGGACGGTCCGAGCAGGACGAGGAATTCGCCGTCGGCGACCGCGATGTCGACATTGTCGACGACCGTCAGCTCGCCATAGCGCTTCTTGAGATGCGAGATCGAGAGGCGTGCCATTACAGAAGATCTGCCATCCGTTCACACCACCCGGCTCAGTTTGACATAGCGGTCGGTCACGAGCATCGCCGTGCCGATCAGGACGATCTGGATCAGCGAGGCGGCCGCCACGGTCGGATCGATCTTCCATTCGAGATATTGCAGGATCGCGATCGGCAGCGTCGTGCGGCCCGGCCCGACCAGGAACAGGCTCATCTCGAGGTTGCCGAAGGAGGTGACGAAGCCGAACAGCGCGGCGGCGACGAGGCCTGGCCGGATGCTCGGCAGCGTCACGCGCCAGAAGGTCGTGAACGGTCCCGCGCCCAGATTCTGCGCCGCCTCCTCGATCGAGCGATCGAAGCCTGCGAGGCTCGCCGTCACCAGCCGGACCACCCAGGGGACGACGACGAGCGTATGCGCCGCGATCAGGCCGCCGAGCGAGCCCATGACCGGAATCTCAGTCGCGATCTCGACCTCGATCTGGAAGACATAGGTCGCGGTGCCCAGCACGATGCCCGGCATCACCAGCGGCAGCAGCAACAAGGTCGAGACGCCCGGCCCGAACGGAATGCGATGGCGAACGAGGGCGAGGCTCGCCGGCACGCCGAGCGCGAGCCCGATCAGCGTCGAAGCGACCGCGACCTGGAGGCTGAGGATGAAGCCGTCGATGAAGGGTTTGTTGTTCGCCGCTGCCGTGAACCACTGCAGCGAATAGCCCTCCGGCGGAAAGGAGGGGATCTCCTGCCTGAAGAAGGCGAGCCAGGTGACGAAGATCAGCGGCAGCAGGATGAAGCCGAGCGCGAGCGCGGCCGCGCCGTTGAGCGCATAGCGGCCCCATTTCAGCGAGCCGCTCCCCGTCATCGGGCGGTTCCGCAGTGCCGGCCGCCGTCGCGCCGCCCGATCGCCTTCACCACTGACAGTACCCCTGATCCATCTCTAAGGCCGCGAAGCTGGGCAACAAGTTACAAACAGTCAAGCCGGTTTCTTATCCATGTCGTGACCAAGAGGGAGGCAAGCAGGCGTCGTTCAGTGCAGCGTGTTCTTGTGGAAGACTCCGCCCTTGATGATCGCGGCCAGATGCTTCCCCTGCTCCTGAAACAGGCCGAGATCCTTGAGCGGATCGCCGTCGACAAGGATGAGATCGGCATAGGCGCCGGCCTTCAACGTGCCGAGCTTGCCCTCCATGCGCAGGATTTGGGCACCGACCGTCGTCGCCGAGCGGATGATCTCGATCGGCGAGAGCACTTCCCGCCGCAGCAGGAACTCGCGGGACTGTTCGACCTGGAGCTGACCGAGCAGGTCCGAGCCGAAGGCGACCGGCACGCCGGCGCGCTTGCAGATCTCCAGCGAGCGCAGGCCTCCGTCGATGACGAGGTCGTTCTTGGCCAGCATGTCGCCGGTCATGCCGAATTCGGCGGCGCGCTCCTTCATCGCGTAATAGGCGACGAGGTTGGCGGTCAGGAACATGCCGTTCTGCGCCATCAGCTTGGCCGAAGCGTCGTCGATCAGATTGCCGTGCTCGATCGCGCGCACGCCGCATTCCGCCGCCCGGGTGATCGCCTCCGGCGTATAGGCATGGGCACAGACATAGCGGCCGAAGGCCTTCGCCTCCTCGACCGCGGCCTTCACCTCATCGACGCTGAACTGCATCGAATCCAGCGGGTCATAGGGGCTGGCGACACCACCCGACATCATGATCTTGATGTGGTCGGCACCGAGCCGCATCTGCTCGCGGGCCGATTTGCGCACGGACGACACGCCGTCCGACACGTTCATCGTATAGGCCATGGCGTTGCAGCAATGGCAGCGCCCGCCGAAATCGGTGCGCCGGCGCGGGTCGCTGTGGCCGCCGGTCGGGCCGATCGCCGCGCCGGCGATGAAGAGCCGCGGACCGGCGACATCGCCTTTCTCGACCGCTTCCTTGATGCCCCAATCGGCGCCGCCGGTGTCGCGCACGGTGGTAAAGCCGCGGTCGAGCATGCCCTTCATCAGCCGGACGGCACGCGCCGTCATCAGCGTCAGCGGCATGCTTTCCATGCTGCGGATATAGATCTCGGAGAGAAAGACATGGACGTGGCTGTCGATGAGGCCGGGCATCAATGTGCGCCCGCCGCAATCGATCACGTCGGCCTTCGCAGCCTTCAGCGGCTTTTCCGACAGTTCGCGGATCGTGTCGCCCTCGACGAGGAGCTCGTAGCCGCGCCGCAGCTCGCCGAATTCCGGTTCGAGCAGGGCGAAGTTCTTGAAATGCAGCGCCGTCATATCCGCCTCCCGTCACGCCGGCCGGCCGAGCGATGCGGCCGGTATTCTGAAATAGTGCGCATGCCCTCAAGCGCGTGTCGACGGCCGGTCTCCCGGGAGAAGCCGGCCACGACCCCGCTCAGTTCAGGCTCGTCCGCTTGATGAAATCGCCGCCCTTCATGATCAGCGGCATGTGTCGCCCCTGCCGCGTGAGGAGCGACAGATCCTGCAGCGGATCGCCATCGACGACGACGAGGTCGGCATGGGCGCCGGGCGCCACCGTCCCGATCTTGCCTTCGAGCTTCAGAAGCCTGGCCGCGATGAAGGTCGCGGAGGCGATCACCTCCTGCGCCGGCAAGGCCCGGCCGCGAATGACGAACTCCTCCGACTGGTAGCGATGCATCTCGCCGAGCAGGTCGCTGCCATAGGCCATGGGCAGCCCCGCCTTCTGCATGATGCGCAGCGAGTCCATGCCGGCCGAGCGCACGACGTCGACCTTCGCGACCGAATCCGGCGGGAAGCCGAGCTTCGGCCCGTCCGAGACCAGCTTGTCATAGGTCACCAGCGTCGGCACCGCGACGGCTCCCTTCGTGGCCGCGAGCTTGGCCGTCTCGGGCTGGATCAGGTTGCAATGCTCCAGCGAATGCACGCCGGCCTCGACGCAGCGGCGGATCGCCTCGTCGGTATAGACATGGGCGGAAACATAGGTTCCTGCCATCCGGGCTTCTTCGACGATGGCTTCGAGCTCACTGACCGAATAGCCGAGGAAATGGATCGGGTCGGTGGGCGAGGCGCAGCCGCCATTGGCCATGATCTTGATGAAGTCGGCGCCGCCCTTCAGCTCCTCGCGCGCCGCACGGCGAACATCGGGGACGCCGTCGCAGATGCGCCCGAGCGCGCCCAGGCGATGGCGCTCGATCACGCTCGGGCGGTCGTCGTAGCGGCCACGGAAATCGGCATGGCCGCCGGTCTGGCTCAGCGCCTTGCCGGAGATGACGAGGCGCGGCGTCGGGAAGTGTCCTTCTTCCGTCGCCTGCTTCAGGCCGAAATCGGCGCCGCCGACATCGCGCACCGTGGTGAAGCCGCGCAGCAGCATCTCGCGCATGATCACGAAAGAGCGCGCGGTCACGAGCGAGTCCGGCAGGCGCGCATTGGCGCCGAGATCGGCGACGCCGGCGACGACATGGACATGGGCGTCGATCAGCCCCGGCATCAGGGTGCGGCCCTTGAGATCGACGGTCCTCGCCTTGGCGGATGTCACCGCCTTGCCGACCTCGCGGATCGTTCCGCCCTCGACGAGGACGCTGACCGGCTCAGCCGGCTCGGGCGCCGTGCCATCGACGATGCGGGCATTGGTGAAGAGGGTTGCGGCCACGGGGCGGTTCCTTCGGGCGAAGAGGCTGGAGACGACGGAGCGGGATCAGGCCGCGCCGGCGGCGGCGCGAGCAGCGAGGAAGGCAGGCACTTGCCCCGTTCGGGCCGATGAGCCCGGTGAACGACCCTTCGGGAACGGCGAAATCAACGCCGCGCAGCACGTGTACGCCGTAGAAGGAGAGCTTCAGCCCCGCGATCGTCAGCGCTGCGTTCAAGACGCCGCCCTGTGTTTCCCGGCCATGACGGGCTTGATCGGAAATTGCTGGCGTACCTGGCCCTTCCAGAACTGAAGCATGCCGTCATAGTAGGTCGGATCGTTCGGCCGCAGCACCGTCTGGCTGATCATGCCGCGCACGAGGCACATCGTGGCGTTCATCACCGTGCGCGTATGGTCGGGGTCGGTTCCGGCGCGGACGGCGAGCGCCGTCCAGATCGCGTCCAGACCGGCATGGAATTCGCGAACGGTCGGGATGAGCTGCGCCCGGAAATCGTCGTTGTGGCGCGCCTCCGGCAGGAATTCCATCGTGACGTAGAAAAGGCGGTCGTCCATCATCCGCCAGATGTAGTCGACGATCTCGTCGCTCGAGCCGCCGCGCGCGATGAACTCTTCGGCGAAGCGATGCAGGTCACGCGCGGTCCTGCTGAGCAGATCGGCGACGGAGGCGCTGATGATCGCCTCGCGGCTGGGGAAGTGATGTGTCAACGCGCCGCGCGAAACCCCCGCTCGACGTGCGATTTCCGGTGTCGAGGTGCGGGCAAGGCCACGATCGTGAAGAAGGTCGATCGTCGCCGTCAGCAACCGCGTTGAAGTCTCGGCGCTGCGTTCTTTCTGTGATCGCCTGTTGCCGCTCACGTCGAACTCTCTGGCATCGATCCAAGCCATCGGAAGGAAATCCGAGGCTGAGACACAATTTACAAACAGTCAAGATTGTTTTTGTGTCGCCGGGTGATCCGATTTTGCGGCGAGCCCGTTGCGCGGATCGGCAAGAGAACGATCTGTGTCGATTGTCCCCGGAGATGGCCTTGGCACTCGGCGCCAGGAGCGGCCATCAGTGATGGAGACTGGCTCCATCCAGCGGGCGTCGACGAATCTCGGCGAACTCGGACGCGACCATATCCAACGCGGCGCTGTCGTCCGCCTTGAACGCGCGCCGTAGCCAACCATTCGCATCGACGAGAACCAGCGCCGGCGCCGTCGTGCTGGCGGTGACTTCGGCAAGGGCTGCCGCCAATGGCTCGGGATCCTCGACGGGGCAGGACTCGGCCGCGGCGTCGACCTGCACCCGCGCGCCGGCCCCACGCGCGTCGCGTTCGATCCATACACGCAATGGCGCTCCGCTGCCGGGCGTGACGAGGGTGCCGTCAGCGCAGCGGGCGACGAAGCCCGGCATGCGCACCGCTCCGGACCAGCGCATCTCCGGGGGCGAGAAGATGCGGGCTCCGGCGCGCAGGCGGATGAAGTCGATCAGCGACCAGATCGCGGCATCGCCCAGTTGCGCGCTCGGCGGCATCGGGCCGCTGCCATGACGGATCGACCAGAACAGCTCGCCGCCGGGGCGCCCGGCGATCAGCGGCGCGGAGAGGTCTGGCGGCCAGACGGATTGCGTGACCGCGACGGGGCCGCGCCCGCGCGTATCCGCGCCATGGCAGCTCGCGCAATCGCGCTGGAACAGGTCCCGGCCCGTCGCGATGGAGCGCGCTGCATAGCCGGTCGGAGACAGTTGGAAGCTCGTTGGAACCGCGGCGACGACATAGGGGCGCCATGGCGGAATCTGGACGAAGGCCAACGCGATGGCCCCGGCGAGAAGGGCTGGCCAGCGCAGTTCGCGAAGCGATAGGGCGGTGGAGAAAAGCGCAAGGGCAATCGCCACAGGAGTCAGCAGGCGGAAAAGCCCATCGCGCAGATAGGCATCGTCCCAGAAGGCGGGCACCGGCCTGAGGGCGAAAGGCCAGGTCGGCTGTTCGTGGATCGCAGGTGGCTCGTTGGCCAGTGCCGCCGCAACGGCCACGATGGCCAGCCCGAATCCGGTTTCGGTGGCGATCGACAGGGTGAGGGCACGCGTCGAGCCTGAGGTTGCCGCCGCGGGTACGAAGCGAAAGCGGTTGGCAGCAGCCAGCAGCAGGAGGCCGCCGAACAGGGCGATCTTGACGATCGCAAGCTGGCCGTATGCGGTGCCCATGAGCCCCGGCAAGGTGCCGACCAGCTCCTGCAGCTGAAGGACGGATGTGGCTGCGAGAACGGCGACGCAGGCCAGGCCGAGCGGCGTGAAACGGCGGGCGAGCAGGGGCGCCTGGGCCGGCAGGAGCCAGCATACCGCCAGAAGGGGAGGCAATGCGCCGAGCCACAGGCCGGCTGCCAGGACGTGAAGCCCCAGAGCCGCTGTTGTCCAGAAGCCGGTGGCGGCACCATGCCCGAGCAGGCCCTGCAGCAGGGCCGCGATGGTCATGAGAAGCAGCGCACCCGTTCGGGCAACGCCTTCGCCACGCAGGAGCAAGCCTGCAAGGACGAGCAGGCCGGCGCGCGCCAGCAGCACTTCGCCGAAGCGTGTCTCCGCGATGGCGGCAACGCTCGCGAGGTTGTCGAGGGGGCGGCCCAGCATGGCGCTGCCTTGCAGCCAGAACCAGACCGCCCCGCCCGCGAGCGCCAGGATGAGCGAGAGCCGGCTGCAGGAGGACAGTCGATGCAGCAGTTGCCGGCCGCCCGGCGTGGTGGCGAGCGGGCCTTGCGACAGCAGGCGAAAGGCCTCGATGCCGAGGCCGGACAGCAGGGCGGCGAGGTGGAGCCAGCGGGCCGCCGGCAGTGCCGCCCCGATCAGAGCGTCCACATCAAGGCCTGACGGTGAACCGATACTGCCCGGTGACGCGGTGGGTGTCGACCGAGGTCGCAGCCCATTCGACGCTGTAGGCTCCGGGCGAGACCGGCTTGAGCCGGACCTTCAGCGCCTTGCGGTCGCCCGGCACGGCCTCCGCCGGTGCCGCGCTGACGACCCCGCCACGCGCATCCTTGACGGTGATGCTGCTCAGCTTGACCTCAAGCTCCTCGGTGAAGCCGAGAGTGATCTCCTTCGGCGCGGCGACGGTTGCGCCCTCGGCGGGCGATGCGGTCTTGAGATGGGCATGGGCAAAGGCCTGCGATGTGGCCAGGGCAAAGGCGAGCGTCAGCCCGAGACGTCGAAACATCGATAGGATCCTGCGATGGGGAAGGGGAGATGCGGGCTTACCAGCTCGCGTCGAGCCCGAGATGGGCGAGCGCCTGCCCACGCAATTCCGCCAGGCGTGGATCGCCGCGATGGCGCGGATAGGGCAGGTCGTTGACGATCTCGGCCTTGATCCGGGCCGGGCGCTCGCTCAGCACGATGACGCGCTGGGCCAGGAACAGCGCCTCCTCGACATCATGGGTGACGAGCAGGGTGGTGAAACCGCGCTGGCGCCAGAGCTCGGCGATCTCGGTCTGCATGGCAATCCGCGTCAGCGAGTCGAGCTTGCCGAGCGGCTCGTCGAGGATGAGCACGCTGGGATCGTTGACGAGGGCACGGGCCAGCGCGGCGCGCTGGGCCATGCCGCCGGACAGCTGGCGCGGGAAGGCGCGTTCGAAACCGGCGAGGCCGACCGTCTTCAGGGCGTCGTCGACGCGGCCCTTCTGGCTGGCGAGCAGGCCGCGCGCCTCCAGCCCGAGCGCGACGTTCTTCCAGACCGTGCGCCAGGGATAGAGCGTCGGGTCCTGGAAGACGACGACGCGGGAGGGATCGGGCGTGGTGATCTCCTCCCCTGCCGCCGCGATCCGGCCCCGCGAGGGCTGTTCGAGCCCGGCGACCAGCCTCAGCAAGGTCGACTTGCCGCAGCCGCTCGGCCCGAGCAGGGCGACGAATTCGCCGGCCCGGATCTCGAGATCGATATCGTCGAGCACCGGCAGCGGGCGGCCTTCGAGATCGAATTCATGCGAGACGCCGGCGATCGAGAGTTCGGCGCCGTTGGACGCGGGAATGCCGGTCGAGGGCGAGACAGCGAGCTGTGCGGCTACCATTTCACCACATCCTTCTGCCAGCCGAGCAACCGGTCGCGTGCCGAGAAGAGCAGCGTGATCAGCCCTGAGAAGATCAGCGCCATCACGATCAGCGCGCCGTACATGTTGGAATAGGCCGCCCAGCCCTGCGCCCATTGCAGATAGTAGCCGAGGCCGGATTTGACCCCCATCATCTCGGCCGCGACGAGCACCGAGAACGAGGCGCCGAGCCCCATGAACAGGCCGACGAAGACATGCGGCAGGGCGGCGGGAATCGCGACCTTGAAGATCAGGAAGGCGCGGCCGGCGCCGAGAGTCCGGGCGACGTCGTAATAGGCCTTGTCGACGCTGGCGACGCCGGACCAGGTCAGCACCGTAACAGGGAACCAGGTGGCGAGCGCGATCAGGAAGATCGCCGCCGAGAAGCTCGACGGGAAGAAGAAGAACGCCATCGGCAGGAGCGCGGTCGAAGGGATCGGCCCGAGGAAGCGCAGCACCGGATGCACCCAGTAGCCGAGCCCGCGCGACCAGCCGATCGCGACGCCGGTGACGAAGCCGGAGATCGTGCCGAACAGGAAGCCCAGCGCCAGCAGGCGCAGCGAATGCAGCACGCTCTCGCCGAGCCGAGGCCAGTCCTCCGCATAGACCTCGACCAGCGCGGAGGGCGGGGCGAAGAAGGGCACCGGCAGCAGGCCGAGCTTGGCCGTCAGTAGGTCCCAGACACCGACGAAGAGCGCGAGCACGACGAGCCAAGGCGCGGCGCGGCCGAGGCGCCGGCCGAGCGGCGGCCAGAGCGCCCCAACGGCGGTCGCCAGCGCCAGCAGCACGGCCCAGCCGATGAAACCGGCATTGGTCTCGCCGACATAGAGCGGGTCGGCAAAGCCGACCTTCTTGTTGGCGAGCAGCGTGACGGAGGCCGCCACTGCGGTCCAGGCCGCCGTGGCGAATGCGCCGCGTGCCAGGACCGAGCCGTCGACCTGCAGGCGCGGCTGGTCGAAGGCCGATGCGGAGCCGGTCTGTTCAAACGGGGACATGGGGCACGATCTTTTGCGCGAAGGCCTTGGCGTCGGTGTTCTTGCGGATCACGTTGACGAGCTTGAGCTGCTCGGTGAACAGCGCGACATCCTCGCGCAGCGCCGCGCCGGTGGAATGATGGTCATGGGTGTGGCTGCGCAGGATCGCGGCCACGGTCTCGGGCGTGACCTTGGCCGGAACGAAGGGCGCGAAGATCTCGGCCGTCTTGTCGGGATTGGCCGCCGTCCAGGCCTGCGCTTCGACGATGGCGCGCGAGATCGCGCCGGCCACCTCGGGCTGGTCGCGGATCAGGGCGCCGCGCAGGCCGAGCACGCAGCAGGTCGATTTCGCGTACTGGCCTTCGAGATTGGTGGCGAGCTCGACGAGCTTGTCGCGCTCGCGGATCAGGTAGAGATGCGGATCGTCGCCCGCGAGCGCCTGGACCTCGCCCTTCTTCAGAGCTTCGCCGAACAGGTCCTGCGGATACTGCACCCAGCTCACATCCTTTTCGGGGTCGAGCCCGACCTCCGCGAGACGGATGGCGAAGAAATTCCGCACCGGGCTCGCCGGATCGGTGACCGCGACCGACTTGCCCTTGAGGTCCTTCAGGCTGCGGATATTGGCGGCCTCAGGCACCAGCAGCCGCATGCAGCCGCCATGGGTGCCGACGGTGAGGCCGACATCGAAGCCCTGCTCCAGCGGCTTCAGCCAGCGCAGCGCCATGCCGATGCCGCCATCGGCATGGCCGGTCGCGATTGCCTGCAGCAGGGCGTCGGTCGGGCCGCTGAAATTCACCGGCTCCACCGCGAGATTGTACTTCTCGAACAGGCCCTGCTTCAGCGCGACCGAGATCGGCGACTGGCACACCGCCGTCTGCCCCCAGGCGAGCTTGATCGTCTGGCGCTGCTTCAGCGGCGTGGCCTGGGCGAAGGCATGGTGCCCGGCAAGGCCGGCCAGCGGCGCGGCGGCGAGCGCCGCGGCTCCGCGCAACAAGGTGCGGCGGGAGAGGAAGGTCGTCTGCTGGGTCATGGTCGCTCCTTGCCGCTCTGCACGCGGCTGCATGGTCGTTCGGGGAGGGGTCAGGCTGCCGCGCGGCTGGCCGGGACGCGCTCGACGGTGCCGCGCACCGTCACGCCCTGCCGGAGCAGGTTCAGGATCGGGCAGAAGCGCTCGACGGCCGCATTCAGGGCGTCGAGTTCGGTCACGTCCGTCGTGAGCCTGACGGTGTAGGACAGCTCGTGCGGATAGATCGGTGTGGTCTCGTGGCCGGGCGTTCCGGCGCGCGGGTCGAGCTGGCCGTGAACCTCGACCCAGACATCCTCCAGAGCGATCTGCTGGTCGGCGGCCTGGATCAGGTAGGTATGAGTCAGGCAGCTCGACAGCGCGCCGAGCAGCAGTTCGGGCGAGCTCGGCCCGAGATCGTAACCGGCGAAATCCGGCGGACTGTCGCTGATCACCTGGAAATCGCGGATGCGGATGCGCCGGACGCCGCTGCGCCCCTCGGCATGGGCTTGCGCCTGAAGTCGCAGGGGGCGGGCGTCCCCCGAGCGGGCATGGGCCTTGCGGCGCAGCAGGGCGTCGCGCTTCTGGGCGAGATATTCCGTGAGAGTGGACATGGCGGCGTCCCGATCTGGCTTGATGAGGGAATCGGGGCAGGCGCGCTTTTCCGGTCGTGCAGCCGCCATGGCGGCTGGCACGAGATCGCGTTGCCCGGGTTGTGAATGGGATCGAGGCGGGCGCGCAAAGGCGGCCCGGCTTCGGGTACCGAAGGTCAGAGCCGCCGGTGGAAGAGCAGGCTTGCCGCCGATTCTGCAGTGCTGAACGTCATGGACATTCGCGTCTCCAAAACAAAAGGAGCCCACGAGACATCGTGGTGCTTTTAGCGTTGTTGACGCGGCGCAAGCTGCTCCAGCAAATCCCGCGGCGAAGACGCTGAAAGCGCCGTCGCGTTCAAGATTATTGCTCGGGTTATTATTATTGGCAATGAAACAGAATATGCGTTTTGCGTGACAGGAAGCGATGATTTGTTTTGTATCCGGCGAAGCGGCGAGGCGATCGACATCGTCGCCGCATCGAGCGGGTGTCAGGCCGTGGCGGCTTCCAGAGCGGGCGCCCCCACCTCGCTCGAAAGGGCGGGCCCGAGCTTCGGCGGGCTGAGATAGCGCTCGCCGCTATCGGCGACGATGGCGACGATCGTCTTGCCGGCATTTTCGGGCCGCCTTGCGAGCGTCGTGGCGGCGAACAGCACCGCGCCCGACGACGTCCCGGCCAGGATGCCTTCGCGCTGCGCCAGGATCCGCGCGAAGTCCCGCGCCTGCGCCGTCTCGGTGACGATCACCTCGTCGACGACGGAAGCGTCGAAATTCTCTGGTAGGTAGCCGGGCTCGACCTCCGTCACCTTGTGGACGCCCTCGATGCTGTCCGGATAGGGAGCGTCCAGCGAGGGCACCGAGGCGGGGCCGGGCTCGACGACGACGACCTGCACCTCCGGGTTCTGTTGCTTCAGGAAGCGCCCCGTGCCGGAGATCGTGCCGCCGGTGCCGACGGCCGCCACGAAGATATCGACTTCCCCGGCTGTATCCCGCCAGATCTCGGGGCCCGTCGTCTCGAAATGGACGCGCGGATTGGCCGGATTGGCGCGCTGATTGGTGTAATAGGCGTCCGGATTCTCGCGGCGCACCCGATCGATGATCGCGTGGATGGCGCCGGGTTCGAGGAAGACGCTGTTGTCGATCAGGACGATCTCGGCGCCGTAATGAGCGAGCAGCTTGAGCTTGTCCTCGCTGATCGTGTTGCGCAGGTAGAATTTCGAAGGATAGCCGCGTGCCGCGGCCAGCGCCGCGAGCCCGATCCCGGTATTGCCGCTGGTCAGGTCGACGATCTGCTGGCCGGGCTTCAACCGGCCGCTCTCCTCGGCCTCGCGGATGAGGCCCCAGGCCGTCCGGTCCTTGATGCTGCCGGCGGGGTTCAGATACTCGATCTTGGCCAGGATACGGGCGCCGAGCTTCAGCTCTTCTGCGAAGCGGCCCAGTTCGAGGAGCGGCGTATTGCCGACCAGGGCCGCGAAATTCTCGTTTCTCGATGTCATGATGCGCTCTCAGGACAGGCTGGAACAGTGCGACCGCGCCCGATCTTCGAAGGGCAGATGGGTCTGGTCCGCGTCGCCCTCAGCCCCGGCGGCCGGATCAATCGTGCTGGCCAGCATTCGGGTTCAATTCAGGCTGGCAATCAATACCTTCAGCAAAATAAGTATATCGACCTATGGAGAGGTCGACGATTGTTCAATATTTCTAGCGACCGCTGAATCAAGAGCGAGAACTTGCTGATCAGGGCGCCGCAAGCCACTCGCGGCTTGCGGCGCCCTTGTCGTCCTGGGCGTGCCGCGGGTGGCGAGCCGGGTCAGGCTTGCGATGTGCAGAGGCGCTCTTCCCTCTCCACCACTGGCTCGGTTCCCGTTTCCGCCCTCCGGCCGAGGAAAGCGAAGACGACGATCGCGGTGAGGATCGTGATGGCGCAGAGCATCAGGAGCAATGTCGCGAAGGCGTCGCCATAGCTTTGCATGAGCGCCGCGCGGCTCATCAGCGGCAGGGCGGCCGCGGCCACGATATCGCCGGTGACGAGCAGCTGGGCCGCCGGGCCGGCATGGGCCGCCGCCGCACCAGCCGCCAGATGCCCCGCTGTCAAGGCGGATAACACGGCGCTGACCACGGCGAGCGCCACACCTTCGCCGGCCACACGGGTGGTGCTGAAAATGCCGGTTGCCATGCCGGCGCGCTCCTTGGGCACGACGCTGACGGCAAGCCCGTCCATCAGCCCCCAGGGGAGGCTGATGCCGATGCCGATCAGGGCCATTGGCATGGCGACACCCATTGTCTCGCTTCCGAGCGGCATGCGGCTCAGCCAGAACAAGCCGACAGCGCAGATCAACAAGCCGACGCCGCAGATCGCCGCCGGTGCGAACCAGCGCGTCAGCAGGCCAGCCGCGAAAGGGAGAGCCAGCAAAGGTGCGGAGAGTGCGATCATCAGCCGGCCGGCAGCGATCTCGCTCAGGCCCTCGATGCCGATAAAACGCACCGGCAGCAGGATCAGCAGCACGACGAAGGCATAGGCCGGCGCCGCCGCGAGCAGTTGCACCCCGACGAAGCGGGGGTAGCGGAACAAGGTGAGGTCGAGCATCGGCCGAGCGACGCGCCGTTCGATCACGCCGAAGGCGATGAAGAGCGCGGCGGAGCCCGCCAACAGGGTCATCACGGTCGGCTCGGCCCAGCCGCGCTCCGGCGCCAGCAGGACGCCATAGGTAAAGAGCGCCAGGGCCAGGGTGAAGGAGAGGGCGCCCGGCCAGTCGAGTCCGGTGGCGTCCGGGTCGCGCGTTTCGCGCAGGAAGCGTGCCCCGAGCGCCAGGGCGAGCGCGGCCAGAACGACCACGAGCCCAAAGATGCTGCGCCAGCCGAAGGCATCGATCATTAATCCCGACGCGATCGGTCCGAAGGCAAGGCCGACACCAAAGCTCGTGCCGACGATGCTGAAGGCACGGATGCGCGCGCGCCCCTCGAATTCCTGCGCGAGTGCCGCCATGCCGCCGGAAAAGGCGGCCGCCGCGGCGATGCCCTGGGCCGCCCGCCCCAGATCGAACCAGAGGATGTCGGGTGCAACGGCGAGTGCCGCGGAGATCATCCCGAATGCGCCAACGCCGATGAGGAAGAGGCGCTTGCGGCCATAGGCATCCGCGAGCCCGCCCGCTGCCATCAGGCTCGATCCGAAGGTCAGCATGAAGGCGTTGGTGACCCAGTTGAGTGCGATCGGGCTGCCGCCCAGCGTTTTGCCGATGGCAGGAAGCGCCACAGCCGGCCCCGTGAAGGTGAGTGGCATCGCGGCGGCGGCAAGGCAGACGGAAAGGAGCACGAGCGCCTGTCGGGCCGTGCTCGGCCGCGTGATGGTTTGCGTCATGGATTGGATGCCTTGTTCGACAACGGCGCAGCGACCCCAGCTGGCGCTCGCCTTGCGGTCGAAACAGGATATTATCGATCTAATTGGAGCCAAGTGGCTTCATATTCCGATCATATCGGAAGAATTCGCTCGAATAACCACGTATCGAGGGGGTAAGGATGGATTCGCTGACCGGCCTGACGGCCTTCGTCCGGACCGCCGATTTCGGCAGTTTTGTCGTGGCCGGGCGCGTGCTCGGGCTTTCCGCCTCCGCGGTCGGCAAGGCCGTGACCAAACTCGAACAGCAGCTCGGCATCCGCCTGTTCCAGCGTTCTACGCGCAGCCTGCGCCTGACCGAGGAGGGGCGCGCTTTTCACGAGCGCTGCCGGCGCATTCTCGACGATCTCGACGATGCCCGCGCGATGCTCGCTCACACGATGGATGTGCCGCGTGGACGCCTGCGGATCAGCGCGCCGATCGTGAGCTATCATCTGCTCTTGCCGGTTCTGCCGGAGTTCATGGCGCGCTATCCCGAGATCGAGGTCGATCTCGATTTCAACGACCGCCTCGTCGATCTGATCGACGAGGGCGTCGATGTCGCGATTCGCAGCGGAGATCTCCCGGATTCGCGCCTGATGGCGCGGCGGCTGCGCCCATTCCAGCTGCTGCTCTGTGCCGCACCATCCTATCTGGAGCGCCACGGTAAGCCAGAGTGCCCGCGCGACCTCGACGGGCATCTCGGTGTCCGCTTCCGTTTTCCCAACAGCGGCAAGATTCAAGCATGGCCACTCACACTGCCGGCTGGAGAACCGGAGCTGCGCACACGCACGGTCTTGACCTGCAACAACATGGAGGCGCTGCGCGGCTCAACCATCGCTGGCCTCGGTATCGGCTGCATACCGGATTTCCTGGCGCGTGATCCGCTGGCGAAGGGCGAGCTGCACACCCTGCTCGACGAACACATCGACGCTCCCGGCCATTTCAGCCTGATCTGGCCCTCCAGCCGCAATCTCTCGCCGAAGGTCCGCGTCTTCGTCGATTTTATCGGAGAACGCCTGTTTTCAAGCCGCTGCGAAGCGCTTCCTCCGACGGCCGTCGTTCCGGGTTGAGGCGCCTGCGCGCCGGGCAGCTGCTACGTCTCGAACGGTGCGTAAAAGTGAAGGAACAGGTCGATCCCGGCCTTGATCTGCGTCTCGAGCTCGGCCCGGCTCGGCACCGCCGCAGGCAGCAGCAGGCGCGTGATGTCGAGATCGCCTCTGACGAGGCTCAGGAACTGCTTCGCCGCCAGCGTCGGGTTCGGAACATGCAGCTTGCTTGCCCGATGGGCCTCGCCGAGGAAGGCCGCCAGGTGCTCCGTCAGCGCTTTGGGGCCGCTCTCGAAGATGGCGGCGCCGATCGACGGAAATCGCGGCACCACGCCGATGACGGCACGCTGCAGGAACATGGCCTGCTCCGATAGGAAGATGTCGACGAACTTCTCGGCGACGCGCTTGAGCACAGCGGCAATATCGCTTCTGCCGGTTACGATCCGCCCGATCTCATCCGTCATCCGCTCGGCCTCGTCGACGACCACGGCGGTGAACAGCTCTTCCTTGCTGGCGAAATGCGCATAGAGTGTCGCTTTCGACACCGGCGCCTGCCGAGCGACCATGTCCATGCTGACCGTGTCAAAGCCGTGGTCGAGAAAGAGCGCGCGGGCGGCCGCCAGGATCGAGCCGACCTTGCGATCGCGCTGGGTCGGCGCGAGGCCGGCGCTCCGAGGATCTCGAGTTCCACCGCCTCGCGGCGGGGCGCGTGTGGTCATTGATTTTTCTCTAAACTGAACCGTTCAGTTCATGATTGACATATGCCGCCCACTCAAGCAAATGTCAAAACTGAACGGTTCAGTTCAATTTTGACATGGGTGACCGATGCCGATGCGATGGCCGCTTCGCTTCCCTGGACGATCCACCGCCGGCCTTCTGGTTGGTCTTGCCATGGTCCTCGCTGCCTGCGGCGAGGAGAAAAACCCCTCTGCGCGGGCGCCGATGTCCGTCAAGGCCGAGCGCGTATCCGCGTCGCAGCACGCCCTGTCGGTCGCACTGACGGGCGAGGTGAAGGCGCGCGTCCAGAGCGATCTCGCCTTCCGCTTCACCGGCCGCATCGCCGAACGCTTCGTCGAGATCGGCGATCATGTCGAGGCGGGGCAGGTTCTTGCGCGGCTGGAATCGCAGGAGCAGACGGCTGACCTCGCCTCCATGACGGCCGGCGTCCAGTCGGCCGAGGCGACCCTGCGCCAGACGACGGCCGCCTTCGAGCGTCAGAAATCCCTGCTCGCCAACGGTTTCACCACGCAGACCAATTACGACAATGCCCAGCAGGCGATGCAGGCCGCCCGCGCGACGCTCGACGCGGCCCGCTCCAATCTGGGAACGGCCAGGGAGCAGCTCGTCTATACGTCCTTGACCGCGGACGCCTCGGGCGTCGTGGTCGCGCGCAACGCCGAGGCCGGGCAGGTGGTCGAGGCGGCGCAGGCGGTTTTCACCATCGCCCGCGATGGCGAGCGCGATGCGGTCTTCGATGTCTATGAGGGGCTCCTGGCCCAGCGCCCGGCCGACGACACCATCGAGCTCGCGCTCGTCTCCAACCCGGCCGTGCGCGCGACCGGCAAGGTCCGTGAGGTCGCCCCCGCCATCGATCCCGCGACGGGAACCGTTCGCGTCAAGATTTCGATCGACGCGCCACCTCCCGCCATGACCCTGGGCGCGGCCGTCACCGGAATCGGCCGGTTCAAGCCCGACAATGTCTTCGCGCTGCCGGCGAGCGCCTTCTTCACCGAGAACGGCAAGCCCGCCGTCTGGACGGTCGACCCGCGCAGCCATGCCGCCGCGATCAGGCCGATCACGGTCGACAGCTACCGGACGGGCGAGCTGCTGGTCCGCGATGGGCTGGAGGCCGGCGACATTGTCGTGACGGCCGGCACGCAATTGCTCAGGCCGGGCCAGATCGTGAAGCCGCTGCTGCCGGATGCGCAGCCCCGCGAGGAGACCAAGAAATGAGGCGCGCGCTCGTTCTCCTCTCCACCGCGGCCGTCGTCTGCGCGCTGGCCGGCTGCAATGCCGAGGGCGACGCCACCAAGACGAAGACGGTGCCGCGCCCCGTTCTCTCCGTCGTGGTCAAGCCGCAGGAAGACCAGGATGTCGGCTTTGCGGGCACGATCCAGCCGCGTTTCCAGACCGATCGCGGCTTTCGCGTGCTCGGCCGCCTGATCTCGCGCCAGGTCGATATCGGCGACGTCGTCGCCCCGGGGCAGGCGCTGGCGCAGATCGATCCCCAGTTGCTGGATCTTACCGTGCGCGGCAGCGAGGCTGATCTCGCCAAGGCGCAGGCGCAGCTCGCGAACGCCTCTGCCGCCGAGGCCAGGATCAGCACCCTGTTTGCCAAGCAGATCGCGAACCAGGCCGATCTCGATACGGCCAAACAGTCCCTGGAGGCTGCAAGCGCCGGCGTGAAGCAGGCTCAGGCCAGCCTCGACAAGGCGCGCGAGCAGCGCGGCTATGCGGCCCTGACGGCGGACGAGGCCGGCGTGGTCACCAGCGTCAACGCCGAGGTCGGCCAGATGGTCACGGCCGGCCAGAAGGTCATGACGATCGCGCGTACCGACATCCGGGAGGCCGTCGTCGATATTCCCGATGCCACGGCGCGCTCCCTGCGCCAGGGCGAGCCCTTCGCGATCCGTCTGCAGGCGGATCCGTCCGTCACCGCGACCGGCAAGCTGCGCGAGATCGGCCCGCAGGCCGATGCCGCGACGCGCACGCGCCGGGTCAAGATCACGCTCGACCAGAGCGTCGATGCCTTCCGGCTGGGCGCCACCGTCACCGTGCTGCCGACGATGCCCGCAGCGGCGCAGGCGGTGTTCGACATCCCGGCCGCCGCGCTTCTCGAGCGGGACGGCAAGACGTTCGTCTGGCTGCTCGACCCGGGTACCGGAACGGTCCGCTCCTTCGCCGTCGAGGTGGCGGAACGGATCAATGGCAAGGCCCGGATCGTCGGGCAGTTGGCGGCTGGCGCGCGCATCGTCGTCGCCGGCGTCAACAGCCTGTCCGAAGGACAGAGCGTCAAGTTCGATGAAGGAGCCGCCCGGTGAAGCGCTTCAACCTCTCCGATTGGGCGCTGCAGCACCGCTCGCTCGTCTGGTATTTCATGATCGTGGCCTCGCTCGCCGGGCTGTTCTCCTATTTCAACCTCGGCCGGGCGGAAGATCCCGATTTCACCATCAAGACGATGATCATCCAGGCGCGCTGGCCCGGCGCGACCGTGGAGGACGTGATCGGCCAGGTCACCGACCGCATCGAGAAGAAGCTCGAGGAGCTCGACTCCTTCGACTACGCCAAGAGCCTCAACATGCCCGGGCAGACGACGATCTTCGTCAACCTCAAGGACACGACCAAGGCCAAGGACATCCCCGCGATCTGGGTCAAGATCCGCAACATGATCGGGGACATCAAGAGCCAGTTCCCCGATGGGGTCGTCGGTCCGAGCTTCAACGACAATTTCGGCGACGTCTACGGCAACATCTACGCCTTCACCGCAGACGGCTTCAGCCAGCGGCAATTGCGCGACTATGTCGAGGATGTCCGCGCCAAGGTTCTGACCGTGCCCAATGTCGGCAAGGTCGATCTTGTCGGCGCGCAGGACGAGGTGATCTATCTCGAATTCTCGACGCGCCAGATCGCGGCGCTGGGCCTGACCCAGCAGCTCGTGGTCGACACCATCCGGGCGCAGAACGCGATCGCGCCGTCGGGCACGATCGAGGCAAAGGGCGAGCGCATCAGTGTGCGCGTCGGCGGGCAATTCACCTCCGAGGACAGCCTGCGGGCGATCAACCTGCGGATCAACGACCGTTTCTTTCGCCTGGGCGACGTCGCCACCATCAGCCGCGGCTATGTCGACCCGCCGACTTCGCTCTTCCGCGTCGACGGCAAGCCGGCGATCGGGCTGGCCATCGGCATGAAGCCGAACGCCAATCTCCTGCATTTCGGCGAGGCGCTGAAGGCCGAGATGACGAAGATCGAGAACGAATTGCCGATCGGCATCGGCGTGCATCTGGTCTCCGACCAGCCTGCCATCGTCGAGGAAGCCGTCGGCGGCTTCACCAAGGCGCTGTTCGAGGCGGTTGCGATCGTGCTGATCGTCAGCTTCGTCAGCCTGGGCATGCGGGCCGGGCTCGTCGTGGCGCTGACGATCCCGCTCGTGCTCGCCATCACCTTCGTCTTCATGGAGATCTTCGGCATCTCGCTGCAGCGCATCTCGCTCGGCGCGCTGATCATCGCGCTCGGCCTGCTGGTCGACGACGCGATGATCGCGGTCGAGATGATGGTGGCGCGGCTCGAGGTCGGCGACACGCTCACCAAGGCTGCGACCTACGTCTATACCTCGACCGCCTTCCCGATGCTGACGGGCACGCTGGTGACGGTGGCGAGCTTCATCCCCGTCGGCCTCAACGGCAGCGCGGCCGGCGAATTCACCTTCACGCTCTTCGTCGTGATCGCGGTCTCGCTGCTGGTCTCCTGGGTGGTCGCGGTGCTCTTCGCGCCACTGCTCGGCGTCACCCTGCTGCCCAAGACGATGAAGCAGCATCATGATGGGCCCGGCCGCTTCACCCGCGCCTTCAACGCGCTGCTGCGCCTCTGCGTGCGCCGGAAATGGCTGACCATCGCCGCGACCGTGCTGATGTTCGCCCTCTCGGTCGGTGCCATGCGGTTCGTCCAGCAGCAGTTCTTCCCCTCATCGGACCGGCGCGAGCTGATCGTCGACTGGACGGTGGCGCAGAATGCCTCGATCACCGAGACCCGCGCCCAGATGGACCGCTTCGAGAAGATCGCGCTCGTCGGCGAGCCGGATATCGAGCGCTGGTCGTCCTATGTCGGCCAGGGCGCAATGCGCTTCGTGCTGTCCTATGATGTGCAGCCTGCCAGCCCGAATTTCGGCCAGATCGTCATCGTGACCCATGATCTGGCGGCGCGGGAGCGGCTGCGCACCAAGCTCGACGACATCATCGCGCGCGAATTCGTCGGCACCGACGCCTTCGTGCATCTGCTCGACATCGGCCCGCCCGTGGGCCGTCCGGTGCAGTATCGCGTCAGCGGACCCGACATCCAGACGGTCAGGACGCTGGCGCAGAACGTCGCGAGCACGCTCGGGCAGAACCCCAATCTCGGCGACATCGTCTATGACTGGAACGAGCCCGGCCGCGTCGTGAAGGTCGATGTGCTGCAGGACAAGGCGGCCCAGCTCGGCATCACCTCCGAGACGATCGCGACGGCGCTGAACAGCATCGTCGGCGGCGCGACGGTGACGCAGGTGCGCGACAGCATCTATCTGATCAATGTCGTCGGCCGGGCGCTCGACAACGAGCGCTCCTCGATCGACACGCTGCAGAACCTGCAGATCCAGACCAGCGCCGGAAAAACCGTGCCGCTCGCTGCGGTTGCCAATTTCCGCTACGAATCCGAGCAGCCGGTCGTCTGGCGGCGCGGCCGCCTGCCGACCGTCACGGTGAAGGCGAGCGTCACGACGGCGTTGCAGCCGGCGACCGTCGTCCAGCAGCTCGCCCCGGCCCTGACCCGGATCAGCGAGACCTTGCCCGCCGGCTACAAGATCGTCACCGGCGGCGCGGTCGAGGAGAGCGCCAAGGGCCAGGGCCCGATCGTCGCGATCGTCCCGCTGATGCTGTTTGCGATGGCGACGATCCTGATGATCCAGCTCCAGAGCTTCCAGCGGCTGTTCCTCGTCGTCATCGTCGCGCCTCTGGGAT
The DNA here is from genome assembly GCF_041360765.1 of Allobosea sp. RCC_152_1. Taxonomy (NCBI): domain Bacteria; kingdom Pseudomonadati; phylum Pseudomonadota; class Alphaproteobacteria; order Hyphomicrobiales; family Alloboseaceae; genus Allobosea; species Allobosea sp. RCC_152_1. Next base: position 522,912 of record NZ_JBFUPU010000001.1, read on the forward strand.
TGATCGGCGTGGTTGCCGCGCTCGTGCCCAGCGGCGCGCCGCTCGGCTTTGTCGCCATCCTCGGCGTGCTGGCGCTGATCGGCATCCTGATCCGCAACTCCGTCATCCTCGTCATCCAGATCGAGCATCTGCGCGAGGAGGGCAGGGATGGCTGGTCGGCCGTGGTCGAGGCGACGGAGCACCGCATGCGCCCGATCATGCTGACGGCGGCGGCCGCGAGCCTGGCGCTGATCCCGATCGCGCGCGAGGTGTTCTGGGGCCCGATGGCCTACGCCATGATGGGCGGGATCATCGTCGGAACGGTGCTGACGCTGCTGTTCCTGCCGGCGCTCTATGTCGCCTGGTTCCGCTTCGAGGAGCCGAAGGGACAGGGCGAGCCCGAGACCTCCGGGCAGGAGACTGCCGCGCCTGCGCCGGCGCACTGAGCCGACGCGCGCCGCGACCTCATGGAGCCGGGTTCGAGATGATCGAGCATCGCATCGCCGCCGATCCGCGCCCTCCGCGCCGCCCGGCTTCCGCCCGGTTGCGCCTGGTGCGGGCCGTCTCGCTCTTCGCCGCCCTCGCGCTGCTCACAGCCTGCGCGACGCGGCAGGAAAGCGTCCTCCGCCCGGTGTCGGCGGCTGCGGCAGACACCAGCCGGGTCGACATCCTCGCCGTGACGACGCGTCAGGCGGCGCAGGATCCGGGCCTGCTCTATTCCGGCGAGCGCGGCGACGCGATCTCTTTCGACAGCATCGAGGTTTCGATCCCGCCCGATCGCAACCGCAGGGCCGGGGAGATCCAGTGGCCAGCGCAGGCCGAGGCGAATCCGGAGCGGGAGTTCGCGGTGCTCGGCGTCCGCAAGGCGCAGTCCGAGCGGCAGATGCTCGACTGGTTTCGCAGGAATCGCAACGCCAAGCGGCAGGCGCTCATCTTCGTCCACGGCTTCAACAACACCTATGCTGACGCCGTCTTTCGCCTCGCCCAGCTCAAGCATGATGCCGGGATCACGGCGGCTCCGATCCTGTTCACCTGGCCCTCGCGCGCCAATGTCTTCGACTATCTCTACGACAAGGAGAGCACCACCTATTCGCGGAGCGCCCTGGAAGACCTGATCATCGAGGCGTCGAAAAGCCCGGATGTCGGCGAGATCACGATCCTCGCGCATTCCATGGGAACCTGGCTCGCGATGGAAGCGCTGCGAGGCGTCGCTATGCGCAAGGGGAGCATTCCCACCAAGGTCGATAACGTCGTTCTCGCATCGCCGGACATCGACGTCGACGTGTTCCGGCGCCAGATGATCGAGATGGGGGCGAAGCGCCCGCACTTCACCATCTTCACATCGACCAGTGACAAGGCTCTCGAAGTCTCGCGCTGGCTCTCGGGCGGCGTCAACCGCGTTGGAGGCGCCGATCCCGCCCCCTATGCGGATGCGATCAAGCAGCTCGGCATCACCGTGATCGATACCAGCGCCTCAAACTCGAACGACGCGCTCGGCCATAATGCGTTCGCCGACAGTCCCGAAATCATCGCCCTGCTGGGGCGGCGCCTATCCGGGCAGTCGTTGCAGTCCGATCCCGCCGATCTGGCCAGCCGCGTACAGGCCATCGCCGCCGGATCGGTCAATCTCGCCGGCTCCGCGACCAGAATGGCCACGAAGCTTCCCATGGCTGCCGTCAGCCGGCCCGGCCTAAATATGCTGGGAGAACAACCGTTTGGAATGCAAACCCGGATCATCGACGGCCGAATCAGCTACTAGGCCGCAGCTCTGTCATTGGGTGCTGCTGGCGGCCGATGTCCCGCACTCCACTGGTCGGTGTCTTGGTTGCCTCCGGCCGCGCGTCGCCGGGCCGAACATTCTGCCGAAGCCTGGGTCGGAGCGGAATTTTGCGCTCGCGAGGCCGCGATTTCGGCAGTTCTTGCGAGCGTTACGACCTTATCAAAATGGATGTGCGAACCATCCTTCAGGCGAGGTCGAGCATTGCCCACGATTGCGAGGCCGTCATGAGGACGGCGCCCGGCTCGCCGGCTTCCGATGAGGCCGACCGGCAGACGGCCGTTGAGCGCAGCTCGGCGCCGGCAGGCGGGCGGGACGCCTATTTCGACGCGGCCGCGGCCGTTCTCGCCACGGCTCCCGTCGCGCTCGACGACGGTCTTCTGGCCGAGGTTCTGATGCGCCATTACGGGCTGAGCGGGCGCATCGAGCTGCTGTCGTCGGAGGTCGAGAGCACCGCCGAGGTCCTCCTTCCCGATTCCCTTCGGCTGATCCTGAAGGCATCGCCCCGGATCGAGGCGATCGACAGCTTTCGCTTCCAGTCCGCCGCGATCAGCGCGGTCGAGAAGTCCCATGGTTTCCTCTCGCCGCAGGTGATCCGGACAGTTCGCGGAGACTTGACGTTCCGGCAGGATGGGTTGTCCGGCTACCTTCAGACCCGGCTCGCGGGCCAGCCCCTCCGCCAGACGCCGATGTCTCCCGAAGCGGCTCGACATGCGGGAGAGGCGCTGGCTCATCTCGACATTGCCCTGCGCGACGCACACGGCCTGCCGGCCGTCGACAGGCCCGTGCTGTGGCAGATCGGCTGCTGGCCCCGGCTTGCCGCGTTCCAGCGTTATCTGGCGCCGGGCCGGACGGCGGATGCGGTCCAGGCAGCGCTTTGGGACTACCTCGCCACGGTCGAGCCCAGGATCGGCGCCCTCGACTGGCAGGTCACGCACAACGATCCGAGCCCGTTCAACATGCTGCTCGCCGAGGACGGTGTTGCCTTCATCGATTTCGGCGATGGCTGCCGGGGACCGCGAATCCAGGATCTCGCCATCGCAGCCAGCCACATGGTGAGCGACCCTGCGCTGCCGCTCGGCGGCGCGGAGAGCCTGATCGCCGGATACGCCTCGGTCTGCCCGCTCTCGCCGCTCGAGACCGATCTACTCGTCGGGTTGATGAAGGCGCGCCAGAGCGCGCTGATCCTGATCAATGCCTGGCGGTCGCACCTCTTTCCGGAGCATGCGGCCTATATCAATAAGAACGTCGCTCGAGCCGAGAATGGGCTGTCGATCCTGTCCCGCCTCGATAGGGAGGCCGCGCGGACGATCGTTGCCGAAGCGGCTTCCTCATGACACCCGGGGAGGCCGCGCCGTCAGCCGTCGTCGCAGTCGTTTCGCTGCTTCCCGCTCCCAACCCTCTTGCCATGTGATAGGCCAAACGGATGTCCGTCGATCTCATGCCGAACCGCTACATGCCCGGCGAAGCCGATCTCGCAGAGCGCGAGGCGGGTCTGATCGCTCGCCGCGACAAGGTGCTCGGCTCGTCCTATCGCCTTCAATATCGGCGCCCCGTTCACTTCGTCCGGGGCGAGGGAATGTGGCTGTACGACCCCGACGGCCGCGCCTATCTCGATTTCTACAACAACGTCCCCTCGCTCGGGCACTGCAATCCCGAGGTCAATGCGGCGATGGCCGAGCAGGCCGGGCGCATCAGCGCCAATACCCGCTATCTCGAGCCGAGGCTGGTCGATTATGCCGAGCGGCTGGTCGCGACATTCCCGACGGAGCTCGACCGCGTCGTCTTCACCTGCACGGGCAGCGAATCCAACGATCTCGCCTTGAGGATCGCGCGGCTGGTCAGCGGCAAGGATGGCGTCATCGTCTCGTCCTATGCCTATCATGGCACGAGCGCCGCCGCCGCGATGGTTTCGCCGAATCTCGGCGAGGCGGTCAAGCTCAGCCCCTCGGTGCGCATGATCGCGCTGCCCGGGCCTGCCGGCGTCGCGGAAGCGGAGGCGCCCGCATTCTTCGAGGCGCAGGTGAGAGCCGCGATCAAGGATCTCGACCGGCGCGGAATCGGCGTCGCGGCCATTCTGATCGACAGCATCTTCTCGAGCGACGGCGTCTGGATCGATCCGCCGGGGTTCATTGCGGGCGCCATCGCGGCGGTGCGAGAGGCGGGCGGGCTCTTCATCGCCGACGAGGTTCAGCCCGGCTTCGGGCGAACGGGCGATCATATGTGGGGCTTCGAGCGGCACGCCGTGGTGCCGGATCTGGTCACCCTCGGCAAGCCGATGGGCAACGGCTTTCCGATCGGCGGGGTCGTCGGCCGGCATGCGGCCATGGATCGCTTCGGCGCCACCGCCCGCTATTCCAATACGTTCGCCGGAAACACCGTCGGCATCGCCACGGCCGACGCGGTTCTCACGATCCTGCAGCGCGATCGCATCCTCGACAACGTGGTCGCCATGGGCGAGCGGCTGAGCCAGGGTCTGCAGCGGATCGCGGGCGCGTCGAGCGGCATTCTGGCGGTCCGCCATGCCGGTCTGTTCTTCGGCATCGACATCGGCCATGACGGCATGTCTGCATCGCAGCGGCGCGCCATGGCACTCGATGTCGTCAACGCGATGCGCGACGACGGCGTGCTGATCAGCACCACCGGGGCAAACGAGGACACGCTCAAGGTCCGACCCCCGCTGGTCTGTCAGGCGGAGCACGTGGACCGTTTTCTCGTTTCGCTCCAGGCTGCGGTCGCGTCCTGCCCCACCTGAACCGGGGCCGTCTTCCGAACCAGCCCCATCGTCGCCGGACTGTTTCTGGTACGCCGGCCGCTCCGGGACTATCATCGAGCCATGGGATCTCTCGTTTCACTCGACCGGTTCGACCTTAAGATCCTCGATCACCTTCAGCGCAACGGCCATTGCTCGAATGTCGAGCTGGCCGCGGCGGTCGGGCTGACGCCGAGCCCTTGCCTCGCCCGGATGAAGCGCCTGCAGGAAGCCGGCGTGATCCGCGGCTTCGATGCCGTGATCGACCTTGCGCGGCTGGGTCATTTCATCACGGCCTTCACCGAAATCACGATCAGCGAGCATCGGCGCGACAGTTTCCGGCTGTTCGAGGCGGCGGCCGAGCGCTGCCCGGAGATTATCGAGTGCTACAACGTGACCGGCGGATGCGACTACATCCTCAAGATCGTCGCCCCGAGCATCGCCGATTTCAGTGCGATCCTCGACAATCTCCTTGAGCTCGACATCGGCATCATCAAGTTCTCGAACCGGATCGTCCTGAGGCAGCCCTTCGAGGCGCGAAAGATGCAGCTGGCGCTGACCGGCGGATAAAGCCGGCAGCATGGTCCGGGTCAGGGCCGCCGTGCCTGTTGCCGCGTCCGGCCTTGGTGGTCGCCTTGAGACCGGGCAGGCCCGAAGATGGGTGCGCCTCTGCAACGCGCGATGATGGCCCGTTGCCCGCACTGATTCCCGAGAAATCGTGACAGCAGAGCCTGCACCGCCGCCAGCGCGTGCTTCGGCGGATAAGGGCGCGTCGCATAACTCTGCCGGCCGTCGTTCTGGCGATGCTTTCTGCTGTTGAGGTTGGCCCTTTCGACAAATTCTGCCGGAGCGGTTGGGTGACCATGGGGGATCGGCAATTACGAGCTGTCTCGATCGCAACGTCCTGAAAGGAGCCGCAGCCCCATGAGCGCTGGCAAAACGACTGGGGCTGCCCAAGATGTCGCGCTTGCGATTCGCGGCCTGACGCTCAGTCTGCCGCGCAATATGGAGCGGGCGCACGCCGTCAGCGACGTTTCGTTCGATCTGAGACGCGGTCAAATCCTCTGCATCATCGGGGAATCCGGTTCCGGCAAATCGGTTTCCGCCAATGCCGTCATGGGACTTCTTCCTCGGTCTATCCGTGTGACGGCCGGCGAGATCCTGCTCGAAGGACAGAATATCGTCGGCCTGCCGCCCGACAGGCTCCGCGAGATCCGGGGCAGGGTCGTCTCGATGATCTTCCAGGATCCGTTGTCCGCCTTGAATCCGCTGATGACGGTGGGCCAACAGGTTGACGAGGTTCTGGCGGTGCACGGGGTCGGAACGCCGCAGACGCGGCGCGAACGCACGCTGGAACTCCTGACCGAAGTCGGCCTGCCGAGCCCGGAGCTCACCTATCAGCAATATCCGTTCAGATTGTCGGGCGGGCAGCGCCAGCGGGTCATGATCGCGATGGCGCTCGCCCTGGAGCCCTCCATCCTGATCGCGGACGAGCCGACGACCGCCTTGGACGTGACGACCCAGGCCCAGATCCTCAAGCTGATCCGGGACATCCAGCGCCGCAAGAACATGAGCGTGATGTTCATCACCCATGATTTCGGCGTCGTGTCGGAGATCGCCGACAGCGTCGTCGTGATGGAGAAGGGGCAGATCGTCGAGCAGGGCAGCGCGGACAAGGTGCTCAAGACGCCGAGCCATCCCTATACGCAGCGTCTGATCGCCGCGGTCCCGCATCTGACGGGCCAGAACCGCCCGGCGCTCGATGTCGCCGCGAGCGAGCCGGTCCTGAAGGTCGAGGGCCTACTCAAAACCTACCGCAGCGGCAGTGCGTTCATGGGGACCCTGCGCGAGGTCGCGGCGGTCAACGAGGTGTCCTTCGATCTGGCGGCCGGGCAGACGCTGGGCATCGTCGGCGAAAGCGGCTCGGGCAAGTCGTCGCTCGGCCGGCTGCTGCTCAAGCTGATGGACAGCGACGGGGGGCGGATCGTCTTCGAGGGGACCGACATCGCGAGGATGCCGGAACCGGAGTTCCGGCGACTGCGGCCCCGGATCCAGATGGTGTTCCAGGACCCTTCGGCCTCGCTGAACCCGCGTTCCACGATCGGCCGGATTCTGACGGTCGGTCCCGTCGCGCATGGCACGCCCTATGCCGAGGCCAGGGACGAGGCCCGCGCGCTCTTGAAGCGCGTCGGTCTCGATGGTGGAGCGTTCGATCGCTATCCGCACGAATTCTCCGGCGGGCAGCGGCAACGTATCGGCATCGCCCGGGCCTTGATGTTCAGGCCGAAGCTGCTCGTGGCCGACGAGGCCGTCTCGGCGCTCGACGTCTCGATCCAGGCCCAGATCCTGAAGCTTCTCGATGACATCCAGCGCGAAACCGGCGTCTCGATGGTCTTCATCACGCATGACCTGCGTGTCGCGAGCCAGATCTGCGACGAGATCGTGGTCATGCACAAGGGCAAGATCGTCGAGCGGGGGCAGCCCTCGCAGATCTTCCTGGACCCGACTTCCGCCTACACCCGCGAACTGGTCGCCGCCATCCCCGGCGAAAGGCCAGACGGGGGCGGCCGGATCGCCTTGGCGGGCTGACAACCAAGCAACCAAAAGAGGGAAACGACAGATGACGAAACCGATTGATACCAAGGCCGGATGGTCGCGTCGCGATGCCATGCGCCTGGCCGCCATCGGCGGCCTCGGCCTCGCGGCTCCGAATCTTCTGGGTCGCCCGGCCTTCGGCCAGACCCCGCCGCAGAAGCCCGCCGGCCGCGTCGTCGTGGGCATGTCGCAGGAGCCGACCGTCCTCAACCCGCTGATGGTCAAGATCGAGGTTGACGACGGCGTGCACTTCTCGCTGTTCGACGCCCTGTTCCGGGTCGATCCGAAAGGCGTGATCCAGCCCAATCTCGCGCGCGAGGTGCCCAGCCAGCAGAATGGCGGGATTTCGCAGGACGGCCTGCAATGGCGCGTGAAGCTGCGGGACAATGTGCGCTGGCATGACGGCAAGCCGTTCACCGCCGAGGACGTCAAGTTCACGCTCGAACTGATCGTCAATCCGAAGTTCCGCAGCTGGCGTACGCTTGGACACGCGCTGGTCCGCGACATCACGGTCGTGTCCCCGACCGAGATCCAGTGGCGTATGGAGCAGCCCTTCGCGCCCTATCTGTCCTTCCTGACGGAGACCTTCATCGTCCCGAAGCACGCCTTCGACGGAGAGGCGGATGTCAACAATGCGGCCTTCAACCGTGCTCCGATCGGAACTGGCGCCTTTAAATTCGGCAAGCGCGTCGCCGGCGATCATGTCGAGCTGGTGGCCAACCCCGATTATTTCGGCGAGGGGCCCTATCTCGAGCGGCTGATCTTCAAATACATCCCCGACTCGACGGTGCTCTACACGCAGCTGAAAAGCGGCGATATCGATATGATCGGCCAGCAGTACATTCCGGCGAACTATTTCGAGGAGGCCAAGAAACTTCCCAACCTCGCCGTCGAGAAGGTGCTCCGGTCGAATATCGAGTCGATCTACTTCAATCTCGACCGGCCGCAGTTCAAGGAACTCGTCGTCAGGCAGGCGATCTATACGGCCATCGATCGCAAGTCGATCATCGATGCCCTCTATTACGGCATGCCGGCTCCGACCGAGACCTTCATGCCCAAGCAGTCCGCCTATTACAATCCGAACCTGCCGGTCCAGGAATTCGACCTCAAGAAGGCGGCCAAGATGCTGGAAGATGCCGGCTGGAAGAAGGGGTCGGACGGAATTCGCGCCAAGGACGGCGTTAAGCTGTCCTTCGCGAATTCGACGACGGCCGGCGATCAGCTGCGCGAGCAGCTCCAGCAGTTCGTCAAGCAGAGCCTCGCCGAGATCGGCATCGAGATGAAGATCTCGAACCTTCCCGCGGCGGTGATCTGGGGCGATTTCTGGCAGCAGTCGCAATTCGACACGGCGATCGTCGGCATCACCTTCCTGATCGGCGCGGATCCCGACGTCACCAACCGCTTCAGCTCCAAGGCCATCCCGGCCAAGGGCGGGCGCGGCTCGAACAATGCCCAATACGTCAACCCCGAGGTGGACGCGCTCCTTGAGCAGGGCACCCGCACCTTCGATCCGGAGGCGCGCCGCCCGATCTACAACAAGATCCAGGAACTCGTGCGGCGGGATCTGCCCTTCATGCCGATCTACCAGACCGAGGCCGGCTACGGTCGCAAGAAGAAGATCCAGGGCTTTCAGGCCAATCCCAACACGCGCACCGAATCCTGGGATGCGGCGCATTGGTACTGGATAAGCTGAACTGCCCCCCGCGTCGCTCGCTGACATCGGCGAGCGACGCCCCTGACGGCCAACGACATTGAGGAGGGCGCGATGCGTGGTTTCCTGCTTCATCGCCTGTTCCAGAGCGCCGTGCTGCTCGTGATCGTCTCGCTGATCGGCTTCGCCACCCTCAGCCTGATGCCGGGTGGGCCGATGGCGCAGTACGGCCTGGATCCCGGGATGACCCAGGATGATCTCGCTCGCCTGAAGCAGCAGCTGGGGCTCGATCGGCCGCTCTGGGTCCAGTATTTCGACTGGGCCTGGCGGCTTCTGCAGGGCGATTGGGGAAAATCCTTCCGCGACGGGTCCGCGGTGCTGTCCGTCATCGGGCGCCACATCTTCGCGACGTTCCTGTTGATGGGAACGTCGACGGTGATCGCGATCGCGCTCGGGAGCTGGATCGGAATCCGGGGCGCCACGCACCGCCATTCGGTTTTCGACTATCTCGCGACGATCGGTGCCATGATCGCACTGTCGATTCCGACCTTCTGGTTCGGCCTGATCGGGATCTATTTCTTCACGCTGAAGCTCGGCTGGCTGCCGGCGGGCAACATGTACACGATCGGCGACGGGTCGGTGCTGGACTACGCGCATCATCTGATCATGCCGAGCGTGGTGCTGTCGCTCGTGCATGTCGCGATCTGGAGCCGCTATATGCGAACCGCGACGCTCGATGCGATCAGCCAGGATTTCGTGAAGACGGCGCGTGCGAAGGGCGCGAGCGAGCGGCGCGTGCTGATGAAGCATGTCGTCGGAAACGCCCTGCTGCCGATGATCGCATTGGCGGGCGTGCAATTGCCCAGCATCCTGACCGGCGCGCTCGTGACCGAGACCGTCTTCACATGGCCGGGCATGGGGCGGCTGTTCCTGGATAGCCTGAGCTACAGCGACTATCCGGTGGTGATGGGCCTCCTGATCTTCTCGGCCATCATCGTCATTCTCGGAAATCTGATCGCCGACATCGTGATCGCCTTCGTGGATCCGCGGATCCGACTGGCCTGAGCGGCGCAACTGGTCGAGGAACAACGACAATGAACACCCTCGCTCTGCGCGATCGCCCGAGCCGCTGGTGGCAAAGCCGCGTCGCGCGGCGTTTCGCGCAGCATCCCCTGGCGTTGCTCGGTCTCGTGATGATCACGGCCCTCACCGTGGCCTGTGTCGTGGGGCCGTGGCTCCTGCCCTACGACATCCTTCAGATCGACCTGCGGGCGCGCTTCGCGCCGCCCCTGACGGGCTCGCACATTCTCGGCACGGACCCGCTCGGGCGTGACCTGGCTGCCCGGCTCTTCGTCGCCGGCCGGGTCTCGCTCCTCGTCGGCTTCTCGGCGATGCTTCTGTCGGTCGTCGTCGGCACGGTCGTCGGCGTCATCGCCGGGTATCGCGGCGGCTGGCTCGGTGCCGCTCTGATGCGAACCGTGGACGGCTTCCTCGCCTTTCCGTCCATCTTCCTCGTCCTTGCGCTCTCGGCCGCCCTTCAGCCCAGTCCGCTGATGATCGTCGTCATCATCGCGGTCACCAAATGGATGGAGGTGGCCCGTATCGTGGAGGCGGAAGTCCGGTCGCTGCGCGAACGCGAATTCGTGCTGGCCGGCCGCATGCTCGGGCTCAGCTCCGTGCACATCATGTTCCGGGAAATCCTTCCGAACGCGATGGGGCCCATTACCGTCGCGGCGTCGCTCACCGTCGCACGGGCGATCTTGCTGGAGGCCTATATCAGTTTCCTGGGTTACGGCATCCAGCCTCCGCTGCCGAGCTGGGGCAACATGCTGAACGGGGCCCAGCAATACCTGTCCAGCGCGCCCTGGATGGCGATCATCCCAGGCGCCGCCATCACGATCGCAGTGACGAGCTTCAACTTCATCGGCGATGGCCTGCGTGACGCGCTCGACGTGAAGGGCGAGCACGGCTGACGGCGACGCCGATCCGCAAGCGGGCGGCCCCTCCGGGGTCCGCGCCGGGCGACGGATGCAGGTGCTGAGAGGGACTCAGGTTCTGCCCGCTATTATGAAACGAAGGTCATCACGGAGAACGTCTCCGCTCCCCGGTCCTAGCTGTAGAAGCCGAGGACGGCCTTCGTTTCCAGATATTCCTCCATGCCCTCGCGCCCGTATTCCCGGCCATTGCCCGAACGCTTGTAGCCGCCGAAAGGAGCATTCGGATCCCAGTCCGGCGCGTTGAGATGAACCTGTCCGGCGCGAATCCGGGAGGCGACTTCGCGCACCGCTTTCATCTCGGTTCCCTGCACATGGGCGCCGAGGCCGTAGACCGTATCGTTCGCGATCTCTACCGCCTCCTCGACCGTGTCATAGGGTAGGATGGCCAGGACGGGTCCGAAGATCTCCTCCTGTGCGATCGCCATGTCGCTGCGGACTTCGGAGAAGATCGTCGGGCGGGCGTAGAAGCCCGAGGCGATGCCCGCCGGGCGACCGGGGCCGCCCGTCACGAGTTTCGCGCCTTCGCCGATGCCCGCTTCGATCATCATCTGGACGCGCTCGAACTGGGCGCGGTTCGCGATGGGCCCGTGCGTCGTCGCCTCCAGCAGGGGATCGCCCACGACGAATTCGCCGGCGGCGGCCGCGGCCAGCGCCTCGACATCGCCGAGGCGGTCACGGGGGACCAGCATCCGTGTCGGCGCGCTGCAGGACTGGCCGAGATTGCGCATGGCCGCTGCGACGCCCAGCGGTACGCACCGGGCGAGATCGGCATCGGGCAGCACGATATTGGGCGACTTGCCGCCGAGTTCCTGCGCGACCCTCTTGACCGTCGGAGCGGCCGCCTGCGCCACGAGGACGCCCGCCCGCGTCGAGCCGGTGATCGAGACCATGTCGACCTCGAGATGCGAGGCGAGACCCTCGCCGACCACCGGTCCCGTTCCGTTGACGAGGTTGAACACACCGGGCGGGCAGCCGGCCTCGTCCATGAGTTCGGCGAAGAGGAGCGCGCTCAGGGGCGACAGCTCGCTGGGTTTGAGGACGACCGTGCAGCCTGCGGCCAGCGCCGGGCCGACCTTGGCGGTGATCTGATAGAGCGGCCAGTTCCACGGCGTGATCAGGGAACAGACGCCGATCGCCTCGCGCAGGATCGCGGTGCTGCCGCGCTGCGAGACGAAGGGGAAGTCCGCCAGATTGTCTCGCGCCACGCGCAGATGCTCGGCGGCGAGGGGAACCTGTGCCCGGCGCGCATAGGTGATGGCCGCACCCATTTCGGCGGTGAGCGCCTGCGCGATCAGCTCCGCTCGTTCCAGCACGAGCGCATGGACGCGGCTGAGAAGCGCGGCGCGTGTCGCAGGCTCTGTCCGGGACCAGCCGGAAAAAGCGCGGCGGGCCGCGGAGACCGCGGCCTCGACGTCCCCTGAACTGCCGAGCGGAATCTCCGCGATCGCCGTCTCGGTTGCGGGGTTGATGACGCAGGCTCGATCCTGACCATCGGGCTCGCGCCAGCCGCCGTCGATGTAGAAGCGGCCGAGATGCCCGCTCTCCCTGAGGTGCTGCACGGCATGGCTCATTGGAAACGGTCCTTGATCCGGTAATAGGCACCGATGAGCGGCAGGAACCAGGGCTTGCCGAAATGGCCGGGAATGGCCGGCCAGGCGAAGTCCTTCCACGGGTTCAGCTCGGCACGCCCGTCCATGACCTCGGCCATGATGGTGCCCATGAGCGTCGACATCTGCGTGCCGTGGCCGCTGTAGCCCATCGAGTAGTAGACACCGTCGCGCTCGCCGGCGCGCGGGAGGCGGTCACGCGTCATGTCGACCATGCCGCCCCAGCAATAGTCGATGCGCGCGTCACGCAGCGCGGGAAAGACGTCGTTCAGCGCGGCGCGCAGGATCGCGCCGCTCTTCTCGTCGGATGCCGGGTTGGATACGGCGAAGCGCGCCCGGCCGCCGAACAGCAGGCGGTTGTCGGGGGTCGTCCGGAAATAGTTGACGAGGTTCCTGGTATCGACCGCGTTACGGCGGCGCGGCGTCAGCTTGTCGAGAAGGTCGACAGGCAACGGCTCCGTCACGATCAGGAACGCCCCGACGGGTACGATCCGGCGGCGCACCCAGCCCAGCGGGCCGGCCTGCGAGATGCCGCTGGCCAGCAGCACCTGCCGGGCGGTGACGTCTCCCTTCGACGTCGCGACGACGTGGCCACCGCCAGGAGCCGGCTTCAGCCCGATCATCGGCGTGCGCTCATGGATCGTGACGCCACGCCGCGCCGCGGCCTCTGCGAGGCCGCGCACGAAGCGGCCGATATGGATGCTGGCGCTCTTGCGATAGATCAGGCCGCCATAGTAGCGCCCGGAGCCGACCTCGGAGGCGAGGTTCGCGCGGCTCACCATCTCGGTATCGGGATCGACATGGGCGGCGAGAAGATCCTGGGCCCGCGCCAGCTTGTCGTAGTGCTCTGGCTTGGCCGCGAGCTTGATCTTGCCGACGCGGGCGAAGCTGCAGTCGATGCCCTCCTCGGCAACGAGGCGCTCGACAGTGTCCACCCCTGCATCGAAGGCACGGTAGAGGCGGTCGGCCGTTTCATGGCCGAGCCTTTGCGACATGATGCCGTAATCCTGCGCGAAGCCGTTGTTGCACATGCCGCCATTGCGCCCCGAGGCGGCATGGCCGATCGTCTCGGCTTCCAGCAGGATCACCCGCGCGCCCTTCTTCGCGAGCGCCAGGGCGGCGGAAGAGCCGGTCAGGCCGCCGCCGATCACGGCGACGTCATAGCGGCCTTGAACCGGCCCTTCGGTGCCGCCCGAGAAGGGGATCGACGTATCCAACCAGTAGGATGTGAGCTTCATCGGACCCTGGTCTCTCTCGAAGTGGAAGACGGGTTGGCGGGCTGCAGTGCCTACCAGCCGCGCATCCGCGGCCACTCGGCAGCGATCGCTCTCGCGGGTCCGAAGACGACGTGATAGCGCTCGTGCTGCGCACCGGTGGCGCAGGCATGGTTGGGCATGATCCGGACCTTGGCGCCGACGGGCAGGTCAGGCAGCGCCTGCGAGGAGCCGGAGCGGATCACCAGCGTGCCATGTTCCTGGCTGGCATGGGCCACGATCAGATCGGGGTAGGGTCTGCCGTCGAGATCGCAGACGATCCCATAGCCCTGGTCGACGCGCTGGGCCGCCGTGCCGCGGTCGCGCGACAGGGCCATCCAGCCGGCATCGACCATGATCCAGCCCTTTTCCGGCCGCTTCCCGATCACGGTGGCGAGGACGGAAAGCGCGAGATCGTCGGTCGTGCAGACCCCGACGCCATGCATCACGAGATCGAAGAACATGTAGACGCCGGCTCGCATTTCCGTGACGCCGTCGAGCGCCTTGGCAAAATGGGCAGTGGGCGTCGAGCCGACGCTGACGACAGGGCATTCGTGCCCGGCGGCCCGCAGCCGCTGCGCGGCCTCGACGGCGACGGCCCGCTCGTTCTCGGCCGCTGCCTGGAGCGCTTCGGGCGTATGCAGCGCATAGGATTCGCCGGCATGGGTCAGGACGCCCGCGAGCGTGACGCCCGCCGCATCCAGAGCCGCGGCGACGCCGAGGAGGTTGGGGTCGGTGACCAGAAGCCCGCCACGATGGCCGTCGCAGTCGATCTCGATCAGGGCAGCCGGCGTCACGCACGCCGCGCGGCCGGCCTCGCCCAGGATCGCCGCCTGCTCCCGCGTGTCGAGCAGGACCTTGATATCGATGCCGGCCTTGCGCAGGCGCATGGCTCGTGCGGCCGTATGGGGCGAGACGCCGACGGCATAGGTCATGTCGCGATAGCCGTGGCCCGCGAAATACTCCGCTTCAGCCAGGGTGGAGACGGTGATCGGGCCGGGTCCGTTCGGAAACGCCCGGCTTGCGACGTCGATGGACTTGGCCGTCTTCATGTGCGGACGCAGCGCGACGCCCTGTTCGGCCATGCGCGCCGCGAGGCGGGCGAGATTGCGGTCGAGTCGGGATGCGTCGAGAACGAGCGCTGGTGTTTCCAGAGTGTCGAGCGTGGTGGCGTCGGATGGCGGCATTCCGATGCTCCTAATTGAACGACTGATTGGACAAGGCGAAGACACGCGCCGGCCCGGTCGGCGGCAGGGTGCCGCGGACCATGGTGAGCGCATCGCTGACCAGCGAGAGGCCGATCTCTTCGAGCCAGGGCGACAGCTCGTCGGTTGCGGCGGTATCGATGCGAACGAAACACCCTTCGAGACGGGCCAGCGCCGCTTCGATCAGAAGGCGCGCCTCGGGGGGCGTCTGCGCGACCACGGGGCCGACGACGTGTCCGCGGCCGAAGCGGCGGCTGATCACATAGCCGGCCACCTCGCCGTCGCGGAGAAGGACCTGCGCCTCGCCGGCCTCGACGAGCAGCCGCAGAAGTGTCCGCCTCTCGGAACCGGTCGCCTGGCGATCGAGGCGGGCGACGGCGTCGAAGTCGGATGGCTGCAACGGGCGGACAAGATCGACCGGCGGCGCCTTGTGGCGACCTTTCGGGACGCCCTGGTGCTGGTGGATGATGCCGACGGGCCGGAAGCTGCGCCGCTCGTAGAGCGGCCGCCCCTGCGTCGTGGAATTCAGAAGAAGGGTCCGCGTTCCCGCCGCAGCCAGGAGCGCGTCCATCAGTCGGGCGCCGAAGCCGTGTCCCTGAGCCTTACCGGAGACGATGATCATGCCGATTGTCGCGAAGGCCTCGCCATCGGGAAACCAGGCGGCCGTTCCGATCACCTCGCCGCCGCGCACCATGGCGAAGCCCTGGCCCAGCGTCATGGCAAAGGCCCAGTCTTCGAGCCGGTAGGGCCAGGACATTTCCTGCGACAGCTTGAGCGCTCCTGCGAGATGTTCCGACGAGAAAGCCGTCAGGATCGCGTCGTCGGCTCTGTTCCGCAGCCCCTGGGGGATGGTCGATGGCATGATGGGTGCAAGCTTCTCGAAGACGTTTCCGGCCAGTTGGGGATCGCCGGCGCGCTCGCTTTCCCAGGCGAGCCATTCCCTTCGATGCCGCGCTCCCACCTGGCAGAAGATGGTCCGCGGCGCGCCGCAGTTCCCGCTGCAAAGTGGAGCCTTTCCGGCATCTTCATCTGAAGCTTCCGGCTTTGCGGCACGAATGCCGAACGTCCCCTCAACCCTTTTGGCCCGGCTCCGATGGAGGCGGCCAAGGGGGCACGGGTCTGGTCCCGCCGGGTCACGTCGATGTCGAGGAGAGGAGCGGGGGAGGCCCGGACCTTCCGCGGCATCCGGCGTGCGCGCGAAGCGGTTCGCGAGATCTATGTGTGCGTCTGCCGGCCGATCCGGCCGAAGCCTTTCCGGCGCGACGCGGGAGCGTGTTGTGTCCGCCGAGCCAGGCCGGCGGGCGGCGCAACGGCTCGAGCTTACCCAAGGGCGTGGCCGGCCAAGCCGAAGACCAACGGCTCACCCGGCTTCTCGTTCAGGAAGCGGCGCCCCTTTGACATGGTCGTGACGGTATCGGTGACGGAAAGTCCGTTGCGCCGGAGAAACGCGGCGAACGCGCCTGTGGAGCGCGTGTCCACGCGCATGAATCGGCCTCCGAACGTCTCGAGATGAACCGCTGCAAGATGGATCGCGTCATCATCGTTCGACGCGACAAGCGGGCCGATGACATGTCCCTGGCCGAACGCGCGGCACATGGAGTAGCCGACGGCGACCCCGTCGCGCCGCAGCACGCGGATCGAGGCCTGTTCGGCGAGGAGTTCGAGCAGAGGTCGTCGGTCCACTCCGAACGCCGCGAGGTCGAGAGCCGCGATCTCCGCCAATCGTCCCGGTGCGAGCTCCTCGAGATGCCCGTTCAAGCGAGGCAGCGCAGGGAGCGCCGCGGAGACTCTGCCCTGGTGGAGGTGGACGATTCCTTCGTCGACGAAGGCGAGCGAACGATAGAGGGCATAGGCGGCGCGCGTGGCGTTGAGGCTGAGATGCCGGCCGCCGCATTCGGCGAAAACCCGCTCCATGAGCCAGCGCCCGTTCCCCTGCGCCTGCGTGCGCGGCGATGTGATCACGAGGCCGATCGTGGCGAAGTCGTCGCCATGCGGAAACCACATCGCGCTGCCGAAGACGCGACCGATGCCGTCCACCGCGACGATGCCCTTGCCGGCGCGGCGCAGCATCTCCCAGTCCTTGGGCCGGTGCGGCCAGCCGACACTGGTCGACAAGGCGTGCAGCAGGTTCACGTCTATCCCGTCGATGTCCCGGGCGAAGAGCTCGAAGGATTTCAATCTTACCGATTGTTGCATCTCGCAGCCCCTCCCTAGGCCAGACCGCGTAACATTCTTCTTTCGGCTTTCTTGGATAAGCCGTTGGTTGGAACCGTCGATGAGACGGCGCTGCGTCTGCTGGCCGGGATAACCTCCCCCGATGGCCGGCACAACGCCGCGCCCGTCGCTTGCCTCGTTCTGCTCCGGATCAATCTACATCATTTCGGGACGCCTGATCGCGGAGCCGTCGGAGAAGCGCGTGATCCGGAACGCATGGAGGTCGACGAACGGCTTTTCGTTCATCGCAAGCTCGCTCGCCAGACGGCCCGCTCCCGGGCCGAGGGCAAAACCGTGACCGCTGAACCCGGTGGCGATCGTGAGCCCCCGGATCACGTCCGTCGTATCGATCACCGGCACGAGATCGGGCGATGTATCGATCAGGCCCGCCCAGGCCGCAGCGACGCCGATGCCTTTCAGGGCCGGGAAGTCGGCGACGAGATTGCGGATGGCTTCGTCGACAAGGCTCCGATCGGGGGTGGGGTCCATGACCCGGATCCGCTCGAACGGTGACATCTTGTCGAAGTCCCAGCCGCCCCATGCGTCGGGGCCGTTCCAGAAACGGCTGCTGACTCGGTATTTGAGCTTTTTGGCGATCTTGGCCCGCATCATCTCGCGGAATTTCGTGGCGTAGCGGATGCCTTGCGGCGCGAGATTCACGATCCCGTGGCCGGGCACGGCGACGGTATAGCCGCCGTCGAGACGTCGCCTGAGGGCGTATCCCGCCCCCGATATGCAGCCGGCTTCGACGATCTCGGGCGCTGCGGTCGTGCGCAGGGCCGTTCCCTCGATATTGGCCACGGGAAGGTCGACGCCGTGACGACGCAGGAAGCGCGAGCTCCAGGCTCCGCCGGCCAGGACGACGGCGTCGGCCTGAACGAGTCCGCGCTCCGTCCACACGCCCTTGACTTGCCCGTTTGCGATGTCGAGACCGCGCACGGCGCAGTTCTGGTGCAGATGGGCGCCCAGCGCCTTGGCGCCTGTGGCGATGGCGGGAGCCGCCAGGCTGGGCTCGGCCTTGCCGTCAGTCGGAGACCAGATCGCCCCGACCCATGGGCTGGTGCTGCCCTTCATGCGTTCGCGCGTCTGGCTCGCGGATAGCGTCTCGTTGGTGAAGCCGTATTCCCGGGCCTTCTGGCTCCACGTCTCCCAACGCGCCAGTTCGGCCGGGTCCCGCGTGGGATAGAAGCAGCCGGCGCGACGGAAGCCGAGATCGGTGCCGATCTCGGCGTTGAGCTCACCCCAGCGCTTCAGGCTGTAACCGGCCAGGGGCAGTTCATGGAGATCGCGATTTTGTTGGCGGACCCAGCCCCAATTGCGGCCCGACTGCTCCCCCGCCACCATGCCTTTCTCGAAAAGGGCGACGGACTGGCCTTTGCGCGCCAACTCGTAAGCCGTGGACGATCCGACGATGCCGGCGCCAACGACGACGACGTCCACCTTGGTTGGGAACCCGGCACTGTCCTGGACGCGCTGGACTTCAATTGGCATGGCTTGTCCTATCATCCATCGTCTTCGAGCCAATGCGATCATTCCGGCTCCTTCTCGTTCCGAGAAAGGAGCCGGAATGATCGCGGGCAGACAGTCACGAAGGATGTTGACGACCGGCGCGTCCCGAATGCCCGTGAAGGGAAGCGCCGCATTCCAGCCGAGACTGCCCGATCTCGCCTCCGAGTTTGCAAAAGCGCCGGTATCGGGATGCGCCGAAATGCACCGGCCAGGCAGCAGAACCTTCTGAAAAGGGGAGGGAGCTCGGCAGTTCAGACGTTCTGCGAGGTTGCTGCAGTGCGGTGCGCCGATTCCGGCGCGCGGGTCGATGGCGGATCGATCGCAGGCTCAGGTCGACCGATGTCATCAACGTCCTCTCGGACCACTTCATCCTGCGCGACGTGCCAGGACATGTGCATTCAGACAACGGCCCGGAGTTTGTCGCCAAAGCGGTGCGGACTGGATCGCGGTCGTCGGAGCGAAGTTGGCCTTCATCGAGCCGGGCTCGCCGTGGGAGATCGGCTATTGTGAGAGCTTCAACGCGAAGCTCCGCGACGAGCTTCTGGACGGCGAGATCTTCTACAGCCTCGCCGAAGCGAAGACCGTCATCGAGAGTTGGCGCCAGCACTACAACATCAGGCGCCCGCACTCCTCGCTCGGCGACAAGCCACCGGCGCCGGCAGCTATCGTGCCGTCGTCAAACATGGCAGCAAAGCCGAGCATGCATGAGATCGAAGCCGGACCACTCAATCGGGGCAGGCCAGTTCGCTGGTTTGGTCGGCACGATCATCATCCGACCTATGAGACTCATTGCCAGTTCGGGACGAGGACGACGCGCCCCAGAATGGATCCACTCTGAGCATAGGCGTGAGCCTCGGCCGCGGCCGCGAGCGGAAACGTCCTGTCCACGATCACCTTGAGATGCCCGAGCGCCGCCTGCTCCAGCATCCGGGAAACAGTGCTGTAGACATCCGGCTTTTCGAACTGCGTCCCCATGAACACGCCGAAGAGCGACCGGTTCGCCTGCAGCGCTGGCCAAAGATCAATGGTGAGCTGAGACCCGCCGGCGTTGCCGACGAAGACCAGACGCCCCTCGGGGCGCAGCGCGGCGAGTGAAGCTTGCAGGGTGGTTCCGACCGGGTCCACCACGAGGTCCACGCCGCGCCCTTCCGTCAGACGCATGACGGTATCGACGACGTCGGCCGAGCGATGATCGATCGCATGATCGAGGCCAAGCGCGACGAGGCGGCCGGCCCGCCTGTCCCCGGAGACCGTTGCCAGCACAGTCGCGCCCGCGTGGTGCGCGAGCTGGATGGCGGCGAGCCCGACGCCTCCGGCGCCTGCCTGGATGAGGACAGTCTCGCCGCGTTTCAAGCCGCCCCGAGCGAAGAGACAATGATGGGCGGTTCCGAACGCGATCGGCAGCGCAGCGGCGGCCGCCATGTCGAGTCCCTCCGGCACAGGCCAGGTCCGGCTGGCGGCGACGGCGCGCAGCTCCGCGTGCGACCCGGCGAGATCGAAGCTCGTCACCTTCTGGCCCACATGGCGATCCCTTACCTTCTCTCCGACCGCGATGATTTCGCCGGCGGCCGCATAGCCGAGGACGAAGGCAGGATGGGGCGGTGGCGTGGACGCGCGATTGATCAGGTCGCCGCCCTCGATGGCGGCCGCCTCGACGCGGATCAGGACACCATCGCTTGGGCAGACCGGATCGGGGACATCCACAGAACGAAGGACATCCGGCGGGCCAGGATGTTCATAGATGGCTGCTTTCATGGTTCTTCCGCTGCGCGAGCGTCGCCTGAGGAACGGTTAGACCTATCGGCAAGGCGGCCGCACAAGTCTCGAAGTCCCGGGCAGCCAGAGACGCCTACACCTGGGCGATGCCACCATCGGCGAAGACCTCGCTCCCGGCGATGAAGCTGCTGTCGCTCGAAGCGAGGAATGCCGCGACCGCGCCGATCTCATCCGGATCAGCGATGCGCCCGACAGGCGTCGCCTTCGCAAGCGCCGCGACACCTTCGTCGCCCATGAGCTCCAGCGCCTTTTCAGTCCGTGTGCCGCCGGGCGAGAGCACGTTCACGCGGATTCCCCTGTCGGCGAGTTCCGGTGTCCAACTGCGCGCGAAGCTGCGGACCGCGGCCTTTGTTGCGGCATACAGGCTGAAATTCGGAAACGCCTTCACCGACGCGCTCGACCCGGTCAGAATGATGGATCCGCCTTCACCCATAAGCGGCAAGGCGCCCTGGACGGTGAGCAGCAAGCCTTTCACGTTCGCGCCGAAGACTCGATCGAACTGGTCGCTGGCGATCTGCCCAAGCGGCGTCGGTTCCGAGATGGCGGCGTTTGCGAGCAGGATATCGACCTTGCCGCGCTCCTTTCTGACGGCTGCGAATAGTCGGTCGAGATCCGCGGTCTCGTTGATCGAGCCGGCGACGGCCCGCGCATTCGGTCCGAGTTTCGCCACTGCTTTATCAAGTGCCGACTGGGTGCGGCCGAAAAGGAACACGAAGGCGCCTTCCTCGATGAACCGCTTGGCCGATGCGAAGCCGATCCCGGTCGCGCCGCCCGTTACGACCGCCGTCTTGCCGTTAAGCCTGCTCATTTGGTCATCCTCCTGTAGAGCCGCGCCCCGCAGCCAGGTCAGCCCGCGACGAACTTCAGAAGGTCGGCGTTCAGCACGTCGGCGTTCACCGTCAGCATCCCGTGCGAGAAACCGGGATAGGTCTTCAACGAGCCTTTCGGCAGCAGCTTGACCGCCTTCAAAGCCGAGGCTGCGATCGGAACGACCTGGTCGTCTTCGCCGTGCAGCACCAGCGTCGGTACGGTGATCGCCTTGAGGTCCTCGGTCTGGTCGGTTTCCGAGAAGGCCTTGATGCCGTCATAATGCGCCTTGGCGCTCCCCATCATGCCCTGCCGCCACCAGTTCTGGATCACGCCTTCATGGACCGTCGCGCCCTTGCGGTTGAAGCCGTAGAACGGGCCTGACGGGACGTCGCGGAAGAATTGCGCGCGGTTGCTGGCCAGTGCCGCCCGAAAGCCATCGAAAACCGACATCGGCGTGCCTTCGGGGTTGTCGCCGGTTTTCAGCATGAGCGGTGGAATGGCGGCGACGAGAACGGCCTTGGCCACCCGACCTGCCGGTCCACCATGCCGCGCCACGTACCGTGCCACTTCGCCACCACCGGTGGAATGGCCGATGTGAACCGCGTTCTTCAAGTTCAGCGCCTCGGCGACCGCGAACGCGTCTGCCGCGTAGTGATCGATGTCGTGACCGCCGGGGACCTGCTCCGAGCGTCCGTGGCCGCGCCGGTCATGCGCCACGACGCGATATCCCTTCGACAGGAAGAACAGCATCTGCGCGTCCCAGTCATCGGAGCTGAGCGGCCAGCCGTGATGGAAAACGATCGGCTGGGCGTCCTTGGGACCCCAGTCCTTGTAGAAAATCTGAACGCCGTCGTCGGTCGTGACAAAGCCCATGGGGTGTTTTCCTGCGTGAACATCGTGGGTGATCGGCCCCGCGGCATGCGCAGCGCCTGGCGAAAAGGTGAAGCTCGCGGCGAGCGCCGAAGCCGAGATCACGGCTTCGCGGCGGCTGAGCGGCACGCGCGGAGCGGAGTTGGGAGGCATCGAAGGTTCTCCGCGAGTTCATCAAAAAGGCGGCGCTTACGCCGTCGCCGCACATGAACGGTCTGTCATCGCAGGCAGATCGAGCCCGCCGCTGTCCGAGGTAATCTGCCGTTCCTTTCAGTGACGAGGTAGTGCCATAATCAGGCACACTGTGTCGCGAAATGGGGAACGTTGAATTGGATATCGAAGATCTGCAGACATTCGTCGCAGTGGCCGATGCCGGCGGGGTATCGGCGGCCGCGCGACGGCTCGGCATCGCAAAATCGATCGTTAGCCGTCGGCTCCTCCGCATCGAGGCAGAAATCGGCGTTCAGCTTCTTGCGAGGACGACGCGGGGCGCCGCGCTTACGGAAGCGGGAGCGACGTTCAGGGATCATGCGGCCAGAGCCAGCGCCGAGATCAATACGGCCAGGGAAGCGATCCACCCCACCGGTGAACTGCGGGGCCGCCTCCGGGTTGCCATGCCGCTGACTTTCGGCCCGACCCATTTCGCTCCCGTGCTCGCGGAAATGGCACGCCAGCACCCGCAGCTCCACCTCCATACATCCTACAGCGATCGCTTCGTCGATCTGATCGCCGAAGGTTTCGATTGCGCGATCCGGGGCGGCTACCTTCAGGACTCCAATCTGATCGCGAAGCGCGTCGGACCGATCCATGGGAAGCTCGTCGCGAGCCCGAATTATATCGCGGTGCACGGGTCGCCCGAATCTCTGGACGAACTCGTGACCCATCCGGCCCTGATGCAAGGAACGGAAACCTGGCAGTTCATGGATGGCGACAAGATCGTCACGATTCAGCCGCAGGGCCGGTTCAAGGCCGACAGCGCCACAGCGCTCGCGGCAGCCGCGGTGGCGGGTCTCGGCATCGCCTGGCTCCCCGATTGCATCACATATGGACATGTGGCCTCCGGTGCGCTGGTGCCGATCATGACACGCTATCCGGTCCCTCCGGGGGCCGCCTATGTGGTCCGCCCGCCGGGTCAGCACCCATCGCGAAAAGTCAGGGTGCTGACCGAGATGCTGCTCGAGTACTTCGCGCAGAATCCGGAAATCTGGGGTCGCGATCGGTGAAACATCGCCCGGCAGAAGAGGCGGCAATGTCAACCGAACCGCCGATCGAAATCTCCGGGCGGAACTCTCGCCTCGCTGAGCCGGGGCGCTAAGGCTCGGCGGGCATCGGACCCGCGACCCTTTGGACCAGCCGGGCGTCGATCCTCGGGCTCATCCACCGGCGCGGCTTGGGGAGATGGGTTCGAGAGAAGCGAAGGACGGCATGGTCAGAATCGATAGTTCGCCATGACGCCGACGAGCTTGATGAGCTGAGCCGGGCCGGTCTCCCGAATGAACGTTCCCGGATCGAAGACGCCGACCGAGGCTGCCAGATTGAGCTCCGGCGTGGCCTGCCAGGCGACGGCGATCTCGGCCTGCGTTCCGATGAAGCGCGCATCGCTGCCCCTGCCGCTTCGTACGAGCGCCCCCGAGATCGCGTAGATGCCGTCCCCGGTGCTCTGTCGCCAATAGGCCGACCCCGACAGCGACAGCTCGACGTCCTTGCGCGGATGGATCGTGATGGAAGGCCGAAGCTGGATCAGGTTGCGCGGCCCGATCGGCGACTGGGACACGAAGTACTTGCCCCTTGGAAAGAGGGGATTGAGCGTTCCCAGTTTCGGATCGTCCGGATCGTCGTCGCCCGAAATCACGTCGGCGGCGAGCCTGAGGTCGGGCTGCAGCGGAGCCTGGGCAAAGCGATAGCCGATCTCGCCGCCGATGCCCCATGCCGCCCTGCGGTGGCCTGCGAACGTTCCGTTCTGAACGGCGGCCTCGAGGTTCCAGTATGAGGAGCCGGTGTCTCCGAATATGCGGGTGCCGAAGGTGTGGACCAGCTCTTTCCCGGTTCCCTGATCGTAGACCGCGTTCCGGTCTCGCAGCCCCAGGTAGTAGACGTCGAAGCCTTTCGCTCGACCATCTCCCAGCCATTGCGTCGCATAGACGCCCCAGAGGGATTTCTGGGTCGACGTCCGATCGTCGAAACTGTCGAGCCGGTTGTCGACCGGACGAACGGCGAGGGCCGTGACCTGCCGGGTCGGGGCCGTCAGAGACATGTCGAAGCCGTCGAAGGCCTGAGGGATATTGGGACCGTAGCGCGTGTCGACGAAGCGCCCCGCGCCCAGCGAGATCAGCTTGCGACCTGCCGACATCCGCAGCGAGGTCGCCTCCGCGACATCCGCCTCCACCTCGACGAAGGCCTGCAGCATATCCGCACCGGTCGTATCGACGGGTCGCTTGGCGCGGCGCACGCCCGAAATCCCGGAGATGATGGGCTGGGCGAACAGGCGCAGCTTCCCGACATGGAAATCGGCATAGGGCATGAAGCGATGCCAGACATAGCCGTCGTGCGGCGCTTCACCCCAACGGGGATTGGCATAGCCTTCGTAGCGCGATCGGATTTCGAGGCCTGTCGTGAGATAGGCCGATCCATCCGTGCTCAGGGGGATGTATTTGAACGGCTCCGTCCACCGCCCCGTCCGCCGGGCGGGGTCTGCCAGATAAGACCAGCTTTCGGGGTAACGCTCGATCGTCAAGGTCGGGGCGCGGCCGATATCGGTCCCGACCTGTGCCTCGACCTGTGTCGCACCGACGATCATCGCGACGACGAAGCCCCGGATCGACGTCACCGGCAGTCGCCAGCCGCTCCCGCTGGAGCGACGCGATCGATGCTCGGCGTGCCCACGTCCGGCCGAGCGTTGAGATGGGATGACGGATCCCGACAAGCATTCAACTGAAGCGGAATGCATCGCGCGGGATCTCGTCATCCCGCTTCGATCAGCCGGCGGCCTTCGGCGCCGGCGTGTTGAGCAGCTGCTGCTCCCACAGATAGGCGATGCCGCTGCCGCCGAAGTGATCGATCAGAATCTGTGTCAGCTCTTCGACATGCTCCGTGCGTGCCCAGTCGCGCTGCCATTCGCCGGCGAGCGCCATCACCGTCATCGGGTTCGCGCCGGCCGCGATCATTCGCTGAATGGCCACTTCGTGAGATTCCTTCGAAATGCCGCCCGACGCGTCGGTGATCACGGTCACGTCCCAGCCTTCGCCGGCGGCCTGGATGACAGGCATTGCGACGCAGACTTCGGTCCACAGGCCGGCGATGATCAGCTGCTTGCGGCCGGTCGCCTTGACGACGCTCACGACATTCTCGTCCTCCCAGGTGTTCACCCAGGTGCGATCGATGACGTCCTGACCCGGAAATACGTCGGTGATCTGTTTGAAGAGAAGGCCACCGCGCGCCGCGATCACGCTGGTGAGAATGGTCGGAACATCGAAGGCTTTCGCGAGCTTCGCAAGAGCCGTTGTATTGTTCACGACCATATGAGGGTCGTGGCTGTTCAGGTTGGCAAGCTGATAGGGTTGATGGTCGATCAGAACGAGAACCGAGTCTTCGGGACGAAGGAGCGAGTTCAGGCCGTTGCGGAAGGTCATTTCCAATCCTTCTACTGAGATCATCGGTGGTGTGAGTGCGTGCGAAGCCCTGTAGCGCCGGGCTCACGGCGCATTTCTGCCGTTCCATCCGGCGTCTCGGTAGTCTCACCGGGCGCGAAACTGTGTCCTGCAAGGAGGAACGCCAGCGGGGAGACCGAGGATCTGCAAAGGATTGTTGGGATCGCGATGGCGTAGGCGTGTCGACGGCCGCGCAGACTGGCCGTGAGATCGGCCGTCAGATTGGCGCCGGTCCGCTCCGCGACTGTATCCGCAAGGTCGCTGGCGGCGAGGAAAGCTACGCGCTGCTGTTCGAAGAGAGCTGACGGGCCTTCGGCGGCATCGGCGTAGGTATTGCTGGAAGAATCTCCGGCAGGCAGCCGGGCAGGGAGTCGGCGTTGCGCGACAGGACCAGTTCCTCGCGCGCGAACAGCTCCGCCAGCCAATCGACGAAGACGCGCACCTTGTTGCTGAGATGGCGGTTCGGCGGATAGACGATGTGCAGCGGCTTCGGCGCTGCGCACCAGTCCAGCAGCAGCGGCACGAGCCGCCCATCGGCGATCGGCACGCGGGCCATGAAGGTCGGCAACTGCATGATGCCGTGGCTGGCGAGCCCGGCGGCGAGATAGCCCATGCCGTCATTGAGCGCGATCGTGTAGCGCCCGCTGAGCTCGATCGTCTCGTTCTGGTTCTGGTAGATCAGCGGCAGCACCCGGCCGCCGAGCGCCGGCCGATAGGCGACGATCTGGTGGCCATCCTCGATATCGCGCGGATGGACCGGCGTGCCGAACCGCGCCAGATAGTCCGGCGTGGCGCAGGTGATCAGTTGCATCTCGCCGATCCGCCGCGCGATCAGGCTCTGGTCGACGATCTCGCCGGCCCGCACGGCGCAGTCCAGGTTCTCGCCGATCAGGTCGGCCGGCCGGTCGCTCAGGCCGAGATCGAGCTGGATGTCGGGATAGCGCGCATGAAACTCATGCAGCGCGGGGATGATGACCGAGACTGCCAGCGACGAGCTGCAATCGACTCGCAATCGCCCGCTCGGTCGCGCCTGCGCCAGCGTCAGACTCGCGTCGAGCTCCGAGAGTTCGTCGAGCAGCCGCAGCGCCCGTTCGTAATAGGCCGCGCCATCCATGGTCACGGTCACGCGCCGCGTCGTCCGGTTGAGCAGCTTGGCGCGCAGATGCCCCTCCAACTGCTGGATCAGCTTGGTGACGGTCGGCTTCGGCATGTCCAGAAGATCGGCGGCACGCGTGAAGGTCCCGGTCTCGACGACCCGCACGAAGGCCCGCATCGCGGCAAGCTGGTCCATACGCCCTCGGATTATTTCCGTACGTGAACAATGAATAAGCAAATAGCGTATTTATTCGGAAATGCCGATTCACTATTTCGTGCTGCAACGCAACAGCGAGGGTGCGCCATGCCCGCGATCGCCGCGCAGAAACTGCAACCGGTCCTTTCCGTCTTCTGGCGGGAGGAAACCCTGAGCGCCCGTGGAGAGAGCTTCACCGGCCGGCTCTACGTGCCTGCCGAGGTGCCGGAGAATGCCGGGCTCGTGCTCCATCTGCATGGCGGCCACTTCAACAGCGGCTCGCCGGCCGAGGGGCAAGCCGTCGCCACGGCGCTGACGGAAGCCGGCGCGGTCGTGTTCTCGCTCTCCTATCCGCTCGCGCCGGTCCAGCGCTTCCCCGAAACGCTGGAGCGCATCTATGCAGCGCTCGAGGCTCTCGCCAGGGGGCGCAATCGCTGGGCGACGCGCGGCGCACCGCTCTACATCGCCGGCGAGGAAGCCGGCGGCAATCTTGCCGCGGCGCTGGCCATGATGGCGCGCGATCGCGGCGGCCCGGCGCTCGCCGGCCAGATCCTGTTCTCGCCGATGCTCGACGCCTGCCTGGGAACCGCTTCGCTGCGCGGCGCGCAGGCGGGCCCGGTCGGCTGCCGCTGGGCCGATGGCTGGGCCGATTATCTCGGCACGCCCGAGCGCGCCGCCCATCCCTATGCCGCCCCGCTCCAAGCGACGCGCCTCGCCGGCCTGCCGCCGGCTCTGTTGATCAGCGGCCAGGACGACCCGATGCGTGACGAAGCCGCGCAATACGCCGATCGTCTCGGCCAGGCCGGCATCGCCGTCCGCCATGTCGAGTTCAACGCGCCGACCCGCTGGCCGCAGGCCTATGCGGATGCGGCCGAGGAAGGTTCCTGCCTCTGCAAGAGCTGCGGCGAGATCGCCGCCTTCTATGAACGGACCGCGCCCTCCTAGCGCTCTCCTCTTTCGAACCCCCACAGCATTTTCAAGGAAGGACCGAACCCATGATTCCGGGAACGAACCGTCGTGGCCTTTTGGCCGGCCTCACCGCCTCCGTCGCCCTGACCGCCGTTGCGGTCTTCACCCTCTCCGGCACCCGCGCGCAAGGCGATACCGCGCCCGCAGCGCCGCCCGCGATCCCCGTCTCCGTCGCGACCGTCGAAGCCCGCGAGATCGTGCCCTGGGCCGAATTCTCCGGCCGGCTCGAGGCGATCGAGCGCGTCGAACTGCGCTCGCGCGTCGCCGGCGTTGTCGAGGCCGTGCATTTCCGCGAGGGCAATCTCGTCAAGCAGGGCGACCTGCTCGTCAGCATCGACCAGGCGCCCTATCTGGCCGATCTGCAGCGGGCCGAGGCGCAGGTGCAGGGCGCGAAGGCCAGGGTGGCGCTCGCCGAAAGCGAGAACGAGCGCGGCCAGCAATTGCTGGCGACCCGCAACCTCTCCCAGCGCGACATCGATACCCGCATCAACAATCTGCGGGAGGCTCAGGCGAACCTCCAGGTCGCCGAGGCCGCCCGCCGCACGGCGCAGCTCAATCTCGATTACACCCAGATCCGTGCTCCGATCAGCGGCCGTATCGGCCGGCTCGACGTCACCGTCGGCAACCTGATTGCGGCCGGCGGCCAGGTCCTGACCTCGCTGCTCTCTGTCGATCCGATCTATGCCGCCTTCAATGCCGACGAGCGCAGCGTGCTCGATGCATTGGCCTCGCTGCCGGATGGTTCGCGCGCGCTGGAGCAGATCCCGGTCAGGCTCTCCACCGCGACGGCGCAGCCCGCGCAGTTCAGCGGCAAGCTGCACTTCGTCGATAACGGCATCGACGGCGCCAGCGGCACGGTCAGGGTGCGCGCCAGGCTCGACAACCCCGACGGCAAGCTGATGCCCGGCCAGTTCGTCCGGGTCCAGCTTGGCCAGGCCAAGGCCGAGCAGCAGCTCGTCATCAACGAGCGCGCCGTCGGCACCGACCAGAACAAGAAGTTCGTCTTCGTGGTCGGTGACGACGCCAAGGCCAGCTGGCGCGAGGTCTCGCTCGGCGCCGCCCATGACGGCCTGCGTGTCGTCACGGCCGGCCTGAAGCCGGGCGAGCGCATCGTCGTCAACGGGCTCCAGCGCGTCCGCCCCGGCGCGACGGTCGCCCCCGAGCTCGTCTCGATGGCCGAGAAGACCGAGCTCAGGAAGCCCGCGACCGAACTCGCACAACGCTGACATCAACGATCGGCTGCGGGTGCCGCGAGACGGGCCCGCAGCCGCAAGCATAAGCCGCTCGAAAGGGGGCGCTATCCATGAACCTCTCGAAATTCTTCATCGACCGGCCGATCTTCGCGGCGGTCCTCTCCGTTCTGATCTTCCTGGCAGGGTTGCTCTCGATCAGGGCCCTGCCGATCTCGGAATATCCCGAGGTAGTCCCGCCGACGGTCGTCGTGCGGGCGCAATATCCGGGTGCCAGCCCGCGCGTGATCGCCGAAACGGTGGCGACGCCGATCGAGGAGCAGATCAACGGCGTCGAAGGCATGCTCTACATGTCGAGCCAGGCGACGACGGACGGCGTGATGACGCTGAACGTCACCTTCCGCTTGGGCACCGACCCGGACAAGGCCCAGCAGCTCGTCCAGAACCGCGTCAGCCAGGCCGAGCCGCGCCTGCCCGAGGAGGTGCGTCGGCTCGGCGTCACCACGGTCAAGAGCTCGCCCGACCTGACGATGGTGGTGCACATCACCTCGCCGAACGGCCGCTACGACATGACCTATCTGCGCAATTACGCGGTGCTGAACGTCAAGGACCGGCTCGCCCGCATCGACGGCGTCGGACAGGTCCAGCTCTTCGGCTCGGGCGACTATTCGATGCGCGTCTGGCTCGATCCGCAGAAGGTCGCCGAGCACGGGCTTTCGCCCGGCGACATCGTGCGCGAGATCCGTGCCCAGAACGTCCAGGCCGCGGCCGGCGTCATCGGCGCCTCGCCCAATGCGCCGGGCCTCGACCTCCAGCTTTCGGTGAACGCCCAAGGCCGCCTCCAGACCGAGGAGCAGTTCGGCGAGATCATCGTCAAGACCGCCGCCGACGGCGCGGTCGTCCGGCTGAAGGACATCTCCCGCATCGAGCTCGGCGCTGCCGACTATGCCCTGCGCTCGCTGCTCAACGGCAAGTCGGCCGTCGCCGTGCCGGTCTTCCAGGCGCCGGGCTCGAACGCCATCGCGATCGCCGACCGCGTCCAGGAGACGATGCGCGAGATCAAGCAGAACATGCCCGAGGGCGTGGACTACTCGATCGTCTACGACACCACCCAGTTCGTCCGCGCCTCGATCAAGGCGGTGATCTCGACACTGCTGGAGGCGGTCGCGCTCGTCGTGCTCGTCGTCATCGTCTTCCTGCAGACCTGGCGCGCCTCGATCATCCCGCTCGTCGCGGTGCCGATCTCGGTCGTCGGCACCTTCGCGGTGATGTATCTGCTCGGCTTCTCGATCAATGCGCTCAGCCTGTTCGGGCTGGTGCTCGCCATCGGCATCGTCGTCGACGACGCGATCGTCGTGGTCGAGAATGTCGAGCGCAATATCGAGAACGGCCTTTCGCCGCGCGAAGCCACCTACAAGGCGATGCGCGAAGTCTCCGGCCCGATCATCGCGATCGCGCTGGTGCTGGTCGCGGTCTTCGTGCCGCTCGCCTTCATCTCGGGCTTGACCGGGCAATTCTACCGCCAGTTCGCGCTGACCATCGCGATCTCGACGGTGATCTCGGCGATCAACTCGCTCACCCTGTCGCCGGCGCTGGCCGCGCTCCTGCTCAAGGGCCACCATGCCCCGAAGGACGCGCTGACGCGGGTCATGGACAAGCTGTTCGGCTGGTTCTTCCGCGCCTTCAACCGCTTCTTCAACCGCTCGTCGGAGGCCTATGGCGGCGGCGTGCGCCGGGTGATCTCGCATCGCGCGGTGATGCTCGCGGTCTATGTCGTCATGCTCGGCGCGACGGGCGTGCTGTTCAAGGCGGTGCCGTCCGGCTTCGTGCCGGGCCAGGACAAGCAGTATCTCGTCGGCTTCGCCCAGTTGCCGGATGCCGCGACCCTCGACCGGACGGAGGATGTCATCCGCCGCATGGACGAGATCGCGCTGAAGCATCCGGGCGTCGAGAACGCGATCTCCTTCCCGGGCCTCTCGATCAACGGCTTCACCAACTCGTCCAACTCCGGCATCGTCTTCGTCGGCCTGAAGCCCTTCCATGACCGCAAGGACCCGTCCCTGAGCGGCAACGCCATCGCGATGCAGCTCAACAAGGAATTTTCAGGCATCAAGGAAGCCTTCATCGCGATGTTCCCGCCGCCGCCCGTGCAGGGCCTCGGCACGATCGGCGGCTTCAAGCTGCAGATCGAGGATCGCGCCGGCCTGGGCTATGCCGCGCTGGACGAGGCGACCAAGGCCTTCATGGGCAAAGCCGCGCAGGCACCGGAGATCGCCGGCATGTTCTCGAGCTTCCAGGTCAACGTTCCGCAGCTCTATGCCGATATCGACCGCACCAAGGCCCGTCAGCTCGGCGTGCCCGTGACGGAGGTGTTCGACACGCTGCAGACCTATCTCGGCTCGACCTATGTCAACGACTTCAACCGCTTCGGCCGCACCTACACCGTGCGCGTCCAGGCCGATGCGCCCTTCCGCGCCCTGCCGGAGCATGTTGGCCAGCTCAAGGTGCGCTCGAACAACGGCGATATGATCCCGCTCAGCGCCGTGCTGAATGTGCGCGCCGATTCCGGGCCGGAGCGCGCGATGCGCTATAACGGCTTCCTCTCGGCCGACATCAATGCCGGCGCGGCGCCGGGCTTCTCCTCAGGACAGGCGCAGGCCGCGGTCCAGCGCATCGCCGACGAAACCCTGCCCAAGGGTTTCGCCTTCGAATGGACCGAGCTGACCTATCAGGAGATCCTGGCCGGCAATTCGGCGGTGATCGTCTTCCCGGTGGCGATCCTGCTCGTCTTCCTGGTGCTGGCGGCCCAGTACGAGAGCATGACTCTGCCGATCGCGATCCTGCTGATCATCCCGATGGGCCTGCTCGCGGCTCTGACCGGCGTCTGGCTCTCGGGCGGAGACAACAACGTCTTCACCCAGATCGGCCTCGTGGTTCTCGTCGGACTATCCGCCAAGAACGCCATCCTGATCGTCGAATTCGCGCGAGAGCTCGAATTCGAAGGTAAGACACCAATCGAGGCCGCGATCGAGGCCAGCCGCCTGCGCCTGCGTCCGATCCTGATGACCTCGCTCGCCTTCGTCATGGGCGTGGTGCCGCTGGTGATCTCGACCGGGGCCGGTGCCGAGATGCGGCAGGCCATGGGCGTCGCGGTCTTCGCCGGCATGATCGGTGTCACCGCCTTCGGCATCTTCCTGACGCCGGTCTTCTACGTGCTGATGAGGAAGCTGGCGGGCAACCGCCCGCTCGCCCGGCACGATATCGAGGCGCCTGTCTTGCAGGCTGCCGAGTAAGCCGACGAGAAGCCCGCCTCCGGCCACTCCTGCCGGAGGCGGTTTCGTTTGCGCCGTCTCAGCGAGAACACCGCTGCACGGTGAGATGGGCGATCACGGTCGAGCCGCCCCGCGCGCTTCACAGCGGGGTCGATACGGTCGGAATGGTTCGTCGCGGCGATCACGGTGATGATGGTTCGTTTTAACGAACTTTTCTGTTGGCCGGCATTTGATCTTGGAAGCCATTCGAGAGAAATTAGCTAACAAATAGCGTCGCTTCGTCCGGCGTTGGATCATTATTCTCCGTGAGGTTGTTCCTTTAAAAGAACGTTTTCTTGACCGCCGCTCCGATCGGGCGCAGCTTTTCGGGCAGTTCGATTTTCTGAATGCTGTGGAGCGCGTTGTGATCAATCGTCGTCTTTTTCTGGCTGGCGGCTCGGCTTTGGCAGTGGCCGTTGGTGCTGGAAGCGCCGGGGCGGCGGAGGCCGCGGGCGAGCCGATCTATCTTGGCGTGAGCGGTCCGCTGACCGGTCCCAATGCTCAGTACGGCGCGCAGTGGAAGCAGGGTTTCGACCTCGCGCTCGACCAGATCAACGGCTCTGGTGGCATCAAGGGGCGGCCCCTGCGCTACCTCTTCGAGGACACGCAGAGCGACCCCAAGCAGACGGTCGCGGTCGCGCAGAAGTTCATTGCCGACAAGCGCATCGTCGCCGAGCTTGGCGATTTCTCCAGCCCGGCTTCGATGGCGGCCTCGCCGATCTATCAGCGGGCGGGCCTCCTGCAGTTCGGTTTCACCAATTCCCATCCCGACTTCACCAAGACGGGCGATTTCATCTGGAGCAATTCAGTCAGCCAGGCCGAGGAGCAGCCGCTCAACGCCGCCTTCGCGGTGAAGCGGCTCGGCTTCAAGCGCATCGCGGTGCTGCACCTCAACACGGACTGGGGCCGCACCAGCAAGGACCATCTCGTCACCGCCGCCAAGGCGCTGGGCGCCGAGGTCGTCGCCACGGAAGGCTATCTGCCGGAGGAGAAGGATTTCCGCTCGACCCTGGTGCGCGTCCGAGACGCAAAGCCCGACAGCCTGTTCCTGGTGTCCTATTATGCGGATGCCGCGCTGCTCGTGCGGCAGGCGAGGCAGACCGGGCTCACGGTTCCGGTGGCGGCGGCGAGTTCGATCTACTCGCCGAAATTCGTCGAGCTCGGCGGCGATGCGGCGGAGGGCGTGTTCACCTCGTCGCGCTTCTTCCCGGAGGATCCGCGGCCCGAGGTGCAGACCTTCGTCCAGGCCTTCAAGGCGAAATACGACAAGGAGCCGGACGCGTTCAATTCCTACGCCTATGACACCGTCATCCTGTTCGGACAGGTGCTGCGCGAGGCGCCGGATCTGGAGCGCAAGACCATCCGCGACACGCTGGCCAAGGTGAAGGACGTGCCGAGCGTGATCTACGGCAAGGCCAGCTTCGACCCGGCGACACGGCGCGTCGCCGGAGCCAAGAGCGCCGAGCTCGTGGTGAAGAATGGCCGCTTCACGCTGTGGGACGGCCAGAAAGTCACCAACTGAGAGACCGCACGGCTTCGGGGGGCACAGCGTCGCCGCGGCGGCGCTGCGTGGCCGATGCCGTTCACTGTTCGCCGCCGCGCTGAAGCATCGCCATGACCTCCTGGTTCGACCACACGATCAACGGCCTGATCATCGGCAATATCTACGGGCTGCTGGCCGTGGGTCTTGCTCTGATCTTCGGCGTCAGCCGGCTGATCAACTTCGCGCATGGCTCGGTCTATGTCGTCGGCGCCTATGTCGGCTGGGTCGCGGTCTCGGTGCTGCAGACGCCCTTTCCGTTGACGCTGGCGATCGTGGTGATCGTCACCGCCGCGCTCGGCGTGGTGATCGAGCGCTTCGGCATCCGCCCGCTGGCGGGTGCGCCGCGGATCGCGCCGCTGCTGGCGACGATCGGGCTCAGCTTCGTGCTCGACCAGACGGTCCAGATCCTGTTCAGCCCCGATCCGCGTGCGGTCCCGATGCAGGTGCCGAACTGGCGCATCGCGATCGGCGGCGGCTCGATCGGCGTGCTCGACCTGTTGATCGCCGGCATCGGCATCAGCGCCGCAGCGGCCCTGTTCGGCTTCCTGAAGCTGTCGAAATGGGGCTGGGCCGTGCGGGCGACGGCGCTGGACCGGGATGCCGCTCGGGCGATGGGCGTCGATGTCGACCGGGTCAACAGCATCGTCTTTGCCATCGCCTCGGCTCTGGGCGGCGTCGGCGGCGTGCTGGTCGGCATGTATTATAACGTCATCACCCCGACGATGGGCTTCGAGGCGACGCTGAAGGGCATCGTCGCCGAGGTCGTGGGCGGTGTCGGCAACGTGCCGGGCGCGATCGTCGGCTCGCTGCTGCTCGGGCTGGTGGAGAGCTATGGCGTGGCGCTGCTCGGCACCAGCTATCGCAATCTCTTCGCCTTCGTCCTGTTGATCGCGATCCTCGTCATCCGGCCGAACGGCCTCTTCGCCAGCCGGCGCCAGCTCCCGCCCGAGCCGATGACCGGCACCTTCGTCGCGCCGAGCAAGCCGGTCAGGCTGCCGCCGCTGCTGATCGCGGCGCTGGCCGCGCTGGCGATCGCGCTGCCGCTGATCGTCGACAACGGCTATCTCATCCAGACGCTGACCAATGCCTGGCTCTATGCGCTGCTGGGCCTGAGCATCACGCTGGTGGCCGGCACAAGCGGGCAGGTCTCGCTCGGCCATGCCGCCTTGCTTGCGATCGGCGGCTACACCTCGGCGCTGCTCGCCTCCAATCTCGGCTGGCCGGTCTGGCTGACGCTGCTGATCGGCGGTTTCGCTGCCGCCGGCATCGGCACGCTCCTCGTCTCGCCGGCCTTCCGCCTGCGCGGGCACTACGTCTCGATTGCCACGCTCGGCATCGGCGAGATCGTGGCGCTGGTCATCCTGAACTGGGAGAGCGTCACGCGCGGACCCATCGGCGTTGCCGGCATCCCGCCGCTCTCGCTCTTCGGCCGCGACCTCTATGACACCAACGCGATCTACTGGTTCGCCTTCGCCCTGATGGCGGGGCTTGCGCTGCTGCAGCTGCGCCTGCTCCGCTCGCATCTCGGCCGAACGCTCAGGGCCGTGCGCGACGACGATGTCGCGGCGCGCTCCTTCGGCATCGGGCTCGAACGCTACAAGGGCCTCGCTTTCGCCTTCGGCGGCTTCTTCGCCGGGATCAGCGGCGCCTTCACCGCGCATATGTATTCCTACATCAACCACGAGACCTTCAACACGCAGATCTCCGTTCTGGCACTGACCATCGCGATCCTCGGCGGCATGGGCAATGTCGGTGGCGCGATCCTCGGCTCGCTCGCCCTGATCGGGCTGCCCGAGATCTTCCGTGTCGCGGCCGAGTACCGCATCCTGTTCTACGGCATCGCGCTGCTGCTGCTGGTGCGCTTCCGGCCGCAGGGCCTGCTCGGAACCGTCTGAGGAAATGCCGGTGACCGCTCATTTTCCTGTTTCGAGCCTGCCCGCCGCAAAACCTCTTCTGGAGGTAAGCGGGCTGACGCGCCGCTTCGGCGGCCTCACCGCCGTCGCCGGGCTCGACCTTAAAGTGGCGGAAGGCGAGTTCGTCAGCGTCATCGGGCCGAACGGCGCGGGCAAGACGACCGCGTTCAACCTGATCAGCGGCCTCGACAAGCCGGACGAGGGAACGGTCCGGTTCGACGGTGCGGACGTTGCCGGCCGGCCGCCCGAAGCCATCGCACGGGCCGGGCTGCTGCGCACCTTCCAGCACGGCCGGGTCTTCGCCAATCTCAGCGTCGCCGACAACGTTCTCGTCGGAGCCCACCGGCGGCTGAAGGCCGTGCGTCCGGACTGGCCGGTCGTCGGCCCGGTGGCCGAACTGGCGCTGGCGCTGGTCCGGCCCGCCTCGGTCAGGCGCGAGGAAGAGGCGCTGCGCGAGGAGGTCCGCGAGATCCTGGCGATCTTCGGTGACAGGCTTTTGCCGCGCATCGACCAGCCGGCCTACAGCTTGTCCTACGCCAACCGTCGCCGCGTCGAGATCGCGCGGGCCTTGGCTGCGCGCCCGAAGCTCCTGCTGCTCGACGAGCCGACGGCGGGGATGAATCAGACCGAGACGGCCGAGATGCTGGAGATCCTGGCCGGGCTGAAGGCGCGCGGCCAGACGATCCTGCTGATCGAGCACAAGCTCGACATGGTGATGCGGCTGTCCGACCGCGTCCTGGTGCTGGACGACGGCAAGACCATCGCCGAAGGCCTGCCGCAGGCGGTGCGGAACGATCCGGCGGTGATCGAGGCCTATCTCGGCCATGGCGGCGTCGGGGCGGCCTCACCGGCCGGTTCGCCGGCGGCGGCGGCCGAACGCGCCACCGCCCCGGCCTGAGGTGCTGCGATGAGCAATGACACGCCGATCCTCGAACTCAAGGCCATCGACACCTATTACGGTCCGGTGCAAGCCCATTTCGGCCTCTCGCTGCATGTCGCGAAGGGCGAGGCGGTCTGCCTGCTCGGCGGCAATGCCAGCGGCAAGTCGACGACGATGAAGATCATCCTCGGGCTGGTGAAGCCTACCGCCGGCGACGTGCTCGTCGACGGCGTCTCGACGCTGAAGCTCAAGACTCCGGAGATCGTGCGCCTCGGCGTCGGCACCGTGCCGGAGGCGCGCCGCCTCTTCGGGGCGATGAGCGTGCGCGAGAACCTGCTCATGGGCGCCTTCGTGCGCGACGACAAGGCCGGCATCGCCGCCGATCTCGACCGCGTGCTTGGGCTGTTCCCGCGCGTCGCCCAGCGGCTCGACCAGCAGGCCGGAACCCTGTCGGGTGGCGAGCAGCAGATGGTGGCGATGGCGCGTGCGCTGATGAGCAGGCCGCGCGTGATCATCATGGACGAGCCGACCATGGGGCTCTCGCCGCTCTGGGTCGAACGCGTGCTGGAGCTGATCCGCGACATCAACAGGCAAGGCGTTGCCGTCTTCATGGTCGAGCAGAATGCCAGCTTGGCGCTGCAGATCGCCCATCGCGGCTATGTGCTGCAGACCGGCCGCATCGTTCTCGAAGGCAAGGCCGCCGATCTTCTGACCGATACCCGGATCAGGGATGCCTATCTCGGCGGCGCGGAGGCGGCATGAGCTTGAACGACACGACCCGGCAGACCCTGAGGGTCGACCATGCGGTGATCGTCACCGACGATCTCGACCGGTCCATCGCCGCGTGGCGGGAGCGCGGCTTCACCGTCGAGCCGGGCGGCACCCATCCGCGCGGCAGCGTCAACGCGCTGATCTCCTTCGCCGACGGCGCCTATATCGAGATCATCGCCTTCCCGCTCCCGCAGGAGGACTTCTTCTGGTGGCGCGTGCTGCAGAAGGACGGGGAGGGGCCGATCGACCTGGCCCTGCTGCCGGAGGATCTCGAAGCCGTGCTGGATCGGGCCGCCGAGGTTGAGCTCGGCTACGGGGCGCCGCAGGATGGCGGCCGCAAGCGCCCCGACGGCGAAACGCTGGTCTGGCGCACGGCGCGGCCGGCCGGGACCGACCTGCCGTTCTTCTGCTCGGACGTCACGCCGCGCGCGCTGAGAGTGCCGGCAGCGCCGCGTCACGCCAATGGCGCGACCGGCCTTGCCACGATCAGCCTGGCCGTGAACGATCTCGATCGGTCTTCGCGGCGCTGGTCGGCCCTGATCGGCCAGCCGGCCCAGCCCATCGGTCCGCAACCGGGCTTGGAGGCGGTGGCCACGAGCCTCGAGCTCGGCGGGACCCGGCTGATCCTGCTGGCGCCGGAGCGTGCCGGCAGCGGCATCGTGGCGAGCCATCTCGCGCGGCGGGGCGAAGGTCTGTTCGGCCTCTCCTTCGCCGGCACCGATCCAGCCATTTCCTACAGCAAGGCTTCGGCCGGTATCTCTTGAAAGGTCTCGCCATGGCCGGCAAACGCATCGGCTTCTTCACTCGTCTGCTCGACGACGCGCCTGCCGGCGAACGCTATCGCCTTGCGGCCGAGCAGATCGTCCATGCCGAGCGCCATGGCTTCGACAGCGCCTGGGTCGCTCAGCATCACTTCCATCGGGACGAGGGCGGCCTGCCGTCGCCGCTGCCCTTCCTGGCCTTCGTCGCGGCCCGCACCAGCCGCATCCGCCTCGGCACCGGCATCATCATCCTGCCGATGGAGGACCCCGTGCGCATCGCGGAGGACACCGTCACGGTCGACCTTCTGTCGGGCGGGCGCCTCGAGGTGGGTCTCGGCACCGGCACGACACCCGAGACCTTCCTCGCCTTCGGCATCGAAAAGGGCGAGCGCGCCGACGTCTTCGCGCGCAAGCTCGACATGCTGCATCGTGCCTGGAGCGGGGCGGAACTCGGCCATCCGCAGAACCGGCTCTATCCGGCCGCCGACAACCTGCAGGAGCGCACCTGGCACGCCACCTTCTCGGTTGCCGGCGCCGAGCGGATCGGCAAGGCCGGCGCGGGGCTGATGCTCTCGCGCACGCAGCCGCGCAGCCCGGAGCGGCCCGACGCAACGCTGCCCGAGATCCAGAATCCGATCGTCGACGCCTATCTCGCCAATCTCCCGGCAGGCATCGCACCTCGGATCATGGCCTCGCGCTCGCTTTTCGTCGCCGACAGCCGCACCGAGGCGCTGAAACAGGCGGAACGCGGCCTGAACGCCGTATTCGAGCGCTTCGTTGCCAGCGGCCACCGACTCGCCGATCGCAGCCTCGCCGGCCTCATTCGCTCGCTCGACACCCATGTCGGAGCGCCGGATGACGTGATCGCGTCGCTGCAGGCCGATACGGTGCTGCCCCGCGCCACCGACGTGGTCTTCCAGGTCCATTCCGTCGATCCGCCGCATCCGCTCGTGCTGCGCTCCATCGAGCTCACGGCCGAAGCGGTCGCTCCCGCGCTGGGCTGGAAAGAAGCCCCCTCGCAGCAGCCCGTCCGGCTGCGCCCGCTCACTGCGACCGCATGAGGCTTTGACCATGACCGATCACGCTACCGCTGCTGCGGACATCCTCGATACGCTCGCCAAGGTCTCCGGCGGCACGCATCTCGACGCGCTTCGCCGCGAGCGATCGCAGACGCGCGACAATGTGCAGGCGAGCTACGCGGCCTTGTTCGAGGCCGGCGACACGGCGAGCGTCACCCTCGACGAGCGACTGGCGGTGGCCGCCTTCGTCGCGCTTCTGCACGAGGATGGGCCGTCATCCGTCCATTACCTCGGGCTGCTGCGGGCGCAGCCGGCCGGAGAGGCTCTGGCGAATGCGACGCAGGCGATCGCCGAGCGGGCGCGCACCACCGGCCCCTATGGCGCCTATCCGCCCGGACCTCTTTCGAACGAAGATCTTGCAGGACCGGAGCTTGCGCTCGAACCCGCCGAGCGGGACGCGCTGGGCGGCCGTCTCGCGGCCGCATTCGTCCATGCGCACCGGCTCGTTTTCCATTCGCGCGATGCCCAGGCGCAGCATTTGGCCGCGCTGCAGCAGGCCGGCTGGAGCACGGCCGCGATCGTCACCCTTTCGCAGATCATCGCCTATCTCGCC
Organism: Allobosea sp. RCC_152_1; assembly: GCF_041360765.1. Lineage (NCBI taxonomy): Bacteria > Pseudomonadati > Pseudomonadota > Alphaproteobacteria > Hyphomicrobiales > Alloboseaceae > Allobosea > Allobosea sp. RCC_152_1. The sequence continues at coordinate 562,815 of NZ_JBFUPU010000001.1, forward strand.
TTCCAGATCCGCGCGGCCCACGGCCTGCGCGTTCTGGGCGCTGCCGCCTGAACCGAGGAGCATCCCGATGAGCACCGCCGTTCTCGATCACCCGGCGACGGGCGCGCCCACCCGCTTCACGCAGGCTGAACTGGACTGGACGGCCTGGGTCGATCCGGTCCCGGAAGAGGCGCTGACCGAGCGCCAGAAGCAGGGCCTGGTCGACATCGCCCGCGCCAAGAGCCCGTATTTTCGGCTGCTGGCGCATGACCCGGACATCCTTAAGGCGCGGACGCTGGCCGACAAGGACATCTTCTACAACACCAAGGCTGGCCTGCCGCGGGCCGAGCGCGAGCTTGCCGCCGCCGCCGTCTCGCGCAGCAATGGCTGCATCTATTGCGCTTCGGTCCACGCCCGCTTCGCGAGCACCTTCTCGAAGCGCCGCGAGGACGTTCAGCGCCTGCTGGACGACGGTGTCCAGGCCGATCTCGATCCGCTCTGGAACGCCATTGTCGAGGCCTCGGTCGCGCTGACCGCGACGCCGGTCGCTTTCGGTCCCGAGCATGTCCGCAAGCTACGCAGCCTCGGCCTCGACGATCTTGCCATCGCCGACCTGATCCACGCCGCTTCCTTCTTCAACTGGGCGAACCGGCTGATGCTGACCCTGGGTGAGCCACAGACGCGCGACTGAGCCGGCGCACGAGGCAGGCCCCTCGGGGATGGCTTGAGCGCGTGCGGAACGGTGTCGGCCGCGTCGAAAAGGACACGGGCCATCCGGAACGAGAAAACCATCAGCGCGCCATGCCCCAGCGCCTGATGGTGACGCGCTCGATCGCAGCGAAGATCAGGTTCTCGACGACGAGCCCGATCAGGATGACCAGCAGCAGGCCGGCGAAGACCTTGTCGGTGTAGAGCTCATTGCGGTTCTGGAAGATGTACCAGCCCAGACCGCCGCGGCCGGAGGAGGCACCGAAGACGAGCTCCGCGGCGATCAGGGTGCGCCAGGCGAAGGCCCAACCGATCTTGAGGCCCGACAGGATCGCCGGCAGCGCGGCGGGGACGAGGATGCCGAAGACGTAGCGCAGCCCGGTCAGGCCGTAGTTGCGCCCGGCCATGCGCAGCGCCTCCGATACGCCCTGGAAGCCGGCGAAGGTGTTGAGCGCGAGCGGCCACAGCACCGAATGGATCAGCACGAAGACCAGGCTGCCCGCACCCAGCCCGAACCAGAGGAGCGCGAGCGGCAGCAGCGCGATCGCCGGCAGCGGGTTGAACATCGCCGTCAGGGTCGAGAGCAGGTCGCGGCCGAGCTGGGTCGAGACCGCGAGCGTCGTCAGGACGAAGGCGAGCACGACGCCAGCCGCATAGCCCTGGGCCAGCACGATCAGCGACAGCCTCGCCCGCTCGACGAGTTCGCCACTGGCCAGCCCCTCCAAAAGGGCTCGCAGCGTGGCGGTGAAGCTCGGCAGCAGCAGATCGTTATCCTGCCAGCGCGCTGCCGCCTCCCAGAGCCCCGCCAGCACGAGCAGGATCAGGAGCTTTCGTAGCCAGCCTTGCCGTACGAGCCGCTCGAGCAGCGGGCGTGGACGCTCGACCGCGACGGCGACGAAGGGCGGCAGCGGCCGGTCGAATTCCGGCCGGATCGGTGGGGCGGCGAGCTTCATGACTGAGAGGTGTCGCGGGCGCCGGCGTCCGGTTCAGGCTCGCCTTCGAAGAGCCGGGCATGGAGCCGCCGGACCGCTTGCTGGAAAGACGCGCTGCCGATGCTGCCGAGATCGAATTCATGGCTGTTGAACTCGGCCCGCAGCCGGCCGGGATGGGGCGAGAGTACGGCGATGCGATTGCCGAGGATCAGCGCTTCCTCGATCGAATGCGTGACGAAGAGCAGGGTGAAGCGCGCCTCCTCCCAGAGCCCGAGCAGCTCCTCCTGCATCTTGCGCCGCGTCAGGGCGTCGAGTGCGGCGAAGGGTTCGTCCATCAGCAGGATCCGCGGCTGCATTGCGAGGGCCCGCGCGATGGCGGCCCGCTGCTTCATGCCGCCCGACAATTCGTGCGGATAGCTGCTCGCGAACTTCGCGAGGCCGACCTTCTCGACATAGTGACGCGCCCGCTCCGTCGCTTCCCGGCGCGACAGGCTGCGCGAGGCGATCAGCGGAAAGGCGACGTTCTGCAACACCGTCTTCCAGGGAGGGAGTTGATCGAACTCCTGAAAGACGACGATGCGGTCCGGACCCGGGCCGCGGATCGGCGCGCCGGCGAGGGAAATATCGCCCTCGACGGGTGCGATGAAGCCGGCGATCGCCTTGAGCAAGGTGGACTTGCCGCAGCCGGAGGGCCCGAGCAGCACGAAGCGATCGGCCTCGTAGACATCGAAGCCGACCTGATGGGTCGCACGAACGATCCTGTCGTCGCTGCGGTATTCGAGGCTGACATCCGCGACGCGGAGCAGGGGAGGCGGCAGCGGCGCGGCGAGCGTGGATGAGGCCGGCGACACGGCGTCGACGGCCGAGCGCTGCGACACAGCGCGCTGCCGCTCATTCTGCGCAGCGACAATCATCGAACGTCAGCTGCCCGCCGCGATCCGTGGATCGGCGAAGAAATAATCGGAGAGCGCCTTCGGCTGGTTCTTGATCGCGCCGACGCGCTGCAGGAACTGGCCGAGCCCGAGCGTATTCTGAGGTTCGACCTTGAAGGTCACCTGCGGGCTCTTGATGATGTCGAGCACCAGCTTTCGGTCGCCCTTGCCGCCATTGGCCTTGAGATAGATGTCGGCCGCCTGCTCGGGATGGGCGGCGACGAATTTCGCGGCCTCGTCCAACGCGTCGAGGAAGGCGCGGTAGGTCTTCGGCGCCTCCGCGTAGAACTTCTCGGTGGCGTAGAGCACCGTCGACGAGGCCGGCCCGCCCTGCACGTCGTAGGAATTGAGCACGATGCGGGCCTTCGGGTTCTCGGCCAGTTCCTGCTCCTGGAAGGGCGGGTTGCCGAAATGCCCGGTGATCTCGGTGCCGCCCTTGATGATCGCGGCGGCGGCTTCCGGATGCGGCAGCGCGACGCTGATCTTGTCCAGCTTCGCGAATTCGGTGTCGCCCCAGAGCTTGGCCGAGGCCCATTGCAGGATGCGCGACTGCACGGACACACCGACTGCCGGCAGAGCGATGCGGTCCTTCTCCGTGAAATCCGCGATCGTCTTCACGTTCGGATTGTTCGTGACGAGATAATAGGGAAAGTTGCCGAGCGACGCGACGCCTTTGACGTTCTGCTTGCCCTTGGTGCGATCCCAGAGCGTGAACAACGGGCCGACGCCGGCCCCGGCGATCTCGATGCTGCCCGACAGCAGGGCATCGTTCACCGCGGCACCGCCGGAGAGCTGGACGAAGTCGACCTTGATATCGATGCCGGCCGCCTTGCCGTGCTTCTCGATCAGCTTCTGCTCGGCGGCGACGTCGAGCAGCAGATAGACGACGCCGAACTGCTTGGCGATGCGCAATTGGCCTTCGGCCGCATGCGCGTTCCCCAGGGTCACCATCGAGATCGCAAGCCCGCCAAGCGCAGCCGCTGCTTGCCTGCGTGTCCATCGGACTGGAGAATTCGTCATCGCGACACCTTCGGGATAGGGGTTACATCGAGCGCGTGAGTCTGTGGTGTCGGTATATTGAGGTCAATCAAACGATATTTCGAATAATGCGAAGTATGGGGATAGATATTCTGGTTTTATAGTTCAGGCCGGATCATAAATCTTTGAGATTGGAATTGCATCTGTCTGCGGTGGCAGCGGCGCGCGGCTCCGGGGGCAGCAGGCCAGGCCGCTAAAGCTTCGGCACCGCTTCGAGCAGGCGGCGCGTATAGTCGTGTTTCGGAGCATCGAACACCTCCTCGGCCGCGCCTGTTTCGACGATCACACCATCCTTCATCACGGCGATGCGATCGCTCATGTGGCGGATCACGCCGAGGTCGTGGGAGATGAAAAGCATCGCCAGCCCGAGCCGATGCTGAAGCGCGATCAGCAGATCGAGCACCTGCGCCTGTGTGGTGACGTCGAGCGCGGAGACGGGCTCGTCGCAGATCAGCAGATCGGGCTCGCTGGCGAGCGCCTGGGCGATCGAGACGCGCTGCCGCTGACCTCCCGACAGGGCGGTCGGTCGTCGATCGAGGACATCCGAAGGCAGATTGACGAGCTGGATCAGCTCCCGCACGCGCGCTGACCGTGCGGCTTTGCCGAGATCTGTGTGCAGGAGCAGCGGCTGCTCGATGATCCGCTCGACGGCATAGCGCGGATCGAAGGAATTCAGCGGGTCCTGAACGATCGTCTGGACATGCCGGCGCAGTGGCCGGCGCTGGCGTTCGGAGAGCTGGCTCCAAGCCTGGCCACGGAAGAGCACCTCGCCTGCGTCGGGCTTTCGCAGCGCAAGCGCGACCTTGCCGATCGTGGTCTTGCCGGAGCCGGATTCCCCGACGATGCCGAGGGTCTCGCCGGGATAGACGTGGAGCGAGACGCCGTTCGCGGCATGGGTCACGCTGCGATCCGGTCTGGTAAAGCGCACCGCGATGTCGCGCAGCGCGAGGATCGGCTGGCTACGCTCGGGCTTCGCCTTGACCGGCCGCGCGCCGGATGTGGACAGCCAGCGGCCCCGCGTCGCCGCGCTCGGCACGGCCGACAGCAGGCGCTGCGTATAGGCATGGCGCGGTTTCCGCAGGACCTCCCGCGCCGGGCCTGTTTCGACCAGTTCGCCGTTCTGCATGACGGCGATCCGGTCGGCGAGCTGGGCTGCGACGGCCAGGTCATGCGTGATCAGCAGGATGCCGTGCCCAGCCTTCGCCAGCGCCTGGAAGACGCTGAGGATCTGCTGCTGGACGGTGACATCCAGTGCCGTCGTCGGCTCGTCGGCGATGAGCAGGCGAGGGCGTGCGGCCAGCGCCGAGGCGATGAGCGCCCGTTGCCGCAGCCCGCCCGACAGTTCGTGGGGGTATTGTGCGGCCCGGACCGCCGGATCGGGAATGCCGACGCGGGCGAGCAGAGTTTCGACCTCCTTGCCGATCTCCGCGCGCGGAACCAGTCCGTGGGTCAGGAGCGGCTCGCCGACTTCCCGGCCGATCCTGCGCAAGGGATCGAGCGAGACGAGAGCGTCCTGCAGCACGAAGCCGATCTCTCGCCCCCGGATCTTCGACCATTGCCGCTCCGAGAGCTCGGTCAGCGAGCGGGCCTCGCCATCGTGGCCCGACAGGCGCAACGACCGCGCGCGCAGCTCTGCGCCAGACCCCGCCAGCCCGACGAGCGCGCGGGCGGTCACCGACTTTCCAGAGCCGGATTCGCCGACGATGGCGAGGATTTCGCCGGCGCCGATGGTGAAGGAGATGCCGCGCACGACCTCCCGTGGTCCGAGCCGGCTCGGGAAGGCGATGTGCAGATCCTCGACCTCGAGGATGGCGGGGCGGCGGGCGGCCGGCGCAGCCGAGACCACGTCATGCCGCCCCACGAGCTGGACGTTCATGGCTCGCCTCCCTGTGAGAGCAGAAGCTGCAGACGCCGCCCGAGGATGGTGATGGCGATGACCGAGATCGCAACGACGGTCGCCGGCAGGAAGCTGATCCAGGGCGCGGTATCCAGGAAGTTGCGCCCATCGGCCAGAAGGGCTCCCCATTCCGCGGCGGGAGGCACGACGCCAAGTCCGATGAAGCTCAGGGCAGAGGCCGACAGCACGGCATTGCCGACGCCGATCGTGGCCAGGACGACGAGCGGCCGGACGGCATTGGGCACGACATGGCGGGCGATGATTGCTGGCGTGGACTCGCCGAGCGACACGGCATGCTCGACATAGCCGGATTGCCAGACGCGGAGCACCTGCGAGCGTACCAGCCGGGCATAGCCCGCGATGCTGGAAAGCCCGACGGCAAGCAGCGTGTTCGTCGGCCCCCGGCCGAGCACGGCGATGATCAACAGGGCGAGCAGGATTTCGGGGAACGCCAGCAGGATGTCGATCAGTCGCACGAGCAGGCGCTGCAGGACCGGCGGAGCCAGTCCGGCGGCTGTGCCGAGCAGCACGCCGCCGGCGCAGCCGATCAGCGTCGCGCCGATGCCGATGCCCAGGGATTGCGAGGTTCCGTAGATGACGCGTGTGAAGACGTCGCGGCCGAGCTGGTCGGCTCCGAACCAATGGCCTGGGCCGGGCGGCAGCAAGATCGCATCGGTATCGACCGCATCGGGCGCCAGCGCCGTGAACCATTGCGGCATCGCGGCCGCGGCCAGGAGGAGCAGGACGAAGGCGAGCGGGATGATGAGCCCAGGCGCGCGCCATGGATGCCTGGCCCGGTTGCCGTTGCGGACACGTGCGATGACGTCGAGGGCCTGGCTCATCGCGGCGCCCTCCGCAGCCGCGGATCGATCAGCAAATAGAGCGCATCGACGAGGAGGTTGATGCTCACCGAGACCAGCGCCGACAGCATCACCAGCCCGAGCAGCAAGGGCATGTCGCGGGTCTTGATCGCCTGCAGGGTGATCTGGCCGATGCCGGCTCTTCCGAACACGGTTTCCGTGAGGATCGATCCGGCCAGGACGCCGGCGAAGAGCGTGCCGGTCAATGTCGAGACCGCGAGCGCGGCATGGCGCAGGGCGTGGCGCAGGCGCAGCTGCGTCTCGCTGACGCCGCGCGTCCGTACGGTCAGGGCGAAGGGCTGAAGCAGCGCCTCTTCGAGCCCGTCACGCAGGACCTGCCCCAGCAAGGCCGCGAGCGGGAGGCTCAAAGCAATGGCGGGCAGCACGAGCGCGGGGAGGCCCTCGCCACCGATGATCGGGAACCAGCCGAGATAGAAGCTGAAGACCGTCAGCAGCAGGAGCCCGACCCAGTAGACCGGGGTGCTCAGCACGGCGAGCTCCAGCCCGGCGAGGACGGTCCGCAAACCCTTGCGCCGCCCGGCCGTGGCGAGCGCGTTGACGAAGGCGAGGCTGAGAGCCAGCGCCATCGCCGTGCCGGCGAGCTGGAGCGTCGGCCCGGCCGCCTCGCCGATGACCTCGATGACCGGTTGCCGGTATTGATAGCTGTCGCCGAAATCGCCGAGCAGGGCCTGGCCGATATAGCGCAGATATTGCACGGGCAAAGGCTGGTCGAGACCGAACTGCCGGACGAGCGCCTCGCGCTCGGCGGCGTCGACGATGTTCTCGCCCCCGGTGAGCACCGCGACGGGATCGCCGGGGATCGCCTTGACCGCAACGAAGGTGATCGTGGCCGCGCCCCAGAGCACGGCCACGATCACCCCGAGGCGCCGCAGCCCCGCGGGTAAGACGCTAGCGAGCCAGCCAGGCATCGTAGAGATTCGGCTTCGCATTCGTCGCCCAGCTGATGCCTTGCAGCTTCTTCGAGGCGCCGAGCTGATAGGCGACGACATAGAGCGGCACGGCATAGGCCTGGCCGATGATCTCGGCCTGCGCCTGGCCGTAGAGGCGCTGCCGCTCGTCACCGGAGGCGCCGATCGCCTTGGTCAGGATCTCGTCGAGGCTCTTCACCCGCGCATTGTTGGCGCCGTTCGGCGGGATATAGGCCGAATGGAAGACGGTGCGCAGGATGTCCGGCTCGGCGCGGACATAGTAGAGCGAGATGAGGTCGTAGTCGTTCGCGGCCGTCCGGGCGGTGTAGCCCCCGGCATCGACGGGGTCGAGCTGCAGATCGAAACCCGCCTTCTTGACCGAGAACTGGACCGCCTGGGCCACGGTCAGGTCCGACGCCCCCCATGCCGCGGCATCGTAGACGAAGCGGACACTCAAGCGTTCGCCGCCTTTCGAGCGGATGCCATCGCCGTCCTTCGTGGTCCAGCCGGCGTCATCGAGCAGTTTCGCAGCTTTCTGCGGATCGAAGCCCCAAGATTTCGCGATTGTCGGGTCGTAATGCAGCGTCGAGGGGCCGAGGATGTTGTCGGCCGCCTTGAGGCTGCCGAAATAGGCGGCCTTGACGGCGCCGGGCGCATCGATCGCGCTCTGGAAGGCCTGACGAACGCGGGCGTCGGCGAAGGGGCCCTTGCTCGTGTTCAGGAACAGCGAGCGGTTCACGCCGGGGTTTTCGCGCGTCACCACCTGGAGGCGATTATCGACCTGAACGGAGCGGAAATTGGCCGGCGGCACCTCGTCGATCGCCTGCACCTGTCCGCTGCTCAGCGCGCCGAGGCGAACCGAGGATTCCGGCAGATAGCGGAACACGATGGCGTCGAGATGGGCCGGGCCTTGATGCGCGGCATAGCCCGGGCCCCAGTTGTAATCGGCGCGCTTGGTCAGCCGGCTGCCGCTGCCCTTGGTGAAGCTTTCGAGCACGAAGGGGCCGGAGCCGACGACGGTGTTCGTGGTACTCTTGGCCTCGCGCAGATAGGTCGGCGACTGAATGCCGAGATAGGGCAGGCTCAGGCCTTGCAGCAGCGGCGCGAAGGATTGCTTGTAGGAGATCACCACCGTCGCGGCGTCTGGCGCGGCGATCTCCGCGACCGGACCGAGCAGGGACTTGGAATAGCTCGATGTCGTCTTGGGATCGAGAATCCGGTCGAAGTTGAACTTGACCGCGGCGGCGTCGAGCGGCGTGCCATCGCTGAAGGTCACGCCGCGGCGCAGGTGGAAGGTGTAGACCGTGTTGTCGGCATTCACCTCCCAGCGTTCGGCGAGCCATGGCGTGAATCTGTTGTCCTCCGCCTGGCCGACGAGGGAATCGACGAGGTTACGGGTGATCAGCGCCGTGATCGAATTGCCGGTGACCGACGGGTCGATGATGGCGGTGTCGCTCGCGAGGCCGAAGGTCAGCGTTCCTCCGGCTACGGGCTTCCCGGCCGCCTGGTTGTCGGCGGCGGAGGCGGAATAGCCGGCAGCCAGAAGGGCGATGGCTGTCACGGCCGCACGCAGATGACGTCCGCGAGCCGGGGCAGAGCCGCGATGGTGCGGCAGCCATCCACGGTGAGGTGTGTGGAAATCGGACGGGCTCATGGTCATGCCTTCGGATCAATGAGAGCGGCGGCGCGGGCCAGCGATGGCCGCAACCTGAAGCTCCTTGGGCGTCGGAAAATCGGTGTTCGGTCGCGCTGCGCGACGACCGGCTACTTGTTGCTGCGGCGGCGGGTCTCGCCGGTGCGTGTCCAGTGCAGGAATGCCGACAGGCGTAGCAGGGCGTGAACGACGATGTTGAACGGGATAATCATGGGCCTTCCGCAAGCAAAGGAGCCCACGGCAATGCGCGTGGTGCTTTTAGCATTGGTGACGCGGTGCAAGCTGCTCCAACAAATCCCGCGATCGTCCTGATTTCAGTCATGGCGATGTGAGTAATCATTGTTTTCTACATGCCCTCAGTCAATCGAATGTAATTTCAAATACATGCGCCTGTGGGCAAGGATTCGCTTTCACCGCCGGCCCGAAGGGATAATTCGCCCTTCACGGTCTGGCTGTGTGCTGGGAACGGCGCTGGAGCCTGGGCGCGTCGCCGCCAGGAAGGCGCCAGCTTCAAACTCTTAAGACCGAGGGAAGAAGCGATTGGCCGGGCGCGGCAGGCCGAGATGGTCTCGCAGCGTGGTGCCTGCATATTCCGTCCGGAACAGCCCGCGGCGCTGCAATTCCGGCACGACCTTGTCGACGAAATCGTCGAGCCCTTCCGGCAGGTACGGGAACATCACGTTGAAGCCGTCGCTGCCACGCTCCACGAGCCATTGCTCCATGGCGTCGGCAATGGTCGCGGGGGTGCCGACGAAGGCGAGACCGCCATAGCCGCCAAGGCGCTGGGCGAGTTGGCGCACGGTCAGGTTCTCGTCGCGCGCCAGCGCGATGGTGCGCTCGCGCCCGCTCTTGCTGGCGTTGGTGTCGGGGATTTCTGGCAGGGGCCCGTCCGGGTCAAAGCCCGAGGCATCATGGCCCAGCGCGATCGACAGCGAGGCGATGGCGCTATCGTAATGCACGAAGGAATCGAGCAGCGCGCGCTTCTCGCGGGCTTCCTCGACGCTGTCACCAACCACGACGAGGACGCCCGGAAGGATCTTGAGGTGATCGGGATCGCGGCCGAACCTGGCCATCCGCCCCTTGACGTCGGCGTAGAAGGCCTGCCCCTCTGCGAGGGTGCGGTGGGCGGCGAAGACGGCTTCCGCCGTCTCGGCTGCGAGCTGGCGCCCGGCCTCCGATGCCCCCGCCTGAACGATGACCGGCCAGCCCTGCACAGGCCGGGCTATATTGAGCGGACCTCGCACCGAAAGGTGCTCGCCCTTATGGTCGAGCACATGCATCCGGTCGGGATCGAAATAGAGTCCGCTTTCGCGGTCGCGGGTGAAGGCGTCGTCGGCGAAGGAATCCCACAGGCCGGTGACGACATCGTAGAATTCGCGCGCCCGGTCATAGCGCTCGCCATGCTCCTTATGCTCGGTGAGGCCGAAATTAAGCGCAGCATCGGGATTCGAGGTGGTGACGATGTTCCAGCCGGCGCGGCCGCCGCTGATATGATCCAGCGAAGCGAAGCGCCGGGCGACGTGATAAGGCGCGTCGAAGGTGGTCGAGGCCGTTGCGACGAGGCCGATGCGCTCGGTTGCGCCCGCGAGTGCCGACAGAAGCGTGAACGGCTCGAACGAGGTGACGGTATGGCTGCGCTTGAGGGCCTCGACCGGCATGTTCAACACGGCCAGGTGGTCCGCCATGAAGAAGGCGTCGAATTTCCCGGCTTCCAGCTTCCTGGCGAAGCGCTTCAGATGGGCGAAGTTGAAATTGGCGTCCGGATAGGCGCCGGGATAGCGCCAGGCGCCGGTATGGATGCTGACCGGGCGCATGAAGGCGCCGAGATGGAGCTGTCGGGGCGATGGCATGGGAGGACCTGCTGGCAAGTCTGGGGAGGGTCTTGCTCAGCTAGGGAAGGGCAGGGCCGCGTGCCATGCCCGGCGCCCAGAAAACGATATTCCGCATCGACCGGGTGCCGTTGGAAGAAGGACCGTCTTCGAAACCGGCCTTCGGGAGAAGGCCGCAGCCTGCGGCAGAACCCGGTCCGACGCGGACGTGAACAAGCGACTTCAATGCAACCGGGATAGGGCGCTTGGCCGGACGGCCTGATGCTCTCGCCCGGCGCTCCGCCGCCAGAGGAGCTGGTCGAGCAGACGCAGCCCTTCGGCCCAGCTGCCATGGCCGCTGGCGACATTGATGTGCCCGGCATCGCCGAGGTCGACGAAGGCGGCGTCCCACATGTTGGCGATGATCCGCGCGCGCTCGATTGCCATGTACGGGTCGGTGCGGCTGGCGACCACGATCGCAGGGAACTGGAAGGGCACGTCCGGCAACGGGCCGAACGAGGCGATGCCGTGAACTTTCGAAATTCTCAGCTCGGGATCGGCCGGCGCCACCAGCAGGGCGCCGCCGATCGGCAGTTCGGGAAAGCGGGCCGCCAGATGCGCGATGAGCGTGGCGCCGAGGCTATGCCCGACCAGAACCGCACCGGGGCGTCGCAGCACATGCCGATGGAGCGCCTCGATCCAGGATTCGAGGTCCGGCTGGTGCCAGTTCTTCTGCTGGACGCGTTCGGCCTGGTCGATCTCGGCGGCCCATCGGCTCTGCCAATGTGCGGGCTCGGAATCGTGGAGGCCGGGGACGATGAGGACGGGCATGGCGCAGCTCCCTCGTGCTGCGTCGATCATCGACCCGGTCGATGCGTTCGGTCAATGAAACGGATTGGCAAATTTGGACCGGTTTAGAGGACGGTTGCCTGCCATCTCCCCGCTTCAAGGACGGTTATCTCGCCCGGTCCGAATGTCGCGCTTGCAGAAGCGGCTGATCTAGATGCCGGCGCCGTATTGCAGGCTCTCGTCCAGCTTGCCGTAGACGCCGCGCCAGTAGAGCAGGGCGCCTTCGTCCTGCGCGTGCCGGATCGCCTTGATGCGGCCGATCAGGATCGTATGCGAGTGACGCTCGATCGCCTCCTCGGTCTCGCAATCGAGCACGGCAAGGGCGCCGTCGAGCGTCGGTGCACCGGTCGCCAGGCGCGCCCAGTCACCTTCATCGAAGCGTGCTTCGCCCTTGAAGCCGCCGCGACCGGCGAAGCGATCCGCGATGCTCTGGTGCCGGGCGGCGAGGACGTTGATCGCAAAGTGGCCCGCGGCCTCGATCGTCGGCCAGGCCGAGGCATTGCGGTTGACGCAGACGATGACGGTCGGCGGATCCGCGGAAAGCGCCGTCAGCGAGGTCGCAGTCAGTCCCGCTCGGCGCTGTGCATGGGTCGCGGTGATGACGCTCACGGCACCCGCGACGTTTCTCATCACCGCCTTGAACGCGTCAGCGTGAATGTCGCGCACGGCAAGGGAAGACTGTTGATTCATTCGTGACCGCATCCTCATGCGGCTCCGGACGCCGCCGCCGCGTTTTAGGCGGCGGCAGGTTTATTGTCTATATAATTAGTAGATAATTAGATTGCGTAATCCGCATGAAGCGACGCGTGCGCGATCGAACGCTGAACCAGATCTGCCACTGTCGTGGTGTCGACGATCCCTGCAATGGCATCGCGCACGTCGCTCATCACCGAACGCACCGGGCAGGTGTCGATGTCGCCGCAATCTTCGCAGGCTCGAAAGGCGGAGCGGCTGGCGCAGGCGATCGGTGCGATCGGGCCTTCCAGGGCCCGGATCACGGCGCCGACCTTGATCGATCGCGCCGGTTTGGCCAGGGCATAGCCGCCGCCCGGCCCCTTCTTGCTGCGCAGCATGCCGGCATTGCGCAGATCGAGCAGGATGGCATCGAGGAATTTCTTCGGAATGTTGTTCCGCTGTGCCACGTCGGCGACCTGCGCGGTCTCGCCAGCTTCGAGCCGGGCAAGATGCACGATCGCCTTGAGGCCGTATTTGCCCTTGTTGGTCAGCACCGGCGCTATCCATATGTTGAATGTACAGTTTTCCTATCAAGTTCTAGCATAATTTCAATATGAACGTTCTCTTCGGGGCCGCGTGCAGAGAAAAGCAATCTCGGCACCGGAGTGACGGAGCGGCTGGGGAGCCGCTCCGTCGAAGAACTCAGGCGCTGCGGGCCAATGAGACAGCCGGCGTCAGGGCGGGCAGCTCCAGGTTCGAGCGGAAATCGTCTCCGACATAGTCGGTGTCGATGAGCCCGCGCCGGCGCAGCTCCGGCAGGAGGCCGTTCAGGAGAAGGTCCTCCTGGTCGGGATTGCCGAGCCCGTGGAGGGTGAGGACGTCCAGCACCCCGGCACGGAAGCGCTCCTCGATCGCATCGACCAATTGTTCCGGCGTGCCTGCGACGGACCAGTGCCCCGTCTCCTGCGCCTCGATGATCAATTCGCGGAGCGTCAGGCCCTGCTTCGCGTAGCGGCTGAAGATCTCGACGCGCCCGCGGCGCCGGTTGGTGCTGGTGACCTCGGGCAGCAGGCTGTCGGGCAGGGGCTTGTCGAGCGGCAGGCCCGAGAGATCGATGTCGCCGCCCAGCATGTCGGCGAGCTTGAGGCGCCCGAGCTCGTAATCGATGCGCTCGTGCTTCTCCTTCAGGCGCCGGGCGACATCCGCATCGGATTCCCCGATCACCGAATGGAACGAGTTCATCACGAAGGGCAGGTTGTCGCCGCGCCCGAAGCCTTTGGCGCGGCGCCGCAGCTCGGTCACGAAGGCGATCGCGCCCTCCAGCTTCGGCTGCGACGTGTAGACAACCTCGGCATAGCGGGCGCCGACATTGATGCCGGCTTCAGACTGGCCGGCCTGGAATTGCACGGGACGGCCCTGCGGCAGCGGCGGCACGTTGAGCGGCCCCTGAACGGTGAAGTGCCGGCCGCGATAGTCGATGCGATGGAACTTGGCCGGGTCGAGAGCGAGCCCGCCGGACGCCTTGCGCGTCACCGCATCGCTCTCGTTCGCATCATACAGAGCGTTCACGACCTCGATGAATTCCGCGGCACGGGCATAGCGCTCCTCGGGGCTGAGCAGGTCCAAGCCGAAATTCTCCTCGCCGACCGAGGAGGTGACCGCATTCCAGGCGGCGCGGCCGCCGCTGGCATGGTCGAGCGTACCGATCAGGCGCGCCAGATTGTAGGGATGGTGGAACGTCGTCGAGACCGTCGCCACGAGGCCGATATGCGAGGTGACCTGGCTCAGTGCGGCGAGCGCGATCAACGGATCCTGCACCCCGGCGGTGCCGGCGAGGCCGGCCGGATCGATCTGCAGCAGGTCGGCGGTGAAGAGGCCGGTGATCTTCTCGGCTTCGGCTCTGCGGGCGAATGCGGTGGCGCGCTTCGCCCCGGTGGCCGGATCGGCATCGTTCGATGCCGCGATGACGTTGGAGGCGCCCATCAGGGTCTTGAGGCGGCGGCGGGTGGGTGGCGACATCTCAGCGTCCTTATCCTGATCGTTGATCGACGGAGGGTGGCGATCCGACGCGGTAGCCAGCGCTGCTCAGGGCAGGGCGGGCACGGCATCGAGCAGAGCGCGGGTGTAGCTATGCGTGGGGGCGGCGAAGACCGTCTCGACCGCGCCGGTCTCCACGACGCGTCCGTCCTTCATCACGAGCACGCGGTCGGTCAGGTGATGGATGACGCCGAGATCGCGGGAGATGAACGGCAGGGCCGTGCCGGAGGCTGCCTGGAGCTCCGCCCAGAAGCGTTCTTCGCGTGATCATGATGTCGAACCCCTTTGGCCGGCTCAGGCGGCCAGCGAGGCGCGAGCCTCGGCCGCGAGAAGCTCGATCGTTCTCAGGCGCCACGCGCCTTCATTCACGGGGCAGTCGACGATGAATTCGTCGATTCCGAATGCCCGGTGCAGCCGCTTGAGCTCGGCATGGATCCGTGCCGGCGTGCCGCGCAGGAGCAGCGAGCTGCGCTCCTCGATGCGGTATTCGCGCGAACCGGTCTGCCGGATGTATTCGAGGGCCTGCTCGCGGCTGGTGACGTTGACGCCCTGGCCGTTCTCGATATCCACGCGGAAGCGGCGCGTATCGGGCGCGAGGCTGCGGGCCAGATCATCGGTCTCGGCGGTGACGACGCCCAAGGCGAGCAGCGCCGAGGTGCCGCCGGCGGCACGATAGGCCGACAGGGCTTCACCCATGGCGGCCTCGTCGCCATGGATATGGCCGGGATAGACGAAACCCCAGCCGAGACCGGCGGCGAGCCGCGCGCTCTCGATGCTGGCGCCGAGCAGGAAGCGGTCCGGGGGCTGCGCCGGCGCCGGGAAGGCCGCGAGCCGATTGCCGGCGTCGCTGCCGTCATGGTGCTCGCGCAGGAAGCCGTCGAGCTCCACGAGCTGCGTGTCGAAGCTCGGCTTGCGGGCGGGATCATAGGCTCCCTGCAGGGCATGGGTCGACAGCGGCATCCCGCCCGGCGCCTTGCCGATGCCGATATCCACGCGCCCCGGCGCGAGTGCCGCCAACAGGTTGAAGTTCTCGGCGACTTTATAGGCGCTGTAGTGCTGGAGCATCACGCCGCCGGAGCCGATTCTGATGCGGCTGGTGTGCGCCAGCAGGAAGCTGATCAGCACCTCGGGCGACGAGCTCGCCAGCTTCGCCGCGTTGTGGTGCTCGGCGACCCAGAACCGCGCGAAACCGAGCTCTTCCGCCGCTTTTGCCAGCGAGAGCGTCCGTGCGAGCGCGTCGGCGGCGGCCTCGTTCGCCTGCAGGGGGCTCTTGTCGAGGAAGCTCAGTCGATAGGGCATTCGGCCTCGCCAGGCATTGACAGAGAATATTGTTCGAATAGTCTATAGAATTAATAGAATGCTTGATCAAGCGGTCGCGGGCAAGCCAAGCCGCTGCGATTTCGGAGAATGTTATGGCTGACGTCTTTGTGCGGTCTTCGCCTCTCGACCCGGCGGCGGAGCCGCTGCTTGAGGGGCTGATCTCGGAATATGACGGGCGCTACGGCGCGGCGAGCCGCCCCGGCGGGGCCCGCTCCGAGATCATGCGCTATCCGGCTGAAGCGTTTACGCCGCCGCTCGGCATCTTCCTGCTCTTGCAGCGCGACAGGGAGACGATCGCGGGCGGGGCATTCATGAGCCACGACGATGAGACGGCGGAGTTCAAGCGCATCTGGACGCGCCCGGATCTGCGCCGACAGGGGCTTGCCCGGCAAATCGTGCTTGCACTCGAAGAGGCGGCGGCCGAGCTGGGCTATACCCGGGCTTATCTGACCACCGGTTTCCGCCAGCCCGAAGCGTCGGCCTTGTACCTCGCCCTGGGCTATCGGCCGCTCTTCGACACGAGCGTCGATCCCACCCTCTACCGCTCCTTGCCGTTCGAGAAACATATCGGGGCAAAGGCGGGGCAGGTCGGCACCTATCCGGTCTTCGCGCCGGCTGCGTCACTGGAGGACGCCACCAAGCGCGTCGCTGCGATCAAGGCCGAGCAGGAGGCGAAGGTCTCCGCCCGGCTGGCGAGCTATCTGGCCTCGGCCGCCTGAGCACTGACCCGATCGGATCGAACGATGACGCAGAAATCGACTTTCCTAGTAGGCTTTGGGCTGCATGCCGGTTCCCATGGAGACGATCCCGACTGGCGCGGCTTCTGGGGTGGCCTGATCGGCCGGCTCGACGGCGCGGCCGAATTCCTGACCCTGGAAGATCGCTTCGCCGATCCCGGCCGGGACGGGCTCGATGCGATCCTTCTGGCCAATTGGCTCGCGCCGCGCAGCCGCGACATCGGCATCATCGCCGGCGCGCCCCTCAACGTCCTCGAGCCCTTCCATGTCTCGACCGCCATCGCCACCCTGGACTATGTCAGCGGGGGCAGGGCTGGCCTCCTGGCCCAGCGCCTCGACCAGCAGCGGAGCCTTGACGCCGGCCGTGCCATCGGCGCGCTGAAGGGCTTTCCGGCGGTCGATCCGCCGTCTCTCGACCGCGATGCGCTCGCTGCGGCCGAGGTGGTGAGGCGGCTCTGGGACAGTTGGGAGGATGATGCGGTCATCCGCGACGTCGTGAGCCAGCGCTATGTCGATGGCGAGAAGCTTCACTATATCGACTTCCAGGGCGCCGATTTCCGCGTGCTGGGGCCCTCCATCACGCCAAGACCTCCTCAGGGCCAGCCTTTGGTCGCGACCAGCTGGACGGCGGAAGCGGATCTGGCGCTTGCCCGCGCTGCCGACGTGGTTTTCGTGCCGGCGGAGGGCGACCTTCCCGGAACGGCGGCGAAGCTGAGGGTCGATGGCCCCGGCACGGGGCCGAAGGTCATCGCCGATCTGCATGTGAAGCCCGATGTGGCTGATGTCGCCGACCTGATCGCTGCCGCCAAGACCTCCGAGACTCAGGGAGCCCACGGCGTCCGCCTGATCTTGACCGACCCGCACCGGCAGATCGCGCCTGTTGTCGACACGCTTGTGCCTGCTCTTCGCACCGCGGGGCTCGTCGCACAGCCCTCGGGGGGAGATCTGCGCAGTCGCTTCGGTCTGCCCGCCGCCCGCAATCGCTACGCCGCGGCCGCCTGAGCTCGGAGGAATATCATGTCCAAGAAGCAGATCATCCTCGGGGCGCAGTTTCCGGGCGTGAACAATTTCACGGTCTGGAGCGATCCGGCCGCCGGCAGCCAGATCGCATTCTCGTCCTTCCGGCACTTCGCCGAGACCGTCGAGCGCGGCAAGTTCGACTTCATCTTCCTGGCCGAAGGCCTGAGAGTCCGGGAGCAGAAGGGGCGCTTCCACGAGCTGGATGTCGTCGGCCGCCCGAACACCCTGGCTATCCTCACGGCATTGGCTTCGATCACCAACCATGTTGGTTTGATCGGGACGCTGACGACGACGTTCAACGAGCCTTACCCGCTGGCACGCCAGCTCGCGACGCTCGATATCCTGTCCGGCGGGAGGGCCGGCTGGAACGTGGTGACGTCGCCCGGTGCCTTCACCGGAGCCAATTTCCGCCGCGGCGATCATCTGCCGTTCCGCGAACGCTACGAGCGCGCGCGGGACTTCCTCGAAACCGCGCGCTCGATCTGGCAGGGCGGCGATTTCCATGTCCGCTCTCCCTATTTCGACATCGCAGGCCGCACCGGTGCCGGCCCACTGCCGCAAGGGACCCCCGTCATCGCGCAGGCCGGCGATTCCGAGGAGGGCAGGGAACTCGCCGCCAGCCATGCCGACCTGATCTATTCGCGGCATGGGACCCTTGAGGAGGGACAGGCCTTCTATGCCGATGTGAAGCAGCGTCTTGCCAAATACGGACGCAGCCGCGATGCCCTGAAAATCCTCCCGGGAGCCAATTTCGTCCTGGGCGAGACGCTTGAAGACGCGCTGGAAAAGCAGAGGGCCATCCGCCTGCAGCAGGTCAGCCCGAAGAACGCCATCGTCTTTCTCGAGCAGGTCTGGAACCGCGATCTCACGGCCTACGACCCGGACGGCCCGCTGCCGGAGGTCGATCCCGATGTCGCCGTCGAGCAGCTCGCCCAGGGGCGCGCCGCCCGCTACGACAACCGCCTGGAAACCGCGCGCGCCTGGCGCGAACTGGCCGAGCGCGAAAAGCTCAGCATCCGCGAGCTCATCATCAAGGTGACCGGACGCAAGCAGTTCGTCGGGACGCCCGCACAGGTCGCCGAGGAGATCGATCGCTATATCCAGTCGGATGCGGCGGACGGTTTCGTCTTCGCGCCGCATCTCACGCCCGGCGGCTTCGACGAGTTCGTCGAGAAGGTCATCCCGATCCTGCAGGAGCGCAAGGTCTTCCGGCAGGACTATGCCGCGCCCACCCTGCGTGGAAACCTCGCTCTTCCCGAGGCCTGGCAGCCGGTCGCCAAGGCCGTATAGGCGGCTTCCAATTCAGTGCCGGCGCCGCCTGGTGCTCAGCTCGCGAAAGCCCCGAGCCGCGGAATGCCGAGGCCAAAGCGCTCGCGCAGGGTGGTCTCGGCATAGCTCCGGCGGAACAGGCCACGATCCTGGAGGACGGGGATCACGCGGTCGACGAAATCGTCGAGCCCGTCCGGCATCGAGGCGGGGATCAGGTTGAAGCCGTCGGCCGCGCCCTGTTCGAACCAGAATTGCAGGTCGTCGGCGATCGTCTCCGGAGAGCCGATGATGATGCGGTGGCCATGGGAGGCGATGGCGAGTGCGGCAAGCTCGCCCAGCGTGTAGTTCTCGGCGCGCGCCTTGTTGAGCAGCAGCCGCACCCGGCTTTCGCCATGGATGCGCTCGCCAGGCTCCGGCACCGGCCCGTCGAGCGGATGGGTCGAGAGATCGTAGCCCCAGCGGCCCGAGAGCTGCCGGATGCCGGCTGCGATATCGGTATGCTCCTGCAGCGCCGCGAATTTCTCGCGCGCCTCGACGTCGGTCCGACCCACGATCGGCATGATGCCGGGCAGCACCTTGAGATAGCCGGAGCGGCCGCCGGCCTCGGCCGCCTCCTTGAGCGCGGCGCGATAGGCGAGCGAATCCTCGATCGTGTCCTGTGCGGTGAAGGCGAGATCGGCCTGCGTCGCGGCAAGCCCGATGCCGTCGCGCGAGGAGCCTGCCTGCACGATCACGGGATGGCCCTGCGGCGGCCGGGAGACGTTGAGCGGCCCCCGGACGGAGAAATGCTCGCCCTTGTGGTCGAGCAGGCGAACACGGTCCGTATCGAGGAATCTGCCGGATCGCTTGTCCATGACGAGTGCGTCGTCGGCCCAGCTATCCCACAAGCCGCGCACGACCCGGACGAACTCGTCGGCGCGGGCATAGCGAGCGGCATGATCGGGCAGGGCGCTCAGGCTGAAATTTTCCGCAGCGCGGTCGGATTGCGTGGTGACCACGTTCCAGCCCGCCCGGCCACGGCTGATATGGTCGAGCGAGGCCAGGGCACGCGCGACATTGTACGGCTCGGAGAAGCTGGTCGAGATCGTGCCGACGAGCCCGATCTTCGAGGTCGCGACCGCCAGCGCCGAGAGCAGCGTCACCGGCTCCAGCCCGCCGGCCTTGCCCTGCGCGCCGGGCTCTGGGCCGGCGAGGTTGTCGGCCATGAAGAACATGTCGAACAGTCCTTCCTCGGCCTTCCGCGCGATGCGGATGACCCAGTCGATATCTTCCGGATGACCTTGCGCGGCCTCCTGCCGCCAGGCGGCGGGATGGCGGCCGAGTGGTTGGTGGAACAGCCCCAGATGGATTGTCCGGGACTTCTGCGTCTGTGAAACGGCCGACATCGGGTCTGTCCTGAAGGGAGTGGGGCGCGGCGTAAAGGGTTTACGCCAGTCGCGGATCGAGGTGGTCGCGCAGCCAGTCACCGAGCAGGATGACGCCGAGTACGGTCAGCGTGATCGCGATGCCGGGGAAGGTCGCAACCCACCAGCTTGTGGCGAGGTATTGCCGGCCTTCGCTGAGCATCTGGCCCCATGAAATCTCCGGCGGCTGGATACCGAAGCCGAGGAAGCTCAGCGAGGATTCGGCGAGGATGACGGTGCCGACATTCAGGGTGGACACCACGACGAAGGAGGACAGGATGTTCGGCAGGATATGCCGCAGGATGAGAGCGAGCGGGCCTGCGCCGCTGGCTCGCGCAGCCGCGACATAGTCCATCTCCTTGATGCCGAGCACGTCGGCCCGCACGATCCGGGCGCAGCCGACCCAGTTGGTCGCAGCGATGACGACGACGAGCGGCAGCAGGCCGGAGCCGGCGACAAGGGCGACGACCAGCATGAACAGCATGGTCGGGATCGCCAGCATGGCGTCGATCACGCGCATGATCAGCAGGTCGACCCGGCCTCCCGCCATGCCGGCGAGCAGGCCGAGCGCCAGCCCGATCAGGCTGGACAGGGCGACGGCCGCAAGGCCGACCGAGAGCGATGTCCGCGCCCCGAAGATGATGCGGCTCAGCAGATCGCGCCCCTGGCTGTCGGTGCCCAGCAAGTAGCGCGGGTTTCCGCCTTCCAGCCAGGCGGGAGGCAGCAACTTCAGCGACAGGTTGCGCCGGAGCGGATCGAGCGGTGCGAGCTGGTTGGCAGCCAGCGCCGTGAAGACGATCAGGGCGACGATGACGATGCCGGCGAGGCCTGCCTTGTTGCGCAGGAGCGAAGGCAGCAAGCGGCGGCGCTGCGGCGGAGGGCTGCTGATGAGCGAGATTTCGGACATGCGATGCTGCTGGGCCTATCGAGCAAGGCGCGGATCGATCAGCCGGTAGAGGGCATCGGTCGCGAGGTTGATCGTCAGGGCCATGATGGTGATGACGAAGACCGCGATCTGGATGACCGCCATGTCCTTCGTATAGATCGCCTGCACCACGAGCTGGCCGAGGCCCGGCCAGGAGAACACGGTCTCGGTGACGAGCGCGCCGCCGAGCAGCGCGATGGCATGCAGGGAGGTCATCGTCACCGCCGGGATCAGGGCGTTTCTCAGGCCGTGGCGCAGCACCACGCGCGTCTCGGATAGGCCCTTGGCGCGGGCGGTGCGGACATAGTCCTGCCCCATGACTTCGAGCAGGCTGGAGCGGATGAGCTTGGTCAGTTCCGCGGCGAAGCCGGTACCCAGCGTGATCGCCGGCAGGATGAGATGGGAGAAGCCGCCGCTGCCCGAGACGGGAACCAGCCGCAGCCACACGCCGAAGACCAGGATCAGCATGATCCCGACCCAGAAATTCGGCATGGCCTTGCCCAGCACGGTCACCGCCGAAATCGCGAAATCAGGCAGGCTGTTGCGCCTGAGCGCGGCGAAAATTCCGGTCGGCAGCGCGATCAGGATCGCGACGACGAGGCCGCCGGCCGTGAGCTGGAGCGTCGCCGGAATCCGTTCGAGCACGACCGGCAGCGCATCCGTCCCGTAGCGATAGGACACGCCGAAATCCCCGGTCAGGATATTGCCCATATAGCGCAGGTACTGGACGTACCAGGGCTGATCGAGCCCCCATGCCGCGACGAGCGCGAGCCTATCCTCCTCGCTGGCATCCTCCGGGATCAGCAGGGCGGACGGGTCCCCCGTCAGGTAGACCAGGACGAAGACGATCACCGAGACGATGTAGAGAACCGGCAGGAACTGCAGCAGCGCGCGCAGGGGAGAGCGACCGTTCATGGACGTGAGACGTCCTCGGCCGCGATCATCTCGTCGAAGCGCCCGTTATAAACGACGCGGTCGCTGACGCCGTAGATCGATTGCGGGAAGAGCAGGCCGATGCGCACGCGCTGCTCGGCGACGATCTCCTGGCCCTTCTGCGAGATCGCGATGCGCTCGGCCTCGCTCTTCGCCTGGCGGACGGAAGCAGCAAGCGCGTCGAAGGCCGGGTCCGACCACTCGTAGTGACGCTTGAAATTGTCGACGAACAGGGTCGAGGCGTCCGTGTAGGAGCCCATGCCCCAGAGATAGATCTCGCCGAAACCGTCCCCGACCAACTTGTTGTTGTAGACGGTCCAGTCGAGCACCTCGACCTGCGCGCGGAAGCCGACATCCTCCAGGTAGCCGGCCACGGCCTCGACGATCTCGCGATCCTTCACATAGCGGCCGCTCGGCGTGCTGATCTTGAGCGCGGGCCGCTTGCTGTCGCTGAAGCCGGCCTCGCGCAGCAGGGCCTTTGCCCGCTCGGGGTCGAAGCGGATCGCGCGACTGAGCTCTGGCGCGAAGCCGGGGATCGCCGGCGGGAAGAAGCCGCGCGTCGGCGCGCCATGCCCTTCCAGAACCTGCTTGACGATCGCGTCGCGGTCGATCGCGAGGTCGATCGCCTCGCGAATCCGCGGATCGCCGGTGACGCGGTCCTTGCCGGTGCGGACATGCAGGGCAAGGTTGCGCGCGATGTCGAAGGTGATGGCGCGCGTACCCTTGTTGTCGTTCAGGCGCGCGATGTCCTCCGGCGGGATGTTGACGGCGATGTCGACGCCGCCGGTCAGGAGCTCGGCGACGCGCGTCGTCGTCTCGGGGATCGAGCGGATGACGACGTCGTCCCATTTCGGCGTGCCGCCCCACCAGCGCGGATTCTTCGCCAGGACGAGACGATCAGACTTGACCCAGCGCTTGAAGACATAGGGGCCAGTGCCGACCGGTTGCTTGAAGAACTCTTCGCGCCCGCCGGCTTTCTCGAACGCCGCCTTGGGCAGGATGCCGGCTCCGTTGCCGACGAAGGCATGGAGCAGCAGCGTGTCCGGCCCATCGGTTTCGATCCTGAGCGTGGTCTCGTCCGGTGCCTCGACCGTCTTGATGCGGCGGAACTTGGCCGAGCTGATCAGCTTCCTGTCCTGCTGGGACCGCTCGATCGTGAACTTCACGTCCTGCGCCGTGAACTTGTCGCCGTTGTGCCAGTAGACGTCGTCGCGCAGCTTGAACGTCCAGTGGATATTGTCTTCGGTGCTCCAGGACACCGCAAGGCGCGGCGTGAAGCGCAGCTGACCCTGGCTGAAATCCTTGTCGACCAGATAGTCGTAGATGTTCACCAGCGCCGATTCGGTGCTGTTGTTTCCATGGTTTGCCGGGTCGAGCGACAGGATATCGTTGCCCTGCGCGATGGTCAGCGTTTCAGCAGAGGATGCCTGAAGGCTGGAGAAGCTCAATGCAGCCGCAATAGCCAAAGCGGGCCAACGCAGCAGGCCGGAAATACCCATGAAAGGAGCGCCCTATCTGTCGAATATCAGGATTGGCGCCAAATTATCGCGGGCAGGATGGAAAAG
Organism: Allobosea sp. RCC_152_1; assembly: GCF_041360765.1. Classification (NCBI taxonomy): domain Bacteria; kingdom Pseudomonadati; phylum Pseudomonadota; class Alphaproteobacteria; order Hyphomicrobiales; family Alloboseaceae; genus Allobosea; species Allobosea sp. RCC_152_1. The sequence goes on from NZ_JBFUPU010000001.1 coordinate 586,285, forward strand.
GCCTTCAAATACTCAGTCTTTTGGATGTGGACGCCCTTTCCGAGGACGGCGTGAGAGTAATTTTTGCTCCGGGGCATAGCCATAGCCAGCCGACGCCAACCGACAATCCGGGTTTCCGGCTAGCTGCCGTAGACCCGGACATAATCGACCCTTAGCCGCGCCTCACGGTCCTCCGGTCTGAGCGGTTGCGGAAAGGGCACGTCGGACCGCAAGGCGAGCGTGATCAGGGGCCAGAAGACGTCGTTCTGCGCATCGAGTTCGCCGGCGCGGCCGATGCGCCAGTCGATCGCGCGGCCGGTCTTCGGATCGCGGATCGGCCTGCGCTCGAAATAGAGCACGCAGCGATCGCCCTCGATCAGCCCGCCATAACGGAAATAGCCGCTGGTCAGGTCGACCTCCGTGGGAACGCCGATACCTTCGTGACGCTCGCCCGGTTGCCCCCATTCATGCAGATATGCGCCGTAGAGACGATGCTCCCAGCCCTTGTGCTCGACGATGTCGATCTCGACGCTGGTCTTGGGAAACAGGATGCTGCGGCCATTCATCAGCCAGAAGGCAGGGAAGCTGAGCGGATGGGCCGGGAACCGCATCCGCGCCTCGAAATAGCCGTTGCGCCAGCCTCTCAGGATCGTGCCGTCCCGGCGCGCAGTCTGGAGATTGCCGGAGATCCACTGAAACTCCGGGAGGGCATTGCCGTAATAGGCGGGCACGTTCATCTGCCGGCCGAGATAGCGGGCCGATATCTCGAGGGCGTGACCGCCCGAGGCCAGCGGGTCAGCGACGATGGCGTAGGGGTCGAAGCCCTCCTCGCCGCCGCGGCGGCTGAAGGCCGCGCGGCCGTAGAAGCCGGGCTCATGGGTCGTCGCCTTCGGACCGGCCTGCCAGATCGCCGGATCGATCGTCGCGAAGGATTCGTCGAAGACGAGGCTGCGGCCGAGCGTCGGGTCTCCCGCATCCTGCTGTGCCCTCGCCGATGTCGGGCGCGCGCTCGCCGCTGTCGCGAAGGCCGCTGCCGCGCGCAGCAGCGCCCGGCGGGATGGCGTGATCGGCATCGCTCATCTCCATCTGGTGTCAGGGACTGCGACCTGTTCACCCCGTATGGGGCAGAACCGATCCGACCTTGCGGCCCAGCTGCAGGGCCGCCTCGTCGTAGAGATCGAGCGTCTCGCGGGCGACGCGCGCGATCCTGAGATGGTCGACCCGGTACTGGCTCCGCCGCCGCCAATGGCTGATCGCATCGGGCTCCGCGAGCAATCCGGACAAAGCGGCGGCAAGCGCATCGGGGTCGCGGGGCGGGACGAGCACGCCGGCCTCGCCGCCTTCGAGCAGTTCGGGAATGCCGTCGACACGGGTCGCGACGACGGCGCAGCCCGCCTCCCGCGCCTCTGGCAGGACGAGCGGCGCAGGGTCGGCATGGGAGGGCAGCACGAAGATGTCGGCGCCGCGCATCCAGGGAAAGGGGTCGGCCTTGCTGCCTTCGAAGCGCACGGCCTCACGGCATGACAGGCCGGCGACCATCTCGCGATACGTCTGGGCGAAAGGCCCGTCGCCGACGATGTGCAGGCGCGCCTGCGGGTGCTGGCGGTGAACCAGATCAAAGGCGGTGAAGAGATCGACCAAGCCCTTGCGGGGATGCAGGCCGCCGACGAACAGAAGGCTCGGTGACGCCAGCGCCACCGGCGTGGTCTCACGGTTCGCGAAGCGGGCCGAACCGATGGTGCCGTTGAGGATGACGCGGAGCTTGCGGGCCGGGACGCCGCGCCGGCGCATCGAGGCGCCGACCGCGGTGCTGACCGCGATGACCCGCGTGCCGAGGCCCATCAGAATGGCGCTCTTCTCGAACTCGTTGTGAACCGTCGTGACCAGCGGGATGCCGGCGAGTTTGCACACCGGCCAAGCCAGCACCGCGCTCGTCATCATATGGGCGTGGAGGACGTCGGCGCCGAAGCTGCCGACCACCTGGCGCAGCGCCCAGGCTGACCCCAGGAGCGTCGTGGCCTTTCGGCGATGGTCGATCCTGAAGAGTTTGACGCCGTTCCCGACGAGCAACCGATCGAAATCGCCGCCTCCGCTGGCGACGGCGACGACATGGCCGAGCCGGCTCTGCTCGCAGGCCAGATCGACGGCGGCGTGGACATGGCCGTTCGACTGCGTCGTGTGATTCAGCAGGTGCAGAATACGCATGGGCCCATCATGATGCTCGGACCGCCAACTCGCCTGCGCTCGCGCCTCTACGCCGCTGGGCGCAACCTGTCTTGCATTTACCGTGCCGGAATCGAGGCGGCGTCACGCAGGGCCGCTTCGGCCTCGATCGTCGAGACCCGCGCCGTCGGCTGGTAGTTGAAACCGCCCTGGCGCCCGAAGGATTCGATGCCGAAGGCCTTCAGTGCCTTGACCGCTTCGGCGGCGCTCTCTTCGGCGCCGTTGCGATAGATTGGATAGGCGTTGTCGAGGAACTGGCTGCCTTCGAGCCTGAGATCGCCGCGGAAGAGCCCATTCGCCGCGACATGGGCCCGAAAATCCGCCTCGCCCCGGGCGATCGACTTGCCGACATGGTTGGCGATCACCTCGACGCCGAAATATTCGCGTCCTTGCGCGCGACCATAGAAATCGGAATACATCGTCAGGCGCTTCCAGGCCCCGTCATAGGAGAAATTGTAGATGATCTCCTCGTCGAAGCCCCGTTTGCCGTCGAAGCTGAAATAGAGCGCCAGCAGCGTGATCGTCTCCAGCTCCTGCGAGACCGGCAGATTGCAGAGCGCCTGCAAGCGCGGGATCGGAATGGTCGAGACGATGCGGTCGGCGACGATCGCCCGTCCCTCGCGAAAGAGGACGAAGCGATTGCCGAGTTTCTCGATCCGGTCGATCTTTGCGCCCAGGAGGAAGCTGGCGGCCCGCGCGCTGAGCGATGCGGCTGCGGCGGCATAGAGCGTGGCGAAGCCTTCGCGCGGCCGCGCCAATTGGCGGTTGGTCGGGGCTGCCGGCTTCGTCCGGCGCAGGCGGCCGAGGACGGTGCGCAGCGAGGCGTGCTCGCTGATCCATTGCATTCGCTTGCGGGCCAGTTCGATGCTGATCCGGTCGGAAGCGATGCCGTAGAACCGGGTCATGTAGGCATCGAGGCCCGAGCGCTGCAGCAGCCTGGCCCCGATCCAGTGGCGGGCAAATTCGCGGGCGTTGCGCATGCGCCGCTTGAACAGGCGGGCATAGGCGGCCGATGCCAGGATCCGGGCGGTCTCCACCGGCCCGGCGCGCAGGATGTCGTCCTTCACCGAGATCGGGTAGGCGGTGATCAGCCCTTGCGGGTTCAGCCTCGCCCAGCGCGGCCGGATCGGCACGTAGAGCGGCAGCAGCTCCGGGAAATGCTGCAGAAGCGGCGAGTCGTCCTGGAAGATCAGGCTGCCGATGTCGAAGGTGTAGTCGCCGGACGACCAGTCGATATGGTTCCCCCCGAGATGCGCGTATTCGTCGATGACGACGATCCGCCTGCAGCCCTGGTCGGCCAGCACCGAGGCCGAGACGAGACCGGATACGCCCGCGCCGAGGACGATCGCATCGCAATGCTGGGCGGCCATGCTGACGGCATCGTCGATCCGCTGGACCGTCTCTTCCATCCCGAACCTCATCGACCGGACATGAAGCGAGGCTAGTCCCCGGCAAGATCAGCTGAAAGCAAGACTCGTCATCACAGCCATTCTTTTCCTGCTCATTCGCGCGGCGATTGCGATTCGAATGAGCAAACCGGCCGAAGATTCGACGGAACGCCCGGCCAGGACTGGCACGGTCCCTGCTTTCATCTGCGTAAGGCATGCGTTTGCGCATGCCGCCGTCGTTGTAACGGCGATCCCGACCTTTGCGTCTGAGCACGGAGCGTATGATGCCGGGCTGGCCACATCCGAACGAGGCGGCGCTGCTGGATGGGGTCGATCTGGTCTCGACCGACCTGTTCGACACCTTGCTGCTGCGCACCCTCCGCTCCGAGCGGGCCCGTATCATCGCCGGCGAGCGCCGCTTCGCCCGCAAGCTGGCCGAACAGGGCCTGCAGCTCGCGGAGTGCGCACTGGTCGAGGCGCGCCTGGAGGCGCAGCGCCTCGCCTATCGGGCGCTCGACATGGCCATGCAGGACGGCGAGGTCGCGCTGCGAGACGTCATCCGACGCCAGCTCGTCATGCTCGGACTGCCAGGTCCCCGGGTGGAGACACTCTGCGAGACGCGTCTCGCGATCGAGCTCGCGGTCGAAAAGGAATCGCTGCGGCCGAACCATGAGCTCGCGGCGCTGCTGCGCCGCTGCCGCGGCGAAGGCCGGCGCGTCGTCGCGATCAGCGACATAGGACTGCCGACCACGACGCTCGATGCGCTGGTCACGCATCTCCACGGCCCCGGCCTGCTCGACAGGATCTATTCCAGTGCCGATCTCGGCCTGACCAAGCGGCGCGGCGATCTCTTTCATGCGGTCCTCGCCGCGGAAGGGATCGATGCCCGTCAAGCCTTGCATGTCGGCGACGACCGGCGCGCCGACCACATCATCCCGTCGGAACTCGGCCTGCGCACGCTCCATCTCCCGCGCCCCAGGCTGCGCCGCCGCCTGTCCCGCCTGCACGGCGCCGCGAGCGAGCTTGGCCGCCTCATCAGCCGAAGCCGGGCGCATGGACGCATGCCGGCGGAACAGGCCCACGATCCCCAAGGCTTCGGGCGCGAGGTGCTCGGGCCGATCGTGGCCGAGTTCTGCCTGGCGATCTGGCTTTACGCCGACGAAGCGGGCAAGCGCGGGGACACGGCCCTGCTGTTCTGCGCGCGCGGAGGCCTGGGCATCCGGGCGGCGTTCGAGCGTCTCGCCGAACACCTGAACCTGCCGCTTGCGGTGCCGCGCGAGAATCTGATGGTGTCGCGGCTGGTCGCGGCCAGGGCCGCCATCATGGCCCGCAGCGGAGCGGCACTCGACGAGCTCGGCCGCGAATTCCCCGGCAGCAGCTTCTCCGACGTCGCAGCCACCCTGGGCGGCAGGCGCTACGACCTGCCCCAGCCATGGAACGAGCCGTTCGCGCCCGATCGCTTCTTCGCCATGCTCCAGCGGCCGGCGGGCGAAGACATCCTTGCCGACATCGAGCGGCAGAACACACTCTTCCGGCGCCATCTTTCCGTTGCCAGCGCCGGCGCGGGGCGGATCGTCCTGTGCGATACGGGGCTCTACGGCAGCACGCAGCGCCTGCTCGCCGCCGGCCTGCCCGATCTGAGCTTCGAGACCATCCAGCTGGCGCGCTGCAACTACAAGGGCTTCAGCGAGGACCATTTCCCGCGCGTCGTCGGCCTCGCCGTCGAACGCAACCGCTACAGCCCCTTCGCGATCCGCTCGACGGTGCTGCGCTATTGGCAGCTGATCGAAAGCCTGTTCGAGCCGGCGATCCCCTCGGTGCGCTCCTTCAAGGAAGACGAGAACGGCAAGGTCTCCTGCAATGCCGGCGACATCGCCTTCGGCGCCGTCGACCCCAGCATCGGCAATCCGCTGCTGGCGGGTGCGCTCGCTTACATCGACGACGTCGCCAGCGGAGCGGCGATCATGGCCGATGTGGCCCGTGCCTGGCCACGGCTGAGGCAGGCCGTCACCCGCCCGGTCGAGGCCGATCTGTCGGCGCTGGCGATCGGCCGGCGCTCCATCGATTTCGGTCGGCCCGACATCGTCGGAGACGCCGAGGCATTGTCCGGCAGCGCGCTGTCCCGCCTCGCGTCGATCCGCAGCCAGCTCTGGCGGGAAGGCGCGATCGCGCGCGCCTTCCCCCACGCGCGCCTGCCGCTGCTCACGGCGCTCGAGGCCGCTTACGCCCTGCGTGGGCTCTCAGCCGGTTTCCGTCGCTGATGCGCGGCGATGTGGCCCAGGCGATGAGGGCTGCGACCGCGCGAGCCTCGCGCCCGCACGCGCCGACGGATCGCAGGGACGGATTGCCATGCTGGCGATGAAAGCCCTCCAGGGCGCCGGCTGGCTGGTCGCCTCGCGCTTCCTCGGCCGGTTCATCGATTTCTTCACGCTGCTGATCATGGCGCGGATGCTGACGCCGGCCGATTTCGGCCTGACGGCGCTCGCCATGTCCTGCGTCGCGATCGTCGACATGGTGCTCGAGATCCCGGTAACGCAGGCGCTGGTCCGCCTGCCGCAGGTCGACAAGACCCATCTCGACACCGGCTTCACTCTCGGCGCCCTGCGCGGTTTCGCAATCGGACTGTTGCTGCTCGCCGTCGCCTGGCCGTTCTCCTGGCTCAATGGCGATCCGCAGCTCGTGCCGGTGATCCTCGCGCTCGCCTTCGCGCCGATCGCGCGCGGCCTCGCCAGCCCCGGCCTCGTCCTGTTCATCCGCGAGCTCGGCTTCCTGCGCAATTTCCTGCTGGAGACCGGCGGCAAGCTCGCGGCCTTCTGCCTGGCCATCGCGACGCTGCTGCTCGGCGGCGGCTACTGGGCACTCGTCGTCAATTTCGTCGCCGCTCCGATCTTCGGCTGCGCCATCTCCTATCGTCTCGCCCCCTACCGTCCGGCTCTGTCGCTGGCCCGCCTGCCGGATTTCGCCGGCTTCGTCGGCTGGTTCACCTGCGCGCAGCTGGTTTCGGCGGTGAACTGGCAGTTCGATCGCATCCTGCTCGGGCTCGGCGGCAGCAAGGAGGTGCTCGGGCGCTATGCGGTCGCGGCCGATCTTTCGGTGATGCCGACCCAGAGCCTGATCGGGCCGGCGCTGCAGCCGATCATGGCCGCCTTCGCCCGGATAAAGGAAGAGGATCAGCGGCTGCGGCTCGCTTTCCTCAAGGCCGCGCGCTTCAGCATGCTGGTCTCGGTGCCGTGCAGCCTGGGGATCGCCCTGACCTCGGACCTGATCGTCGAGGTCCTGCTCGGCCCGAAATGGCATGGCGCCGACTGGCTGCTCAGCCTGCTCTCGCTTTCGGTGATGGCGACGCCCTATTTCCAGACGCTGTATTCGCTGAGCCTGGCGCTCGGCCGCCCCGAGGTCATCTTCCGGCTCAATCTCTACGACCTTGCCGTTCGTGCCCCTGCCGTCCTCGTCGGCTTCCTGCAATGGGGCGCCGTCGGCATGGCGGCTGGCCGCGTGATCGCGGCAGGGATCATGGCGGTCTTCTTCCTGCGTTGGCTCCGCAACCTGCTGATGGTCGGCATCGCCGAGCAACTGGCCAATCTCTGGAAGATCGCCGTCGCCGGCGCGGTCATGACGGCCGGGGTTCTCGGCTTGCGTGGCGCCATCGCGGCGTGGCACCTGCCGGCGCTGGCCGAGCTGGTCGCGATCGCGGCGCTTGGCGCTCTGCTGTACGGGTTCGGCCTTCTCGCCTGCGGGATGCGGCTCGCCATCGGCGCCGGGCGCCTCGATCTCTCCGATCGCTGGTGGCGGCCCCGGATCGGCGCTTCCAGGACCGGGGAAGGCTGGTGAGCGAGAGACTCGACCATCTCGACGGACTCCGCGGCGTCGCGGCGGTCGCGGTCGTGATCTTCCACCTGATGTCGGCCCTGACGCCATGGCTCGTACCGGAACAGCAGCCAGGCGCGCATTGGATCGCCTATACGCCCTTCGCCGTGCTCTGGAACGGGACCTTTGCGGTCTCGGTCTTCTTCGTGCTGAGCGGCTTCGTCGTGACCAACGCGACGCTGCGCAAATCCGATCCGATCTGGATCGACGTCGTCATCCGCTATTTGCGGCTGGCGATCCCGGCAACCGCCAGCACGCTCGCGGCCTGGTCGCTGCTGAGCCTGTTTCCGACCTCTGCCACGGACCTCGCTGCGCTCACCGGCAGCCGCTGGCTCGGCTGGACTTACCAGGGACCGATCCCCAATCCGGCGGCCGCGATCTACAACGGCATGGCCGGGATCTTCCTCACCGGCGGCTCGTTCTTCAACAACGTCCTCTGGACGATGCGGCCCGAGCTGCTCGGCTCGATCCTCTGCTTCGCCGTCTGCGCTTTCACAAGGCCCCGCTCCAGGCTGGCAGTGGCGCTCGGCGGCGCCGTGATCTTCATCGCTCTGCGGCGCTATGACTATGTCTGCTTCCCGCTCGGCATCGTCCTGCGCGAGGCCTGGGCGGCGAGGCGGCTGCCGTCGGCCCTGCCGATCTCAGCGCTGCTCCTCGGCCTCCTGATCGGCTCGCAGAGCGGCGATGCGGCGCGCCAGCTCGGTCTTGACTGGCTGCCCGAGGCCTTGAATCCGGAGAAAAAGGGTGGGTTGCTCTACCCGCTCGGGGCGATGCTCGTCGTCTATGGCTGCCTGCGGTCCGGCCTGCTCGTCACCTGGCTCTCTGGCCGGGCCGGGCGCTTTCTCGGTGCGGTCTCGTTCCCGCTCTACCTCATCCACGTTCCATTGATCGATACGGTCGTGGCGGAAGCGTATCTGCGCGCGAACCAGCATGCGCTGGCGCTTGTCTGTCTCGTCGCCGGGAGCCTGCTGCTGATGGTCGCCATCGCCTATGGCGCGGAGCGCTGGCTCGAGCGGCCGTTCCTCGCCCTGCTTGGGCGCTTGCGCCGGCGTCTGCGGGCGATCCGGATCGGGCGCCGCGACATGCGCGGCGCCGCCGGCTGAGCCGGTCAGGATCTGCTGCGGTTGATCACGGCGCCGACGACGGTGGCACCGGCCCGCCGGAGAGCGCCGAGGGCCTCGTTGAGCTCGTCATGGGTGGTCACGCCTTCGGCCGCGACGAGGACGACGATGTCGGCATGGGTCGCGAGCGCAACGGCATCGGAGGATTCACCGAGTGGCGGCAGGTCGATCAGCACCTCGCCGCGCTGCCTCGCCTCGGCGAAGACCAGGGCCGCGCTGGGATCCCTGAAGTCGACGAACCGGTTGAGTTGCGGCGTCGCCGAGCGGATCGGCAGCAGGTGAACCCCCTCGACATCGACATACTCCGCCTGCGCCGTGTCGCCCGAGGCGATCACATCTGTCAGCGATGCTCCCTCCTTGCCCTGCTCGGCGTGCACGCCATCTTGGCTGATGACGCTGACCTGGCGGCCGCGATGGTTGATCAGTTGCGCGAGATTCATCGTCAGCAGCGTCGCGCCCGCGCCGGCCCGCCAGGATCCGATCGCGACGACCGGGCTGCCCTGGAAGCGGCTCGCGGCCCAGGCGATCTCGATCGCCGTCTGCAGGTCACGGATCGCCGCCGCGAAGGACCCGGCATCCGCGCGCGTCACCAGCATCGACTTGTCCGGGTCCGAGGCAGGCGCCTGCCGCCGGCCACCGACCTGGGGGACGACGGCGAGGCAGGGCAGGCCGGTTTCACGCACGAGGTCCTGCGGGAGGCGAACACGGCGATCGAAAGCCGAGGCGAGCGCGGCGACGAACAGGCCGCTGAGCAGGCTGAAGACGCCGGCGAAGGCCATGATCAGGCTGCTGCGCGGCGCCGAAGGGCCGAGCGGGGTCTGGGCCGCACCGATGATCCTCGCATCCGCGTCCGGGATCGGTTGTGCGGGCAGCGCGCCGCTGCGGACAGCCGCCTCCGCGGTTCGAACCTGGGCCGCGAGCGCGTCCACCCTGCCTTGCAGGAACTCCGCGCCGCTACGGGCGGCATCGGCCTTGAAGGCGACGGATTGCAGCAGATAGGCGGAGGCTGCTGCATTCGCGACCCGCGCCGGCAGGGCCGGATCGGTCGAGGAATAGGCGACCTCCAGGACATAGGACTGGCCGACCCGGCGCGCCGAGAAACGCCGCGCGAAATTCTCGAACGCGCTGCGGCGCGGATCGGCGTGAAGCGAAGCCTCGCTGCCCTGGCTCGACGAATAGGAAGCTCCAACTGCAGCGAAGGCGCCGTGTAGCGCGGCGGTGACACGTCCGCTCAGCGCCTGCAGCAGGCCCGGCGGCTGAGGCCCGAGTTCAGGATGGCTGCCCAAGGCCAGGGAATCGAAAATGGTGCTGAGCAGCCGCTCGGAACGGATCACCTGCAATTCGCTGTCGGCGGCATTCAGATCGAGCGAGTTCGGCGCCGCGATCTCGCGCGCCGAGCTCGGGGCCTGCCGCCGCGGCTCCAGCAGTACGGTCGCAACCGCGCTGTAGGTCGGCGGCGTGGTTCGGACATAGGCCAAGGCTGCCGCCAGGCAGATCGCGACCCAGATGGCCAGCTTGCCCCTGTGCCGCAGCCCGGCGGCGCCGATCGTCCGCAGCAGGGCGACCGGGCCGTCGCTCGCCGGCGCCATGGCCGGCTCGGGCAGCGGCAGGATACGGAATGGCGCGCCGGATGCGTCCGGCTTTCCCAGCATCATCGGAACTTCCCCCTCGGCTGTAAGGCGGCGGCGCGCTCGGGCTGCATGCGCCCGCGCAGTACATCGGCGATCCCGAGCAGATTGCCCCAGAGGCGGCCGCGTCGATCGATGAACGGCTCGGGCCGGAGCGAGCGACCGAGATTGGCGGACATGTTGCGGAAGAGATGATCGGCGGCCTGGCCAAGCGTCATCGTGCCCTTGCGCAGCATGTAGAGCGGATTGACGATCTGCGAGTAGCCGAAGCGCTCGCCGGCCATGCGGCCGCCCTTGACGCCCATATGGACGCCGATCGCATCGGCGGATTTGACCAGGCGCCCGCCGCGGCGCGCCAGCCCAGCCGCGAAGTCGCGATCCTCGAGCCAGCCATAGAGCACGAGCCGCTCGTCGAAGCGCAGGTCGCCGATGCTGGCGAGGCGAAAGGCCATGTTGCACCCGTAAGGGCTGTAGGGCTCGATCCAGGACCAGTCGCTCGCCGGCGGCGCCGCGACCAGCCTCATCGCCTCTGCAAGCGCGATGCCGGGACCGCCCACGCCGTCGGCCAGGACCCGGCCGGTGAAGGCGACGATACTCGCCTCGTCGCGGAAGGTTCGGGCAGCGGTGGCCAGCCAATCCTCATGGGCGACGAAATCGTCGTCGAAGAAGGCGACGATCTCGGTCCCGGGCGGAAGATGCGCGAGCGCCGTGTTGCGCTGGGCCGCAAGCCCGGGCGGCCCGGTCAGCACCACGACATCGTTGCGCCCTTGCAGATCGCCGGCATCGGCCGGATCGATGCAGGAGACGATGACGCTGTCGGGTTTCAGGCTCTGCTGGGCGAGAAGGTGCAGGACGGTCTGCGACACCACCTCCGGCCGGCCACGGGTGGCGACGACGACGGCGATGCGCGGCGGCTTGAGGAGGGGCGCGATCTGCGCAGCGCGCCGTGCTTTCGGCGACTGCGCCAGCTCGAGATAGCCCGCGGCGGTGCTGCGCCAGGAAAACAGCGGCAGGCGCCCGCGGCCGCGCCCGCTCAGCTCCTGCCGCAGCGTCGCCGAACCCGCCAAGGCTCTGATGTGTTCGACCCAAAGCGCCGGGTCCCCCGGCGATGCGAGCAGCGCGGCATCGCCGCAGACCTCCGGCATGCTAGCGCAGTTCGAGGAGACGACCGGGCAGCCCCGTGCCATCGCCTCGACGATCGGCAGGCCGAACCCTTCGGTCCAGGACGGAAAAGCCAGGCAGAGCGCCCGCTCGAGCAGAAAGGCGAGATCGTCGTCACTGACCCGCCCCAGCAGCCTGACATTGGCGGCTTGCGCCAGCTGATCCGGCGCGAAGATGCCGTTGCCGCCTCCGGCGATGACGACGTCGATGCCGAGCTCCGCCAGGGCCGGCGCGATCTCGACGAGAAGAGAGAGATTCTTGTGGCGTGCCTGCGAACCGAGCGCCAGGACGAACGGGCGCTCGACATCGGGCCGTGCCGCCAGCAGCGTCGGAGCCCGCTCCGCCCTGGCCGGATCCCAGGCCAGCGCATGCTCGTGGCCGTTCGGAAGCACGGCGATATCGGCGGCACGCAGCGGCAGGTGCCGTGCCAGCTGCCGGGCCGAAGCCTGCGAGACGGTGGCGATCCGGGCGCTGCGGCGTGCCAGCAATGGCTGCAGCGTCCTGTATGCGGTGCGAAAGCCGCGGCTGTAGCTCTCGGGCGCGGCGAAGACATTGGCGTCGTGGATGCAGACGATCTGGTCGCCCTTGAGCGCCGGTGCCGTGTTGCAGAGATTGAGCAGCCGCCCGCCCCAGAGCCGCGGCAGTTCCAACTGCTCCCAGCCATGCCCTGCCAGTCGCCCGCCCTGGAGCGTGTCGATCGCCTGCAGCGCCATGGCGTCGGCGCCGTGCGGCGCGACCAGGATGGCTTTCCGGCCTGCCGCTGCCAGGCCCTCGTCGAGGGCCGAGACGACGTTGCGCGCATAGCGCTGCACGCCGGTCATGGCCTGCGACAGGAAGCGGCCGTTCACCGCGAAGGTCTCGGTCATATCCTCGCTCCGGTGGCGAAGGGGACAGGTCCTGGAACGCGGGAGGTTCGCGGCCTGATCGCGGCCGCGAGCGCAGCCAGCATGCAGAAGAAGAAGCCCTGATCGATGACCGGGCCGACGAGCAGATCGCCGACCAGCAGGCCGACATAGCCATTGCGCGTGGCGACGGCGATGTCCGCCTCCAGGCTGCCCGGCCGGCCGCGCGGGCGCAGGAAGCATTCGAAGACGAAGACCGCATAGAAGAGGGCGCCGGGCACCCCGACGCTCGCGAGCAGCGCGACGGCAAAGCTCGAGGCGCGCGCGGTTCCCACCCCAACGCCAAGCCCCCAGCTGTCGAGGAAGTTCTGGAATGAGATGACGTTCCAGGAGCTGCGTTCGACCCCGGAATCGGAACTCGCCTTGTTGAGCACGACGAGGTCGACATAGCCGTAGATTTTCGCCACCGCGTCGGGATCGAGCAGGAGCAGCAGGACGACCGCCAGCCCGACGACCGGCGCACCGAGTGCGAAGATGGCTGTCAGCCGCACCCCATTGCCCAGTACGAGCCGGGCGATGGCGAAGGCATAGAGCAGGAGGAGCATCACCGGCGCGCCGACCAATCCGGTCGAGGACGTCGACAGCACGATCAGGACGAGCGAGAGCCCGGCGAGGATGCCGGTGAGCCGCGGGCGCACGCCGCAGAGCCACAAGGTGCCGGTGAAGCCGAGGACGCCGAGCGTCGAGCGCGCGAAGACCGAAGCCTCCGTATACGAGCCGACGATCCGCTTCATCCCGGCGATCTCGGAATCGGTGTGCAGCGTGTAGCGGGCATTGCGGATGAAGCCGAGCAGCTCCTGCGTGCCGGTGGAGTAGGTCGCGATGTCGAGGATGGCGAAGACGGTGTTGGCGATGCAGCAGGCGAGCAGCCCGTTGAAGACGGCCGAGAAGCCCTCGCGCGTCGCGGCAATGGCGGTCAGAGTGATCAGGCAGAGCAGGGTGGTCGAAAGATAGAGGCTCTGCGTGACATTGCTCGAGACCGGCGCCAGCGGCACCGTCGAGCCGGTATCGTCGAAGGCCGTGGTCCCGAGCGGGATGATCTCGGTGAGGCCCGCGAACACGCGCGGCATCAGGAAGGCGCTGGCGATGCCATAGACGACGAGGCACGTGAACCAGAATGCGGGCTCGTCCGGATGCAGGGTCCGAATGGCGGCCGCGGCCTCGCGGCGGCGGCTCAGCACGCCGCAGACCAGGAAAACCAGCATCACATGTCCGGGCTGGATGTTGGCGGCGCCGATCAGCATGGCCGCGGCCGCACCGAGGACCGCCATGATCGCGAGCCCATGGACGAGCGCGCCCGTGCCGAGCATCAGGCAGACCAGGCCGATCAGGATCGTCAGCACGCCGATCGGCTCGATGCTCATCGCAGCCGAGCCTTCCGCGATGGCGACGGCGCGCCTCCAGCCTGATCGTGCCCGCACGCCATGGTCATTCGGCCAGCACCATCAGCGAGTAGCCGCCCAGCACCCGGACCGCCAGGTCCGGATTGAGCGAGAAGCAGAGCCGGCGCGGCAGGCGCATCAGCCGGCTGCTCAGCGCCTGGTTGGGCAGCTCCAGCCGACTCGCGGTGTAGGCGTGATCGATGACCCGGTAGCCGCAATCCGCCAGGGTCGCGAGCGCCGTCTCCTTGAAGAAATAATGCAGGTGGCCGACGTTCTCGCGCAGCTTGGTGATCGGCCAGCCGCGCAGCAGCGACTGGACGGAAAGATCGAGCGGGATGTGGAAGACCTTGTAGCGGCCCTTGCCGCGCAGCGCCTTGATGAAGGCGATGTAGTCCTCGACATGCTCGATCACGTCGGCGATGACGAGCAGGTCATAGTCCGACGGGCCCTCGGTCGTGAAATCGCCAAGCGAGAACGTGACCGTGTCGGTCTCCTTGTATTTGGCGCGCTGATAGGCGTGCGGCGAAATCTCGTAGCCATGGAAGCGCGCCGCCGGGAAGGCCTTCGCCAGGTTGAACAGGATCTCGCCGGTGCCGCAGCCGACCTCGCAGGCCTTGTCGAAGACGATCGCGTTCTTGCGCAGGATGGCCTCGACCTGCCGCGCCTTCCAGGGCGAATCCTCCTCATGCCAGGTCGGGTTCAAATCGGCATAGACTTCGCTCTGGTAGATCGTCTGCATCAGGTTCTTCCTCGATATCGCGAAGGGCCGGCCTCGTTCAGGCCAGGCTCTGGACCAGGGCCGGGCGTGGCTGAGCCGGCGGCATGGCCATCGAGAACGTCCCGGCGAGCGGCTTGAGCAGCTGGTTGATGTGGAGGGCCATCTGCTTCTCGAAGACGGCGGTCGAGAAATTGCGGGCATAGGCCGCGATCTCGCGCGGTTGCCAGGTGATCGCCCTGGCCCGCTCCTCGGCGGCGATGAGCGCATCGACGCTCTGCTCGTCGAAGAAGACGCCGCTCATGCCGTCGATCACGGTCTCGGTCGCACCGCCGCGGCGGAACGCGATCACCGGCCGCCCGCTCGCCATGGCCTCGACGGGCACGATCCCGAAATCCTCCTCGCCCGGGAAGATCAGGGCGCGGCAGCGCGAGTAATGATGGCGCAGGGCGCTGAAGGGCTGCGGCCCGAGCACCTGGACGTTCGGCTTGGCGATCCGGCGCAACTCGGCGAGCATTTCGCCCCCGCCGATCACGACCAGGCGTCGGCCGGTGCGATTGAAGGCTTCGACGGCGAGCTCGGGCCGTTTGTAGCCGACGAGCTCGCCGACCATCAGGCAGTAATCCTCGACGAGATCGTTCGGCAGCACCTCGAAAGCGTCGACATCGACCGGCGGATGGATCACCGTCGAGGCGCGGCGATAATAGCGGTGCAGCCGCGTGGCGACCGTCTCGGAGTTGGCGACGAAGTGATCGACGCGATTGGCCGTGACGCTGTCCCAGTTGCGGATGTAATGGGCCAAGGCCGGCATCATCAGGCGCGTGATCGGCCCGGCACGTTCCCTGTATTCGTGGAACATGTTCCAGATATAGCGCATCGGCGAATGGCAATAGCAGATGTGCATCGCGCCGGGCGGCGGCACGATCCCCTTGGCCGGTCCGGACTCGCTGGAGATGACAAGGTCATAGCCGCGCAAGTCGAGCTGTTCGAGCGCCAGCGGCATCAGCGGCAGGTAGCGCTGGTAGAACTTCGCAGCGCGCGGCAGCCTGCCGACGAAACTCGTCGTGACCTTGTGGCGGCGGATCTCGTCGGAGACCGCGTCGGGCACATAGACATGGGTGAAGACATCCGCGTCGGGATACATCCGGCACAGCGCCTCGATGACCTTCTCGCCGCCGCGCATGCCGACGAGCCAGTAGTGGACGATCGCTATTTTCATGGGCCGAGGAACTCCATGGAACTCTCGTGGTCCGGGCGTGGCACGTCCGGCACCGTCGTCCTGCGGCTGCCTTATCGGCTGCCGCGCTGCATCAGCACCGCCGGCACTGTCTTCACCAGGATCTTGGCGTCGAGCAGGAGGTGCCATTCCGAGGCGTACTGGCTGTCGAGCGAGACGCGGGTGGCATAGGAGCAATCGCTGCGGCCGCTGATCTGCCAGAGGCCTGTGAGCCCGGGCGGAACCGAGAAACAGTGGCTGAAGGCTTCGCCATAGCGTTCGCGCTCGGCTGCCACGATCGGGCGCGGCCCGACGAAGCTCATCTCGCCGGCTATGATGTTGAAGAGCTGCGGCAGCTCGTCCAGGCTCGAGCGCCGGAGGAAGGCGCCGACCGGTGTAATCCGTGGATCGTATGTGAGTTTCTGGCTTTCGGCCCATTCCTGCGCGGCGACCGCATCGGAGGCCAGCAGATGCTGCAGCGCCTCATCGGCATTGATGGCCATGGTGCGGAACTTCAAGCAGCGGAAACCCTTACCGCTGCGGCCGATCCTCGGCTGCTTGAAGAGGGCCGGGCCGCCGTCGCCCGCCCGGATCAAGGCGGCGATGAGCAGCATCAGCGGCGCAAGCAGGAGAACGAGAGCAACACCTGCCGCAATGTCGATGGCTCTTTTTACTATGCTCCGCATCGAGCTGTATTCGCTTCGCGATGCACGCATGTGCAAAGCTAAGGACGCCGGCAAATTTTGCGAGTCCGGAAAGCGGCTCATTGCAGCACCCTACTCATAATCTGCATATTAACAGATTATTAACGAGCATCGAATACATCGCAATAGGATTTTGTGCGTTGCAGCATATTTGCTCAGGTCGATTGCGGGCTGGCTACAAACTGAACGTTGTCAGTAAAATGCCTGACAGATTTGATGCAATTCCGCCGCTTTCTGCGCCAGCGGCGAGCCGGCTGTCATGGCATGCGAGCCTTCGCTGGGCGGCGGTGACGCAGCTGGAAGGCAGCGCCATCGATGTCGGGTTCGCTCGACGGCAGTTTAAATTCTTTAGTCGTGGGACTGAAACCATCCCTGGGTAATCGCGTATTGCACGATCTGCTGGCGGCTCTCGATGCTCAGCTTGCTGCTGGCGCGCGCCTTGTAGGTTTCCGCCGATTTCTTGGTGATCCCGATCCGCGCAGCCGCCTCGCGAATACTGAATCCGAGAGCGATCAGGCGGAGGATTTCTTTCTCCCTCTCGGTCAGGACCGAGCCGCGCCGCGTTCCCCCGACCGTCAGAATGGAGTGGGGGGAATCGAGGAAGGAGCCGCCGCGGAGGACCGTGGTGATCGCCTTGCACACGACTGAAACGGGCGACTGCTTGAGGACGTAGCCGCGCACGCCGAAAGCGAGCAGGCGGTGGGCGCGGGCATTGTCGAGTTCCTCGGCCACGACGAGGATCCGCTGCGATGGCAGATCGTTCAGCAGGCTTTCGACGACTGAAATCCCGTTGAAATCATCGCCGACGACCGCGACGTCTGGAGCTGCCTTCTCGATGACTTTCGCGAGGTCGGCGGAGGAATGGGCCTCGCCGACAACAGCCATGTTCGGTTGCTCGGCCAGGCAGAACCGCAGTCCCGCCAGGAAGATCGGGTGTTCGTCTGCAAGGAAAATGCGAGCGGGGCGCTCGGATGACAGCATAGGCTTGCCTCCGCATGGACGGGAGCCTGGTTGAGCTGATCGCAAATCGGCTCGGATGTGCCAGCGATAGCTAGTTCTGCGCCCCGGCCGGTCCGGCAGGGGGCAGCGCCGAGATGATCGATTGCAACGAGGCTCGCTCGACCCTGACGATATCCCCGGGCAGGATTGGCGAGGTCTCCTCGACCGCGATCTCGTTGACCGTGTCGCCCTGGCGCCTCTGGACGCTGAAGCGCATGCGGGCGAGCTGCTTTTCCTGCTGGCTCTGCAGCCTTGGCGCGAGCGCGGTCGATTCATGGATGAGCGCGCGCAGCGACGTGATCCGGTCTTCCGACTGCTTGAGCGAGAGCTGGGTCTCGCGCAACTCGCGCCCGATATCGATCTCGCGCTGGTTCTGCACATCGGCGCGCATGCGGTCGATGCGGCTGATCTCCTGTTTCGCACGCGCCGTCGCAAGCATCAGATCGAGGCCCTGGCTCTCGGATTGCGCCAGGTTTTGCTCGACCGCGAGCTGGCGCGGACTCACGGCCAGCCCTTTGCTCATCAAGCTGTTGATGTTGTCGAGTTCGCGCCGGATCAGATCCTGCTGGCGCTGCTGGGTCACCGCCTTGGCGCCGAGCGTACGCAGCTCCTCCTCGATCAGGCCGCGCGATTGCTGCAGGAGGTCGAGTTGCGAGCGGACGGCATTGCGACGCGAGGCGAACAATGCGCTCTCCTCGCGCATCGCCTGGGCGGCTCCCTCATCGAGGTTCCCGCGCACATCCTCGGAGAACGTGATCGTTTCTGCCTGTCGCGTTTCGGCCAGCAACCTGTCGCGACGCATCTGCAGGGCCAGCAACTGCGTCTGCTGAACACGAATCTCACCCTCGGCGACGATCGTCTCGCGCTCGAAACGGCCCAGCGCCAGCTCCATGCGCTGGAGCCCGCCTGCGATCGCGACCGCCTGCAAGGTGGTCATCGTCGGCCGGAAGGCATATTCGCCGGGTTTTTCGACGGCGCCGACCACGTAGATCGGCCGATATTGCGCGATCTCGACGGCCGCAGCCGGCGCATTGACCAGCCCGGCGGTCTCCTTCAGCCGCTCCGAAATCAGCGCCGCGATCTCGGCCGGCGCTTTGCCGTCAACCGAGAAGGTGCCGACCACCGGCAGCGAGAGCATGCCGGTGGAGCTGACGGCGAACTCGCCGCTGAGAGCCGACCATTCGAAGAGCTCGCGCGAGTTCGGCCGCCATTCCGATACCTTGATCTTCAGCCGATCCTGCGCGGCGACACGGTATTCGAACTCGTTTGCGCCCGCTCGCGTGCCGTCGGCAAGGACCGTTGTCAGCGCCGCGACAAGCAGCGCAAGCATGCGGGCCGCGGCCCAGGCGCATTGCGGGACAAGGCAGGCAGAGAGAGTGAGGTATCTCACAAAACACTCCACGGCAGACCACTCTGGCAAACCCCCAAGCAAATCCGTTGCCAGTCCCTCGAGGGCCGTTAGCGTGCCCTTAACCATGAGGGTCCAGGCTGGTGGAAATCCCACGCGCGCCCGAAGCCTTTCTCGGGACGGCGAGCAAAGCTATAGTCACTGGCCGATAGCGAGCCGCGAAAGCACGAGCGATGCTGATCGTCTTCTTCCTGGCTGCCATCGCCAGCGGTGCGCTGACCCTCTGGCTGATGTGGCCGCATGGCCTGCTGGTCGCGTCCATCGCCACCGCCGTGGTCGCCAGTGCGATCGTCGCCGTTTGCGCCGTGCTCGTCGCCGTCCTCAGGTCGCGCAGCGCGACCGGCGATGAGCCGCGTCCGCGTGGCGTCCTCGATCTCCTCGGGCCGCGCCAGCCCCGCTGAGCGCTTGCGCCGCGGGCCTTCTGGCACATGAATTGCTCTTCTGGCACATGAATTGCTGATGCTCCCCGCGACAGCGGCTTGCGCGATCGCGCCTCTTGTCGCGGCCTGCCATTGCGATGGGAGAGGGGGCGATGACGTTGCCTGTCCGGTTTCGGAGTTCGGATCGAGACCGCGACACGGATCTCGACAGGCTGGGACCGCTCTACGGGCAGCTCGAGCAGGCGCTCGCCGCGATCGAGCGCGAAAGTTCCGGGCTGTCGCGCCGGCTCGACGAGGCTCGCACCCGCGCGGCAGCGCTGCTCGGCAATGAGGACGGCATCTATTTCGAGCGCGAGCCGACCGACGAGGCCAGGCTGGTCGAGGCGGAGGCGCAGATGATGGCGGCCTTCCGTCGGCTCGAACAGTTGCGGGAGCAGCAATCGATGATCGCCGCCTGGCGCACGGAGATCGACGATACCGATCTCGGGCGCATGCTGCGCAGCGGGCCCAGATCGAACCGTTGGGCCGCCCGCCTCCTGCGCTGGGTGCGGGCGCGGATGGCCGCCATCCGCCGCCTCGCCCGCTTCTTCGGCTGGGCGCTGATGCTCGTGATCGTCCATGCGACATTGTCCGGCATCGAGCAGCGGCCGTCCGTCGCCTGGCTGATGCCGGATTTCGAGCGAGGCCTCGCTTTCCTCGCCGCGGCCGCCGCCTTCGCGATCGGCTATCCTCGGCAGCGCTTTCTCATCTTTGCCGCTGGCCTTGCCGCGGTGATCTCGCTCGAACTCGCCCAGAGCTGGTCGCCGACGCGGCACGGCACGATCCACGACGTCTGGATCAAGGCCGCCGGCCTTGGGCTGGGCTTTGCGCTGGTGTGGGGCATGGAGCGGCTCAAACCAGCGGCGAGGAGCTGGTGAAGATCGACCCGGTGACGCGGGCTTCGACGATACGGCTCCCATCCGGGCGAGGATGACACCGCCCGCTACGAAAACGTTGATCGCCGGGCATGAGCGCGGCCGCCATGGGCTCAGGATGCGCCGGCTGGCGCGGCTGTCAGGCTGCCTCCGGCGACGGCTGACCGTGGCTGGGCGCGCCCATCGGCGGCGAGCAGGGCCTGTGCATGGGCATGCACGACCTTGTCGAGGCTGAAACGATCGATGTAGTCGATGCGGTATTGCGCATCGCGGCGCTGCGACACGACATGGTCGTGATAATGCACCATCGCCTCGACGAAACCGGCCATGTCGCCCAGCGGCACGAGCCGGCCGAGCCGGTTGTCGACAAGGATGTCGCTGGGTCCGAATTCGCAATCGAAGGCGATCACCGGCAGGCCGAAGCGCAGCGCCTCGCAGATGGCCAGAGACCAGCCTTCCCAGCGTGCGCCCGACAGGTAGACGTCGCTGTTCGACAGCGGAATGGCCGGGCTGTCAGGATAGTGCTCGATCCTGACCCGGTCGGCGAGGCCGAGTTCATCGATCAGGGCGCGGATCGCCGCCTCCTCCTCCCCATAGCCGACGAGCGCAAGCTCGGCACCCCTGCGCGTCTCGCAGAAGGCGGCAAAGGCGCGCAGAAGGACGTCGTAGCCCTTCTGATAGGCGAAGCGACCCACCGTGACGAAGCGGATCGGACGGTCGATCGCGGGCGCCGGCATAGGCACGGGCGTATCGAAGGAGCGCACGGGATTTGGCACCCAGACATGTTCGACCTTGCTGGGATAATCGTATCGGAAGGCGTCGAGCTGGCGCGGCGACGTCCCGAAGACGCGCGCCAGCCGCGGCAGGACCAGAAACCGCATGGCCTCGAACAGGACGGTTGCCTTGAATGAGCGCCGCTCGAGCCTGGGATTGCCGTGAAGGTAGAGGATGAAGCGGCGCCTGATGCCGAGGCAGGCGAGCCAGAACACCGCCGTCGGCTCGACCTGCGGCACCACGACGAGGTCGAACCGGCCTCCGGCAATCGTCTTCCGAACCCGCCGCAGCAGGTCCAGCTGCCCGTTCGAGAAGCTGAGAAGGACGTCGTATGGCCGCGGCTGGCCGACGATCTGCTCGAAGGGCGACGTGTAGAGGACGGAGATCTCGAGATCGCCTCTGTACTCGCTCGCCAGCGCCGAGCAGATCGAATCGGTGACGCGCTCGATGCCGGCAAACGACCGCGTCGGCGGCACGATGTAGAGGACCCTGGTCTTCCCGTCCGGCATCGCGCGCTCGACCATCGCTCCGGAGCCGCCGATCGGCCCGGTACGGCTCTTGCAATGTCCGCGCCAAATGGGGCGCTTCGTCGCCGCTGGCGCGGGCCCTGCGCCATGGTGGATGCGCCGCAGGCTTTAGATTTCAGCGGAGCGGCGCATGACCGGTTCGACTCCCAGGCTCGCGGTAATCATCAACTGCTTCAATTATGCGGAATATGTCGCGCGCGCGATCCGCAGCGTGCTCGCACAGGGCCGCGACGACTGTGAATTGATTGTCGTCGACGACGGCTCGACCGACGCCTCCTGGGACGTCATCGGCAGGACGGGAGTAACGGCCCACCGGACCGAGAACGGCGGCCAGCGCCGCGCCTGCATCTTCGGCCTCGACCGGACCACGGCGCCCTTCGTGCTGTTCCTCGATGCCGATGACGAACTCGCCCCCGGCGCACTCGATGTGATCATCCCGCGGCTCGATCCGTCGGTCGCCAAGCTGCAATTCTGCCTCAGCCGCATCGACCGCGACGGCAACAGGCTGGGCTCGGCCGTTCCCGAGCCCGACCAGATTCGGATGACGAGCGATCTGAGCGAGCGTGTCCGCCGGACCGGCGTCTATGTCAGCCCGCCGACCTCCGGGAACGTGTTCAGGCGCGACCTCTGCGAATTGCTGCGCGACGCCGATTATGACGACGCGGTCGACGGGATCATCGTCCTCGCGGCCCCCTTCTTTGGCGAGGTCGTCTCCCTGCCACAGGAGCTCGGGCTCTATCGCGTTCACGATCGCAACATCTCCGGCGTCGGTCGGGCCATCGACGGTGCCAGGATCGAGCAGCACATGCAGCGCTTCCGAAACCTCATAGGCCATCTCAATCGGGTCATGCCGGCGGGGAGCGCGAGGCCGCAGCTCGATGCCGAACAGACCTTCTTCTACCTCGAGAAGAAGTCGGTCCTTGCGTCGATCGACCGGCGCATGGATCGCTTTCGGCAACTTCCCATGCTGATCAGGGTCATCAGCGAGGACTATTTTTCCGCGAAGCGGAAGCTCGCCCTTTCGCTGTTCCATATCCTGATCGCCTTCCTGCCGATCGGGATATCGCGCCGTCTCATCGAGTTCCGTTACCGGTCCGAGCAACGCACGCCGATCGCGCTGGCCAAGGCGCTGATCGGTAACGGAGGCGATGTTCGGCCCCGGTCGCTGTGATCCGCGATCGACAGCCCTTGCGTTGTGGAACAGCTATTGGATACCGCAGCTCAACGAAGCCCCGCGGCCAGCCATCATGCCGCTTTCGATCAGCCTCCCAGAATGCGGACGGTATGAGAGTCGGCAATGGGCCAATCGCGGGCGTATACTGGTAACGATCCGCCGACATGCCGACCGAACTTGTCCTTGGTCACGACAGTCGAGCTCCGCGATCAGGCGGCTGACGCCAGGCTGCGTCACCCCAAGGATTTCTGCCGCCCGAGAAACCGTTCCAGCTTTCATGACAGCGGCGAACACTTCGATTTGACGGCTGTTCAAGTTGGGTTCGCCCCGCGCACCGATGCGTCGCTGCTACTGCATAGCTTCCTCAAGCGGACACTCAAAATGACGACCGGGGTGGCAAGCGCCGGAGGCCGGTCTGGGTGCGTTGCGCCATAAGCGAACAGCAAGCCTGGCGCGTCACCCGAGAATAATCATGCGGGTGCCATTGGATGGCAAACACCGACTTTCCGGGTCAGGCGCTCATCGCAGCCCGAGAGATGGCAATTGACGCTACCAGCCCTGTCGGTTGCCAATCACGCTCCACCGTCGCGTTCAGCGCGCTGGCAAGTCCTACTTCGAGGCGACTGCCGAACCCGGCCCTGCCAGGCGCGGGCGGGGGACCACCTGTTTCTCGCCAAAGGATGCGTGTCCGATCATCGTCGGCGGAGACCTCAACCTCAAGCCGGCCCGTCTCGGTTGAAAGCGATCCGTGCTTGGCAGCGTTCGTCGCCAACTCGTGCAGCAGCAACGCCAGATTGGTGACTGACTTTCCGTCGACATCGCAATCGTCGCCGCGAACGCTGATGCGGTCGTCCGTGGCATAGGGTTCGAGGATCGTCCGGACGAGTGTCAGCAGCCCCACATGCTGCTCGTTTTCCGGACCGAGCAATCGGTCCGACATGATCAGATCATGCGCGCGCGCTAACGAGGACAACCTGGCTTGCACGTCCGCGATGATGTCGCCCTGGTTCGCCGACGTCTTCGCGCTGATCGCAACGATGGCCTTGGCCAGTGCGAACAGGTTCTTCACCCGATGGCGCATCTCACCCATCAGAAGCTGCTGCTGCTCCTGTGCCGCGCGCTTCTCGGTGATGTCGCGCGCAATTTTGGATGCGCCGACGATGACGCCGTTCTCGTTGCGAATGGGCGAGATGGTCAGCGAAATGTCCACCAGCGAGCCATCCTTCCGGCGGCGCTTGGTTTCGAAATGCTCCACGCGCTTGCCGCTCTGGATTTGGGCAAGGATCAACGGCTCCTCATCCAGGCGATCCTGCGGGATCAGAATCGTGATCGACTTGCCGATGACCTCCTCGGCCGCATAGCCGAAGAGCCGTGTTGCGCCCGGATTCCAGCTCTGGATGATCCCGTTGAGATTCTTGCTGACGATAGCGTCTTCGGAACCGTCGATGATGGCCGCGAGCCAATCGCGAGGATCCGGCGCATTTGCGATGTCGGGCATCCCCTGCATCAGGTGTGCCCGGCTCGCTTCTGACCTGGGCCTTTCTTCCGGGTTTCTTTCAGTTGTCGACGAAGGTGAAGTTCCAGCGCCGCATTTTTGAAGCTCGCCCAAGCCGGCCATGCGCTCAGCCTCTCTCAAACCGCCATCTGCTTCGCAGAGTGCGTCGCCTTTGGCTCTATATCCTGTCCCCCGCGCGCGCCAAGCGCGCCACTGAGGCGCGAAGGCTGCTCCGCCGATTGGGTCTGTTCTGCTGTGGCAAGTCAAGCGATGGCGCAGCCGATGCCGCCCTCAAATGCTCTTCGGCCTCTCTGCCAAGGACAAGCTGGCTACCGATGCGGCGTGCCATACGTCGCGCCATCTCGACGACCTCTTCAATGCCAGCCTAGAGGCCGTAAGCCTGACCGTTACATCGCGAAAGCCCCACTCGGCGTCGATACGAAGCACAGTCAATTTTGCGCCATTATCGTTTTCCAAATCGGACGACTACGAACGCTGAAAGTCGGCGGCGGTTCCTTATGCGACGCTTGTCAGCCGGCCGATTGTTGTCACCGCAGGGCGCTGCGAGGGGATCGCAGCATGAAGGACCGCGCCATCCTCCATATGCAGTAAGACGCGACAAGGCGAAGGCGCTAGCCTCGATTGCAGAGGATTGGGAGGCTCAATCATGCGCTGGCTCGCCCTTTTCGCATTGCTGATTGCCTCTGCTGCGGTCGCTCCGGCGCAAGCGGCGGAGAACCCCCTCTGCAAATTGTTCACACAGAAAGAGGCCTCGGCTTACGTGGGCGCAACTGTAGGGGAGGGCGAAAGCAGCCTCGTTCCCGGTGCTTCTGGCTGTTCTTGGTCCAATGAAGACGCTGATAAGATGAGCGTCAGTGTTTTCCCAGCGGGTAACGCCCTCCAGCTAAAGGCCTGGGGCTTCGAAAGCTGGGAAGGATTTCGATCAGTCCCCGGAATCGGTGCTAAGGCCTATGTCGCTCGCTCACCGGTCATGGAGATCATGGGAAGGAAGATGGGCGGCGAGTGGCAAGCCGGAGCGATAGTGGGAAACGACTATATCGCCGTTGGAATGAAGGGACCAAAAGCCAACGCCGACGCTGTGCAGAGCGTCTTGAAGGACGCGATCGGACGGCGACGCTAAATCTGTCGCCGCATTTGGATAAGACGCCTTAGGGCGACGGACGGGGTTTGCCCTGTTCCAAAGCTTGTCCCGCTGCATCGGTTTCCCGTCCGTAGCTCTTGTTGTCCTGGCTCTCAGTCGTCGATGGCACCGACCTGTCTCGGTCTATCGAGGGGGAGCGACCTGTCGGGCTGGACCCCGTGCCTTCTTGCGTGACGGATCCCGGGCCTGGCTCTTCTTTCGGCGGGCTCGGGCGGGTTTGCGCATCAGCCTCGAGCGGTCCCGGCCCAAGGATCGCAAACACGCCAAGGGCGAGAAGCGGGAGTTTCATCTTGACCTCGCATCGCGTGGATCGAATGGACAGGCAACGCGAGCGCTTCAAAACCTGTTCCGTCCTCCGGCCGGCACGCCTGCGCGCTCAGATCGATCGGCACGCTGCGCTGAAGGCTGGGGTTTAGAAGGCGCGGAACAATCGAGCTGAAGACAGATTACCAGGACATGCAGCGCCGCCGTCGCCCCCCTCTCGAGTTCTGGATATGGCTTGCCGTCATCGGGATTGTGGTCATTTTGGCAGCCTATGCCGCCATGACACCGGCAATCGTCCCGGCGTCTCGACCTCCTATCGATGTCGGTTGATGTGCCTTTTGACAGCTGCGGGCTTCAATCCTCGGGCTGGCCGGCCTCGCCTTGGCTTTTCGAGGAGCTGCGGGTCACGCCATATTCGCTCGAAGCTCTTCGCTGGCCATCGAGGTCGTAGCCCGTCGCGGCCAAACCCCGGCGCAGGAGTTCCCTGATCGCCGCGGCACGGCTGGGCATCCGATTGTCAAAGCGGAAATCCTCCAGAGCCTGCAGCTCTTCCTGATCGATCATGATCTGAAGGCGCTCGCCGCGCGTCAGTTCATTGCCCTTGCTCGTGGTCTCCGTCATGGCGGTTACTCATTCACCTCAACCGTCGCGATATGGGTAAAATGCACAACCTGCCATTTTGTTTCAAAGACCTTGTTTCGCGGCTCTGTCTCGAACAGCGCCAATTGAGCGGGTTAACATGCTGATTAATCTCGTTTTTCCTGGATCACGCCCGACGGGCGAGGTAGCCTGCTGGCATTGACTTCCTGCACGTGAGTCACGCGGAGACCGATCCCGGAGCTTGGAGGGGACATGAAACCGACATTTGAGGCCTACACGGTTGCATTGCCCTGGTATGAGCGAGAGGACTTCCATCGCCTCTGGGACTTGGCACATGACCGCGATCAAATGCCAGCCGATTACGAGGAATGGCACCGCAATGCTGTTGCCGTGATGAATGCCTGGCTGGCTCGCGGCAGGGCTCTGGAGATCGTCACCATTCGACCCGATGATTTTCTCGCCTGGCTCGAAGAGCGAGCCCTTCCCAACACTGCCGAGATGCGCCGGCAATATGTCGAGGAGCTGGCGCGGCACTGCCACGACGTCGCCTGAAACAAAAAGGCCTGGTACCGCCAGGGCGAGCCTCCCCATCGGCGCGCTTTTCGCCGGGCAGCGGGTAAGATCTGCCAAGCACGCCGGCCTTGCTGGCGATTTTACCAGGCGGCGACGTCCGCCTTCGGGGTCGACATCCCTGGCATCACTTCCGCAGGGACCTTTCTCGCCAGCTTGCGAGCGCGCCCCGGTCCTGCCCCTTGGAACGTAAATCGAGCCTGGTCGTTTCAGCCATGCCTTGGGCAGGATCTTGGGGCGCGAGGGGGAGAGTTCCCAGATTATGGCCGATGTGCCCGTGAGATCCCGTTTCAGGGAGTTCTTCTCCGTCGCGTTCCGGTTCTGGACCGGCGAGACCCGCGGGCGGGCATGGATACTGACCATAGCCGTGTTGGCGTTCGTGGCAGCGCAGACGGCTGCAGCGTTCGCGATGAACCTGTGGAATCGTTGGTTCTTCGACGCGCTGGGCCAGCGCGACGTCGCGCTGGTGTGGAGCACCGCAGCCTGGCTGCCCGTGCTTCTTGCCGCGACGTCCCTGTCGATGTCAGCGCTGGTCGTCAGTCGCATGTTGCTGCAGGTCCGGTGGCGCGAGCATCTGACGCGGCTCATTTCAGGCTGGTGGATCGCCGACCAGCGCTATTATCGCCTCAGTCTCCTCAGCCAGATCAAATCCGCACCGGAATACCGGATCGCCGAGGATGTGCGCCTCGCGATAGAGCCACTCGTCGAGATGACGATCGGTTTGCTCACGGCATTCGTCACCGCCGCTACTTTTGCAACCGTGCTCTGGCAAGTCGCGGGCTCTGCCGAATTGACGATCATGGGCCATACCGTTTTCGTGCCGTTCTACATGGCCCTGGCTGCAATTCTCTATGCGGGGCTTGCAACGCTCGCAGCCTATGTCGCGGGCCACCCGCTGGTGCGGCGGGTTGCGGCAAAGAACGAGATGGAAGCCCGCTTTCGGGCCGATATGACGCGGCTTCGCGAGAATGCCGAAAGTATCGCCTTGATCGGGGGAGATGCCGACGAGCTGACGGCAATTCACAAGGGCTATGGGCGGGTCGTCCGAACCTGGCTGAGGATCGTGAGGCAGCAGGGGCTGATCGCGCTGGTGCTGAATACGAACAGCGCGCTTTTTCCGGTCGTTCCCCTGCTGTTGATCGCACCGAAATACCTGTCTGGTTCAGTGTCGCTGGGGGCCGTCGTGCAGGTCGTTGCCGCGTTCAGCGCGGTTCAGGCGGCGCTCATCTGGTTCGTCGACAACATCGTGCGACTGGCCGAATGGTTTGCCTCCGTGACGCGGGTGGACGAACTGGTCGAGGAGTTGCAGGGCCTCGATGTCGGGGCGGAGATGGAGGATGGAAAGCACATCTCCATCACCGAAAGCGGCGATGACAGCATTCACATCGAAAATCTGTCGGTGGCGCATAGCAATGGGCGGATCGTCATCGCTGATGCAACAGTCGCCATCGCCCCGGGCGACAAGGTGCTCATCGCCGGCGAAAGCGGATCCGGGAAGAGCACCCTCATCCGGGCGCTGGCAGGGCTGTGGCCGTGGGGCGCTGGCTCGATCGCGGTGCCTCCTGACAAGTCGATCGCGTTTCTGCCGCAGAAGCCATATCTGCCGAAGGGCTCATTGCGGTCGGTCCTGCTCTATCCCGCCGCCGACGCGTCGATCGAGGACAGTGTCATCCTGGCTGCGCTCGAACGCTGCGGCTTGCCACATCTCGCTCGCAGGCTTGGAGCGGTCGAAGACTGGGACCGGATCCTGTCCGGCGGCGAACGCCAGCGGATAGCCTTCGCGCGCCTTCTGATCCAGAAGCCGGACATCATCGTGATGGATGAAGCCACGTCCGCGCTCGACGATGAGAGCCAGGACTCGCTACTCGCGCTTTTCGAGAGCGAACTTGCTTATGCCACCATCATCAGCGTGGGCCATCGCGCAGAGCTCGAGGAATTTCACGATCGCAAGGTGCTGCTCGAGCGACGGGAGGCCGGCGCCCGCGTGACGACGCGGCGCATATCGAAATCCCTGTGGCGACTGTTGCGTGGCCGAAAAGCTGGCAATGACGATCGGACTTCGACCACGGACCCAAACTAAATCGCTTGGTCTTCATGATCGCTGGCAAGGTCGAAGTTGTCAGCCGGCGCGCGCAGCATTGAGACGAGCCGATATGATCTGACCGACTTCGAATGGCGCGTCGTCGAGCCGCTCTTGCTCCAGGCGGTTGGCGAGGTGGCCCGAGTATCGGTCATGGCGGCGGGCGAATGGCCGATCTGGTCCCGCGTCGAACCACCCGCTACCGCCACTGTGCCAGGACCTCGCTGGTGGTGGCGGCCTCGATTTGCTGGCTGAAGCGGGAAAGGTACAGTTCCATCAGTGCGTCGTGGGTTGCGTCAGATGAGCTGCACAAGGCGTCGGTGACCAGCACGACCCGCAGGCCTCGATCGACGGCTCCGAGCACGGTCGCGAGAACACAGACATCGGTCTCGCCACCGGTGACGATGACCGTATCGATTTCACGCTCCGCCATGAAGTGATCGAGGCGGCCTTCGCTCCAGGGTGAGTAGACCTTCTTGTCCAGCACATGCGCGGGCGGAACGAACCGCTCCAGAGAGGGCAGGAGCTGGACGGCTTCGACGCCGGCCCTTTCCAAGGTGACCTCCGGCCATCTCCGATAATAGCGCTGCCATGTGCCGCGCCCGTCACCCTCGCGCTCGGCCGGGATGAAGCGGGTGAAGAGAGTCCGTTCCGGGTGAGATCCGCATAATTCCTCGACCGCCGGCAGAACCTTCTGGAGCCAAGGGAAGGCCCAAGGGTAACCCGGCCCGAAAAGTCGCTGCATGTCGACGCAAAGGTGAATGCAGTTCAGGCCGAGCTCGCCATGCACCAGCCCATGGGCCGCCATTACTCATCCCTTCAAGAAAATCTCCGGCGATCAGGTCTTGTGGATCGGACGGATCATTGCGCTGGGTGGATCGTCCACCGTCCTGTTTTCCGTAGCGCCCGATTCCCTCAGAGGAGATCGGGCGCTTTGGCAGGCTCACTCGATCACTTGGATGATCTTGCGCGAGGTCGGCTCCACCAGGACCGTCTTGTCGTTGACGATGGCATAGCGGTACTGGACGCCGACATCTGCCGGGAGCGTATGCAACGTCACCGATGACGGCAGAGCCGCGCCGACGGCGACAGTTTCAGTCACTTTCACTGAAGCCGGCTTTTCCTTCATCACGTAGGTCTTCACTTTGCTCTGCTGGTCCGTCGTGATGGTGGTGGTCGACGTCTGCGCAATTGCCGTTGAGCAGACGAGGCATGCAGCGAGCGATGTTGCGATAAGAGTGCGCATTGAGGTTCTCCCCGCTGGTCCCCCCGCTGGTCCGCTAACCTCGCTGCGTCTCACTTGTTCCGGCTCGCTGTGACGGGCTTGGCCAGGTCGGAAATTCACCCGCACGGATCGCCGCGCTGCGCGTTGGGAGGGTCGCGATTGAATCTGCGAATCCGGTGTGCCGCGGCAGGAAACCCCTCGGAGTAACCGCAAGCTCGGCAACATCGTCGATCTGGTTGCCAGAGCATATTCCGTCCAAGGCGGTAGGCGCCGTCGGGAGTGCTGCGATTCTACAAGCGGCGGGCAGCTCATGGCTGTCACGCCGCATCGCGTTTTGCCCCTTCCGGCCAGTTGAGCTCCAGCATGTGCATCAAAGTGGCGGCGTCCTGCGGTGCATGACGTTTGTCGGTGTTGTCGAAGAACAGAAAGACGTCGCGCGGCTGATCGGTGGCGTTTTTGGGGTCGCCTGCGAAATCGCCGTCTCGCATCGCTTGTCCTGAACGCCAGGCCCGAATGCGCGCAGCCCAGCGCTCAAGGTCAGGTTCGTCGTAACGGGATCGATAGAGTTCCTTGGAGCCGTGCAGTCGGCAATAGACGAAATCAGCGGTCAGATCCATGAGGCGCGGCCAGTCGGCCGTGTCCGCGCAGACCAGCGCAACCCCGTAGCGGCGCAACAGATCGACGAAGGCGGGATCGCGAAAGCTGTCATGCCTGATCTCGATCGCATGTCGCAGCGGGCGTTTCGCATCGGTTTCGACCCAGGCTCGGCCATCGAGATGCGTGTCGTGCCGACGGGCGAGCGCGGCTGCTTCCTGTGTGTTCTTCGGGAGCAGCTTCAGGAAATCCTCCATGACTGCGGCGTCGAAACCAAAGCTTGGCGGGAATTGCCAGAGTAGCGGCCCGAGCTTGGGGCCGAGACGAAGCAGGCCGGATGCCATGAAGTTGCTCAGCGGCGTTGCGATCTGTCTCAGGCGCAGGACATGGGTGATGTAGCGTGAGCCTTTGATCGCGAACAGGAAATCGTCCGGTACGGCCTGCGCCCAACGCTCGAACACCCCAGGCTTCTGCAGACCGTAGAAGGTGCCGTTGACCTCCAGCGCCGGAAACCGATCGGCCGCGAAGGACAGCTCCCGCTTCTGCACCAGTCCCTTCGGATAGAAATGCCCGCGCCAGGGAGCATAGGTCCAGCCGGATAGCCCGATCCGGATATTCTTCTCCTGCCGGTCCTTCTTCCGCATCGAACGCTGCTCCCGCTGGTGCTGGTTTCCAGCCAACGTCGCGGCGACGGTTTCGTTCGCGGCCAATCAGGGACTGGATTCCGGCACCCTGTGAAGACGGCGGTTCGCGACATGATCCGGGATGATGGCGGCAGCCGGCCGATCGGCGTCTCGGTCCGCAACCCGCACGGAAAGATTGTCTATGCGCTTCGCCTGGACCTATCCGAAAGCTTCGACCGGACGATTGAACCTATTCGTTTCGCGCTGCGTTTATTCTGCATCGCGAAGCCGCCGGGATGAGCGGCCGAACCGGTTTTGCTACCTAACCCATGTGAGTGCCACCGGGTCTCGTTCCGGTGACGCTGCCGCTTCCCAACGGAGGCGCCTATGAATGCCCGCGATCGGGAAAGCTCCCGAAGCGCCGAGATCGATGAGACGCGGCAACGAAGCCTGGATGTTCTGCTGGCGCCGGTGGCGCGACGTGTTCGCTTCGTGGCCGGTGCTGAGCTTCCGCTCGACGATGCCATCTATTTCCCGATCGACGGCATCACGACCCTGATGCTTCAGCGCGGGCAGACGAGATTTCAGATCGGCTTCGGCAGCCGCGGCGATGCTATCGGCATCCAGAGGCTGTTCGTTCCGGAGTTCGCGGATATGTCCGCGAAGGTCCTGAAATCCGGCAACTTCATCTGTGTGGCTCCCCAGACCTTGCGGCGTCTCCTGCGCGAGGATGGCGGGTTACGCGCACGGTTGATGTTTCATGCCCTGCGCGCCGCTGGCCGTTACCTCGACGAAGCGGCTCGCACGGTGGCGCTGTCGCTGGAGCGGCGCGTGGCGCATTGGATCAACCGCTGCGGCGAGGCCCTGGCCAGCGACATCATTCCGATCACTCATCACGATCTCGCCCATACGCTGGGCGTGCGCCGGTCCGGCGTGACGGTCGCGCTCCATGTCATCGAGGGTGAGCGCCTGATCCGCTTGTCGCGAGCGCGCATTCAGATCATCGACAGCAAGGGGCTTGCCGCCTTTTCACAGTCACGCTCTCCTGACCGGCACCATTCGGCAAATGGTGGATATCAAGCGGATGCGAGTTTTCGGATCTGACGGAGATCAGCGACAAATGCGTCGTAAGCCTGTGTTCGATCCTTTTCCTGCGGCAGTCGCAACAGGAAGGAGGGGTGAACCGTGATGAAGCCCAGCCGCTCCCCGAAATGGGTCGCGCCGCGATTGCGCGAGATCGGCAAGGCCTTCCCGGCCAAGGCCAGGACGGCGGTTGCACCCAAGGCGACGACGAGATGCGGGTTCACGAAATCCAGCTCCCGCTCGAGCCACCAGCGATAGTGCCTGACCTCCGCGGTTGTCGGCCGCTGGTGTATCCGCCGCTTGCCGCGCTGCTCGAACTTGAAGTGCTTGACGGCATTGGTCAGGTAGCTGGAGCGCCGGTCGATACCGGCTTCGTTGAGGGCCCGGTCGAGCAGTTGGCCGGCAGGGCCGACGAAAGGGCGGCCCTGCCGGTCCTCCTGATCGCCGGGCTGCTCGCCGACGAAGGCGATGGCCGCGCCCTCGGGGCCTTCTCCGAGGACGGCCCGGGTTGCGCCGGGAACGAGCGGGCCGGACGCCGTGATGGCAGCGTTGAGTTCTTCCAGACTCGTGACGTTCCGGATGGTTTCGGAGATTGCTTCATCGGTGGGGGGCATGGGCGATCTCCTGCGTCGTGAGGGAAACGCGCCGGGAGCAAAAAGGGTCGTCGTTCTCGATCACTCGGGGCTGAGCCGCGATGGACGGGTCGCGATTCCACCGAAGGAGATCGTCGTGATGTTCATCGAACAAATTCGGGAGGGTCTTGAGACCGTGGGGCCGTCCGGAGCAACGCTGACCTGCTGCGATCGGTTCAGGGTGAGGTGAAAAAGCTTCGGCCCGCCGAGGCGGGCCGAACAAGAGAGATTCCATGATCCAGGGACCGATCACGGCGTCGGCTCGATCCGTAGGTTCTCGTCCCGATGTTCCCCGCCCAATGTGGCGGCCCACGAGGCGGCTGCAGCTCCGACGAGCAATGCGGCGGCCGTCAGGAACGCCGTCAGAACCGCGATCTTGCGTGCGCGCTCGGCCGCTTGCTTGGCGGTTTCCTTGGCTTGCGACAGCCGGGCATAGGCGTCATCGATGCGCTTCTGCGCATCCTGTTCGCTGATGCCGGAACGCGCGGCCAGCCGCGAGGCGAGATAATCCCGATCGCCCTGTTCGATCTTGCCGTTCGCGAGGGCGCTGACGAAGATCCGGGAGGCCTCGTCGCGTTCCTGGGCGGTTGGCGGCTGCTGGCCGTTGGCGCGCATGACGTTGTCGAGCGCCATCGCGAGCGGGTCGGCATTCTGCGACACCAGCGACGCCACGCCCGAGCCGGCTTTCGCGACACCGTGGGCCGCCGTCTTCGCGGCGCCGAACAGCGATGACGTCGCGACGATGGTGATCAGGAGCGCTCCGGTCGCCCAGACGAGGAGGCCATGGATTGCATCGCGCACCCTGCGCTCCTCGCCATTGGCATCGAAGCTCGGCTGGCGCATGCGGCCTGCGAGATAGCCGCCGGCCATCGTGGCGGAGGCCATGACCCAGAGCGCCCAGAGGGCGCCGGCGATTGCCAGCGCCGTGGCGCTGGAGCTCCTTTCGAAATCGGCTGAGACCATCGACAGGCCGATCGCCGAGCCGAAGACCGTCATGATGGTTGAGATGGCGGTCGCGATCACCGCGCCGCCGATGATCGGTCCCCATTGCACATAGGAGCGGTTCTCCTTGTTGACGGTCACGGGAGCGACGACGACGTCCGTTCCAGACATGGACATGGCGAACTCCTATCGAAGGCCGAGGAACGACAGGATGGCCATGATGACCACCACGAGACCGACGAGATAAATGATACTGTCCATGAGCCCCTCCTGCTGATGAGCGAAAGTGACAGGCAAACAGCCGTCGCAGCGGATTGGTTCCTGACGGGCGTACCCGGCCATCCCGTGTCGAGTCGTGAGCGGGCCGGAACTCCCGTGATGGAGGCCCGTTCTCCTTTGGGGGCATTCCAGACAGGAGGCACCCATGCAAGACGGCCAAGGCAACAAGCTCAGCCCTGAAGAACAGCAGCGCGTGAAATCGATCCAGGGCGATCCGGGGACGGAGGCGACCACGAAGGTCTCGATCAATCCCGATCCCGAAAAGGATACTGGCGATGCCGACAAACCGCGCGTGAAGCCGGACGACAAGCCGGCGGCGGGCGCCGGCGAATAGCTGCCGGTCTTACCGAGCGTCTCGCAAGGCCGGGCGAGCACTGCCCTGTCCTCCGGCGACAGCTCGATACCAAGGCTGAGCTTCCGCAAGAAAAATTCATGCCTTTCCGACATCAGCCTCAAAACGATCGAGCGCTCAAGTCGTTCCGCCACTGTACGGACCGTACAGTGGCGTCATTGCAGCAGGATCCCTCAGGCCGCTTTTCGATTGATCCCACTGAGCGCAAGTTTCGACAGCTTCTGGTCGGTTGCATCCTCCTCCTCGAGGGTCTGCTGCAGCAGGGAAGCGCAATCGTCGCGGCCGAGTTGCTTGGCCCAGGCGACGAGGGTGCCGTAGCGCGTGATCTCGTAGTGCTCGACGGCTTGGGCAGCGGCGATCAGCGCGGCATCCAGGACCTGCTTGTCGGCCACGTCGCCGGCGATATCGCTCGCCTCCTCGAGGATGCCGTCGATTGCGGGGCAGGTGATGCCCTTCTCCTCGACGCCGTGCAGCCGGAAGACCTGCTTCAGACGATCGATATGGCCGTCGGTCTGGCGAAGATGCATCTCGAACCCGCTTTTCAGCTCTGGGCTTGTCGCCTTCTCGATCATGTCGGGAAGCGACTTCCTGATCTGATTTTCGGCATAGTAGACGTCCCGAAGCGTATGGACGAAGAGATCGTCCATCGTGGCGATGTCCTTGGAAAACCAACCCATCATCATCTCCTGATCTGGCGTTGCGTGTCTCCGCCCAACCGGGCTGCGCAGCGCGCGTTCCTGCGCTCCCATCGATTGTTCGATGCCGTACAGAGAGTGCAAAAGGCCAGCGAAACCGAGATTGCGACCGCAATATCGGATTGTTCACGCAGCCGATCTCCTGCGTCGGGCTGCCGGTGGCGGCCGTGCCCGTCTTCGGGGGCTTATTGCCGATCGGCGTTCAGCTCATCGCGGCGCCCTGGCGCGAGGATATCTGCCTGCGCGCAGCCTATGCCGTCGCCCGCGCCCAGGTCGCTTCCGCCCAGCCTCCGAGGCTGGACCATGACTGAATCGCCTGCGCAAGGGATGATCTGACGGCAGCGGATTTTGCAACGGGTGCTTTGAGCCGCACGCGGATCGTCGAGCTTGCCGCCGCGAAGCGGACGTTCGCAATGTCCGCAACGGGCCAAAATCGTCGGTCGCTCGTCCGGGCGAGTTGCTCCAATAGCAGACTCTCGCTCTCTGCCGAAAAGCGGACCTCCAGCATAAGTGCGGATGATCTCAGCATCGGGATTATGAATTTCGCTTGGCAATGGGCCTTTGGGATCATCCCTCACGAAAGAGAGGGCATGAATGATGAGCCGCCAGCAGACGTCCGCGATCCTCCTCCTCGTCCTGGCGCTTCAGATCCTGCCTGTCTCGGACGCATTGGCGAAGTCCATGTCCGCGTCCCTTCCGCTGCTGCAGGTGGTCTGGGCCCGGTTTTTCTTTCATTGTCTCGCAACCGGCGCTTATGCCGCATGGCGTTACGGCCCTGAAACGCTCCGGCCCACGGTCTCGACACGTCTCCTGGCACGCAGCGCGTCGCTCTTCGTCGCCGTCGGCCTCTTCTATGTCGCGATCCATTTCATGCCGTTGACCGCGGCGCTGACCTTGTGGTTCGTTGCTCCCTTCCTGCTCACGCTGATGGCGCGGTTCCTTTTCAAGAGGTGGACGCGGCCCAGTGGCTTGCCATCGCGGCGGGCTTCGCCGGCATCATCATTGCGATCCGGCCGTCGCCCGAGACATGGGAATGGACCTATCTCGTCGGCTTGCTGGCAGGCTTCGGCTATGCGGTCTGAATAGCATTTATTGCACCCGATCGTGAGATCTCCCCGCAACCACACCGATGGCAAGGACGGGATGCGCTACGTCCCGACTGCTGAACGCGTCGCTCAAGCGTGTGCAGACCGATAAGTATAGGCGCTCACCGCGCCTTCCGCGTGCGAGCGGATGGTCACCGCTCCTGTCACGACAAACGCCGAACGGCCATGTCGTAAGCTTAGGCGCCCACCTCCGGCAGCGTGAGGTCACGAAAAATGTCGTAACCATTCGACCATTTGAATGGAGGGCTACAGCCCGGCCGACATTACGGCCAGCACAAATTGAAGGCGTCCGGTGCGTTCCATCCCATTGACGGACACCGCACGAATACACACGGCTGGCGCCTTGGCTAGGCTGCGAAGGCACCCACGCCACTTGGACGTTCAGCACAATTTGTTCGCAGATGCGCCGCACAAAACGGTGAGTGCCCACTTTTGCGCATTGCGAGAGCCGCGCTTGAGCGCATCCTGTTGATCAATAGCAGATGCTGATTCGCAGTTGACGTGCGCCGTGTTTCGACGATGGGCGTAGCCGATTCTCTGATGCCTGCGTCGAGCCACGGCATAACCATATGCAGAGGGCTCATGTACAACGACTCTTTGTTCAACGCCTTCGCTCGCTCCTACGAGGCGCGCCGCGAAACGGACATGCCGATCGCCGACTACTTGGAAGCCTGCAGAGGCGATCCGATGCTATACGCTAACGCAGCGGAACGCCTGCTGGCGGCCATTGGCGAGCCTCAGATGATCGATACGGCCAAGGATCCTCGCCTTGGCCGTATTTTTTTGAATCGAACCATCCGGACTTATCCGGCCTTTGCCGGCTTCTACGGCATGGAAGAGACGATCGAGCGTATCGTCTCCTTCTTCCGTCACGCCGCGCAGGGCCTGGAGGAACGCAAGCAGATCCTCTATCTGCTCGGCCCGGTCGGCGGCGGCAAGTCGTCCCTCGCCGAACGGCTCAAATCCTTGATGGAGGTCCACCCCATCTACGTCCTGAAGGCCGGCGACGAGATCAGCCCGGTCTTCGAAAGTCCCCTGAACCTCTTCGATCCCGGGACGATGGGGCCCATCCTCGAACAGCGCTACGGCATTCCGCAGCGACGATTGACGGGCCTGATGAGCCCCTGGTGCCTGAAGCGGCTCGAGA
This sequence comes from Allobosea sp. RCC_152_1, assembly GCF_041360765.1. Taxonomy (NCBI): domain Bacteria; kingdom Pseudomonadati; phylum Pseudomonadota; class Alphaproteobacteria; order Hyphomicrobiales; family Alloboseaceae; genus Allobosea; species Allobosea sp. RCC_152_1. The sequence continues at coordinate 623,596 of NZ_JBFUPU010000001.1, forward strand.
CGTTCGGCGGCGATATTTCCCGCTTCCAGGTCGTCAAGCTGCAGCCCTCGCGCCTGCGCCAGATCGCCATCGCCAAGACCGAGCCCGGCGACGAGAACAACCAGGACATCTCGTCGCTCGTCGGCAAGGTCGATATCCGCAAGCTCGAGAACTTCTCCCAGAACGACCCCGACGCCTACAGCTATTCGGGCGGCCTCAACCGCGCCAACCAGGGCGTTCTCGAATTCGTCGAGATGTTCAAGGCGCCGATCAAAATGCTGCATCCCCTGCTGACGGCGACGCAGGAGGGCAACTACATCGGCACCGAGAACATCGGCGCCATTCCCTTCTCCGGCGTCATCCTCGCCCACTCCAACGAGGCGGAGTGGCAGAGCTTCAAGAGCAACAAGAACAACGAGGCCTTCATCGACCGGATCTGTGTCATCAAGGTGCCCTACTGCCTGCGGCCGACCGAAGAGCAGAAGATCTATGAGAAGCTGATCGAGGGCTCGGCGCTCAGCAAAGCGCCTTGCGCGCCAGGAACTCTCTCGATGCTCGCGCGGTTCTCGGTTCTCTCGCGGCTGCGCAACCACGAGAACTCGACCTTGTTCGCCAAGATGCGCGCCTATGATGGCGAGAGCCTGCGGGAGACCGACCCGAAAGCCCGCAGCGTCCAGGAATATCGTGACGCCGCCGGCATGGACGAAGGCATGGACGGCATCTCGACGCGCTTTGCCTTCAAGGTCCTGGCGGCAACCTTCAACCACGACACGATCGAGCTCGGCGCCGATCCGGTGCATCTGATGTATGTGCTGGAACAGGCCATCCGCCGCGAGCAGCTGCCCGACGAGACCGAGAAGCGCTATCTCGAATTCATCAAGGCCGAGCTTGCTCCGCGCTATGCGGAGTTCATCGGGCACGAGGTTCAGAAAGCCTATCTCGAATCCTATGCGGATTACGGGCAGAACCTGTTCGACCGCTATGTCGACTATGCCGACGCCTGGATCGAGGATGTCGACTTCAAGGATTCCGACACCGGCCAGTTGCTCGACCGCGAACTCCTCAACCAGGAGCTGACCAAGATCGAGAAGCCGGCGGGAATCGCCAATCCGAAGGATTTCCGCAACGAGATCGTCAAGTTCTGCCTTCGCTCGCGGGCGAGCAATGGCGGCAAGAATCCATCCTGGACCGGCTATGAGAAGATCCGCGAAGTCATCGAGAAGCGGATGTTCTCACAGGTCGAGGACCTGCTGCCGGTCATCTCCTTCGGCTCGAAGAAGGACGGCGAGAGCGAGAAGAAACATGGCGAGTTCGTCTCGCGCATGGTGGAGCGTGGTTATACCGAACGCCAGGTCCGGCGTTTGATCGAATGGTACATGCGCGTGAAGCAGGCTGGCTGAGCCAGGCGCGGGAGCCATCATGAACATCGTCGACCGACGCCTGAACCCACGCGGCAAGGCTCTCGAGAACCGTCAGCGTTTTCTGCGCCGGGCCAAGGGCGTCGTACAACAGGCGGTGAAGCAGTCGCTGCAGAGCCGCAATATCCGGGACGTGCTGGACGGCGGAGAAGTCAGCATCCCGCTGGACGGGATGGAGGAGCCAAGCCTTCGTCGGGGGAGCGGGGGCACGCATGACCGTGTGCTGCCCGGCAACAAGACCTTCATCGAAGGCGATGTGCTGCCGCGCTCGGGAGGAGGCGGCAGCGGCAAGCCCGACAAGGCCGGCGAGGGAACAGGCGAGGACGCCTTCCGCTTCGTCCTGACCCGCGAGGAGTTTCTCAACGTCTTCCTCGACGATCTCGAGCTGCCCGATCTCGCCAAGCGGCGGCTCACCGACACCGAGCATGAAAGCCCCGTTCGCGCCGGCTACTCGGTCTCGGGCTCGCCGGCCAATATCGCGGTCAACCGCACGACGCGGCTTGCGATGATGCGCCGGATGGCGCTTCGCCGCCCGAACCCCGAGGCGATCGCGCGGCTGGAGGCGGAGATCGCCGCCTGTGAAGAGGACGGGTTGCGCCTGGTGCTCGAAGACAAGGTCAAGGCGCTCGAAGCCAAGGTGCGGCGCATTCCCTATATCGACCCCGTCGATGTCCGCTACCGCCGCTACGAGAACGAGCCGAAGCCGGTCGCGCAGGCCGTGATGTTTTGCCTGATGGATGTGTCCAGCTCCATGACGGAGCACATGAAGGACCTCGCCAAGCGGTTCTACATGCTGCTCTACATCTTCCTGTCGCAGCGCTACCGCCATGTCGACCTTGTTTTCATCCGCCATACCGATCGGGCCGAGGAGGTCGACGAGAACACGTTCTTCCACAGCCCCGCGACCGGCGGAACGCTGGTCTCGAGCGCGCTCGAGACCATGCGCGCGATGATCGCCAAGCGCTACCGTCCGGAAGACTGGAACATTTACGCGGCTCAGGCGTCGGACGGCGACAATTCCTATTCAGACGAGGCGGCCACCGAGCGCTTGCTGACGGAGGCGATCCTGCCGGTCAGCCAGTATTTCGCCTATCTGGAGGTCGGCGACGCCGATCGCGGGTCTTCGTCCCAATCTGCCTTGTGGAAGCTCTACGACAGGCTGCGCACGGAGGGCGCGCCGCTCTCGATCCGCAGGGTCGGCCATCGCGGCGAGATCTTCCCGGTCTTTCGCGAGCTCTTTCAACGCGGTCAGGGACGCGAAAGGGTCGCGTCATGAGCGTTGCCCCGATGGAGCGGCTCTTCGACGGGGCGGACTGGAACTTCGCCACGCTGCAGCGCATCCACGACGCCTGCGAGCAGATCGCGCTCGGCGAGCTCGGCCTCGACGTCTACCCCAACCAGATCGAGGTGATTACGGCCGAGCAGATGCTCGACGCCTATTCGTCGACCGGCATGCCGCTGTTCTACAAGCACTGGTCGTTCGGCAAACATTTCGCCCATCACGAGGCGTTGTACCGCAAGGGACTGAGGGATCTCGCCTACGAGATCGTTATCAACAGTTCGCCCTGCGTCTCCTACCTGATGGAGGAGAACACGGCGACGATGCAGACGCTCGTCATCGCGCATGCCGCCTTCGGCCATAACCACTTCTTCAAGAACAACTACCTGTTCAAGACCTGGACCGACGCCGAGGGCATTCTCGACTATCTCGACTTCGCCAAAGGCTATATCGCGCGTTGCGAGGAGCGCTACGGTCAGGTCGCCGTCGAGCGGACGCTGGACGCGGCCCATGCCCTGATGTCCCACGGCGTCCACCGCCATCCCGGCAAGAGCAAGCTCGACCTGCGCCAAGAGGAACAGCGCGAGCGGGACCGCCGCGCCCATGAGGAGCAGATCTTCAACGACCTCTGGCGTACCGTGCCGGCGGGCCCGAGCAAGAGCATCTCCAATATCAGTCTCGAGCGACGGCGCACCGCGCTCGGCCTGCCGCAGGATAACCTTCTGTACTTCCTAGAAAAATCGGCTCCGCGTCTGCATGCTTGGCAGCGCGAAATCCTGCGGATCGTTCGCCAAATCGCGCAGTATTTTCACCCTCAGCGCCAAACCAAGGTGATGAACGAGGGCACCGCGACCTATGTCCACTACCGCATCATGACGCGGCTCCATGAGCTCGGGGCAATCAGCGACGGGAACTTCCTCGAGTTCCTCAGGTCGCATTCCAACGTCGTGTTCCAGCCGGCCTATGACGATCCGAGATTCCCGGGCTTCAACCCCTACGCGCTCGGCTTCGCGATGATGCAGGACATCGAAAGGATCGTCACCGCGCCCGAGCAGGAGGATCGCGAGTGGTTTCCGGAGATTGCCGGGAGCGGCGACGCGATGGCCGTCCTGCGCGACGTCTGGGCAAACTACCGCGACGAGAGCTTCATCAGCCAGTTCCTCAGCCCGCATTTAATGCGGCAGATGCGGCTGTTCAGCCTCTGCGACGACCCGGCTCAAACCGAGGGCGTGGTGATCTCGGCGATCCATGACGAGCGCGGCTATCGCCGCATTCGGCGCCAGCTCGCCCGCGAATACGATGTCAGCTGGACCGATCCCAATATTGAGATCGTCGATGTCGACCTCGCCGGCGATCGGCGCCTGCTCCTGCGCCACAGCGTCGTGAACGGCTGCCTGCTCCAGGACAAGGCCGCTGCGCAGGTGCTACAGTCTATCGCGGATCTGTGGAGCTACGATGTGCAGCTTCAGGAGGTCGATTCCTTGGAAACGGTGCTCAAAGAGCATGTGGCCAGCCCGCGCGCGATGGTCCGTGCAGCTTGACGAATTCGCATGCCGGATTCTTGAGAGACCAGAAGTCTAATGTCGATGCTCGCGCGGACCGTAGCCCAATCGCAAGGCAACGCTCACGCAGTCGCAACCATGGATCGGATGGCCCACCACCTGGTAACGGACATTCCAGATGTCAGCCAGGGGCTAAAACCGGCTCTCCTACTGGGTGCCGAACTGAAACGCCCCGGGAGCGGACGTTGGCAGAGTCCGCTGAGGGCCACTAGCTGACCTTTGCGCCTTGCCCAAAAGCGGACGCTAGGGCTCTGGGGCAAGACGGACGCTGACGATATTGACAATCTGGTTGTCGGCGTCGGGTCGGGCAGCGGCGATAGCACGCCCAAGGGCGTATCCGCCGGCCGCTGCCCGCGACATCTGGTATGATTTCATGACGATCGTCCTCAAGGGCCAGATGGCGGTCGCCCTCGCGGGCTTGGTCGGCACCGAACTGGATCCGCGCTATGTCAATGCAGACGCAGGCGGCCGGGGCCAACCGCGGCAGCGCGCAAATGCCAGAAGAATTTCTTCGAGAAGCAGCTCCGGCTCTGAGGCTCAATCATTCAGCCAGCGCCAAGTTCATTGTTTTCAAAAGCGGAAACCGGCGCAGCGCCCAGGAACGGACCTCCGGAACGCCGCAACGACACGACCGAGAGCAAGCTGGCTTCATCACGCCCCTGTGAACATATGATGCGGCACGGACGGGAATAAACCCGCCGCTCTGCCGATCTCCTCAGCATCTGCCACTGGCGGCGACGCAGGAGATCGACATGACCCAGCACGGTAACGATGACGAGCGTATCGGCCGCAGGCACGCCCTCGAGTGCATGATCTGGGCGGGTACCGGCGTCCTCTGGACGGTTTCGGGCGGCGTGCCCGTGTCGCTCGGCCTGCTCGGCGAGGCCAGCGCAGCCGAGGCGGCGACGGGGTTTACGTTCCTGCAGATCTCGGACAGCCATATCGGTTTCGACAAGGCAGCCAACCCGCACGCCATCGACACGTTGAAGGAAGCCGTCGGCAAGGTTCGAGCCTTGCCCGAAAAGCCCTCCTTCATGATCCACACCGGCGACATCACCCATCTGTCCACGGCTGCGCAGTTCGATACAGCCGGGCAGATCATCGGCGGCGCCGGATACGACGTGCACTATGTGCCCGGAGAGCACGACATCATCGACGAGAACAACGGCCGCGCCTATCTCGATCGCTACGGCGCGGGTACCAAGGGCGCGGGCTGGTATTCCTTCGACCAGAACGGCGTGCATTTCATCGGCCTGGTCAATGTCGTCAATCTCAAGGCCGGGGGCCTCGGCAATCTCGGGGCAGACCAGCTCGCTTGGCTGGCCGACGACCTCAAAGCCGTCGGCGCCTCGACGCCGATCGTCGTCTTCGCCCATATCCCGCTCTGGGCGGTCTACCCGGAATGGGGCTGGGGCACCGACGATGCGGCGCAGGCGTTGGCTCTGCTCAAGCGCTTCGGCTCGGTCACCGTGCTCAACGGCCACATTCACCAGATCATGCAGAAGGTGGAGGGCAACGTTACTTTCCACACGGCCCTTTCGACCGCTTTCCCGCAGCCTGCACCCGGCACCGCGCCATCACCGGGGCCGATGACCGTGCCGGCCGGCCAGTTGCGCTCTCTTCTCGGCATCACCCAGGTCGCGGTGAAGCGAGGTAAGGAGGAGCTCGCGATCATCGACAGCACCCTCTCAGGCCCCTGAACCGCGCGGCGCATAGAAGGATGCCTCCCATGATCCGCATAAACGTCAGCCCCCGACCGCTTGCCTGCGCCCTTGTCTGTCTCGGCATCGTCTTTATGGCGCAGGCCCCTCTGCGGGCCGCGGATGCCGCGCGCGTCAAGATCGACAACTTCACCTTTGCCCCCAAGCTGCTCACGGTGAAGGCCGGGGCGACTGTGACATTCCAGAACGACGACGACATTCCCCATGTCGTCGTGGCGAATGACGGCTCGTTCCGGTCCAAGGCGCTCGACACCGGGGATTCCTACGTCTTCACCTTCACGAAACCGGGTGATTTTCCGTATTTCTGCGCGCTTCATCCGCATATGCAAGGTACCATCACCGTCGCTCCGTGAGATGCGTTGTGCCGGGAGAAGCGGATGATGTCGCGGTGTTGACCGGCAAGACCTCGGCGGAACGCTTCAGCGAGGTGGTTCTTCCCCATCTCTCCGATGCGCTGGCGCTTGCCCGCTGGTTGACCGGCAATGCCGATGACGCTGAGGACGTGGTTCAGGAGGCTTGCCTGAAGGCCTATAAGGGACTGGCGACCTATGCGGGCGGCAATGCGCGCGCCTGGCTGCTGACGATCGTGCGCAATGCCTCCTATGCCTGGCTCGCGCGAAATCACCCGCGCCGCATCGTCGCCGTCGGCGACCTCGCCGATCTCGACGCATTGGCCGCCGACGCCGACACGGATGCCGGCACGCCGGAGGCGGCCTTGATCGCCAAAGCGGACGCGGCCGCGCTTGAAACTGCGATCACGCTGCTGCCGCACCCGTTTCGCGAGGTTCTCGTGCTGCGGGACGTCAACGGCCTCGGCTACCGGGAGATCGCGGCGATGCTCCATGTACCGCTGGGCACCGTGATGTCGCGGCTGTCGCGGGCGCGCGCACTGCTTGCGGCGCAGCTCGGGGGGAGCCGATGAGAAAAAATATGGAATTGCCGTCGGATCCTGCGGACCTTCAGTTGCTGCTTCATGCCCTGGTCGATGGCGAGCTCGATGCCGCCACGACCTTGGCTCTGGAGCGACGACTGGTGGAAGATCCGGCGCTCGCGGCCGAGCACGCTCGCATTGCCGCCCTGCAAACTGCCGTTCGCAACCTGCCTCGCCCCGACGTTAGCGATGCGTTCCAGGTCCGCATCGCTGCGCTGGGCGTTGCCCCCCAGGCGGCGGCACGGCCAGCATCTGCCCACTCCGCTTGGCTTGGCTGGCGCGCCATGGCGGCCTCGATCCTCGTCACCGCTGTTCTGACGAGCGGGCTGACCCAATGGGCGATGACACGCAACGCGCCGGACAGCTTCGCTGCCGCCGTCGCCAGCAGCCATCGCCGCAGCCTGCTGGCCGCAAGCCCGGTGGATGTCGCCTCGTCGGACCGACATACGGTCAAGCCTTGGCTCGACGCCCGCATCGGCCTGTCGCCCGCGGCGCCCGACCTCGCAAAGGATGGCTTTTCGCTCCTGGGCGGCCGTGTCGAGGTGATCGCGGACAAGCCGGTTCCGGCTCTCGTCTACAAGCACCGTGAGCATCTGATCACCCTCGTGGCCGCCCCACAGGACGGCAGAACCGCCTCCATATCGGCTGGGGCAGAGCGGGCCGCCGGCGGCTTTTCCCTGATCCGCTGGGCCGACGGGGCATTCACTTATTGGGCGATCTCGGACACGGATCGCGCCACTCTTGAAGATTTCGTCAACCGCTTCCGGGAAGCTGCCGCGGCGGGCTGACTTCCGATCCTGAGGATCGTTGCCAGAGGCGGGCGGAAATCGTCGCGGCGACTACTGAAGCTTCCCCCAAATTATGTCGCGCTGCGACTCTCAGTCCCAGCTAGGGGCCTACTCTCAAACCTTGGGATTCATATGACTTGTGTCGAGACGGCGATGAATAACGTCACCACCGATTCATATCCGACAGCGCGGCCCGGTCTCTGAGCTAGAACGCCTGAAACCTGACTCTGGCAGAGTCCGGTAAGGGCCAGTTCCGGCTATCCGGCTGTCGGCCTTCGTGGAGCGCCGGAAGCAGACATTTTAGCCTCTCGTGCCTGTGTATCGACATGAGAACGGTATGCTTCGGCGATTGCGATGTCATCGAAAGTCACGAACGATCCCCCCTGCGTTCGGATCGGGCTAACTCGGCCTTAGCTTCTTCGAAGAGTCAGTGATGAAGCTCGTCGTCTTCGACCTCACATTTAGCTCAGGCCTGACGGATGCCGGCCGGCGCGCCGTGTTCCGGCCGTTGGAAGCCAGCGACGCCGAGTGCCCGTTCTGATCGGCTGAAAAGCAAAGCGCCGCCCGGCTTGATGGCCGGGCGGCGCAAATCTGATTGCGGAACTTTTTCTAAAATCGAGGCAAGGTTATGCCTCTCTCTTCACAATCAATACACGGAGTAACTAGCTACAGCCGGTCGTGCTCCCGCACGTGTTGCACTTCAGGCAGGTGCCGTTGCGGACCAGGGTGAAGTTGCCGCATTCGCCGCACGAGTCGCCGACATAACCCTTCATGATCGCTTCGGCGCGCCGCTCGGAGGCCGTCGGCTGGGCTGCCGGAGCGGCGAAGCCGAGCTTGGCCATTTCCGCCTCGCCATAGGTTTCCGGCTCCTCCTTCAGAGCCGTGGCGCCGGCGGTGGCGAGGCCGGTCGTGGAGGCGACCGAGCGGGCGACCGCGTCGTTCGCGGCATGGCTTCCCTGGCTGCCGCCCTGGATGGCGAGCAGGTTCATCGGCTTGCCGCGGCGGAAGCCGGTCGAGGCGAGGGGGGTCGAGGTGATCGGAGTCGCATCCGGCGCCTTGTCCTGGCCGACGCCGCCGCCCATCACGTCATGGCCGATCTCGCTCGGGTCGACATGGGCGAGGTCGTTGCGGCCGAGATAGGAGATCGCGAGCTCGCGGAAGACGTAGTCGAGGATCGAGGTCGCGTTCTTGATCGACTGGTTGCCGGCAACGAAGCCCGAGGGCTCGAAGCGGGTGAAGGTGAAGGCCTCGACATACTCTTCCAGCGGCACGCCGTATTGCAGGCCGAGCGAGACCGCGATGGCGAAGTTGTTCATCATCGCCCGGAAGGCCGCGCCCTCCTTGTGCATGTCGATGAAGATCTCGCCGAGGCGCCCGTCCGAATACTCGCCGGTGTGGACATAGACCTTGTGGCCGCCGACCGTGGCCTTCTGGATGTAGCCGGTGCGGCGGTCGGGCAGCTTCTCGCGCTCGCGCTTGCGCTCGATGCGCTCGACGATGCGCTCGACGATCTTCTCCGAGATCTGGGTGGCGCGCGCCGCCATCGGCGCCGCGACCAGCGTCTCGACGGCGTCATCGGCCTCGTCGTCATCGTCCGAGATCAGCGCCGAGTTCAGCGGCTGCGAGAGCTTGGAGCCGTCGCGGTAGAGGGCGTTCGCCTTCAGCGCCAGCTTCCAAGAGAGCATATAGGCGCTCTTGCAGTCCTCGACCGTCGCCTCGTTCGGCATATTGATGGTCTTGGAGATCGCGCCCGAGATGAAGGGCTGGGCCGCCGCCATCATCCGGATATGGCTCTCGACCGAGAGATAGCGCTTGCCGATGCGCCCGCAGGGGTTGGCGCAATCGAAGACGTTGTAGTGCTCGGTCTTCAGGTGCGGAGCGCCTTCCAGGGTCATCGCGCCGCAGACATGGACATTGGCCGCCTCGATCTCGGCCTTGCTGAAGCCGAGGAAGGGCAGGAGCTCGAACGACATGTCGTTCAGCTTCTCGGCCGGGACCTTGAGCGTGCCGGTGAGGAAATCCTCGCCCAGCGTCCACTTGTTGAAGACGAACTTGATGTCGAAGGCGCTCTTCAAGCCCTTCTCGACCGCCTCGATCTTCTCGTCGGTGAAGCCCTTGGCGCGCAGCGTCGAGGGGTTGACGCCCGGCGCCTGCTTCATCGAGCCGTGGCCGACGGCATAGGCCTCGATCTCGGCGATATCCGCCTCGCGGTAGCCGAGCGCACGGAGTGCATCCGGAACGGCGCGGTTGATGATCTTGAAGTAGCCGCCGCCGGCGAGCTTCTTGAACTTCACCAAGGCGAAGTCGGGCTCGATGCCGGTGGTGTCGCAATCCATGACGAGGCCGATCGTGCCGGTCGGCGCGATGACGGTCGCCTGGGCGTTGCGATAGCCATAGCGCTTGCCCTGCTCGAGAGCCTCGTCCCAGACGATGCGGGAGCGCTCCGCCATGGTGACGGCCGAGCCGCCGAGGCGGGCAAGCGTCGCGTGGTCGAGCGGGACCGGGGTGACGCTCAGGCCCTCATAGCCGTCGGCGAGGCCGTGGGCCGCAGTGCGGTGGTTGCGGATGACGCGCAGCATGTGGCTGGCGTTCTTCTTATAGCCGGGGAAGGGGCCGAGCTCGCCGGCCATCTCGGCCGAGGTCGCATAGGCGACGCCGGTCATGATCGCGGTCAGCGCGCCAGCCAGAGCGCGGCCCTCGTCCGAGTCGTAGCCGAGGCCCATGGTCATCAGCAGGCCGCCGATATTGGCGTAGCCGAGGCCGAGCGTGCGGTACTCGTAGGAGAGCTCGGCGATCTCGCGGCTCGGAAACTGCGCCATCGTCACCGAGATCTCGAGCACGACGGTCCAGAGCCGGCAGAGATGCTCATAGGCCGCGACGTCGAAGCTCTTGGTTTCGGTGTCGTAGAACTGCAGCAGGTTGGCCGAGGCCAGGTTGCAGGCGGTGTCGTCGAGGAACATGTACTCCGAGCACGGATTGGACGCCCGGATCCGGCCGGAAGCCGGGCAGGTGTGCCAGTCGTTCATCGTCGAGTTGAAGTGCAGGCCGGGATCGGCCGAGGCCCAGGCGGCGTAGCCGATCTTCTCCCAGAGGTCGCGGGCCTTCAGCGTCTTGTGGACCTTGCCGGTGGTACGGGCGGTCAGGTTCCAGTCATTGTCGTTCTCGACGGCGCGCAGGAAGTCGTCGGTCAGCGAGACCGAGTTGTTCGAGTTCTGGCCGGAGACGGTGAGATAGGCGTCGGAATCCCAATCGGTGTCATAGGTGTCGAAGGAGATGTCCTTGTAGCCCTGCTTGGCGAACTGGATGACGCGCTTGATGTAGTTGTCCGGCACCAGCGCCTTGCGGGCGAGCTTGATCTCGCGCTTCAGGGCCGGGTTCTGCTCGGGATCGAAGCAGCTGTCGCCGTCGCCTTCGCAGTTCACGCAGGCCTTGAGCACGGCCTTCATATGCTTCTTGACGGTCTTGGAGCCGGTGACGAGGGCGGCGACCTTCTGCTCCTCCTTCACCTTCCAGTCGATATAGGCCTCGATATCGGGATGGTCGGCATCGACCACGACCATCTTGGCGGCGCGGCGGGTGGTGCCGCCCGACTTGATGGCGCCGGCGGCCCGGTCGCCGATCTTGAGGAAGGACATCAGGCCCGAGGACTTGCCGCCGCCAGCGAGCTTTTCGCCTTCGCCGCGCAGCATCGAGAAGTTCGAGCCGGTGCCGGAGCCATACTTGAACAGGCGGGCTTCACGGACCCAGAGATCCATGATGCCGCCCTCGTTGACGAGGTCGTCCTGCACGCCCTGGATGAAGCAGGCATGCGGCTGCGGATGCTCGTAGCTCGACTTCGACTTCACCAGCTTGCCGGTCTTGAAGTCGACGTAGAAATGGCCCTGGCTGGGGCCGTCGATGCCATAGGCCCAGTGCAGGCCGGTGTTGAACCATTGCGGCGAGTTCGGCGCGACGCGCTGGGTCGCGAGCATGAAGCGCAACTCGTCATGGAAAGCGGCGGCATCCTCTTCCGAGGTGAAGTAGCCGCCCTTCCAGCCCCAATAGGTCCAACAGCCGGCGAGGCGGTCGAAAACCTGCTTGGAGGAGATTTCGGAGCCGTAGCGCTCGCCCTCGGGCAATTCGGCAAGAGCCGCCTCGTCGGCAACCGAGCGCCAGAGGAAGGAGGGAACGTCGTTCTCCTCGAACTTCTTCAGGCGCGCGGGCACGCCGGCCTTGCGGAAATATTTCTGCGCGAGCACGTCGCTCGCCACTTGCGACCAGGTCTCGGGGACCTCGATGCCTTCCAGCCGGAAGACGACGGAGCCGTCCGGGTTCTTGATCTCGCTGACGGCCGATCGGAACGGGATCGCGGCATAGGGCGACTGTCCGGCGGTGGTATAGCGGCGCTCGATGCGCATGATCTTCGTCCCTTGATCTGCCGCGGGTGGATGCCCGCGCGGCCGGTTGATCACCGGCTCCTGATGTCGGCCAACTCGGTTTGATGCCCCGTGGGTCCTGGCGGTGTCGTCCCGCCTGTGGGCCCGGTCGCGGCCAGAGCCGTCCGCGCATATCCGTTCGCTTCCACGATCTCTCGCGGATGCGGCGGCAGGCCCGGACAACTCTGGGAAACTATGGTCTCGCCGTTTCCAGAGGCGTCGCCGCCAGCCGTCATGCGATAGTCAAAATCTAGTCCCGTCGCACCCCTCTCGTCAAGGAATAGTGCGGGTCGATCCTTGTGGACACGACATCTGGTATGAATGTGTGAGTTGTGGGGATAAGTTTCAAGGCGCTGGCTAAGCCTTGGAAATGGCGGGAAGAATCACCGCCGCGCGGCAAGATTGCCACAGCGCCGCATGAAGCGCAGTCCCTAAAATCCCCGCTATTCATGGTTGACGAGGCGTAAATGCGCGTTCGTCCGAGCGGTCTTGCAGATGCCGGTTGCGTGGACCGTCGCAAGTGCTTGAAGTCGGGGCATTTCGGCTGCCCGATTGTGGCGGTCGCCGAGCCGAATCGCGGCGAAAATCCGGCAAGGTGATTCCGGCGGGGGCTGACAGAATCAGGCGCCGGCTGGCGCTGATTGCACCACCGCTTTGTCCAGGCTGGGCTGCAAAGAACCGACCGATCCCGAACGCCGGCGCCGATTCTGCCATCGACGCCGTTTTCGAGCCCAGGCGCTAGACGCTGAAGCCGGGCCTGCGCGAGACGCCGATCGTGATCTTCGATGCTGTCACGCGGGGCGGCCACGTCGCTGCGGACTGGACAGGGGCGGGCGCTGCCGCCATAAGTCCGCGACAGACGCGCACGCATTTGCGAGCGCGCGAGTGCATGGACTGAGGACGATGAAGAACTGGCTGCTGCAGATCTTCACCTGGTGGAACGGCCAGACGATCGGCACGCGCTTCCACACCTGGCGCTTCGGCGAGAGGGTGGGCGAGGACGAATTCGGCAATGTCTATTACCGCACCAAGGGTGGGGTGAAGGACAAGGCGCTCGGCTTCCAGCGCCGCTGGGTGGTCTATAACGGCCCGATCGAGGCGTCGAACATCCCCGCCGGCTGGAATGGCTGGCTGCATCACACGGTCGATGTCGCTCCCTCCGAGGAGAGCTACCAGCCGCGCGAGTGGCAAGAGCCGCATCAGCAGAACTGGACCGGCACGGCGCTGGCCTATCGGCCCCAGGGCTCGACGCTGGCCGAGGGCGAGCGCCCGGCCGCGACCGGGGATTACGAGGCCTGGACGCCGGGTCGCTGAGGCGCTGAGGCTCCCGCTATCGGGCCGCTCCTGCCGGGGCGGCCTTTTTGATGGGCGCGCGCTTCCTTCCCGGCGCGCATGATGGTTCTTCTGCGCGGCGGCGTGGGGCGGCGGCGCGGTTTCCGATGCAACGCCCTTTTTCCGCTGCCTTCGCCGTGTTACTGCGCCTCGTCGCGCCATGTCCGCGATGCCGGAGAGATTCGCGCCAGCATGCCGTCCTTGTCCCGTTTCCCGATTCTGGCTGGTCTCGCCGCGAGCGCTCTGACGATGACGGTTGCCGCCGGCCCGGCGCTGGCCGACCGCATCAAGAACCCGACGGCGATTTTCGCCGGCCTCGACAAGATCACCGGCCGCATCATCTCCTTCGAGGTCTCGATCAACGAGACGGTGCAGTTCGGCGCCCTCCAGATCACGCCGCGCGTCTGCTGGACGCGCCCGCCGACCGAGGCGCCGCGCACCGATGCCTTCGTCGAGGTCGACGAAGTCACCTTCAACAACGAATACCGCCGCATCTTCTCCGGCTGGATGTTCGCCGACAGCCCCGGCCTGCACGGCGTCGAGCACGCGATCTACGACGTGTGGCTGACGGACTGCAAAGGCGGGACCGAGGTGATCGTCGATCCGAAGGAGCCCGAGCCGCCTCCGCCGACGGACGACCAGCGCAAGCCGCGCACGACCCCGCCGCGCGACGTCAACCAGCCGCCGCCGGGCGGCGGCCGCATCGATGTCGAGCCGCCGCGCGGCGTGCCCGTGCAGCCGCAGCGGCCGAGCCAGCGCTTCTTCCCGACCAATCCCGTCCCCGGCCGCGATCCCACCGGCGGCGGCTGAGCCGTGGAGCCCGCGCCTGCCGACAAGGGAGCGGGGCGCGAGAGCAGGCGCATCCGGCGCCTGCGCGGATATCTGGCCGAGCTGCGCAAGCGCCTCCCGGTCAGGCGGCGCCTCGCGGACGGTCTCGAGCACGCGCTGATGTCGACGGTCGCGGCGCTCGCGGCCTATCTGCCGACGCAGGCTCTGGGACTGCGAGAAGGCTTCTGGGCCGCGATCACTGCCATGGCTGTCGTCCAGACCGAATTCGGCGCGACCCGCACGACGGCCCGCGACCAGTTCGTCGGCGCGGCCATCGGTGGCGTGATCGGCGTCGCGGTGGTCCTGACGACCGGGCAGCACATCGTCAGCTATGCCATTGCGGCCGGGCTTTCGGTGCTGGCGGCCTGGCTGCTCAATGTCGCGACCGCGGCACGCCTCGCCGGCATCACCGCCACCATCATCCTGCTGGTTCCGCATCCCGGCACGACCGCGCAGGTGATGATGCTGTCGCGCGTCTTCGAGGTCGGCTGGGGCGTCAGCGTCGCCATCGTCATCGTCTGGCTGGCGGAGCGGCTCGATCCGCGCCGGCCGGACTGATCAGCCGCGCAGCACGGCCAGCGCGTCCGCTCCCTTGATCTGCGCCGCAGCCGGCCAGGCGAACCAGTTGCCGCGCTGCTGCAGGGCCTCTTCGAGCCTGAGCCGATAGGCATCGCGCGGAATCTCGATGGTGCCGAACTGGGCGAGGTGGCCGGTCTGGAACTGGGTGTCGAGCAAGCGGTAGCCGCCATGGCGCAGCCGCGCGACGAGATGGACGAGGGCCACCTTGGAGGCGTCGGTCTCGCGGTGGAACATGCTCTCGCCGAAGAAGGCGGCGCCGATCGACAGCCCGTAAAGCCCGCCGACGAGCCGGCCCTCGCGCCAGCATTCGACCGTGTGGGCATGGCCCAGCGCGAAGAGCGCGCCGAAGATCTCGCGGATGCGCCCGTTGATCCAGGTCTCCGGCCGGTCCGGCAATGCCTCGGCGCAGGCGGCGATCACCGCCGCGAAATCGCTGTCGACGCGGATCTCGAAGCGGTCGGAGCGCACGGTGCGCGCCAGCCGCGCGGAGAGGTGGAAGCCGTCGAGCGGGATGACGCCTCGCCATTCCGGCTCGACCCAGAACAGGCCCGGATCGTCGGCGGTCTCGGCCATCGGGAAGATGCCGGCCGCATAGGCGCGCAGCATGATGTCCGGCGTGATGGCGGGCGTGCGCACGGGGACGGAACGGGCTTTCATCCAGCGATGGGAGCGCGGGGCGCTCGGGGAGTCAAACGCGTTCGCGGCTCTGCTCGGTATGGAGCTGCCGGCGGGGGCACGTCATCCCGGACAAGCGGCGCAGCCGCGCCGATCCGGGATCCATGCCGGAGCGGTGCCGAAGACCGTTCGGGCATGGCTCCCGGGTCTCCCTTCAGTCGCCCGGGATGACATGCGCGAGAGATGGAAACATCAGACAGCACTTGCAGATGTTTCCATAGAAGGCTGATCTCTCAGCCTTCCGTCGGCTCCGCGCCCGGCGCTTCGTCACCGGTTTCCTCGTCGCCTTCGCTCTCGCCATCGTCGTTGATGCACTCGACCGAGACGACCTTCTCGTCCTTGGCGGTGTTGAACACCGTCACGCCCTGCGTCGAACGGCCGGCGATGCGGATGCGGTTGTCCGGGCCGGCATCGACCGGCACGCGGATGAGCTGGCCGCCATCGGTGACGAGCATGAGCTGGTCCGAGTCCACCGCCGGGAAGGAGGCGACGAGCTTGCCGTTGCGGTCGTTGACGACCATGGCGACGATGCCCTTGCCGCCGCGCCCGGTCACCCGGTACTCGAAGGAGGAGGTGCGCTTGCCGTAGCCCCTCTCCGAGATCGTCAGGATGAACTGCTCGGCCGCGCCCATGGCGGCGTATTTCTCCTGCCCGAGCTCGATATCGCCCGAGGCGCTCTCCTCGGCATCGGCCTCGGCCACCGGAACGGCCTCCGTCGCCTCGTCGGCCTCGCCGTTGAGAGCACGGCGGTTGGCTGCGGCGCGCTTGAGATAGGCGGCGCGCTCGTCCGGGGTGGCGTCGAGATGGCGCAGGATCGCCAGCGAGATGACCTCGTCGTCCTTGGCCAGGTTGATGCCGCGCACGCCGGTCGAGTCGCGACCCTTGAAGACGCGCACCTCCGGCACCGCGAAGCGGATGCACTGGCCGTTGGCCGTGGTCAGCAGCACGTCGTCATTCTCGGTGCAGATCTGCACGTCGACGATGTGGTCGCCCTCGTCGAGCTTCATCGCGATCTTGCCGGCGCGATTGACGTTGACGAAGTCCGAGAGCTTGTTGCGGCGCACCCCGCCCGAGGCGGTGGCGAACATCACGTCGAGCGTCTCCCAGCTCGCCTCGTCCTCCGGCAGCGGCATGATCGTGGTGATGCGCTCGCCGGCCTCGATCGGCAGCATGTTGACCAGCGCCTTGCCGCGGGCGTTCGGCGCCGAGAGCGGCAGCCGCCAGACCTTCTCCTTGTAGACCTGGCCTTCGGAGGAGAAGAACAGCACCGGCGTATGCGTGTTGGCCACGAACAGCCGCGCGACGAAATCCTCGTCCTTGGTCGCCATGCCGGAGCGGCCCTTGCCGCCGCGCCGCTGCGCCCGGTAGGTCGAGAGCGGCACGCGCTTGATGTAGCCGCCATGCGAGACGGTGACGACCATGTCCTCGCGGGCGATCAGGTCCTCATCGTCGAGGTCGGAGCCCCAATCCTCGATGGTGGTGCGCCGCGGCGTGGCGAAGGCGGCCCTCACCTCGGCGAGCTCGGTCTTGACGATCTCTTGGATGCGGGCGCGCGAGCGCAGGATGTCGAGATAATCCGCGATCTCCTTGGCGAGCTTTTCCAGCTCGTCGCCGATCTCGTCGCGGCCGAGGGCGGTCAGGCGGGCGAGGCGCAATTCGAGGATCGCCTTGGCCTGCGCGTCGGAAAGGCGATAGGTGCCATCCGGGTTCATCGGGTGGCGGGGATCGTCGACCAGCGCGATCAGCGGCGCGATGTCTTCGGCCGGCCAGTCGCGCGCCATCAGCGATTCATGCGCTGCGGCCGGGGTCGGCGCGGTGCGGATCAGGCGGATGACCTCGTCGATGTTCGCGACGGCGGTGGCGAGGCCGCAGAGCACATGGGCACGCTCGCGGGCCTTGTTGAGCAGGAAGCGCGTGCGCCGGGAGACGACCTCCTCGCGGAACTCGACGAAGGCCGAGATGAAGTCCTTGAGGTTGAGCACCTCGGGGCGGCCGCCATTCAGCGCCACCATATTGGCGCCGAAGGAGGTCTGCAGCGGGGTGAAGCGGTAGAGCTGGTTCAGCACGACGTCGGCGACGGCGTCGCGCTTGACCTCGATGACGACGCGCACGCCCTCGCGGCTCGACTCGTCGCGCAGGTCCGAGATGCCCTCGATGCGCTTCTCGCGCACGAGATCGGCGATCTTCTCGACCATCGTCGCCTTGTTCACCTGATAGGGAATCTCGGTGACGATGATCGCCTCGCGCTCCTTGCGCAGCTCCTCGATATGCGTCTTCGAGCGCATCACGATCGAGCCGCGACCGGTGTGGTAGGCGGAATGGATGCCGCTGCGGCCCATGATCGAGGCGCCGGTCGGGAAGTCCGGGCCGGGAACGATCTCGATCAGGTCGTCGATCGAGATCTCGGGATCGTTGATATAGGCGACGCAGGCGTCGATGACCTCGCCGAGGTTATGCGGCGGGATGTTGGTCGCCATGCCGACCGCGATGCCGCCGGCGCCGTTGACGAGCAGGTTGGGATAGCGCGCCGGCAGGACGGTCGGCTCATGTTCCTTGCCGTCATAGTTCGGCTGGAAGCTGACGGTGTCGAGGTCGAGGTCTTCCAGCAGCGGCATCGCCGCCTTGTCGAGGCGCGCCTCGGTGTAACGGTCGGCGGCGGGGCTGTCGCCGTCCATCGAGCCGAAATTGCCCTGGCCGTCGATCAGCGGCAGGCGCAGCGAGAAATCCTGCGCCATGCGCACCAGCGCGTCATAGACCGCGAGGTTGCCGTGCGGATGGTATTTACCCATCGTGTCGCCGACGATGCGGGCGCATTTGGTGTAGGGGCGGTCCGGCAGGTTCTTGTTCTCGTGCATCGAGAACAGGATGCGGCGATGAACGGGCTTCAGGCCGTCGCGGACATCGGGCAGAGCGCGGCTCACGATCACGCTCATGGCGTAATCGAGATAGCTCTTCTTCATCTCGTCGGTGATCGCGATCGGCTTGATGTCGCCGCCGAAACCCGGGGCGTCGTCGCGCTTGTCGTCGTTGTCGTCGCTCAAGAGGGAATATCCCGATTTCTATTCGTTTTCAGGCTTCTGGCTACCCGATTCCGCGCCTTGGCGCCAGCAAAAGCCGACGCTGTCCAAGCAAAAATTTCATGAATGATTTCATATTGTTATGGCTTGTTTTTCGGGCGTCCGGCGCGCCCTGCCACAATCCCGCCTTTGTTCACGGATGACGCGGGCCGAAACTCGTGGTCAAGTCGCCGCCATGTTCACCGAATTCGCCACCGCCGCGCTCGTCACCATGCTGGTGACGCTCGATCCGCCGGGTCTCGCCCCGATCTTCCTGTCGCTGACGCGCGGCATGTCGGCGGCGGAGCGGCGCCAGGTGGCGGTGCGCGCCTCGATTATCGCCTTCTGCATCATCGGCTTCTTCGGAGTGGCGGGGGACGTCGTGCTCAAGGCGCTCGGCGTGTCGTTGCCGGCCTTCCGCATCGCCGGCGGTTTGCTGCTGTTCTGGATCGCCTTCGAGATGGTGTTCGAGCGCCGCACCGAGCGCAAGCAGCAGACGGCCGATACGGCGATCACCAAGGACCACATCCGCAACGTCGCGGCCTTCCCGCTGGCGACCCCGCTGATGGCCGGGCCGGGCGCGCTCACCGCAACGATCCTGCTGGCGGGCCGGGCTCATGGCGACGCGGTGCTGCTGATTACCCTGGCGGTGATCTGCGGGCTGGTGATCCTGTGCTGCCTGGCGGTGTTCCTCGCGGCCAGTTCGATCTCGAAGCTGCTCGGCATCACCGGCAATGTCGTGCTGACGCGCCTGCTCGGCGTGATCCTGGCGGCGCTGGCCGTGCAGTTCGTGATCGACGGTGTGAAGGCGGCGATGGCGGGGTAGGGGCGGTTCGGCTTTCGGCACAAGGCAGATTATTCATAACATTTAGTTCTGGGTTAATCGACGACGCGACCGACAGCTTTCCCATTAGCCTAGGAAAATGATGTTTGAACCCCTACCGCCAGAAACAATAGCGCTACAGTTTTTGCTGGCCGATCTGCACGATGACCTGTCGGGCCGCGTTGCCAGATTGCGTCTGCTCCTCGCCTTCGAGGCCGACTTTGGGCAAGGGCGCGGCCTTCTGCTGCCGGGCGGAACGCCTGCTCAGTTTGCTTATACCGAGACTCGACAAGCCTTCATTCAAGGCAATTTTCTGTCGGTAATTCTTCTTAGCCAGTGTGTGCTCGAGAATGTATTGACGGCGGAAATAGGTCTGCTTTCACTGTCGAATGAGATCAAGGGTGTTTCGACCATCCGCCTAAAAGATCGTCCCTGGTTCCGAGATATCGTCGTTGCCGGGAGGTCAGCCGGCATCTTGGGAGAAGAAGATGAAAGAGACCTTCTTCGACTGGCAGAACTTCGAAACGCACTCACTCATTTTAGGACGGTCGACGATGCGAGCCACATTGATCAACGCGCTCTGAGCGAACGACGTGCGGCCATAGAAATATGTGAAGAGGACGCCCGCTTCGCCATTCTCCTCTTTGTTCGTATCTTGGCAAAGCCGCAGTTTCGATTCCGAATGGATCCGGTTCGATAGCACCCTAAGCAGAAAGCCCCCTCCTCGGTTCCTCAACTTATCCCCCGCCACCCGCCGCACGCCTATCCTCCCAGCCATCCCGCCCGACCAAGGGGGCTGTCGCGAGGCATCGTGCGGCCGGGCGGGATGCGGTGTTCGGATCTTGCGCCACGGATGGTGAGCCTTGGTCCGGAGGGGTTTCTCGCCGCCGGGCCGAATAGGCAGGCCCGGTTCAAGCCTTGGCGGGAGGCCTCATAGACAACCGCGCGCGGGGTTCGGGCGGGGCCGGTCGGCGCCGCATCGACTTCGACATTCGACATCGACATTCGGCACGCGGCTCAGGATCGCGCGCCGCCCGGACCCCGCGCATCCCCTCAGGAGCGCCAGACGGAAAACCCCGCAGGCCGAGCCTGGACGGGGCTTTCGGCGCGGGCGTTCTCCATGACCCGTTGCGAATCATATAAGTACGTGCTTATGTGATGGCATGATCGAGAACGAGATCTTCAAGGCGCTGGCCGACCCGACGCGGCGGGCGATCTTCGAGAAGCTGGCGGCGGGCGGCATGAACGCCAGCGCCTTGCGCGAGGGCATCGCCATCAGCCAGCCGGCGATGTCGCAGCATCTTTCGGTCCTGCGCAGTGCCGGGCTCGTTCGCGAGGAGCGGCAGGGCCGCTTCGTCAATTACGAGGTCGATCCCGAGGGTCTTGCGCTGATCGCGCAATGGCTGGCGAAGTACCGCGCCTACTGGCCGCAGCGCATCGAGGCTCTCAAGGGCTTGCTCAAGGAGATGGACCAATGAGCGCAGATGATCTGGAAGGGCCCTCCGGCGCTCTCGTCCTGGAATATCGGCTCGACGAGCCGCCGGAAAAGGTCTGGCGCGCGATCAGCATTCCGGCCCTCCGGGAAGCCTGGCTTCCGGGCGCGGCGCTGGCCGATCCGCAGCCGACCGTGCTCGCGCCGGGGGAGGCGATCTCCTATCGCATGCGCGAGGACGAGCCGCCCTTTCTGGAAAGCGTCGTCACGTTCCGGGTCGCCTTCGACGCAGCCGGCGGAACCCGCCTGCATGTGATTCACGAGCTTGCGGAGCGCGGCACCCGCCAGATCCCGCGGGCGGCCAACGGCAACGCGCCGCCGATGCTGCGCGCAGCCTGACGCCCGCCACTCTCCGATCCAACGTCGAGCCTTTGGAGTTCGCCGATGCGCGAAGCGATGCAACTCGTCCCTATGGTCGTCGAGCAGTCGAGCCGCGGGGAGCGCTCTTTCGACATCTATTCCCGGCTGCTGCGCGAGCGGATCGTCTTCGTCAACGGCGAGGTCAACGATGCCATGAGCGCGCTGGTCTGCGCGCAGCTCCTGTTCCTGGAGGCGGAGAACCCGAAGCGGCCGATCCATCTCTACATCAACTCGCCGGGCGGCGTCGTGACCAGCGGCTTCGCGATGTACGACACGATGCGCTACATCCGCGCGCCCGTGCATACGCTGTGCATGGGCACGGCCCGCTCGATGGGCTCCTTCCTGCTGATGGCCGGCGAGCCCGGCGAGCGCGCCGCCTTGCCCAATGCCAGCCTGCATGTCCACCAGCCGCTCGGCGGCTTCCAGGGGCAGGCCTCGGATTTCCTCATCCATGCCGAGGAGATCCAGCAGACCAAGCGCCGCCTCACGCGCCTCTATGCCGAGCATTGCGGGCGCAGCTACGAGGAGGTGGAGCGCACGCTCGACCGCGACCGCTTCATGACCGCGGAGGAGGGGCTGGAATGGGGGCTGATCGACCGGATCGTCCACCGGATGGATGAGCGACCGGACGCGACCATGCAACCATAACCGGCCGAGAAAAAACCTTGCAGATCGAAGGGGCAATTGCAGCGCCTCTCTCGCGGGCGCTGGGCTATCGTCCCGGCGCGCGACCGAAGCGCACCGCCTGGAGCGAGGGACAAGCCGTGACGATCGATCTCGACCATCTGGTGCAGGAGATGACCGCCTGGCGGCGCGACCTGCACGCTCACCCGGAATTCGGTTTCGAGGAGCAGCGTACCGGCGCCTTCGTCGCCGCCAAACTGCGCGAGTTCGGCCTCGACGAGGTCGTTGCCGGCGTCGGCGGCACAGGGGTCGTCGGAACCCTGAAGCGCGGCAGCGGCAACCGGGCGATCGCGCTCCGGGCCGATATGGACGCGCTTCGCATCCCCGAGCAGGGCGAGGCACCGTATCGCTCGCGCAATCCCGGCGTCATGCATGCCTGCGGCCATGACGGCCATACCGCGATGCTGCTTGGGGCCGCGAAGCTGCTGGCGGCGGAAGGCGGCTTCGACGGCACGGTGCGCTTCATCTTCCAGCCGGCCGAGGAATGGGGGCGGGGGGCGCTCGCCATGCTCGATGACGGCGTGATGGAGCGCTTTCCCTTCACCGAGATCTACGGGCTGCACAATGCGCCGGGCCTGGGCGTCGGCCGCTTCCAGACCCGCCCCGGCGCGATCATGTCGGCGGAGGATAATTTCGAGATCGTCCTGCGCGGGGTCGGCGGCCACGCGGCGCGTCCCCATGTCGGCAATGAGACGCTCGTCGCCGCCTGCGCCCTCGTCACGAGCCTGCAGACCATCGTTTCGCGACGCCTGAGCCCGACGGATATCGCCGTCGTCTCGGTGACGGAGCTGATCACCGACGGAACGCGCAACGCCTTGCCGGGGGAAGCGCGCATCCTCGGCGATGCCCGCAGCTTCAGCCCCGCCGTCAGCGCCGATATCGAGGCGCAGATGCGCGTGATCGCGGACGGGATTTCGCGGGCCTACAATGTCGAGCACGCGGTGACCTATACGCGCGAATTCGTGCCGCTCCTGAACGATCCGGCGCTGACGGAGGAAGCCCTCGGCGTGGCGAGGAGCCTGCTCGGCACGGAGAATGCCTCGGTCGTGTCCGAGCCCTTCACGGGATCGGAGGATTTCGCCCGCTTTCTCGATCATGTGCCGGGCTGCTTCGTCTTCCTCGGCAATGGCGACAGCGCGCCGCTTCACAATCCGCATTACGATTTCGACGATGCGGGACTGCTCCATGGCGCGCGCTTCCACGCCGGGATCGTGCGCAAGCGGTTGCCGGCCGCCTGAGCCCGGAGGCGAGTGGTCATTCCGGACAAGCCGCCTTGGCGGCGCCGATCCGGAATCCATCACAGGGCTTGAGCGCTCTCCGATGGATTCCGGGTCAAGCCCGGAATGACGTGTTTCGCGTCAAGCGAACCTACTTCTCCAGGAAGGCCCGGATCGCGCCCTCCGCCTGCTTCATCGAGATGACGCCGTCGAGATGGCCGCGAACGCCGTCGATGGTGACATGGGTGATGTCGCGCCCGGCATCCTTCGCGGCCTTCAGCGTGCGCTCCACCGCATCCGGCGTGAAGACGAGGTCCTTCGGCTGGGTGATGTAGAGCATCGGCGCCCTGATCTTGGCCATGCCGTCGGCCAGCGAAGTGCCGCCGGTGGTGAAGAGCTGGTTCGCCTTGACCAGATAGAGGAAGTGGTTGGCGTCGGAGAGCTTGGCGCGGGCCATGCCGGCATTGTCGAGCACGCTCTGGACCTGGAACTTGTCGGCGAGCGTCTTGCCCGGATTCTCGCCTTCCTTGGCCGGGCGGCGGCCGAAGGTGGCGTTGGCCCAGTCCTGATGGTTGGCATGGAGCGTCACCGCCGTCAGCGCCTTGGCGAGCCCGGCGAGCGGCGGGGCCTTGCCGTAATAATCGCCATTGTTCCAGTTGGCGTCGGCCAGGATCGGCGCCGCCCAGACGTCGAGCCAGCCGATCAGCATCGCGTCGGCCTCGGCCGCGCCGATCACCGGCATCGCCTTGGCGACCATCTCGGGATGGCTCGCCGCCCATTCGAAGGTCTGGAGCGAACCCATCGAGGGGCCGGCGACGAGGGCGAGCTTCTTGATGCCGAGGCTTTCGACCAGCGCCTTCTGGACCTCGACGAAGTCGCGGACGCCGACGATCGGGAAATTCAGGCCGTAAGGCTTGCCGGTATCCGGATCGATCGAGGCCGGGCCGGTGGTCGTCGTCTTCGGGTCGCCGGTGTTGAGGTTGACCAGCGTGTCGGAGGCGATGACGAAATACGTGTTGGTGTCGATCGCCTTGCCGGGGCCGATGATCGCGTCCCAATAGCCCGGCGCGGCGTCCGCGGCGTCGTATTTGCCGGCGGCGTGCGAGTTGCCGGAGAAGAAGTGGCAGATCAGCACGGCGTTGGATTTGTCGGCATTGAGCGTGCCGTAGCTCTCCCAGCCGACGCGGACCTGCTTCAGCGTGCGTCCCGATTGGGTCGTGAAGCTCGGCAGCTCGAAGACCTTCTTCTCGACGATCGTCTCCTGCGCCCCGGCCATTCCCGTCACCATCATCGCTGCGAGCGCAAGCGCGCCCGTGATCCCTATCCGCATGTCGTTCCCTCCACCTCCCGCGGCCTTCGTGAGGCCACGCGGCATCAGACCGGATTTTCGCGGGAGGGGAAAGCGAGAGCCTTTTCGGGCGAAGCGGATACCGGTTCGCGTGAAGACGATGCGACGCGAGGCGGAATGGCGCGAGGTCCCGAAACGATCAGCGCCCGAGCAAGGCCGGAACCGCCGCGGTGCCGGTGCTGCCGGTCGGGCTGAGGAAGGCCTCGCTCTCCAGATCGAGATCGGGGGCGTCGACGGGGCCGGTGAGGAGGAGCGGCAGCCTGAGCGAGCCGTTGAGCGAGGCGAGCGTGGCGCGCATGTCGAGCAGGCGCGAGCGCAGCGAGGCATTGCCGGAGAGATTGAGCCGATAATTCGATCCGCTCACTTGCGCATCGGTCAGCACGAGCAGCCCGTTGGCGATGCCGGCATTGGCGGCCAGCGCGTCGAAAGGCGTCTTGCCCTGGCGCCAGTCGCGCAGGAGAAGCGACGGGTTTCGCTCCGCCCGGCGCAGGAGCTCGGAGAGGGCGACGCCGCCGATCTCGCCCTGCTTCAGGTTGATGCCGGCGCGCCCGGTCATCGCGCCGAGCAACTCGTCGAAGGTCCGGCCTGCGCCGTCCAGAGCGAGCTGGAAGCCGCCGGTGCCGGTGAGCCGCGCCAGCCGGGGCACATCCGCCGCGGCGCGGCCGAAATCGACCTTGTCGACCCCCGCCTGGACCTTCACATCCACGCCGGTCGGTGCGCTCACCGCGAGGAGGCGGCCCTTGACCGTGCCGCCATAGGCCGAGGCGCGCAGGAGGCCGGTCTCGAAGCGGCCCTTCTTGACCAGGACATAGGTCGCGACATCGGCGAGGCGGGCGCCGTTCAGCCGGGCGGCATCGACCGAGATCCGCAGGTCGATATCGCGCCCCGTCCAGCCGTCGAGATTGAACGGGCTGGTGTCGCGGGCATCGATCGCAGGCAGCGGCAGCCGGTCGATCAGGCGCCCCAGGTCGAGGCTGGCGCCGGCCAGCGTGCCCGACAGCGCGAAGCGGCCGTCGACATCCGTCAGCTTCACGACGCCGTCGAGGCGGTCGCCGTCGAGGCTTGCCACGGCATTGTTGAAGGAGGCTTCCCGCGGTTTCAATTGAAGGTCGGCATTGAGCGTCAGGGCGCCGAGCGCGGCCGACAGCCGCGACTTCTCGCCGAACCAGTCGAGCAGCCCGGGAACGGAAGGCGTGGAGAGGGCGAGCATGCCCGTCACGACCGGCTCGCCGGGGCCGGAGCGCGTGCCCTCGAAGCGCAGCTTCAGCAGGGGCGAGGCGGCGGAGAGGGCGGCCTTGGCGCTGCCGCCGACGACCGGCCAGAGAAGGCTGACATCGGTCGGCACCCCCCGCCATTTGAACGAGCCGGCGAGGCTGAAGGGCTCGTTCTGCTCGCGCTCGTCGATGACCAGGTTGACGTCGCGCACGATGCTCTGGATCGCGGTGCCGCTGCGCAGGAACACGGAGCCGGAGCGGATGACGATGCGGCCCTGGCTCCGCAGCTTCTCCAGCTCGGCCAAAGGCGGGGCCAGCCAGTCGGTCAGCCCGTCGCTCTCGGCCGCCACGGCGACGTCGATCTGCGGCGCGAGGAGATCGACGCGGTCGAAGCTGAGCCGGCCCGTGAGCAGCGGCAGCAGGCGCAGATAGCCCCTGACCCGGAGGGCCTCGCCGGCGACGGTGCCGTCACGCTGTGAGAAGACCACTTTGGACAGGCTGATGCGCGGCAGCGGCAGGAAGGCGATCTCGGCACGCTCGAGCGACCTGACGACGAAGCCGGTTCGCTCCTCGATCGCCACGATGGCGCGCCGCTCGACCCGGCCGAGCGCGAGGTT
Source organism: Allobosea sp. RCC_152_1 (assembly GCF_041360765.1). NCBI lineage: Bacteria > Pseudomonadati > Pseudomonadota > Alphaproteobacteria > Hyphomicrobiales > Alloboseaceae > Allobosea > Allobosea sp. RCC_152_1. The sequence goes on from NZ_JBFUPU010000001.1 coordinate 649,914, forward strand.
CCAGGACTGCACTCCGAGCAGGCCGATCGCGACAACGAGGCTGAAGGCGAGAAACGCGGCGCGTTTGGTCATGGACTTCCGAATCGGTACGGGCCGAAAGTCAGCCAGCCCCCTGGCGGCACAGGGTTTAGGCCGATCGATGCCGCTTGTCGAGCCGGCAGAGCCGGCTATCCCCTTTGGTTTGCACCGGTTCTCGCCAGAATCATGGCGGGATAGAGGCCGGCGAGGATGATGAGCAAAGCCGCGAGCGCGCCTTCCTCGAAGACGCCGCGGGAGGCGTGCCCATAGACGACCGTCGCCAGCGTGTCGAGGTTGAGCGGCCGCAGCAGCAGCGTCGCGGGGAGTTCCTTGAGCCCGTCGACGAAGACGAGCAGGGCGGCCGCGGCAATGGCGGGGCGGGCGAGGGGCCAGTGCAGGCGCTGCAGGATTTCCGCACCGCCGGCACCGAGTCCGCGCGCCGCATCGTCGATGCGCGGCGAGACGCGGGCGAGCCCGCTCTCCACGCCGGAGATGCCGATGGCGAGGAAGCGCACGACATAGGCGATGACGAGCGCCGCGCCCGAGCCGATCAGGATCAGCCCGGGATTCAGCCCGAGAAACTGCCGCGACGCGTTGGCGATGGCATTGTCGAAGCCGGCGAGCGGCACCAGCAGGCCGAGCGCCAGCACCGTGCCCGGCACCGCATAGCCCAGGGCGGCAAGGCGCGCGAGCGGCTTCAGCCAGGCTTCGCGGCCACGCCGCCCGGCCGTGACGATCCCGATCCCGAGCCCGACGACCAGCAGCGCCGCGGTGCCCGCAAGCAGCAGCGCGTTGCCGAGCAGGCGCAGGAGGCCGGTGTCGAGCTGGCTCGACAGGTCACGCTGCAGCACCTCGACCAGCAGATATCCGATCGGCAGCGCCGCGCCGAACAGCACCGGCAGCGCGCAGGCCAGCACGGCCAATAGGGCGTCGCGGCCATGCAGCCGCTTGCGGGCAAGCGCGCGCGGCTGGCGCGCGGAGAGGGCGAAGCGACGCTGGCCGCGCAGCTTCGCCTCGACGGCGATCAGGGCGAAGACGACGAGCAGCATGACGCAGGCGATCTGGGCGGCGCCCGCCAGCGAGCCGCGATTGAGCCAGGTCGTGTAGATCGAGAGCGTCAGCGAGCGGACGCCGAGATATTCGGTCGCGCCGATGTCGTTCAGCGTCTCGAGCAGGACGAGGGTGAGCCCGGCCGCCAGCGCCGGCCGCGCAAGCGGCAGGCCGATGCGCCAGAACAGCCTCGCCCGGCCGGCGCCGAGCGTGCGGGCGGCCTCGACGATGGAGGCGCCCTGGATGCCGAAGAGCGCGCGGGTGCTCAGATAGACATAAGGGTAGAGCACGAGCGCCATGATGACGACCGCGCCGGCCAGGTTGCGCGGGTCCGGAAACCAGTAGTCGCGCAGCGAGCGCCAGCCCGTCAGGGCGCGCAGCGCGGCTTGCAGCGGGCCGTTGAAGCCGAGGAATTCGACGTAGATATAGGCGGTGATGTAGGTCGGCAGCGCCAGCGGCAAGGCGAGCAGCCATTCGAGCGAGCGCCGGCCGGGGAACTCGTACTGGGTCACCAGCCAGGCGGTGCCCGTGCCGATCACGGCGCACAGGATCCCGACGCCGGCGAGCAGCAGCGCGGTCTGGCCGAGCGCGGCCGGCAGCACATTGGCGGCAAGATGCGGCCAGATCTCCGCCGCCTCGCGCGAGGACAGGGCGGTCGCGACCAGCGCCGCCAGCGGCATCAGCACGAGCGCCGCGCCGAGAAGCGAGACGAAGGCAAAACGCGTCGACGGCCGCCAAGCGAATGGCGGCCGCCGCGAAAGCGCGAGCGTCGTGCCCGGGCTCAACTGTCGAAACCGACCTTGTCGACGAGATCGGCCGCGGATTTGCGCTGCTTGGCGACCTCCGAGAGCGGCAGCTTGTCCGGCGTGACCGGGCCGAGCAGCTTCACGGCGGCGCTGTCGGTGACGGCGGCGTTGACCGGGAACTCGAAATTGCCGTTGGCATAGAGGGCCTGGGCCTTCTCGCCGAGCATGTAGTCGACGAGCTTCACGGCGTTGTCCTTGTTCGGCGCGTTCTTCGCCAGAGCGACGGCCGAGACGTTCACATGCGTGCCGCCATTGGCGAAGGTGGTCTTGAGCGGCTTGATCGCGTCGAACCAGCCCTTCTGCTCGTTCTTCGCCTGGCTCATCAGGCCGATATAGTAGGTGTTGATGATGGCGACGTCGCAGAGGCCGGACTGGATGTCGCGGGCGACGTCGCGGTCGCCGCCGCCGGGCTTGCGGGCCGCGTTGGCGCGCAGGGCCTTCAGATAGCCCTCGGCCTTGTCCGGGCCGTTATGGGCGACATAGGCGGCGAAGAAGGCGTTGTTGTAGGGGTGCTGGCCGGCGCGGATGCAGAACTTGCCCTTCCACTTCGGATCCGCCAGCTCCTCATAGGTGATGGCGTCCTGCGCCACGCGCTCCTTCGAGGCGACGACGATGCGCGCGCGCTTGGTCAGCGTGACCCAGTTGTCGTCGGGGCGAAGCTGCGCCGGCACGACCTTCTCGATGGTCGTCGATTTGAGCGGCTGGGTGATGCCGGCATCGACGGCGGCGTTGATCTCGCCGACATCGACGAGGAGCATCAGATCGGCCGGGCTGTTGGCGCCCTCGGCGCGGATGCGCTCCTGCAAGCCGTCCTTCAGGAAGACCGCGTTGACCTTGATGCCGGTATCGGCGGTGAAGGCTTCCAGCACCGGGTTGAGGAGGGCGGGCTCGCGCGTCGTGTAGAGATTGACGCTCTGGGCGAAGGCCGGCGCCCCGAGCAGGCAGGACGACAGGGCCAGCAGGCCAAGATGCTTCTTTCCGATCATTCTTGTGTTCCCTCGGTTGGGCAAGTCGCTGCGTTGGGCGAGGGATAAAGGCCCCGCGACGTCTCCGTCAACAGGATAGTCTTTTAAAATCAATGTCTTATACGGTTTCTAGAGTGGTTCTTATTTTGACTGGTTCTAAGAAGGCGAGCATCGCACGGAAAAGCTTCGCGAATTTCCGGCGCTGCTAGTCGTACGGCTTTCGTCGAACGAGCCGCGCTGCCGTTATCGTGAAATTGGAATCATCCGCACCGCGCCGCGCGTGTCGGAATCGAGCGATCCGCGCAGGACGGCGTCGCTCATCACCGTATCGCCCTCGAGGCTGGCTTCGCGAACCCGCATCTGCCGGCGCAGGCTGCGCGCCTCCGCCTCCATCCGCGAGATGCCGACCTGCTCGTCGATCTGGCGGCGCTGGGCCTTGGTGAGTTCGGAGGCCGAGCGGAAATCGCGGAAATCGCGGCGGCTATAGGGCCAGCTCGATCCGCCCGTGAAGGTCGAGACCTTGCCGTCCAGCACGACACTGTCGCCGGGCCGCAAGGTGATATCGCGCAGCAGCGAGACGCGCTGCTCGCCAGCCTGCACGATCGCGGGGCGGCAGGCGGGGTTGGCGGATGTCTCGTGCCTGTAGGCGGTCGGCAGGGCGCCGTAGCGCTGGCCATCGGCCGCGACGGCATTGTCGATGGAGGCGGCCCCGGCAGCGACGGTGAAGACCTTGACCGGCAGGCCGGGGTTCATCGCCTCGCAGAGCGCCTGATGCGCCTTCAGGTCGGACGAGGCGCGCAGATGGCCGATCGGCGCGTGGAAGCCGTCGCAAAGCCGGACGCAGATCGTCTGGGCGGTCCTCGCCGTGGCCGACAGCGTGTCGGTCCGGGTGATTTTGGGGGCGGGTTTGTTCGGCCGCTGCGCGACCTTGCGGGCATTGCGGCGAAACGGATTGAGGTCGAGCACGGGCTGCGCGAGCCGTCCATCCGCGCCACTCCGGAACAGGGGCAGGCGCCAGCCATTGCCGGTCGGCGCATAGGCGTTCGCCTGCGGCGAGGCATCGGCCTGGCGCTGGGCCTTGCGGGCGGCTTCCTCGATGAAGAAAGAGCGGATGCCGGCATCGTCCTCGGCCTGGACCAGGGACGCCGTCAGGATCGCGCCGCCGGCGCCGAGCGCGAGGCCGGCGGCGGTCATCGCGATGAGACGCCGGCTCCGCGACGGCTTGCGCGCGGGCAGGGGGGCGGCGGGATGCGACTGGCGGAATGCCGCGACAACAGCTTGCCCGCCGCAGGCGGAAGCCTGCTCGAACCCATCACGGACACGCAACATGCGCCACTCCAAACCACGCTTGTTTCACCGTCCGCCGCGCGATTTGTGTAGTTTACCTTTTGTTAAGACTCAACGTCGCCGTCTGAAGAATTCATGGTAAATCGCGGGAATGCTTAACGGATCGGCCGCGACAGCACGGCCGGGCGCCGCCTCTCAGAGCACCGCCACCAGCACGCCGGCCCACATGCACAGCAGCGCGATGGCGCCCACGCCATAGACCGCGCCGCGCAGCGGCAGCTGGTTCGGGCCGATATGGATGAGGGTGTGGACGACGCGGGAGGCGACGAACAGCCAGGCCAGCGCCGCCATGACATAGCTCGTCGCCGCGACCTGAATCGCCAGCATGATCAGCGCGAAGAAGACGACCGGCAGCTCGAACTGGTTCGAGAAGTTTGCCGAGGCGAGGCGGGCCGGGACGGGGTAGCGCTCGGTCGAAACCGAGACCTCGTCGGGCCGGACCTCGCCCGAGGTGAAGGCGTTCTTGCGGCGAATGCACAGGATGACGCCGACCACGAAGATCCAGAAGATCATCGCGAGCGCCGGGTAGACCAGCTTCAGGGCCATGTGTTGCTCTCCGCCTTCGTCACAGTCCGGCTCGTCCGGGCGAGCCAGACTGCACGAAGGCGCGAAAGGCTCAAGAGCGGGTCGGGTAGTTCGGGCTCTCGCGCACGATCGTCACGTCGTGGACATGGCTCTCGCGCAGGCCGGCGCTGGTGATGCGGATGAAGCGCGCCTTGGCCTGGTAATCCGCCAGATCCTTGCCGCCGACATAGCCCATCGCGGCGCGCAGGCCCCCGGCGAGCTGATGCAGAACGCCCGAGACCGGGCCCTTATAGGCGACCTGGCCCTCGATGCCCTCGGGCACCAGCTTCAGCGAATCCTTGATGTCCTGCTGGAAGTAGCGATCCGCCGAGCCGCGCGCCATGGCGCCGACCGAGCCCATGCCGCGATAGGATTTGTAGGAGCGGCCCTGGTAGAGGAAGGTGTCGCCCGGCGTCTCGTCGGTGCCGGCGAGCAGCGAGCCGACCATGGCGCAGGAGGCGCCGGCCGCGAGCGCCTTGGCGAGGTCGCCCGAATATTTGATGCCGCCATCGGCGATGATCGGAACGCCGGCCTTCACCCCTGCCGAGGCCGCGTCCATGATCGCGGTGAGCTGGGGCACGCCGACACCCGCAACGATGCGGGTGGTGCAGATCGAGCCCGGCCCGATGCCGACCTTGATCGCGTCGGCGCCGGCGTCGATCAGCGCCTGGGCGCCGCCGGCGGTGGCGACGTTGCCGGCGATGACCTGCACGGCGTTGGAGAGCTTCTTCACGCGGCTGACCGCGTCGAGCACCTTGGCCGAATGGCCGTGGGCGGTGTCGACGACGATGAGGTCGACGCCGGCGTCGATCAGCATCTCCGAGCGCTCGAAGCCCTGCTCGCCGGTCGTGGTCGCGGCGGCGACGAGCAGGCGGCCCTGCGAATCCTTCGCGGCGTGGGGATGGGCGACCTGCTTCTCCATGTCCTTGACGGTGATCAGGCCGATGCAGCGAAAGTGATCGTCGACGACGAGCAGCTTCTCGATGCGGAACTGGTGGAGCAGGCGGCGCGCCTCTTCCTGGTTCACGCCCTCGCGGACGGTGATGAGCCGCTCCTTGGTCATCAGCTCGGAAACCGGCTGGTCCGGGTTGGCGGCGAAGCGGACGTCGCGGTTGGTCAGGATGCCGACGAGCTTGCCCTTGTGGCCTTGCGGCCCGCGCTCGACGACCGGGATGCCGGAGATGCCGTTCTGCTTCATCAGCGCCAGCGCATCGGCCAGCGTCTCGTCGGGGTGGATCGTGATCGGGTTCGCGATCATGCCCGATTCGAACTTCTTGACGAGGCGGACCTGCGCGGCCTGCTGGTCGGCCTCGAGATTGCGATGGATGACGCCCAGCCCGCCGGCCTGCGCCATGGCGATCGCCATGCGGGCCTCGGTGACCGTGTCCATCGCCGAGGCGATGATCGGCAGGTTCAGCGAGATCGAGCGGGTGAGCTGCGTGCGGATGTCGACATCGGCCGGCATGACCTCCGACGGACCCGGCTCCAGGAGCACGTCGTCGAAGGTGAGGCCGTCACGAATCAGACCGTCGAGGGAAAGCGTCATCGTCAACTCCGACGCCGGCCGAGCCGGCTTTTCTAAGGGGCCGGGCAGATGCGCCCATGGCCGAGTTGACGAGGCCCGTTAGCACGCGTCCGGCTGGTCCGCTAGAGCGCGTGCCAATTTATTTTGCAGTGCAGAAGCGGCACCGGCGCATGGCCGTGCCGCTTTGTCGTTTGCCGGGGCCGGATTCAGCGTGCCGGCCGGCGGAAATCGGACGCCACCGGCGCCTCGGGCGAGACCCAGAAACAACCGGCCGCGAAGACCGTGGTGCCCGTTGCATTGGCGAGTTGCTGGCAGTCCCTCTGCCTCACGCAGTTGTTATACCGGATCATCTCGCCATAGCCCTGCGGCGCAGCCTTGTCCTGGCAGCCGCCGCGCCAGTCCGAGGGGGCTGCGGAAGCGGGCGCGGGCACCGCCATGCCATAGGCCAGGCCTGCCAGCGCGCCGAGAGCCGCAAGGCGCAGGCTCGAGCGGTTACGACGGAGAACGGGGGAAATTCTTGAAATATCGAACATGTCAGCCTCCAAGGTCAGCGACGCGCGCCCCTCGCGACGGTTCGGCTTAGCCGAACGAATCTTGAGGTGGGGCGGTGCCGGGTCTTGTTGCAGGGCGAAAAACGCATGGCGGCATTGTGTTCGGTGCCGGGTTATAATCTCAGGGCATAGCGGAGGCGCGCAAGGGGCGACCAAAACCGTGATTTCGACCTCGTCACGGGCGAATTGTCGCGTTAATAGCCGAGCTTATGATTTCAAGCGCGCCGGTTTCGTGCCGGCGCGGAGGTTCGGACCTTGCAACGCGCCAAACTGCTTCCCCTGATCGTCGCCTGCGCCCTGTTCATGGAGAACACCGACTCCACCGTCATCGCCACCTCGCTGCCGATGATCGCGAAGTCGCTGGGGGAGGATCCGATCGCGCTGAAGCTGGCGCTGACCTCCTATCTCGTCAGTCTCGCGGTCTTCATCCCGATCTCCGGCTGGATGGCGGACAAGTTCGGCGCCCGCAGCGTGTTCCGCGCGGCGCTCTGCATCTTCATGCTCGGCTCGGTGCTCTGCGCGGTGTCGAATTCGCTCGCCGCCTTCGTCGGCGCGCGCTTCATCCAGGGCATGGGCGGGGCGATGATGGTGCCGGTCGGGCGCCTCGTGATCCTGCGCAGCGTCAGCAAGGCCGAGATGGTCAGCGCGCTCGCCTATCTCACCGTCCCGGCGCTGGTCGGGCCCGTGGTCGGCCCGCCGCTCGGCGGCTTCATCACCACCTATTTCGACTGGCGCTGGATCTTCTTCATCAACATCCCGATCGGCCTCATCGGCATCGTGCTGTCGAGCATCTTCTTCGAGGACATCCGGGAGGAGGACGTGGCGCCGCTCGATGTGCGCGGCTTCGTCCTCTCGGCTTTCGGCTTCGCCGCGCTGATGCTCGGGCTGGCGACCGGCGGCCGGCACATGGTGCCGGAATATATTTCCTATGGCTGCGTGCTGGGCGGGGCGGCGGCGCTCGTCGCCTACTGGTTCCATGCGCGCCGCGTGCCTTACCCGGTCCTCGACCTCGCGCTCTTCCGCATCCCGACCTTCCGCATCGGCGTCGTCGGCGGCTCGATCTTCCGCACCGGCATCGGCGCGATCCCCTTCCTGCTGCCGCTGATGCTGCAGCTCGGCTTCGGGCTCGATCCGCTGCAATCGGGCCTGATCACCTTCGCTTCGGCCGCCGGCGCGATGATCATGAAGACGCTGGCGCGGACCATCCTGGCGCAATACGGCTTCCGGCGCGTGCTGATCTTCAACGCGCTCGTCGGCTCCGCCTTCCTCGCGGCCTCCGGCCTCTTCACCCCGACGACGCCGCACGCGATCATGCTGTCGGTCCTGCTGATCGGCGGCTGCTTCCGCTCGCTGCAGTTCACCGGCATCAACGCGCTGAGCTATTCCGACGTCTCCAACCGTGAGATGTCGAGCGCGACCAGCCTGTCCAGCGTCGCGCAGCAATTGTCGCTCAGCATGGGCGTGACGATCGGCGCTTTCGCGCTGGAGGCGGCCAACGCCTTCAACGGCGGCAAGGCGCTCGCGGCCGGCGATTTCTGGCCAGCCTTCGTCATCGTCGGGCTGATTTCGGCCTCCTCGGCGCTCTGGATGGCGCAGCTCGCGCCCGATGCCGGCGCCGAGGTCTCCGGCCACGCGCCGGTCAGCAAGCGCAAGCTGACGGCCGAGGCGATCGCCGAGCAGAAGCCGCTGGATTGAGCGGCTGCGATCTCGCTAAAGCCGCGATCATATCCCGTCTTGGGGTGGTTTTCCGGGCGCGAGGCTTGGCTCGGAACGTGCGGTCTACGGGCCGAGGCCGGCTTCCCCGATCTGGCGCGCGATGGCGCCGGTCACCTGATCCATGCCGCTGCGGCTCGTATCCGGCATCCAGCGTTGTTTCGCCGACCCCGCGGTCACATCCATCTCCGTCGAAACCCGGCGTGTCAGCGGAGCTCTCTCGAAGGCCTCGATGACGCCCTTCAGCAGGCGCGGGGAGGGATTGACCATGTTCGACCGCCCTTGCTCGTGCTCCTTCGTCTGGCGCAAACCCGCCACGGCATCCGGCACGGCGCATTCAAGCTTGACGGTCGCGCGAAAGCGCTCGCCCGCAGGCTGGGCACCGATTTCGCTGCCGACGGCCCGGCAGCGGACGCGTTTGCTTCCGGCGATGATGAATGTCGCCATCAGCCGTCTGATCTCGGGGGCCGACGGGTCTCCCCGAGCGCTCAAGCTTGCGATTCGCCTGAGTTGCCATGCGACGGGATCGGCGATCATCCCGAGATCGACGAGATCCCGTCCGCCGGTTTCCGGGCGCAGCGCCGTGTTGAGCTGAACGGCAGCGGCGCGGTCGTAGTTGAGCCAGGCACGGTAATAGAGCTCCGCCACTTGCTCGGGTGTCCGGTCGGAGGCCTGTGCAGGCAAGGATCCGAGGACGAGAACGGCAAGGGTTGAAAGAATCGAAACCAGACGCGTCTTGGTCATCTCGGAGATCTCGGCGCTCGGATGCGGCGATGCTGGGTTGCGGCCAGGGACATCTCTGCCGATTCTCAAACGGCCGTCTCGGCCGCATCCGGCTTGCGCCTGTACCCCGTCGCCAGCACGTAGAGCTCCGAGGAATCGGCGCGGCTGGCCGCCGGCTTGACGTTGCGCACGAGCGTGAAGTCGCGCTTCAGGCCCGCGAGCAGTTCGGCGCTGTCGCCACCCTGGAACAGCTTGGCGAGGAAGAAGCCGCCCGGTGCCAGCACGTCATGCGCGAATTCGAGCGCAGCCTCGGCCAGCGCGATGATCTTGAGGTGGTCGGTCTTCTTGTGGCCGGTGGTGTTGGCGGCCATGTCCGACATCACGCCGTCGGCCCGTCCGCCAAGCCGTTCGGTCAGCAGGGCCGGGGCCTCCTCGGCCATGAAATCCATCTGGATCAGGTCGACGGCCGGGATCGGGTCGACCGGCAGCAGGTCGATGCCGACGATATAGCCCTTGCCCTGTTCCAGCCCGATGCGCTTGGCCGCGATCTGGCACCAGCCGCCCGGCGCGCAGCCGAGATCGACCAGGCGCTGGCCGGTTTTGAGGAATTTGTAGCGGTCGTCCATCTCCTCGAGCTTGAAGGCCGCGCGTGAGCGATAGCCCAGCTCTCTCGCCCGCTTCACATAAGGGTCGTTGAGCTGGCGCTCGAGCCAGAGCTGCGAGGAATGCTTGAGCTTGCCGGCCTTCTTGACCTTGACGCGCATGTCGCGCGCACCTGCCGACGCCTTGCCACCGGCGCCGCCTCCCGATTTTCCGCTGCTCATCGCCGTCCAAGCCTATCTGCGCCGCCACCAGGCGCGATCCTCATGCATCATCCGCAGCAGGATGCCTTCGCGCAGGCCGCGATCGGCGATCCGGACCCGCTCGCTCGGAAAGGCGCGGCGGATCGCCTCGAAGATCGCACAGCCGGCCAGCACGAGATCGGCGCGCTCGCGGCCGATGCAGGCATTCGCTGCTCGTGCGGCATAGTCCATCGCGATCAGCCGGTCGATGACCGCGAGGATATCGTCCTGGCGCATCCACAGCCCGTCGACCTCGCGCCGGTCGTAGCGGAGCAGGCCGAGATGGATGCCGGCGACGGTGGTGACCGTGCCGGAGGTGCCGAGCAGATGGAAGGCGCGCGCCTGACGGGCGGGCGCGGCCCGCTTCACGAAGGGCTCGAGCGCCTGCGCGCAATCATCGACCATGCGCTCGAACAGCTCGCGGCTGACCTCGACGCCGCCATAGCGTTCCGCCACCGTGACGACGCCGATCGGCAGCGAGGCCCATTCGCGGATTCGGGCGGCGGGGTCGCGCGCCTCGCTGCGATTGCCGAGCCAGACGATCTCGGTGGAGCCGCCGCCGATGTCGAAGACGATGACCCCTTCGGCCGCCGGGTCCGCCAGCGCGGCGCAGCCCGAGACGGCCAGGGAGGCCTCGGTACGCTGGTCGATGATCTCCAGCGCCAATTCGGCCTCGGCCGCGACGCGGCGGACGAAGTCGAGCCCGTTCGTGGCGGCGCGGCAGGCTTCCGTGGTGACGAGCCGGGCGCGGGTGACGCCGCGATTCGCCATCTTGCCCCGGCAGATCTTCAGCGCCTCGACGGCCCGGTCCATGGCGGCATCGCCGAGGCGGCTGCTCGCCGCCAGCCCTTCGCCCAGGCGCACGATCCGCGAGAAGGCGTCGACGACCCGGAAACCGTGCTGGGCCGGGCGGGCGATCAGCAGCCGGCAATTGTTCGTGCCGAGATCGAGCGCCGCATAGGTCGCGGGCGCGGGGAAGAGCCGATGTCCGTTATGGGGACGGGCGGTGGCACCAACGGCGGCGCCGCCGGCCCTGAGCGGATCGGCGTCATGTCGATGTGGCGGCGCCGCGGATGCGACGCCTCCCTGCTGCCGGTCCTCGACCGCCGCCATTCCAATCCCCCGACCTGCCGCACCCGCATGAAGCGATCCGGCAGGGGCCGCGCAAGGCGCAGCCATTTGCTTCGTCAGCAAGCTAACTACAGCGCAAGCCGCGTGCCAAGCAGAACCTTGCCACGAGGACAGGCAAACAGGCCCTCGCGCGGAAGGCCGGGAGCCGAAATCCGGGCGATGCCCTTGCGCGGAAGCCGCGGCTTCGGCAAGTCTCCGCCCGCTGCGCCGCAGAGCGCGGGATGGGTTATCGCATCGGCTTCTTCCGGAAAGGGGATTCCGCTTTTCGGTCCGATGCTCATGGGACAGGGCAGGAAGCAGAGCATGGCCGCCAGACATCTCCTCGCGATCGACCAGGGCACGACCTCTTCGCGGGCGATCCTGTTCGATGCTTCGCTCGCTCCGGTGGCCAGCGCGCAAAGGGAGTTCCCGCAGCATTTTCCAGCCTCCGGCTGGGTCGAGCACGAGCCGGAGGATATCTGGGACACCGTGCTTGAGACAGCGCGCGAGGCTCTCGCCAAGGCCGGGCTCGGCGCGCGGGACATCGCCGGAATCGGCATCACCAACCAGCGCGAGACCACGCTGATCTGGGACCGCCAGACGGGCAGGGCAATCCACCGCGCCATCGTCTGGCAGGACAGGCGCACCGCCGATGCCTGCGCGCAGCTCGTCGCCGCCGGCCACGAGGAGCTCGTCGCCAGCCGCACCGGCCTGCGCATCGACCCCTATTTCTCCGGCACCAAGATCGCCTGGCTGCTCGATAATGTTCCCGGTGCCCGCCGCCGTGCGGAAGCGGGCGAGCTCGCCTTCGGCACCGTCGATTCCTTCCTGCTCTGGCGGCTGACGGGCGGTGCGGTGCATGCGACCGACGCGACCAATGCGGCGCGCACCATGCTGTTCGATATCGGCCGTGGCGTCTGGGACAAGGACCTGCTCGCGCTGCTCGACATTCCCGAGGCGATCCTGCCGGAGGTCCGTGATTGCGCGGCCTATTTCGGCGACACCGCGCCGGAGCTGTTCGGCGGGCCGGTTGCGGTGCGCGGCATCGCCGGCGACCAGCAGGCCGCGACGATCGGGCAGGCTTGCTTCGATCCGGGCATGGTCAAGTCGACCTACGGCACGGGCTGCTTCGCGCTGCTCAACACCGGCGACACGCCGGTCCGCTCCAGGAACCGGCTGCTCGGCACCATCGCCTACCAGCTCGGCGGCAAACGCGCCTACGCGCTGGAAGGCTCGATCTTCATCGCGGGCGCCGCGGTGCAATGGCTGCGCGACGGTCTCGGCATCATCGAGAAGGCGAGCGACACCGGCCCGCTCGCGGAAGCGGCCGACCCGGCGCAGGACGTCTATCTCGTGCCGGCCTTCGTCGGGCTCGGCGCCCCGCATTGGGATGCCAATGCGCGCGGCGCCCTGTTCGGGCTGACGCGCGGCACCGGGCCGCGCGAGTTCGCCCGGGCCACGCTGGAAAGCGTCTGCTACCAGACGCTCGACCTGATCGAGGCTATGCATGCCGACTGGCCCGAAGCCGGGCAGGGCGGCCGCTCGGTCCTGCGCGTCGATGGCGGCATGGTCGCCTCCGACTGGACGATGCAGCGTCTCGCCGACATTCTCGACCTGCCCGTCGACCGTCCGACCGTGCTGGAGACGACGGCGCTGGGCGCGGCCTATCTCGCCGGGCTCGATGCCGGGCTGCTGCCCGAGCCAGATCGCTTCGCCGATCTCTGGCGGCTGGAGCGGCGCTTCCTGCCGGCGATGGCGGCGAGCCAGCGCACGCGCAAGGTCGCCGGCTGGCGCGACGCCGTGCGGCGGACGCTGAGCGACGCATAGAGCCTGCCGATTTCGCACGGAACAACCTCGGTCATCCCGGCCTGACCCGGGATCCATGCCGGAGCGCTTCCAAAGAAGGCTCAGGCATGGATCCTGGATCTCCGCTTCGCTCCGTCCGGGATGACCCGCGTTTCCGTGGAAATGCAGCAAACGCTCGAAGAGCCTTCCATGGAACTTCGGAAGGCAAGCGCGCGGCTGTCACCGTCGCTCGGGACGTGGCGCGTCATCGAGGAGACCGGCCTCCATCCGCTTGAGAGCCGTGAGCAGGGGCGCGGCATGCGGGCCGAGCTCGGCCAGGAGAGCAGCCTCGAAGGCGAGTGCGCGCGGCACGATCTCGGCATAGCTGCGCAGGCCTGCGGCCGTGAGCATGAGGCCTTCCTCGCGACGATCGAGCTCGCTCCGGCTACGCACCAGCCAGCGCCGCTCCTCCAGCGCCCGCACGGCCCGGCTGACCTTGGTCTTGTGCATGGCCGAATGGGCACCGATGGCCTTCGCGGTCATCGTCCCGAATTGCGCGAGCGTTGCCAGCACGCGCCATTCCGGCACGGTCAGATCGTGATGCGGGCCGTAGACCGCACGGAATTTCAGCGAAACCACCGAAGCGAGCCGGTTGAGGCGATAGGGCAGGAAGCTTTCGAGGGCGAGAGTGGCCATGCCTTGTTAGTTACAAAATGGACAGTTACCAAAGCAACTATCCTGTGGCGCGTCCGCGCTCCCTGGCGCGCCGCGCGTTTCGACCGGCTTGCGGGGGCAGGGCAGTTTGGTGTGCGGCCGGCGCGGGCCGGGCGCGGCCGCGGAAAGGCTCCAGATCATGAACGTTCAGAAACCGGGCGGCGCCAAGACAGACGACGGCAAGACGAATGACGGCAAGCTCCGGAGCGCGATCGCGACCGGCTACATGTCCGGTTTCGGCAACGGCTTCGAGACGGAGGCTCTGCCGGGCGCCCTGCCGCTCGGGCGCAATTCGCCGCAGAAATGCGCCTATGGCCTCTATGCCGAGCAGCTCTCCGGCTCGCCCTTCACCGCGCCGCGCACCACCAATGAGCGCTCCTGGCTCTACCGCATTCGGCCGACCGTGGCGCATTGGAATACGTTCCGGAAGGTCGACGCCGGGCTCTGGCGCACGGCGCCGGCCCGCGAGGTCGACATGCCGATCGCGCCGCTGCGCTGGAGCCCGCTCCCGATTCCCGCAGAGCCGCTCTCCTTCATCGAGGGCATCCGCAGCATGACCACGGCGGGCGATGCCGGCAGCCTCGGCGGCATGGGCGCGCATGTCTATCTGATCACCCGCTCGATGGTGGACGCGTATTTCTACAATGCCGATGGCGAGATGCTCTTCGTGCCGCAGCAGGGCAGCCTCAGGCTCTGGACCGAGTTCGGCATCATCGACATCGAGCCGGGCGAGATCGCGGTGATCCCACGCGGCGTGAAGATCCGCGTCGAGCTCCGCGACGGCCCGGCCCGCGGCTATATCTGCGAGAACTATGGCGGCGCCTTCACCTTGCCGGAACGCGGGCCGATCGGCGCGAACTGCCTCGCCAATCCGCGCGATTTCCTCACCCCCGTCGCGGCCTATGAGGACCGCGACACGCCCTCGAAGATCTATGTGAAATGGGGCGGCAACCTCTGGGTTGCCGAGATCGCGCATTCGCCGCTCGACGTCGTCGCCTGGCACGGCAATTACGCGCCCTACAAATACGATCTCAGGCGCTTCTCGCCGGTCGGCCCGGTGCTCTACGACCACGCCGACCCCTCGATCTTCACGGTACTGACCTCGCCTTCGGAGACGCCCGGCACCGCCAATGTCGACTTCGTCGTCTTCTCCGATCGCTGGCTGGTGGCGGAGAACACCTTCCGTCCCCCCTGGTACCACATGAACGTGATGAGCGAGTTCATGGGGCTGGTCTATGGCGTCTACGACGCCAAGACGGGCGGCGGCTTCGTGCCCGGTGGCATCTCGCTGCATAATTCGATGCTGCCGCACGGCCCCGATGTCGACGCTTTCGAGAGGGCCTCCAATGTCGAGCTGAAGCCGCACAAGCTCGAGGGCACGCTCGCCTTCATGTTCGAGACGCGCTTTCCTCAAGCTGTCACGGCCTTCGCCGCGCGGACGGAGGCGCTGCAGAGCGACTATGGCGGCTATGGCCACAAGCTGACGAAGCACTTCGATCCGACCAGACCCTGATCTCTCGCGGCCAGTTCCTGCTGCTTGCGGGTTCAAGGGGGGGCTCGCGCGATATGCGGGCGGCGGGCGTGGCGAGGGCGTTGCGTCCGAGCGCGCAAGGGGGAGCTGGACGATGGTGCCGTGACATGGCGGCGTCATCACATCATGAGAGCTTCCACCGCTCTTGCGCATTTCTGCTCTTGCCAAGGCGAGAAGCATTGATTAGACCGCCGCTCACCAACGCGAACGCACAGGCCGCGCCGTTGGGGGATCGTCTAACGGTAGGACCCCAGACTCTGACTCTGGTTGTCTAGGTTCGAATCCTAGTCCCCCAGCCACTTCTCGGTGGCGCCGCAAAACAAGCTCAACCATCGACAGAGAGTAGAGGTCGCTCCCGTAGCCCAGCGGCGGTGCATTTTGGTGTCCATCCTCTGGGAAGGAAACCGATGAGCGCCTGTCTTGGGATGCTTGAACGGACGCGTCATCGAAAGACCATTCGGATTACCCGTCGCATCGTACGGTAATCTTCAGGCCTTTGATCTTGCTGATTTCTCTGGCTGATCGACCGCTTAGCGGAAGAATGGTGCCCAGGGGCGGAATCGAACCACCGACACTGCGATTTTCAGTCGCATGCTCTACCAACTGAGCTACCTGGGCGCCCCGGTGGCGCGCGGCGCCTTCCGTGTTGGTCGGGGCGATATAGAGGCTGGCGCCAAGCCTGTCCAGTCACTTCAGCCGGCTTTCTACAACTCGCCTCGTCATGTCCCGCGATAGGCCGCCAAGAGGCGCGTTTAAGGGCCTATGGCGCCGCTGCCATCGCTCGATCGCCCTCCGTCCTGCCGGACGCGACGATGGTGATCGATGGATGTCACATCGCATCGGAGGGTTTCGAAGAGGGGATTCCGCTGTCGGGCCGATGCTGGAGAGCTGGGTGCGATCCGGTTGATTCGACCTGATCGGGTCAGGCGTGCTCCGGCCTCGCCCGGGCGAGGAGCTGCGCCAGCCGGTCGATGCTTGCCAGGGCCTGCCGCCGGGCCGCTTCCAATTCGGCGATCGGGGCCTGGCCATAGAGCGACCGCGCGAAGGCGATGATGCTGGTGAGCGTCTGAAACGAGGCCTCGTCGAGCTCCGGCGAGGGCGGCAGGACGCAGCCGAGATTCGCGACATGGTTCTCGGCGCTTGCCTGCAGCGCCTTGGCGTTCAGCACGCCGGCTTTCAGGACGTCGCTTCGCAGCGTTTCGATGTCGTCGAAAGGCCGGAATTCTGCCGATTCAACCATGTTCTTCTCGGGAGCGAGGTGAGGTCTCCGATCTGAGAAAGACTATCTCCGAACAGGATCGAAGGCAGCATGGTCATCGCATCGTGGTTACGCAGGCGTCTACGTGAGGGAGTGCTACATGTCTCAGCGGAAGGTGGCGGTTCTCACTCCTCCGTATCCTGCTCGATCGGTGTATCGGCAGGCCGGAATTGCTGGCCACTGAGAGAACGCACCAAGGTCCTGACCAGAGCCGCGACGACCACGACCAGCGGCAAGGCCATCACGGCATTGCCATCCAGCGCCATCCAGATCGCCAGGCCGCAGCTGATGGCGATCCCCAGGACGAGCAGCAGCTTCATGCCGCGATGCTGACGCCGACGGGCGCTTTCGGCAAGGGTCGGCTGCTGATGCGGCTGATCTTTCATCGCCGGCTTTCCTGGCCGGCTGCGTGTTGCTCACAAAAACGCGCATTGACGGCAGGAGGATGGCGGGAAAGGATGCGGACGTGCTCGCCATGGTTGCTCCCGAGTTTCGGGGCGCATCAGGATCGGTTCGGGGGCCGAAGCGTCGTCTTCGGGCGCTGGCGGTCGGGCTGGTCCTCGCTCTCCTGCCCGGCGCTGGCAAGGCCGGTGACCTCCAGCCCTGGTCCAGCCCCGCTCCGCCGGAGCTGGCGCTCACGCGCCTCGATGCGGCAGCGCTCGATCTTGCCGATATGCGCGGCGAGCCCGTCATCGTCCACTTCTTCGCGACCTGGTGCGGCCCCTGCATCGAGGAGATGGCCTCGCTGAACGCGCTGGCGCAGCGTCGCGACCCGGCCGTCGCGATCCTCGCGGTCAATGTCGGCGAGGTTCCGGCGCGGCTGCGCAGCTTCTTCAAGGCGCGTCCCGTCGATTTCCCGGTGCTGCTCGACGAGGACCGTGCGGCGATGAAGCGCTGGCAGGTGCTCGGCCTGCCGACGAGCTTCGTGCTCGACGGGCAACTGCGCCCGGCGTTCAAGACGGAGGAGCCGCTCGACTGGACGAGCCCGGCCGTTCTGCGCGCCCTCGCCGCCGTCGCGAAACCGGGTGGAGAGAACCCTTCGGAAGAACGCCCCGAGGAAGAAAGACCCAAGCAAGACCTGTCCAGGACAATCGCTGATAAAAACGAGGGAGGAGCCATCCGATGATCAATCGCCGCGACATACTCAAGACAGGGGCCGCCGCTGCCGGCGCGGCCCTGCTGATGCCGCATCAGGCTTTCGCGCAGGCTCCGGCCTTCGCGCCGAGGCCCGGCAAATGGCGGGATTTCGAAGTGGTGACGCGGCTCGACCTGGCCGGGCAGGGCAAGGCGCAGGCCTGGATTCCGCTGCCTTCCGTGGATCAGCCGGAATGGATCAGGCCCGGCAAGAGCGACTGGACGACCAATGCCGCCTCAGTGGAGGTGGTGCGGGATCCGAAATATGGCGCGCAGATGCTGCATGTCGTCTTCAAGGAGGGCGAGGCGGCGCCGAGCGTCGAGATCAGGAGCCGCTTTTCGTTGCGCGATCGGGCGGAGGATTTCGCGGCGGGCGGCAAGCCCGCCCTCAGTGAGGCCGAGCGCAAGCTCTATCTCGAGGCGACCGAATTGATGCCGACCGACGGCATCGTCCGGGAGACCGCCGAGAAGGCGGCGGCCGGCAAGACCGGCGACGTCGAGAAGGCTCGCGCCATCTATGAATGGGTGGTGGCCAACACCTTCCGCGATGCGAAGACGCGGGGCTGCGGCACGGGCGATGTCGCCTCGATGCTGCGCACCGGCAATCTCGGCGGCAAATGCGCCGATCTCAATGCCCTCTATGTCGCGCTGGTGCGCTCCGTTGGCATTCCCGCGCGCGACATCTACGGCATCCGCGTCGCGCCCTCGCAATTCGGCTATGCCAGCCTCGGCGCCGGCTCGGCGACGATCACCAAGTCGCAGCATTGCCGCGCCGAGGTCTGGCTCGAAGGCCACGGCTGGGTCGCGACTGACCCTGCCGATGTCCGCAAGGTCGTGCTCGAGGAGCCGCCCGGCAACAACGCCATCGACAACCCCAAGGTGGTTGCGGCGCGCGAGACGCTGTTCGGCGCCTGGGAGGGTAACTGGCTCGGCTACAACATGGCGCATGACCTCGAATTGCCGGGCTCGCGGCACAAGGTCGGCTTCCTGATGTATCCGCAGGCCGAGGTCGCCGGCGCGCTGCTCGACTGCCTCGACCCGGACACGTTCCGATACATGATCAGGTCCGCCGAGATCACGGCCTGATCCAGATGGCCGGGCAGGGAGCCCGGCCGCCGCTTTCCGGAGATGAGACGATGAGCGAGACAATCGAGCGCGAGGCCCCGGCGCGGGCGGCCGCTCCGCGCCTGACCAGCCTCGCCCATGGCGGCGGCTGCGGCTGCAAGCTTGCCCCTTCGGTGCTCCAGCAATTGCTGGCCGAGCACCCGGCGGCGGGGCCGTACAAACAATTGCTGGTGGGAACCGAAACCGGCGACGACGCCGCCGTCTGGCAGATCGACGATGAGACCTGCGTCGTCGCCACGACCGATTTCTTCATGCCGATGGTCGATGATCCCCGTGATTTCGGCCGCATCGCCGCGACCAACGCGATCTCCGACGTCTACGCCATGGGCGGAAAGCCGATCATGGCGCTCGCCATCCTCGGAATGCCGCTCGACAAGCTGCCGGTGGAGATGACCCGCGAGATCCTGAAGGGCGGTGCCTCGATCTGTGCGGAGGCCGGCATTCCCGTCGCCGGCGGCCATTCCATCGACGCGCCCGAGCCGATCTACGGGCTTGCCGTCATCGGCCTGCTCAACCCGAAGAACCTGCGGCGCAACAGCGGCGCGCGGCCGGGCGACGCGCTGATCCTGACCAAGGCGCTCGGCGTCGGCATCTATTCGGCCGCCTTCAAGAAGGGCGAGCTTTCGCCGGCCGCCTATGACGAGATGATTGCCTCGGTGACGCTGCTCAACCGCGTCGGCGCGGAATTGGCGAAGGACGAGGACGTGCACGCCATCACCGACGTCACCGGCTTCGGCATCCTCGGCCATGGGCTGGAGATGGCGCGCGGCTCCAGCGCGACGCTGAAGCTTCGCCTTGCCGACCTGCCGTTCCTGTCGCAGGCGGAAAGGCTGGTGCAGGCAGGCCGGGTGACCGGAGCCTCGCATCGCAACTGGGCAAGCTATGGCGAGGGCGTCGTTCTGCCGGCCGGGTTGCCGGAGTGGCGCCGGCACCTGCTCACCGATCCGCAGACCTCCGGCGGATTGCTGGTCTCCTGCAAGGCGGAACGGGCAGGAGATGTGCTCGCGCAGATCAAGGCGGCGGGCTGCCCGGCCGCGCGGATCATCGGTACGGTAGAGGCCGGGCCGGGGCGGGTGCTGGTGGTTTGATGCGCCTCACGCCGCCTCGACCTTGAGGTTGCGGCCCCAGACATCGAAGAAGGCTCCTTCGTTCAGCACCAGCCGGTTCTCCCGGAGCGCGCCTTCCAGCTCCCGCAGCCGGACGCGGGCGGTTTCGTCGGGCACGAGCCCGCCATCCGCGTCGCGGGTGGGGAAGAAGGCGGCGCCGTCCCAGCTCGTGCCCGCCCCGCGCAGCATCAGCACGATGTCGCCCCAGTCGATCTCGTCGCCGACGACATGGACGAAGGTCGAGCGCAGCGGCTCCACCTTCGGCGGGGCGATCCTGACGAGCACGATCAGCGCCGTGAACGGGCCCTTGCGGAAGAGCTTGCCGAGCCAGCGATCGAAATCGGTGCCGAGCCCTCTAGAAGTCGACACGCGGCGTATCCGGCATGTAGCGCTCGAACAGCGCGTAGAAGTCGCTGCCGGTCTCGGCGCGATACCAATCCTCGAAGCCGCGCAGCGCCTCCGCGGCGCTCTCGACGGCGGCATTGGCTTCCGTCGGCAATTCGGTCCGTAGCGCCTCGAGGAAGGGCGTCAAGCGATCGAGGACGAGCTCCTGCCGGGGCCCGATCTCCTCCCAGCCGAGCGTTTGCGCGATGACGAAGCGGGCGCGTGCAACGGCTTTCTCGGGCTCGTCGGCTTCGCTGATGGCCCTGACGGCGCCGCGCACGAGATTGAGCCGCCGGAAGGCCGTGGCTCGTTCGAGAGCGAGCGCGGCGATCCGTGCCGCCGCCTCCTTGCGATAGGCGTCCTCAGCCTCCCCAGCGGCTTCGGCGGCGCGCTCGAAACCGGCGATCAGATCGAGGGCGGGGGCTTCGCTGTCGGTCATGCGGCCTCTCGAGCTTTGCCCGGACAATGACGTTCGATACTCAGAAAATCTAATAAAAACAAATCATTGCGGCATCGGTTTGAATCAGAAGCTCAGTTCGATGCCGTAGAAACTGGCGGAAGAGAATGGGAGTCGAACCCACCAGAGACCGTCTGACGGCCCCTCCCGGATTTGAAGTCCGGACGCCCCACCGGGGACGTTTCTCCTCCATCGGGTACCCCCAGTGGCGGGCCGAACAGGTCGAGCCGCTGCCGGTTGATGCGCCGGAGATCGCCGCGGCGGATGGTGACGCCGTGGCGGTCGAAGAATTCGAGAATCTGGATAGCGACCTTTCGGCCGTTGTCGAGCCTGTCGCGGAATTGCGCGGCGTTGAAGCCGGCCGGATGCTGTGCGGCAAGCGCGCTCGCGATGCCGACCATCTCGACCAGCGTGTCGCGCTGGAAGAAGTGGTCGAGCGCGATTTCGTGCACGTCGCCGCGCCGTCCGATCAGCCGGAACAGCCGACGGATTTCCTCCTCGCGACGGCCGAGCATCTGGCCGATGTCGCGCACGCGCGGCGGGCGGAAGCGCTCATCGCCGCCGATCAGCGGTGCGATGCGGGTCCACAGGGCCTCGTCCTCCGGCGAGAGCCGGACTTCATGGCAGGGCCGCCTGATCCAGGAGCCGGAGGCGGCGACCACGCCGTCCTCCGTGAGCCGCGCCAGCGCCTGGCGAAACAAGGGCGCCGGCTGGCGCGGCGCCACAGCGAGCCGCAAACGTTCCAGCCCCATGCCGGGCAGGTCGGGATGTTCAGCGTGATAGGCGTCGAGCGTGTCGGCCACGGCTTTAGCCAGCGCCTGCCAATGCTCGGGCAGCATCGCAAGGGCGCCGATCCTGACGAGGTGGAGCCGTGCGGTCAGTTGCTCCGCGGCGTCAGCGCCCAGCGCGCGGTCGCGGACGAAGCTGTCGATCTCGACATGGTAGGGCGCGACCCCCAGCAGCGCACGCAAAGCCTCGGCCGGATCGGCGAGGCCGAGGGCGGCAAGCTGCGCCAGCCGCTCCGGGCTGCGGCGCCTGCGCTCCGGAGCGCGCAGGTCGAGGAAGCGGCCGCCGCCGATGCTGCGCGAGGCCGAGATGTCGCGCAGCACGAAGCGGTCGAGCGCCGCTGCGGCGAGCGGGCTGTCGAGAACGAGCTGGACCGGGGCGGTCGCGCCCGGCGCGATCTCCTCGCCCAGCAGCACGATGCGGGCGCCGACTTCCGCCGCGGCGTGATGGAGCCGCACCGGCTGCCACATGGCGAGGGGCCTGGTTTCGGAGGCGAGCAGCGTGATCTCGGCGTCGATCCGGCTTGCCGGTGCGTGCAGGGCCGGCGCCAGCACCATGTCGCCGTGCCGGATCGCCTCCTTCGCGATGCCGGGTCCGGCAAGGTTGAGCGCGCAGCGGTCGCCGGCATGGCCGGTCTCGGCCGGACGGTTCTGGGCATGGATCGAGCGGATGCGTGCCGGCAGGCCGGTAGGCGAGACGACGACGCTGTCGCCGACGCGGACGGAGCCCGACAGCACCGTGCCCGTCACCACCGTGCCTGTGCCCTGCAAGGTGAAGCAGCGATCGACAGCGAGGCGGAAAGCGCCGTCACCCCGCCTGCCTTGCGCCTGACGCGCCTTGGCCGCGAGCAATTCGCTCAATTCCGGGAGCCCGTCGCCGGTTACGGTCGAGGCCGGCAGCGTCGGTGCGTCGGCGAAGGGCGTATCCGCGAGCAGGTTGGCGACCTCGTTGCGCACGGTGGCGATCCGCTCCGCATCGACGAGGTCGGTCTTGGTGAGCGCGACCACGGCGTCGCGGATGCCGAGCAGGCGGGCGATGGCGACATGCTCGCGCGTCTGCGGCATCACCCCGTCATCGGCCGCGACGACGAGCAGGATGAGGTCGATGCCGGAAGCCCCGGCCAGCATCGTATGGACCAGCTTCTCATGGCCGGGAACGTCGATGAAGCCGATCACGGAGCCATAGGCCTGCGGCCAATAGGCGAAGCCGAGCGCGATCGAGATGCCGCGCGCCTTCTCCTCCTTCAGCCGGTCGGTATCGACGCCGGTGAGGCGCTTCACCAGCGAGGTCTTGCCATGGTCGATATGTCCGGCCGTGCCGATGATCATGGCGCGGCCTCGATCGGGGAGGCGGCGCGCGCGGCCTTGATGAAGGGCGCGGCGAGGCGGCTGCCCTTGGCCTCGGCCGAGAGCAGCAGGGAAAGCGCGCGCTCGGAATCCTGAGCCACGCCCTGGCCGAGCAGGGTCGCGGCGCCGAGCATGGCTTCGGAATCGGGATCGCCGGCCGCCATGCCGCGCTGCCACCATTCGGCCGCCACGGCGGGATCGCGCTCCACGCCAAGAGCGTCATGGAACATCATGCCGAGCCGGGTCATGCTGGTCGCGATGCCGGCCTCGGCGGCGGCCTGCGCCCAGCGCAAGGCTTCCGCCCGCGCCTCGGGCAGGCCGCTTTCGAGCAGCATCCAGGACAGCATGTCCTGCGCCGGGGCGTCGCCCTGCTCGGCGGCGAGCCGATAGAGCCGCATCGCTTCTTCGTCGCTCTGCGCGACGCCGTCGCCCCTGAAATGGAGCGCTGCGAGATTGCGCTGCCCGACCGGATCACCGCTATTCGCGGCCAGCGTCAGCCAGCGCAGGGCAAGCGTGAGATCGCGCTCCACGCCGAGCCCTTCGGCGAAACAGGCGCCGATATTGTTCTGGGCTCGCGCGATACCGGCATGGGCGAGCGGCCCCCAGAGCGCCAGCGCGGCGCGATGGTCGCCGCGCTCGACCGCATCAGTGGCGCGCGCCATGGCGGCAGCCACATCCTCCGCGCCGGAGTTGTCCTTGCGGCGCAGCCGGTCAAGCCAGCCCATCGCCGCCTCCGGGTTTCAGCCTCGCGAGCTGCGCGGCGAAGAGCGTCTCGTCTTCGAGGCAGCGCAGGTCGAAGATCAGCGCGCCTTGTGCGATGCGCCCGATCACCGGCACCGGCACGGCCCGGAAAGCGGCGGCCAAGGCCTCGACGGCGCCGCCGCTGGCCTTGCCGGCCGGCGCGATCGCGAGCCCCGCGCTCGGCAGCGTCTCCAGCGGCAACGCGCCGGAGCCGATCTGGCTGGCGCAGTCGATCGTCTCGACCTCCCAGCCGGCACCGAGCGCGGCCGCTACCTGTGGCCGCAGCCGCTCGGCCAGCACGCGCAACTCCGCGGTCTTGCGTGTGAACAGGCGCAGCGTCGGCAGGCGCTCGGCCAGCCGGTCGGGGTCGCGATAGAGCCGGAGCGTCGCCTCCAGCGCCGCGAGACGGAGCTTGTCGAGCCGGAGCGCGCGCTTCAGCGGATTCTTGGCGAGCCTGGCGATCAGATCCTTCCGCCCGGCGACGATGCCGGCCTGCGGGCCCCCGAGCAGCTTGTCGCCCGAGAAGGTGACGAGATCGGCGCCGCCCTTCAGCGCGTCCTGCACGGTCTTTTCGTGCCGCAGCCCCCAGCGGGCGAGGTCGATCAGCGTGCCCGAGCCGAGATCGTCGACGAAAGGCAGGTCGTGGGTGCGGGCGAGCTTCGCCAGCTCCGCTGGTTCGACCTCCGCCGTGAAGCCCTGCACGACATAGTTCGAGGTGTGCACCTTCAGCAGCAGCCCGGTCTCAGGGCCAATGGCCTCGGCATAGTCCTTGAGATGCGTGCGATTGGTGGTGCCGACCTCGCGCAGGATCGCGCCGGCGCGGCCCATGATATCCGGCATGCGGAAGGCGCCGCCGATCTCGATCAGCTCGCCGCGCGAGACGATGGCCTCGCGATCCCGGGCGAGGGTGTTGAGCACGAGCAGCACCGCCGAGGCATTGTTGTTGACCAGCACCGCATCCTCGGCGCCGGTCAATTCCCGGATCAGGCCGCGCACATGCGCGTCGCGCTCGCCGCGCTGCCCGGCCTCGATCTCATATTCGAGATTGGTCGGTGCGCGCATCGCGGTGACGACGGCTTGAACCGCCTCCTCGGCCAGCAGGGCGCGGCCGAGATTGGTGTGCAGCACCGTGCCGGTGAGGTTGATGACGGGGCGCTGCGACGGCCGCCCGCGCTCCTCCAGCACATCGAGCGCCATGTGCGCGATGGCATCGGCCGAGGCGGCGTGGGAGGTCTCGCTCTGCCGCATCCGCTCCAGAACCTGCCGCACGGCCTGCGTCGTTTCGCTGCGGCCATGGCGGGCGATGGCGAGGGCGCCTTCGCCGCTGCGCAGGATCTCGTCGACCGAAGGGGGGCGGAAGCGTTCGGGTCTGTTCATCAGGCTCCCTCCGGGAGACGCATGATCGTCAATAGCCGAGCAGGAACGGATTCACCCCCGCCCGTTTCCAGCCGGCCTCCGTCACCAGCAGATCGAGGCCGAGGCTCGCGATATCGTCGGCGACGGGTTCCAGCTCCGTGTCCTTGCGGCGGTTCAGGATCTTCACATAGGTCCGGCATTCGTCGCAGGTCTCGGCCTTGATCGTGTCGGCGATGCCCTCAATCGCCTGATAGGCGATGCCCTTGGTCGAGCCGCAAGTGACGCACTTCACCCGGACATGGTTCCATTGCGCCGCGCAGAGCGAGCACTGGACATAGCGCACGCCCTCGACATTGACGTCGGCGACGATCGAACTCGTCACCGGCGGCCCGCCGCAACAAGGGCAGACGCCATCCGCGACCGGCTGCGGCAGCAGCGGGTCGAGCTGCGCCACGCAGCGGGCCGCGACGACCTGCAAGGCCGCGGCGGCGAAGATGTGCTCGGCCACCGCCTCGACCGGGATCGCATCGGCCAGCACCGCGGCGAACATCGCGCGGCGGCCTTCGTCATCGACCGCCATGGCCCGTTCGAGGGCCGTGCGGGCAAGGTCCGGCATGGCGACGCCTGCCAGCAGCTTCGCCAGCCCGTCGAGCGCGGCCGAGGCGGCCGGATCGTCGGCAAGACCTTCGCGGGGCAGGAGCGGCATGGCATTGGCGGCCCGCATCCGAAGCTCGCCCAAGGCGGGCAGGGCAGGGGGCGGCAAGGTGCGCGCGAGCTCGTCCTGCGCCTTCGACAAGGCCGCCAGGAAGCTCAGATAGGGCTCGAGCTGGTGGCCGGGCGCGAGCGCGGCGAAGCGCATGGCGCGCAGCCCGAACAGCGTCTCCGGCAAGGGCAGGCGGATGAAGGGCGGCTTGTCGCGCTCGGCGATGCCGACTTCCTCGAAGGGCGCAAAGCCCGGAGCGTCACTCATTCTGGTCCTCTCGAACCGCACGGGTCACGGGAGGCGGAGCGGCCGGGCCGCCCCGCATGCAAGGATATTGCTACTCGGCCGGGCCGACAGTGTGGCGGCGCGGTGGTGTCTGGCGTTCGTCGACGACGCCCTCGCGGGCCTCCTGGCGCAGCCAGAGCCGATGGTGGCGGAAAGCCCAGCCGCCCGTCACCTTGCCCTCCGTCATCGCGTTCATCGTGCCGCGCACATAGAAGCCGGCATAGATATGGACGATGACGACCAGCAGCATCGCGATCGCCGCCAGCGCATGCAGGATATGGCCGAAGCGCTGCTGCTCGATGGTGAAGCTCGCGCCGAAATACTCGTACCAGATCATGATCCCCGTGCCGAACAGGACGAGGATCAGCAGCGTCATCAGCCAGAAGACGATCTTCTGGGCGCCGTTGTACTTGCCGATCTCGGGCAGGTTTTCCTCATGGCCGGACATCACCTCGCCGATATGGCGCATCCATTGTGTGTCGACCTTCTGCCAGAAATTGTATCTGACCATCTGGACGAAGAGGATGGCGAAGCTCGCCAGCAGCACGACGCCGATCCAGGGATGCAGGGCGCGGGTGTTCGCGCCGCCGCCGAACAGGCCCGACAGGAAGAACAGCGAGGGATGGAACAGCGCCGCCCCGCTGAGGGCGAGCAGGATCAGCGAGATCGCGGTGACCCAGTGATTGACGCGCACGCGGCCGGGATAACGGTCGACGGTCGTGCGCTCCTCTTCACGCCTGACGACCACGGGCTGCCTCCTCGTCGATCACATGCTCGGCCTCGCGGTCCTCGGCGCGGCTGACATCGTTGCGCCGGGCCACGATGCCATGGACGAAGGCGAAGGCGGCGGCGAAGCCGATCGCCGCCATGCCGGCATATTTGGTCAGGCCCTTCCACAATTCGACGACCTGGCTGATCCGCGGATTGTTGGGCAGCCCGGCATAGAGCTGCGGCTGGTCGGCATGGTGGAGCACATACATCACATGCGTGCCGCCGACGCCCGGCGGGTCGTAGATGCCGGCATTCTGGAAGCCGCGCGACTTGAGATCCGCGACGCGCGTCTGCGCGAAGGTGAGCTGCGCCTGCTTGGTGCCGAAGGTGATCGCCCCCGTCGGGCAGGCCTTGGCGCAGGCCGGCGCCTGGCCGACCGAGACCCGATCCGAGCAGAGCGTGCACTTATAGGCCTTGTGATCGGTTTGGCTGATGCGCGGGATGTTGAAGGGGCAGCCCTTCACGCAATAGCCGCAGCCGATGCAGTTCTCCGAGACGAAATCGACGATGCCGTTGTTGTACTGCACGATCGCGCCCGGCGAGGGGCAGGCCTTGAGGCAGCCCGGATCGGCGCAATGCATGCAGCCATCCTTGCGGATCAGCCATTCGAGATTGCCGCTCTGCGGGTTCTCCCATTCGGTGAACCGCATCAGCGTCCAGCTGTTCGGCGTCAGATCGTGCGGATTGTCATAGGAGCCGGTGTTGAAGCCGACCTCCTCGCGCAGATTGTTCCATTCCAGGCAGGCCGACTGGCAAGCCTTGCAGCCGATGCATTTCGAGACGTCGATGAGCTTCGCCACCTCGAAATCGTGGCGGACATCCGGCGGCCGCATATTGGTCGCCGAGATGCGGGCGAAGTCCTGGCTCTGCAATCCCATGGTCTTCGCCTCCCTAGCTCGTCGCCGGTCCGTTGGACGGCTCGACATTCACGAGGAACGCCTTGAACTCGGGCGTCTCGATATTGGCGTCGCCGACGAACGGGGTGAGGCTGTTCGGGCCGAAGCCCTTGCGCGCCGCACCGGTGAAGCCCCAATGGAGCGGGATGCCGACGATATGGACGGTCTTGCCGTCGCAGATCAGCGGCTTGATGCGCTTGGTCACCATCGCCTTGGCATAGACCGAGCCGCGGTTGGACGAGACCTTCACCCAGCCGCCCTTCTGGATGTTCTTCTCCGCGGCGAGCTGCTCGCTGATCTCGACGAAGAACTCCGGCTGCAGCACCGCATTGACCCAGACATGCTTGGTCCAGAAGTGGAAATGCTCGGTCAGGCGGTAGGAGGTCGCGGCATAGGGGAACTTGTCCGAGGTTCCCAGCGCCGCGAGATCGTCCTTGAAGATGCGCGCGGCCGGGTTGCCGCGGATCTTCGGGGCGAGCACGTTGGCGACCGGGCTCTCGAAGGGCTCGTAATGGGCCGGGAAGGGGCCGTCCTTCATCATCGCCCGGGCGAAGAGCCGTGCGGTCCCCTCCGGATTCATGATGAAGGGGCCGACATCCTGCGGCTTGGCGCCGGGCGCGATGTCCGGCACGTCGAAGCCCGCCCAGGCCGTGCCGTTCCACTCGATCAGCTTGCGCTTCGGATCCCAGGCCTTGCCGTCGAGATCGGCCGAAGCGCGGTTGTAGAGGATCCGGCGGTTCGCCGGCCAGGAGAAGGCCCAGTTCGAATAGGCGCCGGTATTGCCGGGGTCGCTGGTGTCCCGGCGGGCCATCATATTGCCCTTCTCGGTCCAGCAGCCGGAATAGATCCAGCAGCCGCAGGCGGTCGAGCCGTCGTCGCGCAATTGCCCGAAGGTGTCGATCTGCTTGCCCTTCTCGAGGATGACCTTGCTCGGGTCGACCGGGTCGGTCACCGTCGAGACGACATA
Source organism: Allobosea sp. RCC_152_1 (assembly GCF_041360765.1). Lineage (NCBI taxonomy): Bacteria > Pseudomonadati > Pseudomonadota > Alphaproteobacteria > Hyphomicrobiales > Alloboseaceae > Allobosea > Allobosea sp. RCC_152_1. The sequence continues at coordinate 678,473 of NZ_JBFUPU010000001.1, forward strand.
GCCGTTCATCTCCTTGGCCATCTCGTCCGGCTCGGGCTCGCCCGGGTCGCGATAAGGCCAGTGGAGATTGACGATCGGGTCCGGGAAGGCCCCACCCTCCTTCTGGTAGAGCGCGCGCAGGCGCATATGGAGCTGCGCCATGATCCAGTTGTCGTGCTTGGCCTCGCCCGGAGGCTCGGCGCCCGGCCAGTGCCATTGCAGCCAGCGGCCGGAATTGACCAGCGAGCCCTCGTCCTCGGCGAAGCAGCTCGTCGGCAGCTCGAAGACCTCGGTCTTGATGTCCTCGGGCTTGACGTCGTTATGGACGCCCTCGTCCTTCCAGAACCGTGCCGTTTCGGTCTGCAGCGGGTCCATCACCACGAGGAACTTGAGCTTCGACAGCGAGGCCGTGACCTTGCCCCTATTGGGGAAGGAGAGCAGCGGGTTGAAGCCCTGGCAGAAATAGCCGTTGACCTTGCCCTGGCTCATCAGCTCGAAGGTGCGCAGCACGTCGTAGCCGGGCACGTCGAGCTTCGGTAGCCACTGATAGGCGAAGTCGTTCTCCGCCGTCGCCGCCGGCCCCCACATCGACTTCAGGAAGCTCACCATGAACTTCTTGTAGTTCTGCCAGTAGCTCATCTGGTTGGGCCTGAGCGGCTTGAAGCCGCGCGTCGACATATAGGTCGAAAAATCGACCTCCTTGTCGGTCCCGAGCGTGAGATAGCCCGGGATCAGGTTCGACATCAGGCCGATATCGGTGAGCCCCTGGATGTTGGAGTGCCCGCGCAGCGCATTCATGCCGCCGCCGCGCATGCCGATATTGCCGAGCATGAGCTGCAGCATCGCCATGGAGCGGATGTTCTGCGAGCCCTTGGAGTGCTGCGTCCAGCCGAGCGCGTACATCGAGGTCATGACCTTGTCGCGCGCCGAGGTCTCCGCGATCATCTTGCAGATCGTGAGATACTTGTCCTTTGGCGTGCCGCAGATGCGCTCGACCATCTCCGGCGTGTAGACCGCGATATGCTTCTTCAGGAGCTGGTAGACGCAGCGCGGATGCTGCAGCGTCTCGTCGATCTGGACATAACCGTCCGGCCCGAGCTCGTATTCCCAGCTCGAGCGGTCATAGTCGCGCTTGGCCTCGTCGTAGCCGGTGAACAAACCGTCCTGATAGCCGAAGCCCTCCTTCACGATATAGGGCGCGTTGGTGAAGGCGCGCACATAGTCGTGTTGGATCTTGTCGTTATCGATGCAGTACTTGATCACCCCGAGCAGGAAAGCGATGTCGGTGCCTTGCCGGATCGGCGCGTAGAAATCCGCGACCGAGGCCGTGCGCGTGAAGCGCGGATCGACGACGATCAGCTTGGCGCCGCGCTGGGCCTTCGCCTCAGTGACCCATTTGAAGCCGCAAGGGTGCGCTTCGGCGGCGTTGCCGCCCATGACGACGATGAGGTCGGTGTTCTTGATGTCCGTCCAGGAGTTGGTCATCGCACCGCGACCGAATGTTGGGGCCAGACTGGCCACCGTCGGTCCGTGTCAAACGCGCGCCTGGTTGTCGAACGCCAATATCCCGAGACTTCGCACGACCTTGTAGGTCAGGAACGCCGTTTCGTTGGTGGTCGCCGACGCCGCCAGGAAGCCCGTCGTCAGCCAGCGATTGACCGTGACGCCGTCCTGATTGGTCTTGATGAAGTTCTTGTCGCGATCGTCCTTCATCAGTCGCGCGATGCGGTCGAGCGCCTCGCCCCAGCTGATCTGCCGGAATTCGCGCTCGCCGGGCCCCCGATATTGCGGGACCTTGGTGCGCGTCTCGGAATGGACGAAGTCGAGAAGGGCGGAACCCTTCGGGCAGAGCGTGCCGCGATTGGTCGGATGGTCGGGGTCGCCCTCGATATGGATGATCGCGGGATGGGCGTTCTTCGACCCGTCGCCGAGGCCGTACATGATGACGCCGCAGGCGACCGAGCAGTACGGACAGGTGTTTCGGGTTTCCGTCGTGCCCGTCAGCTTGAAAGGTCGCACGGCCTGGGCGAGGGCTTCCTCAGCCCCGCCGAATCCGAGCGCGGCGACGGCAGATCCGCCGATCCCCGCTCCTGCGGCTTTCATGAACTGGCGGCGCGAGAGCTCATGCAGCATCTCAACCTCCCAGGCGAACAATCACGTATCGTTCAATTTGGAATAGTGAAACTCTGGCCAGGGGGCGTCAAGCTGCCTCTTGCTTGGGCATTGCGTCGCATGGCTAGACTTTTGTCGTAGTCCGTTGCCGGCGAAACCCGCGGTTCGCGCGGCGGTGAAGGCCCGTCGCGATGGAGCGCGTTACGCCGATTCCCTGCGTTTGGCCGGCTGCCTCGCTCCGCCCGATGGGATGGCCGTGCTGGTGCGCCGCGCCCGCTGCCAGGCGGCGGGCGTCTCGCCGGCGATGCGGCGGAAGACGCGGGTGAAATGCGCCTGATCGGAAAAGCCGATCTCGGCCGCGATCTCCGTCAGGGTGCGGTCGCCGGCAGCCAGCATCTCCTGGCCCTTCCGCACGCGCGCCTGCAATTGCCATTGGTGCGGCGGCAGGCCGGTCGCCGCCTTGAAGGCATGGCTGAAATGCGATTGCGAGAGGTCGACCAGCGCCGCCAGCTCCTGCAGGCGGATATTGTCGCCGCAATGATCGGCGATGAAATCGGTGACGCGCCGCAATTGCTCGCCTGTCAGCGACGAGCGCCGGCGCGGCTCGCGGCGCCGGACCTGGAAGAGATCGATCAGCAGGGCGAGCACGAGCCCGTCGCCATAGAGGTCGTGCCGCCGCTCCGGCTCTGCGCATTCGGCTGCGATCATCCGCGCCAGCGCCATGATGCGCTCGTCGCTGAACATGATGCGGGGTTGCGCGAGGATGGCCCGGTCGAGCGGCTCGGCGAGCCGTTCCGCGATCTCCCGCGCGTCGAAATGCAGGTCGAGATGCTTCAGCCGCAGCCGCTCGTCGATGCGCGTCCAGACCGGCATCCCGGCCGGCATGTAGCTGATCGATGATCCCCCGGGTGCGCTCGCAATGCCGGGCCCGCCGGGCGAGAGCCGCGTCTCGAACGATCCGCCCTCCGTCTCGAGCACGATGAACAGCCGCGGATGCTGCGAGACATATTCGCCGCGCGCGCCCTTCTCGCAGCGCGCCTGCCAGAGATCGGCGATCACGCCGTTGAAGGCGCGCCATTTCAGCGTGCCGATGACGCTGATGCCTTCCCGGACGGAATTCATGCTCGGCTGGAGCGACATCGACTTCTTCCGTCGGTGGCGATGGAAAGGTGGCGAGAATGCAACACCGTGGCCGCATGATACGGGGACAGAACAAAAACGTTCAATGCATAGCAGAAACGATCAATCCGGCTGTTGGTGTGAATGTTAGGGAAAATTGTCCCGAGATAAGTGTCGTTTTGAATTATTCTAAATATCGAATATTCGAATGCGACATCACTCATTCTGGTAGAAGCGAATTATGCGCTATACTGATCGCATGAAGATTAGATTTATTCTTGGATCGGCCGCTTCGCTTCTGGCGATCGCTGGCCCGGCCTTCGCCCAGGCCCGGCAAGATCGGCAGGCCCAGGCTCAGCCGGCAACGGTGCAGCTCGACACGATCACGGTCGAAGGCCAGGCCGAGACCGCGACCGGCCCGGTCAACGGCTATGTACCGCAGCGCACGGGGACGGGCTCGAAGACCAATACGCCGATCACGGCGATCCCGCAGGCCGTCTCGGTGATCGGCCGGCGGGAGCTCGAGGACCGCAACGTCCAGAAGGTCGACGAAGCCCTGCGCTACACCGCCGGCGTCACGGCCCAGCCCTTCGGCCCGGATCCGGACACCGACTGGGTCTTCATCCGCGGTTTCCAGGCGACGCAGACCGGCATGTATCTCGACGGGCTGTCGAACTATGCCTTCGGCTTCGGCGGCTTCCAGATCGACCCGTTCATGCTCGAGCGGGTGGAGGTGCTGAAGGGACCGGCCTCTGTCCTCTACGGCGGCGGCAATCCCGGCGGCATCGTCAACATGATCAGCAAGCGCCCGAACGGCAGGAATTTCGGCCTGGTCGAGACCGGCATCAACAATTTCGGCAACGCCTACACCAACATCGACATCGGGGTCAGCGACAAGCAGGGCATCTGGAGCACGCGCCTCACGGGCCGCATCTCCGGCGGCGACCAGTACACCGACGTCGCCAAGGATTTCCGTGGCTTCATCCTGCCACAGATCACCTACAAGCCGAACGGGGCGACCAGCTTCACGGCCTATGGCTATTATTCGGCGCTCGACCAGATCCATGTCGGCGGCGGCTTCCTGCCCTATGTCGGCACGGTGGTGAACGCGCCCTTCGGCCGCATCCCGCGCAAGGCCTTTCTCGGCGAGCCGGAGATCGACAGCCAGAAGCGCGTCCAGACCATGCTGGGCTGGGAGTTCAGGCATGAGTTCGACAATGGCTGGACCTTCAGCCAGAACGCCCGCTACGGCCATATGCGCGGCTCGCAGCTCGGCCCTTATGGCTACGGCTATTACGGCGCGGACGCGCTGTTCGGGAACCGCTTCCAGCCGCTGGCGCCCGATTACCAGCTCTACCGCATCGGCTTCCAGGAGCGCACGCAGGTCAACACTTTCCTGCTCGACAACCGGCTGGAGCGGACGTTCCGCACCGGGCCGGTCGAGCATTCGCTGCTGCTCGGCGCCGACTACAAATACTTCAACATCGACCAGACGCAGGCATCGGGCGGCGCGACGCCGATCAGCGTGACCAACCCGGTCTATGGCGCGCCGCAGGGCATGCCCTTGGTCTATCTGAACCAGGAGCTGGACCACCACCAGTTCGGGCTCTATCTCCAGGATCAGCTCCGCTTCGGCGATGGCTGGCTCGTCACGCTGAACGGCCGCTACGACTACACCAAGAAGAAATCCTTCAGCGCGCCCGGCCTGCTGTTCTCGCCGAGCTACAGCAAGAACGAGGCGGCCTTCTCCGGCCGCGCCGGCCTGGCCTATGAGTTCGCCAATGGCTTGACGCCCTATGTCAGCGCCGCGACCTTCTTCAACCCGGTCTTCGATGCCGTGCCCAACCTGACGGGCGGCCCGGCGACGCCGTTCCAGCCGGAGAAGGGCCATCAATACGAGGCCGGCGTGAAGTACAAGCCGGGCTTCATGGACGCGCTGATCACGGCCTCGGTCTTCCGGCTGGTGAAGCAGAACGTCGTCACCCCGTCGCCGACGGCGCTGAATCCCTTCGCCTCGACCCAGCTCGGCGAGGTCACCTCGACCGGCTTCGAGCTCGAGGCCAAGGCCAATCTCGACGAGAACTGGAAGGTGCTGGCGAGCTTCACCGCCTTCGACCTCAAGACGACGAAGGACACCCGCGCTGCCTATATCGGCAAGACGCCCTTCATCGTGCCGGAGGTGACCGCCTCGGGTTGGCTCGACTACACCGTCACCGAGGGGCCGCTGAGGGGCCTCGGCCTCGGCGCCGGCCTGCGCTATGTCGGCAAATCCTGGGCCGACAACGAGAACACGCTGAAGGTGCCGGCCGTGACGCTGGTCGATGCCGCGATCCGCTACAAGATCGACGACTGGTCCTTCGCGGTGAACGTCACCAATCTCCTCGACAAGGTCTATGTGAAGAGCTGCCAGGGTTATTCCGGCTGCGGCTATGGCGATGCCCGCACCGTCACGGTCTCGGCCAGCTACAAATGGTAGGTCGCGCGCGGCGCGAGCATCGGCCCGAAAAAGCGGAATGCGGTTTTCGGAAAAAGCCGATGCAATGAACCAAATACCGCATGATGCGAGGCCGGGGCAAAAGCCGCGGCCTCTTCGCCGTTCCCGAACACTGGACCACGTATCGTCTTGCCGCCGACCCTATCCAGAGAACAGGCCATTCGAGCCGCCGGCATGACCCGGCGAGCGATGCTTGCTCTGCCCGCGCTGCTCGGAATGGCATCGCCGGGGCGGGGGCAGGCGCCGCTGCGTGTCGCGACGATCGACTGGGCGGTGCTGGAGACGTTGCTGGCGCTCGGCCGCCCGCCGGTGGCTGCGACCGAGCTCGTCCAGTTCCGCGAGGTCGCGGTCGAGCCGCCGGTGCCGGAGAGCGTTGCCGATCTCGGCCTGCGCGGCACGGTCAATTTCGAGGTGCTGCAGCTCGCCCGGCCGGAGCTGATCTACATCTCGCATTTCTATGAATCCTCAGTGCCGCGCCTGCGCCTGATCGCGCCGGTGGAGAGCTTCACGCTCTATGCGCCGGGCGTCGATCCATTCCCGGCGGCGGAGGCGATGACGCGTGCGATCGGCGAGCGCCTCGGCATCGCCGAACGGGCCGGGCGCTATATCGCCGAGACCCATCTGGAGCTCGATGCCTGCCGGCAGCGGCTCCAGGCGCTCGACGCCCTGCCGGTCATCCCGATCAATCTCGGCGATGCCCGCCATTTCCGCGTCTTCGGCGCCGACAGCATGTTCGGCGCGGTGCTGGCCCGGATCGGCATCGCCAATGCCTGGACCGAGCCGACCAATTATTCCGCCATGGCGCCGGTAGGGCTGGAGGAACTGGCGCGAGTGCCCGAGGCCTGGATCGTGATGATCCCGCCCGTGCCGGCCGATGCCTCGCGCCTGCTCGGACGCAGCGCCTTCTGGAACGCCTTGCCGAATGTCCGGGCCGGCCGCGTCCTGACGCTGGGCTCGATCGACCCCTATGGCGGTCTGCCGGCGGCGCGTCGCTTCGCCCGCCTGCTGACGGCGGCCCTCGAACGGGCGGGAGCGGCGAAGCGTGATTAGGCCGCTCTTCCTGCATCGGCCCTTCGCGGCCGCGCTGGCGGCGCTCGCGCTCGTCGCGCTGCCCTTCGCCGCCGTGCTCGCCACCCGCGCGCCGCTGCCGGGCGATCCGGCCATCGTCGCGCCGCTGGAGCAGATCCTGCTCTGGCACAGCCTGCTGCCGCGCTTCGTTACGGCGCTGCTCTGCGGCGCGGCGCTGGGCCTTGCCGGCCTGCTCCTGCAGCAGGTGCTGCGCAATCCCATCGCCGATCCCTCGACGCTCGGCCTCGCTGCCGGCGCCCAGCTCGCGCTCACTGTGGCCACGGCCTTCGCGCCGGCGCTCATCGCCTTCTCCCGCGAAACCACTGCCTTCGCGGGCGGGGCGGCCGCCGTGGCGCTCGTGCTGGCGCTGAGCTGGCGGCGCAAGCTCGACCCGGTCACCGTCATCCTTTCCGGCATGGTGGTTTCGCTGGCGGCGGCGGCGCTGGGTGCGGCCGTGGTGCTGGCCAAGGGCGATTATCTCTTCTCCCTCTTCATCTGGGGCGCAGGCTCGCTCAACCAGCAAAGCTGGGACGTCCCGCTCGCGCTGGCTCCACGTCTCCTCCTCGGCCTTGCCGCTTCCTTCGCCCTGCTGCGGCCCCTGACCCTGCTCGCGCTCGACGATGCCAGCGCCCGCAGTCTCGGCGTCGCGCTGCTGGCGGCGCGGCTGGCCGTCCTCGTCGTCGCGGTCTGGCTCGCGGCGACGGTGGTCGCGCAAATCGGTATCATCGGTTTCGTCGGACTCGCCGCCCCGATCCTGGCGCGGGCGCTCGGGGCGCGGCGCCTGCGCGATCGCCTGATCGCGGCGCCATTGGCCGGCGCCGTCCTGGTCTCCTTCACCGACAGCGCCGTGCAGATCCTCGGTTCGGCCACGGCCGATCTCGCCCCGACCGGCGCGGCGACAGCGCTGCTCGGTGGCCCGCTGCTGCTCTGGATGCTCGGGCGCATCCCGCCGACCGTGCCGCCGCAGATGACATCCGGCTGGCGCGAGTCGAGCCGCGTCCGCCGGCCCGTGCTGGCCGTGTCCACCCTCATGGCCGTGGCGGCCATCGTCACCCTCGGCGCGCTCGTGCTCGGGCGCGGTCCGAATGGCTGGAGCCTCGCGACCGGCACGCTCTTCACCGATCTTTTGCCCTTCAGGGGCCCGCGCATCGTCGCCGCGGGCTTCGCCGGCGCGATGCTGGCGGCGGCCGGCACGCTGATGCAGCGCCTCACCGCCAATCCGCTCGCCGGGCCGGACGTGCTCGGCGTCAGCGCGGGCGGCGGTGTCGGTCTGGCGCTGGTGCTGTTCCTGAGCAGCACCGTCACGCCATGGACGATGGCGCTCGGAGCCGGCGGCGGCTCGCTCGCCGTGCTCCTCGCCATGCTGCTGATCGCCGGCCGGGCCGGGACGGGGCCGTCGCGCCTGCTGCTGGCCGGCGTCGCACTCGGAGCGCTGTCGATGGCGGTCGTCTCGACGGTGCTCGCCCAGGGCGACATGCGCGGCTACCTGCTGCTGGTCTGGATGTCCGGCTCGACCAACCGGGTCGGCGCCGCCGAGGCCTGGATCGCGGTCGCGAGCTGCGTCGCCCTCTGCCTGCCGCTGTTCCTGTTCTCGCGCTGGCTCGACATCCTGCCGCTGGGGGAGGGGGTGAGCCTTGCGGTCGGCCTGCCGCGCCGCCTTGGAAGGCTGACGCTGGCGACCTTCGCCGCCTTGCTCACCGGCATCGCCTCGCTGCTGATCGGACCCTTGAGCCTGATCGGCCTCGTCGCGCCGCATCTGGCGCGCCTCTCCGGCTTCGCCCAGGGCCGTTATCAGCTTGCCGCGGCGATGGCGCTGGGCGCAGGCGTCATGGTGCTGGCCGACTGGCTGTCGCGCGTCGTCATCTACCCCTACCAGATCCCGGTCGGGCTCTTCGCCGCCCTGATCGGCGGCCCCTACCTGATCTGGCTCTTGAGCCGCGGAGCGGAAAGCCATGACTGAGACGATCCTTTTCACCGCATCGACCTCGATCGCGCTGCCCGATCCGCATGCGCTGCTGGATCGTCTCTGCGAGCGTCTCACGGAGCGCGGAACCGTGACGCGGGACGGACCCCGCGGCCGCTTCGAGAGCCGGATGGGCGCCGTCGAGATGGAGGCCGGGGCGCAGGCGCTGCACCTGCATGCCGCGTCGGATCAACTGAATTACCTGTTCATCGCCCGCTCCTTGCTGGCCGAACACATCGCCGAATGCACTGAAGGGTCGGCACCCGCTTTCCTCTGGAGCGGCGATGGCTGCGACCTCACCGCGATTCCGTATTTCCATCGGGCGACCGTGCGTGCGAGCCGCCCGGTCACGCCGCGCATGCAGCGCGTCACGCTCGCGGTCGCGGATGTCGGCCAGCTCGAGACGGGTGGCCTGCATGTCCGGGTGCTGATCCCGCCGCAGGGCAGGGCGCCCGTCTGGCCGTCGCTGGCGCCCGATGGCCGCGTGCTCTGGCCGAAGGGCGAGGACGAGCTGACGACGCGCGTCTACACCATCCGCAGCCTCGACCATGCCCGCGGCGAGGTCGATATCGATGTCGTGCTGCATGAGGACACGCCCGGCTCCGTCTGGGCGCGTACGGCCGGGCCGGGCGACACCGTCGGCCTGATGGGGCCGGGCGGCGGCGAGATCGTCCCGGCCGATTGCTACCTGCTCGGCGGCGACGAGACCGCTCTCCCGGTGATCGCGCGTTTCGCGGAAAGCCTGCCGGCAGGCGCGAAGGCCATCCTGCGCATCGAGGTCGCCGATGCGCGGGAGGAGCAACCGATTGCCTCCGCCGCCACGCTCGATCTGCGCTGGCTGCATCGCAACGGCGCCGAAGCCGGCTCGACCGATCTGCTCGAACGGGCCATCCGGGCAGTGGAATGGCCGCAAGGCGGGGCGCATTATGCCCTGATCGGCAGCGAGCAGGCCTCCGCCCGTGCGATCAGGACCTATCTGCGCAAGGAGCGCGGTATGGCCAGGGACCGCCACCTCGTCGCGGCGTATTGGCGCCGGGGCCACGCCGCGGTCGAGCGCGAGCGCGACTGAACCGGGTTCGACCGCCTACGGCATCGGACCGAATATCGTATTCAGTCCGATGCTGTAGCTCTTTGTTTTTGCATCGGCTTTTTCCGAAAACCGCATGCCACTTTTCGGGCTGATGCTCTAGAAGGAACGATGACGCACATGTTCGAGACAGCCTCTCCTTCCGCCGCGCTCCAGCCGGCCGTGCCGCAGCCGCTCTTTGCGCTGGACGCGGTGAGCTTCGCGATCCCCGGCCGCGTGCTGCTGGAGCCGCTGAGCCTGACCTTGCCCGGCCACCGCGTCGTCGGGCTCATCGGCCATAACGGCTCGGGCAAATCGACCCTGCTCAAGCTTCTGGCCCGCCAGCAGCCGGTTTCCGGCGGAACCATCCGCTTCGAGGGCAGGGCACTGCCGGAATGGGGCGACCGCGCCTTCGCCCGCAAGGTCGCCTATCTGCCGCAGCAGACGCCGCCGGCCTCCGGCATGCTGGTGAAGGAGCTCGTCGCGCTCGGCCGCTATCCCTGGCACGGCGCGCTCGGCCGGTTCGGTGAGCGGGACCGCGAGAAGGTCAGGGAGGCGATGGCGCTGACCGATGTCGCGCGCTTCGCCGACCGGCTGGTCGACACCTTGTCGGGCGGCGAGCGCCAGCGCGTCTGGCTCGCCATGCTGGTGGCGCAGGATGCGGAATATCTCCTGCTCGACGAGCCGATCTCGGCGCTCGATGTCGCGCATCAGATCGAGGTGCTCGCGCTGGTGCGGCGCCTCTCGCAGGAGCGCAATATCGGCGTGGTCGTCGTGCTGCACGACGTCAACATGGCGGCGAACTATTGCGACGAGATCGTCGCCCTGCATTCGGGGCGCATGATTGCGCGCGGAGCGCCCGACGCGATCATGCGTCCCGCCGAGCTTGAGGCGATCTACGGCGTGCGGATGACCGTGTTGCAGCATCCGCAGACGGGCCGCCCGCTCGCCTTCGCGCCCTGAGAGCGCTGTCGGCGGGGTGAGCTGGCGTAAGTGAGTACAGGATGATTTCAGATAAAATCACAAGTGTTTCCATCTGAAATCTGAATCCGTCTCTCATCAAAAAGTGAGGGCAGGATGCACGCTGTCATTCCGGACAAGCCGCGTGAGCGGCGCCCGGAAGGACGGAGCGGTTTCGACCAAGGGCAGAGCCTCAGGCCGCCGTCTCGGCTTCCTTGGTATCCTTGCCCTGACCGCGCATCCGCCGGACGAGGTGGACCACGGCGACATAGAGCAACGGCACGAAGAAGACGCCGATGGCCGTGGCCGCGATCATGCCGCCCATCACGCCGATGCCGATCGCGTTCTGGCTGCCCGAGCCGGCGCCGGTCGCAACCGCGAGCGGCAGCACGCCGAGGATGAAGGCGAAGGAGGTCATCAGGATCGGGCGCAGGCGCTGGCGCGCCGCTTCGAGCGTCGCCTCGACCAGCCCCTTGCCGGACGCCTCCTGCTCGATCGCGAACTCGACGATCAGGATGGCGTTCTTCGCCGCCAGCCCGATCGTGGTGAGCAGGCCGACCTTGAAGTAGACGTCGTTGCTCTGGCCGAACAGCGTCGCCGCCGCGAGCGCGCCGAAGATGCCGATCGGCACGCACAGCATCACCGCGAAGGGAATCGACCAGCTCTCATAGAGCGCGGCGAGACACAGAAAGACGACGAGCATCGACAGCGCATAGAGCGCGACGGCCTGGCTGCCGGACAGCCGCTCCTGATAGGACAGGCCCGTCCATTCATGCCCGAAGCCGGTCGGAAGCTGGCTCGCGATCCGGTCGATCTCGTCCATCGCCGCGCCCGAGCTGACGCCGGCCGCGGCCGCTCCCTGGATCTCGACCGCCGAGGCGCCGTTATAGCGTTCGAGGCGTGGCGAGCCGTAGCTCCATTGGCCGGAGGCGAAGGCCGAGAACGGCACCATGCCTCCCTCCTGGTTGCGGACATACCAGCGCCCGACATCCAGAGGCTGCATGCGGAAGGGCGCATCCGACTGGACATAGACCGATTTGACGCGGCCGCGGTCGATGAAGTCGTTGACATAGGCCGAACCCCAGGCCGCCGAGAGCGTCGTATTGACGTCCGCGAGCGACAGGGTCAGCGCACTCGCCTTCTCCTGGTCGATGGTGACGGAGTATTGCGGCTGGTCCTCCTGCCCGTTCGGCCGGGTGCCGGTGAGCAGCTTGCTCTGCCCGGCGAGGCCGAGGAGCTGGTTGCGGACCTGCATCAGCCGCTCATGGCCGGCGCCGGCGACGTCCTGCAGGTAGAAATCGAAGCCCGAAGTGTTGCCGAAGCCCTGCAGGGCGGGCGGTGCCAGCGCGAAGGCGAAGCCGTCCTTGAGCGTGCGGAACGCGCCCATCGCGCGCCCGGCGATGGCCTGCGCCGTCGCCTGCTTGCCGGGCCGCTGCTCGAAGGGCTTGAGCCGCACGAAGGCGAGGCCGACATTCTGCCCCTGGCCGCTGAAGCTGAAGCCGCCGACCGTCAGGACGCCCTCGACCAGATCCTTCTCCTTGGTCAGGTAGTGCTCGCGCACCTCGTCGAGCACCTTGAGCGTCCGGTCCTGTGTCGCTCCGACCGGAAGCTGCACGAGCGTGAACAGCACGCCCTGGTCTTCGTCGGGCAGGAAGGAGCTGGGCAGCCGCGCGAACAGATAGCCCATGCCGCCGCCGATCAGCAGGAAGACGAGCAGGAAGCGCATCGGGCGCTTGATCATCCCGCCGACACCGTTGCGGTAGCCATTGGTGGTGCGGTCGAAATTGCGGTTGAACCAGGCGAAGGGAGCCCATGTCTTGCTGTGCTCGCCGGGCGCCTTGAGGAGCGTGGCGCAGAGCGCCGGCGTCAGGATCATGGCGACGAGGACCGACAGGATCATGGCGGTGACGATCGTCACCGAGAACTGCCGGTAGATCACGCCGACCGACCCGCCGAAGAAGGCCATCGGCACGAACACCGCCGAGAGCACCGTGGCGATGCCGACGAGCGCGCCGGTGATCTCGCCCATCGAGCGGATCGTCGCCTCCTTGGGGCCGAGCTTTTCCTCGTGCATCACGCGCTCGACATTCTCGACCACGACGATCGCGTCGTCGACGAGCAGGCCGATCGCCAGCACCATGGCGAACATGGTGAGGGTGTTCACCGAATAGCCGGCGGCGGCGAGCACGCCGAAGGTGCCGAGCAGGACGACCGGCACGGCGAGCATCGGGATCACCGTCGCGCGCAGGCTCTGCAGGAAGACGAACATCACCACGAAGACGAGCAGGATCGCCTCGAACAGCGTGTGCACCACCTTCTCGATGGAAAGCTGGACGAAGGGCGTGGTGTCGTAGGGATAGACGACCTCGACCCCCTCCGGCAGCGTCGGCGCCAGCCGCTCGATGGTGGCCTTGACCTTGGCCGCCGTGTCGAGCGCGTTCGCGCCGGTGGCGAGGCTGATCGCGAGGCCGGTCGTCGGCTTGCCGTTGTAGAAGCTGACCGTGTCGTAGCTCTTGGCGCCGAGCTCGACGCGCGCGACATCGTTGATCCGGACGATCGAGCCCGAGGTGCCGCTCTTGAGGATGATGTTCTCGAACTGCTGCGGCGTCTGCAGGCGGCTGAGCGCGGTCACGGTCGCGTTGAGCTGCTGGCCCTTGACCTGCGGCAGCCCGCCGAGCTGGCCGGCCGAGATCTGCACGTTCTGGGCCTGGATCGCGTTGATCACGTCGCCCGGCATCAGCGCGTATTTCTGCAGCTTGTCGGGGTCGAGCCAGATGCGCATCGCGTAGCCGGCGCCGAAGAGCTGGGTCGTGCCGACGCCTTCGACGCGCTTCAGCGTGTCGTTGAGCGTCGAGTCGACATAGTCGGCGAGGTCCGTGGTCGAGAGCCGCCCGTCGCTGGAGACGAAGGCCGCGACCATGAGGAAGCCGGTCGCTGCCTTGGCGACGGTGACGCCGGTGCTCTGCACGACCTGGGGCAACTGGCGCGTCACGAGCGCGAGCTTGTTCTGCACCTGCATCTGCGCCACGTCCGGATCGGCCGCGTTCGTGAAGGTCAGCGTGATCGTGGCGTTGCCGGTCGAGGTCGAGGTCGCCGTCATGTATTGCAGGTTGTCGACGCCGGTCATGCCTTGCTCGATGACCTTGGTCACCGAGTTCTCGACGGTCTGGGCGTCGGCGCCCGGATAATTGGCGCTGATCTGCACGGTCGTCGGCGCGATCTGCGGATATTGCGAGACCGGCAGGGTCCGCAGGGCGAGCACGCCCGCCAGCATGATCACGATGGCGACGACCCAGGCGAAGATCGGCCTCTCGATGAAGAAGCGCGACATGGTCAGTTCTTGACCGTGCTGGGGCTGGCTTCCGCCCGCCGGTTGGCCGATTTGAGCTCACCCGTCGCTTCGTCGATGGAGACCTCGCTGACGGTCACGGTCTGGCCCGACCGGACGAGCTGGCCGCCCTCGACGATGAGCTGCTCGCCGTCCTTGACGCCGCTGTCCACCAGCCAGTTGTTGCCGATGTTGCGGCGGGTGGCCAGCACGCGCTCCTCGACCTTGCCGTCCGGCCCGACGAACTTGCCCGTCGCCTCGCCCTTGGTGTTGCGGCCCACGCCGCGCTGCGGCAGCAGGAAGCTGTTCTCGGCGACGCCTTCCTGGATCACGGCCCGCACGAACATGCCCGGCAGCAGGATGCGGTCGGGATTGGGGAACTCGGCGCGCACCGAGAACGTCCCGGTCGTCGGGTCGATATTGGCCTCGGCGAATTCGAGCTTGCCGGACTGGTTGTATTCGGTGCCGGTATCGAGCTTCAGCTTCACCGCCACGTTGAGGCCGGTGAAGCGCAGCTTCCCCGAAGCGATGTCGTCGCGGAAGCGCAGCAGGTTGGTGCTCGACTGCGTAACGTCGACATTGATCGGCTCGAGCTTCCGGATCGTCGTCAATGCGGTGGCCTGGTTTGCGGTGACGAGCGCGCCGGGCGTCAGCGCCGACTTGTCGATGCGCCCGTCGATCGGCGCCGTGACCTTCGTGTAGGCGAGATTGATCCGGGCGGTCTCCACATTCGCCTTGGCGGAGGCGACATCAGCCTGGGCCTGCGCCAGCGTGGCGTTGGCGTCGTCCATGTCCTGGCGGCTGCCGGCGTTGCGCTGGAACAGCTCCTGATAGCGGTTGGCCCGGATCTGGGCGTTGGCGACGGCCGCCTCCGCCTTCTGCTGGGCCGCGACCGCGCTGTCGAGGGTGGCCTGGTAGGGCGCGGGGTCGATCTCGTAGAGGACGTCCCCGGTCTTGACCTCGCTGCCCTCCTTGAAGAGGCGCGATTTGATGATGCCGTTGACCTGCGGCCTGACCTCGGCGACGAGATTGGCCGAGACGCGTCCGGGCAGCTCCGCGGTGATCGCGACCGGCTGCGGATGCAGCACGACGACGCTGACCTGGACCTGAGGCTGCACCGGAGGCGCCGCCGCCTTTTCCTGATTGCAGCTGGCCAGGGCCGTGGCGCACAGCAGAAGACCGGGCAGGGCGAAACGCGACGGGGAGCGGGCGCGCTGGGCCGACATGGACAGTCCTTCTTGCAGGCGGTCGATAACGTTCAATTCCCGATTGCGCCTATCGCGTCAATACGGCGGAATACGGGTGAGACGATACGACCCGCACCTTGCGGAGAGGCGAGCACCCCACGCAAAGCGAGCCTGGAGCGCGACAGAACGCGCACGGTGCCGCTGGCGCAAGGGCCCCGAGGCAAGCCGATCGTGATGGGTCGACTCGTTCCGGCATCGGAACCATCGCCCGGACTGGGCCGTTCCTTCCTCGCAATCATTGCTCTGATGTCGAGGCTGGAGACATGGCGCCGCGCGCAATCTGGAAGGGCGTCTTCAAAGTCGCCGAAATCACCTGCCCGGTGGCGCTCTACACGGCGGCCTCGACCAGTGAGCGCATCTCCTTCCATATGTTGAACCGCAAGACCGGGAACAGGGTCCACCGCCAGTTCGTCGACGAGGTCACGGGAAAGCCGGTCGAGAAGGAAGACCAGGTCAAGGGCTATGACCGCGGCGAAGGCGACTACATCGTCCTGGAGCCGGAGGAGATCGCCGAGGCCATTCCCGACAGCGACAAGGTTCTCGACGTCGCGACCTTCCTGCCTTGCGACGAGATCGACGATTTGTACCTCGATCGGCCCTATTACGTGACGCCGAGCACGCCGGTCGCCGCCGAAGCCTTCGGCCTGATCCGCGACGCCATGGCGCGCCGGGATGCGGCCGCCCTGGCGCGCACCGTGATCTTCCGGCGCATGCGATCGATTCTCATCCGCCCGCATGAGGCCGGCATGGTCGCGACGACACTTCATTTCGACTATGAGGTCCGACCGGCGCAGAGCGCCTTCGACGACATTCCGAAGCTGAAGATCGAGGGCGAGATGCTGGAGCTCGCCGAGCACATCATCCGCACCAAGGCAGGTCGCTTCGACCCCAAGGCCTTCGACGATCGCTACGAAAGCGCGCTGGCCGAGCTGGTCAAGGCGAAGATCGAGGGGCGGACAATCAAGCCGGCGAAGCGCCCCGAGCCGGCGAAGGTCGTCAACCTGCTCGACGCCCTCCGGCAGAGCGCCAAGGCCGGCCAGACATCCGGCGTCAAATCGACCGCGAAACGCAAACCCGCCAAGGCCGAGCCGCGGCGCAAGGCAAGCTGATCACTTTCGCGGTTCGAGGCTTCGCTTGAGCGCATCCATGATGCTGACGACGTTGCCCTCGCTGGCCACCGGCGTGGCTTTCCGGGCCGGCCTGCGGCCCTTCTGCTTGGCCTTGATGATGCTCAACAGCTCGTCCTGCACAGGATCCTGCACCAGATCGGGCGACCAATCCCTGGTGCGCGACGTGATCAGCTTTTCCATGAGCGCGCGCATGTCGGGCTCGGGCTTGGCTGTCTTCACATCGGCGAAATAGTCCTTCTCGTCGCGGACCTCGTCGCCATAGCGCAGCGTCCACAGCACGATGCCTTTGTCGCGCGGCTCCAGCAGCACGGCCCGCTCGCGCCGATAGAGCACGACGCGGGAGATGCCGACGGTCTTCGTCGACTTCATCGCCTCGCGGATGACCGAGAAGGCCTCGTCGCCGATCTTGCCGTCGGGCACGAGGTAATGCGGCGTGTCGTACCAGATCCAGCCGACGGAAGAGCGCGGCGCGAAAACCTCGATATCGATGGTGCGCGTGCTCTCCAGCGCGACGGCGTCGAGCTCGTCATCCTCCAGCATGACATAGTCGTCATCGCCCTTGGGATAGCCCTTGACCTCGTCGTCCTCGGCGACCGGCTTGCCGGTGACGGCGTCGACGAAGCGGCTCTGGATGCGATGCCCGGTCTTGCGGTTGAGCGTGTGGAAACGCACCTTCTCGCTCTCCGAATGCGCCGGCATCATCGCGACCGGACAGGTCACGAGCGAGAGCTTGAGATAGCCTTTCCAGAATGTCCGCTGGGCCATGTTTGCTCACTCCAGTCCGACGCGAAACGCATCGTCTCCCGATCCGTTCCGCCCGGCATCAAGAGCGACCGAGCTTCCTGATCGCCTCGGCGAGAGGCCGCTCGGATTCGTCGTAATCGTCCCAGGCCTTGCTCGTGGTCAGGAGCTTCGGAACCGTGCGGATCGTGTAGCGGACGGGGTCGAGCCCCGCTTTCACTTGCGCCCAGGTCAGCGGCATCGAGACATGGGCGCCGGGCCTTGCGCGCGGCGAGAGCGGCGCCACCGCCGTCGCCATGCGATCGTTGCGGAGATAATCGAGGAAGATCCGCCCCTTGCGCAGGCGCTTGGCCATGTTGACGACATAGCGCTCCGGCTCATCGGCAGCGATCGCCGCGCAGAGGCGGCGGGCGAAGTCCTTGGCGGCCGGCCAGTCCAGGCCTCCGCGACCGGGCTTCGCCAGCGGCGTCACGACATGCAGCCCCTTGCCGCCGGTGGTCTTGCAGAAGCTGACGAGGCCGAGCGCTTCGAGCCGTTCCTTCATGGTCCTGGCCGCCGCGATCACCGCATCGAAGGATACGCCCGGTCCCGGATCGAGATCGAAGACCAGGCGCCCGGGAACCTCCGGCTCGCCAGGCCGGCAGTTCCACGGATGCAATTCGATGCCGCCGATCTGGGCGGTGGCGATCAGGGCCTCGATCCGGTCGATCTGGAGATAGGATTTCTTGTCTCCGAAGATCTTCACCAGCTCGAACAGGTTCGATGTGCCGAGCCCCGCATGGCGCTGGAAGAAGACCTCGCCCTCGATCCCGTCAGGTGCCCTGAGCAGCGAGCACGGCCGGCCCTGGATATGCGGCAGCAGCCAGGCGCCGACGGCCTCGAAATAACGGGCGAGGTCGAGCTTCGTGACGGGCCTGCCGTCCTCGGCATCTGGCCAGAGCGGCTTGTCGGGCTTGGACAGCGGCACGCCGAGAATATCGACCCGCCCGCCGCGTCCCGATACGGGCTTCGGCGGCGCGGTTTCCGTGGGCGGCGCCGGCAATTCGGTCTCGACCTCCGCCGCCGGCTTGTCCTCGCGCAGCCCCTTGAAGGCAGCTTGCCGGACCATGCCGTCGCCGGTCCAGCCCGCGAACTCGATCTCGGCGACGAGGACCGGCTCGACCCAATGCACGCCCGGAGCTCGTCGCGGTGCGCCCTTGCCGGTGAAGGGCGAGGCCTTGGCTGCGTGCTCCTTCAGCCGCGGCAGCAGCGCGTCGACCTTGGCCGCGCCATAGCCGGTGCCAACCCGGCCGATATAGATGAAATGCGGACCGCGATGGATGCCGACGAGCAGCGAGCGGAACTGGCCTGCCGTCGTCGCCCAGCCGCCGATGACGACCTCGTGGCCGGCCCGGCATTTCGCCTTGGCCCAGCTGTCGCTACGGCCGGAGACATAAGGCGCGTCGCCCCGCTTCGAGACGATGCCCTCCAGTGAAAGCCGGCAGGCTGATTTCAGCACCGCCTCGCCGCCGGTCTCGAAATGCTCGACATAGCGCAGGGTGACGCCGTCAGCCGCGTCGCGCAGCAGCGCCTCCAGCCGCTGCTTGCGGGCGAGGAGGGGCCGCTCGCGCCAATCCTCGCCGTCGAGGAAAAGCAGGTCGAAGGCGAAGAAGACGAGGTTCTCGGTCTTCTCCTCGGAGAGGGCTGCCTGGAGCGCAGCAAAATCCGGCGCCCCATGGTCGTCCAGCGCGACGATCTCGCCATCGATGATGCCGTCCGGCAGGTCCTTGAAGGCCTTGGCCACGGCGCCGAACTTCTTCGTCCAGTCGAGGCCCTTGCGCGTCTTCAGCGTGGCCTTGCCCCCGGTGACGCGCGCCTGGATGCGATAGCCGTCGAACTTGATCTCATGGACCCAGCCGCTCCCCGCCGGCGGCCGCTCGACACTCTGGCAGAGCTGCGGCGGAACGAAATCGGGTAGATCGGCCGGAGCGGTGTGCCTCGCTTTTGAAGATCGGCTGGCCGACTCGGTCCGTGCCGGCTTGCCCGCGCGCGCATCCGCCGCCGATCCCTCGGTGCTGTCCCAGACGGCGCCCGCATCGATGGCCTGTTCGGCCAGCAGGAAAGGCTTGGGCGAGCGTCCACGCCCGGCCGCGATGGCATCCATCGTCCGGCCCGAGGCCACCGAGGTCTCGGCCTTCAGGACGGCGTCGCCGCCGGAGTCGACCGCATGTGCGTCGCGGTGCTTGATCAGCAACCAGTTGGTACGCTTGCCGCCATCGCGGTCATGCTTCATCCGCACCAGAACGAAGCTGCCCTTCAGCCGCTTGCCGTCGAGCGTGAATTTGAGATCGCCCTTTTCGAGCTGGCGCTGCGGACTCAGCTTGCCTTCCGGCTCCCAGTAGCCGCGATCCCAGAGCTGGACCGTGCCGCCGCCATATTGCCCTTTCGGGATCGTCCCCTCGAAATCGCCATAGGCGAGCGGGTGGTCCTCGACCTCGACGGCGAGGCGCTTGTCGGCGGGGTCGAGCGACGGGCCCCGGGTCACCGCCCAGGACTTGAACACCCCGTCCAGCTCCAGCCGGAGATCGTAATGAAGCCGCGTCGCGTCGTGCTTCTGGATGACGAAGCGCAGGCGGTTGGAAGGAGCCACCGCGCTCGCATCGCTCGGCTCCTTCGTCTTCCGGAAATCGCGCTTGGCGCGATAGGCTTGCAGCTTTCCGGCCAAGGCTTCGCCCTCGTCTTTCGGATGTACCTCAGATGATCGGATGGCCGCCGGTCACGGCGATGGTCGCGCCCGAGACGTAGCTGGAGAGCGGATCGGCCAGCATGACATAGGCCGTCGCGAGTTCGGCCGGCTGGCCGGGGCGCTGCATCGGCACCTGCTTGCCGAATTGGCTCACGCTCTCCGCCGGCAGCGTCGAGGGGATGAGCGGCGTCCAGATCGGCCCCGGCGCCACCGCATTGGCGCGGATGCCCTTCCCTGCGAGCATTTGCGCCAGGCCTCCGGTGAAATTCTGGATGGCGCCCTTGGTCGCCGCATAGGCGAGCAGGCTCGGATTCGGCTTGTCCGCATTCACCGAGGCCGTGTTGATGATCGAGGAGCCCGGCCTCATGTGAGGCACGGCGGCCTTGGTCAGGTAGAACATCGCGTGGATGTTCACGGCGAAGGTGAGCTGCCATTCCTCGTCGGAAATCTCCTCGATCGCATCGAAGCTCGCCTGATGCGCGGCGTTGTTGACGAGGATGTCGAGCCCGCCGAGCTCATCTGCCGCCCGCTCGACGATGGCCCGGCAATGGGCGGGGTGCTGGATATCTCCGGGCATCAGCACCGCCTTCTGCCCGGCCTCCTCGATCCAGCGGGCGGTCTCGGCCGCATCATCGTCCTCGCTGAGATAGCAGATCAGGAGATCGGCTCCTTCCCGCGCGAAGGCGATGGCGACGGCCCGGCCGATGCCGCTGTCGCCGCCGGTGATGATGGCCCGCTTGCCCTTGAGGCGCCCCGAGCCGACATAACTCGTTTCGCCATGGTCGGGCCGCGGCGTCATCGCGTCGGTTCGGCCCGGCATCGGTTGCTTCTGCTCTGGAAAGGGCGGTTCGAAACGGATGGTCATCGCGGCTCTCCTGCTTGGCGGAGCCCGGCTCGGCCTCCGCGCCTAGGCGGTCAGTGCTTGGAAGCGTGTTCCTTCTTCCCCTTGCGCTTGGTCGAGGCCATCTTTTCCAGCTCGGCCTCGCTCATCGATGCCTCCATCGATTTCGATGCGCCCTTGAGCCCGCTCTTCTTCATGGCGCCGCGCTTGGCCGCCAAAGCGGCGCCGGCGGCTTTCTGCTGCGCAGCCGATTTTGCCGGCATGATCTCCTCCTTCACAGGGGCGTCGATTGCCATTCCGACTGGTCAAAGCGCCCGAATTGGCGAATCACATCCGGATATGGCTGATGTGAAGACGAACACGCCGGGGGGCTGCAGGTTCCCGCTGCACTCGACTCTGGCGCACACCCTGCGCCGTGCTGTTCGCAATGGGGAAGTTCGAGGAATTCGAGCGGGCGGGGCGGCGAGCCATAGCCCCGAACCCGGGATCCGCCGGGCAATCGCCTCTACGTCATGGAGCGCTATGAAGAGGGCGTCGAACTCGTCCAGCGTGCGAATGCTGCCGTCCTGCAATGGCATATGGCGTCCCGATTCTGGAATAGTATCGCAAGTGTGATTACGAGGATGATTTTAAGATTTATATAAATATAAGCATTGATGAGAAGCGCTATTTCGTACGCGTTATGATTACGGGCGTCTGAGGGTATCTCGGTGTCAGAGCCAGAGCGGAGACGAATATCCCAATTATGCGCCATTTGAGGTCAATATACGCCATTGAAATCTATGTCGATTGGCGCTGGCGCACGTTCCAGGAAGATTAGATCGCCCATATCGTGGAGGGCCTGGACAAGGCCGGGTTCGCGCTGACCGATACTCGTACCGATCTTTGAAAGAGCCGGAAAGCCGCGAATCTTTCCGTGCCCGACGCACGGCTTAAAATAGACATCCCGTCAAGAGGAGTCAGGAGCAGATACTGTCGCTGCTCTGGTCAGACGCCCGAAATGTGTTCCGCTCCGGCAGAGGTCGCGGTGTGACTACTGCGATCAGGGGGGGGGCGAACATGCTCGATCACGGCATCAAGGGTAAGACGGCTCTCATCGCCGGTAGCGAGAAGAATTTGCGAGCCGGGTGCTCTGCGCTGGCTATTGCCTGTGCCGTCTGGTCGATCACACCAGCGCAGGCGCAGGGCGTCTCCAATGAGCAATTGTTCAGGCTCGTCACCGAGCTTCAGGCCAAGCAGAGGTCGCTTGAAATCAAGCTGAAGGCCGCCGATGCCGAAATCTCGCGGCTGAAGGGTCCGTCTGGCGGTAGAGGTGCTCCTCAGCCGCGGCACCTCGTCACGAAAGGCGACGGCGTTATGCCGGGCGCCCAGCGCGGAACCGGCCCCCAGGCCGTCAGCGCCACCAATGTCCGGCTCGAAGCGGGCGGCGGCTACAACGGCCGTTCCGGATTTGGCGAGATCAGTGGCCTGCTCGCATTGCCGCTTGGCTCCGCCTTCGGGTTTCAGGTCGACACCATAGGCGGCATGGCCTCCAACACAGCCCTGGGCGGCGCTGCGGCGCATCTGTTCTGGCGCGACCCTGGGGTCGGCGCGCTTGGGCTTTACGGCAGCTATCTGTATGGCACCGGGAGCTGGGGAGCGAATATCTCCGGCGCTGGCAATACCGGCATGTACAACGCCAAGGGCGGCATCGAAGGCCAGCTCTATTTCGGCCGCTTCACTCTGGAGGGCCTCGCGGGCGTCGAGTGGAACAATTATAGCGGCGTCGGCAATAGCTTCCTGGTGGCCAGCAACGACAAAACCAGATTCTTCGATGATGTGCGCCTTGCCTGGTACGTGACCGATAACCTCAAATTGAACATCGGCCACCGCTACACCAGCGGCCGCAACCAGCTCGTGGGTGGCGCGGAGTATCTCGCCAATTTCGGCAATACCGCCGCCTCGCTGTTCGCAGACGCCGCCTATGGCAAGAAGTCGGATGGCGGCTTCGGCCGTTCCTCCGGAAACGAGTTCAGCTTCCTAGCGGGCTTGCGCGTCTATTTCGGCTCCAGTGGCACCAACGACGTGTCGCCGTGGCTCGGCGAGAAGACTCTCATCCGGCGCGATCGCGAAGACTATATGCCGACCTATATCGGCCGCGATGCGGGCGACCTGCCGAGGGCGCGCAAGAACACGGCAACTGGGCAGCCCGGTGCTCCTGGCGCTCCCGGTGCTCCTGGCGCTCCCGGTGCTCCTGGCGCTGCCGGTACTCCTGGCGCTCCCGGTGCTCCTGGCACTGCCGGTACTCCTGGCCCTGCCGGCCCTGTCGGCCCTGTCGGCCCTGCTGGCCCTTCCGGCCCTGTCGGCCCTGTCGGCCCTGCTGGCCCTGTCGGCCCTGAAGGCCCTTCCGGCCCTGCTGGCCCTTCCGGCCCCGTCGGCCCTGCTGGCCCTGTCGGCCCTGAAGGCCCTTCCGGCCCTGAAGGCCCTACCGGTCCTGTCGGCCCTGTCGGTCCTTCCGGCTGAGATCTCGAAGGGGCCGGAGCTCGGCAACGAGGTCCCCGATGACGCAGTTCGTTCCGAAAGCCCAATGATGACAGGACCGAGACTTGACTGTTACGTGTTGATCGATCGGGCACCACAGCTCGTCGCGGCTCCGACCGGCCGCGATTGGATGGATGCCACGAGCGAGCACTTCGCAAATCGGTGCACGCCGCTTTTAATTGCCAACGCCAATGGTTGGGAGTTGCTCAACCCGGCTGGCTTCTCTGCCACCTGGAACGGCTGGAATGGCAAGGAGGACATCACCCTTCGTCCTCACGAGCCAGGTACCCATTTGCACCAAGCCGGGGTGTTCTTCGGACACGGCATCCTGAGTTTCCATCCGGGCTACCTGTTCAGGACAGATCCGGATTGGATGATGTCGGTCCGCGGCTCGCCCAACCGCATCAAAGACGGCATCCACCCGCTCGACGGGCTGGTGGAGACCGGCTGGCTACCCTTCAGCTTTACCATGAACTGGAAATTCACCCGGCCTGGCACAGTGCATTTCGAAAAGGATGAGCCGTTCTGCTTCGTCACCATGGTGCCAGCTGTCACCATCGAGAGCGTACAGCCGGTAATTCGACCCATTACCGAGGATCCAGCCCTGCACCGGGAATATAAATCCTGGAACAGCGAGCGGGTTAGATTCAACGCTGCTATCGGTCTCGGCGACCCCCTTACGGTGGAGCAGAAATGGCAGAAGAACTACCTCGTGGGCAAATCACCGACCGGGCAGTCCGTCGCAGGCGAGAATCACCGGGTGAAGCGAAGTCTCAAGGCGCCGACTTGGTCCGACGCACCGCCGATATCGAAGATATGAGGTGTTTGCGGTGTCCGGTGGAGACTGAATTGACCACCCGTCGGGTTTGAGGCGTCTGAAGGTCGGGTCTCTCGCGCCATGGGGCCGCTGCATCGGCTGGCCGGGACATGCCGCTCAAGGTTGAACTCGTAGAACAGTGCCTCCTGCGCAACCGTCCGCTCGCCCATCATCACGCCGCCCTCCGCAAGGACGACGGAAACAGAACCTCAAGCCCACAGCAACACCGACTTCTTCAACACAAACCACCCTTGCTGACATCAGGAAGGTCTGCGTCCGGGCCGTGCGAAGAAGTCGGCGGCCTCCAGCCGGAGATGACGGCAACCCTGTGAGGCGCTCCTTCTTCAACTCCCTGAACCAGCTCTCGGCGATACCGGCGAGTCGGCGGGCATAACGCGACGCGTCCCGATGATCGTCACAGGGCAGGGGCACCCGAACAGGAGTGCTCCCGAACGCCCCTCGGAGATCGGAATGGCGATCTGGAACCAGAATCGGGCTCCGCGCTGCCAGAGGCAGCCTGCCATGTGTAGGCCGCCGTCTATCGTGCTCGGCAGCGCTTAGAACTGTCTTTACTAATCAACGGGGTAGGAGTGGCGGAGACGGAGGGATTCGAACCCTCGATACCCTTGTGGGGTATGCTCATTTAGCAAACGAGTGCCTTCAGCCTCTCGGCCACGTCTCCAGCGCAAGGCTCTATGCCCGATCGTGACGCCGTTTGACAAGCCTCGCCGGCCACTTTGCACCAAGGATAATTCTCCTGGTCGACAGGGGCGGGCGATCACTCCCTTCACACGGGAGGGGATATGGCTGCGCAGGAGCGACGGAAGCACTCCCTTGGTAAGGGAGACGTCAAGCCGGGCGATCTCCCGGAAAGGCCGGTATGCATCGGCTCGCCTTGCTCTCTGGGGCCCAGCTCACTAGATTGAGCGCGTCCGTTGGGGTGCCGAGAGGCTGAGAGGCGTGGCTCACGCCAACCCATCGTACCTGATCCGGGTAATGCCGGCGAAGGGAACGGTCCTCGGCTCGCAGTTCTCTGCATCGCGCCTCCGGCCGTTGCCTCCCCGGGAGCATGGGAAGCGCATGGCACAGTTGCCGCATCGGCCAAGCCAGACCACCGTCGCGATCGTCGGCGCCGGCGTCGTCGGCCTCGCCTGCGCCGTCGAGTTGCTCGACAGGGGCGCGGCCGTCGTCATCCATGAGCGCGGTCCGCGCATCGGCGCCGAGGCCTGCTCCTGGTATGCCGGCGGCATGCTGGCGCCCTGGTGCGAGGGCGAGAGCGCCGAGGAGCCGGTGGTGCGGCTCGGGCAGGAGGCGGCCGGCTGGTGGGAGCGGCATACGGGTGAGGTCGCGCGACAGGGCACGCTCGTCGTCGCGCCGAGCCGGGATCGTTCGGAGCTGCGCCGCTTCGGCCAGCGCACCAGCCATTTCGAGGAGATCGACGGCGAGGCGATCGCGCGGCTGGAGCCCGATCTCGTCGGGCGCTTCGGGCGCGGGCTGTTCTTCGCAGCGGAGGCGCATCTCGATCCGCGCCGGGCGATCAAGGCCCTGGGCGACAAGATTCTCGCGCAAGGCGGGACGATCCATTTCGAGAGCCCGGTCGAGCCGGCCGAGCTCGACGCCGATATCGTGCTCGATTGCCGCGGGCTTGCGGCCCGCGACGTCCTGCCCGATCTGCGCGGCGTCAAGGGCGAGATGCTGATCCTGAAGAGCGACGAGATTGCGCTGTCGCGTCCGGTCCGGCTGCTGCACCCGCGCATTCCGCTCTACATCGTGCCGCGCGCCGAGGGGCATTTCATGGTCGGCGCGACCATGATCGAGAGCGGCGCGCGCCGGCGCATCTCGGCCCGCTCCATGCTCGAACTGCTCGGCGCGGCCTATGCGCTGCATCCGGCCTTCGGCGAGGCCGAGATCGTCGAGATCGGCACCGATGCCCGCCCGGCCTTTCCCGACAACCTGCCGCGGCTGACGCGCCGGGGCCGGGTGATCCATGTCAACGGGCTCTATCGCCACGGCTTCCTGCTCAGCCCCGCCATGGCGCGGATGGCGGCCGATGCCGTATTGAACCCGCAATCCCGACCGGAGATGCTGCATGACCTTGCTGCTTAACGGCGCGCCCCAGGACATCGCGGGCAAGACGCTGGCCGAGGCGCTGGCCGAGCTCGGCTATGCCGGCCGGATCGTCGCCACCGCTGTGAACGGCGAATTCGTCCCGGCCCGCAAGCGCGCCGAGACCGCACTCAACGACGGCGACCGCATCGAGGTCGTCGCGCCGATGCAGGGAGGTTGAGATGGCGTCCTTCTACGGTTTCGAGCCGCAAAATCCGCTTTTCCTCGGCACGGCGCAATATCCGTCGCCCGCCATCCTGGCCGAGGCGGTCAGGCGTTCGGGCGCCGAGGTGGTCACCGTCTCGCTGCGCCGGGAATCGGCCGGCGGTGGGGCAGGGCAGGCGTTCTGGACATTGATCCGCGAGCTCGGCGTCAAGGTGCTGCCCAACACCGCCGGCTGTCACTCGGTGAAGGAGGCCGTGACGACGGCCCAGATGGCGCGCGAGGTCTTCGGCACGGACTGGATCAAGCTCGAGGTCATCGGCGAGGACGACACGCTCCAGCCGGACGTGATCGCCCTGGTCGAGGCGGCCCGCATCCTTTCCGATGACGGCTTCAAGGTCTTTCCCTACACGACCGAGGACATCGTCGTCGGTGGCCGCCTGCTCGATGCCGGCTGCGAGGTGCTGATGCCCTGGGGCGCGCCGATCGGCTCCGGCCGGGGCCTCAACAACCCTTATGGCTTGCGCACCATGCGCCAGCATTTCCCGGACATCCCGCTCGTCGTCGATGCCGGCATCGGCCTGCCGTCCCACGCCGCGCAGGCGATCGAGATGGGCTATGACGGCATCCTGCTCAACACCGCCGTCGCCAAGGCCGGCGATCCCGCCGCGATGGCGGAAGCCTTCGCGCTGGCCATCCGTGCCGGCCGGCTCGCCTTCGGCGCGCAGCCGATCGAGGCGCGCGACATGGCCGCTCCCTCCACCCCCGTCATGGGCAAAGCCTTCCTGGCCTGAAAGACGTATTCCGCATGAAGCTCGATCCGTTCTACCCGATCTTCGACAGCGCCGACTGGATCGCGCGGATGCTGCCGCTCGGCATGAAGCTGGTGCAGCTGCGCGTGAAGGACCGGCCGGAGCCGGAGGTCGCCCGCGAGATCGCCCGCGCGAAGCGGCTCTGCGCCGAGGCCGGCTGCGTGCTCGTCGTCAACGATTACTGGAAGCTCGCGATCGGGGAAGGTTGCGACTGGCTGCATCTTGGACAGGAAGACCTCGACACCGCCGATCTCGGCGCGATCCGGAAAGCCGGCCTGAAGCTCGGCGTCAGCAGCCATGACGAGGCGGAACTCGAGCGTGCGCTGGATATGCAGCCGGACTATGTCGCGCTCGGGCCGGTCTATCCGACGATCCTGAAGCAGATGCGTTTCGGCCCGCAGGGGCTGGAGCGTCTTGGCGAATGGAAGCGCCGCATCGGCGCCCTGCCATTGGTCGGCATTGGCGGCATCTCGCTGGAGCGGGCCCCGGGCGTCTTCGAGGCTGGCGCCGACATCGTCGCGGCGGTGACGGACATCACGCTCAATGCCGATCCCGAGGAGCGGCTGAAGGCGTGGGTCGCGGCGACGCGCGGGCGCCTTTCTCCCGCTTCCTGAACGCCGTAATCCCGGACAAGCGGCGAAGCCGCGCCGATTCGGGATCCATGCCTGAACCTGTCGGGAAGCGTTCCGGCATGGATCCCGGGTCTTCGCTTCGCCCGGGATGACCACCAGGGATGTCGCTGGCGAAAGGCGAGCCTCAGCTCTCGGCGTCCGCCGACATCGCATGTCCGTCGACATGGCCGAGGCTGCGCTCGGGGTCGAGCCGGTCGCGGACGCGCTGCTTCAGCACCTTGGAATCGGGGAAGCCGCCATCGGTCTTGCGGTCCCAGATCAGCTCGCCGTCATAGGTGATCTGGAAGATGCCGCCGGTGCGCGGGATCAGCGCGACCTCGCCGAGATCCTGCCCGAAGGTCGAGAGTAGCTCCTGGCCGAGCCAGGCCGAGCGCAGCATCCAGTTGCACATCGAGCAATAGGTTATGGCGATGCGGGGTGCGGGCTTGGTTTCGGTCATGGCGGAGCACCGTGGCAAGGAATGTCGCCCCCGACATCCCGCTTCCGCTGCCGCGATGCAAGCCTGAAAGCGGCATGGCGGCTGCGCTCGGAGCCGGAGCCGATCAGCCCGCCACCGTGCTCAGGCTGCGCGAGGGATAGCGCAGGGTCACGTCGAAGGGGTTGAGCTTGGCGCCGAGCTCGTCGGCCTCGCCCCGCAGGATGGCGACGACGCTGGGCAGCCGGTCTTCGCGCAGCCGCTCGGCCAGCGTGCCGACGCTCAGCGCGGCGACGACGCGCCGCTGCGCATCGAAGACCGGCACGGCGACGCCGGCCATGCCGGGGATGAGGCCGGTGTTGAGATTGACCCAGCCTTGCGCCCTTGCGGCCTCGATCGCGCAGCGCAGCGCCGGCTCGTCGATGAAGCCGCGGTCGAGCAGGCGGGGCATGTTGAAGCGGATCACCGCTTCGCGCTCGGCGTCCGGCAGATGCGCCAGCATGGCGAGGCTGCCCTGGCCGATGCCGAGCGGGACCTTGCCGCCGATGTCGCCGGTGAAGGAGCGGATCGGGAAGGGGCCCTCGATCCGGTCGAGGCAGACCGCGTCATAGCCGTTGCGGACCAGCAGGAAGATCGTGTCACTGAGCGTGGCCGAGAGCCTGAGCAGGGTCGGGCGGGCAAGTTCGCGCAAGCCGCCGGCCTGCCCGGCGCGGGCCGCCAGCACGAAGAAGTCGAGTGCCAGCCGGTAGCGCTTGCCGCCGCTGGCCTGCTCGACGAAGCCCTCCGCCATCAGGTCGCGCAGCGCCCGATGGGCCGTCGGCTGCCCGCAGCGGGCGGCATCCGCGATGTCCTTCAGCCGCATGCCGCCGCTCTCGCCATCGGCGAGGACGCGCAGCAGGCCGAGCGCGCGGCGCAGCGACGAAAGCGTTTCGGGCGAGGCTTCCATCATCGAAATCCAGATGCCTAGGTCGGGATCAAAATTCCATATAACGGAATTTAGTCAATAAAAATTCTCTAATGCGGAATTCAAGATTGACGAAATTGTGTCGGCCTCGCTTTCGTAGCGGCATCGCAGTCCGGCTTTCCGGCTAAGGGAAAGCCCACCGATCGAGGTGCCGATGGGCTTTCTGACGCTGCAATCGTTGAGCAAGGTCTTCGGCGACTTCACCGCCGTCCGCGATGTCGACCTCAGCGTCGCCCAGGGCGAATTCGTCTCGCTGCTCGGCCCTTCCGGCTGCGGCAAGACCACGACGCTGCAGATGATCGCCGGCCTCGTCGAGCCGACCAAGGGCACGATCACCCTCGACGGACGCGACATCACCCGCGAGAAGCCGAGCCGCCGCGGCCTCGGCATCGTCTTTCAGAGCTATGCGCTCTTTCCGCATATGACGGTGGCCGAGAACGTCGCCTTCGGCCTCGAGATGCGCAAGGTCGCGAGGCCTGAGCGCGACCGGCGCGTCAGCGAGATGCTCGGCCTCGTCCATCTCGCCTCTTTTGCCGAGCGCTATCCGCGCCAGCTTTCGGGCGGCCAGCGCCAGCGCGTCGCCATTGCCCGCGCCCTCGTCATCCAGCCGCCCGTGCTGCTGCTCGACGAGCCGCTCTCGAACCTCGACGCCAAGCTGCGCGAGGAGATGCAGTTCGAACTGCGCCGCATCCAGCGCAGCGTCGGCACCACCACCATCATGGTCACGCATGACCAGGCCGAGGCGCTCTCGATCAGCGACCGTGTCGTCGTGATGGAGCAGGGCCGCATGACCCAGATCGATGCGCCCTATCGCCTCTATGAGCGCCCGGCGACGGCTTTCATCTCCTCCTTCGTCGGCAAGATGAACCGCATCGAGGCGGTCTGGCGCGGCGGGCGGGCCGAAGCCGCGGGGCTTGGCCTTCCATCCGAGGCGGCGAGCCTGCCGGACGGGGCCTCCATCGGCGTCGCGGTCCGGCCGGAGAAGATCCTGCTCGGCGCGGCCGGGCAGGGGCTGTTCGATGGCACGGTCACGAGCCGCTTCTTCCTCGGCAGCTACTGGCTGTTCAATGTCGAGACGCCGGTCGGAAACGTCGTCGTCTCCCTGCCCAATCAGGGCGCCGAGCCGGTGGCGGAGGGCGCGCTCGTCTCGCTCGGCTGGCCGCCCGAAAGCGCATCGATCGTGGCGGCCGCGGCGGGAGCGGCGGCATGAAGTCCCGCGCGCTGACGCCCTGGCTTCTGGTCTCGCCGGCGACGCTGCTGTTCCTCGGGCTGGTGATCCTGCCGCTCATCCTGACGGTGATCCTGTCCTTCCATGTCTACGATCACACCACCGGCATCCAGGACAGCTTCACCGTCGAGCATTATGTCCGGGTCGTCACCGACGACTACTACCTCGCGATCTTCTGGCGCACGCTCAGGCTCGCCTTCCTCACGACACTGATCTGCGCCGTGATCGGCGCGCCGGAGGCTTATGTGCTCTCGCGCATGGGCGATCCCTGGCGCTCGATCTTCCTGCTGGTGATCATCGGACCGCTGTTGGTCTCCGTCGTGGTGCGCGCCTTCGGCTGGAGCATGCTGCTGGGCTCGACCGGGCTGGTGAACCAGAGCCTGCGCGCGCTCGGCTTCGACAGCGTGAGATTGCTCTACACCGAGACGGCGATCGTGATCGCGCTCGTCCACGTCATGCTGCCCTTCATGGTCATTCCGGTCTGGACGGCGCTGCAGAAGCTCGATCCCGCGGTCGAGGCGGCGGCCCTGACGCTGGGCGCCTCGCGCTTCACGGCTTTGCGCCGGATCGTGCTGCCGCAGGTCTCGCTCGGCATGCTCTCGGGCAGCCTGATCGTCTTCGGCCTCTCGGCCAGCGCCTTCGCCATTCCCGGCCTGCTCGGTGGCCGGCGTCTCAAGATGGCGGCGACGGTGGTCTACGACGAATACATGTCGGAGCTGAACTGGCCGCTCGGCGCCGCGATCGCGATCATCGTGCTGGTCGCCAACCTCGCCATCATGCTGGGCTATAACCGTCTCGTCGAGACGCGCGCCCGCCGGGCCCTGGGCTGAGGTCGCGCGCCATGCACAAGAACGGCCCCATCGCGCTCCTCTTCCATAGCCTCGTCGTCGCCTTCGTGCTGGCGCCGCTCGTCGTGGTCTGCCTCGTCGCCTTCACGCCCGAGAACACGCTCTCGATCCCGACGACCTCGTTCTCGCTGCGTTGGTTCGCCGCGATCTTCCAGCATCCCGATTTCGTGCCCTCCTTCTACAACAGTCTGTGGCTGGCGACGCTGGCCGCGACGATTTCCGTCGCGCTCGCCGTGCCGGCCGCGCTCGCCATCGACCGCTACCGGTTCCCCGGGCGCGACTGGCTGAATGGGCTCTTCCTTTCCCCGCTGATCATCCCGCATCTGGTGCTCGGCGTCGCCCTTCTGCGCCTTTTCGCGCTGATCGGCGCGACCGGTTCCTTCGCCTGGCTGGTGGCCAGCCATGTCATCATCGTCACGCCCTATGTGATGCGCCTCGTCATGGCCGCCTTCACCGGCATGGACCGCAGCGCCGAGCAGGCGGCCGAGACGCTCGGCGCCTCGCACTGGACCGTGTTCCGCCGGATCACCGCGCCAATGATCCTGCCCGGCATCACCGGCGGCTGGCTGCTCGCCTTCATCAACAGCTTCGACGAACTGACCATGTCGATCTTCGTCACCTCGCCGCAGACGGTGACGCTGCCGGTCCGCATGTACATGTACGCGACCGAGTCGATCGATCCGATGATGGCGGCGGTGTCGGCCCTGATGATCGCGTTGACCGCCGGCGCCATGCTGGTGCTCGACCGCGCCTTCGGCCTCGATAAGATCCTCGTCGGCCAGAAGTGACGATCATGCCGCTGCTGCGTCGCATCGCCCGCAAGGATCATCCCGTCATCGCCTTCACGCTTGACGGCGCGCCTTGCGAGGGCCGGGCCGGCGACACGCTGCTGAGCGCGATCCTGAACCGCACGGAGAGCCTGCGCCGCACCGAGTTCACCGGCGAGCCGCGCGCCGGGTTCTGCCAGATGGGCGCTTGCCAGGATTGCTGGGTCGCGACCGAGGCCGGCGAGCGCCTGCGCGCCTGCACCACACCGCTTCAGCCCGGCATGAACATCGTCACCGGGACGGCGAGGGTGGCATGAGCGAACGCCCGCAGCCGCTGATCGTCGGTGCCGGTCCCGCCGGCATCCGCGCCGCCGAGGCGCTCGTCGCGGCGGGCCTACGCCCGCTGGTCGTCGACGAGGCGCCGGCCTGCGGCGGCCAGATCTACCGCCAGCGCCTCGTCCAGGACGGCCGCTCGACCAAGGATCTCTACGGTTCCGAAGCCGGCAAGGCCGAACGGCTCCACGCCGCCTTCGCTGCGCTTGAAGGCCGCGTCGACTACTGGCCGCAAGCGCTGCTCTGGAATTTGCGTGACGGCGTGGCCGATATCGCCGTCGGCGGCACCTCCCGTCGCGTCGCCTATGACGGGCTGGTGCTCGCCACCGGCGCGACGGACCGCGTCCTGCCTGTTCCCGGCTGGACGCTCCCCGGCGTCTTTACTCTCGGTGGCTCGCAGGTCGCGCTCAAGGCGCAGGGCTGCGCCATCGGCAGCCGCGTCGTCTTCGCCGGCTCCGGCCCGCTGCTCTATCTCGTCGCCTGGCAGTACATGAAGGCGGGCGTCGAAGTCGCCGCCGTGCTCGATGCTGCCCCGGCCTCCGCCAAGCTCAATCTCATCAAGGCCCTGCCGCTCGATCCCGGCATCGTGCTGCGCGGGGCGCGCTTCGTCGCCGAACTGCGCCTGCGCGGCGTCGTCATCCGCTCCGGCATCGAGGGCCTGCGCTTCGAGGGCGAGGGCAGGGTTTCCGGCGTCTCCTGGCGGGAGGGCGGGCGCGAGCGGCGCCTCGCCTGCGACGGCGTCGGCTACGGGCTCGCCTTGCGTTCCGAGACGCAGCTCGCCGATCTCGCCGGCTGCGCCTTCCGCTTCGACCGGCGCGACCGCGCCTGGTTGCCCCAGCGGGATGCCGCCGGCCGGGCCTCGGTGGCGGGTGTCTATCTCGCCGGCGACGGTGCCGGCATTGCCGGCGCCGATGCGGCCGAGCGCGCGGGCGAGCGCGCCGCGCTGGCCTTGCTGGAGGATCGTGATCTCGCCATCGACAAGGCCCGCGCCGTCACGCTCGAAGCGGAGCTGGCCCGCATCGGCAAGCTGCGCGACGCGCTCGAAGCCGCCTTTCCTTTCCCGGCCCATTGGGCGGAGACGATCGACGATGCGACCACGCTCTGCCGCTGCGAGGAGATCACGGCCGGCAGCATCCGCGAGGCTGTGAACCGTCTCGATATCTCCGAGATCAACCGGCTGAAGGCGGTGAGCCGCGTCGGCATGGGTCGCTGCCAGGGCCGGATGTGCTCCTCCGCCTCCGCCGAAGTGCTGGCCGCCGCGACGGCCAAGCCGCTCGATGCCGTCGGCCGTCTGCGGGCGCAGGCCCCGGTGAAGCCGATCCCGCTCGCCCTCCAATTGGCGGCCGATCTACCGGAGGCCGCGGCAAACCTGCCGGAGGCAGCAGAGTGAGCCGGCATCTCGACATCGACGTCGCCATCATCGGCGGCGGGCTGGTCGGCTCCTCGGCGGCGCTGGCGCTGCGCGGCATGGGCTTCAGCGTCGCCCTGCTCGACAAGGGCTTTTGCGGCGCGCAGGCGAGCGGCGTGAACTATGGCGGCGTCCGCCGACAAGGGCGGCCGCGCGAGCAGTTGCCGCTGTCGCAGCGCGCCCATGCCATCTGGCCGCGCCTCAAGGAACGGATCGGCATCGACGGCGAGTTCCTGCGCTCCGGCCATCTCAAGCTCGCCCGCAGCGAAGCCGAGATGGCGGCGCTGGAAGCCTACGCCGAAGCGGTCGCAGATCAGGGGCTCGATCTCGAGCTCGTCGGCCATAACGGCCTGCGCGAGCGCTTCCCCTGGATCGACGGCAGCATTTTGGGCGCCTCGCTCTGCGCCGGCGATGGTCACGCCAATCCACGCCTCGTCTCGGCGGCCTTCGCCAGCGCCGCGCGCCGTGCCGGGGCGCATGTGCTGGAGAACACGCCGGTCACCGGCCTTACCCGCAATGGCGAGGGTTTCGCGCTGGAGGCGGGCGAGGGCATCGGCCTGAGCGCGCGCGTCGTCATCAACAGCGCCGGCGCCTGGGCCGACCGTTTCGCCACGGATTTCGGCGAGCCGGTGCCGCTCTCGCGCATCTATCCTTCGATGATCGTCACCGAGCCGCTGGCCCCGGTCATGACCGTCAATATCGGCATGGAAGGCGGTGGCATCTACGCCCGTCAGGTCGAACGCGGCAATGTCGTGGTCGGCGGCGAGCGCGGCCTGCCGCTCGACGATCCCGATTTCTCGCGGCCGCGCGGCGAAGGCGCGCTCGCGATCATGAATCGCACTGCCGAAATCTTTCCGGCGCTGCGCCACGCCCAGGCGATCCGCTTCTGGTCGGGGACGGAGGCGGCGATGCCGGACCGCAACCCCGTGATCGGCTTCAGCGGCACGACGCCCGGCCTGCTCCATGCCTTCGGCTTCACCGGCGCCGGCTTCCAGATCGCGCCCGGCGTCGGCGAGGTTTTGGCCGAACTCGTCCGCGACGGCCGAAGCGCGACCCCGATCGAGGCCTTTTCCATCACCCGCTTCAGCCGGCCGCCCGTGCCGCCGGAGAACCACGACCGCACCAGCCACGGCTCGGGTGCGGGTCCGGATCCAGAGCCGCAAAGCAGGGGAGCTTCAACATGACCACCCGTCGCAATCTTTTGGCCGGAACTGTCGCCGCCGTCGCGCTGGCCGCCGCCGGCAGCGCCTTCGCCCAGAGCAAGACGCTCTATATCGGCATGAACGGCGGCAATTTCGAGCGCACCTATACCCAGGGCGTCTTCCCGGATTTCGAGAAGGCCAACAACGTCAAGGTCGTGGTCGTGCCCGGCACCTCGGCCGATATCCTCGCCAAGGCGACCGCGGCCAAGGACAAGCCGCAGATGCATGTCATGTTCCTCGATGACGGCGTCATGGTCCGCGCCATCGGCGCCGGCCTCTGCGAGAAGCTGAAGCCCGGCCCGGAGCTCGGCCAGCTCGCGCCCGGCTCGGTCATGAAGGACAACATGGCGGCCGGCATCGACATGGGCATGACCGGGCTCGCCTATAACAAGAAGATGTTCGACGAGAAAGGCTGGGCGGCGCCGACCTCCTGGATGGATCTGGCCGACCCCAAGTTCAAGGACAAGGTCGTCTTCCAGTCGGCCTCGGCCTCGTCCTTCGGCCTGCATGCCTTCCTGATGTTCAACCGCATCCAGGGCGGCACCGAGGCCAATGTCGAGCCCGGCTTCACCAAATTCCGCGACACGATCGGCAAGAACGTCATCGAATTCATCCCGAATTCGGCCAAGATCTCCGAGATGGTCCAGACCGGCGACGCCGCGATTTTCCCGCTGACCCCGACGGGCGTTGCCACGCTGAAAGACAAGGGCATTCCGGTCGAATACGCCCAGCCCAAGGAGGGTTCGGTGGTGCTGATGGTGGCGGAATGCGTCATCGCCAACAATTCCGAGCCGGAGCTGTCGCAGAAGCTCGCGGCCTATCTGCTCTCGGCCGAGGCGCAGGCCAAGGCGATGGCCTTCGGCAACGGCGTGCCCTCGAACACCACCGCCAAGGCGCCGACCCCCGAGGCACAGGCCAAGCTCGACGTCTTCAACATCAACATGAAGACGGCGGTCACGCTGGACTGGGACGCGATCAACGCCAAGCGCCCGGAATGGAACAGCCGCTGGAACAAGATGATCGAGCGCTGAGGCGGTCGTTCTTTCGATGAGATTACGGCCGGTCCGCAAGGACCGGCCGTTTTCGTTTCGAGGGATTCGCGTGCCGCTTCAGCCGACGCGTTCAAGTCACTGAGATGAATCACAAAGGCGCGGGTCATCCCGGACGAGCGGCAAAGCCGCGTAGATCCGGGATCCATGCTTGAGCCTTGCTCGGAGACGCTCCGGCATGGATCCCGGGTTTCCGCTTCGCTTCACCCGGGATGACTGTGCGGGGAACGACAAGGCAATGTGCCGATCCCGTCGGCCTCACATCTCCTCGACATAGCGGCGGCGCAGATGCGCCTTGAACACCGCGGCGTCGAGCGGCCGGCCGGTCGCTTCCGTCAGCAGCGCGTCGGTCGGGAGCAGCGAGCCCTTGCCGTGGATGTTCGCGCGCAGCCAGCCGACGAGCGGTGCGAAATCGCCCTTGCCGATGCCGGGCAGGATGCCGGGCTCGGCCCGCGTCGCCGCGTCGAAGATCTGGGCTGCCGTCATCGCGCCGAGCGAATAGGTCGGGAAATAGCCCCAGCCGCCCGAGGGCCAGTGGATGTCCTGCAGGCAGCCGCGCCGGTCGTCCGGCACGGTGACGCCGAGCAGGGATTTCATCCCGTCGTTCCAGGCGGCGGGCAGCTCGGCAAGCGGCATGGCGTCGGCGATCAATGCCTTCTCCAGCCGGTAGCGCAGGATGATATGGGCCGGGTAGGTCACCTCGTCGGCATCGACGCGAATGAAGCCGGGCTCGACGCGGGTATAGCGGCGCCACATTGCCTCGCTCTCCCAAGCCGGGCCGGCGCCGCCGAAACTCTCCCGCATCAGCGGCGTGGCGAAGGCGAGGAACTGGCGCGAGCGGCAGGCCTGCATCTCCATCAGCAGCGATTGGCTCTCATGGATGCTCATGCTGCGCGCGGCGCCGACCGGCTGGTTCAGATGCGCTTGCGGCCGGCCCTGCTCGTAGAGCGCATGGCCGGTCTCGTGCAGCACGCCCATCAGCGCCTTGGTGAAATCGGCCTCGTCGTAGCGCGTGGTGATGCGGACATCGTTGTCGGCCCCGCCGCAGAACGGATGCGTCGAGATGTCGAGCCGGCCGCGCTCGAAATCATAGCCGAGCGCCGCCATCAGCCTGAGACCGAGCACCCGCTGCGTCTCTGTCGCGAAGGGGCCCGCGAGCGGCTCCTGCGCCGGCCGGCGCGCCTGCACCGCCACGACCTCCTGCGTGAAGCCCGGCAGGAAATCGGCGAGATCGTCGAACAGCGCATCGATCTTGGCCGAGCTTCCGCCGGGCTCGTAGTCGTTGAGCAGGGCGTCATAGGGTGAAAGCCCGAGCTTCTCGCCCTTGGCCCGGCCGATCTGACGCTGGAGGTTCAACACCTCGGCGAGATAGGGCAGGAGCCCGGCAAAGTCGGACTCGGCCCGCGCCTGCCGCCAGCGCATCTCGCAGGCCGAGACGGCCTTGCTCGACGCCTCGACGAGATCGGCCGGCAGGGCGGTCTCGACCGTCCAGACGCGCCGGATCTCGCGCAGATTGGCCTTTTCCCAGGCGCCGAGCGAGCCGTCGCTCTCGGCCTTGGCCAGCCAGTCGCCGATCCTTGCATCCGTCACCATGCCATGGCGCAGCACCTGCAGCAGTGCCATGCTCTCGGCCCGCGTCTCGGCGGCGCCCTTCGGCATCATCACGTCGGAATCCCATTGCAGGACGCCGACGGCGTTGGAGAGGGCACTGATGCGGCCGAAATGGGCGGCGAGATCGGAATAGGCGGTCATGGGGTTTGGCTCTGTGCTTTCGTGTCTTGTGCGCTGTCATCCCGGACGAAGCGAAGCGCAGATCCGGGATCCATGCCTGAGCGCTCGTCGGTTGCGTTCCGGCCTGGATCTCCCTGCGGTCGCCCGGGATGACGACGGAGCGAATCTGGAGAATTCAGGCGAACAGCTTGGAATATTGCCGTGGCTGCGAGCGCAGATACTGGTTCGGCGCCTTGACGCTGGCGCCGAGGGCCGCCGCCGCATGCCAGGGCCAGCGCGGATCGTAGAGGATGCCGCGCGCCAGCCCGACGAGGTCGGCCTCGCCGGTGCCGACGATGGCCTCCGCCTGCTCGGGCTCGGTGATCAGGCCGACCGCGATGGTGCTCATGCCCGTCGCCTCCTTCACGGCTCGCGCCAGCGGCACCTGGTAGCTCGGGCCGAGCGGGATCTTCTGCGCGGCCGAGAGTCCGCCGCTGGAGACATGGATGAAATCGGCGCCGCGAGCCTTGGCGGCCTTGGAGAAAGCGATGCTCTGCTCGACATCCCAGCCGCCGTCGACCCAATCCGTGCCGGAAATGCGGAAGCCGACCGGATAGCCCGCCGGCACCACCGCCCGCACCGCGTCGAAGACCGCGAGCGGAAAGCGCATCCGGTTTTCCAGCGAGCCGCCATATTCGTCCTCGCGCCGGTTGGAGAGCGGCGAGAGGAACTGGTGCATCAGATAGCCATGGGCGGCATGCAGCTCGATCGCCGCGAGGCCGAGCCGCACGGCGCGCTGCGCCGAAGCAGCGAAAGCCTCGACGATCCGGGCGATGTCGCCTCCCGTCAACGAGCGGGGCGGGCGGGGATAGCTTTCGAAGCCGACCTCCGAGGGGGCATGCACCGTCCAGCCGCCCTCGTTGAGGCCGAGCTGGTGGCCGCCCTTCCAGGGACGATCCACTGAGGCCTTGCGGCCGGCATGGGCGAGCTGGACGCCGATCGGCATATCCGACCAGCGATGCGCCGAATCGAGCACTTTCGCCAGTGCAGCCTCGTTCCCGTCCGACCACAGGCCGAGATCGAAGGGGCTGATCCGTCCGTCCGGCTCCACCGCCGTCGCCTCGAGGAAGAGCAGGGCGGCGCCCGAGAGGGCGAGGTTGCCGAGATGGATCACGTGCCAGTCGCTGGCATTGCCGTCTTCGGCCGAATATTGGCACATCGGCGCGATGACGATCCGGTTGGCAAGCGCGAGATTGCCAAGCTGATAGGGGCTGAAAAGCTGGCTCATGGGGAAGGTCGGCTCTGGGTGAGGGGATGTTGCCCGTAGTCTAGAAGCTCTGCGCCGCGGGAAGCCAGAGCCGTTCACGCAAATGCGCTGCCTCATCGACGCGGGGCCACCCCTCGCCAAGGCGCGGCGGGATGATAGCCTGCCGCCGATCCTCGCCGTCACGGAGTCCATCGCATGTCAGATCACGTGGAAACTGTTCTGCTCGAACGGGATGGCGGCGTCGCCGTGCTGACGCTCAACCGCCCGGCCGTGCTGAACGCCTTCGATGCGCCGATGGCGGAGCTGTTCCTCGCCCGCGTGAAGGATATCGCGGCGCGCGGCGACAGCCGCGCCATCCTGCTGAAGGGTGCGGGCAAGGGTTTTTGCGCCGGCGGCGACGTTTCGCAATTCCTGGCCGGCGGCGACCCCGCCGTGACGATTCCCGCGATCATGGAGCCGCTGCACGAGGCCCTGCTGTTGCTCGATCGCCTGCCGCAGCCCTCCGTCGCCTGCCTGCATGGGGCGGTGGCGGGTGGCGGCTTCAGCCTCGCGCTCGGCTGCGACCTTGCCGTCGCGGCCGAGAACACCCGTTTCGCGATGGCCTATTCCCGCCTCGGCACGACGCCGGATCTCGGCGGCTCTTTCCGCCTGCCGCGCCTGGTCGGCTTGCGCAAGGCGAAGGAGATCGCGCTGCTGGCCGAGCCTTTTGACGCCGCCGAGGCGCTGCGGCTGGGCCTCGTCAACCGCGTGGTCCCCAACGAACAGGCGGAAGCGGAGGCGCTCGCTCTCGCCCGCCGCCTCGCAGAAGGGCCGACGCAGGCCTATGGCCGCGTCCGCCACCTGCTGACGGAGGCGGCCGGCCATGATCTCGCCGCCCATCTGGCGGCCGAAGAGCGCGCCTTCGCGGAATCGACCGCCACCGCCGATTTCCGCGAGGGGGTCGCGGCCTTCCTGGAGAAGCGCCCGGCCCGGTTCGGGGGCGAATGAGGCCCGCAAAGGGCGATGCCATGCCGGGCGAAGGCCGCCCTTCTGGCTCGGCCCGATGCCACGCCTGGCATGGTCGGGCAATTTCTCGCAGTTGCGAAATCGTGACTATAAAACCGCCGCAATCTGACTTACTATGAGCAGGCTTACAATCACGGAGGCCTATGCATGAAGCGCCCCCTGCGGCGGGAGCTGATGTTTCAGCTTGTCGAAACCTCTCGCCTGATGAGGACCTATGTCGATCAACGTGCGCGGGAGCACGGAACGACACGGGCGCAATGGGGCGTTCTGGCGCGGTTGCGCCGCCAGGAAGGACTGAACCAGGCCGCGCTGGCCGAGCAGATGGATCTGCAGCCCATCTCGCTGGCGCGCCTGCTCGACCGCTTGCAGCATCAGGGCTTGATCGAGCGCCGCGAAAATCCGGCCGATCGCAGGGCTTATCTCCTCTATCTCAGCCCGACGGGCCGGCGACTGGTTGATGATCTCGACGAGGTGCGCGGCACGATCGCGCATGAGCTGCTCGGCTCGGTCGGAGACGACGCGATCCTGTCGGCGCTCGATACGCTCGGGGCGATCCGTGAGCAGATCCGGCCCCAGCGGGCGGATGACAAGACGCAGCAGCCGCTTTCGGCTGGTCGCATGGCCTGAGCCGGTGGGGCAACTATGAAGCGTTCGGGATTTCTTGTCGGCTTCGTTCTGGTCGCCGCTGTTGCGGCGGGCGTCTGGTATACGCGTTTGCAGGGGGAGAAGGCGCCGCAGGCCGCCGGTGCCGGGCGTGGCGCCCCGGCGGTGTCTGTGGTGTCGGCGGTGGCGGAGCAGGCGGATTTCCCGATCCGCAAGCACGCCATCGGCTTCGTCGAGACGCCGGCGAGCGTGACGGTGAAGTCGCGTATCGACAGCCAGATCGTCGCGCAGCACGTCACCGACGGCCAGTTCGTCAAGGCGGGCGACCTGCTGTTCACGCTCGACGACCGCGACATCAAGGCCCAGATCGCCAAGGATGAGGCGATGCTCCTGCGCGACGAGGCGACCCATACGCGCAACGTCGCCGATCTCGAACGCTACAAGCAGCTTTTCGCCCGCAATGCCGGCACCCAGCAGCAGGTGGATCTGGGCACGGCCGACGAGAAGAGCTCGGCCGCCAACATCCAGGCCGATCATGCGACGCTCGACGCCGACAGGCTCAAGCTGAGCTATACCCGCATCCTCGCCCCCATCGACGGGCGGGTCGGCGCCGTGATGGTCACGCCGGGCAATCTCGTCAGCGCCAACAGCAACAACAGCAGCACCGGCCTCCTGACGATCACGCAGATGAAGCCGCTGCGCGTCTCCTTCGCCTTGCCCGAGAGCGAGCTGCCGACGCTGCATGCCGCGCTTCTCGCGCCGGATTCGGCCGTGGTCACGGCGAAAATTCCCCAGGCCGGCGACCAGCCGGCCGTGGGCAAGCTCAACTTCGTCGATTCCAATGTCGACATCACCTCGGGCACGATCACGGCCAAGGCAGCCTTCGCCAATGACGATCTGCGTCTCTGGCCGGGCCAGTATGTCGATGTCGAGTTCATCCCCGACACGCTGAAGGGCGTCACCGTCATCCCGACGGTCGCGGTGCAGACCGGCCAGAAAGGTCCCTACGTCTTCGTCGCCAAGGCGAATGCGACGGTGGATCTGCGCCAGATCAAGGTCGCGCTCAGCGATGGCGGCAAGACGGCGGTGACGGAAGGCCTCGCGCCGGGCGAGCGCGTCGTCGTCGACGGCCAGATGCGCCTGAAGCAGGGCACGGCGGTGCGCGAGCGGGGAGCCAGCGGCGAGAAGGCGCCGGTGAGCACGCCGGTCGCGCAGGAGGGGCACTCATGAACGTCTCGTCCTTCTGCATCAGGCACCCGGTCGCGACCATCCTGATGTCGGTCGCGCTGGTGCTGGCCGGGACGTTCGCCTATCGCTTCCTGCCGGTGGCGGCGCTGCCGCGCGCCGAGTTCCCGGTCGTCAACGTCTCGGCCCAGTTGCCCGGCGCTTCGCCCGACACGATGGCGACCTCGGTCGCCACGCCGCTGATCAAGCAGTTCGGCACGATCGCGGGCATCGATTCGATCTCCACCATCAACGCGCAAGGATCGACCTCGATCGCGATCCAGTTCGTGCTGAACCGCGACATCGACGCGGCCGCGGCCGACGTGCAGGCGGCGATCACGCGCACGCAGAAGCAGTTGCCGATCGAGATGACGACGCCGCCGAGCTATCGCAAGGTGAATCCGGCCGACGCGCCGATCATCCTGATGGCCCTGAAGAGCGACGTCGTGCCGCTCTCCGATCTCGACGCCTTCGCCCAGCAGGTGATCTCGCCCGCGCTCTCGACGGTGGATGGCGTCGCGCAGGTGCTGATCTTCGGCAGCCAGAAATACGCCGTCCGCATCCAGATCGACCCGACGGCGCTCGCCGCGCGCGGCATCGGCCTCGACGAATTGCAGGCCGCCATCACCGCGACCAACGCCAACACGCCGGTCGGCACCATCCAGAACAGCGCCCAGCAGCTCACCATCGAGGCGCATACCCAGCTCGCCGACGCGGCGCAGTTCGCCAACGTCATCATCACCACCCGCTCGGGCAAGCCGGTGCGCCTCGGCGACGTCGCCAAGGTGATCGATTCCGTCGAGAACACGCAGACCCGCAGCAGCTATGACGGCGTTCCGGCGATCGTGCTCGCTGTGCAGCGCCAGCCCGACGCCAACACCGTCGAGGTGGTCGATCGCGTCAAGGCGATGATCCCGGCCTTCGAGGAGCAGTTGCCGGCCG
The DNA here is from genome assembly GCF_041360765.1 of Allobosea sp. RCC_152_1. NCBI lineage: Bacteria > Pseudomonadati > Pseudomonadota > Alphaproteobacteria > Hyphomicrobiales > Alloboseaceae > Allobosea > Allobosea sp. RCC_152_1. The sequence continues at coordinate 721,260 of NZ_JBFUPU010000001.1, forward strand.
CGGCCTCGCTCTCGCTGCTGAACGACCGCTCGACCTCGATCCGCCAGGCGGTGGACGACGTGCAGTTCACGCTGCTGCTCACCGTCGCGCTGGTCGTCATGGTCATCTTCGTCTTCCTGCGCCGCGTCGCCGCGACCTTCATCCCGGCGGTGGCGGTGCCGATCTCGGTCATCGCCACGCTGGCGGCGATGTATCTGTTCGGCTTCTCGATCGACAACATCTCGCTGCTGGGCCTGACCCTTTCGGTCGGCCTCGTCGTCGACGACGCCATCGTCATGCTCGAGAACATCGTCCGCCATATGGAGGAGGATGGGCTTTCCGCCTTCGATGCCTCGCTGAAGGGCGCCAGCGAGATCGGCTTCACCATCATCTCGATCTCGCTCTCGCTGGTCGCGGTCTTCATTCCGGTCCTGCTCATGGGCGGCGTCGTCGGGCGCATCTTCAACGAGTTCGCGGTGGTGGTGACGGTCTCGATCCTGGCCTCCGCCTTCGTCTCGCTGACGCTGACGCCGATGCTCTGCTCGCGCCTGCTCTCGGGCTATGGCGAGCATCATCAGGAGAATGCCGTCGGGCGCTGGCTCGAGAAGGGTTTCGAGGCGCTGTTGCATGGCTATGACCGCGGCCTCGCCTTCTGCCTGCGCTTCCAGCCGGTGGTGCTGCTCGCCTTCTTCGCGACCATGGCCGGCACGGTCTGGCTGATGCAGACCTCGCCGAAGGGCTTCTTCCCGCAGGAGGATATCGGCCAGCTTCAGGTCGCGACCGAGGCGCGGCAGGACGTGTCCTTCGACGCCATGCAGAAGCTGCAGCGGCAGGTCGCCGACATCTTCATGCATTCGCCCTATGTCGCCCATGTCGCGTCCAGCGTCGGCGCGACCAACGGCAATGCCGGCGCGCTCAATGCCGGGCGCCTCTTCGTCGAGCTGAAGCCGCAGGACAAGCGGCCGCAGCTCTCCGTCGTGCTGTCGTCGCTGCGGCGCGATCTCGCGCAGGTGCCGGGCATCAACACCTATATGACGCCGGTCCAGAACCTCAATATCGGCGCGCGCTCCTCGAAGAGCCAGTACCAGCTCGTCGTCCAGGGCCTCGACCAGAAGGCGATGAACGACGGGGCGCTACGCCTCGCCGACGCCATGAGCCGCGAGCCCTCGACCTTCCTCGACGTGACCACCGACCTGCAGAACAACGCCCTGCAGGCGACGGTGATCATCGACCGCGACAAGGCCAACCAGCTCGGCATCGGCTCGGACATCCTGCGCTCGACGCTCTATTCGGGCTTCGGCGTCCGGCAGGTCTCGACGATCTACACCACGGGCGACAGCTATCAGGTCGTCGTCGAGTTCAACCCCAACGACCAGTGGACGCCGGAGCGGCTGAACGCGATCCGCGTCCGCACCAAGACCGGCACCCTCGTGCCGCTCGGCGCCTTCGCCAGGATCGAGCGGACGGCTGGCCAGCTCACGGTCAACCAGCTTGGCCAGCTTCCGGCGGTGACGATCTCCTACAATCTGCCGGCCGGCGTCGCGCTCGGCGACAGCGTCAACCGCATCGGCGTGCTGAAGGAGCAGATCGGCCTGCCGAAATCGATCACGACGACGCTCGCCGGCACGGCCAAGGTCTTCCAGGACTCGCTGGCGAACCAGGGCCTCCTGATCGCGGGCGCGATCCTGACGATCTACATCGTGCTCGGCATCCTCTATGAGAGCTTCATCCACCCGCTGACCATCCTGACCGGCCTGCCTTCGGCGGCGATTGGCGCGCTCGGAGCGCTGAGGCTGTTCGACCTCGACCTCTCGGTCATCGCGATCATCGGCCTGCTGATGCTGATCGGCATCGTCAAGAAGAACGCGATCATGATGATCGACGTCGCGCTGGTGCTCCTGCGCGAGGGCGTGTCGGCGCAGGAGGCGATCCACAGGGCCTGCGTCATGCGGTTCCGGCCGATCCTGATGACGACGCTGGCGGCGCTGATGGGCACGCTGCCGATCGCGGTCGGCGCCGGCGCCAGCGCGGAACTGCGCCAGCCGCTCGGCATCGCGGTGGTCGGCGGCCTGATGATCAGCCAGGTGCTGACGCTCTTCATCACCCCCGTCCTGTTCCTTTACATGAACAGGCTCTCGGACGGGCTGGTGAAGCTCGGCGGGCTCTTCCGCAGCAACAAGCACAAGCCGGCGGGCGCGCCTCATCCGGCGGAATAGGCGTCTCGCGCCTTCCGTCATTCCCGGGGCGAAGCGCGGCTTCGACCCGGGAAGCTCATGCAGGATAGGGCGCTTTTCCGAGATGCTCGGGTCGAGCCCGAGCATGACGTCCTTGGGTTCGCCGTATCGCAGCCTCAGGCCGCGTCGAGGCCGTAGAGCGAGTGCAGCGTGCGCACCGCGAGCTCGGTATAGGCGGCGTCGATCAGCACCGAGAACTTGATCTCGGAGGTCGTGATGGCGCGGATGTTGATGCCCTTCTCGGCCAGCGCCCGGAAGGCGCGGGCCGCGACGCCGGCATGCGAGCGCATGCCAATGCCGATCGCCGAGATCTTCACCACGTCGGTCGCGCCCTGGATGTCCTGATAGGAGATCGTATCGTGCTTGCTCTCGAGCAGCGTGCGGGCGCGCTCGTAATCGGCCGTCGGCACGGTGAAGGTGATGTCGGTCGTCGCCTGGTCGTCCGAGACGACCTGGATGATCATGTCGACATTGATGTTGGCATCGGCGAGCGGGCCGAAGATCGCCGCGGCGACGCCGGGCTTGTCGGCCACGCGGCGGAGGGTGATCTGGGCTTCGTCCCGGGAGAAGGCGATGCCGGTGACGATCTGCTGTTCCACGATGTCGTCCTCGTCGCAGATGAGGGTGCCAGGATTGGGGTTTTCGGGGTCGTCGAAGGAGGAGCGCACATAGGTCGGCACGCGCTGCGTCATGGCGATCTCGACCGAGCGCACCTGCAGCACCTTGGAGCCGAGCGAGGCCATTTCGAGCATTTCCTCGAAGGAGACCTTGTCCATGCGCTTCGCCTTGGGAACGATGCGCGGGTCGGTGGTGTAGACGCCGTCGACATCGGTGTAGATGTCGCAGCGATCGGCCTTCAGGCCCGCGGCGAGCGCGACGGCGCTGGTGTCCGAGCCGCCGCGGCCCAGCGTCACGATGCGGTGCGTGCGCGGGTTCACGCCCTGGAAGCCTGAGCAGACCGCGATCTCGCGGTTGCGGTCGAAGCCGGCGAGGATGCCGGCGCCGTCGACGCTCTCGATCCGGGCAGCGCCATGCGCGTCCGAGCCGTAGAGCGGGATCTGCCAGCCCTGCCAGGAGCGGGCCGGCAGGCCCATCTCCTGCAGCACGATCGCCATCAGGCCGGAGGTGACCTGCTCGCCCGAGGCGACGACGACGTCGTATTCCGCCTGATCGTGCAGCGGCGCCGCTTCCTTGGCCCAGGCGACGAGCTCGTTGGTCTTGCCCGACATCGCCGAAACCACGACCGCGACCTCGTTGCCCGCGTCGAACTCGCGTTTGACGTGCCGCGCCGCGTTCTTGATGCGCTCGACAGTGGCGACGGAGGTGCCGCCGAATTTCATCACCAGAAGGGCCATGACGATCTTTTGGCTCTCGATAGCTGTCCCGGTTGGAAAGCCGGGTCGAAACGTCGCCCTCGCACTGGCGGCGGGGCGGGTGTAGATGACGGGCGGCAGGCGCGGTGTCAATGCGGCGCCGCATAAACGAGGGACCGGTTCATGGCGGCTGCGACGCAACGCACAGGCTCGACGATCGACCCGGCCGAGGTCGCCCGCTTCGATGCGATCGCGCGCGACTGGTGGGATCCGAAGGGGCCGATGGCGGTCCTGCACAAGTTCAACCCCGTGCGCCTCGCCTATGTTCGCGACGAGGCCTGCACGCATTTCGGCCGCGATCCCAAGCAGATGCGGTCGCTCGAAGGCCTGACGCTGGTCGATATCGGCTGCGGCGGCGGCGTGCTCTCCGAGCCGCTGGCGAGGCTGGGTGCTGAGGTGACGGGGCTCGACCCGGCTCCGACCAATATCGCCGTCGCCCGCGCCCATGCCGAGAAGGGCGGGCTCACCATCGACTATCGCGAGGAGACGATCGAGGCGGTCGTCGCCTCCAGCCAGCGCTTCGACATCGTGCTGGCGATGGAGGTCGTCGAGCATGTCGCCGATGTCGAGGCCTTCGTCGCCGCCTGCTGCGCGGCGGTGAAGCCCGGCGGGCTCCTCGTCATGGCGACGCTCAACCGCACGCTGAAATCCTATGCGCTCGCCATCGTCGGCGCCGAATATGTGCTGCGCTGGCTGCCCCGGGGCACGCATGACTGGGAGAAGTTCGTGACCCCGGCCGAGCTCGGCGGTGCGATCGAGAGCAACGGCTTCACGCTGGGCACGCAGACCGGCGTCGTCTTCAACCCGCTGACCGGCCGCTGGAGCGCCGCGCGGGATATGGACGTCAACTACATGCTCGCCGCCAGCCGCGGCGGCTGAAAGGCCCGGCGTCTCAGGGGCGCAGCACCGTCAGGACGAGCAGGAGCAAAAGCCCCGAGCCGGTCGCGATGCCTGCCTTGACGGCCGCGGCATCGAAGCGCGTCGGGAAGCCGTAGCGATGCCAGAGCCAGGCGCCGATAAAGGCGCCGATCAGGATGATGCCGGCGTTGAAGCCGGTGCCGTAGGCGTTCTCCCCGAGCAGCAGATCGGCAATCCAGCCGAACATCAGGGCGGCGAGCAGGATCAGGACCACGACGAGGATCAGCGACAGAAGCGGCAGATCGGGCAGGCCGACGATCGTCAACAGGGCGCGCATGGCTTTCTCGCCTCGCTTGAACGGCTTGATCATCCGCCGAAACCGTGAAGGAATCGGCAAAATCCCGATTTCGGGCGATCATTTTGCGCTGCAAGGTAATTCCTTAGGCGAATGGCGCGTTGCAACATAAGGTGCATGATCGCCGTCCAAAGCCGCCGCAGTGCCGCAAGGACGAAGACAGGCGGGGAGCAGGGAGACGACGATGTCGAAGCCGCAAGCTGCCGTGAAACCGCTCAAGGATCTCTACGAACTCGACGAGTTGCCGCCGCTCGGCCATGTGCCGGAGAAGATGTACGCCTGGGCGATCCGGCGCGAGCGCCACGGAGCGCCGCAGGACTCGTTCCAGGTCGAGGTCGTGCCGACATGGTCGATCGGCGAGGAGGAGGTTCTGCTCCTCGTGATGGCGGGAGGCGTCAACTACAATGGCATCTGGGCCGGCCTCGGCCAGCCGATCTCGCCCTTCGACGTCCACAAGGCTCCGTTCCATGTCGCCGGCTCCGATGCCTCGGGCATCGTCTGGGCGGTCGGCTCGAAGGTGAAGCGCTGGAAGGTCGGCGACGAGGTCATCGTCCACTGCAACCAGGACGATGGCGACGACGAGGAGTGCAATGGCGGCGACCCGATGTTCTCGCCGTCGCAGCGCATCTGGGGCTACGAGACGCCGGACGGCTCCTTCGCCCAGTTCTGCCGGGTGCAGTCGCGCCAGCTCATGCTGAAGCCGAAGCATCTCTCCTGGGAAGAATCCGCCTGCTACACCCTGACGCTGGCGACCGCCTACCGCATGTTGTTCGGCCACGCTCCGCACACCATCAAGCCGGGCGACAACGTTCTGGTCTGGGGCGCCTCCGGCGGTCTGGGCGTCTTCGGCGTCCAGCTCTGCGCGGCGTCCGGCGCCAACGCCATCGGCGTCATCTCGGACGAGACCAAGCGCGACTATGTGCTCGGCCTCGGTGCCAAGGGCGTCGTCAACCGCAAGGATTTCAACTGCTGGGGCCAGATGCCCAAGGTCAACTCGCCCGAGTACAACGAGTGGACCAAGGAAGCCCGCAAATTCGGCAAGGCGATCTGGGACATCACCGGCAAGAAGGACGTCGACATCGTCTTCGAGCATCCGGGCGAGGCGACCTTCCCGGTCTCCTGCCTCGTCGCCAAGCGCGGCGGCATGGTGGTGTTCTGCGCGGGCACCTCGGGCTTCAACATCACCTTCGACGCCCGTTATGTCTGGATGCGGCAGAAGCGCGTCCAGGGCTCGCATTTCGCCCATCTCAAGCAGGCGAGCGCCGCCAACCAGTTCGTGCTCGATCGCCGCATCGACCCCTGCATGTCCGAGGTCTTCCCCTGGGACAAGATCCCGCTCGCCCATCACAAGATGTGGAAGAACGAGCATGCGCCGGGCAACATGGCCGTGCTGGTCTACGCGCCGCGCACGGGCTTGCGCACCTATGAGGATGTGGCGGAGGCGCTGGGAGGGTAGGGAAGCCGTATATCCGGTTGCAAAACGAGATCGGTTTCTTTACAGACTGATTGCGAAAAGCAATCGGTCTGGAGGATGCCATGACGTTGACCCTCTATGCTCACCCTTTTTCGTCCTACAGCCAGAAGGTGCTGATCGCGCTCTATGAGAACGGGACGCCCTTCACCTATCGGGTGCTTGGCCCGGACGATCCGGAAGCCGGGGCGGAATGGGTCGGATTGTGGCCGCTGAAGCGCTTCCCGGTTCTCCTCGATCGTGGCGAGACGGTCGTCGAGTCCAGCGTCATCATCGAGCATCTCGGCCTGCATCATCCGGGGCCTGTCCGGCTCTTGCCCGATGACGCCAGGGCCGCGCTCGCGGCGCGGATGATGGACCGCTTCTTCGACAATTACGTCATGACGCCGATGCAGGCGATCGTCTTCGACCATCTGCGCCCGGCTGACGATCGCGATCCCTACAGTGTCGCCAGGGCGCGCGAAGCGCTCGACACGGCCTATCGCTGGCTCGACGGCGCCGTGGCCGGGCGAGAATGGGCGGCGGGCGACGCCTTCGGCCTGGCCGATTGTGCCGCGGCCCCGTCGCTCTTCTATGCCGATTGGGTGCACGAGATCGACACGGCCTTTCCCCATGCCCGCGCTTACCGTGCACGGCTCCTCGCGCGTCCGTCCTTCGCCCGCGCCGTCGAGGAGGCACGGCCCTACCGCCCGCTTTTCCCGCCCGGAGCCCCGGATCGCGACTGAGATCGACCGGGAGAGGCCCTCGGCTGAGACATGGCAAGGCCGCGCCGCGGCTCTGTCGCAGCCGGCGGATCGGGAGTAGAGACGGCAGCCCTTACCGGGTTCCCGAGGTCCGATGCCGTCTCTTCTCCTGCGCGGAATGCCGCTGCTCTTCACCTTCCTGTGGTCGACGGGGTGGATCGTGGCGGGCTATTCGGCGCGCTATGCCGACGCCCTGACCTTCCTCGCGCTCCGCTTCGGCACGGCGGCGGTCCTCGTCGCGCTGCTCGCGCTCGCGGCCGGGGCGCCCTGGCCGCGCAGCCGCCGCGCCGTCCTCGACATCGCGCTCACCGGCATCCTGCTGCATGGCATCTATCTCGCCGGTGTCTGGTGGGCGGTGCGCCATGGCCTGCCGGCCGGCATTTCCGGGCTGATCGCCGGCTTGCAGCCGATCTTGACGGCGCTTTTCGCCCCCGTCCTCGTGGGGGAGCGCATCTCGGGGTGGCGCTGGCTCGGCATCGCCTGCGGCTTCGCCGGCATCGCGCTCGTGCTCGAACCCCAGCTCGCAAGGGTCGAGCCCGCCGCGCTCTGGGGGGTGTTGCTGCCGGTGGTCGTGAACGTGATCGGCATGTTCGCCGTCACCTTCGGCTCCTTCTACCAGAAGGCGCGTGTCGTCTCGGGCGACCTCAGAACGATGACGGCGATCCAGTACACCGCGGCTTTCCTGATCACGATTCCCTTCGCCTGGGCGCTGGAGCCGATGCGCATCGAATGGAACCTGACCATGGCGCTGGTCATGCTCTGGTCGGTGGTCGTGCTCTCGCTCGGCAGCATCGGGCTCTACCTGTTCATGCTCCGGCGCGGCGAGGTCTCCCGCATCGCGACCTTCCTCTACCTCGTGCCGGCGCTGGTCGCGGTCGAGGCCTGGCTGCTCTTCGGCGAGACCCTCTCGATGCTGCAGATCGCCGGCATGGCGGTGACCATTCTCGGCGTCGTCCTCGCCAGCCGGAAATAGGCCGCGGCTTTCGCCGCTGCACCGGCCGGACAGGCGCCCTCGCCGAAAGGCTGATTTTGGTTTCCCCGGACTTGCCTTTATGCTGCGCCGCAACAAAAGGGAGGTCGATCACCATGGGCGCCAACGCCGCGTTGCAATCCGAAAGCCGCGTGAGCGCGGTCGATCTCGTCGCCGCCGCCCTGCCGGGCTTCGAAACGCTTCTGGAGGCCGCGACCGTAGCCGTCCGCCGCAAGGTCGAGGCCGATGGCCGGATCTCCTCGGCTAGGCTCGAGGCGGAACAGCACGCCGCCCACGGTCTTTCCTGGCTCGCCACCTATGTCGCGGCGCTGCGTGAGCTGAAGGCCTATGGCGAGCGCCTGCTGGAGGAGGGGCGCTACGGCGCGGTCGAGGACTGCGCCATCCGCATCGGCGCGGGCGAATACGCCGCCCAGATCTTCGGCGGCATCCCGATGAGCCAGGGCGAGATCGTCCGTTTGCCGGCGCTGGGCCTGTCCCAGGACGCCGTGGCCGCTGCCTGTTCGGAGGCGGCCGAGATGCTGATCGCCGAGGGCAACACGCCGGAGAACCGCGCCCGCTTCGTCGCCCTGTTCAGCCAGAGCGACGGCACGGCCAGCGTCGGCGACCCCGGTCTCGACGAGACGCTGGAGGCGATCCGCTCCGAGATGCGCCGCTTCTGCGCGGCGGAGGTCACGCCGCATGCCCATGAATGGCACCTGGCCAACGAATACATCCCGATGCCCGTGGTCGAGAAGATGGCCGAGCTCGGCGTCTTCGGCCTGACCATCCCCGAGGAGTTCGGGGGCTTGGGTCTGTCCAAGGTCTCGATGTGCGTGGTCTCCGAGGAGCTGTCGCGCGGCTATATCGGCGTCGGCTCGCTCGGCACCCGTTCCGAGATCGCCGCCGAATTGATCCTTTGCGGCGGCACCGACGCCCAGAAGGCGCATTGGCTGCCGAAGATCGCCTCGGGCGAGATCCTGCCCACCGCCGTCTTCACCGAGCCCAACACCGGCTCCGACCTCGCCAGCCTGCGCACCCGGGCGGTGAAGGATGGCGAGGGAGACGAGGCCGTCTGGAAGGTCTACGGCAACAAGACCTGGATCACCCATCCGGTCCGTGCCGACATCATGACGCTGCTGGTGAGGACCGATCCCGATGCGCCGGGCTACCGCGGCCTTTCCATGCTGATCGCCGAGAAGCCGCGCGGCAGCGACGCCGATCCCTTCCCGGTCGAGGGCCTGACCGGCGGCGAGATCGAGGTGCTCGGCTATCGCGGCATGAAGGAATACGAGCTCGCCTTCGACGGCTTCGCGGTGAAGGGGGAGAACCTGCTCGGCGGCGTCGAGGGGCAGGGCTTCAAGCAGCTCATGCAGACCTTCGAGGCCGCCCGCATCCAGACGGCGGCCCGGGCCATCGGCGTCGCGCAAGCGGCCTTCGATCTGGGACTGCGCTATGCGCAGGACAGAATCCAGTTCGGCAAGAAGCTGATCGCCTTCCCGCGCGTCGCCGACAAGCTCGCCATGATGGCGGCCGAGATCCTGATCGCCCGCCAGCTCACCTATTTCGCCGCCCGCGAGAAGGATGCCGGGCGCCGCTGCGACCTCGAGGCCGGCATGGCCAAGCTGCTCGGCGCCCGCGTCGCCTGGGCTGCGGCCGACAATGCGCTGCAGATCCATGGCGGCAACGGCTTCGCGCTGGAATATCCGGTGAGCCGCGTGCTCTGCGACGCCCGCATCCTCAACATCTTCGAGGGCGCCGCCGAGATCCAGGCGCAGGTGATCGCCCGGCGGTTGGTGGAGGAATAGCGCGGCCTCAGAGAGGCCGCTGGGACGCATCCGGCAGCATCCGCCGCAAGGTATCGTCCTTGCGGACCAGATGGTGCCAGAGCGCCGCCAGCGCATGCAGGCAGGCGAGGCCGATCAGCGCATAGGCAGCCCATTCATGCCATTCCCGGATCGGGCGCGTGACGGCACGCGCTTCCGGCGCCTGGAAGGGCGGCAGGGCGAACAGGCCGAAGTCGATGCCTTGTCCGCGCCGGATCGCATAGACCAGCCCGATCACCGGCACGAGCAGCATCAGGACATAGAGAAAGACGTGGCCGGCTCGCGCCGCCAGGGCCAGCGCGGCCGAGCTTTCCAGCGGAGCCGGTGCGCGATGGCTCAGCCGCCATCCGAAGCGGATGAGCAGCAGGAGCAGGATCGCGATGCCGATCACCTTGTGGGTTTCGACCACCGCGTGCTCCCAGCTTTTCGGAAAGACATCGACGGTCAGCCCCAGGGCGAAGGCCGCCAGGATCAGCACGGCCATGCCCCAGTGCAGCCTGCGGGACACCACGTCGTAGAAGGAGGTGGCTGCAGGCCGGGAGGAGGGGTTGGCCATGACGGAGCTCCATAGATTATAGTAATTCTAATCTATGGGCTGTGCCTTTCCCGCGAAAGTTAAATCTCGTCCATGATCGATGTCCCGCGTGCACGGCCAGGATGCCGCGCGGAATCGTGATAATTTCGACATGATCGACCGATTTGGATGCGATATGGCCGATCCCGGCCGATGATCAGCAGGAGTTTCGATGTCCAGCCTCTTCGCCCCCGCGCTTGCCGGAGCTGCTCTCTTCGCCGCCGCCATGCTGCCTGTCGCGCCTGCGATGGCCCAGGACGCCGCAGGCGGCCGCCAGCCGCCGCGCATCAGCGTCGTCGGCGAGGGCGAGGCTTCCGTCGTGCCGGACATGGCGGTGGTGACGCTGAGCGTGCTGCGTGAGGCCGCTACGGCTCGCGAGGCGCTCAACGCCAACAGCACGGCGATGAAGGAGGTGCTCGACGCCCTCAAGGCCGCCGGCATTGCGGAGCGCGATATCCAGACCTCGCGGCTCGACATCCAGCCGCGCTACGCGCAGCCCGCGCGCGACAAGCCGCAGGAGCCGAAGATCGTTGGCTATGCCGTCAGCAACGAGGTCACCGTCCGCATCCGCAAGCTGGCTGAGGCCGGCGCCATCATCGACAAGGTCGTCGGCCTCGGCGTCAACCAGGGCGGCGGTATCACCTTCGTCAAGGAAGACCTCAAGGCGACGCTGACCGAGGCGCGCAAGCGTGCCGTCGCGGATGCGATGGACAAGGCCCGCACCTTGGCCGAGGCGGCAGGCGTGAAGCTCGGTCCGATCCTCTCCATCGAGGAGAATGCCGCGCCGCCGCGGCCGATCGCCTATGCGGCCCCGATGCGCAAGGCCGCGGCCGATATGGCGGTGCCGCTGGCGAGTGGCGAGAACAGCTACCAGACGCAGGTCAGCGTGGTCTTCGAGATCGCGCGCTGACGGCCAGAGCATTTTCGAGCGAAGTGGAAACCGGTTCGCGTGAAGAAAATGCGATAAAACAAAGAGCTAGAGCATTTTCGTGATTCGCAGAAACGCGGAAATGCTCTAGCAGGCGCCCGGTCAGGGCGCCGCGGGCGATCCGCTCGCGGCCGCCGCCTGGCCGGTCCAGGGGATGCCGAGCAGCATCCGCTCCAGGATCGCCATCCGCATCGGCACCGAAAGCTGGACCTGCCGGAAATAGCCGGCATTGGGCAGGCTGTCGCAGGAGGTGTCGAGCTCCGAGAAGCGCGGCAGCGGATTGAGGATCAGCGTGTCGGAGCGCGCCTCCAGAATCTTCTGCGCCGTGATGGTGAAGGGCTCGGTCTCCTTCTCCTTGTCGACCGCCTCGTTGCCGAGCGAGGCATGGGCGAATTTGCTCATATCCTGCATCTGGATGCTGAGAATGTCGTGGCCGAGCGTCTGGCGCACGTCGTGCACGATGCCGATCTCGGTGCCGAGCCCGGCGAGAACCGTCATCGCCTCGCGCATCGCCGGGTTGATCGGCACGTCGGGCAGGCAGCACAGGGTGAAGCGCTTCGGCGGCGTCAGGCGCAGCATCTTGACGAAGGAGATCGCGAAGCGGGCGCGCGTGTCGCTGGAGAGCGCGATCGTGAGCTTCTCGATCTCGCCGCGCATCTGGCGGATGGCGAAGAGGTCGATCAGCGCCTGGCTCGGATGCTCGTCCGCGCCATTGCCGGCATTGATCACCGGCAGGTAGCTCAACCGCGAGACGCGGTAGGGCATGTCCTCCAGATGCGAGCGCACGACCAAGAGGTCGCTGTAGAGCTCGACGGTGTGGACGTGGTCCTCGATCGATTCGCCGGTGCTGGTTCCCAGGCGGCTGCGGTCGGTGTCGTAGGCGTCGATCGACTGGTGGCCGAGCCGGGCCGCCGCCGACTGGAAGCCGAGTCGCGTGCGCGTGCTGCGCTGGTCGAACAGGGTCGCGATGACCTTGGGCCGTCGGCGATAGACCGGCGGCTGCTCCGGCAGGATGCCAGCCTTCTCCTGCTCTTCCTCCCGCAGATGCCGCTCGGCACGCTCGAAGATGTCGTCGAGGTCGAAGCGCGAGACTGCGTCGGCACTCAGCAGGTCCTTCCCGCTCGGATAGTTCGGGCGCTGCATTGAAGGCCTCCGGCTCGCGCGGATGCGTGCGGGGGGCGCGACTACGCGACTTCGCTGAAGCGGTCGCCCTTGCGGGGGCCGCCTCCGGGTCGTGCCGACTTCGTACGCCCCGTCGCCACCCGGTTGCCGATCATGGGCAGCAATTTCTCCGCTGTCATCGGGCGCGCGAAAACAAAGCCCTGGATCCCGTGGGTCGCATGCTTCTGGATGATCGCAAGCTGCTCCTGCGTCTCCACGCCTTCGACGATCAGGCGCAGCTTGAGGTCGTGCGCGAGCTGCGTGATGGCGTTCATCAGATATTCGGCCTTGCGCGACGAGCCGAGCTCCTGCGTGAAGGCCTGGTCGATCTTGATCGTGTCGATCGGCAGATGGGCGAGGTAGCTGAGCGAGGAATAGCCGGTGCCGAAATCGTCGAGCGCGATTCGCACGCCGAGCGCGCGCAGAGCGACGAGCCGCGCGGTGACATGCTCGGCATCCGCGATCAGCGAGCTCTCCGTGATCTCGATCGTCAGCCGGTGCGGCTCGAGCCCATGGAGGCGCAGCAGCGCCGCGACGAGCCCGACCAGATCATGCCCGCGGTCGAACTGCCGGGCCGAGACGTTGACGCTGACGCCGACGCTGCGCGGCCAGGTCAGCGCGGTGCGGATCGCCTGGTCGAGCACCCAGGCGCCGAGCACGGTGATGAGGCCGGTGCGCTCCGCCAGCGGGATGAAGATCTCGGGGCTGACCATACCCCGGCGCGGATGGTTCCAGCGCAGCAGCGTCTCGGCCATTGTCGCCGTGCCCGAGCGGGGATTGTAGATCGGCTGGAATTCGAGCGAGAACTCGCCGCGCCGGATGCCTTCGCGCAGCTCCGCCTCGATCGCCCGGCCGTCTTCGTGCTCGTCCTGGATCGCCTCGGTGTAGACCGCGAAGCGATTCCGCCCTTCGAGCTTGGCGCGATAGAGCGCGATGTCGACGCATTTCAGTGCCTCGTCGATCGAGGACGCGCAGCCGGCCGGCGCGATGCCGATGCTGGCGGTCGCCGTGACGTGCCGCCCGGCCAGGACGCGCTGGCTGCCGAGCAGCATCACCAGGCGACGGGCGAAGGTCGCGGCTTCGGGCGCGTCGCGCGAGGTCGCGACCATGAATTCGTCGCCGCCGGTGCGCGCGGCGATGTCGCCCCGCCGGAGCTCCGCGCTCAGCATGTCGCCGAAGGACTGCAGCAGCGCGTCGCCGACATCGTGGCCGAAGCTGTCATTGATGCCCTTGAAGCGGTCGATATCGATCGAGATCAGCGTCACCGGCTGCCCGGCCGAGGCGATGGCTCGGATCTCCCGCATGAAGCCGCGGCGATTGTAGAGGCTGGTGATCGTGTCGTTGACGGCAAGGGTCTCCAGCTCGCGCATCGTGCGCAGCCGGGCGACGAACATCCGGTGGATGACCTGGGCGCTGGAGAAGGTCAGCACCGTCGTCAGCGCGACGGTGAGCCCGATCACGACATAGGCGGCATCGCCGGTCGAGGCGAGCGCGAGCAGGAAGGGGACCGCGGCGATCAGGATCTGGACGCGGGTGATGAGCGGGCGCGAGCTGTTACGGCCGGAGACGCCGGCGAGATAGCCGATCGTCTGGGCGATCGCGAGCACGGCCACGGGCTGGTAGGTGTATTTCAGCACCGCATAGGAGCCGAAGCTGGAGACCAGCGCTGCCGTCGACCAGGCGCCGAACATCGCGAGCCTTTCGAGGCGGTCGATCTCGGCGTCGCTGGCCTTGGGAAGATCGACCCGCATGAAGCGGCGATGCGCGATCTGGCGGAACGCGCCGATGGCGAGCATCGCGGCCGTCATCAGCCCGAACACGCGGTCGCCGCCGGTCAGAACGGCGGCGGCGGCCATGACGGCTGCCACCATGATGGCGCCCGTCGTGATCGTGCCCGGCGTCCCGTAGAGCGCGGCGACCAATTCCGACTTCATCGCGCGCTCGTTTTCGCGAGCTTCCGCCATCATGTCCGCCCTAAGCCTGTTTTGCGATGACGCAAGGCAAGGGCATCTTCGGGAGAGAGATCTTAATGAACGGTGTGCCGCGCGGCCGATTTCTTAGAGGTCTTCGGAATTTCGCGGCCGATTACGACAGCAATCGATACTTGGCGAAACCTTCGCCGCCATCGCCGGCCGGCTGCGCCTTGAGCGTCGCCGGCAGCTTCCCGGCCGCGGCGGGGGAGGTGACGAAGGTCACGTTGACATGCGGCGGCAGCGGCGCCAGCGCCCAGTTTCCATCGGCCTTGGGTTCGATCGCCTTCTTCTCGACGAGATAGCGGACGATGACGTCGCGGTTGAGGTCCGGCGCCTCCAGCACCACCGTGGTCTTCGTTCCCGGAAAATTGCCGCCGCCCGAGGCGCGGTAATTGTTGGTGACGACGAGGAACTGCGCCTTCTCGTCGATCGGCTTGCCGTTGAAGGCGAGATCGACGATGCGGTGCGCCTCGGGCGCCACGAGCTTGCCGTCGCCGTCATAGCGCGAGGCCTGCGTGACATCGATCCGGTAGGTCACGCCGTCGATGACGTCGAAGTTGAAGGAGGGGAAGCCCTGATTGATCAGGGGCTGCTCCTCCGTCTTCGCCGGGTCGATCCGGTTGAAGATGCCGGCCGAGCGCTCCAGCCACTCCCTGACCTCGGCGCCCGTGACTTTCACGATCTGCACCGTGTTCGGATAGAGATAGATGTCCGCCACGTTCTTCAGCGCCAGCGGCCCGGCGGGGATGTCGGTGAAGAAGCCGGGCCCCGAGCGGCCGCCGACCTTGAACGGCGCCGCGGCGGAGAGGATCGGCAGGTCCTTCCACTGCGTCTGCGCCATCAGCGGCTTGGCATAGGCGATCTGCGCCTCGGAGACGATCTGGATCGAGGGATCGTCGGCGACCAGCGCGAAGAAGGAGTTGATCGGCGAGGCGGTCGAGCCCACCGGCTCGCGCATATAGATCAGCGTCGCCTCGTGGTCGGCCTTCACCGCGGCGAGAATGGCGGGCTCAGCGCTGGCCTTCGGCACGATCTTGCGCTCGGGCGTGCGCTCGTAGATCGGCTTCGGCTCGACCTTGAAATCGGCGATGCGCCAGCGCTCGCCCTTCTTCTCCAGATCGAGGTCGATGATGCCGAGATGCGAGCCCCAGAAGCCGGGCTGGCAGGCGGGCTTGCCGTTGAGCGCACCCTTGACGTTGTCGACGCCGGGAATGCCGTCGAAGGCCTTGCCGCCAGGGAAGACGAGATGCTGGTGGCCGGTGAGGATGACGTCGATGCCCTCGATCTTGGACAAATGCAGCGCAGCGTTCTCCTCCATACCGCGCCGCTCGCCGCCGGCGATGCCGGAATGGCAGAGCGCGATGACGAGGTCGGGCGCGGCGTCGAGCAGGTCCGGCATGTGCTTCTGGGCGGCCTCGACGATGTCGAAGGCGACAAGCTTGCCGTCGAGATTGCCCTTGTCCCACTGCATGATCTGCGGCGGCACGAAGCCGATCACGCCGATCTGCAGGACATGGCGATGGCCGGCCTCGTCCTCGAAGCTCTGCTCGAACAGCCGCCAGGCATCGACCAGCGAACCGCCGCCGGCGCGCTCGACATTGGCGCAGACGATCGGGAACTCGGCCTTGGCGAGGCCATGGTCGAGGAATTCGAGCCCGTAATTGAACTCGTGGTTGCCGAGCGTGCCGCAGAGATAGGGCAGGGCGTTCATCGCCGCGACGATCGGATGCGTTTCGCCGGCCTTGAGCCCCTTCTTGTAGGCGACATAGTCGCCGAGCGAGGAGCCTTGCAGGAAGTCGCCATTGTCGAAGAGCAGGCTGTTCTTCACATCGGCCTGCGCCGCCTTGATCAGGTTCGCCGTCTTGGCGAGGCCGACCGTGTCGTCCGGCCCGTCGCGGAAATAGTCGTAAGGCACGACATTGACGTGCAGATCCGTCGTTTCCAGCACCCTGAGCTTGAGGCGTGCGGGGCTCGATGCCGGTGCCTGCGCCTTCAGCGCCGAAGGCATGGCGGCGGCGGCGGCCAAGGTGGCTCCGCCCTTCAGCGTTTCGCGACGATTGAAACGACGATCCCGTGACATGCCCGACTCCTCCGTGCGCAGCGCCTAACGAAGCTAGCATTGCGGCAGGCGCGTGACACCTGGGTGGAGACGCCGGCTCTGCGCCGGCTGCGAGGGCCCCCGACGCAAGAGCATCTTGTGAATTCACGCCCAAGGCGCCAGCTTGCGCCGCGAATCCGCCCGGACCGCATGAACCGCCCGGAGCGATCGGGAGCCACCATGAATCGACATTTCATCAATGGCCGCTATGTCGCTGGCCAGACAGGCGAAACCCTCGCCAAGCTCGACCCCGCCAACGGCGAGGAATTCGCCCGCATCGCCTGCGGCAACGCCGCCGATATCGACGCGGCCGTGACGGCAGCGCGGGCCGCCTTCGACGGCGCCTGGGGCAGGCTGACGGCGGCCGAGCGTGGACGCCTGATTTCGAAGCTCGCCTTCAAGGTGCAGGATCATTTCGACGAGCTGGCGAAGCTGGAAGCCCGCGACACCGGCAAGCCGATGAGCCAGGCCCGCGCCGATATCGACGCCACCATCCGCTATTTCGAATTCTATGGCGGCGCGGCCGACAAGGTGCATGGCCACGTCATCCCCTTCCTCAACGGGTACAGCGTCAGCGTCATCCACGAGCCGCATGGTGTCACCGGCCATATCCTGCCCTGGAACTATCCGGCGCAGATGATCGGCCGCTCGCTCACCGCTTCGCTCGCCATGGGCAATGCGGTGGTGCTGAAACCGGCCGAGGACGCCTGCGCCACCGCCTTCCGTCTTGCGGAACTGGCAAGCGAGGTCGGCTTCCCCGATGGCGCGATCAACATCGTCGCCGGCCGCGGCCATGAGGCGGGCGCTGCCCTCTCCGCCCATCCCGGCATCAACTTCATGTCCTTCACCGGCTCGCCCGAGGTCGGCAAGATGGTGCAGCACGCCTGCGCCGAGCATCTGATTCCCTGCACGCTGGAGCTCGGCGGCAAGTCGCCCCAGATCGTCTTCGAGGATGCCGATCTCGACGCGCTCGTGCCGCTCGCCTGCAAGGCCATCGTCCAGAACACCGGGCAGACCTGCTCGGCCGGCAGCCGCCTGCTCGTCCAGAAGTCGATCTATGACGACGTCGTCTCGGCCGTCGCCAAGGAATTCTCCAAGCTGCGGGCCGGTACCCCGGAGATGGACCTCGATTGCGGCCCGGTGATCAACGCGAAGCAGCGCGGCCGCGTCCAGAGCTTCATCGACCAGACGCGCGAGGCCGGCATCCCGGTGATCGCGCAGGGCCAGATCGCGCAGGGTGTGCCGAATGGCGGCTTCTATGTCACACCGACGCTGTTCGGCCCGGTGCCGCGCGGTAACCGGCTGGAGCAGGAGGAGGTCTTCGGGCCGGTCTTGGCCGCCTTCCCCTTCGAGGACGAGGAGGACGCGATCAAGGCCGCCAACGGCACCGATTACGGCCTCGTCGCCGCGGTCTGGACGAAGGATGGCGGGCGCCAGCAGCGCGTCTCCAAGCGCGTCCGCGCCGGCCAGGTCTTCATCAACGGCTATGGCGCCGGCGGCGGCATCGAACTTCCCTTCGGCGGCACCGGCAAGAGTGGCCATGGCCGCGAGAAGGGTTTTATCGCGCTGGAGGAGTTCGCGGTGACCAAGACCATCGTGCACAAGCACGGGTGATCGCTCTGTCCGAGATGCTCGGGCTTGACCCGAGCATCTCGGAAACCAGCGCGTTCTGGTCATGAGATTCTCGGGTCCGCGCAGGGCGCGGCCCGAGAATGACGGCCCTGCAATGGCCTGTCACATCCTGACGATATGCCGGATCGTCCGGCCTTCGTTCAGCGCGTCGAACCCCTCGTTGATCTCGTCGAGGCTGCCGGAGCTGGTCCAGAGCTTGTCCACGGCCAGCCGCCCGCGCTGATAGAGTTCGATGAAGCGCGGGATGTCGCGCGAGGGCACGCAGGAGCCGACATAGGAGCCCTTCAGCGTGCGCTCCTCCGCAACCAGCCTCACCGGCGAGAGCGCGAGCGTATGGGCTGGGTTGGCGAGGCCGGCGGTCGTGGTCGTGCCGCCGCGCCGGGTGATCTGGTAGGCGAGGTCGAGCGCCTTCACCGACCCGGCCATCTCCAGCCCATGATCGACGCCGCCCTTCGTCGCCTGCCTGATCGCTTCGATCACATCCGGCGCATCGGCCCTGAAGGCATCGGTCGCACCCAGCGCCAGCGCCAGATCGAGCTTGTCCTGCGCGAGATCGACGGCGACCACCCGCGAGGCGCCGCAGGCGATCGCCCCGAGCAGGGCCGAGAGGCCGACGCCGCCGAGCCCGACCACCGCCACCGTCTCGCCGGCCTTGATCCGCGCCGTGTTCACCGCCGCGCCAACGCCCGTCAGCACGGCGCAGCCGAACAGCGCCGCGATCTCATGGGGAATATCCGCTTCGATTTTCACCAGCGAACGGCGTGAGATCACGGCGTGCTCGGCAAAGGCGGAAACGCCGATATGGTGATGCACCGGCTGGCCATGAGCCGAGAGCCGACGCCCGCCGCCGAGCATCTCGCCGCGCCCATTGGCGGCGTTGCCGGGCTCGCAGAGGGCGGGGCGCCCCTCCGCGCAGGGCGCGCAATGCCCGCAGGAGGGCACGAACACCATCACCACCCGATCGCCGGGTTTGAGGTCATCGACGCCTTCTCCGGCCTCGACAACCTCTCCCGCCGCCTCATGGCCGAGCACCATCGGCACGGGGCGGGGCCGGTTGCCGTCGATGACGGAGAGGTCGGAATGGCAGAGCCCCGCCGCCCGAACCCTCACCAGCACCTCGTCGCGTCCGGGCGGGGCGAGGTCGAGCTCCTCGATCCTGAGCGGGCGGCTTTGTGCGTAGGGCGCCGCAACCGGGCTCTCGTTCAGGACGGCGGCGCGAATCTTCATGGGCCTGCGGCTCCGCTTTGGTGGATCGGGCGCTATCCCGACAGGCGCGGGCGCCGCTGTCAAAGCCGCCGAAGGTCGAGTAGCTGGAGGCCATGCCATCGCTCAGGGCGACAGCGGCAATTCCTGCGCCTTCTGCTCGAGCGCCTTGAAGCGGGGGAAGGCGTCGGCCGCGAAAGCCTTGAGCTCGGGATCCTCGCCGTCGCGGGCATAGGCTTCGAGCAGCAGCGCGAGCGTGTGGTGGGTGCCGCGCTGCGCCTCGACATAGGCGTTGTCGAAATCGCCGCCCTGCAAGGCGCCGAGGTCGCGCAGCAAGTCGAGATGGCGCGTGTCGGGGCGGTCGGGCAAGGCGATGTCGGAGCGGCGCGCGATGATCCGTCTCAGGCTGCTCGCGATCGTCGCATGGTCGTCGGCGAGGCGATGGGCGTAGTCCTTGATCGCCGGCGAAGCGCTCTGCTTCAGCGCCAGCGTCGCCGACTCGATGCAGAACATGTTGGCGACGGCCACCTGATTGACGAGGTCTTGCGGGGACGGTTTGGCCAGCGCGACCGGAGCGACGGCTAGCGTTGCGAGCGCAGGCGCAAGGCCCGCGAGAAAGGCGCGGCGTGTACGGGTCATGGCAGGGCAACGACGCAGCGCGCGCGAGGTTCCGCCTGCATGGGCGGGTTGCCGGGGCGCGCTTGTTCCTCTCGCCGGGCTGCGATAGCAGAACTGCGCGTCGCTGCCGTGATGGGCGTGCGCGAAAGGGAAGGGGATCCCCATGCCGACCACTGCCGAAACCATCCGCGATGCGCTTCTGACCGCCCGCCGCGAGCGCTCGCTGATCGAGACCGCGAGCCTGCCCGTGCCGGCCTCGCTGGCGGAGGGCCTCGCCATCGCGCGTGCGGTCAGCCGCGGCGCGGGTTTCGAGGATCTCGGCTGGAAGGTCGCCATCGCCCCGGACGGCACGCCGATCGGCGGGCTGATGCCGGGCCCCTGGCTCGCCCCCGGAGAGGTCTATGAGGGCGCGATCGGCGCCGAGCTGCGCGTCGAGATCGAGCTGGGCCTGCGCCTCTCGCGCGACGTGCCCTTGCGTCCCGGCCAGCCCTGGTCGCGGGCGGAGCTGCTGGCCTGCTGCGACAAGGCCTTCCTCGGCATCGAGATCGTCGAGAGCCGCCTCGCCAACTGGTCGGGCAACGTCGCCATGCCGCTCTGGCTCACCGATGCGATGGGCCATGGCGGTTACTTCGTCGGGTCGGACCTCGACATGAAGGTGCTGGACGACCTGACCGGGCTCGGCTGCTTCATCTCGCTCAATGGCGTGACGATCTACGACCAGCCGGCGGTCCATGGAAACGGCGATCCGATGACGCCGTTCCTGGCCTGGGCCAACCGGAAGGAGGAGGGGCTCGGGCCCCTGCGCGCCGGCCAGCTCGTCACCACCGGCAGCCTCTGCGGCGGCGTGCTCTCGCCGGGCAAGGGCGAGGTCGTCACCAAGCTCAGCCCGCTCGCGAGCGTAGCGTTTACGCTTCGTTAGAGGAAAGCGTCGAGTCCTTCAGCATTGCGCATGGCCATCCCGTCTCTATGATGGCCATGCTCATCGAATAGTTTTTGATGTTGCGGCCGGGGGTTGCTTGGAGGACGGATGCGGTTCTGGCGAAGGGCGAGCCAGACGGTGGCATTGGGCGGCGGTTATGCGTTTGCGGCGCTCGTCGGCTTGCAGGCTGATCCTGCCAAAGCTTTCGATCTCTCCTCGCTGGATGTCTTCGGCCTCTTCACCAGGAAGGACGAGCCGCCGGCTCCCAGTGCCGCGACGCTGCCCTACAAGCTCGACTTCGACCTCGGCGAGGCCGACGACGCCAAGGCGCTGACGCGCACCCTGCAGGACGCCTCCTTGCTCTATCGCCTGCGGCAGGACGCGCCGCCCGATGGCGAGACCTTGTCGCGCCGCATGGCGGCCGATCTCAATCCGCTCGTCGATGCGCTCTGGTCGCAGGGCTATTTCAACGCTGATGTCGCCCTCGTCGTCGATGGCGTGCCGCTGGCGGTTGGGGCCGAGCCGGGCGCGCCGCTCATCCGTGCGCTGGAAGCCCACCGCAACCGCGACGCCGTGCCGATCACCGTCAGGGTTCGTCCTGGCAAGGTCTTCGGCTTCCGCAAGATCGACATCGTCGAACGAGACAGGGCCGGCTCGGCCGCGATCGCCGATCCCCTCAAGGTCTCCAAGCTGAAGGCGGGCGAGCCGGCGACGGCCGCCTCCCTGCGTGCCGCGCAGGCCGGGCTCATCGACTATATGCGCGCGCAGTCGCATCCGCTCGCCAAGGTGGTGGAGCTGCGACCGGTGGTCGATCATGCCGCCGGCATCATGGACGTGACCTATGTGCTCGATCCCGGCCCGCTCGCCGGTTTCGGCGACATCACCGTGGGCCAGACCGACGAGATCCCGCCCGAGGTCGTGCGCTCCTTCATCTATCTCGAGCCGGGCGATCCCTATTCGCCCAAGGCGCTGGCCGACACGCGCAAGTCGATCGCGAAGATCCCCGCCGTCGCCTCGGTGCGCATCCGGGAGGCGGACAAGCTCGACGGGGCCGGCAACCTTCCGATCTTCGTCGAGGTGACGGAGCGTCCCAAGCGGCTTCTCGGCTTCTCCGCCCGTTATTCGACGATCGATGGCCCGGCGGTGAAGGTTTATTGGGAGCATCGCAACCTGTTCGGCGGGGCCGAGCGTCTGCGGCTGGAATCCAGCGTCTTCTTCGCCCCGCGCATCGACGGCACCAAGATCCAGAGATTCGGTGATTTCGAGCGCTCGGACCTCGGCGGCCGCTTCGCCTTCAGCTTCATGAAGCCGGCGCTGGACGGCAGCCGCTACGACTGGCTGCTCGACGGCGTCGCTACCCGCGAGCGCGTAGGCACCAATCGGTATGGCGGCTACACCGCCCGCTACGCCAACGCCACCACGGCGATCCGCTACCGTTTCAGCGACACCTTCTCGGTGCAGGCCGGGCTGGAGGTGGAACGCGGCCAGACCAGCGATGTGCTGGGCCAGGTCGACTACACGCTGGTCGGCCTGCCGCTTTCGGTGAACTACGATTCGACCGACAGCCTGCTCGACCCGACGCGCGGCATCCGCGCCACGGCGTCCTTCACGCCCTATCCGACCTTCCTCGGCTCGACGGTCGGCATCTATCAAGCCAAGGCCGCTATCTCCGGCTATTACGCGCTCGACGAGGATGCGCGCTATGTCCTGGCCGGTCGCGTCGGCTTCGGCTCGATTTCGGGCGCGAGCCTCGACGAGATCCCGGCGACGCGGCGCTTCTATGCCGGCGGCGGCGGTTCGGTGCGCGGTTACGCCTATCGTTCGCTTTCGCCACTCGGGCCGTTCGGACAGCTCACCGGTGGGCGCAGCCTGCTCGAATTGTCGGCGGAAGCCCGCATCAAGATCACCGAGACCATCGGCATCGTGCCGTTCTTCGATGCCGGCACTGCCTTCGAATCGAGCCTGCCCGACGGCAAGCAGAAGCTGCAGATGGCCGCCGGCCTCGGCTTTCGCTACTATACCTCGATCGGGCCGATCCGCGTCGATGTCGCGGCGCCCCTCAATCCGCGCAAGGGCGACAAGCCCGTCGCGCTCTATGTCAGCATCGGGCAGGCCTTCTGATGCGCCGCCTCCTGAGCTTTCCGTGGGTGAAGCATTTTCAAGCGAAGTGGGCACCGTTTCGCGTGAAGAAAATGCGCGCCAGCAGAAACCCGGAGACATTCCGTGCTGCGAAGAAGCGTGGAATGTCTCTGGCGCTCTTCGCCCTGCTGCTGACGGTCGGCCTTCTCGCCTCGGCTCATTTCGGCGGCTTCGCCCAGAATGCCCAGACCGATCGCGGTGTCGTCGCAGACCTGATCTCGAAGGCGCTCTCCAGCGACACCAGCCAGGTCTCGATTGGCGAGGTCAACGGCGCGCTGTCCTCCGATGTCGAGATCCGCGACATCGCGCTCTCGGATCGCGACGGCGTCTGGCTCAGGCTCGACCGCGTCCGTCTGGTCTGGACCCGCAGCGCGCTGCTGCTGCGCCGGCTCGATGTCGACCGGCTGGAGATCGGCAAGCTCGAGATCCTGCGCCGGCCGGCGCCGCCGCCCGCCGGGACGGTCCCCGCGAATGACGGGCCGATCCTGCCGGAATTGCCGCTCAAGGTGATCCTGCGCGCCTTCCAGCTCAACGAACTCGTGCTCGGCGAGCCGGTCATCGGTGCGGCGGCACGGCTTGGCGCGACCGGTGCCGCGCGGCTCGGTCCCCCCAATGAGGGTCTCGACCTCAAATTCGAGGCGCGGCGGCTCGATATGGGCGGGAACTTCAATGTCGACCTGTCCTTCGTGCCGGAAAGCACGCGGCTGAGGCTGGCAGCCAAGCTCGACGAGCCGGCCGGCGGCCTGATCTCGAAGGCGGCTGGGCTGCCGGGGGAGCCGCCGGTCAAGCTCGACCTGAACGGCGACGGACCACTCGATTCCTTCCGTTCGAACCTGACCTTCACGGCCGGGCCGACCATTGGCGCGGACGGCTCGGCGACGCTCAACCGCGCCGGTGCGGAGCGGCAGCTTGCGCTCGCGCTCGATGCCCGCATCGAGGGGCTGATGCCGGCGCCGGTGGCGCCGGTCTTCGCGGGCTCCACCCGGCTCGACGGCGCGGTCGGCTTCGCCGATGGCGGCGGCGTCGACATCCGCAACCTCGCGCTCGTCTCCGCACTGGCGCGGCTCGATGTGCTCGGCCGCTACAACGCCGACAGGACGCTCGACCTGCGCGTCACTGCCGCCGCACGCCCCAATGCGGAGGGCCGCACCGTGGCCTCCGGCGCCGAGATCGGCAAGCTCGCCTTCGACGCGACGATCCGCGGCCCCGTCGCCGGCCCGATCGTTGCCGCCAAGCTGGACGCCGAGGACGCGAAGCTGCCGGCGGGCCGCTTCGGCAAGGTGGGGCTGACCTTCAACGCCACGCCGAGCGGCACGATCGGCGAGCCCGGCAGCCGCATCGCGCTGACCAGCGACGGAGAGGCGAGCGGCATCGCCCTGACGGATCAGGCTTTGGCCAAGGCCGTCGGCGACAAGGTGACCTTCACCTTGCGCGGCACCGGCAATGATGACGCCACCGCCGATTTCGAGACGCTGCGCCTGGCGCTCTCCGGCATCGAGCTGGATTACAAGGGCAAGCTCGGTCAGGCCCGCGTTCTCGGCCAGCTCAAGGCGGTGTTGCCCGATCTCGCCCGGCTGAGCGGCCTCGCCCGGCGCCCGCTCGGAGGCAGGGCCGAGATCGCCGCCGAGCTCGACGCCACGCCCAAGCTCAGCAGCTATGCCGCAACGCTAAGCGGCAAGGCCGAGCGCCTCGCCACCGGCGAGGCCGTTATCGACCGGCTGCTCGCCGGCAGCCTCACGCTCGCCGGCAAGGTCAACGCGCTTGCCGGCGACTACACCGTCTCCGGGCTCAAGGTGGCGGGCCAGCATGCAAGCTTCACCGCCGACGGGGCGCTCGGACAGAATGCCTCGGACCTCAAGCTCGCGCTCGCCCTGCCGGACCTCAAGCGCGCCGATCCACGCCTCTCCGGCCGAGGTGACGTCAATGCGCAGATCACCGGCCCGCTCAGGAAGCTCGATGCCACCGCCCGCATCGCCGTTGCCAATGCGACCGCGCTGGCAAGGCCGATCCCGCGGCTCGCCATCGACGCCGTGGTCAAGGATTTGCAGGGTGCGCTCGATTCCCGCATTACCCTCGCCGGTGAGATCGACGCCAAGCCGGCAACCGGCACGATCGCGCTGAACCGCCAGCCGGACGATGGCTGGAACCTCTCCCAGCTCGACCTCGCCATCGGCTCGGTGCGCCTCAACGGTGCTGTGACGCTCGATCCGGCCAGCCGCGCCGCCGGCCGCCTGACGCTCGCCGCTCGCAATCTCGACGATCTCTCGGCGCTGGCGCTGACCAAGCTCGGCGGCCAGCTCGATGCCGACATCACGCTTGCGACCCAGGAAGGCCGCCAGAACATCGACCTGACCGCGCGCGGCACCAAGCTCGCCGGGCCTTCCGTCTCGATCGACAAGCTCGACGCAACCCTCGGTGCGAAGGACCTCTATGGGCGTCCGATGCTCGATGCCGCTATCGCCATCGACCGCGCCGTCGCGGCCGGCGAGACGATCAGCGCGATCCGCTTCGATTCGAAGGGCGCGCCCGAGGCCAGCGCCTTCACGCTCAGTGCCAATGCGCGCGGTTTCGCCCTGAAGGGTGCCGGCCGATTGGTGCCGGGCGAGCCGCTGAAGCTTGAGGTCGCCTCCTTCGACGCCCGCCGCGACGGCCGCGCCATCACGCTCGCCAATCCCGCAACCTTCAGCTTTCCGGCCTCGGGCGTCGAGATCGCCGGGCTCGCGCTCGCGATCGATGGCGGCCGCGTCACGCTCGACGGCAAGGCGGGCGAGACGCTCGACCTGCGTTTCGTCGCGCGCGACGTGCCTCTCTCGGCTGCGCGCATCGTGGCGCCGCGCCTCAACCTCTCGGGCACGCTCAACGCGCAGGCACAGGTTCAGGGCAGGCCGGATGCGCTGTCCGGCCCCTGGAACCTGCGGATCGCCCGTTTGGTGACGCCGGAGACGCAGCAGGCCGGCTTGCCGCCGGTCGAGATCGCGGGGCAGGGCGCCTTCAAGGGCAACGCCACCAGCGTCGAGGCGACCCTCAATGCCGGCCGCGGCGCGAGCCTGACTCTGCGTGGCACCGCCCCGCTCAATGCGGCCGGTGCCCTGTCTCTGGCTGCGCAGGGGCGTCTCGACGCCGCACTCGCCAACCCCATGCTCGCGGTCAACGGCCAGCGCCTGACCGGCGCGGTCGCCATCGACATGCGCGCCGAGGGCACGCCCACGGCGCCGCGCCTCAGCGGCAGCGCCACGCTCTCCAATGGCAGCTTCACCGATGCGCTGCAGGGCGTGCGCCTCACCGATATGCGGGCGCGCGTCGCGGCCAATGGCGACAACCTGACGATCGACAGCGCCTCAGCGAGCACGCCCAATGGCGGCACGATTTCGGCGAGCGGGCAGGTCAAGGTCGATCCCGCCGCCGGCTTCCCGGGCACGATCCGCATCCAGGGCAATCGCGCCCAGCTCGTCTCTAGCGGTCTCGTCACCGCTGTCGCCGGGCTCAATCTCGAGATCTCCGGCCCGCTGACGCAGCGTCCGCGCATCAGCGGACGGATCGACGTCGTCTCGCTGGATGTCGCGGTGCCCGATCGCCTACCGGCTTCGCTCAGGCCGGTCGACGGCATCAAGCACGTCAATGCCAAGGGCACCGCTGCCGCTCGTCTTGCCGCCGCGCGCAAGGCGCAGAAGGCGCGTGGCAGCCGTGGCCGGGCCGCGCCGGCCTTCGATGCGGCGCTGGCCGTCACCGTCTCGGCCCCGAGCCGCGTCTTCATTCGGGGGCGCGGCATCGACGCCGAACTCGGCGGCGAGATTCGCGTCGGCGGCACGCTGGCGGCTCCCGCGCTCGACGGCGGCTTCGATCTGCGCCGCGGCCGGCTCAACGTGCTGACCCAGCGTCTCGACTTCAGCCGCGGGCGGCTGACCTTCGCCGGCGGCCTGATTCCCGATCTTGATTTCGTCGCCGAGACCCGCGCCGCCGACGTGACCGCCAAGATCATCGTCAGCGGCCCGGCCGATCAGCCGGCCTTCGCCTTCACCTCCGAGCCGCAACTGCCGCAGGACGAGGTGCTGTCGCGGCTGCTCTTCGCGCGGGCTTCGGGCTCGCTCTCGCCCTTCCAGGCGGTTCAGCTCGCGCAGGCGGCGGCGCAGTTCGCCGGTGGCGGCGGAGACGACACCTTCGAACGGCTGCGCAAATCGCTGGGCGTCGACAATCTCGACATCCAGATGGGCGAGGGCGGCCCGACCGTGGGCGCCTCGCGCTACATCAGCGATAATGTCTCGGTCGGGGTGAAGGTCGGCGCCAAGCCGGAGGACAGCGGCGTCTCGGTCGGCATCGACGTCACCAAGCGCCTGAAGCTGCAGGCCGAGACGGGCGCGGATGGCAGCGCTGCGGTCGGCGTCGGCGCCGAGTGGGAATACTGACTCGCGGGATTCGGCCGGCATACGGGGATTCGCCCCCGAGATTCGCCGTCAAAGCCATGTTGCAGCGCCAAAACACCGGCCTCGCGGGCTGGTCTGGTTAACGCTTTGTGAATTTCGGCGGTCAAAGCGTGGCTCGCCTGCAACACCAGTTTCCAAAGCACCCCCCAGGCGACCTCTGGGGTCCGATCATGGTTGATCGGCAAGTCCGCTTTCGTATGGTGGAAATGCGTCGGGACGTTCCCGGTCGCTGTTTTTCGTCTTCGCCTCTGAATTGGGTCAGGGACGTGGGCGAAAGACCGGGAAGAGGCAGGTTCTGCGATCAGACGACAAGTCTGGGGCGGGGGGCAAGCCGAAGCCCGAGGGTCTCGAAACTCTTTTGGAGGTTACCAAATGAAGCTCGTCAAGAGCCTCCTCCTCGGTTCCGCCGCCGGCATCGCCGCGGTCGCCGGGGCTCAGGCCGCTGACCTTCCCTCGCGGAAGGCCGCTCCGGTCGAATACGTTCGCGTCTGCACCGCCTACGGTGCCGGCTTCTTCTACATCCCGGGCACCGACTCCTGCCTGCGCATCTCGGGCCGCGTTCGCGCCGAGTACGCTATCGGCACCCGCTACAGCGACTATCAGGATGCCTACGGCACCCGCGCTCGTGGCCGTCTGAACATCGACGTCCGCACCGCGACCGCCTACGGCACGCTGCGCACCTTCATCCGCTACGAGCTGACGAACAACACCGGCATCTACGGCGCCGGCGGCGTCACCCCGTTCAACGTCGGCGCGACCGTCCCGGGCTTCGTCCGCGGCGCTTCGTCGACCTCCACCGGCTCGCTGCTCGACCTGGCCTTCGTCCAGTTCGGCCCGATCACCGCTGGTCGCGCTCAGTCGTTCTTCGACTTCTACGCTTCGGACCTGAACTTCGCTTCGGTTCGTACGGCTGACTCGCGCGTCAACCTGCTGGCCTACACCGCCACCTTCGGTTC
Source organism: Allobosea sp. RCC_152_1 (assembly GCF_041360765.1). Lineage (NCBI taxonomy): Bacteria > Pseudomonadati > Pseudomonadota > Alphaproteobacteria > Hyphomicrobiales > Alloboseaceae > Allobosea > Allobosea sp. RCC_152_1. The sequence goes on from NZ_JBFUPU010000001.1 coordinate 749,688, forward strand.
GGGCTTCTCGGCCACGATCTCGGCGGAAGACCGCACTTCGGGCACCGTCGGCCGCGAGCTGCCGGGCGTCTCCTTCAACCCGCTCGTCGGCGGCGGCGCTGGTGCGGCCTTCGTTCAGGGCCAGGACTATCCGGATCTGATCGCGTCGCTGCGCGTCGATCAGGGCTGGGGTTCGGCTCAGCTGTCCGGCGCTGTCGGCCAGCGTAAGTACGCCACGGCTGTGGCTCTCAACGCTGTCAACGGCGACGAGATGATCTGGGCCGTCCAGGGCGGCGTGAAGATCAACCTGCCGATGCTCGCCGCTGGCGACGCCTTCTGGCTGCAGGCTGCTTATGCTGACGGCGCTCTCGGCTACCTCGGCTGGTCCGCTGGCAGCCTCGGCCTCGGCCGCATCGGTGGTCTGACGCTGGCTGATGCCGCGATCAACCCGATCACCGGCAATGTCGAGAACTCGAAGGGCTGGTCGGTTGTTGCGGCGTTCCGCCACTTCTGGACCCCCACCCTGCGCACCGAGATCACCGGTTCGTACTCTGAGCTGAAGCTCAAGTACCTCGACGCCGCTGCGGTTGCTTTCAACGGCGTCACCGCTCGCTCGGCTGACCCGAAGGAGTTCCTGCTCGCTGCCAACCTGATCTGGTCGCCGGTCTCCGGCCTGGATATCGGCGTCGAAGTGCTCTACTCGCACCTCGATGTTCGTTCGCCGGTCGGCCTCGTGAACAACGGCAACGCTCGCAGCGCGCTTCTCGGCATCAAGTCGGAAGACTCGGTTGCTGGCCGCCTGCGCATCCAGCGCGACTTCTGATCGCCTCTCGCGATCCTAGTCGGAAGCCCCGGGGAAACCCGGGGCTTTTTTTGTTGTCTATCTGTCCGCCGATGGTCGTCGCTGGCGGCTCCGGCCGATCCGGACTGATTGAGCCGAGCGGCCCGACGCATGGTCCTGGCGGGTGACGACGGCGCTGCGCCAGCTTGATTCGATAACTTGGGAATTGGCTCCAACCCCTTGATTGCAATGCCATCGAGGCGATGGGCTGGAGCCTTGGCCCGAAACGTGGCATTCCCTTGTCGGAACGATCCTGTGTTGGGATAAAAGAACGGATCGCGACGTTGCGTCCGCGCGGATGCGTGGCTGCGATCTGGCTGGCTTCGCTGCGGGGGCGGCGGGGAATGAGGGGCGAACGATGTCTCAACCGACGCGCTGGCTCTGGGGCGTGATTCCGCTGGCGCTGCTCTGGGGCGCGGGCAATCTGCTTCTCGACGATGCGATCCAGCGGGATGTCGCCAACCGGGCCGAGCGGGCCGTGGAGGCGAGCGCGGGAGCCACTCCGGGGGCGAGGCCGGTGACCGCGCAGGTCGAGGGGCGCGACGTCACGATCGGTGGCGAGGTCATGTCGTCAGACGGGGCGGCGAAGGCCATGGCCCAGCTGCGCGGGGAATTCGGCGTGCGCCGGGCTCTCGGCGGTCTGTCCCAGGTCGTTGCCCAGAAGCCCTATTCCTGGTTCGTCAGTCGCTTGCCCAATGTCGTGACCATCGGCGGCTTCGTCCCCGACCTCGCGGTTGCGGATGCCAATGTCGCCGCCGCCGGCGCGGCCTTGCCGGGTCTCAGGATCGACGATCGCCAGACGGTCGCTTTCGGTGCTCCCCAGGGATTCGCGGCGATGAGCGCCGCGATGATCGCCGCCTTGCCTCGGCTGGCGACCGGGCGGATCGCGCTGGATGACGGTCGCTTCTGCATCGAGGGCAAGGCCGCAACCCCCGAGGCGTTTCTGGCCTTGGAGGCGATCGGCACGAAGCCCCCGGTTGCCGGGTTCAGCGCCGTGTCCTGCGGTCTCGAGCCGCCGACGATCTCGCCCTATCGCTGGAGCGCGGCCCACGCGACGCCCGACGCGGTCGAGATCCAAGGCTTCGTTCCCGACGAGGCGACGCGAAGGCAGATTCTCGCAGCCTTCCAGACGGCCTTTCCGTCACCTGTCGCGATCCGTGACGGGATGTTGCCGGGCGTCGGCGCGCCGTCCGCTTTCCTCGCCAAGGTGAGGCGGGCCGCTTCGGAACTGGCCCGGCTCAGATCCGGCAAGGCGGAGATCGATGGCGATGCCTATAAGCTTTCGGGCCTCGGCCCGAGCGACTATGCCGCCTGCCAGGCGCTCCGGCTGCAGATCGCGCAGCTTGACGGTCCCGACTCGGTCGCGCAGGCGACGATCGAATGCCCCCCGGCGCCCCCTGAGCCGGTCATGCCGCCCTTGCCGGAGATTCCGGGCCCGGTCCTGCATGATGTGATTCCGGCGCCCGGACCCGATCGCGGCACTCGGGGGCAATCATCCCCATCCGGAGCGCCGCCCGCGGCTTCGGCTGCCGCGCCGCAAGCGCCGGCACCGCCGGCGAAACCGGTTCCGGTCGCCCCCTGGACGGCCCGGCTTTCCGGAGAGCGGCTGACGCTGTCCGGGGCCGTGCCCGATGCGGGGGCCAAAGCCAGCCTTCTCGCACAGGCCGGACGGCTCTTCGGCGGTGCGACAGTGGAGGACCGCATGGAGCTTGCGGCGGGCGGCTCCTCTGCCGCCGACTTCGCCGCTTCGGCCGGCTACGCGCTGGAGGCGCTGTCGAAGCTCAAGGCCGGATCGGTCTCGATCCGCGACAATGCCCTCTCGATCGCGGGCGAAGCCGCCGATGCGGCAGGCTGGCAGGGCTTGCAGGCCTTGCTGGCCGGTGCCCGCCCCGCGGGACTCGTGCTGCCGTCCGCCATGGCAACGGTGACGGTCCGGCCTTATGGCCTGTCGCTCTCGGCCGATCGCGGTGGCGCGGCCTTCTCCGGCTACCTGCCGGATGAGGCGACGCGCGCGGCGTTGCACGCCCTCGTCGCGGAAACGCCGCTCGCCGGCAAGCTCGAGGACACGACCGTGATTCTGCCTGGGGCACCGGACGGCTTCGCCCAGGCCGCCAAGGCCGTGCTCGCCGATCTGCTGCGGCTCGACATCGGCTCGGCGACGCTCACCGACCGGACGGTCATGTTGCGGGGCCTCACTTGCCGGGACCTGATCAGGAGCGAGGTCGAGACCAGCGCCGCGACGGGCCTGCCGCCCGGCTTCTCCGCGGATGTCGTCGTCAGCCAGCGCCAGACCGGTTGCGTCGTCGATCCGCCGGCGAGCTGCCAGAACGACCTCGACGGATTGACCCGGCAGAACCCGGTGCTGTTCGCGCAAGGCACCGCGGTGGTCGATCTCGACCCCGTGACCGAGCGCGTCATCGGCGAGGCTGCGTCCATTCTGAAGAAATGCCCGGGCGCGCGCGTCACCATCGAGGGCCACGCCAATCGCGACGGCGAATGGCGCGGCTTCGACAATCTCGACCTGTCGATGCGGCGGGCCGAGCGCGTGCGGGACGAACTGGCGCGGCGCGGCATCGATCCCGCCCAGCTCGTGGTGAAGGGCTATGGCAGCACGCGGCCGCTGTTGCCCTATGGCGCCGCCCAGGCGCGCGAGATGAACCGCCGGGTTCAGTTCACGGTGGCGAAGTAGGGAGGGGACCATGCTCTATCTCGCCAGCCGGTTCGTCTGGTTTCTCCTGGCCGCTCTCGTGCTGGGCTTCGTCATGGGCTGGATCAGCCAGAGCGGGTCTGCGCGCCGCTTCTGGAGTCGTGGCTGGAGCCTCGTCGCCTTGCTCTGGCTTTGCGGCGCGGCCCTGGCCTGGTTGCAGCTCGTCAACGGCGTGGCGGCGATGTGGCTCGAAACGGCCTTGCTCTTCGTCGCGGTCTATTGGCTCGGCTGCGTGGCGGGCACGCTGCTGCACCCGCTCGACGATGATGTGAAGGAAACGGCCACCGCCTCGGTTGCGACCGTATCGACGGCCGTGCCGGTTGCGGCCAACGAGCCCGCCATTGCCGCGGTTCAGGCACCGGCAGATGCCGGCCGGACGCTTCCGCCCGTCGAGAACGAGGAGGCGCTGCCCGGCCAGAGGCCTGCCGCATTGGCCGAGGCGCGCGGCGGCAAGGCCGACGACCTCAAGCTCATCAAGGGGATCGGCCGGCAGAACGAGGGGCGCCTGCACGGGCTCGGCATCTGGCATTTCGAGCAGATCGCCGCCTGGACTCCGGAGAACGTCGAATGGATCGGGGGCTATCTCGCTTTTCACGGTCGCATCGAGCGCGAGGACTGGGTCGGTCAGGCGAAGCGCCTGGCCACCGGCGAGACCACGGAATTCGCCGACCGCGCCCGCGCCGGGCTCGTCGAGACCTCGCGTGATGACGGCTCGGCCGGGCAGGGCAATGTCGCGGCGCTCGAAGGCGACGGCTTCGAAGGGCGGCGGCCGGAACATCTGCTCGCCGCGGCGCGGGATGGCAAGCCCGACGATCTGACGCTGATCAAGGGCATCGGACCGGCGATCGCAGCCGATCTCAACCGGCTCGGCATCTGGCATTTCGACCAGATCGCCGCTCTCGGCGACGAGGAGATGCGCTATGCCTCCGCCTTCGCAGGGGCGCCCGGCCGTGGCCTTTCCGAGAACTGGCGCGAGGACGCCGGAATCCTCGCCCATGGCGGCGACACGCAGCATTCGCGGACGCTGAAGGCCGAGCGCGCGAAGGCGAAATCCTGACGCATCGGACCGGACGCGCCGCGATCTAGCCCGCCCGCCGCTCCGCCTTGGCGATAAGCTTGCCGATGCGGCGGATCATGTCCTTGCTGCCGAGCAGCGGCGCATGGCCTTGTCCGGGCGCCACATGGGTCTCGCAATCCGGGTGGCGTTCGGCCATCTCCTGCAAGGTTTTCTCGGCGAGCAGGTCGGAATTCGCGCCGCGGATCGCCAGAACCGGCACGCCCTGCAAGGCCTCGAAATAGGGCCAGAGCACCGGCAGCGGCGCTTCGAGGTCGAGCTCTTCCAGCACCTTCATCAGGTTGGTGTCGTAGTCCGGCCGCAGCGGCCCGTCGCGATCGGTCCAGGTCCGCCGCGCCATCAAGTCCCATTCGGCATCGCCCAGCAGCGGAAATTGCTGGTCGGAGAGCCGCTTCAGGATCTCCGCGCCCTCCGAAAAGCTGCGCGGCTTGGGCAGTTTGCCGACATAGCCGCGGATGCGCAGCAGCCCGCGCGCATCGATGACCGGGCCGACATCGTTGAACACCACGCCCGTGATGACGGCAGGCCGCGCCGCCGCCAGCGCCATGGTGAGCAGGCCGCCGCGCGAGGTGCCGATGAACGCCGCCCGCTCGATGCCGGCGACCACCAGCACCTGCATCAAATCGTCGAGTTCGACGCGGATGTCGTAGTTCTTCCAGTTGGCGTCATAGGCCGAGAGGCCGCGCCCGCGATAATCCAGCGCGAGCACGCGGCGCGGCTTCGTCTCGTCCTGCGACAATGCGAGTGCGACCTCGTGGAAATCGGCGGCGGTACGGGCGAAGCCAGGCAGGCAGATCACCGGCAGCGCCGGCGAGGCGAGGGGGCCGTAATCGCGGGCATGCAGCCTGAGCCCGTCGGAAGCCGTGAAGAAGCGGGAAGCGAAGCCGGTGTCCATCCCCCGAGCTAATCGCGTCGGCCGCCCCGCTTCAAGTCGTAGTCGATCAGATAGGCGGTACGCTGGTTCAGCCGCTGCCGGTAGACCTGCAGATTCTCCATCACGCGCTGGACGTAGTTGCGCGTCTCGGAGAAAGGAATGCGCTCGACCCAGTCGACGGCATCGACTTCCGGATCGCGCGGGTCGCCATAGGCGGCGATCCACTTCTTCACATTGGGCGAGCCGGCATTATAGGCGGCGAAGGTCAGGATGTAGGAGCCGCGCCATTCCCTGAGCAGGTCGTTGAGATGGGCCGCGCCCATGCGCGCCGCATAGAGCGGATCCTGCCCCAGCTTCTCCCAGTCGAAGGGCAGGCCGGCCCGGCGCGCCGTCTCGCGGGCGGTCGCCGGCATCATCTGCATCAGCCCCCGCGCGCCGGCCTGCGACATGGCGGTCGGGTCGAAGGCGCTTTCCTGCCGCGCGATGGCGTGGACGATGGCGCGCTCCATCGGATCGCCCAGCACGTCGAAATCCGGCACGCCATGGGTCGGATAGGCCGCCTGGTCGAGCGGGAAGCCTCGCTGCAGCGCGGATTTGCCGATGGCGACGAGGGTGCGCGCATCGGCCTCCTTGCGGGCGATGGCCGCGATCGTCTCCAGCGCGGCGGCCGTGTGCAGGCGCTGCGCCAGATCGGCGAGCATCAGATTGGCGAGGTCGCGCTCACCGATCTTGTAGAGCAGGCGCACACCGCGATGGCCCGGTAGCGTATCGAGGCCGGCGGCGGCCGTGAGCCGCAGCGGCAGGTCGGCGAGGCCAAGCCTGGCCCGCGCGAGCTGCCCGTAATAGGCGACGGGCTGTTCGGCCGCCTTCCCGAAGGCCGCTTTCGCTTCTTCCGGCTTGTCGAGCGCCTCATAGGCGCGACCGCGCCAATAGGCGGCGCGCGCCACCGAAATCGGCGTCTCCGCCACGGTGGCGGCAGCGTCGAAATGCTTCAGCGCCGCCTCGGCGTTCTTCAGGAAGCGCAATGCGATGAAGCCCGCCTGCCATTCGGCTTCGATGCGTTCGGGCGCGTCCTCGGCGCCATGCCCCGCCGCGACCTCATAGGCTTTCTGCGCATTGCCGGCATCGAGCAGCTTGCGCGACAGGATGCGCCGTTCCTCCCACCAGCCATCGCCGTCGCCCAGCAGCGCCGGGTCGCGCGGAATGGCCGTCAGGGCCTTGGCGGCATCGTCGAGCTTGTCGCCGCGCCGCGCCTGCTGCGCCTGCAGGAAGGCGAAGGAGATGTCGCCGCGCAACGAGGCCGGCACGGCCGAGATCAGCTTCTCGGAGATCGGCCGCCGGGCCGCGGCGCTGGCGATGCGGGCGCGGGCCAGCGGGACATAGTCGGCCGAGACGCGCGCGGCGCTGCGCAGCGCCGCCGGCCCGTCCTGGCGGAACAGGTAGCGCTCGGTGCGCAGGCGATGGTCTTCCCTGGTCAAGGCATCGCCGAATTGCGCCAGGACGATCTTCTCCAGCGCCTGCCCGAACGGGTCCTTGCGCCAGCTTTGCCGGATGAGGGCGAGCGCATCGTCGCTCTTGCCTTCGTCCTTGAGCGCCAGCGCCAGCGCGATGCGCCCGGAGGGCGAGACCGGCTGCCGGCCGTGGAAGAAGGCGCGGATGACGGCGGGGCTCTTCTTTTCTGCGATCAGGGCCTCCTCGGCCCGGCGTCGAAACCGGGTGGTGGCCGGATAGTTCGGGTGATCGCGCAGGAAGGCGTCGATCCGCGTGAAGGGCACGACCCCGGCATTGGCATGGATCGCGACCCATTCCAGCAAAGCGCGGGTGCCCGGCTCGTCGATCCGCGCTGCGAGGGCGTCGCCGTCCGCCAGCGCGCCCTTGCGATAGGCCGCGACCGCCGAGCGCACCATCTCGAGATTGACCGTTTCGTCTCCCGGGAGCGCGGCAGGGGGATAGGGCGGCAGCGAGCTGGTGGTCTCGACGTCGCGGATCATGGCCAGCGTCTGCTGGCTGGCGAGCATGCCGTCGTCGCCCGCCCGGGTCGTGGAGGCGCAGAGCATCAGAGGCAGCAGGACGCCCGGCAATCGTCGCCGGAGGGCAGGCGAGGCCATGGCGTGTCTCCATCCTCGTGCTGGCATCGGATGATGGTCGGGGAAGCGGGTTGATGAAAGCTTAACTATGAAGCCACGCAATTTCATGGGTTGTTGGCTTTGCCTTGGCGAGGTGAGGGTTTATGTGTGACGGCCCGTAACCCCGTGTTTCTGCCTTTCAGGATCGTCCTCATGACCAAGCACCCCGCCTTTACCGGCTCGATGCCCGCTCTGGTCACGCCGTTCAAAGACGGCAAGGTCGACGAGGCTGCGCTGCGGGCGCTGGTCGATTGGCAGATCGAGAGCGGCTCGACCGGCCTCGTCCCGGTCGGCACCACCGGCGAGAGCCCGACGCTCTCCCATGACGAGCACAAGCGCGTCGTCGAGATCGTCGTCGCCCAGAACAAGGGCCGCGTTCCGGTCATCGCCGGTGCCGGCTCCAACAACACGACGGAAGCCATCGACCTCGCCGTTCACGCCGAGAAGGCGGGCGCCAACGCTCTCCTCGTCGTCACGCCCTATTACAACAAGCCCACCCAGGAGGGCATGTACCAGCACTTCAAGGCGGTGAACGACGCGGTCGGCATTCCGATCATCATCTACAACATCCCGCCGCGCTCGGTGGTCGACATGTCGGTCGAGACGATGGCCCGGCTCTACGAGCTCAAGAACATCGCCGGAGTGAAGGACGCCACCGCCAACCTCGCCCGCGTCTCGCAGCAGCGCCACGCCATGGGGCCGGATTTCATCCAGCTCTCGGGCGAGGACATGACGGCGTTGGCCTATATGGCGGCCGGCGGTCATGGCTGCATCTCGGTGGTCGCCAATGTCGCGCCGCGCCTCTGCGCCGACCTGATGGAGGCTGCGCTCAAGGGCGATTACGCCAAGGCGTTGAAGGTGCAGGACCGGCTGGTGCCGCTCCATGACGCCACCTTCAAGGAGCCGGGCCTCGCCGGCGCCAAGCATGGCCTGAAGCTGCTCGGCCGCATCGAGGAGGAGATCCGCCTGCCGCTGCTGCCGGTGACGCCGGCGACGGGGAAGGTGATCCGCGAGGCCATGGTTTTCGCCGGGCTGATGAATGCCTAAATAGGGATTGTGTTCGACCGGTCGCCCCGGCCGAAGCCAGGGATACCGGAACGATGTACGAGCCCAGTCACTTCAAGGTCGAGGACCGCGCGCAACTGCACGCGGTCATCCGCCAGCATCCGCTCGCCACGCTGGTGACGGTGGGCGAGGGCGGCCTGATCGCCAATCCCGTGCCCTTCGTCCTGCATGAGGATATCGGCGAGAACGGCGTGCTGCGGGCCCATCTCGCCCGACCCAACGCGCAATGGAAGGCGATCGCGGCCGGTGCCGAGACGCTGGTGATCTTCACCGGCGTCGAGCGCTATGTCACGCCTGCCTGGTATGCGACCAAGCGCGAGACCGGCAAGGTCGTGCCGACCTGGAACTACGTCACGGTGCAGGTGCGCGGTTCCGCCCGCACCATCGAGGACCCGGCCTGGCTGCGCGCCCAGCTCGAATCGCTGACGCGGCAGCAGGAGGCGCCCCGCGCCGAACCCTGGGCCGTGACCGACGCGCCCGAGCCCTTCATCGCGGCACAGACCCGCGGCATCGTCGGCATCGAGGTCGAGATCGCCTCGATCATCGGCAAGTTCAAGCTCAGCCAGAATCGGCGCGAGGACGACAAGCTCGGCGTTCTCAACGGCTTGAGCGCCGATCCTGAATCGGAATCGCAGGCGATGGCGGCGCTCGTCAGGGAACATGGATTCGGCGGGAACGCATGAAAAAGCCCGATCCAGAGCGCTACAGGCTCGCCGCCGATAATCGCAAGGCGCGCTTCAACTACGAGATCAAGGAAACCGTGGAGGCGGGCATCGCCCTGCAGGGGACCGAGATCAAGTCGTTACGCGGCGGCAAGGCGACGATCGGCGAGAGCTATGCCGGCCCGATGGGGACGGAGCTCTTCCTGTTCAACGCCCATATTCCGGAATATCTCGAGGCGAACCGCTTCAATCACGAGGTCCGCCGGCCGCGGAAGCTCCTGCTTCACAGGCGGGAGATCAACAAGCTGATGGGCGCGGTCCAGCGCGAGGGCATGGCCCTGATTCCGCTCAAGGTCTATTTCAACGACAAGGGCAGGGCGAAGGTCGAGCTCGGCCTCGGCAAGGGCAAGAAGCTCCACGACAAGCGCGAGACCGAGAAAGAGCGCGACTGGAATCGCGACAAGCAGCGGTTGTTGAAGAGCGGCGGGTAGGGCGGCGCCGGTCCCGCGCCAAACTCACCCCTCGACCGGCTCGTCGCCCTGGCGGATGCCGTAGCGCCGCTCCAGCCCGGGATTGCCGGGCGTCACCGGCCCGCCCGGCGCGCCGCCGCTGCGGGCACTGCGCTCGGCCGGGTCGCGTCCGATCTTCGGCATGAGCTGGGCGAGGTCGAGGAATTCGTCGCACTGGCGGCGCAGCTCGTCGGAGACCATCGGCGGGTTGGTCGAGATGGTCGAGACCACCCAGACCTTCACGCCCTTGCGCTGCACGGCTTCGACCAGCGGCCGGAAATCGCCGTCGCCGGAGAACAGGTAGATCTGGTCGAGATGCGGCGCGAGCTCGAGCATCTCGATCGCCAGCTCGATATCCATGTTGCCCTTCACGCGCCGGCGCCCGGTCGCGTCGGTGAACTCCTTGGCAGCCTTGGTGATGACGCGATAGCCGTTGTAATCGAGCCAGTCGACCAGCGGGCGGATGGAGGAATACTCCTCGCTCTCCACCAGCGTGGTGAAATAGAACGCGCGGATCAGGTTGCCGCGTCCCTGAAACTCGCGCAGCAACCGGCGGTAATCCATGTCGAAGCCCAATTGCTTCGAGGTTGCATAAAGATTGGCGCCGTCGATGAACAGCGCAATGCGCGGTGAGGCGGCCATGGCAACAACTCCTGCTGAAATGTCATCAAATATTCAAGATGGGGGCCAATCGCGTTGGAACAATGTCAATTCACGGAGAATGGCCTCGTTTCATATGACAATTGCGTGGCGATCTGTCGCGTAGGCCCGTTCCGTTGGGGCTGCCGGTGAAGCGGGCGGGGCTTGCGGCAATCGTTCCGGCGCCCGTCCATGCCCTGCTCATTTCCGGCCGAGGGGACGCGCCGGATTGCCGGCGACGGTCGCACCGGCCGGCACGTCGCGCGTGACCACGCTGCCTGCGCCGATGATGGCGTCGTCGCCGATCGTGACGCCGGGCAGGATGATCGCGCCGCCGCCGATCCAGACGTTGCGGCCGATGCCGACAGGCCGGCCGAATTCCAGCATCCGTGCACGCTCCCCGGGATCGCGCGGATGGTCGGCCGTCAGGATCTGCACGCCCGGCCCGATCTGCGTGCCCTGGCCGATCGCCACCGCGACCACGTCGAGGATGACGCAGTTGAAGTTCAGGAAAACGCCGTCGCCGAGGCTGATGTTGTAGCCGTAGTCGCAATGGAAGGGCGGCCGGATGGTGACGTCGCGCCCGACATGCCCGAGCGCTTCGCGCAAGAGCGCGGGCCTCTCCTCCGGCCTGGCGGTGGTGGCGTTGAAGCGTTCCATCCAGGCGCTGATGCGGCGCTGATCGGCGACCAGTTCGGGATCGTCGGCGCGATAGAGCTCGCCCGCGAGCATCCTGTCCTTTTCGCTGCGCATGGCGGCTGTCCCGTGCCCGGCTCAGCCCTTGGGGAACTCCAGCCCCATCTCGCGATAGCGCTCCGGATCGTCGCTCCAGTTCTCGCGCACCTTCACGAACAGGAAGAGATGGACCTTGGCCTCGGCCGCCTCGGAAATCTCGACGCGCGCCTTCTGGCCGATCGCCTTGATGGTCTGGCCGCCTTCGCCGAGCACGATCTTCCGCTGGCCCTCGCGCTCGACATAGATCGTCTGCTCGATGCGGACCGAGCCGTCGGGCCGCTGCTGCCAGCTCTCGGTCTCGACCGTCGAGCGATAGGGCAGTTCGTCATGCAGCCGCTCGAAGATCTTCTCGCGGGTGATCTCGGCGGCGAGGAAGCGCAGCGGCGCGTCCGAGATCTGGTCCTCCGGGTAAAGCCAGGGGCCGAGGGGAAGGCGCTTCTCCAGCCAGACGAGGATGTCCTTGACGCCGTAGCCGGTCAGTGCCGCGACCATGAAGGTCGCCTCGAACTGGCCGAGCTCGTTCACCTTGGCGGTGATCTCGAGCAGCTTTTCCTTCGCCACCGTGTCGATCTTGTTGAGGATCAGGAATTTCGGCTGCTTCAGCTCGGAGAGCTTCTCCAGCAGCGCGGTGTTTTCCTCATGCTCGAAGCGGGCGACGTCGATCAGTACGCCGATCAGGTCGGCGTCGGTGGCGCCGCCCCAGGCGCTCGTCACCATGGCGCGGTCGAGCCGGCGCTTGGGCGCGAAGATGCCGGGCGTATCGACGAAGATGACCTGCGTCGGCCCCGACAGGGCGATGCCGCGCACCTGCGTGCGCGTCGTCTGCACCTTGCGCGAGACGATCGAGACCTTGGCGCCGACGAGCTGGTTGAGCAGCGTCGACTTGCCGGCATTCGGCGCGCCGATCAGCGCGACGAAGCCGCAGCGTGTGGGTTGGTTGGCCTCAGACATTGTCGCCCTCCGGCTTGTCGTTCCACAAACCCTCGCGTTTCAGAAAAGCTTCGGCAGCGGCCTGCTCGGCCAGCCGTTTCGATGGACCGCGCGCTTCCGCGTCCTCGAGCCCGGTGATCTTCGCCGCGACCATGAAAACCGGCGCGTGGTCCGGCCCCGAGCGGCCGAGCTCGCTATAGGTCGGCGTCGGGTAGCCCTTGCCTTGCGCCCATTCCTGCAGCGCGGTCTTGGCGTCGCGCAAGGGGCGCACCGGCTTCATCAGCCGCTCGCCGAAGCCGCGCTCGACCAGCGCGCGCGCCGCCTCGTAGCCGCCATCGATGAAGACCGCGCCGATGATCGCCTCGCAGGCATCCGCCAGGATCGCCTTGTTCTTGCGGGCGCCGCCCAGGATCTCGCCGTCGCCGAGCCGCATGAACTGGCCGAGATTCCAGCTCTGAGCCACCTCGGCGCAGGTCTCCTTGCGCACGAGATCGGCGAGCCGGCGCGAGAGATCGCCTTCCTCGGATTGCGGATAGCGCCGAAACAGCATGTCCGCGATCGAGAGGCCGAGCACGCGGTCGCCAAGGAATTCCAGGCGCTGATAGCTCGCCAGCCGCAATTCCTCGGCGCTCATATGGGTGAGCGCCGTCGCCAGCAGGGCCTTGTCGTTGAAACGATGTCCGAGCGTGGCTTCGAGCCGCGCCGTGTCCGGGGCCTTGCGCCCGCCTTCAGCCGCTTTGCTCACTTGATGGTGCTGAAGATCCGGTTCCAGCGAACCGTGGAGGGCCATTCCCAGATCTTCCAGGCCGAAGCGCCCTCGTCGATCGAGAAGAAGATGATCTCCGCCCGCCCGACGAGGTTCTCGAAGGGCACGTAGCCGACGCTGCGGTCGCGCGAGTCGAGCGAGTTGTCGCGGTTGTCGCCCATCATGAAGAAATGGCCGGGCGGCACGGTGAAGACCTGCGTGTTGTCGAAGGTGCCGGTGTCGCCCTCGCGCTCGATGATCTCGTGGCTCACGCCGTTGGGCAGGGTCTCGACATAGCGGATCACCGGGACGTTGCGGCCCCAATTGTCGCTCGTGACATAGTCGGCGATGCGCTCGCGCTTCACCGGCTGGCCGTTGATGTTGAGGATGCCTTCGATCATCTGGATGCGGTCACCGGGCAGGCCGATGACGCGCTTGATGTAATCGGTCGAATTGTCGCTCGGCAGCTTGAAGACGGCGATGTCGCCGCGCTTGGGCTCGGCCGCCCAGACGCGGCCGGACATCACCGGAGGCCCGAACGGAATCGAGTAGCGCGAATAGCCGTAGGTGTATTTCGAGACGAACAGGTAATCGCCGATCAGCAATGTCGGGATCAGCGAGCCGGACGGGATGTTGAAGGGCTGGAACAGCAGGGTGCGGATGACGAGCGCGATCAGAAGGGCCTGGACGACCACCTTGATCGTCTCGAGGATGCCGCCTTCTTCCTTGGCCGCCTTGGTTTTGCTGTCGACGTCGTTGGCCACGCGGGCGCTCCCTGCAGCATCGGACCGGAAAGCGGACTCCACTTTCCGGACACATCCGGTGCGATCATAAAATATACGGATCACCGCGCGTCCCCTGGGGCGCGCGGTGATCCAGACTGCGATCCAGCGCGCGGTCTACAGCATCGGGCCGCAAAGTGGAAACCACTTTTCCGCGCAATCCTCTGCCCTGACAAGGGGATGGGCCGCCATGCGCTCTCCCGGTGCAGGGTCGCCGATCCGCCCGTCGTGCCTGGCGATCTCGCCGAGGTTAAGGCGCTCGCACTATGGCGATTCCGCGGCGACGGCGGCCTTCTGCGGTGCCTGCCATGCCGATGATGCAATGCAGCAGAAGCAGCAAGGTTGAGCCGGCGTCCATGCTCCGGACGCGGAGGTCGGATGTTGACGAATCTCCGGCGCAAGGCCAGTGTTCGCGAGTATTCAATCGGGGGTTATTTTAATGAATGCAAAGAAATATGCCGCCGAAGCCATCGGCACGTTTTGGCTTACTTTTGCTGGCTGCGGTAGCGCCGTCATTGCCGCCGGCTTTCCGAATGTGGGTATCGGTCTGCTCGGCGTTTCGCTCGCCTTCGGCCTCACGGTCGTCACGATGGCTTATGCCATCGGACATATCTCCGGCTGCCATCTCAACCCGGCGGTGACGGTCGGCCTCGCGGCCGGCGGGCGTTTCCCCGGCGGGCAGGTGGTCCCCTATATCGTGGCGCAGGTCGTCGGCGCGATCGTCGCCGCGGGCCTCCTTTATGTCATCGCGCGTGGCGCGCCTGGCTTCGATCTCGCCGGCGGCTTCGCCTCGAACGGCTATGCCGAGCATTCGCCAGGCAAGTACAACCTCGTCTCGGCCTTCCTGATGGAGGTCGTGATGACGATGATGTTCCTCTTCATCATCATGGGTTCGACCCATGGCAAGGCGCCGGCCGGCTTCGCGCCGCTCGCCATCGGCCTGGGCCTCGCCCTCATCCATCTGGTCAGCATCCCGGTGACGAACACCTCGGTGAATCCGGCCCGCAGCACCGGCCCGGCGCTGTTCGTCGGCGGCTGGGCCCTTCAGCAGCTTTGGCTGTTCTGGGTGGCGCCGCTGCTCGGCGGCATCCTCGGCGGCGTGATCTATCGTTGGCTGAGCGACGAGCCGCAGGGCGTCGTCAGCGGCACCCAGCCGGCCGAATAAGCCAGGCTCGAGCTTTCAGGCTCAAAATGAGGCCGGCGCCACCAGCGCCGGCCTTTTTTGTTCGGCTGAAGATGACGGCGCGCCGTGCTTTCAGCCGCCAGCCGGCCGAGCCTCGATCACCACGAAGGCCTGCGCCATCGGCGGATCGTCGGTTAGCGAGACATGGACGAAGGCCTCGAAATCGGCCGGCGTCATCGCCTTCAGCCGCTCGGCCGCGCCGCCGGTGAGCCGCATCGTCGGCCGCCCGCCGGGCAAGTTGACCACTTCCATATCGCGCCAGAACACACCGGCACGCATCCCGGTGCCGAGCGCCTTGGAGCACGCCTCCTTGGCGGCGAAGCGGCGGGCATAGGACGCAGCCGGCGTCGCGCGCCGGTCGGATTTCGCCCGCTCGCCCTCAGTGAAGATGCGATGGGTGAAGCGCTCGCCGAAGCGGTCGAGCGACTTCTGGATGCGCGTGATGTCGCAGAGATCGGAGCCGATGCCGAGGATCATGACCCCGACTTAAATCGCCGCGCGCCCTTCGTCCATGGCCTGACGCATGGCCGTGATCGCGGCTTCGAGCCCGACGAAGATCGCCTCGCCGATCAGGAAATGGCCGATGTTGAATTCCGCGAAGGCCGGCACCGCGGCGAGCTCGCGGGCCGTCGCGTAGTCGAGCCCGTGTCCGGCATGGACCTCGAGGCCGAGCCCGGCCGCATAGGCCGCTCCGCTCTTCAGCCGCTGGAACTCCGCCTCGGCCTTCACGGCATCGCCATCGGCGACGGCATGGCACCAGCTACCGGTATGCAATTCGACGACGGGCGCGCCCAGCTTCGCCGCGATCGCGATCGGCGCCTCGTCCGGCTCGATGAACAGCGAGACACGGCAGCCGGCGGCCTTCAGCCGGGCGATGCGCGGCGCGAGCTGGGCCTGCTGGCCGACGACGTCGAGGCCGCCCTCGGTGGTGCGCTCCTCGCGCTTTTCGGGCACGAGGCAGGCCGCGTGCGGCCGGAAGCGCTCCGCCAGCACCATCATCTCGTCGGTGGCGGCCATCTCGAAATTGAGCGGCTTCGTCAGTTCCGCGGCAAATCGGGCCATGTCCTCGTCGCGGATATGGCGCCGGTCCTCGCGCAGATGGGCGGTGATGCCGTCAGCCCCCGCCTTGATCGCCAGATGCGCCGCGCGCACCGGATCGGGCAGGGCGCCGCCGCGTGCGTTACGCACCGTCGCGACATGGTCGATGTTCACACCCAGACGCAGCCGCTCGGCCATGATCCGCCCCCTTATTTCGTATCGCCGTGCATAGACGAAACGGACCCCTGGGCTCAATGCAGCGAATGTGATGGCAGGGCCACCAATTCTGATCGGTTCGCGAGATGGGCCCCGACACGGCCAAGGCGAGCGAACGGCTTTGCGGTTTGCTAACCGCGAATCCATGAGCCGGCCGCCATGAAGTCAATCGTAACCGGGCCGTCTCTACTTATGGTCGGGACAGGGACGGGGAAGGCGATGCAGCTAGCCGTGAAATCGGGCATCTTCGAAAGCGACGCCATGCCGGACCGGCGCGACACGAAGCAGCCGCCGGAGCGCGTGCTCGGCCGCGTGATCGCCTGCGATGGCGCGCGCGCCACGATCCTCAGCGCCGTCTCGACGGGAAGCTGGCTGGCCGGCGACGCCTGGGCGATCGGCCGCATGATCTCGATCAATCTCGGCAGCAGCCGCATCGTGGCGCTGGTCTATCGCGTGCATGCGGTCGAGGCGGCCTGGACCGACACGGCCGAGAACCCGATCCGGATCGAGGTCGAGTTCCTCGGCGAGGTGCTGGAGGGCTCGGACGGCAAGACGCGCTTCCAGAGCGGTATCACCAACTATCCGCCGATCGGCGCCGTCGCGCACCGCATCCGTACCGGCGATCTCGCGCTGGTCCATGATCTCGGCGAACGCGGCGGCGTGGTGATCGGCCAGATCACGCAGGATGCGAGCATCCCCGCGACCGTGAACATCCAGGACATGCTCTCCCGCCATTTCGCGCTGCTGGGCACCACCGGCGTCGGCAAGTCGAGCGCGGTCGCGCTGCTGCTGCGCAAGGCCGTCGCCGTCCGCCCGCGCCTGCGCGTGCTCGTCCTCGACCCGCACAACGAATATTCGAGCGCCTTTCCCGAGCTTGCGCTGACGATCGACGGCGACGCGCTCGATCTGCCGTTCTGGATGTTCAAGCAGGAGGAGCTGGCCGAGGTCGTCTTCCGCGGGCGTCCGGCGCTGGACGACGAGCCCGACATCCTGCGCGAGGTCGTGGCCGCGGCGCGCACCCGCTACCGCACGCCGACCGCGCCGGATCTGGCGCGGGATCTCGGTTCCTCGCTGCTGAAGCGCCCGCTCGATATCGGCGGCCCGCGCGCGGCCGGGCCGGAGCCGGTGCAGGCCCAGGCGAGCCATGATGCGCCGACGCCCTACCGGCTCAAGGACGTCTTCGCCATCATCGACGAATTGATCGGCCTGCACGAGCAGCGCTGGCCCCGCGCCGCGCTGCGCTCGCTCAAGGTCCGGCTGGAATCGCTCCATGCCGATCCGCGCTATCGCTTCATGTTCGGCCGCGCCAACATGTACGAGACCATGGCGCCGATCCTCGGCCAGATCTTCCGCGTTCCCATGCATGGCCGCCCGATCACGGCCTTCCAGCTCGGCGGCCTGCCGGGCGAGGTGGTCAATGCGGTCGCCTCCGTGCTGTCGCGCCTCGCTTTCGAGCTGGCGGTCGCCAGCCAGGGAGCGATCGAGGTGCTCGTGCTCTGCGAGGAGGCGCATCGCTATGTGCCGTCCGACCCTCAGCTCGGCTTCGCGCCGACGCGCCAGGCCATCGCCCGCATCGCCAAGGAAGGCCGCAAATACGGCGCCTATCTCGGCGTCGTGACCCAGCGCCCGGGCGAACTCGACCCGACGATCATGTCGCAGTGCTCGACGATCTTCGCGATGCGCCTCGCCAATGAGCGCGACCAGCAGATCATCCGCTCGGCGATCTCGGACGCCTCCGCCAGCACGATCGCCTTCCTCTCCTCGATCGGCAACCGCGAGGCCATCGCCTTCGGCGAAGGCGTGGCGACGACCATGCGCATGCGCTTCGCCGCGCTCGCGCCGCACGAGCTGCCGGCCATGGGCGGCAAGGCCGCGGCGGAGGAGGGCGCGCGCTTTGACCCGACGCTCGACGATCTGGTGCGGCGGATGCGCGCCTGAATCCACCGTCATTCCGGGCTTGACCCGGAATCCATCGAAGGTGCCGTGCTCTATGATGGATTCCGGATCGGCGCCGCGATGCGGCTTGTCCGGAATGACCGCGGAGGGCGGCCGCTCGGTTGACGTTTGCCGCCGGTGGCTTGTATCTCAGCCAGCGAAATTCTTGCATCGCGGCGGCTTTGCCTGTATGGCCGTCGCAGATTCATCTCCCTGCATCGCCGAGATCGGAAGGAGCCGCCATGGCTCGCGTTACCGTTGAAGACTGCATCGACAAGGTCGACAACCGCTTCGAGCTGGTCCTGCTCGCGGCTCATCGCGCTCGGAACATCGCTTCGGGCTCTTCGATCCTGGTGGCGCGCGACAACGACAAGAACCCCGTCGTCGCGCTCCGCGAGATCGCCGAAGAGAAGCTGAAGCCCGAGGATCTGAAGGAAGAGCTGATCCACTCGCTGCAGAAGCATGTCGAGGTCGACGAGCCGGAGCCGGAGACCGTCCCGCTGCTCGCCAGCCCCACGAGCGCCGCGACCTCGGACAACGAAGTCCAGTTCGATCGCATGAGCGAGGAAGACCTGCTGCGCGGTCTCGACGGCCTTGTGCCGCCGACCGAGAGCGCCGACGACGAGGATTGATTCCCGTCGGGGAATTTCTTCACCGTTTTGCTCTAAAGCCCGGCACTGCCGGGCTTTTTCATGCCCGATACTCGGAAAAGCGCCTTGCTGCCGCCCAGACCTGTGCAAATAATAATGCGTTGCAATGATCGTAGGCTGAGGCTGGGGCCCGCATGGGCATGATGCGGCAATATGAGCTCGTTGACCGGGTCAGGAGCTACAATCCGAGTACCGACGAGGACCTGCTCAACCGGGCCTATGTCTATGCCATGCGCGCCCATGGCACGCAGAAGCGCGCCTCCGGCGATCCCTTCTTCGCGCATCCGCTCGAAGTCGCCGCGATCCTGACGGACCTGAAGCTCGACGATGCCACCATCGTCGCGGCGGTGCTGCACGACACGGTCGAGGACACGGCGGCGACGCTGGAGGAGATCGAGAACCTCTTCGGGCCGGATATCCGCCGGCTCGTCGACGGGCTCACCAAGATCAAGAAGCTGGACCTCGTCTCGAAGAAGGCGGCGCAGGGCGAGAATTTCCGCAAGCTCCTGCTCGCCATCGTCGACGATATCCGCGTGCTGCTGGTGAAGCTGGCCGACCGGCTGCACAACATGCGCACCCTGCATTTCGTCCCGCCGGAAAAGCGCCTGCGCATCGCCGAGGAGACGATCGAGATCTACGCCCCGCTTGCCGGCCGCATGGGCATGCAGGAATTGCGCGAGGAGCTGGAGGAGCTCGCCTTCCGCCATATCAAGCCGGAGGCGCATGCCACCGTCACCAAGCGGCTGGAGGAGGTGACCGCGCGCGAGGGCAAGGTCATCGGCGAGATCGAGCGCGACCTGAAAGACAAGCTCGCGGCCAGCGGCATCGAGGCCGAGGTCCATGGCCGCCGCAAGCGCCCCTATTCGATCTGGAAGAAGATGGAGCGGAAATCCGTCTCCTTCGAGCAGTTGTCGGACATCTTCGGCTTCCGCGTCATCGTCGAGAAGCCGCAGGATTGCTACCGCGTCCTCGGCATCGTCCACATGACCTGGCCGATGGTGCCGGGCCGCTACAAGGACTACATCTCGACGCCCAAGCAGAACGACTACCGCTCGATCCACACCACGGTGGTCGGCCCCGGCCACAGCCGCGTCGAATTGCAGATCCGCACCGATTCGATGGACCGCATCGCCGAATACGGCATCGCCGCCCATGCCCACTACAAGGATGGCCGCCCCGGCGAGCCGATGCAGCTCGTCGACGAGAGCCGCGCCTATCAATGGCTGCGCCGCACCGTCGATCTGCTGGCCGAGGGCGACAGCCCCGAGGAGTTCCTGGAGCACACCAAGCTCGAGCTCTTCCACGACCAGGTCTTCTGCTTCACGCCGAAGGGGCGGCTCATCGCCCTGCCGCGCGGCGCGACGCCGATCGACTTCGCCTATGCCGTCCACACCGATGTCGGCAACAGCGCCGTCGGCGCCAAAATCAACGGCCGCATCGCCCCGCTGCTGACCGAATTGCAGAACGGCGACGAGGTCGAGATCACCCGCGCCGAGGGGCAGGCTCCGCCTGCCGCCTGGGAATCCCTCGTCGTCACCGGCAAGGCCCGCGCCGCCATCCGCCGCGCCACCCGTGTCGCGGTGCGCCGGCAATATGCCGGCCTGGGCCGCCAGATCCTCGAACGCGCCTTCTCGCGTGCCGAGAAGGCCTTCTCCGACGAGAAGCTGAAGGCGGCGCTGAAGCGCCTCGCGCGCAGCACCGTGGACGATGTGCTGGCCGCCGTCGGCCGCGGCGAGATGTATTCGGGCGATGTGGTCAAGGCCGTCTACCCCGATCTGGAGCCGGAGAAGCGCACGGCCGGCGAGCCCAAGCCGGCCGCGGCCACGGCGAGCGGCAAGGGCTGGTTCGAGCTCGGCAAGGGCGAGAACCTGAAGTTCAAGCTGCCGGGCGAGCCCAGCGCCGACGCCATTCCGATCCGGGGCCTTGGGCGCGACCTGCCGGTGCGCTTCTCGCCGCAAGGCGGCGCCGTGCCGGGCGACCGCATCGTCGGCATCCTGACGGCGGGCGAGGGGGTGACGATCTACCCGATCCAGTCGCCAGCGCTTGCCGCCTTCGACAACGAGCCCGATCGCTGGCTCGATGTCCGCTGGGATCTCGACGACAAGGTGCCGCAGCGCTTCCCGGCGCGGATCGCGCTGAAGTCGATCAACGAGCCGGGCTCGCTCGCCCAGATCACCACGATCATCGCGGAGCATGATGGCAATATCGACGCCGTCCAGATGAACCGGCCCAATCCGGACTTCACCGATGTGACCATCGATCTGACGGTCTGGGACCTGAAGCACCTCTCGGCGATCATCAGCGAATTGCGTGAGAAGCGTCAGATCAGCCGGGTCGAGCGCGTGCTGGGATAGGGCCGTTCTTCCAGGGCAGGTCCGTCATTCCCGATGACGGCAGCCTTACCGCGAGGCTCACCCCCGGAACGCCGCCGCGAGTTCGCGGACGAAGGAGCGCCCGCGCGCGCTGGAAACCTGGCTGCGCAGCACGACCTGCGAGCGGCCGAGCGGCGGCAGGCCCCAATCCGCCCCGACATCGACCGCGTCGCGCGGCGCGATGCGGCTGGCGAGCGGGCTGACGCCCAACCCACCCGAGACCGCCGCCAGCACCGCCGCCATGCCGCCGCCGATGAAGGCTTCGCGCCAGGGGCGGCCGCAGCGGGTCAGCGCCTCGATGGCATGGCGGCGCAGGCGGCACTCGGTGACGAGGCTGATCATCGGCAGCGGCGCGTCCGGCCAGGGCATCAGCGCAGGCGAGGCGAACCAGCCGAAGATATCCTCGCGCAGCACCTCGCCGGTCCTGCCTCCCCCGACCCGCCGGACCAGCACGACGTCGAGTTCCCCGGCCTCGAAGGCGGCTTCCAGCAGGCTTGACGGCTCGATCCGGAGATTGACGACGAGGCCGGGATCATGCGCCGCCAGCCGCGAGAGCAGGAGCGGGATGTCGGGCCCCGCCGCCTGTTCGCTGATGCCGACCGCGATACGCTCCGGCTCCTCGGTGAAGGCCGCGAGCGCGCGGCCATGCGCCGCCAGGAATTCCCGCGCCGCCGGCAGGAAGCGCTCGCCTTCCGGCGTCAACCGCACGAGGCGCGGATGGCGTTGCAGCAGCAGCCGGCCGAGCGTGGTTTCGAGACGCTTGATCCGGGTGCTGACCAGCGATTGCGTCGAGCCGAGCGCCTCCGCCGCGCGTGTGAAGCTGGCGAGCTCGGCCGCTTGCAGGAAGGCGGCGACGGCGTCCACGTCGAGGGCAGGGGAGCTCATCAATCAAGAATCCGTATCTCTGATATCTCGTATGATACGGTTTTATGTTTGTTGTTTCAACGCTAGCTTCTCTCCATCGGCGATCGGCGCGGGATCGCGCTTCGCCGCCAAAGGAGACGACCATGCCCCTGATCCGGATTTCCATGCGCCGCGGCCGCCCGGCCTCCGAGCCCGCCGCCATCGTCGATGGCGTCTACAAGGCGCTGCGCGAGACCTTCGAGGTGCCTGAGGGCGATCTCTTCGCGCTGGTCCACCAGCACGATGCCGGCGAGTTCATCTACGACGCCAAGTATTTCGGCTTCGATCGCTCGGATGCGATGGTGGTCATCCAGATCACCGTCAGCGCCTCGCGCGGCGTGACGCAGAAGAAGGCATTGTTCGCGAGGATCCACGAGAATTTGCGCCGCGATCCGGGCCTGCGCTCCGACGACATCTTCATCAATCTCGTCGAGACGGCACGCGAGAACTGGTCCTTCGGCGGCGGCATCGCGCAATATGTGTGAAACCGACGAGGCGTCGTTCTCGGGCGAAGCGAAGCGCAGACCCGAGAATCTCATGACAAGATAGCTCGTTTCCGAGACGGTCGGGGCAAGCCCGACCATGACGCGGTTCCTTCCTGCGCTTGTCTGCCCTACATCCAGTCCATGGAATGGGTCGACGAGGGCACCGTCATCGGGCTGAGGGGGCATGGCGAAAGCGCCGTGATCCTGGAGGTGATGACGCGCTTCCACGGCCGCCATCTCGGCCTCGTTCGCGGCGGGCGCTCGCAGAAGACGCAGCCGCTGCTCCAGCCCGGCAACCGGGTCGCGCTGACATGGCGGGCTCGTCTCGACGAGCATCTCGGCGAGTACAAGGTGGAGTTGCTGACCTCCCATGCCGCGCGATTGATGGCCACACCGGTCGCGCTCTATGGGCTGGCGACCATTGCGGGCCTCTTGCGTCTCCTGCCGGAGCGCGATCCGCATCCGGGTCTCTATGAGGGGCTCGCCGTCCTCGTCGAGCATCTCGACGAGCCGCAGCTCGCCCCGCCGCTGGTGGTGCGCTTCGAGCTTGCCATGCTCTCCGAGCTCGGTTTCGGGCTCGATCTCGCCCGCTGCGCCGTGACCGGCACGCCCGATGACCTCAGCCATGTCTCACCGAAATCCGGCAAGGCCGTCAGCCGCCCGGCGGCGCAGCCCTATCTCGACCGGCTGCTGAAGCTCCCGGCCTTTCTCGTCGAGGGGCAGGGCGGACGCCAGCCCTCCGCCGCCGACATCCTGTCGGGCTTCGCCCTGACCGGCTTTTTCCTGCGCCGGCACCTCTTCGAGCCGCGCGGCTTGCAGGAGCCGCCGGAGCGCGCCCGGCTGGTCGAGCTGGCGACGCGCTTGGCCGCGAATTCATCCACCGATTGAACGCAAAATGGCCGCTCCGGCGTTTGCGCGCATGCGTGCGTACCTGCATTGTTCTGGCGGGCTGATTCGTGCTGTGCCATAGAGCATGGCGCGAAGAAGCGGGTGCCGGTTTCCGCAGGGAGCAATGCTCCAGACGATCAGGGTCGGCGCGAATTTGGACGGGAAGAGGGCTGACAGCGTATGGGCAAACCGATCGATCCGCCGCCGGAGGATGGAGCCGAGCGCATCGATCTGAAATCGGCGCTCGAAGAACGCTATCTCGCCTATGCGCTCTCCACCATCATGCACCGCGCCCTGCCGGATGCGCGCGACGGCTTGAAGCCGGTCCACCGGCGCATCATCCATGCGATGCGTCTGCTCCGGCTCGACCCCGGCCAGGTCCACAAGAAATGCGCCCGCATCGTCGGCGACGTCATCGGTAAGTTCCACCCGCATGGCGACCAGTCGGTCTATGACGCGCTAGTGCGCCTCGCGCAGGATTTCGCCCAGCGCTACCCGCTCGTCGACGGGCAGGGCAACTTCGGCAATATCGACGGCGATAACGCCGCCGCCTATCGTTACACCGAAGCGCGCATGACCGAGGTCGCGCGCCTGCTCCTCGACGGCATCGACGAGGACGCGGTCGATTTCCGCGAGACCTATAACGGTGAGGACGAGGAGCCGGTCGTACTGCCGGCCGCCTTCCCGAACCTGCTCGCCAACGGCTCGCAGGGCATCGCGGTCGGCATGGCGACCTCGATCCCGCCGCACAACGCGGCCGAGCTCTGCGACGCCGCGCTCTACCTGATCCAGCACCCGGAGACCTCCTCCGAGCAGCTCATGACCTTCGTGCCCGGGCCGGATTTCCCGACCGGCGGCATCATCGTCGAGACCCGCGCCTCGATGGCGGAGACCTACCGCACCGGGCGCGGCGCCTTCCGCACCCGCGCGCGCTGGCTGAAGGAGGACCTTGAGCGGGGCGCCTGGCAGGTCGTCGTCACCGAGATCCCCTACATGGTCTCGAAGGGCCGGCTGATCGAGAAGATCGCGGAGTTGCTCAACGACAAGAAGCTGCCTCTGGTCGCCGACCTGCGCGACGAATCCGCAGAGGACATCCGCATCGTCATCGAGCCGCGCGCCCGCAATGTCGATGCCAACCTGATGATGGAATCGCTGTTCAGGCTCTCCGAGCTCGAAGCGCGCATTCCGATGAACATGAACGTGTTGACCGGCGGGCTGGTGCCGCGCGTGCTCGGCCTCGCCGAGGCGCTGCGCGCCTGGCTCGACCATCGCCGCGAGGTGCTCCAGCGGCGCTCGCGCTTCCGGCTCGGCCAGATCGACAAGCGGCTGGAAATCCTGCGCGGCCTGCTGATCGTCTATCTCGACCTCGACCGGGTGATCAAAATCATCCGCGAGGAGGACGAGCCGAAGATCGAGCTGATGAAGGTCTTCGAGCTCACCGAGGTCCAGGCCAACGCGATCCTCGACACGCGCCTGCGCGCGCTGCGCAAGCTCGAGGAGATGCAGCTCAAGACCGAGCTCGACGAATTGACCAAGGAGAAGGGGCAGATCGAGGAACTGCTCGGCTCCGAGGCGACCCAGTGGAAGACCATCGCCTGGGACATCCGCCAGGTGAAGAAGACCTTCGGCCCGGAGACGGCGATCGGCAAGCGCCGCACCGATTTCGCGGATATGCCCGATACCACCGATATCGACCTGACTCAGGCCATGGTCGAGCGCGAGCCGATCACGGTCGTGATCTCGAAGAAGGGCTGGATCCGCGCGCTGAAGGGCCATGTCCAGGACAAGTCCAGCTTCTCCTTCAAGGGCGACGACACGCTCCAGACGGCCTTCTTCACCGAGACGACGGCGAAGGTGCTGGTGCTCGCCTCGAACGGCAAGGTCTTCACGCTGGAGGCCTCGAAGCTGCCGGGCGGGCGCGGCTTCGGCGATCCGATCCGCCTGATGATCGAGCTCGAGGAGACGGCCGAGATCGTCTCGGCTTTCGCCTACAAGCCTGGTTCGAAGCTGCTGATGGTGACGAGCGAGGGCAGGGGCTTCGTCGCGCCTGCGGACGACGTCGTCGCCAATACGCGTAAAGGGAGGCAGGTCCTGAATGTCGATGGAACGACCGTCGCCATGCTGGCCGTGCCGGCCGATGGCGACCATGTCGCGATCATCGGTCAGAACCGCAAGCTGCTCTGCTTCCCGATCTCGGAAGTCGCGGAGATGGGGCGCGGCAAGGGCGTGCGCCTGCAGCGCTACAAGGATGGCGGCCTCTCCGACGCCAAGACCTTCAAGCTGGCTGATGGACTGACCTGGCTCGACACCTCCGGCCGGACCTGGACGGTGCCGCAGGGCGATCTGCTCGAATGGCTCGGCCACCGCGCCGAGTCCGGCCGTCTGCCGCCCAAGGGCTTCCCGAAGAGCAACAGCTTCGGCGGCTGACGGGCTTAAGGTCGCGATGCCTGCGGCGGTCCGGTCAAAAAGTCCCGACGACGCCGAGGAAGAAATTGCAGGTGACGGTCGCCTTGAAATAGTTCGACTGCGCCTTGCCGGTGTAGTCGATTTCGATCTCGCCTTCGGCCCGGCCTTGCAGCATGACGAGCGGCGTCGCTCCGCCCGGCCGCCCGGTGAGCCGGAGATTGTACTGCGCGCTGCCGGATTGGCTGATCTTGTTGGGATCGAGCGGGGAATATTTCGGGATCCCGATATCGACATCGAGCCCGGCCGTCGGCTCGCTGATCGACTTGAACGGCTTCGGGATGAACGACAGGATCTGAGCCTTGAACCTGCTGTTGACCGGGATGTCCTGGACCAGCTTGACGATGTTCTGCGTCGATCGCACGACCGGGTCGCTCGGGTCCTGCACCGGCACGAGCGTGAAGGTCAGGTTGAGCAGGCTCGGCTGTCTCACCGGTGAGAAGGACGCCGAGGAGACCCCCGCCAGGCTCAATTGAGGGCCCAGGATGACCGGGGGCTGCAGGACGAATTGCGGCTGCTTGGGCGCGGTGCCTGGCAGCGTCAGCGGCGGGATCAGCTGCGGCGGCTTGATTCCCGAAGCCGCGCCGGCTCCGAAGGTCGGCCGCGTCAATTCGGGAAAGACGAGGACCTGCGCCGGGAAGGTTTCGACTTCGAACAGGATGGCGCGGGTCCTTGGGCCGACGATGCCGTCCTTCGTCAGCCCGTGAAGCGTCTGGAATTTGCTCACCCGCTCATGAGTCTTCGGCCCGAAGATGGCGTCGAGCGCGAGCGGGGTTTCGCGGCGCAGATGGTAGTTCAACCGGTCCTGGAGGATCCGCACATCCTGGCCGCTCATGCCCTTGCTGAGATTGCGCGCCATCGCTTCGCCTCGCCTGAGGAGTTCGAAGCCGGGCGACGGGGATCCGGGCTGCCGGCCCGCGGCACGCTCGCCCGATCCGGGAACGTCCGGTCAGGCGCAGCTTATTGTGTCCGCGAGCGGCGGGATCATCAGTTTGGAGGACGAGGGCGAAATCTCGGGGCGATGCGCGGGATGCCGCCCCGCCGGTGTCGGCGCCGACTCCGTCAGCGAAGCCGTTGGCCGACCACGCCGACCTCGACGCCGAGCGTCAGCTTGTCGGTAACGGCCCATTCCACGCCGGCTCGCGCCTCGGGCCTGACCGCGATATCGCTCTGGCTGAAGGGTGGGGAGACGCTCGTCGCGCCATAGCGCCAGGTCTCGTTCGCGGCGGACATGCCGACCTTGGTGTAGACCAGCACGTCCGGCGTCACGAGCACGCCGGTCTTGATCTGGAACGCGCCGGCGAAATCGCGGGTATAGGCGACATTGCCGAAGCTCGGCGTGCCGTAGCCTCCGAGGGTGGGCGAGTAGTCGAGCGCGCCGACGATGCCGTAGACGAAATTGCCCTCCTGCCGCATCGTTCCCATTTCGAGGCCGAAGGTCGGCCCCGCGCTGGTGCGCATATGCTTGCCGCTCGTCACCTGGAAGCCGGAGGAGATGCGCGCATAGGAGCCCTCCCATTTCGGTGAGAGCGAGGGCGCGTCCCAGGCGAAGGAGGGCAGCGAGGCGAAGCCGGTGAGCGGGAGGGAGGTCTGGGCCCGTGCCGTTCCGGCGGCCGCAAACAGAGCCAGCCCGGCGGCGGTCACGGCGGCGGAAACGACCGGAAATCTCACGTCGAAGGCATCCTCACGGCAAATACCTGCTGGAGCTTAGCATGAGGTCCGGCGAATGTCGCCGTTTTGTGGCGCGGCCGCTCCGCGCAGGCGCGCCTAGCGGCTCAGGCGATCTTGGTGCGCAGCTTGAGGAAGCGCAGCGTCCGCTCGGCGGTGGCGAGGTCGAGCTTGGCATAGGCGTCGACGTCGTCGTCGATGTCGCGCGAGGAGAAATAGAGGCGCCGCGCCCGCAGTTGCAGGATGGCGCGGAAGGCCGTCATGCCGACGCCGAGCGAGCGGCAGGTCACCGCGATGCCGCTGGCATTGCGCTGCATCAGCACGCGCAGCGCCTGCTCGGGGGTGATCTCGGCGACTTGCGACAAGACCTGCGCCAGGTGGAAGGCCCGGTCCTCGTCGGCCAGCATGGTCAGGACGTCGTCGACCTCGCGCACCTTGGCGGTGAGATCGGAGAGCAGGAGCTTCACTTCCAGACGCTGCTGGCGGGCCT
The DNA here is from genome assembly GCF_041360765.1 of Allobosea sp. RCC_152_1. Classification (NCBI taxonomy): domain Bacteria; kingdom Pseudomonadati; phylum Pseudomonadota; class Alphaproteobacteria; order Hyphomicrobiales; family Alloboseaceae; genus Allobosea; species Allobosea sp. RCC_152_1. Next base: position 777,648 of record NZ_JBFUPU010000001.1, read on the forward strand.
GCCGGGCGAGCGAGACCGCTTCCTCGGTCGGTGTCCCCGCAGCGCCAGGGCTGTCCGACAATTGCTCGACGATGCGCAGCACCCGTTCAGCCCGTTTCGGTGCGAGATCCGAGCGCCGGGCGAGGTTGCCGGCGATGCCCGCATCGCCGGTGCCGCGCTCCAGCAGCCGGTCGAAGCCGCGATCCGAGAAGGCGGCGCCCTCATTGGCGCTGACGGTTGAGAGAACGGTCCGGTCGCCGCGCTCGACCAGGATGTCGGTGACGCTCTCGGACAGGCGCGCGCGCTCGGCGATGGCCGCGAGATGCTGCTGCGTCTGGCTGACGGCGATGGCGGCGAGATCGGTGTCGGTGAGGACCGGGGACAGGGTCAGGACCAGCCGCGCCACCTCGACATTGTCGTCGCCGCCGAGCGTGACGGCGACGTTGCGCGGCAGGCTCGGCAGCGCCGCGACGCGATCGGCATAGCTCTGGCGGTCCTCGTCGCCGAGATGGGAGAGCGACGTCACCGCGATGTCGCCGTAATGCTCCTTGCTGACCTTGCTCGGCTCCTGGTCCAGCAGGAACAGGTCCGTGACGGCATTGAGCAACTGCCGGCGCGAATCCGACGACATCTCGGCCGGCATCCGGGTCAGGTCGCGCAGCATGAAGCCCCCCAGGCGATCAGGTGCCGGGACAATGCGAGATGCGGACTTGATTTACTCTTAAGCCGATTGCGCTTTTTCGGGGAAAACGGGGGCGGATACGCCGATCCCTGACCGTATGGCCCGACGCCCTATGGGAATGCGATCATTCTTGAGAGAATGCCCTCATAGGTTGCGGAATTCGGTTCGCTGGCGTCGCGATGCGCTTCACGCGGTGGGAGCGTTCGTCTCGACCCGCTCCCAGCCCTGCGGCGTCAGCCGCTCCTGCGGCAGGAACCGGGCCTTGTAGGACATCTTGGGCGAGCCATCGACCCAATAGCCGAGATAGACGTAAGGCAGCCCGAGCCTGCGGGCGCGCGCGATGTGATCGAGCACCATGAAGGTGCCGAGCGAGCGGAGCTCCAGCCCGGGATCATAGACCGAATAGACCATCGACAGGCCGTCGTTCAGCGTGTCGGTCAGCGCCATGGCGAAGAGGTCGCCCTGGCCGCGCCCGGTGAAGCCCGAATCCGGTCCGCGCCGCCGATACTCGATCAGGCTGGTCTCGACATGGGTGTCCTCGACCATCATCGCGAAGTCGAGCGCCGACATCGTCGCCATGCCGCCATCCGGATGCCGCTCGTCGAGATAGGAGCGGAACAGGGAATAATGCTCGGAGCGCGGCTGCGGCGGGCGGGCCTCGCCGATCAGGTCGCTGTTGCGGGCCAGCACCTTGCGGAAGCCGCGCGAGTAGCGGAAATCGTCGACGCAGACGCGCACCGAGACGCAGGCCCGGCAGACCTCGCAGGCCGGGCGGTAGGCGATGCTCTGCGAACGCCGGAATCCGCCTTGCGACAGCACGTTGTTGAGGTCGCCGGCGCGCGGTCCGACGAGATGGGTGAACACCTTCCGTTCCTCGCGGCCCGGCAAATAGGGACACGCGGTCGGCGAAGTGAGGTAGAATTGCGGGGCATCCCGCAACGGGCGCGTCACGTCGGCTGGCTCCCCGGAAGCTTCCGCCCTTCAATGTAGCATCGGCAGCGGCGGCAACAAGCGCGATGCGAGATCGGGAGGACGCGATGGCCGGTGAAAAGGTAGTTCTCCACGGCGCGCGCGAAACGCTTCTCGTCACGCTCTGTGCCAAGGCCGGCGAGAGCCAGCTGCCCGATACCCTGCTGAAGGACCGCTTTGCCGCGCAGGCCCTGGCGGGGATCGACTACGATTTCGACCGGCTGAGGGTCGACCGCGACATCATGATCGGCGTCGCCTTGCGGGCTCACCTCATCGATGGCTGGACACGCGATTTTCTGGGGCGACACCCGGATGCGACGGTGCTTCATCTCGGCTGCGGGCTGGACAGCCGCGTCTTCAGGATCGCGCCGCCCGAAACCGTCCGCTGGTTCGACGTCGACTACCCGGACGTGATCGCCCTGCGGCAGCGCCTCTACCCGGCCCGCGACGGCTGTGTGCTGCTCGGCTCCTCGGTGACCGAGCCGGAATGGCTCGAAGCCGTGCCGCGGGACAGGCCGGCCTTCGTCATCGCCGAAGGGCTGTTGCCCTATTTGCCGTCGGAGGAGGTGCCGTTGCTGCTGGAACGCGTGACCGGGCATCTGCCCGGGGGCGAGCTGGCCTTCGATGCCTATAGCCAGCTCGGGCTCATCCTGATCGCCTGGCAGCCCTCCATCCGCGCCACCGGCGCGGCTTTGCACTGGGCGCTCGACGAGCCGGAGGAACTGCTCCGGCAGCTTCCCCGGCTCGAGCTGGTGGAGGAGCTCACAGGCTATGGTTCGCGCGGCTACGACCTCGACCAGATCGCGCGCCTGTCCCTGTTCGCGCGAATGGCCGTGCCGGTCATGGAGATGATCCCGGCCTTCTCGCGAATCGGCCGCCTGCTGCGCTTCCGGTTTTAGCCCTCAAGCCCGCACGACCACGAGGCCGGTCAGCAGGTCATGGCCGAGGCGCCGATCGGAGCGGAAGAGGCCGCAGCCGATGTCGATGAGCCACAGCGCCACCGTTCCGGCCGCGACGTAGAAGAACAGCGCATGCACCGCCGCGACGAGGCCGTCCGGCCGCCCGCCATCCGCGGTCTCGACCCGCAAGCCGGCGACGCGCATGCCCCAGGTCGACTGGCGCCGGCCGCCGACCGTCAAAGCCGCATACCCCAGCGCCGTCACGAAGGCGGCCGCCGGGATCAGGAACCAGGTCGCGCCGAAGGTGACGAGGCCGAGCACCACCAGCAGCAGGAAGACCAGCCAGCCGAGGAAGAACAGCACGACGATGTCGATGATCCAGGCGAAGAGCCGCGAGCCCAGGACGCCGCTGACGTTCTGGTAGGGACGCTGCTCCAGGGCCGTGATCGGCGGCTGGCCGTAGCGGGTATCGCTCATCGAACTCGATCCTCATGACGGCGCGCGGGAATGCGCACCCGGGCAACAATGTTTGATCAGCGCGTCGGTTCCGCAAGGCCACGCGGCAGGATGCGCCGGGGCGCGAAGCCATTTTTCGCCAGCATGTCCTCGATCGCGCGCGAATGTGCCTCGCCGCGCGTCTCGACCGTGACGTCGAGCGAGACGCCTTTCGCCGGCACGTCGAGGAAAAGCCGGCCATGGCTGACCTCGAGGATATTGGCCCCCTCATCGCCGAGAAGGCTCGCGATCTTGCCGAGCAGGCCGGGCCGGTCGCTGCTGGTCAGGCGGAAGGCGACGATACGGTCCTCCCGCTCCAGCTCGCGCACCATGATCGCGGCGAGCAGGCGGGTGTCGATGTTGCCGCCGCAGAGCACGAGCCCGACCTTGCGCCCGGCATAGCGCTCCGGCTCCTTCAGCATCGCCGCGAGCCCGGCCGCGCCGGCGCCTTCCGCCAGGCTGTGCTGCAGGCAGGCATAGGCGTTGACGGCGCGCTCGATCAGGTCTTCGCCGACGAGCACGATGTCGGAAACCAGCTTCGAGACGATCGGCAGCGTCATCTGGCCGACGGTCTTGACCGCGATGCCCTCGGCCAGCGTCGCCCCGCCGATGGGGCGGTCCTGCCCGTTCACGGCGTTGAAGAAGGAGGGGTAGAGGTCGGCCTCGACGCCGATCAGCTCGATGCCGGGCTTGATCGCCTTGGCGGCGACGGCGTTGCCGGCCATCAGCCCGCCGCCGCCGAGCGGGATGATCAGCATGTCGAGATCGGGCTCGTCGGCGAGCATCTCGCGCGCGACGGTGCCCTGGCCCGCCATCACCGCGGCATCGTCATAGGGGTGGACGAAGACGAGCTGCTCGGCGCCGGCGAGCTCGCGTGCCTTCTGCGCGGATTCATAGAGCGTCTCGCCATGGAGCACGACGCGCGCGCCATGGGCGCGGGTGTTCTCGACCTTCACCAATGGCGTCGTCTCGGGCATCACGATGGTCGCCGGGATGCCGAAGCGCTTGGCGTGATAGGCCACCGCCTGGGCATGGTTGCCGGCCGACATGGCGATGACGCCGCGGGCCCGCTCGTCCTCGCTGAGCGAGAGCAGCTTGTTGACCGCGCCGCGCTCCTTGAAGGAGGCGGTCGCCTGCATGTTCTCATGCTTGACCATGACCTGCGCGCCCGTGAGCTCGGAGAGGCGCGGCGCCGGCACCAGCGGCGTGCGCAGGACATGGCCTGCGATCCGCCCCGCGGCGGCGTCGATGTCCTCGGGCGTGATCGCGAAGGTCTCGGTCATGATGAGGTCCGTGTCTCGTCCGGGGGCGAAAGGCAAATGTGTTTTCGGACGGAAGCCGATGCCGCAGGCTGTCGTCAAACCTGGCGCGGCGTCAATTCGCTGTCGCCGAAGAAGCCGCCGGGGCGCCAGATCAGCACGATGGCGAGCAGCAGATAGACCGCGAGGTCGCGCTGCTCGATCGGCAGCGTCGCCGACCAGACCGCCTCGAAGCCGGCGATGAACAATCCGCCCAGCGCCGCGCCCGGCACCGAGCCGATGCCGCCGAGAATGGCCGCGACCAGCGCCTTGAGGCCGAGCGAGAAGCCGCCGGCGAAGCCCATGCCGCCATAGATCACCGTGACGATGACGCCCGCCATGCCGCAGAGCGCGCAGGCGATGATGACGGCGATGTCGCGCACGGCGCGTGCATCGACGCCGAACAGCGCCGCCGTGCCCTCGTCATCGGCGACCGCCCGCCAGGCCCGGCCATAGGCGGTGCGGCGGATGAGCTGCACCAGCCCGAGCGTGGCGCCCAACCCGATCAGCGTCAGGAGGGTCGCGACCGGGTTGAGCGTCACGATGAAATCGCCGGCATGGACGAGCGCCACGGGAGCGTTGAACACCGGCGGCAGCCAGCGCAATTGCGGCCCCTGGGCGAGGCGCAGATATTCCGAAAGCGCGATCGAAAGGCCGATCGTCGCGATCAGCATCTGCTGGCCGCTGGCGCGTTCGAGATGGCGCAGCACGAAGCGGCCCATGGCGAAGCCGTGCAGCGCCGAGACGAGGATCGCCACGGTGAAGGCGACGGCGAGCCCCGTCAGCGGCGTCGAGACGGCGAGCGAGAGCAGCAGCGCCACCCCGACCACCGAGGCCAGCGCCCCGAGCGCGGCGAATTCGCCGAAGCACAGGATGATCCGCCCGGTCAGCCCGTAGACGAGCGCATAAGCGGCGGCGAGCAGCCCGTAGATCGCTGCCGAGGGCAGGCCGCTCAGCGCCTGCTGCAGGCCATAGGCGAGGCCGGCCGGCACGGCGGGCAGGTCCGACGCCGTGGGCGCGGCCGGATCCGGCGGCGGCTCGCTGCGATCCTCGAGATAGAACCGGCGCAGGAAATAGAAGCTGGCATCCGACATCGGCTGCCCGTCCGAGGCGATGCCGATCAGCGTCGGCCGCCCGAGCCCCTTGTCGTCCGTGCCGAACAGGCAGTCGATGCTGCGATGCCGCGCGACGCCGTCGCCGAGCTGCATCCGGTAGAGCAGGCGCAGGGCCCGCCGCACCGGGCCGACCGTCATCCGTTCGATCTCGATATGCGCTCCCGGCGGGTTGAGCGGCGGGATCGCCTGCCGGCACAGCCGCGTCTGGTCGGTGTCGAAGTCTTCGCCGCAACCGGCGAGGGCCACGAGGACGGCAACCAGAATCGGCAGGAGGAGCGGGCGCATGCGGCGGCAACGGTAGCGCTTGCCCGTGCCGTTTGAAACATGGCTTTGGAGTGGGTGGTGTGCCGCTAGCTCAGATCGGGCGGATCGAGATATCGATTCAGGGTCTGTGCTCCATCAGACAGATCCTGAGCCTTGTCGTCGCGCCCGAGGCTGCGATACGTCTTCGCTGCGTCGTTTCGGCTGTGGATTTCGGCTTCGACCAATCGGCGCAGCTCGTCCTTGCCCAGCACCTTGCGTGGGACTTCGACCGCGCTGTCGCCGAATGCGTGAAACACATAGCTGTCGTGTCGATCGCCGACTGGAACGGCCTGGGCATTGTCGATCGCGGCGATCAATTCGCGTAGCACCGTTACCTCGGCGGATTTGCGCTCTCGCATCGCCGTTCGCAGGTCGGCCTTCAGTCGCGCCAGGAAGCTCTGGCTCTCATCCGTCATCATGCTGAAATCGTCGTCGCTTTCGAGCGGAGCGGAAAACCATTCGGCACCCACCGAACGAGCCGAAATCGTCTGGGACCGGAAAGTTCAGCCCGCCTTCAGCATCTTCGCCACGCGCGGCGCGAAATAGGTCAGCACGCCGTCGGCGCCGGCTCGCTTGAAGGCGAGCAGGCTCTCCAGCATCGCCTTGTCGCCGTCGAGCCAGCCATTCTGCACGGCGGCCATCAGCATCGCGTACTCGCCGGAGACCTGATAGGCGAAGGTCGGCACGCGGAACTGGTCCTTCACCCGCGCCACCACGTCGAGATAGGGCAGGCCGGGCTTGATCATCACCATGTCGGCACCTTCCTCGAGATCGAGCGCGACCTCGGCGATGGCCTCGTCGGTGTTGGCCGGGTCCATCTGGTAGGTGCGCTTGTCGCCGATCAGCGTCGCATTGGTGCCGATGGCGTCCCGGAACGGGCCGTAGAAGGCGGACGCATATTTGGCCGCATAGGCCATGATCTGCACGTCCTCCTGGCCGGCGGCGTCGAGCGCGGCGCGGATCGCGCCGACGCGCCCGTCCATCATGTCGGAAGGGGCGATCACGTCGGCACCGGCATCGGCCAGCGCCAGCGCCTGCCGGACGAGGATCGCGACGCTGGCGTCGTTCAGGATGCGCTCGCCATCCATCACGCCGTCATGGCCGTGCGAGGTGTAGGGGTCGAGCGCGGCGTCGCAGATGATGCCGATCTGCGGCACCTCCCGCTTGATCGCCCGCACGGCGCGGCACATCAGGTTTTCGCTGCTCAGCGCCTCCGAGCCCGTCGAGTCGCGCAGCGCCTTTTCGACATAGGGGAAGGGGGCGATGGCGGGGATGCCGAGTGCCGCCGCCTCGGCCGCCTGCCGGACGGCCTCGTCGATGTTCAGCCGGTCGACGCCGGGCATCCATTCCACCGGCGTGCGGGCCTGCTGCCCGTCCATCAGGAAGATCGGCCAGATCAGATCGTCGGTCGTCAGCCGCGTCTCGCGCACCAGCCGTCGCGACCACTCGGCCTTGCGGTTGCGGCGCATGCGGCGCGTCAGTCCGAGCGAGGGGGCGGCCTGGGCCTCGCTCTGGCGCGACTCAGGATGGGGGAACGGCCTGACGACCCGGGATTCCATGGCGATGCCTCAAATGACGACGTCGCGGCACGCCCGAGGCTTGAGCGGGGGCGGCAGCGGCATGCCGGCTTCATATCACATCGGAACAATTCCAAACCAGAGGCGCATGGTCGCAAGCCGAGCGAGCATGCCGGTCTGGCCTGCGATGCCGGGCATTCGGTCTTTCAGTATTTCGAAAGTGGGCGGCCATACCTTGCTTGACCATTAGCTTGGGGAGGGGCCGACGCTTGACCACTCAGCGCATGACGCGAGCATTCCCCGTGGACAGCGCTCTGTTGAACGCTGTCGTGGAGCATGTGGACCAGGGAATTCTGATGGTGGACGCCAACGGCTATGTGGCGGTCTGCAATCAGCGCGCGATCGATCTGCTCGGCCTGCCTGCCGACTTGATGCGGTCCCATCCGTCGTTCGAGGCGGTGAAACGATGGCAGATGGAGCAAGGCGAATTTGGTACGGTCACCGAAGCGCTCCTTCGCGCCATCAAATACGAAGGAATAAACGTCGAAATTCTGGACTATGAGAGGCAGAGACCGGACGGGACGGTGCTGGAGGTTCGAACCAACCGCCTTCCCAATGGCGGAATGGTGCGCACCTTTACCGACATCACCATCCGCAATGCAGCCGAGAACGCGATCAGGGTGAGCGAGGAGCGCCTGCGGCTGGCGTTGCAAGCCAGCAGGATGGCGGCCTGGGAACTCGATCTCGAGACGCTGTGGGTCGATCGCTCCGAGAATTCCATGGTGCTGCTGGGGATTTCTTCGGGACCGGCGGCCGATTTCATCGATCGGGTGCATCCCGACGACCGGCAGAGGGTGACGACCTTCTGGCACGCCGTGATGTCGGAGGGCAGTGGCGCGACCGAAGTGCGCTACCTGTCCCCAGACGGCACGCACACATGGCTGTCACTCAGGGCTGAGCGAAAGGGCGAAAACCGGCTCATCGGACTGACCTTCGACATCGCCGATCGGAAAGCGGCCGAGGAAGCCATCTGGCGAACCGCCAACCACGACCCCCTGACGGGCCTGGCGAACCGGGCGCTGTTCCATGTCCGCCTGAACGAGGCCCTGAAGAATGCGGGGGACTCCGGGGCCGGCGTGGGCCTGCTGCTGCTCGATCTCGACGACTTCAAGGATGTCAACGATACCCTGGGTCACGCGGTCGGAGACCTCCTCCTTCAGGAAGCGGCCCTTCGGCTCAGGAGCTTCGTCGCCGAAGGCGATACCGTGGCACGCCTCGGGGGCGACGAGTTCGCCATTATCCTCGCCGAGATTTCAGCGGGGAGCGACGCCATCGCCCGGGCTGCGGAAATTGTCGAGGCTCTGCGCGCGCCCTTCCAGCACGAGGGGCGGGCGCTCTCCACCACGGTCAGCATTGGGCTGGCGACCTTCCCGGAACATCACCGCGACCCGGTCGAGCTGATGAAGGACGCCGACATCGCGCTTTATCGCGCCAAGGAGCAGGGGCGCAGCCAAGCGGTGGTGTATACCAGCGCCGCCCGCGAGACGATGGAACACCGCGTGACCATCGCGCATGACGTTAGGGAAGGGCTCGCGGCGCAGCAATTCGTCCCGTACTACCAGCCGAAAGTGTCGCTGGTGACAGGCCGGATCGTCGGCTTCGAGGCCCTCGCGCGGTGGAACCACCCGACCAAAGGGCTTCTCACTCCCGGTTACTTTGGCTCCATGTTCTCTGAGCAGGCCATTTCGATTGCGCTGGGCGAGCAGATGATCCGCCAGGTTGCCGCCGATGTTCGGTTATGGCTGGACCAGGGTCTCGAATGCGGCCGGGTGGCCGTCAATCTGTCCTCGGCCGACATCTCCGACCCGAAACTCGCCGACAGGATTCTCCGCATCCTGGAAGAGGCGCGTGTCTCCTCCGAGCATTTCGAAGTCGAAGTGACCGAAACGGCGTTCCTTGGGCGCAGGACAGCGACGGCGTCCGCCATCTTGAGCGAACTGCATGAGGCTGGCGTCTCCATCGCTCTGGACGATTTCGGGACGGGGTTTGCCTCGCTCCTGCACCTCAAGCAGTTCCCCGTGGATCACATCAAGATCGACCAGAGTTTCGTGCAGAACCTGATCAGCGACGACAGTGACGCCGCGATTGTCGCCGCCATCGTGAGCCTCGGCCACGCCATGGGAATGCATACGACGGCAGAAGGGGTCGAAAGCGCCGAGCAGGCCGCGCGCCTGCGAGAAACAGGGTGCGATTCCGCTCAAGGCTATTTGTATGCAAGGCCTCTGCAAGGGGAGAAGGTGCCGAAGACCATTCGGAATTGGTCGCCGGCAGGCCGCTCGCCCTCGACGCGCTCCTGACGCACCAATGATCCGAGCCACCGGCCAGCACGCAACCTTCACCGGCTCCAGCAGCACCGTTTGAGCCGGGGCAGGTCTTGGGGCTAGGTGCCGGCTTCCAGGGAGGTCCTCCAGCGTTCGTTTCCACCCCAAACCGACATTTGCACCGTTACACCACCCCCCGCGTTGACAACCTCGCCCCCGCCTTCCAGAACCGCAGCCCATCGTAACCGGGGCGGATCATGGCGCAGGACCAGGACATCATCTGCGAGATCCGCGGCGCGGCCGGCGTCGTCATCCTCAACCGGCCGAAGGCGCTGAACGCGCTCAGCCTCGGCATGGTCCGCGAGCTCGCCCGCGCCCTCGACGCCTGGGAGAACGATCCGCAGGTGACGCGCGTCGTCGTCATCAGCACGAGCGAGAAGGCTTTTTCGGCCGGCGGCGACATCCGCTGGCTGCATAATTGCGGCAAGGCCGGCCGCCAGGACGAGATGCTCGCCTTCTGGGGCGAGGAGTACATCCTCAACCATCGCATCAAGACCTATCCCAAGCCCTATGTCGCGCTCATCGACGGCATCGTCATGGGCGGAGGCGTCGGCATATCGCTGCATGGCAGCCATCGCATCGCCGGCGACCGCTATCTCTTCGCCATGCCCGAGGTCGGCATCGGCTTCTTCCCCGATGTCGGCGCGACCTATGCCTTGCCGCGCCTGCCCGGCGCCTTCGGCAACTTCCTCGCCTTGACGGGCGAGCGCATCGGTGCGGCCGACGCGCTTTCGGTCGGCCTTGCCACCCATAGCGTCGCCAGCGACCGCATGGCCGAGCTCGCCGACGCGCTGACCAGCCGCGCCGCCCTCGACGACATCCTCGCCGGCTTCACCATCGCCCGGCCGCCCGGCCCGTTGCAGGCGGAGGCCGCGACGATCGCGGACGCCTTCGCTGCGGCCTCGCCGCTGGAGGTCGTCGCGCGGCTGAAAGCTCTCGCGACCGGCGGCAGCGCCTTTGCCGGCAAGCTCGCGCAGACCATCGCCGCCAAATCGCCGACCAGCGTCGCCATCGCCCATGAGCAGATGCGCCGCGGCAAGGATCTCGATTTCGCCGAGGCGATGCGCACCGAATTCCGCATCGTCTCGCGCATCGCCCATGGCCATGATTTCTATGAAGGCGTGCGCGCGGTGGTGATCGACAAGGACCAGGCGCCGCACTGGCGGCCGGATACGCTGGAAGCCGTCGAGCCTGCCGCGATCGCGGCCTATTTCGCTCCACTCGGCGCCGCCGAGCTGAAGCTGGAGGTCTGAGCTTGGGTCTGGGTGGCGACGTCGAGGCCCTGCGCGGCGAACAGGCGGGCGAGGGCGGCACCAAGGATGCGGCCCGCTGGCGGCTCGTGCTGGTCTGGTTCCTGCGGCTGCTCTCGGTGCTCTGGCTCGCCAAGGGGCTGATGGCCTGGATGGTGATCTTCGGCGTTTCGGGCGACGGCCAGCTGCCCTTCGAGAATCGTTTGCTCAGTTTCCAGGCGATCATCGTCTATTTCGCGGTGATCGACCTCGTCGCGGCGGTGGGGCTGTGGCTGACCTCGACCTGGGGTGGGGTGCTCTGGCTGCTCGCGACGCTGAGCCAGCTCCTGCTGAGCTTCTTCTTTCCGCGCTTCGTGCCGATGACGACCTGGATGGTGGGCATCTATATGGCGCTGATCGCGGTCTACTTCCTCGTCACCTGGGCGGCCGAGAACGAGGCGGAGTAGGGCGCTCCGGCCTCCTTGTCGAGCGAGCCCTCATCCTGAGGAGCCGCGCAAGCGGTGTCTCGAAGGATGAGGGCTCGGATTTCGGCGCAGATATCGACCCTCCGGCCGACTTCAAGCGATGGGCGCTGGCGCCCTGCAACCGCGCAATTGCCGCGAGTCATGGTAAGAATCGCTTTAGCTTAAGCGTTTCTGGCTTCACTTACGATTCACCCAAAGGGGTAAATCTCCGATTCATCCTGATATTTAAACTCGTTTTCATCCGGGCAGGCTTATGGTGTTTTTCAGAAGCGGACCGGAAGAGAAATTCCGGCTGGCACACAACAGGCGGGTAATACCATGAAAGCGAGCGTGAAGACTTCTGTAGTTGCCAAGGATAGCGCGGCCGATCTCAACGTGAAGCCGCTTTATCTTGAGTCGCTCACCCTGGTGGAGCGGCTGCATCGCCGGCTTCTCGACGTCATCAAGGATGAGTTCGAGCGCCGCGGTCGCGACGACGTCAACAGCGTGCAGGCCCTGCTGCTCTACAATATCGGCGACGCCGAACTCTCCGCCAGCGAGCTGCGCACCCGCGGCTACTATCTCGGCTCGAACGTCTCCTACAACGTCAAGAAGCTGGTCGAGCTCGGCTATCTCCACCACGCCCGGTCGCGCATCGACCGCCGCTCGGTCCGCATCAGCCTGACCGAGAAGGGCGCCGAAGTGCACGACATCGTGAAGGGCGTCTACGACAAGCATGTTCGCACCGTCGAGCAGATCGGCGGCATCGCGGCTGATGACTTCGAGCGCATGAACAACGCGCTGCTGCGGCTGGAGCGCTTCTGGACCGATCAGATCCGCTACAAGCTCTGAAGGCCGTCTTTCCAGGGGTTTCGGGAGATTGCCCACCGGGCGGCTGGCTACCCCAGCCGCCCGGGGTCGTTTCAGCGGCGGTGAGATGCCGGCCGGCAGTCAAGTGTGACTTTACTGCCATGCATGCGGCAAAACATGGCCATGCCCTAAATTCGCCGCTCTCATCACGCCTCTTTAACTGTGATACGACACCGTCGCCGTCATGGGAGCCGATCAGCCGCGCTGCCGCTCCCGCCGGCGGCGTTTTCGTGCCGGCCGCCCGCGTTCGGATGAAGTTGAAGAGGGAAGAGATGTCGCAACTGAGCCTGACACGCCGCGAGACTGTGCTGGCGCTGCTTTCCGGCGCTGCCTCGACCGCAGCGGCTCCTGCTTTCGCCCAGCAGGCCGAATGGCTTCAGAATTACGATGCCGGCCCGCGCAACGCCGTGTTGCGCTCCTCGACGCCGATGCTGTCGCCCGAGTCGCTGCAGGCGACGGAGCAGGCGATCGCCGCCTATCGCGACCTTGCCGCCCGCGGCGGCTGGCAGCCGGTGCAGTTGCCCGATCGCATGGGCCTCGGCGCCAGGGGGGGCGCCGTTGCGGCGCTGCGCCAGCGCCTCTCGATCACCGGCGACCTCCAGCAGAATGCCGGTGAGAGCAACGTCTACGACTCCTATGTCGAAGCGGCGGTGCGCCAGTTCCAGGCCCGGGTCGGCCTTTCCACGACCGGCGCGATCAACCGCGCGACGGTCGTTGCGCTGAACGTTCCGATCGACCGCCGCATCCGCCAGCTCGAGACCAACGTCGTGCGCCTGCGCACCTGGTCCGGCAATCTCGGCGGGCGCTATGTCGTCGCCAACATCCCGGCTGCGATGGTCGAGACGGTCGAGAACGGCCATGTCGCGACGCGCCATGCTGCCGGCGTCGGCAAGATCGACCGCCAGTCGCCGCTGCTCCAGACCAAGATTCCGGAAGTCAATTTCAACCCGACCTGGACGGTTCCCGCCTCGATCATCAAGAAGGACCTCATCCCGAAGATGAGGAAGGAGCCGAACTACCTCGCCGAGAACAAGATCCGCATCATCTCGTCCAGCGGTGGCGAGATCGCGCCTTCGCAGGTCAACTGGAATTCGGACGAGGCGACGCGCTACACCTTCCGGCAGGATCCGGGCGGCGACTTCAACTCGCTCGGCTTCGTGCGCATCAACATTCCCAGCCCCTACGGCGTCTACATGCACGACACGCCGGCCAAGGGCATCTTCGGCGACGATTACCGCTTCGTCTCCTCGGGCTGCATGCGCGTCCAGAACGTGCGCGACTACGTCGCCTGGCTGCTCAAGAACACCCCCGGCTGGGACCGCGCCAAGATCGACGAGACGATCAATTCCGGCCAGCGCGTCAACGCCCGCATCGCCGATCCGGTCTCCTGCTATTGGGTCTATGTCACGGCCTGGGCGACGCCGGATGGCGGTGTGCAGTTCCGCGACGACATCTACAACAAGGACGGCCTCGGCCCGGCGCCGGTCGCCGCGCTTCAGGGCGAGAACGACATCTGATCCCGGGCGCTCCGCCGGATCGCTACGAAGCCCGCCGATGTTCATCGGCGGGCTTTTTGCTTGGTTCGCCTGCTTCGATCGTCCGGGCCGCGCGTCGCGGAGACGCGGGAGCACCGGCGGCCACGCCGGACCGAAACACGAGGCGCGCCTATTGCGGGGCAGACTCCGGGCGCACCAGGAGCTTGTCGATGCGGCGGCCGTCGAGGTCGACGATTTCGAAGCGCCAGCCGTCGAAAACGAAGCTTTCCCCGACATCGGGCAGATGCCCGAGCTGGAACAGCGCGAAGCCTGCGACGGTGTGAAAATCGCCGTCGGCGGATTGCGGCCTGATGCCGAGATGGCTCAGGGCCTCGTGCGCCGGCATCATGCCGTCGATCAGCAGCGAGCCGTCCTCCCGCACGGTGACGTCAGGATCCTCGCCTTCCGTGGCGGGCAGGGCGCCGGCGATGGCCTCGAGCAGGTCGGTTTGCGTGACGATGCCCTGGAGGCTGCCATATTCGTCGACGATCGTCGCCAGGCGCAGCGGCGAGCGCTTGAAGAGCTCGAGAATCTTCACCGCTGATGTCGCCTCATGGACGATCACCGGTTCGCGGATCACCGCGATGGGGTCGAGCGGCTGCCCGTCCAGGAACTGGTCGAGAAGATCCTTCTTCAGCACCATGCCGAGCGGCTCGTCGATACTGCCGCGCCCGACGAGCAACTGCTCGTGCCGGCAGGCGCGGATGATGCGGATCATGTCCTCGCGCGTTTCCTCGGCGTCGATCCACTCGATCTCGTGGCGAGGCGTCATGATGTTGGCGACCCGCAGGTCACCGATGTTCAGCGCCCGGACCAGCACCTCCTGCTGCGCCCTTTCGAAGATGCCGGCTTCCTGGCTGGCCTGAACCAGCAGCTTCAGCTCATCGGGCGAGTGCAATGCTCCTTCCGCCGCGCCGGGCCGCAGGCCGCAGGCGCGCAGGACGAGGTTGCCGAGCCCGTTGAGCGTCACGATGGCCGGCCGCAGCAGGAACAGGAACAGCCCGAGCGGGCGCACGATCCACAGCGCCGTGCCCTCGCTGCGCTGCAGTGCGAGGCTTTTCGGCGCGAGCTCGCCCAGCACGATGTGAAGGGTCGTGATGATGATGAAGGCGATCGCCACGGCGATGGCGTGCGAGCCGAAGGAGATCAGCCCCTCCGGCAGCCACCCCAGCAGCGGAACGATGAGATGCGCCAGCGCGGGTTCGCCGATCCAGCCCAGGGCGAGCGAGGATATGGTGATGCCGAGCTGCGTGGCGGCCAGGTTGGAGTCGAGATTGTCGAGCGCGCGCTGAAGGACGGTCGCATTCATGCGGCCTGCCGCGACCAGCTCCGTCACCCGGCTCTTGCGAACCGCGACGAGCGAGAACTCCGCCGCGACGAAAAAGCCGTTCGCGGCAACGAGAATGAGGACCGACAGGATTCCGAGAACGTCGACCCAACTGCTACTGCCATCGCCCGCAGGCATGATCTCCTCTGGAAGGTTGCGGCGTGTCGCCACGCCGGAGAACAAAAAAGGCGGCATCGCGCTGGATGCCGCCGCATCCGCGCCTGACGCGGATATTTCGCAACTAACATGGCGGGGCCGCGGCTGGCTAGAGCCCGTGCCCGCGGGCGGCGGCGGCGCCTCGGCGAGCGGCGCAATGCCTCGGGGTAGGGGAAACGCTTGGACAGCCCCCCGCCGCATGATAGGGAGCCGGCGATGGAGCCGGTTCGTGGCCGGCCGCCGAACTTCAGGAGCCGGATATGAGCGAAGCCGCGCGCGACAAGCACCTCTCGAACTCCTTCTTCGGCGCCTCGCTGCATGATGCCGATCCCGAGATCGCCCGCGCGATCGATCTGGAGCTCGGTCGCCAGCGCGACGAGATCGAGCTGATCGCCTCCGAGAACATCGTCTCCCGCGCCGTGCTCGAGGCGCAGGGCTCGGTGATGACCAACAAATATGCCGAGGGCTATCCCGGCCGGCGCTACTATGGCGGCTGCCAGTTCGTCGACATCGCCGAGAAGCTCGCCATCGAGCGCGCCTGCCGGCTGTTCGGCTGCAGCTTCGCCAATGTCCAGCCGAACTCGGGCTCGCAGGCCAACCAGGGCGTCTTCATGGCCCTGATGCAGCCCGGCGACACCTTCATGGGCCTCGATCTCGCCGCCGGCGGGCACCTGACCCATGGCGCGCCGGTCAACCAGTCCGGCAAATGGTTCAACGTCGTCTCCTACGGCGTCTGCGTGGTCGACCAGCTGATCGACTATGACGCGCTGGAGCGCCTCGCCGTCGAGCACAAGCCGAAGGTCATCGTCGCCGGCGGCTCGGCCTATGCCCGCCACTGGGACTTCGCCCGCTTCCGCGAGATCGCCGACAAGGTCGGTGCCTATTTCATGGTCGACATCGCCCATTTCGCCGGTCTCGTCGCCGGTGGCGCGCATCCTTCGCCGTTCCCGCACGCCCATGTCGTCACCACCACGACGCACAAGACGCTGCGCGGCCCGCGCGGCGGCATGATCCTGACCAATGACGAGGCGCTGGCGAAGAAGATCAACTCGGCGATCTTCCCGGGCATCCAGGGCGGCCCGCTGATGCATGTCATCGCGGCCAAGGCGGTGTCCTTCCTCGAGGCGCTGCAGCCCGAGTTCAAGACCTATGCCCATGCCGTCGTCGCCAACGCCAAGGCGCTGGCCGAGACGCTGAAGGCGAAGGGCTTCGACCTCGTCACCGGCGGCACCGACAACCACCTGATGCTGGTCGATCTGCGCTCGAAGAAGCTGACCGGCAAGGCGGCGGAAGCGGCGCTCGGCCGCGCCCACATCACCTGCAACAAGAACGGCATCCCCTTCGACCCGGAGAAGCCGATGACGACCTCTGGCATCCGTCTGGGCACGCCGGCGGCGACCTCGCGCGGCTTCGGCATCGCCGAGTTCAAGCAGGTCGGTGAATTGATCGCCGAGGTGCTGGACGGTCTCGCCGCCAATGGCGAGGACGGCAACGCCGCCGTCGAGCAGGCCGTGACCGCCAAGGTCAAGGCGCTCACCGCGCGCTTCCCGATCTATTGAGGATGGTCTCGAAGGGGCTCTGAGAAAGGCTGGCGAACCGGAATGCGCTGTCCCTATTGCGGCTCCCTCGACACGCAGGTGAAGGACTCCCGTCCCACCGACGATCATGCCTCGATCCGCCGCCGCCGGGTCTGTCCCGATTGCGGCGGCCGCTTCACCACCTTCGAGCGCGTGCAGTTGCGCGAGCTCACCGTGGTCAAGCGCTCGGGCCGGCGCGCGCCTTTCGATCGCGACAAGCTGGAGACCTCGATCGCGCATGCGCTGCGCAAGCGCCCGGTCGCGCCCGAGCGTATCGAGCGCATGGTCAACGGCATCGTGCGCCAGCTCGAAAGCTCGGGCGAGGCGGAGATCCCCAGCTCGACCATCGGCGAACTGGTCATGGAGGGGCTGAAAGGCCTCGACGACGTCGCCTATGTCCGCTTCGCCTCGGTCTACAAGAACTTCCGCGAGGCCAAGGACTTCGAGGAGCTGCTCGGCCAGCTCGGCACCATCGAGGAGGAGGCCGCTTCCGCCCCGCCGCCCCGCGCTGATGACTGACCGAGACGCGGTCGACCGCGTCTTCATGGCGCAGGCGCTGGCTTATGGCGCGCGCAATCTCGGTGCGACCTGGCCGAACCCTTCGGTCGGCGCCATCGTCACGCGCGATACGCCGGACGGGCCCATAGTGGTGGCGCGCGGGCTGACGCAAGCCGGCGGGCGCCCGCATGGCGAGGCCCTGGCCTTCGCGCGGGCGGGCGCCGCATCGATGGGCGGCACGCTCTATGTCACGCTCGAACCCTGCTCGCATCGTTCGCTGCGCGGCGGCATTCCTTGCGTCGAGCACACGATTCTCTCCGGCGTGAGGCGTGTCGTCTCGGCCATGACGGACCCGAATCCCTTCATCGCCGGTCTCGGCCATGCATTGCTGCGCACGGCTGGCATCGAGGTCGTAACCGGGGTGTTGCGGGAGGAGGCAGAGCGCGCCCATCGCGGCCATGTCCTACGGGTGACGCAAGGCAGGCCGATGGTGACCTTCAAGATCGCCCGCACGGCCGATGGCTATGCCGGCGGGGCAGGGGGCAAGCCGATCGCCGTCTCCAGTCCGGCGGCCGGGGCCTGGGTGCATCTGCAGCGGGCGCATCACGACGCGATCATGCTCGGTATCGGCTCGGTGCTCTCGGACGATCCGCAACTGACGGTGCGCCTGCCTGGCATGGCGGAGCGCTCGCCCGTGCGGGTCATCCTCGACACCCATTTGCGGCTGCCGCTGACGGCGAGGCTCGTTCGCACCGCCCGCGAGGTTCCGGTCTGGGTGATCGCGGCCGAGACTGCGCCGGTCGAGCCGGAAACCGCGCTGGTCGCGGCCGGCGTCGAGGTCATGCGCGTTTCGGCTGCGCCGGACGGTCATCTCGACCTTGGTGAGGCGCTGAAGCTGCTCGGCACGCGCGGCATCACCCGCGTGTTCTCGGAAGGGGGCCCGCGCATCGGCGAGAAGCTGGCGCTGGCGGGGCTCGCCGACGAGGTCATCGTCTCGACCTCCCCGAAAATGCTGGGTCAGCCCGGCATTGTTGCCGTGCGTCCGGGCCTTGCCGGGCTGCTGGCAGACCCCGATCTTTACCGCCTCGCCGAAACCGAATGGATCGGCGGCGATCGTTTCGAGCAATTCGTGAGGAGAGGCTGATGTTCACCGGCATCGTCACCGCCATCGGCGAGGTCGTCGAATCCGAGCGCAAGGGGCCGAACCTCAAGCGCCTCGCCATCGCCTGCCCCTATGAGGCGGACGGTATCGCTATCGGCGCCTCGATCGCCTGCGCCGGTGTCTGCCTCACTGTCACGGCGCTCCGGCCGCGCACGGATGGCGAGCCCGGCTGCATCTTCCAGGTCGAGGCGGCGGCCGAGACGCTGGCCAAGACGCTGGTCGGCGAATGGGAACCCGGCACGCTGGTCAATCTCGAGCGCTCGCTCAAGGTCGGCGACGAGCTCGGCGGCCATCTCGTCGTCGGCCATGTCGACGGTGTCGGCCGCATCCTGAAGATCGACGCGATCGAAGCCGATCCCGACGAGCCCTGGGGCGCGACCGCCCGCTTCCACATCCGGGCGCCGCAGGGCCTGGCGCGCTTCATCGCGACCAAGGGCTCGATCTGCCTCGACGGCACCTCGCTCACCATCAACACGGTCGAGGACGACGTCTTCACCGTATTGCTGATCCCGCATTCCTTCGCCGTCACCACCTGGGGGCAACGCAAGGAGGGTGATGCCGTCCATGTCGAGGTCGATCTGATGGCGCGCTATGCCGCGCGGCTTGCGGAGGCGCGCCCGCAGGGGTAAGAGCCTGCGCTCAATTCGAGAATTCGAGCCCTCATCCTGAGGAGCCGCGAAGCGGCGTCTCGAAGGATGTTCCAGTGCGCTCTGGACCATCCTTCGAGACGCCATTTCTGTGGAAATGGCTCCTCAGGATGAGGGCTGTGTGATCCGGTCATTGGACCGGAGTCGACTGCAACAAGGACAAGAACCATGGCCGGACCCCGGCAGATCTCGGCCGACGAGGCCGCAACTCCCGCGCTCGACATCGAGGGCGCCCGCGTGCTCGTGGTCGAGGCGCGCTTCTACGACACGCTCGCCGATGAATTGCTGGCGGGCGCCACTGCCGTGCTCGAGAAGGCCGGGTGCCGCGTCGACGTGGTCACCGTGCCCGGCGCGCTCGAAATTCCCTCGGCGATCGTCATCGGCCTGCGCGCCGCCGACGAGTCGGTCGACCCTTACGAGGCCGTCGTCGCGCTCGGCACCGTCATTCGCGGCGAGACCGGCCATTACGACATCGTCGCGGGTGAAAGCTCGCGCGCGCTGATGGACCTCTCCGTCGCCTTCGCCCTGCCGCTCGGCAACGGCATCCTCACCGTCGAGAACGAGGCGCAGGCCTGGGCCCGCGCCAACCGCTCCGAGATGGACAAGGGCGGCGGCGCGGCCGAAGCCGCGCTCGCCGTGCTGCGCTACAAGCGCTCGCTGGCCGAGGCCGCCGATCCGGAGCAACCGGAATGAGCCGCGCCGAGATGCGGCGCGGCGCGCGTCTGTCGGTCGTGCAGGCGCTCTACGAGATGGAGATCGGCGGCCGCGGCGTCACCGAGGCCATGGCCGAGTTCGAGGCTTTCTGGATAGGCCAGGAGGTCGAGGAGATCGAGCTGCCGAAGGCGGAGATCGCCTTCTTCCGCGACCTGCTCGGCGGTGTCGTGCGCGAGCAGCGGCTGGTGGATCGCACGGTCGATGAGCTTCTCGCCAAGGACTGGCCGCTGAAGCGCGTCGAGGCGGTCGTCCGCGCCGTGCTGCGTGCCGGCGCCTATGAGCTCGCCTTCCGCAAGGACGTGCCGGCCCGCGCCGTCATTTCCGAATATGTCGCGGTCGCCCGTGCCTTCTATGACGGCGAAGAGATCGGCATGATCAACGCCGTGCTCGACCGCATGGCCCGCGACTTCCGCGCCGACGAGTTCGACGCTCCGGCGGCTTAGCTCATTGAGCTCTACGCCGTCATTCCGGACGCAGCGAAGCGGAGATCCGCAAACCATCGTCGGGCGTCGCGTTCTATGATGGATTCCGGGTCGGCGCTGCTATCGCAGCTTGCCCGGAATGACGACGAACAGGCTCGGAACCCTTGGAGGCCGGTCGACGATGGCCGATAACCAGCGCCCCGGCGAATTCGAGCTGATCGAGCGCTATTTCGCGCCTTTGGCCGGGCCGGGCGGCCTCGGCCTCCTCGACGATGCGGGGCTGCTGCGGCCGGGCCGCGGCTACGAGGTCGTCGTCACCGCCGATGCGCTGGTCGCCGGCGTGCATTTCTTTCCGGACGATCCACCGGCCGCGATCGGCTGGAAGGCGCTTGCCGTCAACCTCTCCGACCTTGCCGCAAAGGGGGCGAAGCCCGAGGGCTTCGTTCTCACCATCGCCCTGCCGCGCGACTGGACCGAAGGCTGGCTGAAGGACTTTGCCGCGGGCCTCGGCCGTCTCGCGCAACAGGCCGGCTGCCCGCTGATCGGCGGCGATACCGTCTCGACCTCCGGGCCGCTCACCCTCTCGATCACCGCTTTCGGTGCGGTTCCCGCCGGCCGGATGGTCCGCCGTGCCGGCGCGAAACCCGGCGATGTCGTGCTCGTTTCCGGCTCCATCGGCGACGGCGCCCTCGGCCTCAAGGTGCATGGTCCGGACAAGCCCGGCTGGGTCGCCGCGCTGGATGACGGCCAGCGTGGTTTCCTGGCCGACCGCTATCTGCATCCGCAGCCGCGCACCACCCTGGCCGAGGCGCTCCAGCGTCATGCCAGCGCCGCCATGGACATTTCGGACGGGCTCGTCGGCGACCTCGCCAAGATGTTGAAGGCCTCCCAGGTCGGGGCCGAGATCGACCTCGACGCCGTTCCGCTGTCCGGTCCGGCCCGCGCCGCGCTCATGGCCGATCCCGCGCTGGCGGAACTGGCCTGGACCGGAGGAGACGACTACGAAATTCTCTGCATGGCGCCTGAAGGAGAGTATTCTTCTCTGATTGCGGCGGCTGCGGAGCATGCGGTTCCGCTGACGCCGATCGGCCGGATCGTCTCCGGGGCGGGCGCGGTGCGTTACAGCGGGAAGGGCGCAGCGCAGGGTTTCGCGCACGGCTCCTTCTCTCATTTCTGAAAGCGACGCCCCGCGGCGCCGCGGAATGGCGTGGCGATGAACCAGCATGTCCAGGTCGCCGAGGGCGACAGGCTCGCGAAGCGCAATGCGCTCGTTCTGTCCGGCGCGCAGGCGCTCGGCGGCGCCAATCCGGCGATCATCGTCTCGCTCGGCGGCCTCGTCGGCGCCCAACTCGCCGCGGACAAGACCTTCGCCACCGTGCCGGTCAGCCTGCTGCAGCTCGGCATCGCGGCCGGCGTCATTCCGGCGGCGATGCTGATGCGCCGTTTCGGCCGGCGCGGCGGCTATCTCATCGGCGCGCTTGTGGGGGCCACGGGAGCGAGCCTGGCGGCCGGCGGCGTCGCCTCCCGGCAATTCGGGCTGTTTTGCCTCGGCACCTTCATCTGCGGTCTCTACGGCGCCTTCGTCCAGAGCTACCGCTTCGCCGCCGCCGACACCGCCAGCGCGAGCTTCCGGCCCCGCGCGATTTCCTGGGTCATGCTCGGCGGATTGGCGGCGGGCATCATCGGCCCGCAATCGGTCTACTGGACCCGCGACCTGACACCATCCGCGCCCTTCGCCGCGAGCTTCCTCGCCCAGGGTGCGCTGGCGCTGCTGGCGATCTGCATCGTCTCGCAACTGCACGCGCCGCCGGTGAAGACGGTCCGTAGCGATCTCGGCCGGCCACTCGGCCAGATCATGCGCCAGCCTAAATTCATAGCCTCGGTCATCGCCGCGCTCGTGGCCTACGGGCTGATGAGCTTCGTGATGACGGCGGCGCCCATGGCGATGGTCGCCTGCGGCCATTCGGTCGGCGATGCCGCGCTCGGCATCCAGTGGCATGTGCTGGGCATGTACGGGCCGAGCTTCTTCACCGGCAAGCTGATCGAACGCTTCGGCAAGGAGGCGGTGACGATCACGGGGCTCGCCCTGACGGCGCTGGCGGCGATCATCGGCCTGACGGGCCTCAGCGTCGGCCATTTCTGGCTGGCGCTGGTGTTGCTCGGCATCGGCTGGAACTTCGGCTTCATCGGCGCCACCGCGCTGGTGACGGATTGCTACCGGCCGGAAGAACGGGTGAAGGTGCAGGCGGCCAACGACTTCCTCGTCTTCGGCTCGGTCGCCATCGCCTCGTTTTCGTCCGGCGGCCTGCTCAGCCATGGCGGCTGGGAAACCGTGAACTGGCTCGTCTTTCCGCCGGTCGCGCTTGCCTTGCTCTTGGTGATCTGGCAGCGCACGCAGAAGCGCGTGGGGCTGGCCTGAAGCCCTCCTGATCTGACGATGCCGGGGAAACGGATGACCGACCGCAGCTTTCCGCCTGCCACCGGCCGCGTGCCGCCCGGCGCGATCGGCCATAACCGCGGCGTGGTGAAGCGGAACTATGCCTTCATGCCGCCCGAAGGCGTCCTGATCAGCCGCCTGCCGCATTGGGCGAGCACGGTCGTCCGCATTCTTGCCGGGCCCGTGCTTGGGGCGGGATTTGCGCAATATGTGCTTGAAATCGCGCCTGGCGGCGGGACGCCGGCTCCTTTCGGCGAGCCGGACATCCAGCATTTCTACTATGTCCTCTCCGGCGAGATCGCCTTCGCCATCGAAGGTGGCGAGAGCCGGACGCTCGGCCCCGGCGGCTTTGCCTATCTGCCGCCCGGCACGCGCTTCACGCTGCGCAACGACACGGGCAGTCGCGCCGATGTGCTGGCGCTGCGCAAACGCTACGAGCCGGCGCCCGGCCTCGCCGTTCCCGAATCGATCCTGTCGCATCGCGATGCCGTTCCGATGACGAATCATACCGGCATGGAGGGGCGCGGCTTCCAGTTCCTGCTGCCCTATGGCGATATGCGCTTCGATTTCGAGATGAACCTGATGTGGTTCAAGCCGGGAGTCTGCTTCCCGGCGGTCGAGACCCATGTGATGGAGCACGGCCTCTACATGCTGGAAGGGCAGGGGCTCTACTTCCTCGATCAGGACTGGCACGAGATCTGGGAGCGGGATTTCATCTGGATGGGCGGCTTTTGCCCCCAGCAATTCTACCCGACCGGCCATGGCGACGCCTGCTACCTGCTCTACAAGAACGTCAACCGCGACGTCGCGCTCTGAGCCTGAATCGCCCGTACCTGACATTCGACGAAATTTGTAAGCGCAGCCGTTTGCGCTCACCGCCGAAACTTGCCACAAATTCGCCTGACACAGGCGACGCAAGGCGGGCCTTTTAGTCTTCAGGGCCCCGTTTTTTCGCTGCCTGACGTCCAACGCTGCAAAGAGGAGCGACAGCGCTCCCGACAGCCCGGAAGCTCAAGGTAGGAAACCGAATGTCAGCTCTGCTTCTCATCATCGTATTGAGTGCGCTGTCGATTGCTTACGGCATCTGGGCCTATGGCGACGTCATGAAGCGCGATGCCGGCAACCAGCGCATGCAGGAGATCTCCGGCGCGGTCGCCGAAGGCGCGCAGGCCTATCTCAAGCGCCAATATCTCACCATTTCCATGGTCGGCGTCGTCCTCTTCGTCGTGCTGGCCTGGCTCCTCGGCAAGTGGGTGGGCATCGGTTTCCTGATCGGCGCGGTGCTTTCGGGCAGCGCCGGCTTCATCGGCATGAACGTCTCGGTGCGCGCCAATGTCCGCACGGCACAGGCCGCGATGCAGTCGCTCGGCGAGGGGCTCGACGTCGCCTTCAAGGCCGGCGCGGTCACCGGCATGCTGGTCGCCGGCCTCGCGCTGCTCGGCGTTGCCGTCTATTACGGCATCCTGACCTCCTTCCTCGGCTTCGAGCCTTCGAGCCGCACCGTCATCGACTCGCTGGTGGCGCTCGGCTTCGGCGCCTCGCTGATCTCGATCTTCGCCCGTCTCGGCGGCGGCATCTTCACCAAGGGCGCGGATGTGGGCGCCGACCTCGTCGGCAAGGTCGAGGCCGGCATCCCCGAGGACGATCCGCGCAACCCCGCGACCATCGCCGACAATGTCGGCGACAATGTCGGCGATTGCGCCGGCATGGCCGCCGACCTGTTCGAGACCTATGCGGTGACGCTGGTCGCGACCATGGTGCTCGCCGCGATCTTCTTCGCCGGCCAGCCCGCGCTGGGCACGATGATGCTCTATCCGATGGCGATCGGCGCGGCCTGCATCGTCACCTCGATCATCGGCACCTTCTTCGTGAAGCTCGGCGCCAACCAGTCGATCATGGGCGCGCTCTACAAGGGCTTCATCGCGGCCGGCGTGCTCTCGGTCGGCGCGATCGCGGTGGTGAACTATGTCATGTTCGGCGGCTTCTCCACCAGCTTCACGACGGTCCAGAACGTCACCTTCACCTCCGGCAACCTCTTCGGCTGCGCGCTGGTCGGCCTTGCCGTGACGCTCTGCATCGTCATCATCACCGAATACTACACCGGCACCGGCAAGCGCCCGGTCGTCTCCATCGCCCAGGCTTCGGTGACCGGCCATGGCACCAACGTCATCCAGGGCCTCGCGGTCTCGCTGGAGGCGACGGCGGCGCCGACCATCGTCATCATCGCCGGCATCATCGCGGCCTACAGCCTCGCGGGCCTGTTCGGCATCGCGATCGCCACTACCGCCATGTTGGCGCTGGCCGGTGTCGTGGTGGCGCTCGATGCCTTCGGTCCGGTGACGGACAATGCCGGCGGCATCGCCGAGATGGCGGGGCTGCCCAAGGAGGTCCGCCACTCCACCGACGCGCTCGACGCGGTTGGCAACACCACCAAGGCGGTCACCAAGGGCTATGCGATCGGCTCGGCCGGCCTCGGGGCGCTGGTGCTGTTCGCCGCCTACACCTCGGACCTCAACTTCTTCATCACCGAGGCCAACAAGGCGGGCAGCACGGCCTTCCAGTACTTCAAGGGCGTCACGCTCGATTTCTCGCTGTCCAATCCCTATGTCGTCGTCGGCCTGCTGCTCGGCGGCCTCATCCCCTTCCTCTTCGGCGGCATGGGCATGACGGCGGTCGGGCGTGCGGCGGGCTCTGTGGTCGAGGAAGTCCGCCGGCAGTTCCGCGAGAAGCCCGGCATCATGCAGGGCACGGAGCGGCCCGATTACGCCCGCGCCGTCGATCTGCTCACCAAGGCCGCGATCAAGGAGATGATCGTGCCCTCGCTCCTGCCGGTGCTGGCGCCGATCGTGACCTATTTCGTGATCTACTGGATCGCCGGCAAGAACAACGCCTTCGCGGCCGTCGGCGCCATGCTGATGGGCGTGATCGTCACCGGCATCTTCGTCGCGATCTCGATGACGTCGGGCGGCGGCGCCTGGGACAACGCCAAGAAGAGCTTCGAGGACGGCTTCGTCGACAAGGACGGCGTGCGCCACATGAAGGGCTCGGACGCGCACAAGGCCTCGGTGACCGGCGACACCGTCGGCGATCCCTACAAGGACACGGCGGGCCCCGCCGTGAACCCGGCGATCAAGATCACCAACATCATCGCCCTGCTGCTGCTGGCGATCCTGGCGCATAGCTGAGTGCAGGCATCGCCTGAACATCTGGAGCCCGCGACGAAAGTCGCGGGTTCTTCTTTTTGGGCAATGGCTTGCAGCGACCGATTGAATCAAATCGGCAACGCCTTGAATCAAGCCGGCAAGCTACGGCCGGGAGCGTAGTGTTGCCGCATGCTGTCGGCGAGAAGTGCTGGCATGGTCCCCGCGACCGAGGAGGAACCATGTCCACGCAAGCGCTCGAAGCCACATCCGCGACCCCGAACCGCACCACCGAATTCGCCCTGCTGCTGGCGCTGGCGACGCTTTGGGGCGGCTCCTACACCTTCATCAAGCTCGGCGTGGAGACGATCCCGCCGCTGACCCTGATCGCCGCCCGCACGCTGATCGCCGGCTTGATCCTGCTCGCCGTCATCCGGGGCCGCGGCCTGCGGATGCCGCGGAATCTGACCGCCTGGCGGCGCTTCCTGACCCAGGCTTGCCTCAACAGCGTCGTGCCCTTCACGCTGATCGCCTGGGCCGAGCGCAGCGTCGATGCGGGCCTCGCCTCGATCCTCAACGGCACCACACCGGTCTTCGTCTTCCTGATCTCGCTCGTGCTGATGTCCGGCAAGCGCCCCGATTGGCGCAAGGGCCTCGGTGTCGCGGCCGGCGTTGCCGGCATCAGCCTGATCGTCGGCGTCGACGCCTTTTCCGGATTGGGCTCGCAAGCCCTGCCGCAGCTCGCCATCGTCGCGGCGACGATCGCCTATGCCTGCGCGGCGCTGTTCGGCCGGCATTTCACCGGCATGGACCCGCTTCTGCCGGCGGCCGGTTCGATGCTGACCGGCACGGCGCTGCTGATCCCGGCCGCCCTTATCGTCGACCGGCCCTGGACGCTGGCGCCCTCGCAGGAATCCCTGCTCGCGCTGCTGGCGCTGTCGGTGTTCTCGACGGCGCTCGCCTTCGCCATCTATTTCCGGCTGATCCGCACGCTCGGCTCGGTCGGGACGACGGCGGTGTCCTATCTGCGCGTGCCGATCGGCGTGGTGATCGGCCTCGTCTTCCTGGGCGAGCGCCTGCAGCCGACGGCCTGGGCCGGTCTTGCGCTGGTGGTCGTCGGGGTGATGGCGATGACCTTGCCGGAGAAAAAGCAGGCCCGGCCTGCCTGAGGGCCGGTGCACATCCCGAAATGGCCCAAAAAGAAACCCCGCGACCTTGTCGCGGGGTTCTCTTGTCTTCTGACCGCGTGGGAGCCGTTCAGGCGCCGAGCGGGTTGAACTTGGTGACGCCGCGGAACAGGTTGCGCAGGAAGCTCTGCTCCTGGCCGCCGGCCGGGGTGGTGCGGCTGATGAAGTCGAAGATCACGCCGTCCTGCAGCCCGTAATTGGCGATGCGCTCGACCTTGAAGCTCTTGTTGAAATAGATCACCAGCACGTTCTGGTCGATGACCTGCGGGTCCTGGAACTGGAAGCGACGGCGCATCCGCTGGCTGATATAGTAGAAGGTGCGGTTGCCGACGGTCGAGGTCGTCGACGGCGTGCCGAGGATCTGCAGCACCGACTGCACGTCCATGCCGACCTTGACCTGCGCGACGAGCGAGTCGTCCATCACGAAGCCACGGGTGAATTCCTCGTTCATGCCGGTCGATGTCGGCAGGACGAAGCCGCCGGCATCGGGGCCGCAGCCGGCCAGCGTCAGGGACGAGGTCGCGAGGGCTCCGAGCAGAACGGCGCGGCGGGAAATCTGGGTCATGCGGGCACGATCCGAAAGGCGAGGGCGGACGTGGAGGGCCGGGTGACCGTTCCAAGCCGCTTGTCAAAAGGGGCAGGGTTGGCGTAACGCCCGAGGATGGCTTTGGCAAGGCGAGGACGCCCGCGACGCGGCCGGGCGGAGGCAAGAGCGTGATTTTCGGTTGGTTCGGCAAGCGCGCGCAACGGCGCGCACCTGTGGATGCGCTGTTCGGGCGCGTCGCGGAAGCGTCGCGTCAGCCCGGGCTCTATCTCGCGGGCGGCATTCCCGACAGCTTCGAGGGGCGCTTCGAATCGCTGACCTTGCACATGTTCCTGGTCTTGCGGCGGTTGCGCGAATTGCCGCCGCCTGCGGGCGATCTCTCGCAGGAGCTGATCGACGCCTGCTTCTCCTATCTCGAGCTCGGCTTCCGCAATGGCGGCGTCAGCGACATCGCCGTGCCGAAGCGGATGAAGAAGATCGGCCAGATGTTCTATGGCCGCATCCAGGCCTATGAGCCGGCCTTTGCCGGATCCGAGCCGGAGGCGCTGACCGAGGCGTTGCATCGCAATGCCTCGCAGCAGGGCGCTTCCGCCGTCGCGGCCTATCTGCGCGAGGCGCAGGGCGGGCTCGCCGCCCTCGATCTCGAAGCGCTTCTGCATCGCGAGCCGCTTTTTCCCGATTTCGTCAGCCAGGAGGCCGTGCATGACGCCTGATCACGGGCGCGTCTTGCCCTTGAGCCACCCCATCCGCGTCGAGCTCATCCGCCTGCGCGGCACCGAGGCCGTGGTCAAGGCCGAGCCGCAGCAGCTGGCCGGCATCGCCGCGATGCTCGACCTCGCCTCCCTGGAGGCGCTCGAGGCGCGCTATATGCTCACGCGCAATGGCGAACGGGTGAAGCTCGAAGGCCGCATCGAGGCGCGGCTGCATCAGACCTGCATCGTCACGCTCGAGCCTTTCCCGGTCCGGCTCGACGTGCCGGTGAAGCTCGATTTCGCACCGCAGGACGATGCGCTCGCCGCCGCGCGCCGCACCGATTCGGGCGATGCGGACATCGACATCGAGGTCTTGCTCAACGAGGAGGACCCGCCGGAGCCGATCGTGGACGGCGTCATCGATCTGGGCAGCGTCACGCTCGAATTCCTCGCGCTCTCGCTCGATCCCTACCCGCGCAAGCCGGGCGTGAGCTTCGAGGCGCCGGCGGCGGATTCCGCAGAGCTCTCGCCCTTCGCCGCGCTCGCGAAGCTGAAGCGGGACGCCACGTGACGCGGGCAGCGGGCAGCAGGGCCGCGGAGACGGATCGCAACAATGATTGAGCGGCGCCAAACCGCCTCCGCCGCTTGCGGCTTGGCGCTAAACCGCTATTGTCCGGCCGGCAAAGAGCCGCCCGGGATCGAAGGTCGGCCGCTCCCGGGACACACCAGAACTCCATGACAAGACCGGTTACAATCGCGCTCGATGCGATGGGCGGGGACCACGGCCCTTCCGTCGCCATTCCCGGCGCTGCCCTGATGCTGGAACGACGCCCGGATGCGCGCTTCGTCATTTTCGGCGACGAGAAGGAGGTTCTGCCTCTGGTCGAGCAGCACCCGAAGCTCAAGGCCGTCACGACGTTCCATCATACCGAAGTCTCGGTGAAGATGGACGACAAGCCGAGCCAGGCGCTGCGCTACGGCCGCTACAAATCCTCGATGTGGCGCGCCATCGACGCGACCAAGACCGGCGAGGCCGATGTCACCGTCTCCGCCGGCAACACCGGCGCGCTGATGGCAATGTCGAAATTCTGCCTGAAGTCGATGGCACAGGTCGACCGGCCGGCGATTGCCTGCCTGTGGCCGACGGCGCGCGGCGAGAGCATCGTGCTCGATGTCGGCGCGACCATCGGCGCCGATGCCCGCCATCTCGTCGATCTCGCGGTGATGGGCGCGGCCATGGCCCGTGTCGTCTTCGATCTCGACCGGCCGACGGTCGGCCTGCTGAATGTCGGCGTCGAGGAGATCAAGGGCGTCGAGGCGGTGAAGGAGGCCGGGCGCATCCTGCGCGAGGGCAACCTGCCGCATCTGACCTATCATGGCTTCGTCGAGGGCGACGATCTCGGCAAGGGCACGGTCGACGTGGTGGTGACGGAAGGCTTCACCGGCAACATCGCGCTCAAGACCGCCGAAGGCACGGCGCGCCAGGTCACCGACTATCTGCGTGCCGCCATCAGCCGTTCGCTGATGGCGAAGATCGGCTATCTCTTCGCCCGTGGCGCCTTCTCGGCGCTGCGCGAGAAGCTCGATCCGCGCAAATCCAACGGCGGCGTCTTCCTGGGGCTGGAAGGCATCGTCATCAAGAGTCATGGCGGTACGGATGCCATCGGCTTCGCCAGCGCGGCCGAGCTCGCCTATGAGATGGCGCGCGAGGATCTGATGGCGAAGCTGCGCGAGATGGTCGCCGCGAGCACGCAGCCGGCGCCTGTCGCCGCGCAGCCGGCCGACGCCGAATAGGGAATAGTCTCCTTGTCCATCTTGCGCTCACAGGTCGTCGGCTGCGGCTCCTATCTTCCGGCCCGCATCGTCACCAATGCCGAACTCGCCACGCGCGTCGACACCAGCGACGAGTGGATCGTCCAGCGCACCGGCATCCGCCAGCGCCATGTCGCAGCCGATGACGAGCCCACCTCCGTGGTCGGCCTCAAGGCCGCGCAGGACGCCATCGCCGACGCCGGCATCGACGCCGCCGAGATCGACCTGATCATCGTCGCGACCGCGACGCCCGACCATACCTTTCCCGCCACCGCGACGCAGATCCAGGCCGCGCTCGGCATCACCGGCGGCGTCGCCTTCGACCTGCAGGCGGTCTGCTCCGGCTTCGTCTTCGCGTTGGCGACGGCCGACAAGTTCCTCACGACGGGCGGCGCCAGGACCGCGCTCGTGATCGGCGCGGAGACCTTCTCGCGCATCCTCGACTGGGAGGATCGCGCGACCTGCGTCCTCTTCGGCGACGGCGCCGGCGCGGTGGTGCTGAAGGCCGTTCCCGGCGAGGGGACGCTCGCCGACCGTGGCGTGCTCACGACCCATATCCGCTCGGATGGCCGCTACAAGGACAAGCTCTATGTCGATGGCGGCGCGGGCTCGACCAAGACGGTCGGCTTCCTGCGCATGGAGGGCAAGGAGGTCTTCCGCCACGCCGTCAACAACCTCGCCGAGACGGTGCGCCATACCTTCGCCGAGACGGGGCTCTCCGGTACCGACATCGACTGGTTCGTGCCGCACCAGGCCAATCGCCGCATCATCGACGCCACCGCCGACAAGCTCGGGATCAGCCACGACCATGTCGTGCTGACCGTGGATCGCCATGGCAACACCTCGGCCGCCTCGATTCCGCTGGCGCTGGCGGAGGCGCATAAGGACGGCCGGATCAAGCCGGGCCAGCTCGTGCTGATCGAGGCGATGGGCGGCGGTTTCACCTGGGGGTCGGCGCTGATCCGGTGGTGAGCCGGTTTGCGGCATTTGCTTAAATTGTGACGTTTTTCTTGCCGATTCGGGTCGATTTTCGTCGGTGTGGCCGCTAATCCCGCGTTCGAGGATTGACCGGGACAGCGCGGGCGCCTAGCGTCCGCCGTCCGTATTTGGCGAAGGGCGGAGGCTGCGGCCGCCGTCGATGATGCGCCTCTGGAGGATATGAATGTCGGGGCAAACGGTGACTCGTGCGGATCTGTGCGAGGCTGTCTACCAGAAGATCGGGCTGTCCCGCACGGAGGCGTCGAAACTGGTCGAGGCCGTGCTCGACGAGATCTGCGACGCGGTCGCACGCGGCGAGAACGTGAAGTTGTCCTCGTTCGGTTCGTTCGTCGTGCGAGACAAGGGCGAGCGAATCGGGCGTAATCCCAAGACTGGCGTTGAGGTGCCCATCGAGCCGCGTCGCGTGATGGTGTTCAAGCCCTCGAACGTGATGAAGGCCCGCATCAACGGGCAGACGGGTGAGGACGAGACCGAGTGAATCTGGAGTTCCACGCCGGCGAAGCAGATGCGGAGGCCGAATTGGACACCAAGAGCCCCGATGCCTTCCGAACCATCAGCGAGGTCGCAGAAGACCTCGACGTCCCCCAGCATGTGCTGCGCTTCTGGGAAACCCGCTTCAACCAGATCAAGCCGCTGAAGCGCGGCGGCGGCCGCCGTTATTACCGCCCTGACGACGTCGCCTTGCTCAAGGGCATCCGCCGCCTGTTGTACGGCGAGGGCTATACGATCAAGGGCCTGCAGCGGATCCTGAAGGAGCAGGGGCCGCGCCATGTCCAGGCCATCGGACGCGGGGGCCCCATCGGCCCGGCCAGCGGCGCCGGCCCGTCATCCGCGCCGGCGCGCGCCGATCACGCAGGCGAGGCGCCTCACGCCGATGACAGGGCGCCCCGGCACCCGCCCGTCCCGGAAGGGCTCGACGACATCACGGTCCTGACGGCCGTGATGGCCGAGCTCGGCGAGTGCCGGCGCATCCTCGAACGCGCGCTGAAGCCCGCCGCCGAGCCGGCCTGAATGGAGCAAGCGGTCGAGCGCTTGCCCGGTCAGCACATAGTCTGACCCATGGCTGCGCTCCGGCGCTTGATTGCCGCTGCTTGCGCATTAGGTTCCCCATCGGGGACGACCCCGGCTAGCAGCCCTTTCATGTGACAGGCGTGGACGACCTCGCCGGATTTCCGAGGAGCGCCGTCATGGCCTGGCTCTATCTTTTCATCGCGGGTTTGTTCGAGGTCGGCTGGGCGATCGGCCTGAAATACACGCAGGGCTTCACCCGCCTCATGCCGACCGTCTTCACGCTCGCCAGCATGGTGATCAGCGTCGGCCTGCTCGGGCTCGCCCTGAAGAACCTGCCGGTCGGCACGGCCTATGCGATCTGGACCGGCATCGGCACGACCGGCACCGCCATTCTCGGTATGGTCCTGCTGGGCGAGCCGGCCGGCGCGCTGCGTCTCGCCTGCATCGGCCTGATCGTGGCGGGCATCGTCGGGCTCAAGCTGGTCTCGGCCTGACGCTCCGGCGAGAGCCGGACGATGTCAGATGGGTCGCAAGGCGATCCCATCTGACATCCGAATCCGTCTCTGACCGAAGAGTGAGAGCGGGATTCTCGCGAAAGCCGGTTTCCACTTCGCTCGAAAATGCTCTAGCGGCGGCGAAAGGCCTCGGGCCAGTAGCCGCCGCGTTCGAGCGCCACGATCAGCAGGACGATGGCGAGCGTCACCACGATCGTCGTCAGCTTGGCATTCCAGGGAACGCCACGACCGATCAGCCAGAACAGCGCCAGCCCGGCGATGAGGGGGATCATGATCTCCATGGCGCGAGCATAGGGCAAGCTCGCTCCGCCCGCCAAATCCAGGGTCGACCGCCGCCGGGCGGACGGGATCAAGCTGGGGATGCGGCGCCGTTCGCTGTGACGGCCTCTGCCCGTCCGACGATCCTGTCGCCCTCGACCAGCGGCTTCAGGCGCGCCAGCTCGGTGGCGGCGAAATCGAGGAACAGCCGCACGCGCGGCGTATGCCGCAGATCGGGATGGGTCAGCAGCCAGAGATCGGCCGAGAGGTCGGGATCGGGTTCGGCAAGCCGCGTCAATCCGGGCCGCGTATCGCCGATGAAGCAGGGCAGGAAGCCGATGCCGATGCCGGCCTCGACCGCTTCCGCGAGGCCGAGCACCGTGTTGAGCTTGTAGACGACCCGCTCGGGCGCGACGTGGCGCGCGAGATAGCGCACGGCGCTCAGCATGGTGAACTGCTCGCCGAGCGACACCCATTTGTGCTCCCACAGGGCCTCGCGCGCGGGCAGTTCCGGGCCGGGGAAATCGGCGCCGCGCCCATAGAGCGCCCAGGCGATGCGGGCGGGCTTGCGTCCGATCAGCGTCTCCGGCGGATTGTCGGTGGCGCGGATCGCGATGTCGGCATCGCGCTTGGAGAGATTGGCGGCCTGGTTGCCGATCAGGATGTCGAGCCGGATATCCGGGCATTGCGCCAGGAACTTCGCGAAGACCGGCGTCAGCAGGTCGACCAGCAGCGTGTCGTTGGTGGCGATCCGCAATTCGCCAGCGGGCTTGATCTCCTGGCCGGCGAGCCGGCGCGTGAAGGCGTGGATGTCGTCGTCGACCCGGCCCGCGAGCTGGACCATCTCCTCGCCGGCCGGCGTCGCGACATAGCCGCTGCGGTGCCGCTCGAACAGCCTGACACCGAGCGCTTCCTCGATCTGGCCGAGCCGTCGGAACACGGTGGAGTGGTTGACGCCGAGCGCGTCGGCGGCCGCCGGCAGGGCCCGCTTGTCGGCGACGGCCTTGATCAGGCGGAAATCGTCCCAGGCGAGCATTTTGGCGGCGGAGGGGCGAGGGGAAGACGTCATCCGGTCAGTTTCCGCCAAGGCATCGTCACGTTCAAGACCGACGCCGGCCATGGCCGGCGTCGGACGGAGGCTCGGTGCTGAAGTCAGGCAGCGTCAGGCGAGGGCGGGCTTCGCATCGAGGAGCGACGGCGCCGGCTTCACCGCGAAGGCGCCATCGCCGATCAGGGCGTGGGCGAAGGCGGTCAGCGCCAGGAAAGCCGGATATTCCCAGCCGCCGTTCGGGACATTGAACACCCAGCCATTCGGGGCATGGACCATCAGCGCGCCGAGCAGGATCGGGATCAGCAGCAGCGAGACATAGCGGCCGTAGAAGCCGAGCAGGATGGCGAGGCCGCCGAGAAGCTCCGCCAGCATGATCGGCCAGGCGAGGAAGCCCGGCAGGCCGACCTGCCCGAGGAAGCCTGCAAAGCCGGCCGGCGTGAAGATGACGAGCTTGAGATAGGCATGGGCGATGAACATGGCGCCGAGCGCGATGCGCAAGGCGAGGGCGCCGTAAGGAGCGAGGCGGGTATCGGTCATGGTCGTGTCTCCGGTTGGGTGAGGGGTAGGCGGTATCGTTCGCCACCCAAAATCGTCCGGGACATGCAGCAATTCAAATTGTGATTTCGATCTCATGATATTGCACCAAAGCAATGATCTACCTCTGGCATTCCGGGCCGATGCTGCCAATCTCTCGGCCAACAGCGACGCCGAACCGGCCCTTTGGCGGGCGGCGCTCTCCTGAAACGCCTTTGGTACGGAGGACCGTCATCATGCAGATCAATGGGCTTCACCACGTCACCGCCATCTCTGGCCCCGCCCGCCGCAATCTCGATTTCTACAGCCGCGTGCTCGGCCTGCGCCTGGTCAAGAAGACCGTCAATTTCGACGATCCCGGCACCTATCACCTCTATTTCGGCGATGCCGACGCGGCGCCGGGCTCGATCCTGACCTTCTTCCCCTGGGAGCATGCGGCGCCGGGCCGTCTCGGCATCGGCGAAACGCAGGAAACCGTGTTTCGGGTGCCGGAAGGCTCCATCGGCTTCTGGGCGCACCGCTTCGTCGAGCAGGGCGTGCCGCATGAGGCGCCGCTGAAGCGCTTCGGCGAAACCGTGCTGAGCTTCCGCGATCCGGACGGGATGCGGCTTGCGCTCGTCGGCCTGGCCGGCGTCGAGGCCGAGCCCTATTGGACGGATGGCGGCATCGGCCCGGAGAACGCGATCCGTGGCTTCCACAGCGTCAGCCTGCTCCTGGCCGATGCGGCGCCGACGGCGGCGATCCTCACCGACGTCTTCGGCTTCGCCGAGGCCGCCCGCGAGGACACGCTGATCCGCTACGCGGTGAAGGGCACGCAGATCGGTGGCGTCATCGACCTGCGCGTCGCCGGCGGCTTCCTGCCGGCCCGGCAGGGCACGGGCTCGGTCCACCATATCGCCTTCCGGGCGGCCGATGACGCCGCGCAGCAGGAGATGGTGCGCCGTCTTGTCCAGAACCATGGCATCAGCCCCACGGAACAGCGCGATCGGAACTATTTCCGCTCGGTCTATTTCCGCGAGCCCGGCCATGTCCTGTTCGAGATCGCGACCGACATCCCCGGCTTCGCCGTGGATGAGCCGGCCGCCGAGCTCGGCCGCTCGCTCAAGCTGCCGGCCGGCCTCGAGGCGCA
Source organism: Allobosea sp. RCC_152_1 (assembly GCF_041360765.1). Lineage (NCBI taxonomy): Bacteria > Pseudomonadati > Pseudomonadota > Alphaproteobacteria > Hyphomicrobiales > Alloboseaceae > Allobosea > Allobosea sp. RCC_152_1. Next base: position 813,196 of record NZ_JBFUPU010000001.1, read on the forward strand.
TCGCGCGCAGATCGAAGCCGTCCTGCCCGAGCTCGCCTGACGGCGACCAACACCGCCGCCTCGCTCGCCGTTCGCGGGGGCGAGGCGGCTCCTCCGCTTCCTGAAGGGAGAGACCTCATGACCGCGACCGCAGCCGATACCGGCTTCATCCATGTCTTCGAGCCGGGCAGCGACGCCGCCCGCAAGCCGCTCCTGCTACTGCACGGCACCGGCGGCGACGAGCGCGACCTGCTTTCCCTCGGGCGCACCGTCGCGCCGGGTGCGAGCCTGCTCTCGCCGCGCGGCAAGGTGCTGGAAGGCGCCGCGCCGCGCTTCTTCCGCCGCCTGGCGGAAGGCGTGTTCGATGAGGCGGATCTGATCCGCCGCACCCATGAACTCGCCGACTTCATCGAGGAGGCCCGCTCCCGTCACGGCTTGCCGGCGCCGATCGCGCTTGGCTTCTCGAACGGCGCCAACATCGCGGCGAGCCTCCTGCTGCTGCGGCCGGAGGCGTTGGCCGGCGCGGCGCTGCTGCGCGCCATGCCGCCCTTCCGGCAGCCGCTGCGTGTCGACCTGGCGGGCAAGCCCGTGCTCCTGCTCTCGGGCCTGCTCGACCCGATCGTCCCTGCCGCCGGCGCCGAGGCGCTGGCGCAGACGCTCGCGGCCGACGGTGCCACCGTGGAGCATCGCAGCTTGCCGGCGAGCCATGGACTCACCCAGGCGGATATCGGGCTGCTGAAAGACTGGCTGGCGCGGGTTTGATCTGGAGGCGGCGCTCCTCGCCCGAGTTTTAGGATTGCTGCTTGTGGAGGAGCCAGTCGGCGTAACGTTGTGCGAAATTACCGGAAACGCGGTCGATCGGATCAGGCATGAAGGCTTGGTCGAGCAACGCACCACCGATTCCCTGACCGGCGAGCGCGTTGACCGTGAGATCCGGCACTGCAAGGAGGATCTTTCCGCTCTTGCCGTCGATCAGATCGACATGGGCCGTAATGCGATGATCGCCGCCAACCAGCACCCGCTGAATGGCTGAGCTGATCATCAGGTTTTTGATCGTTACCCGGAGCGTGACCGGTCGTGACCCGGAGAGCTCGGGCTTCAGCGTCCTCTCCAATGCGGTTGCGATCTTCCGTGCCGCAGCTTCCCGCACATAGGCACGGCCTTCCTCGGTCTTGCCGAGTTCGTCCGACTGGATTGCCGGCAATCCCTTGGAGGCCGCATAGGCGCGTTCTGCGTCACCCCACCAGATGGCGGCGCTCTGGTCGTAGCCCACATGCACCGACTTCAACCCGAAGGATGCGATCTCGTCCGCTGGAATTGTATTGGAAACGCTGATGCAGCCGCCGAGCGACAGGACGATCAGTGCAAGCGAAAGGAGGCGAATCATCGGAGGTCTCTAAGCTGTGGAGAGCGCAGCTAGAGGTTGCAATCGGCCTGTGGGCAACATCGACTATGGCAGCATTGTGGCGAGGCCCGTGCGAACATCGACGTGGATGTTGTCATCAGGGCTCCAAAGCGGATTGCATCCGGTTCGGCCCACCACTATAAGCCGGTCCGTCGGAGCGTAGCGCAGCCCGGTTAGCGCACTTGTCTGGGGGACAAGGGGTCGGAGGTTCGAATCCTCTCGCTCCGACCATTCAAATTCCTGAAGAAACCATGTGAGCCTTGCCCCGAAGGGCTCACCGCGGCTTCAGGGTTGTCGCAGCGATCGCAGCTGCGAAACATTTACCCTCGCCCGATACGATGATTGCGAGGAGATCCACCCGGCGTCACTGTGCGCAGGGGAGATGGATCAGGTGTCGGAGTTCGGAAAGCCATGTCTCTCGCGCCTGCGGCCGCGCCGCGTGCATCCGTGAACGCGTCCTCTGCCGCCGATGAGCAGACGGGCCGGTCGCTTGCCCGGCTGTTCGGGGAGATCCGCCCGGACTGGCACTCCGCCTGGGCCTGGGACAACTACGAATCAACCATCCTCACGCTCGCGCGCACCTATGGGCTGCGCAGCGTCTGTGAGATCGGCGGCGGGCGCGATCCGCTGTTCACCGCCGGGCAGGCGACCGAGCGTGGGATCGACCTGATCGTCAACGACATCGACGCCGGCGAACTGGCATTGACCCCCGCCGGCCTGAAGACGGCCCGTTTCGACATTGCCGGCGACCTCTCCGAGCCGGATGTCGCGCCCGGCGGTTACGACATGATGATCTCGCGCATGGTCTTCGAGCATATCGACGGCGTGGAGCAGGCCTGGCGCAACGTCCATGCGCTGCTGGCGCCCGGCGGCGTGGCGCTTGCCTTCTTCCCGACGCTCTGGGCGCCGGTCTTCGCGCTGAACCATGTGCTGCCGGAGAAAGCCTCGCGCGCCATCGTCCATGCGCTGTTCCCGGCGCGCCGCGACGGCGGCAGCGATCCGAAATTCCCGGCGCTCTACGACTGGTGCCGCGGCAATCCGCGGATATTGACGCCGATGCTGAATCGGGCCGGCTTTCGCGACATCCATATCCAGCCCTTCTGGGGGCATGGCTATTTCGACCGGATGCCGGGGCTGAAGCAGCTCGACCATGGCTTCAACGCGCTGGCGGCGAAGACCGGCTGGAGCCTCGTGACCACCTACGCCTATGTCGTGGTTCGCAAGGAGCGCGGCTGAGGCGCTCCCGCCACGCTCGGGTCGGGCAGGGCGCTGAGGCCCCAGACCAGCCCGAGCATGAGATAGAGATGCCGCCAGTGGTCGGTGTCGATCTGCAGCCCTTGCAGGATGAGCACGAACAGCACCGACCACAGCACGATCGCATGGTTCTGCCAGGCTGCGCGCCGGAAGACGAGCCGCCAGCCGACATAGATCGTCGCCGCCATCAGTGCGAGCCAGGCGATGCCGCCGAGCCAGCCATAGGAGGCGAAGGCGTTGATGTAGACGTTGTGCGGGTCGGCCTGGTTGAAGAGCCAGCGGAAGCGCAGCGGCCCGAAGCCGTTCGGGGCCTCGAGCAGCATCGGGATCGAGCGGATCTGGTTGCCGAAGCGGCCGGTGACGCCCTGGTCGTAATCCTGGTCGAGGTTCGCGCGGACCTCGAAGACGGCGCGGATATTCTCGAAGGACAAGGCGACCAGAAGCGCCAGGATCATGGCGACGAGCGCCGCCAGCGACATCGCCACGATACGGCCGCGGGCCTTGCCGTCGGGCGCGATCAGGAAGTTCAGCGCGGTCATCATCAGCGCGGAGGCGACGAGCACGCCCCAGGCGCCGCGCGAGAAGGTCAGGAACAGTCCGGCCAGCGGCACGCTGAGTGCGAAGAGCCCGTGCAGGATGCCGGTTTGTCCGGTCAGGATGCGCTGGAGCACGTAGACGATCGCCAGGGTGAGGAACGGCCCGAGCACGTTCGGGTCCTTGAAGGTGCCGGAGGCGCGCCCGTAGAGGGTGAAGATCTCACCGAGCCCGGCGACGTCGAAATAGCCGAGAATCGCTGCCAGCCCCGCGCACCAGGCGGCGAGCAGATAGCCCTTCCGCAGCGCCTCGAGCCGCGGCAGCGTGTCCTGCGCCATCGCGGCGGCGAGCACGATCGCGGTGATCATCAGATAGGCCGAGACGGCCGTGAAGCGCACTGAGGCCTGGTCGTCCATCCAGGGGATCAGCGAGAAGGCGCCGCCGATATTGTAGAGCAGCAGCAGCACGGCCAGCGGCAGCAGCTTCTGCGAGAAGCGGATGCCGGTGAGCGCGAGCACGAAGAGCACGAGCAGGAACACCAGCTCATAGGGCGAGGGCTCGATCAGCACGAGGCCGCCCGAAGCCGCCAGCAGCCAGAGCGCGCCGCGCTGGATCGCGGCGAAGGAGATCGCCGCGCGCCGGCCCTGAGCCTGCGAATGCTGCACGGTGGCGCTCAATAGGCGTTCTCGTTCTTGGTGAGCAGCGAGAACGGCGTCTTCGCCAGGATGTAGAGATCGAGCAGCACCGACCAGTTCTCGATGTAGTAGAGATCGTGCTCGACGCGCCGCTGGATCTTGTCCTCGGTGTCGGTCTCGCCGCGCCAGCCATGGATCTGCGCCCAGCCGGTGATGCCGGGCTTGACCTTGTGGCGGGCGAAATAGCCGTCGACCACCTGCTCATAGGCGCGGTTCAGCGTCTTGGCATGGATCGCGTGCGGCCGAGGGCCGACGAGCGAAAGGTCGCCCTTGAACACCACATTGATCAGTTGCGGCAGTTCGTCGATCGAAGTCTTGCGGATGAAGCGGCCGACGCGCGTGACGCGTGGATCGTCCTTGGTGACCTGCTTTGCCGCCGCGTGGTCGGTCATCTCGTGACGCAGCGAGCGGAACTTCAGCACCTCGACGATCTCGTTGTTGAAGCCGTAGCGCTTCTGGCGGAAGAACACCGGTCCCTTCGAGTCGAGCTTGATCGCGATGGCGGTCGCCAGCATCACCGGAGAGAGCGCGATCAGCGCCAGCGTGCCGACGAACTTGTCGAACAGCCATTTGACGACGATGTCCCAGTCCGCGATCGGCCGGTCGAATACGTCGAGCACCGGCACGGCGCCGAGATAGGAATAGGAGCGGGGCCGGAAGCGCAGCTTCGACATATGGGCCGAGAGCCGGATGTCGATCGGCAGGATCCAGAGCTTGCGCAGCATCGTCAGGAGCCGCGCCTCGGCCGAGATCGGCAGGGTGAAGATCACCAGGTCGAGCCGGGTGCGCCGCGCGAACTCGACGAGATCGTCGATGGTGCCGAGCTTCGGATAGCCGGCGACGAGATCGGGCGAACGCGCGTCGTTGCGGTCGTCGAAGACGCCGCAGATGCGCAGCCCCGTATCCTTCTGCGCCTCAAGAGCCTTGATCAGCTCCGCGCCGGCCTCGCCGCCGCCGACGATGGCCGTGCGCCGTTCGAGGCGCCCGGAGCGCGTCAGCCGGCGAACCGCCGAGGTGACGGCGAAACGCTCGGCGATGAGCGCGCCGCCGCCGGCGAGGTAGAAGCCGATCAGCCAGCCGCGCGAGACCTGGCTGCCGACCTTAAGGAAGAAGAACGCGGCCAGCGCGATCAGGAACAGCATCGTCCAGCCGCCGATGAGCCGGACCACCATGCCGGCAAAATGGCGCAGCGCGCCGACCGGGTAGAGCCGCAGGGCCTGGAAGGTGGCGAGCGCACCGACGGCGACCACCGGGATCGTGATCTGATAGGCGAGGGGATCGTCCACCTTGCCGGCCGCATAGAGCCAGTAGATCAGCCCGCCGGCCGCGAGCACGACCAGCACGTCGAGCAGGCGCACCAGCCCTTCGATCATCACCGGCGAGAGCGTGGGCTTGACCGGCAGCGCCGCGATACGCTCCGCGAGCGGGTGGAAGCGGCGCGTCTGCCCGTCCTCGGTTTTGCCCATGGATGCCGGAGCGGCCGATCCGGCCGCATCCGCCTTCATCATATCGCGGACATCGAAAGTCCCCATGACGTCCATTCCTCGTCCCGATCGCGGCGTCTCGCGCCGCGACCCGGGCTGTGGTCCAGAGCCGGATGATTTCAGGCGGGATCGTCCCATGATCCCGTCGGAAATCCGAAGCCGGCCCCGCCAGAGAGCTGGAGCCGGATCTTCGCGAAAAACCGGTTTCGATTTTTTCACATCCTGCTCTAGCCGAAATTGCTCTCGGAACGCTTAACCGGACTATTCGCTGTTTCGGCGGATTTGCAACGTTTTCCCATGCGATTCGTGGGTCGCGCGGGCACGCCGCCCCGCCTGTTTTCCGCCTTTGTGAAGAAACGGAAATAGCCCTGCCGCCTCAAGGGGTTGTCTGAAGTTTACCGCAATACTTTTTTCGTTCGATTTGGCGTGTCTTATTTAATCGGAAGTGTTTATCGGTTGACAGAAGGTCTTTGCGCAGGCATATCTATCGGCGATGAGTGTCTGAGAAGCACATATTTCGCGTGACGAGCCTGGCGCCTGTGGCGTTGCTCCTTCCGCGGTGCAGTTTGCCGGAGCGGTGCTCCAGCAATTCCATTTCGTCGGAACTCTCGATTTAAATCTCTAACGATTGCTTGGCTGTCTTTGCGGCGCAATTGTGCCGTGTGGCGCGGCTTCGCCCGTGTGCAACATGTCTTTTCATTGGTTGATTCTGCTCGCGGCCATCGCCGTCGAGATCGTCGCGACGGCCGCGCTGAAGTCGGTCGTCTCCGCCCCCTGGCTCGTCGGCGTCCTGCCGCTGCTGTTGATCGGGTTGTCCTTCGCGCTGCTCAGCATCGCCTTGCGCGTCATTCCCATGGCCGTCGCCTATGCGGTCTGGGAGGGGCTCGGCATCGTCGGCATCGCGGCGATGGGGCATCTCCTCTTCGGCGAGCACCTGACGGCTGGCCGCTTCGCCGCGCTGGCGGCGATCCTGGTCGGCATCGTCCTGATCGAAGCCGGCATCGGCCATGGTGGCGGGGCAGAGGATAAGCGTCTGTCGAGCGAGGGGAGGCATGTGTGAATGTCTCCGTCGTTCAATTCACGCCCCTGCTCTGGCTTCTCTTCGCCGTTCTCCTGGAGCTGTCGGGCACCTATCTGCTCAAGCTCTCGGACGGGATGACCCGTCGCCTGCCGGGCGCTGGCGGAGTGCTGCTCGTCATGGGCGCCTTCGGCGCCCTTGCTCAGGCCATCAAGGGCATGGATCTCTCGGTCGCCTATGCGGTCTGGGGCGGGGCCGGCCTCGTCGCGACGGCGATCATCGGGGCGCTCGCCTTTGGCCAGCGGATCAACCGGGCCGGCTGGCTCGGCATCCTGCTTGTGGTCGGCGGCGTCGTGGCTCTTAAACTGACCTAGAGCATGATGCCGAAAAGTGGGAACCGGTTTTCGGGCGACATCATGCTCTAACCCTTCGGCAAGAGACGGATTCAGACATCAGATGGAACCGCGAAGCGATTCCATCTGATGTCATTCGGCTCTGGCGGCCAAGGTGGCGACGCCACCGCGGCGTGCCCGAAGCGCATCGCGATAGGCGCTGATGACGCCGTCGACCATGTCATCCAGCTGGAAATGCTGGCGGACATGGGCGGCGAGATCGGCCGCCTCGGCGAGGCGCTCGCTTTCCGACCGCGCCAGCATGGCGCTTATGGCGTCGGCGAGGATCGCGGGGTCGTTCGCCTTGATCAGGCGGTGCCGGTGGCGAGGCCCGTAGATTTCATTGATGCCGCCGACATCGGTCGAGATCAGCGGCTGCGCTGCCGCGGCCGCCTCGAGGATGACATAGGGCAGCGATTCCGCGCGCGACGGGATGACCATCGCCCGCGCCCGCGCCAGCGCCTTGCGGATCGGCCCTGGCGGCTCGAAGACGCATTGATCGGCGATGCCGCGCGAAACCGTCATGCCCTTGAGCTCGGCCTCGTCCGGCCCCGAGCCGACGATGAGGATGCGCGGGACGAGCCCGTCGCGCCGGCGCAGCAATGCGAGCGCGTCGATCAGCGTGTCGACGCCCTTGGCCGAGCGCAACTCGCCCAGATAGAGCAGGTCGAAACTCGCCGCGCTGTGGCTGATCGGCTCGAACTCGGCTTCGGAGATGCCGTTGAGCACGATGCGGTGCTCCGTCCTGGGCTGATGCCCGACATGGGCCTCGAAGCGTCCGGCGATGAAGCGGCTCTCGAACAGGAACATGTCGGTCGCGCGCTCGAGCAGGCGCTCCACCGTCATGTAGACCTTATGCTCGGTGCTGCCGGGCTTGTAGTTGAAGCTGCCGCCATGCGGCGTATAGGCGGTAGCATAGCGGCGGCCCGGCGAGAGCAGCGCCGGGACACGGCCATAGACCCCGCCCTTCGAGCCGTGACAGTGCACGATATCGGGGTCGAGGCGCCGGCGCAGGGCCATCTCCGCCAGTTGCGCCTTGACGTCCGTCCGGCTCGGATAGCGCGACATCGGCACGCGCGTGATCCCGAGCGACAGCGTCTGAGCGAGCTCGCTGAACACCTCGTCGGCGCGAGCCCCTCCGGTGGTGGCGTCGCAGAAGATGCCCACCTCATGGCCGCGCTCGGCCTGTCCGCGCGCCACGTCGAGCACATGCCGGAAGAGCCCGCCGAGCGGTGCGCGAAAGACATGGAGGATTCTGAGCGGCGCACCTTCGGCGGCGCTCATGGCGGGGCCGGGCGGGGGTGTCAGAACCAGCGTTCCTTGATGACGATCGTGTCGCCGGGCTGGACCGGGTAGGTGATCGGCACCGTCGCGGTGACGAGCTGGCCCTCGATCTGCCGGGTGACCTCCGCCGAGTTGCGCTGCCCGCGCGGGGTGAAGCCGCCCGCGATGGCGACGGCGGTCTGCACCGTCATGCCGCTGACGAAGGGGAACTGGCCGGAATTCGTCACCTCGCCCAGCACGAAGAACGGGCGGTAGGTATCGACCTCGACCGAGACCTTGGGCTCGCGCAGATAGCCGCCGCGCAGCTTCGCCTCGATCTCGCGCGCCAGTTGCTGGGTGGAGCGGCCCTGGGCCACGATCGTGTTGACCAGGGGCATCGAGATCTTGCCCGAGCCGTCGACGGCATAGATGTTCGAGAGATTGTCCTGGCCGAAGACGATGATGCGCAGCTTGTCGCCGCTGGCGAGCTGATAGGGGCCCTCTGGCTGGGCGAGTGCGTAGTCCGTCGCCTGATACCGGGGCGCGCAGGCGCCCACCGTCATGGCGGCGGCCAGGGCGAGAGAGGCGAGGCGTCGACTCATCGATGGCTATCCGTGCGGAATTCGCGCAGAGCATTAGCCCCGACATGGTTAACAAAGGCTTCCTTCCGGTCTTCCCGCTGGTCTTCCGGGTGGCGCTGGAGGGCGTATTCCGCTGAGCCATTCAAGGTAGGTCGCCTTATTCTGGCCTCCCCGCCGGCCTTGTCTGAGGCTCGACCCGAACGATTCTCGCGAGGAGACCGGAAATGAAATCTGTGGTGCTCGCCGCGATCGCGATCCTGTCATCCGTCCCGGCTTTTGCCGAGGATCTCCCGCAGCGCAAGCCTGGCCTCTGGGAGACCAAATCGACCGGGGAGCAGGGAGAAGCGGTGGCCAAGCAGTGCGTCGGCCCCGGCACTGACCAATCCGCCATTGGCGGCATGACGGCGGGCGCCTGTTCCAAGATGCTGGTGACCAAGACGGCGACCGGCTACGCGGTGGAGACGGAGTGCTCCATGGGGCCGGTCAAGGCCTCTGGCAGCAGCGTCATCACCGGCGATTTCGAAACTTCGCTGCGAACCGAGGGGACGACGAAGATCTCCGGCATGCCCGGCCAATCCGGTCCGGTGGAGCGCAAGCTGGTGGTCGAGGCCAAGCGTCTCGGCGATTGTGGTCCGGGGCAGAAGCCGGGCGACATCATCATGCCGGACGGCAAGGTCATCTCGATGCCTCAGGCGCCCAAGCCATAAGAGTTGCCGACAGGGCCCGGAGCACAATCCGGACGTCGACGTGAAGCCCGGCCGAGAGGCCGGGCTTTTGTGTCTGGAGGCGTGGAGGAGATGAAAATCGACGATTTCGGAGGTTGGAGGCTCCGGCATTTACCTGGCACTAACCTTACTGAGCCTTGAATGACGCGGCGTCCTTCCCGGGATGCGAGAGTTCTGCGTCACATGGGTGGATCATGACCGCTGAAGCTGGGACTGAAGCGCGAGGCAACGGCGAAGGCCGGGGCGACATGCTCGACCTCGCGGCGCTCTGGGCGGCGATCAAGCGCCGGAGAGCCTGGGTCGTCGTGCCTACGCTGGCGGCGCTCGGCCTGTCCTTCTTCGCGGTGAATGTCGTAACGCCCCGCTACACCGGCGAGGTGCGCCTGCTGCTGGAAAGCCGCAGCGGTTTCTACGCATTGCCCGGCCAGTCGGCTCAGGATACCGCCGGCCAGTTCGACGCCGAGGCCGTGCAGAGCCAGGTGCAGATCATGATGTCACGCGACCTGGCGCGGGAGGCGATCAAGCGCATCGGCCTCGTCGGCAATCCCGAATTCGATTCCGGTGCGGGCGCGCTTGGAGCCCTGCGCAAGGTCGCGGTGATGATGGGCCTCGGCGCCCACCCGGCCGACCGCTCCCCCGAAGAGCGCGTTCTCGAGAAGTACTACGACCGGCTCCTGGTCTATCCGGTGGCGCGCTCGCGCATCGTCGCGATCGAGTTCACTTCGCAGGACCGGGCGCTCGCCGCCAAGGCCGCCAACACCATCGCCGAGACCTATCTGGAGTTCCAGGAGGCGGCGAAGCAGGACAATGCGCGCAGCGCCTCAGCCTGGCTCTCGACCACCATCGAGCCGCTGCGCAAGCGCGTGGCCGAGGCCGACGCCAAGGTCGAGACGTTCCGCGCCCAGCACGGCCTCTTCGCCGGCCCCAACAACACCAGCATCAACGCGCAGCAACTCGCCGATCTCTCGACGCAGCTCTCCGCGGCGCGCAGCCAGCAGGCCGAGGCGCAGGCCAAGGCGGGGATGATCCGCGATGCGATCAAGCAGGGCCGCACCTTCGAGATTCCGGAGGTGGCCAACAACGAACTCGTCCGCCGGCTGATCGAGCAGCGCGTCAATCTCCGTGCCCAGATCGCGGCGGAATCGCGCAGCCTCCTGCCCGGCCATCCCCGTATCAAGGAGCTGAACGCCCAGCTCGCCGATCTCGAAGGCCAGTTGCGCGGCGCCGCGGAGCGGGCCGTCCGCACGCTGGAGAACGAGGCCAAGATCACCGGCCAGCGCGTCGAAAGCTTCCAGGCCGCGCTCGACGGCCAGAAGAAGAACGTCGCCACCTCCAACGACAGCGAGGTGCAGTTGCGCGCGCTCGAACTCGACGCCCGCACCCTGCGCGAGCAGCTCGAGCAGTATATGCAGCGCTATCGGGAGGCCGTGGCGCGCGACACGCTGAATGCCACCCCGGCCGATGCGCGCATCATCTCGCGCGCCGTCGAGCCGATCGATCCGTCCTTCCCGAAGAAGCTGCCGATCGTCCTCGTCTCGACGCTTGCGACCTTCCTGATCGCGCTGGCGACCATCGTGACGCGGGAGCTCCTGAACGGGCAGGCCCGCCCGCTGCCGCAGCCGCGCGGCCCGCGCTGGGTCTCGGTCGCTGATGAGGAGGCCGCGGCGAAGTCGGAGAATCCGACGCCCGAAACGCCGCGTCGCGATTCGGTCGCGGGCCTGCTGACCCATGCCGGCCGCCTCGGCCATATCAGGCTCGACCTCGACCGCCCGGAGGAAACGCTGGCCGCGATGGCGGAACGCACCGAGGAGCCGCAGCGCGGCCTGGCGCCGGTCATGCTGGTGCTGGACGCTGGTGCCGAGGGCGCCGCCAAGCCGCATGATCTCGCCGAATTGCTGGCGCAGCGCTGCCGCTGCATCCTCGTCGATCTCACCAGCGACCACGACCATGGCGAACCGGGTTTCTCGGAGCTGCTGGCCGGGGAGGCGCTGTTTTCCGACATCATCATGCGGGCGACGGGCTCGCGCCTGCACAGCATCGGCCCGGGCCGGGCGGGACGCGAGGCGGTCTTCGCCGCCGCCGATCTGGTCGATGTCGCGCTCGACGCGCTCTGCGAGACCTATGACTGGGTCCTGGTCGCCGCCGCTTCCAACGATGAGGCTTCGATGCTGGAGCCGGTCGCGCGCCGGGCGCAGGGTGGCCTCGTGATGAGCGGAAAGGCCAGCAACGGCCACGCGCTCGAAGTGGCCTATCGCCTCAGCGAATTGACCAAGGCGCCGGTTTCGCTCGTGCTCGATGCCGAGCACGAGGTTCCGATGGCGCGCATGCGGCAGGACGAGGAAGAGCCGGTCGAGGCTTAATCTATCCTTCATCAGGCTCGGTCGAGCCGGATGAAGGATAGGTGCCGCTAATTGCCGGTGGCCAGCGCTATGCCGGCAATATCGGCCAGCGTCGTTGCCGCGTATTTCTTCAGAAGCGCTGTCTCGGCGGCCGCATGGGCTGCCTCCAGCACGGAGTTCGAGGCGCGCTCGACCGGGCAGGACGGATGGTCGCGGGAGACCGGGGCTGCGAGCACGGGGCCCTCGTTGAGCGCTCGCTGCACGGCAAGCACGGTGATTTCGTCGAGCGTCCTGATCAGTTTCCAGCCGCCGCCGCGCCCGCCTTCGCTCTCAACGATGCCGGCGTCGCGCAGCGCCCCCAGCGTGCGGCGGACAACGACGGGATTGGTGTTCAGCATCTGCGCGATCCGCTCCGAGGTCTCCTTGCCGCCGAGCAAACCCATATGCACCAGCACATGCAGCATCCGCGCCAGACGGCCGTCGGTCTTCATCGCAAGTCTTTCCGCAACTATTGATGTTACGCGATATTGACATCGCGGCTTTTGCGTAACAGGAATTGTTACGCACTGAAAGGAGCAAGCCTGCCGCGACGCCGGTTTCTGACCGCCTCGACGGCCTTGCTCGTCTCGACACCCATTCTTCACGGCTCCGGCCGGGAGCCCAACATGCAAGAAAAAACCATCGCAACCCGCACGCTCGAGATGAGCATCCTCGATGCCGGCAGCGGCCCGCTGGTGCTGATGTGTCATGGCTTTCCCGAGACCAAGCATGCGTGGCGCCACCAGATCGGCGCCCTTGCGGCCGCCGGTTACCGCGCCGTCGCTCCGGATATGCGCGGGTATGGCGGCACTGCAGCACCCGAGGGGGCGGATCACTACACCGTCGTCCATGCCGTCGGCGATCTCGTGGCGCTTCTCGATGCGATCGGTGAGAAGCAGGCGGTCATCATCGGTCACGACTGGGGCGCTACGATCGCCTGGCAGGCGGCCCTGATGCGCCCGGACCGATTCCGCGCAGTGGTGGCGCTGAGCGTGCCGATGATGGGCCTGCCGCCGATACCGCCGTCAAAGCTCTTTCCGCAGAATGGCGAAGCGCTGTTCTACACGCTTTATTTCCAGGATCCGCAGGGCGCAGAGAAAGAGTTCAGCCGCGATGTCGGCCAGACGCTGCGCAAGCTGATCCATGCCGCCAGCGGCGAAGCCGGACCGCGCCGGCCCGGCGACGGCACGCCCAACCCCTTCGGCATGGTGAGCCGCAACCGCGGCCTGCTGGCCGACCTGCCCGATCCCGAAGCGCTTCCCGCCTGGCTGCCGCCCGCAGATTTCAACCGTCTCGCCCAGGCCTTCACCGCGACCGGCTTCGGCCCGGCCCTGAACTACTATCGCAATCTCGACCGCAACTACGAGCTCCAGCAGGCCAATGCCGGCCAGACCGTCACCGTCCCCGCCCTGTTTGCCATCGGCGAGCGCGACACCGGCCTCGCCATTCCCGGCATGCCCGAGATCATCGCCGCCATGCCGCATCTGGTCCCCGGCCTGCGCGGCTCCCACACCATCCCCGGCGCCGGCCACTGGCTGCAGCAGGAAAGGCCGGAAGCGGTGACGGAGCTGGTGCTTGGGTTTTTGAGGGAGATTGCCGGGTGATCCAGTACCAATCCACATTCATTCGAGCCGGAGCGTCGCGGCTACGAGATAGCTGAAACCTTTGAAGTGAAGAGTTCTTCGGTCAAAGCGCGCAGCAAAGCGACGGAGGTGCTTCATTCGGTTGAAGCGAATCCTGAATGTCGATCGGCCCTAATCCGCCACGGCTCCAGTCTTCGGTCGGCGCAGCCAGCCGGAGGCGCGTTGCGCCAGCTTGAGAGCGGCGGGCGAATTCTTGATGCGCCGCTTCAGCTCCCGCTTCGCCTGCGCGACCGGTACGAACAGGCGCCCCTTCAGCGTCAGCGGCAGGAAGCTGTCGACGAGATCGTCATGGTCGTCGCAGAAGGTCGTCTTGTAGCGCGCCTCACCGATGCCGAGGTCGAAGACCGCGTATCCTTCGTCGCATTTCAGCCGGATCAGATCGGCCAGCAGGAGCTCGCCGGGGCTGGTCTTGATGGTCTCGCTCGCCATGTCGAAGGAGGTCGCCATGCCGGAGAAGCGGCCTCCCTGAACCGCGCCGACATAGGTCGCGACGGAACGGCCGTTCAGGTCGAGTGAGTAAAGCTCGATGGTCGGCGTCGCGTCGCCGTCGCCCGCCGCCGCCCGCGCCAGAAAAGCGTGCATCGCCGGTTCCGCGAAGGGGTCGGGCACGCCCATGCTGCGGAAACGCTCGGCCTTCTGCTGCAGGAAGGCGTCGATCACCCGCTCGATCTCGGCCGGCGTCCGGGCCAGCGTCATTGAGCTGGGCCCGAAATCGGCGAAGCGGCTGCGCTTGTTCTTGAGCTTCTTGCGGGCGTGGCTGCTCATCGAGCGCCTCAGCGTGGCTTCCCCATCGCCGGCGATCAGGGCGAGCTTGTAGGCTCGGCTCGGGCTCGGCGCGGCCGCGAGCAGCGCAGCCGGGTTGGCGATGTCTTGCCACCGTGGCGGCTGGTTCACGAAGATCAGGGCATCGAGCCCGCCGATGGCCCGAGCGACCTCGACAAGCATGAGCCTTGCCGTTTCGGTATCCAGCCCGGCGGCGAAAGCCGGGTCATAGAGGCCCATATGGTAGTTGGCGTGCTTGCCGCCGATGAACTCGGCGAAGCGGATGCCGCTGCGCCGGGTCAGGACGAGGGGCAGCAGCGCGCAGAGCGCCCCCGTTGCGTCTCGCAGCAGGGCGAAGCGGCAGTCCATGCCATGCGCCGCGCCGACCGTTTCGACGAAGGGCCGGACCCAGCCATAAGCCTGATAGGGCGTGACCAGCGCCCGCGCCTCGAAGGCGCGCCATTCGGCCGCAATCCCGGCGAGATCGGTCGCGATCGTGATCGATGCCCAGGGGCGGGCATCCGGGGAATGGACAGGAACCGACACGCTCCGTGCCTCGCGAGCAGGACAGGACGATTGCCTCCTTAACCCGGCATTGTGAACGGATCGGTCAAGATCGGTCTCTTCGCGGCGCGATCGCGCGATAGCGTTAGCGGGCGGTTGCATGGACAGGCGATGAACGGGCGTCACAGGGCCATCGCGGCCGCATTCAGGATGATGGTGGCGCTCGGCGCCGACCGCTGGGGCAGGGGCTTCGCTCAGGGCAGGGGCGTGATCCTGACGCTCCACCATGTCCGCCCGGCTGTGCCGCGCGGCTTTACGCCCAACGCCTTGCTGGAGATCACGCCCGAATTCCTCGACGCCACGCTCGGCCTGGTTCGCGCCGAGGGCTACGAGCTCGTCTCGCTCGACGAGGCCGTCGCCCGGCTCCAGAGCCCGAAGCAGGGCCGCTTCTTCGTGGCGCTGACCTTCGACGACGGCTATCGCGACAATGTCGAGCATGCCTGGCCGGTTCTGGCCAAGCATGGCGCGCCCTGGACGCTCTTCGTCACGCCGGGCTTCGCCGACCGCACGGCGCGGCTCTGGTGGCTGGAGCTGGAGGAGGCGATCCGCGCCCTGCCGCGCCTCGATCTCGCGCTGCCGGAGGGGCGCTTCACCGCCCGCACGCAAACCGATGCGGAAAAGAACCGGGCCTTCGCCAAGCTCTACTGGCGTCTGCGCAAGGGGCCGGAAGCGATTCTGCTGTCAGCGATTTCCGATCTGGCCGGGCAGGCCGGCATCGATGCCGCCGCGCTACTCGAGCGCGAATGCCTGCCCTGGGAAACGCTGCGGGCGCTCTCGGGCGCGCCGGGCATCACGATCGGCGCCCATACGCTGACGCATCCGATGCTGGCGAAGCACGATGCGGAGACGGCGCACCGCGAGATCGTCGCGAGCAAGGCACGGCTCGAAGCGGAGTTCGGCCTGCCCATCCGCCATTTCGCCTATCCCGTCGGTGATCCCGGTTCGGCCGGGCTACGGGAGTTCGGCTTGGCGAAAGAGGCCGGTTTTGCCAGCGCCGTCACGACGCGACCCGGCCATCTCTTCCCGGAACATGTGAACCATCTCCACGCCCTGCCGCGCGTCTCGCTCAACGGGCTGCACCAGAACGAGGCGGCGCTGCGGGCGCTGCTCTCGGGATTGCCGTTCTGGCTGCGGAACCGGGGGCGGCGGCTCGCTATCGGGTAACAGCCTGGTCGCGCTCAAACCTCGTCCCGCCGCTCCATCCACTTGATCAGCGGCAGCAGCGGCAGCACCCAGGCGAGGCCGAGCGCGATATAGGCGAATGTCTGCACCAGCTTCGGCGCCTCGGTGATCCGCCCCTGCGCCAGCGCCATCGCGACGAGCGCGTAGACGCAGACGAAGACCAGGATCACCACGGTTCCGACCAGCTTGCGCGTGCGTTGTCTCATCGGGCTCTCTGTCGCCGGGGTTCGGCGTTTCGGGTTGGCCGCTCCTGCGGCAATGCGGGCATTGTCGCCTTTTCGCGACGGGTCTAAAGCATGTTCCGCAAAAGTGGGCACCCCTTTTGCGACCAGAATTTGCTTCGCTCGCGCTATGTCACCGCCGACCGTGCTTGTGAAGCGCTCCATCCTCGATCCCGCACCCTAAGGCCGTTCCGTGACCCTCGCCGTGAAACAGACCGCCATGTCGGCCCTGGCTGCGAACCATGCCGGCATCCGCCGCTGGCTCTGGGCGGTGGCGGGGCTCGTCTTCCTGATGGTCGTCGTCGGTGGCGCGACCCGGCTGACCGGTTCCGGCCTCTCGATCACCGAATGGAAGCCGATCACCGGTGCGCTGCCGCCGCTTTCCACGCAGGCCTGGGCCGAGGAGTTCGCCAAATACCAGGCGAGCCCGCAATACCAGATCCTCAACAACGGCATGAGCCTCGGCGAATTCCAGTTCATCTACTGGTGGGAATGGGGCCATCGCCAGCTCGGCCGCTTCATCGGGCTCGTCTTCCTCGCCGGCTTCCTCGTCGTGGCGCTGCGCCGCCTCCTGCCGGGGCGTCAGCTCGCGATCCTGTTCGGCATGGGGCTGCTGCTCGGCCTGCAGGGCGCGATCGGCTGGATCATGGTGGCCTCGGGGCTCCAGCCCGGCATGGTCGCCGTCGCGCCGGTGAAGCTGACGTTGCACCTGACCTTCGCCGGCCTGTTCTTCGCCTCGGTCGTCGCCTTCGCCACCTGGCTGACGCCGCTGCGCCGGCCCGAGACGGCCGGAAGCGCCGCCATGGCCTGGCTCCTGCTGCTGCTCACCTTCGTCCAGATCGCGCTCGGCGGGCTGGTGGCGGGCTCGAAAGCCGGCTTCACCTTCAACACCTGGCCGCTGATGGATGGGGCGGTGGTGCCGCCCGGCTCGCTGCTCTTCGCGCAGCAGCCCTTCTGGGAAAACTTCGTCGACAATGTCGCGCTGGTGCAGTTCAACCACCGCCTCGGCGCCTATGTGCTGTTCGCCTTCGCGCTCTGGCAGCTCTGGTGGCTGAAGCGGAAGGCGCCGCAATCGAGCGCGGCCAAGCGGGCGACGGCGATTGCCGGCATGGTCACGGCCCAGGCCGCGCTCGGCGTCGCGACATTGCTTTTGGTCGTGCCGCTCTGGGCCGGGCTCGCCCATCAGGCGCTCGCCTTCGCCGTGCTCGCGATGGCGGTGGTGCACGTCACGCGCACAAGGCAGGTCTCGCGGGCATGAGGCACGTTATGCTCGGGCCTGACCCGAGCATCGCTCAAACAAAAAGGGCGCCGTTTCCAGCGCCCTTTTCGTCAGAATGACAGCTTTGCTCAGATCAGAGCCTGATCCAGATCCGCGATCAGATCCTCGACATCCTCGAGGCCGATCGAGAGCCGCACCACCTGCGGGCCGGCGCCCGAGGCGACCTTCTGCTCGTCCGTCAACTGGCGGTGGGTGGTCGAGGCCGGGTGGATCACCAGCGAGCGCGTGTCGCCGATATTGGCGAGATGCGAGAACAGCTTGAGGTTCGAGACCAGCTTCACGCCGGCGTCGTAGCCGCCCTTGAGCCCGAAGGTGAAGACCGCGCCCGCGCCCTTCGGCACATAGCGCTTGGCGAGCTCGTGATACTTGTCGCCGGGCAGGCCGGGATAGCTCACCCATTCGACGGCCGGGTGCTTGGCGAGATGCTCTGCGACCTTCTGCGTGCTCTCGCAGTGCCTCTGCATGCGCAGCGGCAAGGTCTCGATGCCGGTCAGCAGCATGAAGGCGTTGAAGGGCGAGAGCGCCGGGCCGAGGTCGCGCAGGCCGAGCACGCGCGTCGCGATGGCGAAGGCGAAATTGCCGAAGGTCTCGCCCAGCACCATCCCGTTATATTCCGGGCGGGGCTTGGAGAGCATCGGATAGCGGTCGTCGCCGACCCAGTTGAACGAGCCGCCATCGACGATGAGGCCGCCGATCGAGTTGCCATGGCCGCCGAGGAACTTCGTCGCCGAATGCACGACGATGTCGGCGCCGTGCTCGAAGGGGCGCAGCAGATAGGGCGTCGCCATGGTGTTGTCGACGATGAGCGGAATGTTGTGCTTCTTCGCGATGGCGCTGATCGCCGCGATGTCGACGATGACGCCGCCCGGATTGGCGACGGATTCGATGAAGATCGCCTTGGTCTTCGGCGTCACCGCCTTGGCGAAGCTCTCGATATCGTCGGAATCGGCCCAGATCACGTTCCAGCCGAAGCTCTTGTAGGAGTGGTTGAACTGGTTGATCGAGCCGCCATAGAGCTTCCGGGCCGCGACGAACTCGTCGCCCGGCTGCAACAGGGCGTGGAAGCTCAGGAACTCGGCCGCGTGGCCGGAGGCGACGGCGAGCGCGGCGGTGCCGCCTTCCAGCGCCGCGACGCGCTCTTCCAGCACGGCGTTCGTCGGGTTGCCGATGCGGGTGTAGATGTTGCCGAAGGCCTGCAGGCCGAACAGCGAGGCGGCGTGGTCGACATCGTCGAAGACGAAGGAGGTCGTCTGGTAGATCGGGGTCGCGCGCGCGCCCGTCGCTGCATCGGGTGCCGCCCCGGCATGGATTGCGAGCGTATTGAAGCCGGGCATCCGGTCGGTCATGGCGTGCTCCCTGAAATCTTCTGAATGCAAGACAATGCGTTCGGTTTAACGAACGCCTGTGACAGCGTCAATTCAGCCGCGCGGCGCGAGCTCCGGCCCGATATGCTCCGGCCGGAAGCCCATGCCGACCAGATGGGCGGGGATGCGCCGCAGCAGGGGGAACCAGCGCAGCAGCTCGAGCAGGAGAGGCGGCTTCACCGGGCCGCTGCCGGCGAGGATCGGCGTGATCACGCGGTTCTGGATCGCGACCTGCAGGGCCTGCGTCGCCTTGGTCGGGAAGTTCCGGCGCTCCTGCACTGCAGCGAGATCCTCACTGCGGACGCTCCGATCGCGCAGCGGCCCGGCGAGCCGGTTGGCGGCTGCGACCGCGTCCTGGATGGCGAGATTGACCCCCACGCCGCCGATCGGCGACATCGCATGTGCCGCATCGCCGATGCAGATGAGGCCCGGCTGCCACCAGCGATCGAGCCGGTCGACCGCGACCGAAAGCAGCTTGAGGTCGTCCCAGCCTGCGATTTCGTCGGCGCGGTCGGCGACGATCGGCAACAATTCGGCGAGGCCCGCCCTGAAGGCGCCGAGGCCGCCGGCGTGCAGCTTTTCCAGCGTGCCCTTCGGGATGACATAGGCGCATTGCCAGTAGTCGCCGCGGTTCAGCATCACGGCAAAGCGTCCGCGTCCGACCTGCCCGAAGGTCTGGCCCGCGTCGCTCTCGCGTCGCGACAGCCGGAACCAGAGCACATCCATCGGCGCGCCGCTCTCGCGCACCGTAAAGCCCCCGGCCTGACGGAGATCGGAATGGCGCCCATCCGCCGCGACGACGAGATCGGCCCAGATCGTCGCCTCGCCCTCGGCCGTCTCGGCGGTGACGGCGGCGACGCGGCCGCCCGAGCGGATCAGCCCGGTCGCCTTCGCTCGCATCAGCAGCTTGAAATGCGGCAAGGCACGGCCGCGATCCGCCAGGAAATCGAGGAAGTCCCATTGCGGCATGAAGGCGATATAAGGCGCGGCCACCGGCAGATGGCTGAAATCCGCGATCGGCACGTCCTTGTCGCCGAAACGGGCGACGATGCTGCGTTCCTCGGTATGCGGCAGCTTCAGGAAATCCTCGAGCAGGCCGAGCTCCTGCATCAATTGCATCGTCGAGGGATGGATGGTGTCGCCGCGGAAATCGCGCAGGAAGTCGGCGTGCTTTTCCAGCACGGTCACATCGACCCCGGCCCGCGCCAGCAGGAAGCCGAGCATCATCCCCGCCGGTCCGCCGCCGGCGATGCAGCAGGTCGTGGCGAGCTCGCGCATGGTCTGTCCTCACGCATCGGCCGGTGTTTTGAGCGCACCAGCTTAGCTCGACAGCGATGGCGGCACAGCCGTGCAGCCGCTCCTTCTAGAGCATCGGTCCGCAAGTGGAGCGCGGTTCCGGAAAAGCCGACGCGAAATCAAAGGATTAGGTCATCGGATCGAACAGGATATTCAGGCCGATGATCTGGAATTGACAGCCGCAGCGCCCCAGCGGAGTGTTCCGTCACGGCATGGGGGGCAGACGATGGCTGCGCGATATGGGCTGGTGGTGCTGGCAGGCTTTGCTGCGAGCTTCGTCGGGCTTGCCAGCCCGGCTCGGGCCGTCTGGCTCTCCGACAAGGGTGCTGTGGCGACGCTGACCGGTCCGTTCATCATGGGTGACGACGCGGCGTTCAAGGCGTTTCTCGAAAAGCCGCGGCCACAGCCGATCCGCGTGCTCTATTTGTCGAGTGGCGGCGGGAAGGTCGCTCCGGCCTTCGCGATCGCCCGAATGGTCCGAAAGGCCGGCATCGCTACCGTCGTCGATGCCGATGCCGCAGCCTGCTCGAGCGCCTGCACCTTCGTCTTCGTCGCGGGCGTCACACGCCACTACGTCAATGGCGACCATGTTGCAGAGGGAATGAGCGCCCGCAACGGGCTCGGCTTCCACCCGGTTCATCGCGATGGCGGGCGGGTCGAAGGCCACACATTCAGCGAGAAGGGGAGCGATCGCGCCCGAGCCTTTTATGCCGAGATGGGAACGCCTCGCGCCGCCGAACTGATGGACAAGGCCTCGTTCAATACCTTCTACCGGCCAAACGGACAGACGGCGTTGGCGCTTCGCATTGCCACGAGCCTGTCCGCCCCTTGAAGCCGCGCTGGACGCTTATGTCCCCGGCCGGTCGATCGTCAGCTTCTGGAAGCCCTTGCCGGCCAGGGCCGGCTTCTTCGATGACAAGATGCGCGAATTGATGCCCTGCCAGCCGATCTCGCCGGAAAGCCGGCCATATTCGATCTTGGGGCAGCGGTTCATGATGACGGTGACGCCCTTCGCCTCCGCCCGCGCGGCGGCCTCGTCATTGCGCACGGAAAGCTGCATCCAGATCACCTTCGGCAGCGGGTCGAGCGCCAGCGCCTCGTCGGTGATCGGGCCGGCCGCTTCCGAGTTGCGGAAGATCTCGACCATGTCGATCGGGCCGGGAACCTCCTTGAGCGCGGCATAGACCGTCTTGCCGAGGATGGTCTGGCCGGCGAGGCCGGGATTGATGGGCACGACGTCGTAGCCGCGTGCGAGCAGGTACTTGGTGACGATCCAGCTCGGCCGCGCCTCGTTGGCCGAGGCGCCGACCAGCGCGATCCGCTTCGTTTCGCGCAGGATGCGGCGGATGAGCGCATCGTCATAGGAATCGTGGTTCAACGTGCGGCGCCCCAAGAAAGCATAACGATATCAGTTTGTTGGTTCTGCGGGTGAAGACGGAGTCATCACAGCCTCGCCATGCTTTCATGCTTTACTGACAACGGCACGGGATAGGCCCGGCCAGCCTGCTGCGAAGAAAGGAGTGCCTGCCATGTGCGACTACAGCCTGCATCATGTGATGTCCACTCCCGCCAAGGTCGGCGACGAACTGGTCTCGACCAGCTTCCCGAATGCGAGCACCCGCGGCTTCTGCGCCGTCGGGCATCCCGAGGTCGCCGTCTGCGTCATGCCGGGGACCGAGCTCGCCTTCCACGCCGATATCGAATGCGATCGTGGCCTGGGATTGCTGCCCAGCCGGAAGATCGCGGCCAGGGTCGCGCGCTTCCGTCAGGTCGATCTCGACAAGCCGCATCTCCACCACGATGCGCTCGAGCTGCCGAGCGGCGAGATCCTGAAGGTCACGAATCTCGTGGAAGGGCAGCGCCTCACGGTGCTGCAGCTCCCGGCCACGCCTGAGCTGGAAGGCGAGGAACGGGCCATGCCGGCGGAAGAGGTGCGGCAGCCGTTTATGATCTTCTGAGCGCGCCTTGCGCGGACCCACTCGGCATCGCGGTCGGTCAGGAACCGTCGCGATGCCCCTTTCCGGTCCGGCGGCGTGCCTCGGCAGGTTCAGGATTGCTCCCATAGCGGCGCCCGCTTCTCCATGAAGGCGCCGATGCCTTCCTCCGCGTCGCGCGCCAGCATGTTTTCGACCATTACGGCCGAGGAGTGGTCATAGGCCGCCCTGAGACCCATCTCGCGCTGCTCGTAGAAGGCGCGCTTGCCGATCTTGACCGTCGCGGGCGATTTCGAGGCGATCACCGCCGCGAGCCGGCCTGCTTCCGCCAGCGCCTCGCCGGCCGGTACGACGCGGTTGACGAGGCCCATGCGGGCCGCCTCGCTGGCGGGCACCATCTCGCCGAGCAGCAGCATCTCCAAGGCGTGCTTGGCCGAAAGGTTGCGCGAGAGCGCCACCATCGGCGTCGAGCAGAACAGACCGATATGGACGCCCGGCGTGCAGAAGCGCGCCTCGCTGCCCGCGACCGCAAGATCGCAGCTCGCGACGAGCTGGCAGCCGGCGGCCGTCGCGGTGCCCTCGACGGCGGCGATGACCGGCTGGGGCAGGGCGGTGATCTGCTGCATCATGGCCGAGCAACGCCCGAGGATTTCTGCGAAATAGGCCCGGCCACGGTCGGTATCGGCGCGATGGGCCGTCATTTCCTTGAGGTCGTGGCCGGCGCTGAACACCGGCCCGGCGGCCGCGAGGACGACGACCTTGACCGAGCGGTCGGCGGCGATGGTGGTGAAGGCCTCGCTCAGGGCGGCCAGCATCGCCTCGCTCAGAGGATTGCGCGCCTGCGGACGGTTCAGGGTCAGGGTCGCGATGCCCTTGGCGTCTTCGCGCAGCAGGACGGCGGCGCTGTCCGGCTTGTGGTGGGCGTTCATGGCGCTCCCTTTCCGCATTTGCGCCTATTGTCGGAGCGCATCGGCCATGCTGCAAGGGGATAAGACCCGCCTCAGCCCGTGGTTTTCCGCATGACGCCTCGCATGACCGCCTCCGAGATCGAAGCCTATCTCGACGAGGTCTTTCCGCAGCTTCACCATGGCGGGCGCACTTATTTCGTTGAGGAGATCGGGCCGATGACGGCCCGGATGCGCTGCGATTATCACGAGCGCCATCTGCGCCCCGGCGGCACGATCTCCGGTCCGACGATGATGGCGCTCGCCGATCTCGCGCTCTATGCCGCGATCCTCGGCCAGATCGGCCCGGTGGCGCTGGCGGTGACGACGAGCCTCAATTTCAACTTCCTGCGCAAGCCGGGGCAGGCGGCGCTGATCGGCGAGGCGAAGCTCCTGAAGCTGGGCAAGCGGCTGGCGGTGGGCGAGGTCGGCCTCTATTCGCAGGGCGAGGCCGAGATGGTCTGCCACGCCACGGGGACCTATTCGATTCCGGCGGCGCGTTGAGAAGGGGCTGGCAGCGTCATTCTCGGGCGAAGCGAAGCGCAGACCCGAGAATCTCGTGATGGGTGGGGCGCCTTCTCGTCCGGAGATGCTCGGGTCAAGCCCGGGCATGACGGCAGGCAGAGATACGGTATCATAATACCGATTTTCTCAGGTATCTGAAAAATAGACGTTTTCCTCGTTCGAGCGCCGCGTGGAGCGCTTGACAGCAGGCTTTCCCGCCCCTATTGCCACACCCACACCGCCGCCGGGCTCTCCGGCGGCTTGTCCTTTTTAACGCAACCGAAGGGTGCCGCGATGAAGACCGTCTCGCTCAAGCCCGCCGATGTCGAAAAGAAGTGGGTTGTGATCGACGCCTCCGGGCTCGTCGTCGGCCGTCTCGCCTCCGTGGTGGCGATGCGTCTGCGCGGCAAGCACAAGGCCGCCTACACCCCCCATGTCGACTGCGGCGACAATGTCATCATCATCAATGCCGAGAAGGTCTCCCTGACCGGCCGCAAGCGCGAGCAGAAGAACTACTACCACCACACCGGTTTCCCGGGTGGTATCAAGGAGCGCTCTGCCAAGTTCATTCTCGAAGGTCGCTTCCCTGAGCGGATCGTCGAGAAGGCCGTCGAGCGCATGCTGCCGCGCGGCCCGCTCTTCCGCCAGATCCTCGGCAATCTGCGCGTCTACAAGGGCGCCGAGCATCCGCACGCCGCCCAGTCGCCGGAGGCGCTGGACGTCGCCGCGCTCAACAGCAAGAACAAGAGGGTCTGACCATGGCCGAGGTTCTTCAGTCCCTCTCCCAGCTTGGCGACGTCGCCAAGCCCGCCCAGCCGGAAGCTCCGGTCCACGTCAAGAAGGTCGATGCGCAGGGCCGCGCCTATGCCACCGGCAAGCGCAAGAACGCCATCGCCCGCGTCTGGATCAAGCCCGGCTCCGGCAAGGTCACGGTCAATGGCCGCGATCAGGAGATCTATTTCGCCCGTCCGGTGCTGCGCCTCGTGCTCAAGCAGCCGCTGCAGCTCGTCGATCGCGTGACGCAGTATGACGTCGTCGTCTCGGTCAAGGGCGGTGGCCTCTCCGGCCAGGCCGGCGCGGTGCGTCACGGCATCTCGAAGGCGCTGACCTTCTATGAGCCGGAGCTTCGCGGCCCGCTCAAGAAGGAAGGCTTCCTGACCCGCGACTCGCGCGTCGTCGAGCGTAAGAAGTTCGGTAAGGCCAAGGCCCGCCGCAGCTTCCAGTTCTCGAAGCGCTGATTACACTCTTCAAAAGAGTTTCAAATTCAGAGGGCTGGCAGAAATGCCAGCCCTCTTTTTTGTTCGCGCGGGCTCGCTGACGCCCCGACGGGGCAGGGGTTCCGGCCTCGGTTTTCGACATCTCCCGCACGGAAACGGCTGCGCCGCACGGTCCCTCTCCTGTGCGATGGGGCAGGCTTGTCGCTGACTGGAATTCAGTCGGGCGCGTCAATACGACCGAGGATTTGCGGAAGGAAAGATGGAATAACCTTGGGAAAGACGGGCAGCAAGTCCGACCGAATTTTACAGGTGATTCAGCTTTCGCAGGCAGGAAGGGGCAATCGAAATCGGGTTTCTATAAGGCGGAAGCTTGCAGTCAGTTACGGAATATAATAGGTTGAGATTTCAGTAATTTGTCGTGATCCATCTATGTCGGTGATGAATTAAGTATAGATGCACGATTGATCTCAAAAGTGAAATTTCAAATGAGTTTGTGACGAGGGCGCCAGCCGGATGTCGAACAATCGGAACAGTTATCAAAGGACGACTGTCGCCGCATCGACCTTCTGCGTTCTCGCGATACTGACGGGAATTGCGGCTTTCGCTGTTCCCTGGCTCGTCACGATCCTGTTCTTCGCGTTTTGTTTGGCGGCCGCAGCCATTGCCGGTCTCGTCGCGCTTGGCGGGATCATCGGTCTGTCCCGTGACGCGATGGAACTGCGCGGCCAACCCTACTACTCCAAGCGTCCGCGCGAATGCGCCGCCGGTGCTTTCGTTCACCTGCGACGGAAGCTGCTAAGCCTGCTTCCGGGCTCGCCGGCACGCTTGCGGCTCTGGCCGGGCGAGTGGGTCAAGGTCCGGCCCTTCGCGGAAATCGCGGCGACACTCGATGACGAAGGCCGGTTGGACGGTCTGCCGTTCATGCCCGAGATGATCGGCCACTGCGGAAAACGTCTCCGCGTCTTTCGACGGGTCGAGAAGATCCACCATTATTACGGCGCCACGGCACCTCATCTGCGGCGTTTGCAGGATGCGGTGCTTTTGGATGAATTGCGGTGCGACGGCGCAGGACACGGCGGCTGCCAGGCCGGTTGTCAACTCATCTGGAAAGAGGCTTGGCTCGTCCCGAGCGACAGCGCCGAGGCGGATTTGCCTGCACCGGAAGCGGCCGACGCGTTGTGGCTGAACAGCTACACGAAGGCCAGATCGGCCGATGGCGAGGAGCGGTATGCTTGCCAGATGACCGAGCTGCCGGCGGCCACGACACGAATGAGCTGGCGCGACCCGAGGCACTACTGGCGTGAACTGCGTTCGGGCAATGTCCGGCTCGGCCCCTTCATCGTGGCCGTCGCGCTCGCGCTGTTCAACACCGTGCAGCGCAAACTCCGCGGTGCCGAGGCGCCCTACCGCGAGCCGACAGACCGCAAGACCAGTCCAAAGGAAGTGCTCGACCTCCAGCCGGGAGAGATCGTGCGCGTGAAGACGCGACGGCAGATCGAAGAAACCTTGAATCACGTGTCGAAAAATCGCGGGCTGTGGTTCGATCGCGAAATGCATCGGTTTTGCGGCGGGGAGTTTCGCGTCGCGTCGGTGGTGCGAACCATTGTCGACGAGGCCAGCGGGAAAATGCTGTCGATGGGCAGCGCTTGCGTTGTCCTGGCGGGCGTGGCCGCGACGGGAGAATATCTCGGGCTATGCCCCCAGAACGAACTGATCTTCTGGCACGAGATCTGGCTCGAACGCGTCACGCGCCATTTGGAAATGTAGGATTCTGGCTCTCCAAGCGCTGATCGTTTCCGGTCATCCCGATATGCGGAAGGGCGGCTCGCAAGAGCCGCCCTTTTCGTTTCTAGTGTCCTCCCATCTCGCTCTATCCCTCATCCTGAGGAATTGCGCGGCGGCGTCTCGAGAGAGGCTCCAGCGAGCTCCGGAGCCATCTGGAGCATCCTCCGGGACACGAGCCTTCGGCTCGCTCCTCAGGATGAGGGCTGTGAACGAACGCCGATTTGAATGGAGCCCGCCATGACCCGCCCCGTTCTTCTCGTCACCGGCGGCAGCCGCGGCATCGGTGCCGCGACCTGCATCATGGCGGCGCAGCGTGGCTACGATGTCGCGGTGAACTACCAGAGCAATGCCGGAGCCGCCGACGCCGTCGTGAAGGCTTGCGAGGCCGCTGGCGCGAAGGCGGTTGCGGTCCAGGGCGACATGGCGCGCGAGGCCGACATCCTGCGCGTCTTCGCCGGGGCCGAAGCCGCGCTCGGCCCGCTCAGCCATGTCGTCAGCAATGCCGGCATCACAGGCCGTTCGAGCGCGCTCGTCGACGCCGGCACCGAGGTGATCCGGGAATGCATCGACATCAACGTCACCGGCGCGATCCTGGTGGCGCGGGAGGCCGCTCGCGCGCTCATCGCCAATGCCGGCGCGAAGGGGAGGGCGATCGTCAACATCTCCTCGGTCGCGGCCGAGCTCGGTTCGCCCGGCGAATATGTCTGGTACGCGGCCTCGAAGGGAGCGGTCGATTCCCTCACCATCGGACTCGCCAAGGAGCTGGCGGGCCAGGGCATCCGCGTGAACGCCGTCGCGCCCGGCATCACCGAGACCGAGATCCACGCGCTCTCGACGGGCGAGGCCGGCCGCGTCGCCCGGATCGCGCCGCTGATTCCGCTGAAGCGCGCGGCGACGCCCGAGGAAATCGCCGAAGCGGTGCTCTTCCTGCTGTCGGAGGCGTCGCGCTACACGACGGGCGTGATCCTGAAGGTTTCCGGCGGGCGTTGAACGGAGGCATCGGGGCGTTCAGGTAGCCCGCTGCCAGCCTCCGACGCAAAAAAGAACGCCGGCAATGTGCGGCCGGCGTCGGAAGTCTAGGCGTCTGCTCCTCGCCGTTGCGATCGTCGCTCTCGTGAAGGGAGGTGTCGGATGGCGGGAGGACGTGCGGTAACCTTCAGTCGCAGACCTCCACCTGCTTCATCACGCCGTCGATATTGGCCTGCGTGAAGTGGCAGGGATTGGCCTTCACGCCGGGCGAGTAATACGCGTCCGTCGCCTGGTCATGGTATTTCGGGTATTCCTGCGGCTCCTGCTGCTGTTGCGGGGCGAGCTTGTTCTGCGCCCGTTCGCTTGGCGTGCCGGCGGCCGAAGCTGGCGAATGAATGGCGATGCTCCCGATGGCCAAGGCCAGGCCGAACGCTGCGGCAGCGAGTGTCTTGCTCATAGTACCCTCCGACTATGTTCTTGATAGATAAGCACGATTTGCCCCCGCGGAGCTCGCCGGGACAGTTGCAGGATGCTCTCCGGAAAAAGACGATCCTGTGGCTTTAATTTGAAACCGCGTGGCAAATCGGGGGCGGCGATCACAATGATGTGCTCGCTTATCATAATGAGGCTTATGGACATCGGACAGCCGCTTTCCGGGGAGCGGCAGCGGCCGGATCGGGGTGGCGCAGAGGTCCTTTGAGACGCTGCCTGATCAGCCGTGGCGGGGGGTGAGGCTGAAGTGGATGGCGGACCGTGCTAAAGCCGGTCGTCCTCGTTCTGACCGGCCTGCCATGCGCGTTCTATTGACCCTGATCGCCTTCGGGATGATCGCGATCCCCGCCTTGATGATGCTGGCGCGGGAGGAGCTGCCGCGCGGCCGCCGCATCGGCCGGGCCCTGGTCGTCTTCCTTGCACCCGCGATCGCGCTCGGCGCCATCCAGAGCGTGCCGGAGCTGGACGGGCGTGCCCTCAGCTATCCGAATGCCTGGACGATGCTGCGCCTGGTTCTCAGCGGCCTCGCGCTGATCCTGCCCTGGTGCCTCTATGTCTGGTTCACGGCCCGTCGCTGAATGGCTGGATGCTGGACAGCTGCGGCGATCGCCAGGCACGGTCGGCATGGTCAGGCCGGTGAGGCATGCTTCATGAGGTTCCATCGCGGCAGAGCCGCAGGCCTGGTCGCCGTCCTGGCCTTCTGCGGATTCGGAGCGGCGGCGCAGTCCGAGCTTGACGGCGTATGGATGCACCGACGGATGCAGAATCCGCAGACCGGCCAGCAGCTGGACATGAGCACCCAGATCGATCCCGGTCGCAATCTGACGCTCGGGATTCTTTGCAACGCCGAGAAGCAGCTCAAGCTGGTGCTCGTGCCGAAGCCGGCCGAGGGAGCTGACGCGGTCGCCTATCGCATCGATGGCGGGCCGTGGATCAGCCAGAGCTGGCGTGGTGAAGACAAGCGCCTCGTCCTGGACGGCGAGGAGGGCAGGCGCGTCTTCGGAACGATGCTGCTGGCCAGCAACGGGATCGAGATTCGCATCGGCGCGGAACGCCCCGCGAGGTTCCTGGCTGCCGGGTTGATCGAATCCGCGGCCAAGACGACCGCCCGCTGCCTGTCTCCGTCCTGACGGGCTGTATGACCGCCGATATGCGTCGGCGCCGAGCGCGATGGGCTTGCCTGGCATCCCTCGGCGATTGACGGGGCGGGCGCCGTGGCTCATATACGCGAGCATGATCACGCATGTGACCCGACGTCGCCCGTATCAGGCCGCTCCGGCGCGCCCGCGATGACGCTCGGCTGAAGTCCGAACGCCCGCGACCGCGCCATCGAGCGCGGTTTTTTTATGCCTTTAGCCAGCTTGCCTGCCCAGCCACCGGGGGTCCCGATGAGCCACAATCTGAAATCCATCTTCATCGACGGCGAAGCCGGCACCACCGGGCTCGGCATCCGCGAACGCCTCGCGGCGGTTCCGGAAGTGGCGGTCAAAAGCATCGACCAGGACAAGCGCAAGGACCCGGCCGCCCGCAAGGATATGATGGCGGCTGTCGATCTCGTCGTGCTCTGCCTGCCGGACGAGGCGGCGAAGGAATCGGTCGCGCTGGCCGATGAACTCGGCTCCGCGGCCCCCAAGATCGTCGATGCCGCGACGGCCCATCGCATTGCGCCGGGCTGGGTCTACGGTTTCGCCGAGCTCGAGCCGGGCCATGCCGGCAAGATCGCCAACGCCAACCGCGTCGCCAATCCCGGCTGCTACCCCACCGGCGCCATCGCGCTGCTGCGCCCGCTCGTCGATGCTGGGTTGATCGCGCATGATCATCCGATCGCGGTGAACGCCGTCTCCGGCTATTCCGGTGGCGGCAAGGCGATGATCGAGGAGTTCGAGACGGGCGTCGCCCCGGCCTTCGAGCTCTACGGCCTTGGGCTCCGCCACAAGCACCTGCCCGAATTGCAGGCCTATGCCAAGCTGACGCGGCGGCCGATCTTCGTGCCTTCGGTCGGCAATTTCCGGCAGGGCATGCTGGTTTCGGTGCCGCTGCATCTCGATACCTTGCCCGGCCGGCCGAGCGTGGGCGACCTCCACCATGTGCTGGCCGAGCGCTATGCCGGCTCGACCTATGTCAGCGTACTCGGGCAGGATGGCATGGGCGGCAAGATCGAGCCCGAGGCGCTGAACGACACCAACAAGCTGGAGCTGAGGGTGTTCGGGCAGGACGATCTCGGCCAGGCGGTGCTGGTCGCGCGGCTCGACAATCTCGGCAAGGGTGCCTCGGGTGCGGCGGTGCAGAACATCCGCCTGATGCTCGGCCTGCCCGAGGGCTGAGGCGGGACGCCTTCGATAAGTCCGCGACAGAGAAGACCAAAGAAAAAAGGGCCGCTTGCGCGGCCCTTTCCGTTTCCACGGAGCAGGATGCTCAGCCCTTATAGGCGACGAAGTTCTGCTTCTGCTCGCCGAGGCCCTCGATGCCGAGCGTCACGACCTCGCCGCCCTTGAGGAAGCGCGGCGGCTTGAAGCCGAGGCCGACGCCGGGAGGCGTGCCGGTGGTGATGACGTCGCCCGCATCGAGACGCATGAACTGGCTGATGTAGTGGACCAGATAGGCGGCGCCGAAGATCATCGTCTTGGTCGAGCCGTTCTGGACGCGCTCGCCATTGACCTCGAGCCACATGCCGAGATTCTGGATGTCCTTGACCTCGTCCGTCGTCACCAGCCAGGGGCCGAGCGGGCCGAAGGTCGGGCAGCCCTTGCCCTTGGCCCACTGGCCGCCGCGCTCGATCTGGAAGGCGCGCTCGGAGACGTCGTTGCAGACGCAGAAGCCCGCGATCGCCGCCATCGCCTTGTCTTCCGGGATGTAGGAGCCGCCATCGCCGATGACGATCGCCAGCTCGACCTCCCAGTCGGTCTTCGTCGAGCCCTTCGGGATGATCACGTCGTCATTCGGGCCGACGATGCAGTTCGGCGCCTTGTTGAAGAGGATCGGCTCCTTCGGGATCTCGGCGCCGGTCTCGGCGGCGTGGTCGGCGAAGTTCAGGCCGACGGCGATGAAGTTGTGCACATCGCCGACGCAGGCGCCGATCCGCGGCGAGCCCGAAACGAGCGGCAGCGACTCCGGCGAGAGCGCCTTGATCTTGGCCAGCGAGGCCGAGGTCAACGCCTTGCCGGCGAGATCGGGAATGACGCCGGACAGGTCGCGCAACCCGCCCTTCGCGTCGAGAAGGGCCGGCTTTTCCTGGCCGGGCGCACCGTAACGAAGGAGTTTCAAGGCATTTCCCCAATTCAAACGATATAAATGGCGCGCGATCTGACCGAATGCGCCGCTTGCTGACAAGTCCATCATCGCGCATGGCGATCCTGCGTCGCAAGGGCCGGAAAAATGTTGCCCGAATGCAACGTGAGCGGGCAAAGCGACATGACGCTACGGCGAGCCCCAGTGGCGGGCCCGGGGACCGAAGGCGTCAAAAATCCGCAATAGTTCGCATGTGAACGATCCTTTTTCGGCGGAAGCCGGTTCGCCCCCTTCAAAAATGGCCTTTTTGAGCGTTTTTTGCGGATTGCGCCGCCGAATGCGGTGGCAAGGCGGCCGTTTTGGGGTGTTCGCGGCGGGATTGCGGCCTCCGGCGGCTCGGGTCATGCTCAGAATCAGGGGAGGCCGCAGCGCCTCGGACAACGACAAACGGGATGGATTCGATGAAGGGCCTTGCTCGCACTCTCGCTGCCACTTCGGTTTCACTGACCGCTCTTCTGGCCGCGGGCGCGGCCTCCGCCAGCTCCTTCGCGATCCGCAGCGGCCAGGGCGCCGAAGGCCTCGGCATGGCCTATGCCGGCGCGGCCTCGGGCGGCATCGGCATGGCTGCGATGGCCTGGAACCCGGCGACCATCACCATGTTCCCGGGCCGCAACAGCAACTGGAACTTCACCTATCTCAACGCCAACGCCGCCTACGACCCCAATACCTCGACGCGGCTGGCGCTGCCCGGCTTCCCGCTGAGCCCGATCCAGAACGGCACCGGCAATCTCGGCGGCGACGGCGCCTTCATCCCCGCCTCCTATTCGTCCTGGCAGCTCACCGACAGGCTGTGGATCGGCGTGACCACCGGCGCGCCCTACGGCCTGCGTTCGAAGCCCGACCATCAGGTCAATGCCGCGCAGATCTATGGCCGCTCCGCCAAGGTGCAGACCATCAACGTCTCGCCGACGATCGGCTATCAGGTCAATGACTGGCTCGCGATCGGCGCGGCGCTGCAGGTCCAGTATTTCAACGCCTCGCTGAAGCAGGCTGGGGGCATCGGCCCGAGCGCCGCACCGGTGATCATCGAAGGCAACACGATCGATTTCGGCTACCGCTTCGGTGTGACGCTGACCCCGCTCCAGGGCACGACGATCGGTCTGGCCTACCGCTCGGAAGTGCGCCAGACGCTGGAAGGCACCTTCCGGGCGCCGACTGCGGGCGTCATCCCGGTCAAGGCCAACCTCAACCTGCCTGACTCGGTGGTGTTCGGTGTCTCGCAGGTCATCAACGATCAGTGGCAGGTCCATGCCGGCGTCGAGTGGACGAACTGGAGCCGCTTCCGCAACATCCCGATCGTCAGCAAGACCGGCAGCGTTCCGATCACCAGCCTGAACTTCCAGTACGACGACGCCTGGTATTTCTCGCTCGGCGCGGAATACAAATACAACAACGCGCTGACGCTGCGGGCCGGTGTCGGCTACGAGCTCTCGGCGGTCAACGACCGCAACCGCACGATCTTCATCGCCGACAACGACCGGCTCTGGCTCTCCGCGGGCTTGAGCTATCAGGTCACGGAGAAGCTGAAGCTCGACCTCGGTTACACCTTCATCGACGTGAAGAAGGCCAAGGTGAACTACACCGGCTTCCACCCGCAGCAGAGCGCGGTGCTCTTCTCGGGCGATGCCAAGCCCTACATCAACATCGCCTCGGTCGGCCTGACCTATCGCTGGGACGACCCGGCCCAGACGCTCCCGGTCCATCCGGTCGTCCGCAAGTACTGAGCAGCCGCACGCGCGAGCTTTGCAAAGCCGGCCTTCGGGCCGGCTTTTTGCTGTGAGGCCGCGACAAGCTCATCGCGTGGCGGGCATGTCGGCGATGGGAGGGGAGCGGTCGTTAGCTCTATACCTAAAAGCGGACGCGGGAGGGGCCGCTACTGCAAAATCCCACAGCGCCGCTGCAGCTCTCGGGAAAATGCCGGCATGTCCCGACCGGGAATGCCGTATCGGATTCGAGGGCCGGGGGAAGGCTGCTGGGAAGCGGAGGCCTCGAAGACCCGAGCGAAGCAGCCGCCGCTGGCGCCGTAGATGCCGCGCTGCGCGGCTAGACCGAGACCGATACGATAGGGAATGCTGCCAGCGCCATTCGCTCGCACCGGGCTTTGCACCACCCGCTCTTGCCGCGCGGCGCAGTCGTTGATGGCGTCGGCGAGACGGTTGTCCCAGTGGCAATATCCGTTGACTGATCGAATCCCAAAAAGCATTCGGGCACATTTGCAATGCGCGCCGCGCTCGACGGGTCGCGGATAATTCTGCGCGGAAGCAGCCGTTGCGGTTATGACGAATAACGCGGCGATCGCGGCCTTAAGCATGGAAGCCCCCCAGCATCTTTGCCCAGCACAACCTTGGGTTACCCTCCCGACAAGTCAACTCGACGAAGGGACAAGTAAGGTGCCGGCTTTGATGGCAGCTATGGGTCGGAAGCGGACCTTGTCGATCTCTGTGGACCAACTACGCTACCCGCCGCTGTTATGGAGGCGTGACATGGTCTGGATCGTTCTCGCGCCCGCCACCATAGGCACCGCGTTCGCCGCCGCGTTGATAGCAACGCTACGAGGCTGGTCTGTCCACTACATCGTCCTGTTCGGCCTTGCCGTCATATCGGCATTGTTCGTTTCTCTTTCAGCCGTTAACTTCGTTGAAGGCGGTTGGCCTAATATCGGTCGGTCGTTGCTATGGTTGATCCCGGCCGAGTTTATTTGGATTGCGGCCTTTTCAATGCTCTTCAAAAGGCTGGCGAGATGGCGACGCCATTGACCGCTATGTCGGATTTGGGTCGTTTGCCGACGTTGGTGAAGCCCCTAAGCTGCACGTACTAGCTCCATCCGTCGGGGGACGTTCTGCCTCGCGCTCTTACTAAATGGACGATTCTCGGACTTGCGCTCGTTGCCGGGGTGTCAGCGGTTGACACACTGGTGAACCGCAGCCTTCAAAGAGGAAGCGTGCCTCAAAAAATTCAAACGGGCTGGTTCTACGCTAACGGAAGCTGCTCGCGCTTTCTCAGCCACCAAGGAGCATTTGCGTTTAGTTTGAGTGATCAGGCTGTCGCGGCGATCAAATCTCAAGGCATCGGCTTCTTCACCGACATTGACGACTCGGCCAATCAAGCGACCCGTTCTTATTTCGACGGCGATTGGAAGGAGACGCCTGTCCCCACGTCGTTCTTTTCGGATGGATTACCGCTGAACCTGTATTGCGGTCGGGAGCATTCGTGGGCTTGGCCGCGCGGGATACCTGAAGTTCTGAAAAGGCCGGGAAGCTTCTATCAATGGTCAGGCAGTCTACGCGGAATGTTTGTCCTGCCCGAGCTTGGGCTGGTCGTTGGCAGCTCATCTGACCGATAGACCGATCTAGCCCGCCGCGTTCGGTGAGTAGCTATCGCTGCGAAGTTCCGCAATGGGTCGAAAGTAGACGAACCAGCCCCGACTTATCCCCGCGCTTTCCGTCCGCCTCTATCCTCGACCCACCTCATCACCGAGGGGCAGCCATCCGGAGGCATGTCGTATGGCGGGATGAGGTCGGCGCCTGCGGCTGGCTTTGCACGCCAGACTCGGGAGGCTTCGGGGCACCGCCCTGGGGGTACTACGGCCCCTGTGCGAGGAGCTCGCTGGAAGGCTCGGTGGCAACGGACGGCGCGAGCAACGACGCGACAACCCGATGAGGGGAACTGGCGTCCGAGTTCGCCTCTCCCGACCCGCAAAGCCATATAAGCGCGGCCCGGAGACTTAAGAACGCCGATAAGCGGAGCGCCACGGGGCGTGCAGAGGGTGGCTCAATCCCTCCGCGCCGCATCCTGGCTCAATGGAAGCGGCCTTACACCCAACCGCGCCTCGCGGCGCTCCGCTGCCCCTCACCACCACCGAACGCGCCGACGCGGGCGGGCGAAGACGTTTGCGCCGAGCCTCTGCCTTCTTCCCATCGCGGGCCCGAGGAGGGGAGGCTAGACCTTCACCTTCACATAGGTCCCCGGCGCGTCCGCCAGCGCCTTGAGCTTGCCGCCGCCGGGCTCGCGCGCGGCGATCGTCTTCGGCGCCTGCGCTTCCAGCCAGGCGAACCAATGCGGCCACCAGGAGCCGGGATGCTCCTGCGCCTTGTCCATCCAGCTCTCATAGGAGCCCTTCACCGGGCCGCCGGTCCAGTACTGGTACTTCACCTTGGCGGGCGGGTTGACCACGCCGGCGATATGGCCGGAGCCCGCGACGACGTGCTCCACCGGGCCGCCGAAGCATTGCGAGCCGATGAAGACGGAAGGGGCAGGCGCGATGTGGTCCTCGCGCGTCGCGAGATTGTAGACCGGGATCTTCACGGCCTTCAGGTCGAGCATCTTGCCGCCGATCACCATCTCGCCCCGGGAGAGCTTGTTGTCGAGATAGCAGTTGCGCAGATAGAAGGAGTGGTTCGCCGCCGGCATCCGCGTCGAATCCGCATTCCAGTAGAGCAGGTCGAAGGGGGCGGGCGCCTTGCCCTTCAGGTAGTTGTTGACGGCGTAGGACCAGATCAGGTCGTTGGGCCTGAGCATGTTGAACGCGCCCGACATGCGCGAGCCGTCGAGAAAACCGGTCTTCGCCATCTGCTCCTCGATGGCGCGGATCTGCTCCTCGTCGACGAAGACGGAAAGCTCTCCGGCCTTCGAGAAATCGACCTGGGTGGTGAAGAAGGTCGCGCTCTCGATGCGCTTGTCGCCGATCGCGGCCATATAGGCCAGCGTCACGCCCAGCAGCGTGCCGCCGACGCAATAGCCGATCGCCGAGACCTTCTTCTCTCCCGTCGCCTCCTCGACGGCGTCGAGCGCCGCGAAGATACCCTCGCGCATATAGCTCTCGAAATCCTTGCCGGCATGGCGCGCATCCGGGTTGACCCAGGAGATGCAGAAGACCGTGAGCCCCTGCGCGACGCACCAGCGGATGAAGCTTTTCTCGGCATTGAGGTCGAGGATGTAGAACTTGTTGATCCAGGGCGGCACGATCAGCAGCGGCCGCTTCAGCACCTGCGGCGTCGCCGGCGCGTACTGGATCAGCTCCATGATCTCGTTGCGGAAGATCACCTTGCCCGGCGTCGTCGCGATGTTGACGCCGACCGCGAAGGACTGGGCGTCCGACTGGCGGATCTTCAATTCGCCGCCGCCGGCCTCGACATCCTCGGCGAGCATCTTCATGCCGCGCACCAGGTTCTCGCCGTTCTGTTCCAGGGTTTCGCGCAGCAGTTCGGGGTTGGTCGCGACGAAATTGGTGGGCGAGAGGGCGCTGGCGATCTGCTTGATGTAGAAGCGAGCTTTGTTGCGCGTATGCGGGTCGAGATCATCGGCCTTGTCGACCATGGTCTCGGCCCAGCGCGAGCCGATGAGATAGGCCTGCTTGATGAAGTCGAAGGTCGGGTGGTTCGACCAGTCCGGGTCCTTGAAGCGGGTGTCGCGCTTGTCCGGCTCGGCGACGGGGGCGACCTCCTCGCCGGCGGCCCGCTTCAGCGCCGCGCTCCACAGGTTGAAGAATTCGCCGGTGAGCGAGGCCTGGGCCTCGATGATCTTCGCCGGGTCGTTCACCCAGCGCTCGGCGACCCGCCCCAGCGTCTTGACCATGTCGCTGGCCTCGTCGGCCTGCCCGGTCTTGGCCTGCCCGCGTTCGAGCGGTTTCAGATAGGCGGCCGTGACCTTGCCGTACTCCTCGAAGAGACGGCCCATATTCTGCGCGAACTGATCGAGATCCGGGGTCGGCGTCCCGGACGCGCCAGCCGCTTCCTTCGATCGGTCGTCGCCCTGCCGGCCCATGAATCGTTTCCCCCTTGTTCTGAGGTTAGCGCATCGCTCCCCATTTTGGTCCTATTAAGGACGCGGCCGGTGTGCTTTACCAAGAAAATTCGTCGAACCGCCGGAAGTCCTCATGCCGATCGAACTCTCCGTGAAAAAGCCGCTCATCCTGTCGGCTGCGCTGCTGGGGCTCTCCCTGGCCGGCTGCGTCGGGGAAGGCCCGGTCAAGAGTTCGGCCGAGGCCATCGGCATGGCGACGACGCCGCAGGAATCGAAAGCCTTCGTCCGCGCGACCCGCCCGGCAGAGATGGAGTATATCCCGGTGGGCTCGTCGATCCCGGTGGCGCAGCTTTGCCCCGGCCCCAATCCTCCGCCGGCCTATGTGCCCTCCGGCCAGGCCGCCCGCTTCAGGACGCCGCCGCCGATCCGCGATCCCAAGGATCCCTGCAAGCCGCGGGCGGGCTTCGAGTCGATCGAGAAGCAGCTCGCGGCAAAGCAGAAGGTCAACGAGGCGGCCGGTAACACGGCGAAATCCCTCGGAGCCTCGACCACGCCGCCGAAGCCGGCCCAGATTCCGCCGCTGAACTGACGCTCTCCGGGCCGTAAGCCCTGCGGGCAGGCGCCCATGCCTGTTCGCCTATTGGTCGAAGATCGCAATTTCTTGCGTTTTTGGCCCTGTCCTGAACAAAGATGCGGTGCTAAGCAGCCTTGGCGCAAGGAAGTGACCTTGCGCATGAGCGATGCCGCCGGCCGAAGATAGATCGTCGCGCGTCCGACCGGACGCGGCCACGACGGTCTATCCTATTGTTATCGCATCGGATTTTCCGGGAAGCGGATGCCGCTTTCCGGATCGGTGCTTCAGGGACCTGTTCGAGATGACCGATTTCCACCGCATCAAGCGCCTGCCGCCTTACGTTTTCGAACAGGTCAACAAGATCAAGGCCGCCGAGCGCGCCAAGGGCGTGGACATCATCGACCTCGGCATGGGCAATCCCGACCTGCCGGCGCCCAAGCACGTCATCGAGAAGCTGGTCGAGACTGCGGGCAAGCCGCGCACCGACCGCTATTCGGCCTCGAAGGGCATCGGCGGCCTGCGCCGGGCCCAGGCGAACTACTATGAGCGTCGCTTCGGCGTGAAACTGAATCCCGAGACGCAGGTCGTCGCGACGCTCGGCTCGAAGGAGGGCTTCGCCAACATGGCGCAGGCCATCACCGGCCCGGGCGATGTCGTGCTCGTGCCGAACCCGAGCTATCCGATCCATGCCTTCGGCTTCCTGATGGCGGGCGGCGTGATTCGGTCCGTCCCGGCCGAGCCGACGCCGGCGATGTTCCCGGCGCTGGAACGGGCGGTGATGCATTCGGTGCCGAAGCCGATCGCGCTCGTCACTTGCTATCCGGCGAACCCGACCGCCTATGTCGCGACGCTCGATTTCTACCGCGACCTCGTCGCCTTCGCGAAGAAGCACGAGCTCATCCTGCTATCGGACCTCGCCTATGCCGAGGTCTATTTCGACGAGAACAACCCGCCGCCCTCGATGCTGCAGGTGCCGGGCGCGATCGATGTCGCGGTCGAGTTCACCTCGATGTCGAAGACCTTCTCCATGGCCGGCTGGCGCATGGGCTTCGCGGTCGGCAATGAGCGGCTTCTGGCGGCTCTGGCGCGGGTGAAATCCTATCTCGACTACGGCGCCTATACGCCGATCCAGGTCGCCGCCGCCGCCGCGCTCAACGGGCCGGACGACTGCATCCGCGAGATGCGCGACATCTACCGCAAGCGCCGCGACGCGCTGGTCGAGAGCTTCGGCAAGGCCGGCTGGGACTTCCCGGCACCGGAAGCCTCGATGTTCGCCTGGGTGCCGATCCCCGAGAAATTCCGCCATCTCGGCTCGCTGGAGTTCTCCAAGCTCCTGATCGAGAAGGCCGAGGTCGCGGTGGCGCCCGGCATCGGCTTCGGCGAGCACGGCGACGATTATGTCCGCATCGCCATCGTCGAGAACGAGCAACGCATCCGCCAGGCCGCCCGCAATATCGGCCGCTTCCTGAAGGGCGCCGACGCGACGCTGCACAACGTCATCCAGATGCCGAAGGCGGGGTAGGGCGCGGCGTTTCGACCGTCAGGGCCGTCATGCTCGGGCCTGGCCCGAGCATCTCCTGAAGGAGAGGCGCCTCATCCCGCATGAGATTCTCGGGTCTGCGCTTCGCTTCGCCCGAGAATGACGGTGGCGGTTTTGCGCTGCCTCTGGACCCCGCCGCCAAAACATGGGAACCGGGACGGTGCGGAAGGGAGATTCCGTATCGCGTCCGGGGCTCGCTTCCATGCAACGAAAAGGCCGCCTTATCGGCATCGGCTTCGCCGCTTTCGCGGCGGTCTGCCTGGTGGCGACCTATGATTACTCCAAGGGCCGCATCACCGACACCAGCTCCGATTTGGTCCGGGACGTCCTGGCGTCATCCGGCAATGCCCGCGAATGCGCGCGCGACGTGACCGATGTGGTTTCGCGGCGGATCCCGATCGGCACGGAGAGGGCGGAGGCCGAGCGCATTCTCGCCGATGCGACGATCGATCCGCCGAAGCCGTGGTTCTGGACGCCCGACGTCGAGAACAGCACGGTCTCGGAAGGCCAGACGCTGGAAGCGCTGCGCACGATCAAGGCGACGGCCTTCGTCAGCAATCTGCTGCGGGTCTATCTCTCCTTTGATGACGGCAAGGTGAAGCGCGTCGCCGCCGAGGTGATCTGCCATTTCGGCTGAGAGGCGTTGCGGGGGCCGCTGAAGCGGCTTGTCGGTTGGATCAGCGCTGAGTCCCGCAATTCGCGGCTCCGAACAAGGCGGTTCCGTTACGTCAGTCGCTGGGCTATCCTGCGCGAGGGCTGCTGCGACAGGTGCTGCCATGGAAGAGACGGACAAGGTTTTCACCGGTCCCATTCCGCAGATCTACGACCGGCTGCTCGTACCCCTGATCTTTCAACCCTATGCCGAGGATCTGGCGGCTCGGGTCGTGGCCGCTCGGCCCGCTCATGTTCTCGAGCTCGCGGCGGGAACCGGTGCCCTGACGCATGCGATGGCGGCGCGCCTCGATGGGGCGAGCATCGTCGCGACGGATCTCAACCAGGCGATGCTCGACATCGCCGCCGCACGGTTTGCGGGGGACGCCAGGATCGTTTGCCAGCAGGCGGACGCGCTCGATCTGCCCTTCGCGGATGAGAGCTTCGATGTTGTCGCCTGCCAGTTCGGCGCGATGTTTTTCCCCGACAAGCCGAAGGGCTATAGCGAGGCCCGGCGTGTCCTGCGGCCGGGCGGGCGCTATCTCTTCAATGTCTGGGATGCGGTCGCCCGCAATGATTTCACGGCGGTGCTGCTGGACGCGCTGGCCGAGGTTTTTCCGGCCGATCCTC
This sequence comes from Allobosea sp. RCC_152_1, assembly GCF_041360765.1. Taxonomy (NCBI): domain Bacteria; kingdom Pseudomonadati; phylum Pseudomonadota; class Alphaproteobacteria; order Hyphomicrobiales; family Alloboseaceae; genus Allobosea; species Allobosea sp. RCC_152_1. The sequence goes on from NZ_JBFUPU010000001.1 coordinate 853,485, forward strand.
CGCGTTTCATCGAGCGCACGCCGCATGGCTATCATGATCTCGGAACGATCGAGCTCGATGTCATGGCCGGCGGCTTCGGGAGGCCTGCGATCGAGCGTGTCGAGAAGCGTTCCCGCGCCAATTCCGCGTTGGATGTCGCGACCGGCTTCTGCCAGGGCACGCCGATCCGCGGCGAGATCGAGGCGCGCGGCGCGCCGGGGCTGACGGCCGCGACCGAGGCCGTGGCGAAGGCGCTGGAGCGTCGCTTCGGCTCCGGCCCGATCGAAGGAGGCATCTCCGCCTTCGTCGTTTCGGCCGAGCGCTAGTCGTGCCGGAGCGATTTCGCAGGGCTGGGAGCGTCGCTCTCCGTTGACACGCATCGCGCCTCATGCGACCCCGCGCCCATGACCAGCGCTGTCCTCCCCAACGCCTCCCAGCCTCTGCGCATCGGCCTCGCCGGTCTCGGCACGGTCGGCGCCTCGGTGCTGAAGATCCTGCAACGGCAGGAGAACGCGCTTGCCGCGCGCTGCGGCCGGGCGATCCGCGTCGTCGCCGTCTCGGCCCGCGACCGCAAGCGCGACCGTGGGATCGATCTCGGCGGTTTCACCTGGTTCGACGATCCGGTGGCGCTGGCGAAATCGGCCGAGGTCGATTGCGTGGTCGAATTGATGGGTGGCTCCGACGGCCCGGCCAAGGCGACGGTGGAGGCCGCGCTCTCGGCCGGCAAGCATGTCGTCACCGCCAACAAGGCGCTGCTCGCGGCCCATGGCGTCGCGCTGGCGGAACTCGCCGAGAGCAACGGTGTGGCGCTCGCCTTCGAAGCCTCCTCGGCCGGCGGCATCCCGGTGGTGAAGACGCTGCGCGAGGCGCTGGCCGGCAACAATGTCAGCCGCATCTCCGGCATCCTCAACGGCACCTGCAACTACATCCTCTCGCGGATGGAGCAGGAGGGGCTGACCTTCGAAGCCTGCCTGGCGGACGCCCAGCGCCTCGGCTATGCCGAAGCGGACCCGACCTTCGACGTCGAGGGCTTCGACACCGCCCATAAGCTCGCCATCCTGACCAGCCTCTCCTTCGGAACGAAGATCGACGCCGAAGCGATTCATGTCGAAGGCATTTCCGCGATCACGCCGCTCGATCTGCGCATGGCCGACGAGCTCGGCTACCGCATCAAGCTGCTCGGCGTCGCCGAGCGCACCAAGACCGGCATCGAGCAGCGCGTGCACCCGACCATGGTGCCGAAAGCCTCCGCCATCGCGCAGGTGATGGGCGTGCTCAACGCCGTCAGCATCGATGCCGACGCGGTCCGCGAGATCACGCTGGTCGGCCCCGGCGCCGGCGGCGATCCGACGGCCTCGGCCGTGGTGGCCGACATCGCCGATGTCGCGCGCGGCACGGCGGGCCTGCCCTTCGGCCTGCCGGTCGGGCGGCTGGAGGAGCCGACGCGCGCGCCGATGCAGCGTCACGAGGGCGGCTACTATGTCCGCCTTGCCGTGGCGGACCGTCCCGGTGCCGCGGCTGCGATCGCAACCCGCATGGCCGAAGCCGACATCTCGCTGGAAAGCATCGTCCAGCGCCGCTCGCCGGAAGCCGTGAACCGCGATCCGGGCGGCCGCTCGGGCGCGCCGGTGCCGGTCGTGCTCATCACCTACGCCACGAGCGAATCCGCCATCCGGGCGGCGCTGGAAAAGGTCACGGCCGACGGCCATGTCGCGGAACCGCCGCAAGTCATCCGCATAGAGCGGGAATAGGCCTTCGGGTCGATTCCGCCCGCCATATTGCAAGGGGAAACCATTTCATGTCCGTCGATCTCCGTATCTCCCCGGATCAGATCATCGAGCGCTATCTCTCGATGGAGCTGGTGCGCGTCACCGAGCGCGCTGCCGTTTCCGCCGCGCGCCTGCGCGGCCATGGCAACGAGAAGGCCGCCGACCAGGCCGCCGTCGACGCCATGCGCCGCGAACTGAACCGCCTGCCCATCGATGGCGAGATCGTCATCGGCGAAGGCGAGCGCGACGAGGCGCCGATGCTCTTCATCGGCGAGAAGGTCGGCAACAAGCAGGGGCCGAAGGTGCACATCGCGGTCGACCCGCTCGAGGGCACGACGCTTTGCGCAAAGGACATGCCGGGCTCGATCGCGGTGATGGCCATGGCCGGCGCCGGCAGCCTGCTCTACGCACCCGACGTCTACATGGACAAGATCGCCTGCGGCCCGGGCTATGCCAAGGGCGTGATCGACCTCGACGCCTCGCCGGCCGACAACATCAACGCGCTGGCCAAGGCCAAGGGCGTGAAGCCGCATGAGATCTCGACGCTGATCATGGACCGCCCGCGCCATGCCAAGCTGATCGAGGAGGTCCGCAAGACCGGCTGCTCGATCCGCCTGATCACCGATGGCGACGTGGCCGGCGTGATCTTCTGCACCCAGCCGGAGAAGACCGGTATCGACCTCTATCTCGGCATCGGCGGCGCGCCCGAGGGCGTGCTGGCGGCGGCTGCGCTGCGTTGCGTCGGCGGCCAGATGCAGGGCCGGCTGATCCTCGACACCGAGGAGAAGCGCGTGCGCGCGGCGGGCATGGGCGTCAAGGATCCGAACAAGAAGTACGACATGTCGGAGATGGCTTCGGGCGACGTCATCGTCTGCGCCACCGGCGTCACCGATGGCGGGCTGCTCTCGGGCGTGAAGTTCGGCAAGGACTTCATCGAGACCGAGACGCTGGTCTATCGCTCGATCACGGGCACGGTCCGCCGCATCTTCGGCGAGCATCGCGAATTCTCGAAGTTCCAGCTCGATTGAGCGGAGCCGTGTTTCCGGCGCCGGCCTTTGGCCTGCGCCGGAAATTGCAATAGGGCGTCATTCTCGGGCTTGACCCGAGCATCTCAGGCCGAGAGAGGCGCTGGAGCCTCCATCGTCATGAGATGCTCGGGTCAAGCCCGAGAATGACGGCGCTACGCCGCCGGTCTTATCCCACAGCTTCCGCCGCGGCGCGCCCGGCCACCCGCCCCGAGAAGATGCAGCCGCCGAGGAAGGTGCCTTCCAGCGCCCGGTAGCCATGCAGGCCGCCGCCGCCGAAGCCGGCCGCTTCTCCCGCCGCATAGAGCCCCGGCACCGGCTCGCCCACGGCGTCGAGCACGCGTGACGACAAATCCGTCATCAGCCCGCCCAGCGACTTCCGCGTCAGGATGTTGAGCCTGACCGCGATCAGCGGACCATGGGCGGGGTCGAGGATGCGGTGCGGCTTTGCCGTGCGGATCAATCGGTCGCCGAGATAGGCCCGCGCGCCGCGCAGCGCCACGACCTGCATGTCCTTGCCGAAGGGGTTGGCGAGCGCCCGGTCGCGCGCTTCGATCTGCCCGCGCAGATGCGCCTCGTCGATCAGCGCCTCGCCGGCGAGTGCATTCATGCGCGCGACGAGGCGGGAGAAGTCGGTTTCGACGATGAAGTCCTCGCCCTTGTCCATGAAGGCCTGCACCGGCCCCGGCACGCCGCCGCCCGCGCGCTTCAGCACCTGCCGCCAGCTCTTGCCGGTGAGGTCCGGGTTCTGCTCCGAGCCCGACAGCGCGAATTCCTTGGCGATGATGCTGCGGCTGAGCACGAACCAGGAATGGCTATAGCCGGTCTTCATGATGTGCTCGAGCGTGCCCAGCGTGTCGAAGCCGGGAAAGAGCGGCACCGGCAGCCGGTTGCCGCGCGCATCGAACCAGAGCGAGGAGGGACCGGGCAGGATGCGGATGGCGTGCCGCGGCCAGATCGGCGCCCAGTTGGCGATGCCTTCGACATAGTGCCACATCCGGTCGCCGTTGATCAGCCGGCCGCCGGCGGCTTCCGCGACCGCAAGCATCGCGCCGTCGACATGATCGGGCACGCCAGAGAGCAGCCGGGCAGGGGGCTGGCCGAGACGCGCCGGCCAGTTGGCCCGGACGAGCTCGTGATTGCCGCCGATGCCGCCGGAGGTGACGATCACCGCCTGCGCCTTCAGCGAAAAATGCCCGGCGACGGCGCGGCCGCTCTTCTCGCCGCGCCCGGCGGCACTCGGCTCCAGGATCTCGCCCGCGACGCCGTCGATCGTATCGCCGCTTTTCGTGAGATCGGTGACGCGGTGGCGGAAGCGGAACGAGAGCAGCCCCTTGGCTTCGGCCTCCTTGGCACGGCGCAGGAAGGGTTCCAGCACGCCCGGCCCCGTTCCCCATGTCACATGGAAGCGCGGCACCGAATTGCCGTGGCCGGTGGCGAGATAGCCGCCGCGCTCCGCCCAGCCGACGACCGGGAACCAGCGCATGCCCATCGCATGCAGCCAGGCCCGCTTCTCCCCGGCGGCGAAATCGAGATAGGCCTTTGCCCAGCGCTTGGGCCATTCATCCTCCGGCCGGTCGAAGCCGGCCGAGCCGAACCAGTCATCCACCGCCAATTCGCGCGAATCGCGGATGCGCAGCCGCCGCTGCTCCGGGCTGTCGATGAAGAACAGCCCGCCGAAGGACCAGAAGGCCTGTCCGCCGAGCGAGGCTTCCGGCTCCTGGTCGAGCAGCACGACCTTTCGGCCCGCATCCGCGATCTCGCAGGCGGCGACGAGGCCGGACAGGCCGGCGCCGACGATGACGACGTCGGTTTCTGTTTCCATGCACGTTCCCTGTCCGATCCTGCGCCTTGGCCGGCTGCTTGTGCACAGTATGGCGCCCGGTTACCGGCCGGCCAAGTTCGACGCTGGTTGACCTTGTGCTCCGCTTGCGCGACGCCGGGAGCACGATGAGTCTGATGCAGCCCCGTGCTTTTCTCGGCGTGACCCGTTCGGCGCTCGGCCGACCCTGGCGCGACCGGCTCGACATGGCCGGCCTCGGCCGCGCCGAGGCGTTGAGCCAGCAGCAGGGCTTGCCCGACATCCTCGCGCGCCTGCTGGCCGCCCGCGATGTCGAGCCGGCCGAGGCGCTGCGCTTCCTCGAGCCGAAGCTGCGCGATCTCTTGCCCGATCCCGCCATCCTCACGGACATGCAAGCCGCCGCCGCGCGGCTGGCGCGGGCCGGTGCCGCCCGCGAGCAGGTCGCGATCTTCGGCGACTACGACGTCGATGGCGCCTGCTCCTCCGCCCTGCTTGCCGGCTTCCTGGAGCAGGCCGGCGCCCGCCCGCACATCCATATCCCCGACCGGCTGATCGAGGGTTACGGCCCCAACAGCGAGGCCATCCGCATGCTGGCGGGCGAGGGCGCGACGCTGCTCGTCACCGTCGATTGCGGCACCACCAGCGACGAGCCTCTGGCCGAGGCCCGCCGGCTCGGGCTCGATGTCGTCGTGCTCGACCACCATCAGGCGCCAGAGCGGCTGCCGGCCGTCGAGGCGCTGGTCAATCCCAATCGTCAGGACGATCTCTCCGGCCTGGGGCACCTCTGCGCCGCCGGCGTCGTCTTCCTCGCCCTTGTCGCCACCAGCCGGGAGCTGCGCCGGCAGGGCGTCTGGGCTGAGCGCGGCGGCGAGCCCGACCTGCTCGCGATGCTCGACCTCGTCGCGCTGGCGACAGTCGCCGATGTCGTGCCGCTGCGCGGGCTGAACCGTGCCTTCGTCCGGCAAGGCATCGCCATGATGCGCGCGCGCATCCGGCCGGGCCTGACCGCGCTGATGGATGTCGCCGGCCTCGACGGGCCGGTCCAGCCCTGGCATCTCGGCTTCCTGCTCGGCCCGCGCATCAATGCCGGCGGGCGCATCGGCGATGCCGCTCTCGGCGCCCGCCTCCTGCTCACCGCCGACGAGGTCGAGGCGCGTGCCATCGCCGCCGAGCTCAACCGCCTCAACCAGGAGCGGCAGGAGATCGAGCGCCTCGCCGTGCTGGAGGCCGTCTCGCAGGCGGAGCATGAGCTCGCCGGCGCGAATGAGAGCCTGCCGGTCCTGCTCGCGGGCAGCGCCGACTGGCACCCCGGCATCGTCGGGTTGGTGGCGGCACGATTGAAGGAGCGCTTCCGTCGCCCGGCTTTCGCTCTGGCGCTGAACGGGGAGGGCGGCGCCACCGGCTCGGGCCGCTCGGTCGCGGGCGTCGATCTCGGCCGGGCCGTGCGCGCGGCGGTGGAAGCGGGCATGGCGGTGAAAGGCGGCGGCCATGCCATGGCGGCCGGTGTCACGCTTGGGCGCGGACAGGCGAACGGCTTCCACGCCTTTCTCAACGAGCATCTCGCCCGCGAGGTCGCAGGCGCCAGCGAGGCCGAGGCGCTGCTGGTCGATGCCGCCTTGAGCGCGGGCGGTGCAAGCCCGCGCCTCATCGCCGAGATCGAGAAGGCCGGACCTTTCGGCTCAGGCAGCCCCGAGCCGGTCTTCGTCTTCCCCGCCCATCGCTTGACCGATGCCATCCCGATCGGCAGTGGCGGCCATATCCGTATCAAGCTGCGCAGCGGCGACGGCGCCAGCATCGGCGGCGTCGCCTTCCGCGCGGCGCAGGAACCGCTGGGGCAGGCGCTGATCGCGGCACGCGGCGAAATGGTCCATCTCGCCGCGACCTTGAGCCTCAATCGCTGGGGCGGCAACGAGACGGCGGAGCTGCGCATCCTCGATCTCGTCAGGGTCGTCTAGGCGCGGCCGCCCGGCTTGCTTTGAAAATGGGAGGTCGGCTCACGATTCTTGTGAACGGGTGCTTGCGAAGCGGCACGCCCGCCACTATACCTCGCCCCGCTTCGCAACGCGGCCCCGGCCGCGAGAGCACGCGACCTTCGTCTATCGGTTAGGACACCAGCCTTTCACGCTGGGGAGACGGGTTCGACTCCCGTAGGTCGCGCCATTTTCTGCGAAGCGATTCAGATCAGCGCCGCCATGTGCAGCAGGACGAAGCAGCCCGCTCCGCCGCCGATCAGCACGAGCGGATTGATTGGCGTCGTCATCAGCAGCGCGGTCGAGGCCAGCGCCAGCCCGCGTCCGATCCAGCCGCTGTCGAGCGAATTGATCAGCACGTAGCTCGCCGCCAGGATCATCCCGGCCGCGACGGGCCGCAGGCCTCTTTCCAGCGCCTTGAGCAATCGCGCACCCTCGAAGCGCGACCAGATATGGGCGACACCGTAGATCAGCAGCGCGGTCGGGCCGAAGATGCCGATGGTCGCCGCCAGCGCCCCCCAGAAGCCGGCGATGCGCCAGCCGATCAGCGTCGCGAGCAGGGAGCCCGGGCCCGGCGCCAGCCGCGAGATCGCGAAGGCGTCGACGAATTGGGAGGCGGTCATCCAGCCATGTACGTCGACGATCTGGCGGTGCATGTCTGCAACGGCGCTTTGCCCGCCGCCGATCGTCACCAGCGAGAGCGGCAGGAAGACCAGCAGGATGCTGATGGCGATGGCCGGCATTGTCCGTCAGCCCTGGTGGTAGGTCACGGCGACGCTGAGCGAGCCGGCGACGAGCACCGTCCAGATCAGCGGCAATTGCAGGATGGCGACCGCGACGAAGGTGGTGGCCATGATCGCGAGCGGGAACACGCGGCGCGGCACGCGCCGCGCGGCGACGAGCCCCATCGAGAGCGACAGCCCAATCGCGGCGCAGGCGGCGCCCGCAAGCGCGACATGAGTCAATTCGAAGCCGGCGAGCGCGGTGAAGACGGTGCTGATCAGCGTGATCACGATGGCGGCCGGCACGATGATGCCGAGCCACGAGGCGATGGCGCCGTTGCGCCCGCCGAGCTTGTAGCCGATCCAGATCGCCATATTGGTGACGTTGACCCCCGGCAGTGCCTGCGCGATCGAGAGCCCGTTCAGGAAATCCTCCTCGCTCATCAGCTTGCGCCGCTGCACGAACTCCCGCAGCAGCCAGCCGCTCAGGCCGCCGCCGAAGCTGGTCAACCCGATGCGCGTGAAGATCAGGAAGAGCTGCACCGCGCTCGGGCGTTCGGCGGGGGCGTCGTCCCGGCCTTTTCGGAGCGCTGCGTTCCGGCTTTCGGGCTGAGGCGTTGGGGAGAAATCCGGCATCTCAACTCCGGGAGACGAGCGACTCTGGAACGTCCCACATTGCCGGCTTTGTCCCGGCTGGCCAGCACGCCCGCGCATGCTGGTCATGACCGGCACGACGAGGGGCGGGTTGCACCTGTTTCATCAGCGCGGTGGAGGCTCGCGCCGCCGCAAGGTGCGGCTGACGGCCCGTTTCAGGCGGACGCCGGCTTTCCGGACGAGTTCGCGGTTGCGCCGCTCGCCGGTGTCGCCCGAGAGCGCCTCCGGCAAGGGCAGGGGGCGTTCGGACAGCATGGCGTGCGTGGCCTCGCTTGCTGTCGCGGCATCGGTTTCCGCGCTCTCGGGAAGGGCGAGGCCCTGCAGGCCGGGATCGACATAGGCCTTGATCGGCAGATGGTCCGAGGCGGTCCTTGCCAGCGGCGTGTCGTGGACTTCGACATCGGACAGGATTTCCGGCCGGTTGGCGATGATGCGGTCGAGCGCCAGGAGCGGCAGGCCGGAGGGAAAGCTCGGCACCGGCACCGGCAGCCTGCCGAAGGCCGGACCCAGCTCCTTGAGCGAGGAGCGCTCGCCCAGGCGCCATTCGTTGAGGTCTCCCAGCAGGAGGGTGGGGCGCTCGTCCCGGCTTTGCATGATCTCGATCAGCCGGCGCGCCTGCTGCGAGCGCGAGCGCCGGAGCAGGCCGAAATGAGCGGCGACGAGCCTGAGCGCCGCGCCGCTTTCGAGGTCGAGATCGACGACGAGCGCGCCGCGTGGCTCGAGCCCCGGCAGGCTCACCTGATGGACGTCCTGTACGATGCCACGCCGGAACAGCACGACATTGCCGCGCCAGCCATGGGCCCGGCTGGCATTGCCGAGCGGGACCGGCACCAGCCCGGTTTCCTGCTCGAGCCAGGCGAGGTCGAGCAGACCCTCGCGCTCGCCGAAGCGTTTGTCGGCCTCCTGCAGGGCAATGACGTCGGGGCCGATCTCGGCGATGACGCGGGCGATCCGCTCCGGATCGAAGCGGCCGTCGACGCCCACGCATTTATGGACGTTGTAGGACGCGACCAGCGTGCCGGAGAGCCGTTCGCCGGCGATGCCGGAAAGGGTTCCCGTCCGGTTCCTGCGCTGGCGGAGCGAGGAGATGATGCTGGCCCGCAGGCTTGGGCTCTTCTTCTGCATCGCTGCGCCAGCCTGTGTCGGCACGGAATCGAATCGGGCGGACCCGCAGTCTATACTGCCGGGGAGGCCGGGCTCGTCACCGTTTCGTCAGAGATAGGGCGAGCCGAGCCAGATCACCCGGTCCATCAGACGTACGAGATAGGGCCGCGCGCGCAGGCCGGCAAGCGTGACCTTGCCGGCCTTGGCGATCACGGCGTCGATCCGGGCCTCGATCCCGCGTGCGAAGCCGGGATCGAGAACCTCCACGTCGATCTCGAAATTCAGCCGGAGCGAGCGCGGATCGAGATTGGAGGAGCCGACATAGGCCCAGCTTCCGTCGATGGCGAAGAGCTTGGAATGGTCGAAGGGGCCGGTTGCGCGCCAGATCCGGCAGTAATTCTTGAGGATCTGGTCGAACTGCGCCGTCATCGCCCGGTCGACCAGCACGAGGTTGTTGACCGAGGGCACGACGATGTCGATGTCGACGCCGCGCCGCGCCGCCGTCACCAGGGCGCTGATCAGTTCCTGGTCGGGCAGGAAATAGGGCGACATGATCCTGACCGAGCGGCGCGCCACCGAGAGCGCACCGATCAGCAGCTTGTGATTGGTCTCGAGGAAGGAGTCGGGGCCGGAGGGCACGGCGCGCATCAGCACCGGCCGCTCGACGGGGGCCGGCGCCTGCATCGCCCAGTCCGGGCCGGTCAGCGCCTCGCCGGTGGCGAAGCGCCAGTCCTCGGCCGCCACGGCGAAGAGGTCGCCCACGACCGGCCCGGTGATGCGGAAATGCGTGTCATGGGCCGAGGCCTCGCCCGCGAATTCCGTCGTGAAGCCCTGCCGGATGTTCATTCCGCCCATGAAGGCGGTCGCGCCGTCCACGACGATGATCTTCCGGTGGGTGCGCAGATTGGCATAGGGCAGCCTGAGGCCCATGATGATGTTGCCGTTGAACACGGCGACGGTGACGCCGCCGCTGCGCAGGGGGCCGACGATGCTGGGCACCGAGTAACGGGCGCCGACCGAGTCGATCAGCACGCGGACGGAGACGCCGCGTCTCGAGGCCGCGATCAGCGCATCGGCGATCCTCAAGCCCAGCGGGTCGCGGTCGAAGATGTAGGTCTCCAGGATCACGCTGCGCTGCGCCGCTGCGATGGCGGCGAGCATGGCGGCATAGGCCTCGTCCCCGGTCCGCAGCGTCTCGATCTGGTTGCCCTTGGTCAGCGGATGGCGCGCGACGCGGTCGCCCAATGTCTTCAGCGCCGCGAAGCGCTGGCCGAAGACCTCGCCGACCTCGTCATGGCTGATATGGAAGCGTCGGGTGGAATCCGCGGCGGCGCCGGGCCCGGGGCGTTGCGAGAGGATGGTGGCGCGGCGGATGCGGTTGACGCCGGCGACGGCATAGAGGAGCGGGCCGACGATCGGCGAGAGGATGATGACTCCGGCCCAGCCGATGGCGGCGCGCACCTCGTCCTTGGTCATCACCGCATGCGCGGCGGCCACGGCCGCCATCACCACGGAAATGACGGCGAGGATGTGCGGCCAGTAGGTCGAGAGAATCTGCCACATGACGCGAAGCTAGAGCATGGCGAAGGAAAGTGGCACCGCGGCTTTTTTGACTGGCCAATCTGCCGTTCCGATCTGAATCGAAACTCCTGATATCGGTTTCCGAATATCCGGCCTGTTGCCGTGAAGCTGACGCAAAACGGCGCCGATCTGCTATGAGCGCGCCATGCTGAGAGAGTTCTTCGCCTATTATCGCCCGCACCGGACGCTGTTCCTGGTCGATTTCGGCTGCGCCGTGCTGTCCGGCCTGCTCGAGCTCGGCTTTCCGATGGCGATGAAGGCCTTCGTCGATCTCCTGCTGCCGCGCGGCGACTGGCCGCTGATCCTGCTCGCGGGCGTTCTGCTGCTCGCGATCTATGGGCTCAACACCGGGCTGATGGCGATCGTGACCTATTGGGGCCACCGGCTCGGCATCAATATCGAGACGGAGATGCGCCGGCGCGCCTTCGACCATCTGCAGAAGCTCTCCTTCCGTTTCTACGACGATCAGAAGACCGGCCATCTCGTCGCCCGCGTTACCAAGGATCTGGAGGAGATCGGCGAGGTCGCCCATCACGGACCGGAGGACCTGTTCATCGCGGTGATGACCTTCGTCGGCGCTTTCCTGCTGATGCTCTCGGTCCATGTCCATCTGGCACTGATCACGGCGCTGATCGTGCCGCTCGCCGGCTTCATCGTCGCCCGCTATGGCGGCCGCATGACCACCAACTGGCAGGCGCAATATGGCCGCGTCGGCGCCTTCAACGCCCGGCTGGAGGAGAATATCGGCGGCATGCGCGTGGTCCAGGCCTTCGCCAACGAGGCCCATGAGCGCGCGCTCTTCGCCGGCGACAACCAGCGCTATCGCTCGACCAAGCTCGAAGCCTATCGCATCATGGCGGCGAGCCAGGCGCTGAACTATCTCGGCATGCGCCTGGTCCAGCTCGCGGTCATGCTGGCCGGCACCTGGTATGTCGTGCAGGGCAGCCTCAGCATCGGCGGCTTCGTCGGCTTCCTCTTGCTGGTCGGCGTCTTCTACCGCCCGCTCGACAAGATCGCCGCGGTGATCGAGACCTATCCGAAGGGCATAGCCGGCTTCCGCCGCTATCAGGAACTGCTCGCGACCGAGCCCGACATCGCCGATGCGCCCGATGCCGTCGAGGCGCCGCCGCTTAAGGGGACCATCCGTTTCGAGGGCGTGCGCTTCGGCTATGCCAAGGACAGGCCGATCCTGTCCCATATCGACCTCGCGATCCGGGCCGGCGAGACGGTTGCCTTCGTCGGCCCTTCGGGAGCGGGCAAGACGACATTGCTCTCGCTGCTGCCGCGCTTCTACGAGGTCGATGCCGGCCGCATCACCGTCGACGGCATCGATCTCCGCGAGCTGACGCTCGCCTCGCTGCGCCGCCAGATCGGCATCGTCCAGCAGGATGTCTTCCTCTTCGCCGGCACCATCCGCGAGAACATCGCCTATGGCCGGCTCGGCGCCTCGGAAGCCGAGATCGTCGAGGCCGCCCGCCGGGCGCGGCTCGACCGGATGATCGCCGATCTTCCGGCGGGGCTGGACACGGTGATCGGCGAGCGCGGCGTCAAGCTTTCCGGCGGCCAGAAGCAGCGCCTCGCCATCGCCCGCATCTTCCTGAAGAACCCGCCGATCCTGATCCTCGACGAGGCCACCTCCGCTCTCGACACCGAGACCGAGAAGGCGATCCAGCAATCGCTGACCGAGCTGGCGCAGGGGCGCACGACGCTGGTCATCGCCCACCGCCTCGCCACCATCCGTCATGCCGACCGCATCGTGGTGGTGACGCCGGCCGGCATCGCCGAGCAGGGCCGCCACGAGGATCTCATCCGCGCCGGCGGGCCTTACCAGGCGCTGCACGAGGCGCAGACGCTGACCTGGCAGGCGGCGGGTACGGCGGCGGAGTAGCTGGCCAAAGAACCGGATGGTTATCCCGGACAAGCCGCGAAGCGGCGCCGATCCGGGATCCATGCCGGAGCGCTTCCGAGTGAGGTTCTGGCATGGATCCCGGATCTGCGCTTCGCTCGTCCGGGATGACAGCGGATATGGGACGAAGCCGAAAACTTTTCTGTGCCACCCGCTGTCAGCGGTCCACTACCGAAACGGGAGACTCGACTCGCCTTCCACCGCGCGACGTTCTATAAAAGAACAAAGAGTGAACAATTGCTTTGTCGCCCATGCAGAACGCCATCTCGCCAGCCTTGTCCGATCTGCGCCGCAGCCTCGCCGAGGCGGCCTTGCGATCGGGGCCGGCTGCGGCGGGCAAGGTGAGCCTCGGCGCCACGGAGATCGATGCGGCCCTGTCCGGCGGGCTCGAACGGGCAGCGCTGCATGAAGTCTACGCCGCCGGCACCGCCGATCTCGCTGCCGCCACGGGCTTTGCGCTCGGGCTGGCTCTGCGGGCGGCGCAAGGGGAGGCGGGAGACGACGCTGCGCGGCCGATCCTCTGGGTGCGGCAGGATTTCGTTGATGCCGAGACCGGCCGTTTGCATGCGCCGGGGCTGAACGAACTCGGCCTCGATCCCGCCCGGCTTCTGCTGGTGCGGGCACGCGACGCCCTGGGCGTGTTGCGGGCCGGCGCCGAGGGAGCGCGCTGTCCGGCGCTCGGCGCCGTGCTGATCGAGCCCTGGGGCGAGCCGCGCGCCTTCGACCTGACCGCGAGCCGGCGGCTTGCGCTCGCGGCCGAGGGTTCCGGCGTGGCGACCCTGCTCCTGCGCGTCGCGGCGGCGGAAGCGCCGAGCGCGGCGCGGACGCGCTGGCAGGTCGTGCCGCTGGCCTCGCGGGCGCTGGAGGCGAATGCGCCGGGCGCCCCGGCCTTCGCCTTGAGGTTGCTGCGCCATCGCGGCGGCGTGCGCGGCGATGCGGCAGAGCGTGAGTGGCGTGTGGAGTGGAACCGTGACCGATGCGCTTTCGAGAACCGAACCGTCTTTGACCGATCCGACAGGCTCATCCCCCGCAGGAACGATGTCCCGCCGCTATCTCGCCCTCTGGTTTCCCTATCTGGCGACGGACAGGCTGCGGCGGCTGGGCCGGATTCCGGCCTTCGGCGCGCCGGCTGAGAAGCCCCATGTCCTCGTCGAGATGCAGGGCAACGCCTTGCGCCTCGCCGATTGCGACCGGCGCGCCGTCCGCCTCGGCCTGACGCGGGCCATGACGCTGGCCGATGCCCGCGCCCGCATTCCCGATCTCGTCGCGCTGGAAGCCGAACCGCAGGCGGATCGGGCCTTCCTCGATGAGGTCGCCACCTTCTGCGACCGCTTCACCCCGCTGGTTGCGCGCGACGAGCCGCACGGCCTCACGCTCGACGTCACCGGCTGCGCCCATCTCTTCGGCGGCGAGGCGGGGATGCTCGATCTCGTGTGGCAGGTGATGGATCGATCGGGCTTGAGCCTGCAAGCCGCCATCGCCGGCACGCCCGAGGCCGCACGCGCCTGTTCCCGCTTCGGACCGCGCGGCATCATCCCACCGGGACGGGACGAAGCGGTGCTGCGCCTGCTGCCGGTCGCCGCGCTGGAGGCGGAGCCCGAGACCGTGATCGCTCTTTCCCGAGCCGGGCTGAAGACCCTGGCCGATGTCGCCGCGCGCCCCTCGGAAACCCTCTCCGCCCGCTTCGGCGAGGCGCTGGCGGTGAAGCTCCGGCGCATCCTCGGCCATGAGGATCGCCGCATCACCCCCTTGCGTCCACCGCCGGACTGCGTGGTCGAGCGTCATTTCCCCGAACCCTTCGCCGATACGGCGAGCCTCGAGGCAGTGGTCGTCCGGCTGATCGGGGAGGCGGCGCGGGTGCTGGAGGCGCGCGGTGAAGGCGGGCGCGCCTTCGAGCTCGGCTTCTTCCGCAGCGACGGCACGGTTCGCCGCCTCGTCATCGAGACCGGCCGGCCCTCGCGCGACGCCAAGGCTTTGTTGCGGCTCTATCGCGAGCGCATCGAGACCCTGGCCGACCCGCTCGATCCCAGCTTCGGTTTCGATGCCATCAAACTCGCCGTGCCGGTCTGCGAGCCGCTCAACACGCAGCAGCACAGCCTCGACGGCCGCGCGGTGGAGGAGGAGGCGGTGGCCGATCTCGTCGACCGGCTCGTCACCCGCTTCGGTCGCGACCGGGTGCTGCGCTTCGCGGCGCAGGACACCCATCACCCCGTCCGCGCGGCAAAGGCGCTCTCGGCCGCTGCGCCCATGCCGGAAGCGGCCTGGCCCGCACCCGAGCCGCAGGAGCCCCCGGCCCGCCCGCTCCAGCTCTTCGAGCCGCCCCAACCCGTCGAGGCGATCGCGGAAGTGCCGGATGGACCGCCGATCCGTTTCCGCTGGCGGCGCCTCATCCACGACGTCGCTCGCGCCGAAGGCCCGGAGCGGATCGCGCCCGAATGGTGGCGCGACGGTTCGGACGAACCGATGCGCGATTATTACCGCGTCGAGGATGCGCAAGGGCGTCGCTTCTGGCTTTACCGCACCGGATTCTACGAGGCCGAGAGCGCGCCGCCGCGCTGGTTCCTGCACGGGCTCTTCGCATGAATCAGTCTGTCAGCCCTTTCGCCGAACCTGTTGCGGCGACAAATTTTTCCTTCCTGCGCGGTGCCTCGCCGGGGCCGAACATGGTGCTGACGGCGCTGCTGCTCGGATATGCCGGCATCGGCATCGCCGACCGCAACACGGTGGCGGGCGTCGTGCGCGCCTGGGCGGCGTTGAGGCAGTTGCGCGAGGATGGCTTGCCGGCGCCCGAGAAAATCCGCGAAGGCGGCAGCCCCGGCGAATATGTCTGGATCGAGAACCCGGATTTCTCAGACCTGCCCATCAAGCCCGAGGAGATGAAGGCGCTGGCGGAGCGCTTCAAGCTCGCGACCGGCACCCGTCTCGTCTTCGCCGACGGCACGCCCGACATCGTCATCTACCCGGCCAATCGCGACGGCTGGGGCCGGCTCTGCCGTTTGCTCAGCCACGGCAATCGCAAGGACGGCGTGAAGAAGGGCGAATGCCACCTCGTCCTCGACGATCTCCTGAATGATGCCCGCGACCTGCTGCTGATCCTGATGCCGGGCCGCAGGCTCGATGGGCTCCCTGAAGTGCTCGCCCGGCTCGACGAGGCCGCGCCCGGCGCGGTCTGGCTTGCTGCCAGCATGCACCGGCGCGGCGACGATCGCCGCCGCCTCGCGCGGCTCAAGGCCATCGCTGCCGCGACCCGCACCCCGCTGATCGCGAGCAATGACGCGCTCTACGATTCCATCGCGCAGCGCGATCTGCAGGACGTGCTCACCTGCATCCGCGAGGGCGTCACCATCGAGCGGGCCGGGCGGTTGCTCGAATCCAATGCCGAGCGCCATCTCAAGCTGCCGCAGGAAATGGCCCGTCTTTTCAGGGATGCGCCCGAGGCTATCGCCGAGACGCAAACCCTGTTCTCCCGCATCGAATTCGATCTCGGCCAGCTCAAATACGAATACCCCGACGAGCCGATCCCGCCCGGCTGGAAGGATCAGGACTGGCTGGTGGAACTGGTCCGCCGCTGCTGCCTGATCCGCTATCCCGACGGCGTTTCGGACAAGGTTCAGGGCCTGCTGGCGAAGGAACTCGCCCTCATCGAGAAGCTCGAATATGCCCGCTATTTCCTGACGATTCGCCAGATCGTCGAGTTCGCCGACAGCAAAGGCATTCTCTGCCAAGGTCGCGGCTCGGCCGCCAATTCCGCCGTCTGTTATGTGCTCGGCATCACCGCTGTCGACCCGGACGAGAACGACGTGCTGTTCGAGCGCTTCATCTCCACCGAGCGTCGCGAACCGCCCGACATCGACGTCGATTTCGAGCACGAGCGGCGCGAGGAGGTGATCCAGTGGATTTATGAGAAATACGGCCGCCACCGCGCCGGCATCGCCGCGACCGTGATCCATTACCGGCCGCGCAGCGCCATTCGCGAGGCCGGCAAGGTGCTGGGCCTGACCGAGGACGTCACCGCCCGCATCGCCGATACGAACTGGGGGAGCTGGGGCAGCGAGATCGGCGATGCCCGCGTCCGTCAGGCCGGGCTCGATCCGACCAATCCGACGATCCGCCGAGCCGTAGACTTCGCCACCCGGCTCTTGGGCTATCCGCGCCATCTCTCGCAGCATGTCGGCGGCTTCGTGCTGTCGCGCGGGCGCCTCGACGAGACCGTGCCGATCGGCAATGCCGCGATGGCGGACCGCACCTTCATCGAATGGGACCGCGACGACATCGACGCGTTGCAATTGATGAAGGTCGATGTGCTGGCGCTGGGCATGCTGACCTGCATCCGCAAGACCTTCGATCTGATCGCAGCCAATGGCGGAAAATCCTATCAGCTCGCCGATTTCACCGACGGCGACAAAGCAACCTACGACATGCTCTGCGAGGGCAAGTCGCTGGGCGTCTTCCAGGTCGAAAGCCGCGCGCAGATGAACATGCTGCCGCGGCTCAAGCCGCGGAAATTCTACGATCTCGTCATCCAGGTCGCGATCGTCCGGCCCGGCCCGATCCAGGGCAATATGGTGCATCCCTATCTGAAACGGCGGGCGAAGATCGAGGAGGTGACCTATCCGGCTCCCTCGCCGGAACATGGAGACAAAAATGAACTCTATGAGGTTCTGAAAAAGACCGAAGGCGTTCCGCTCTTTCAGGAACAGGCGATGCGGCTCGCCATGGTTGCCGCGAAATTCTCCGACATCGAAGCCAACGGCCTGCGCAAGGCGATGGCCACCTTCCGCAATGCCGGCACCATCGGCAATTACGAGACGATGATGGTCGAGCGCATGGTCGCGCGTGGTTATGAGCGCGATTTCGCCCAGCGCTGTTTCGAGCAGATCAAGGGCTTCGGCAGCTACGGTTTTCCGGAGAGCCATGCCGCCTCCTTCGCCAAGCTGGTCTACATCTCCTCCTTCCTGAAGAAGCACTACCCGGCGGCTTTCGCTGCCGCGCTGCTGAATTCCCAGCCGATGGGCTTCTATGCGCCGGCCCAGATCGTGCGGGAGGCGGAGGAGAACGGCGGCGTCGAACCACGGCCGGCCGATGTCAATTCCAGCTTTTTGGACAACAGCTTGGAAGCCGTTTCGGAATCGAGCTCTTACCATGGCTGGCTGGGTCAGGAGAGCAAAAGGGACCCCTTCGCCCTGCGTCTGGGCTTCCGTCAGATCGACGGCTTCAAGGATGAATGGGGCAAGGCCATTGCGGAGGCGCGGGAAGCGGGCGGCCCCTACCGCGACGTCGAGGAACTGATGCGCCGGGCCGGCCTTCCCGCCCGCGCCATGCGCCTGCTCGCCGATGCCGATGCCTTTCGCTCGCTCGGCCTCGACCGGCGCGAGGCGCTCTGGGCCGTGCGTCGCCTGCCGGATGATGCGGCGCTGCCGCTCTTCCAGGCCGCGCAAGCCCGCGAACTGGGACAGGAGCGGGCGATGGCGCTGCCGAGCATGCCGCTTGCCGAGCATATCGTCGCCGACTACCAGACCGTCCGGCTCTCGCTGAAGGGCCATCCGATGCAGTTGTTGCGCCCGCGCTTCCAACGCGAGGGCATCCTGAGCTGCGCGCAGACCGAGGGGAAGCCGGACGCCGCCTTCGCCTGCACGGCCGGCATCGTGCTGGTGCGCCAGCGCCCCGGCAACGGCAAGGCCATCTTCGTCACGCTGGAGGACGAGACCGGCATCACCAATGTCGTGATCTGGGCGCGGTTGTTCGAGCGCTTCCGCCGCGAGGTGATGGGCGCGCGATTGATGCTGGTCGAGGGCCGGGTGCAGAAGAGCGTCGAGGGCGTCACCCATCTCATGGCCCAGCGCATCGCCGACCGCTCGGCCGATCTCCTGTCGCTCTCGGACACGCATCGCGCCGAGGTTCCGATGCCGATCGACGAATTGAAGAATCCGCCGCTGCCGCGCCATCGCCACCCGCGCAATGTCCGCATCCTGCCGAAATCGCGGGATTTCCACTGAGAGGCAGGCGGTTCAGCCTCCGCGCCGGTCATCCCGGGCGAGCGCAGCGAGACCCGGGATCCATGCCGGAACCTCTATCGGAACCGCTCCGGCATGGATCCCGGATCGGCGCGACTTCGTCGCTCGTCCGGGATGACGGCGAGGAGGCGGCGGCGGCAGAGCCTCCCTCCGATAATGCCTAGCAACGTCCGCTAAAACAAACTTCTCCAATGGAAGTGAAATAAGAAAAAACACGCTACCTGCCGTAAATTGAACCTTTGGGCTCATGGGTATAAATCCAGCGTTCGATTTACCGAACAGATGGCCAGAACGATGGCGGCAAGCCCCGGCCCGGACGAAACCTCGACAAGCCCGCAGCCAACCGCGGTGCTGGCGGCCCGCGCGGCCGCGCTCGATGCGGCGTTCGGCATGGCGGACGTTCCCGAGCGCCTCTCCGGCATCGTCGCGCAAGCCGCCGGCCCCGTCGTCTTCACCACCTCCTTCGGCCTCGAAGATCAGGTGCTGACCCATTTCATCGCGACCGCGAAGCTCCCCGTCATCTTCGCCACGCTCGATACCGGCCGGCTCTTTCCGGAGGTCTACGCCCTCTGGCAGGAGACGGAGGAGCGCTATGGCATCCTGATCCGCCCCTATTATCCGCGCCATGACGCGGTCGAGCTCTATGTTCGCCAGAATGGCATCAACGGCTTCTACGGCTCGCGCGACGCCCGCAAATCCTGCTGCGACATCCGCAAGGTGGAGCCGCTCGGCCGGGCTCTGGCCGGGGCCGATACCTGGCTGACCGGCCTGCGCGCCGACCAGTCAGCCGCGCGCGGCGGCGTCAAGCTGGCGGAGGCCGATGCGGCGCGCGGCCTCGTCAAGGCGAGCCCGCTGATCGACTGGTCGCGCGAGCGCACGCTCGCCTTCGCCGAGGCGAATGACGTGCCGATCAACCCGCTGCACGCGCAGGGCTTCGTCTCGATCGGCTGCCAGCCCTGCACCCGCGCCATCCGGCCCGGCGAGCCCGAGCGGGCCGGGCGCTGGTGGTGGGAGGACGACGCCGCCAAGGAATGCGGCCTGCATGTCGGATCGGACGGAAAGCTGGCGCGAGCCAAAATCGCGCCGGCGGAGGCTCACGCATGATCCAGCTCAGCCATCTCCAGAAGCTCGAGGCGGAAGCCATCTTCATCATCCGCGAGGTGGTGGCGACATCGGACAAGCCGGTGCTGCTCTATTCGATCGGCAAGGATTCCGCCGTCCTGCTGCATCTGGCGATGAAGGCGTTCTACCCGGCCAAGCCGCCGTTCCCGCTGCTCCATGTCGATACGACCTGGAAGTTCCGCGACATGATCGCCTTCCGCGACGAGACGGCGGCGCGGCTGGGGCTCGATCTCATCGTCCACATCAACCAGGAGGGCGTGAGAGCCGGAATCAGCCCCTTCGCCTCGGGCTCGCGCGTCCATACCGACGTGATGAAGACGCAAGGACTGAAGCAGGCGCTCGACCTCCACAAGTTCGATGCGGCCTTCGGCGGCGCGCGCCGCGACGAGGAGAAGAGCCGGGCCAAGGAACGCGTCTTCTCACTGCGCAGCCCGGAGCATCGCTGGGACCCGAAGAACCAGCGCCCCGAGCCCTGGCAGCTCTTCAATACCCGCAAGCATCGCGGCGAGAGCTTTCGCGTGTTTCCGCTCTCGAACTGGACCGAGCGCGATGTCTGGGACTACATCGCGCTCGAGAACATCCCGGTCGTGCCGCTCTATTTTGCCGCGCCGCGCCCGGTCGTCCGGCGCGACGGCGCCTGGATCATGCGCGACGACGAGCGCATGGAGCTTCTCCCCGGCGAGGTCGTCGAGACCCGCATGGTCCGCTTCCGCACGCTCGGTTGCTACCCGCTGACCGGCGCTGTCGAGAGCGAGGCGGCCAGCCTCACCGACATCATCGCCGAGATGCGCTCGTCGCGATCCTCCGAGCGGCAGGGCCGCGTCATCGACCATGACGGCTCGGGCTCGATGGAGCAGAAGAAGCAGGAAGGCTATTTCTGATGAGCTTCGCCATCGCCAGGAATCTGGCCAAGAAGAACAAGGCACTGAGGCCGGCTCAGAACCTTCTCCCCGCCAATGATACGCCCAGCGCCTCCGAAACCGGCCAGCATTCGCTGCTGCGCTTCATCACCTGCGGCTCGGTCGATGACGGCAAGTCGACGCTGATCGGCCGTGTGCTCTACGAGGCCGGCGCGGTCTTCGACGACCAGCTCAGCGCGCTCGACAGCGATTCCCGCAAATTCGGCACGCAAGGCGCGGCGCCCGATTTCGCGCTTCTCGTCGATGGGCTTTCGGCCGAGCGCGAGCAGGGCATCACCATCGATGTCGCCTATCGCTATTTCGCGACCGACAGGCGCAGCTTCATCGTCGCCGACACGCCCGGCCACGAGCAATACACCCGCAACATGGCGACCGGCGCCTCGACAGCCGACCTCGCCATCATCCTGATCGATGCACGCAAGGGCCTGCTGCCGCAGACCCGCCGCCATTCCTTCATCGTCTCATTGGTCGGCGTGCGCCATGTCGTGGTCGCGATCAACAAGATGGACCTCGTCGGCTATGACGAGGCGGTCTTCGAGCAGATCGCCGCCGATTACCGCGCGGCGGTGCAAAACCTCGGCTTCGCCTCGATCCGCTTCATTCCGGTCTCGGCGCGTGACGGCGAGAACGTCATGCGGCCCTCCGCCCTGATGCCCTGGTATGACGGCCCGGCGCTGCTGCCCTATCTCGAAAGCGTCGCGATCGCGCCCTCCGCACCGCGCGACGAGGGCTTCGTGCTGCCGGTGCAATGGGTCAACCGCCCGGATCTCGACTTCCGCGGCTATGCCGGCACGCCCGTCACCGGCCGAGCCCGCGTCGGCGATCCGGTCGTGGCGCTGCCGTCCGGCCGCACGAGCCGCATCGCGCGATTGATCGGCGCGGCCGGCGAGGCCAGCCAGATCGCCGCCGGCCAGGCCGCGACGGTGACACTGGAAGACGACATCGACATTTCGCGCGGCGACGTGATCGCTGCCGCGGGTTCGACGCTGCCGGTGAGCCGCGGGCTGAAGGCGCGTCTGCTCTGGACCGGCGAGCGCGCCATGCTCGAAGGCGGGCAGTTCCTCGTGAAGCTCGCGACGCAGAGCGCCAACGCCACGGTCGAGGCGCTGCATCACAGCATCGACATCGAGGGCTTCCAGCCCCTGCCGGCGCAGAGCCTGCGCATGAACGGCATCGGCCTCGTCACGCTCCGGCTCGACCGGCCGCTGGTCTCGCTGCCCTATGCGCGCAGCCATGAGCTCGGCGGCTTCATCCTGATCGACCGCATCAGCAACGAGACGGTCGCCTTCGGCTTCGTCGAGCCGGGCGAGGGCGAGGCCCGGCAGGCGGTGGGCGAGGGCGGGGCGCTGGCACGGGCGCAGCGCGGCGTCCTTCGCATCGTCGGCCGGAAGGGCACGCCCGACCGCAGGGCCTGGCTCGCGGCGGTGAGCTGGCGCGTTCTCAGTACGGCGGGGTTGTTCGTCGCGGCCTTTGCGCTGACGGCGAATGTGCCTGTCTCTCTGGCGCTCGCCTTCGGCGACATCCTGCTGCGACCGGGCCTGCGGGCGCTGCATATGCGGCTCTGGCGGAAGGTGCCGACCGGGACCTTGCAGGACGGGGCAGGGATCTGAGGAGCGGCGCCAGCGGCTTCTGCCGTCGGCGTCGAGAGTGTTGCGGTTGCCACGGTGCGAGGCGGCATCCGGTTGGCGGAAGTCAGGCCGCCTTGGCGTAGGTCGTTTCGGTGGTGCCCTGCGCCGAAAGTTGCGACGCGCTGCCATAGGCTTGTGAGGCGTTCTGGAAGGCTTCCGGCGGCCGCCGGTGATGATGCCTCTCGCCGGATTGTTGCAGCGAGGACTGGAAGGCCTTCACCTCGTCCTGCGAGACCGAGCCGTCGCCATTCTTGTCCAGCGAGCCGAAGAGCTGGTTCAACTGGTCGCTGTTCAGCCGGCTGTCCTTGAAGGCCGCGCTGAACTCGTCCTTGCTGATCCCGCCATTGGCGTCGCTGTCGATCGCGTCGAAAGCCGACTTGCTGTCTTTATCGCTGTCGCTGTCGGAGGCAGTCTGGGCGTTCTGCGTTCCGCCCGCCTGGAGTGAGAACAGGAAGGACTGCAGCAGGCTGTCGGCCTTCTTGGCCTTGTCCTTGAACGCATCCGACTCGGCCTTGGTGATCGAGCCGTCGCCGTCCGTGTCGATCTTCTTGAAGAGCTCTTCGCTCTTGGCGCTGTCGGCACCCTTGGGGGCGGCGCTCTCGAACTCGTCGAGGCTGATGCCGCCGTCGCTGTTACTGTCGATCTGGTCGAAGCTGGGAGGTTTGTGGTGGGGGCGGAAGCCGCCGCCCACCCCGCTGATACTGGACATGGAGATACTCCGGGACGCGTCGCGATCTTGCGACGCGTCCCGGATTCTGCGCTCGGAATCTTGGTGAATGCCTAATGAATGACGTTGCGTGAGCTGTCTTCTCGGCCGTGGAATCGCGGCGGTTTGACGCAGGTTGTCCTCAGCCGTCCACCACCGCCGTTGCCTCGATCTCCAGCAACGCCTCCGGCTCGACCAGCGCGGTGACCGCGACCACGGCCATCGCCGGGAAATGCCGGCCGAAGACTTCACGATAGAGCGGCCCCATTTCCTTCAGGCTGGCGCGATAGGTCGCAATGTCCGTGACGTACCAGGTCAGCCGCACGATATCCTCGACGCGCCCGCCGCCGGCTTCGACCACCGCCCTGATGTTGAGGAAGGTCTGGCGGAGCTGGCCGAGGAAGCCCTTGGCGAAGACACCCTGCGCGTCCCAGCCGACAAGGCCGCCGGTGACCAGCACGCGGCCTTCCGCCACCATGCCGTTGGCATAGCCGCGCGGCTGCGGCCAGCCCTCGGGCAGGATGGCGCGGGATTGCGAATGGTCGGACATGGCGTATCGCCTCGATTTCGGCCGTTCAGGCTCTGTTGGAAGAAAGGTCAGCTCTCGCCTTGCGCGATCTGGCGGAGCGCGAAGCGTTGCAGCTTGCCGGTCGCCGTCTTCGGCAGGGCTTCGACGAAGGCGATGGCGCGCGGATATTTATAGGGCGCGATACCGGCCTTCACATGCTCCTGCAAGGCCTTGACCAGGGCGGCATCGCCGATGACGCCCTCGCGCAGCACGATATAGGCCTTCACGATCTGCCCGCGCTCGGGGCAGGGCGCGCCGACGACGCCGCATTCGGCCACGGCCTCGTGCGTCAGCAGGGCGGCTTCCACCTCTGGCCCGGCGATGTTGTAGCCGGCCGAGATGATCATGTCGTCGGAGCGCGCCTGATACCAGAAATAGCCGTCCGCATCGCGCAGATAGGTGTCGCCGGTGATGTTCCAGCCGTTCAGCACATATTTCGCCTGCCGCGGGTCGGCGAGATAGCGGCAGCCGGTCGGGCCGCGCACGGCGAGCCGCCCCGGCGTGCCGTCCGGCACGTCGCGCCCTTCCTCGTCGACGATCTTGGCCTCGTAGCCCGGCACCGGAATTCCGGTCGAGCCCGGCCTGATCCTGTCGCGTGGCGCGCCGATGAAGATGTGCAGCATCTCGGTCGCGCCGATGCCGTCCATCAGCGGGATGCCGGTGCGCGCCTGCCAGGCATCGAAGGTCGCCTTGGGCAGGGCCTCACCGGCCGAGACGCAAACCCTGAGCGAGGCGATGTCGCGCCCGTCGAGCTTGTCGAGAATGGCGCGGTAGGCGGTCGGCGCGGTGAAGACGACGCTGACCTTGTAGCGCTCGATCGCGTCGATCAGATCGGCGGGGCCCGCCTTCTCGGGCAGCACCATCGCCGCGCCGATCCGCATCGGGAACAGCACGAGCCCGCCGAGCCCGAAGGTGAAGGCCAGCGGCGGCGAGCCGGTGAAGCGGTCATCGGCCGAGGCCTTCAGCACGCAGGCGCCGTAGCAGTCGCAGATCGCCAGCATGTCCTGATGAAAATGCATCGTGCCTTTCGGCTCGCCGGTCGTGCCGGAGGTGAAGGCGATCAGGCAGACATCGTCGCGCGCGGTGTCTACGGCCTCGAAACGCTCATAGCCCGGCTGCGCCATCAAGGCTTCCAGCTCGCTCTCCGCGCCGCCGAAGGCGACGATGCGGGCAAGCTCCGGTACTTGCGCTCCGGCGGCTTCGAGATCGGCGGTGAGCCGATGGTCGCAGAGCGCCAGAGCGATCTTCGCCTTGCGCAGGGGATAGACGAGCTCGCCCACCCGCAGCATCGGCATGGTCGCGACCGCGACGCCGCCGGCCTTGATGACGGCGAGATAGGCGGCGACCATCATCGGCGTGTTGCCGGCGCGCAGCAGCACGCGGTTGCCGCTGATCATTCCGAGATCACGGCTCAGCACATTGGCGATGCGGTTCACTTTCTCGGCGAGATCGGCATAGCTCCACTCGAGACCGGCGGCGACAACGGCGGTGCGTCCGCCGCGTCCCTCGGTGATGTGCCGGTCGAGCAGTTCGGCGACGCAGTTCAGCCTTTCGGGATAGGCCAACCCTGCCTCTGCAAGTGTGAGATCGGGCCAGCTTTCGCGCGGCGGCAGGTTGTCCCGCGCAAAGCTGTCCTTATGTCCTGATCTCGCGAATCCGGTTGCTGTCATTGCGTTCCCCTGCCTTTTCGGCATGTAATTTCAGCAGGTCGCGCGCGATCACGACCTTCTGGACCTCGCTGGCGCCCTCGTAGATGCGCAGCGCTCTGATCTCCCGGTACAATTCCTCCACCTTGACGCCCTTGGTGACGCCGAGGCCGCCATGGATCTGGACAGCTCGGTCGATCACGCTCTGGGCGTTCTCCGTCGCGACGAGTTTGGCCAGCGCCGCCTCCCGGGTGACGCGGGGCGCGCCGCGATCCTTGGTCCAGGCGGCGCGGTAGACGAGCAGGGCGGCGGCATCGACCTCAGCCGCGCTGTCGGCGATGGCCGCCTGCGAGAGCTGGAGGTCGCCGAGCGTGCCACCGAAGAGCTTGCGACCATTGGCGTGCGAAATCGTCTCGTGCAGCGCCCGTCGGGCGAAGCCGAGCGCGGCGGCGCCGACCGTCGAGCGGAAGATGTCGAGCGTCGCCATCGCGACCTTGAAGCCCTCGCCCGGCCCGCCGATGCGGTTTTCGAGCGGCACGCGGCAACCCTCGAAGCGCAAGGTCGCCAGCGGATGCGGCGCGATCACCTCGATGCGCTCCGCAATGGTGAGGCCAGGCGTATCGGCTTCGACCAGGAAGGCGGAGAGCCCGCGCGCGCCGGGCGCCTCGCCGGTGCGGGCGAAGACGATGTAATGGTCGGCGATGCCGCCATTGGAGATCCAGCTCTTCTCGCCATCGATACGGACATGGCTGTTGCCGTCCGGCGTCGCGGTCGTCGCCATGGCGGCGACGTCCGAGCCCGCTTCCTTCTCTGAAAGCGCAAAGGCGGCGATGCGCTTGCCGGCCGCGACATCCGGCAGGATGCGCTGCTTCATCGCCTCCGAGCCTGCGATGCTGATCGAGCCGGTGCCGAGCCCCTGCATGGCGAAGGAAAAATCGGCGAGGCCGTCATGCGCGGCCAGGATCTCGCGGGCGAGGCAGAGCGTGCGCACGTCGAGCTTGTCGGTCAGCCCGCCATAGGCCGCCGGCACGGCAGCCTTCAGGAAGCCAGCCGCACCCAAGGCCGCGACGCGCGCCCGGCAGGCCTCGTCGACATCGTCATGCGGCAAATCGGCGAGATAGGAATCGGCCCAGCCGGAGAGCTCCGTGGCGAAGGCGCGGTGGCGATCCTCGAAGAACGGCCAGTCCAGCGTGTCGCCGAGGATATCGAGGCCGAGGCGAGGGGAGCCGCTCATCTCAGTTGCCCTCGAAGACCGGCTTCTGCTTCGCGGCGAAGGCATGATAGGCGCGGGCGAAATCCTCGGTCTGCATGCACAAAGCCTGCGCCACGGCCTCGGCCTCGATGGCGCTCTCGACCGACATCGCCCATTCCATTTCGAGCATGCGCTTGGTCATGGCGTTGGCGAAGGTGGGGCCGTCCGCCAGCTCGGCCGCGAGGGCTTGCGCTTCCGGCAGCACGGCCTCGGATGCGCAGAGCCGGTTGAGGAAGCCCCAGCGCTCGGCTTCCTCGCCCCTGAGCACGCGGCCGGTATAGAGCAGCTCGGCGGCGCGGCCCTGGCCGATGATGCGCGGCAGCATCGCACAGGCGCCCATGTCGCAGCCGGCCAGGCCGACGCGGTTGAACAGGAAGGCGATCTTGCTGCCGGCCGTGCCGAGCCGCAGGTCGGAGGCCATGACGACGATCGCGCCGGCTCCCGCGCAGACGCCGTCGATCGCGGCGATGATCGGCTGCGGGCAGGCGCGCATCGCCTTGACCAGCTCGCCGGTCATCCGGGTGAATTTCAGCAGGTCCTTGGTCTCCATCGCGACCAGCGGCCCGATGATCTCGAAGACGTCCCCGCCCGAGGAGAAATTGCCGCCGGCACCGGTCACGACGATCGCCTTGACCTCTTCCTCCTTCTGCGCGGCGAGGAAGAAATCCGTGAGTTCGCGGTAGCTTGCGAAGGTCAGCGGATTCTTTTTCTCAGGCCGGTTCAGTGTCACCGTCGCGACCTTGCCGGAGACGGAGAGCGCGAAATGCTCGGGCTTGAAGCCTGCCAGCGGCAAGATGGTGGCATTGGCGATCTCTGCCATCAGGCATCTCCCTTGGCGGCGTCTTCGGCCCGCCCCGCGATGGCACGATGCAGCGAGGTCTTGGTTTCTCCGAGCAACCGGAAGAGCTGCGCGAGCTCGGGCTGGTCGAGCCCGGCGAAGAGCTCGGCGATCCAGCCTTCATGGCGTTCGGCCATGGCGCGGAAGGCCTTGCGACCCGAAGCCGTCAGCGTGAGGATCTGCACGCGCCGGTCCTGCGGGGCGGAGCGCTTGTCGACGAGCCCATCCGTCACCAGCCCGGCGACGACGGCGGTGACATTGCCGTTCGAGACCATCAATCGCTGCGAGACCTCGCCCACCGTCATACCGACGGCGGTCTTGTCGAGCTGGGCCATCAGATCGAAGCGCGGCAGCGTGGTCTTGAATTCCTCACGCAAACGGTTGCGGATCTCGGTCTCGATCAGGGTCGAGCAGGTGAGCAGGCGCAGCCAGAGCCTGAGCTCGTCCTTGTGGTCGCCGGGGCGTTCGCTGGCCTTGGTCTCCCGGTCGAGCATCGGGGCGGAGGAGGGTGTCTCCATCTCAGAACTCCCCACCATTGATCATGAGAGACTGGCCGGTGACGGCATCGCTGCCGGGCCCGCAGAGATAGAGCACGGCGGCCGCGACCTCTTCGGGCGCGATGAGCCGGCCCTGCGGATTGTCCCTGACCATCTCGGCCAATGCCTGCTCGCGGCTCTTGCCGGTCTTCGCCGCGATGGTGTCGAGCCCGCTCGCGACCATGTTGGTGTCGGCGTAACCGGGGCAGACGGCGTTGACGGTGACGCCGGAGCGGGCCGTCTCCAGCGCCAGCGACTTCACCAGCCCGACCACGGCATGCTTCGCCGCCACATAGGCGCTGACATAAGGATAGCCGCGATGCCCGGCGGTCGAGGCGATGGCGATCAGCCGGCCGCGGCGCTGTTCCAGCATCGCCGGCAGCACGGCGTGGAACAGATTGACGGTGCCGATCAGGTTGATCTCGACCATCCGGCGGAAACGTTCGCTGTCGCTGCGCATGAACGGGCCGGTCTCGACCGCGCCGGCATTGGCGATGGCGATGTCGAAGCCATGTCCGCCGGAGAGATGATCGAGCGCGGATGAGACGGCACTCTCGTCGCGCACGTCGCAAGGAGCGAAATCGGCGGCGACTCCCGCAGCCACGGCGTCGCGCAGAGAGGTTTCATCGCGCCCGAGGATGCTGACCCGCGCTCCGGCCTGCGTCAGTGCCGCGGCGATGGCCCGGCCGATGCCGCGTCCGCCTCCCGTCACCAGCGCGTGCCGTTCCCGCAGAGTCATGATCGCTCGACCTCCTCCGCAGAACATATTTTAAGTCTCAATCAATTTGCAAGCGGCTCGTCGGGGGCCGGCGAACACGCCGGCGCCGTTCTGGGGGCGTCGGGGCTGGTCTGCAGGGCCTGAAGCCCTCATCCTGAGGAACTGCCCCGTCGGTAATGGCGTCTCGAAGGGTGCTTCCGGAGGCACCTGCAGGTCTCTCGACCGTCTTTCGAGACGCCGCTGCGCGACTCCTCAGGATGGGGGCTGCGGGGGTTCGATGGGGTTTCGGCTCCGTTGTTGAGTGTCCGATTTGAAGGTGGCAAAAGTCTCTTGAGCTCAAAAATATTTTAGGCTTAAAATAATATCATCAGCCGGATCGGCTGGTGCTCTGGAGGAGGCGTCGATGCGCATTGCGGTCGTGGGCGGCGGGCCGGCAGGGCTCTATTTCGCGCTGCTGATGAAGCGTGACTGGCCGGAGATTGCGGTCGATGTCTTCGAGCGCAACCAGGCGGACGACACCTTCGGCTTCGGCGTCGTGTTCTCCGATCAGACGCTCGACACGTTCAAGGCGGCGGATGCCGAGAGCTATGCCGCGATCCGCGACAATTTCGCCTATTGGGACGACATCGAGATCCACTTCAAGGACACGGTCCACCGCGTTCCCGGCAACGGCTTCTGCGGCTGCTCGCGTCGCTCGCTGCTGATGCTGGTGCAGGCGAGGGCGCGCGCTCTCGGCGTCGGGCTGCATTTCGGCGACGAGATTGCCGATATCGAGGCGCTGAAGCGCGATTACGACCTTGTCGTCGCTGCCGACGGCATCAACAGCCGCATCCGCGAGAACTGGCGCGATCGCTTCCAGCCGGAAACCGACCTGCGCCCGAACCACTTCACCTGGATGGGCTCGACCCGTCCCTTCGACGCCTTCACCTTCTTCTTCAAGCAGACGGAGCACGGGCTCTTCATCGCCCATTGCTACCAGTACGAGGCCGGGCGCTCGACCTGGGTGCTGGAAACCGACCCCGAGACCTTCGAGAAGGCCGGGCTCGGCAAACTCGACGAGGCGCAGTCGGCCACCTTCCTCGAAGGCGTCTTCGCCGAGGAGCTCGAAGGCCACAAGCTCATCACCAACCGCTCGCTCTGGCGCAATTTCCCGATGATCCGCTGCCGGAATTGGGTGAGCGAGAATGTCGTGCTGATCGGCGACGCCAAGGCGACGGCGCATTTCTCGATCGGCTCCGGCACCAAGCTCGCGATGGAGGATGCCATTGCCCTGCACAAGGCGATGGGGCAGGCGAAACTCGATGTCGCCGCCGGCCTCAAACTGTTCGAGACGCAGCGCCGCGAGGAGGTCGAGAAGACCCAGCACGCGGCGGATGTCTCGCTGGTCTGGTTCGAGGAACTGAAGCGCTTCTGGGATTTCGAGCCGCTGCGCTTTGCCTTCGGCCTGATGACCCGCTCCAAGGCGATCACCTACGACAACCTCGCCCTGCGTGCGCCGGAGATGGTCGCAGCCGTCGACAATCTCGTCGCGGATGGGCTCGGAGACCTCGCCAAGCGCCGCAAGGACGGCTCGCCGGTCCCGCCGGCCTTCCAGCCCTTCAAGCTGCGCGAGATGCAGGTCGAGAACCGCATGACGCTCTCGCCGATGTGCCAGTACTCCGCCGAGGACGGCCTGCCGGGCGATTGGCACCTGATGCATTACGGCTCGCGCGCCATCGGCGGCCCTGGCCTCATCTTCACCGAGATGACCTGCATCGCGCCCGATGCCCGGATTACGCCCGGCTGCACCGGCCTGTGGAACGACGAGCAGGAAGCCGCCTGGAAGCGGATCGTCGATTTCGTGCACGGCCACTCGGCCGCGAAGATCTGCCTCCAGCTCGGCCATGCCGGGCGGAAGGGGGCGACCAAGCTGATGTGGGAGGGCATGGACCGGCCTCTGCCGGAAGGCGCCTGGCCGATCATCTCGGCCTCGCCTCTGCCCTATTATCCGGAAAGCCAGGTGCCGCGCGAGATGACCCGCGCCGACATGGACCGGGTCAAGGCGGAATTCGTCGCGGCCGCCGAACGGGGGATGCGCGCCGGTTTCGACATGCTGGAGCTGCACTGCGCCCATGGCTATCTGCTGGCGAGCTTCCTCTCGCCGCTGACCAACAGGCGCACCGACGACTATGGCGGCTCGGTCGAGAACCGCCTGCGCTATCCGCTGGAGGTCTTCCGGGTGCTGCGCGAGGCCTGGCCGCGCGAGAAGCCGATGTCGGTGCGCGTCTCCGCGACGGACTGGGCCGAAGGCGGGCTCTCGGCGGCGGATTCCGTGGCGATCGCCGAGGCTTTCGCCGCCGAGGGCTGCGATCTCGTCGACGTCTCGACCGGCCAGACCACGCGGGAATCGCGCCCCATCTACGGCCGCATGTTCCAGACGCCTTTCTCGGACCGCATCCGCAACGAGGCGCAGATCGCGACCATGTGCGTCGGCAACATCACAAGCGCCGATCAGGTCAACACGATCGTCGCCGCCGGCCGGGCCGATCTGGTCGCGCTCGGGCGGCCGCATCTGGCCGATCCGTCCTTCGTGCTCCGCGCGGCCGCCTGGTACGGCGTCGATACAGAGCAGCCGGTGCAATATGCGCCCGGCAAGGACCAGCTCATGCGCAACACCCCGCGCGAGCGTCAGGACCTGGAAGAGATGAAGCTCAAGGCCAAGCCGACGCGCCACGCCGCCCAAGCGTAGGCCTGGTTTAGAGCTTGCTGATCTCGAGCGGAAAACGCGCCGGCATCCCGGGTTTGACCCGGGATCCATGCCGGAGCGCTTCCGTTTGAAGTTCAGGCACGGATCCCGGCTCTTCGCTTCGCTGCGACCGGGATGACTCGCGTGTCGGCGCAAGCTGGAACGCTGTCCTACTTGCCGCCCTGCGAACGCCCCGAAGGCGAGACGTCGGGGATGGTCGGCGCGGTCGTCGGGCGTTCCCCGAAAGGATTGGCCGAGGGCGGGTTACGCCGCAGGCGGAAGGCGAGATAGACGCCGGTCGCGGCCGAGAGCAGGCCGAGATAGATCAGCATCCCCTGCGGCCCTATGACCTGCATGAAGGCGGTCGAGACCAGCGGGCCGATGGCCGAGCCCGTCGCCCAGAGGAAGAGGAGCTGCGCCGAGAGGCCGAGCGCCCGCTCGCGGCCGAGCCGGAAATAGGCATGGGCGACGGCGACGGTATAGATCGGCATGCTGCCGGCGCCGATCAGCGCGAACAGCCCGAACAGCCAGAACCGGCTATGGGGCAGGGCGAACCAGAGCACGACGCCCAGCGCCAACGTGCAGAGCACCACCGAGGCGGTGGCGCTCAGCATGATCTTGCGGCTCTCGACCCGGTCCGCCAGCAGGCCGAGCGGCCATTGCAGCACCAGCGCGCCGATCTGGATGCCCGCGGTCAGCAGGATCGCCCATTTCTGGTCGAGGCCGATCAGGATGCCATAGGCCGGCGCGACATTGGAGAGCGCCCCGCCCATCAGCCCGACATAGAGGCAGCCGATGACGGCGGCCGGGGCATACTGCCAGATCGTGTTCAGCCTGACCGAGATCACGGCGCCCGATTCCGGGCCCCTGGCTTTCGTCATGCCGACCGGGATCAGCGCCAGCGAGAACGCAGCGCTAGCGAACAGGAAGATCTCGCTCGACTGCATCGCGACATAGCCGACGCCGATCTGCGAGCCGATCAGGGCAAGCCGGTTGATGATCTGATACAGGCCGAAGATGCGCCCGCGCTGGCCGGCCTTCGCCTGGCCGCTGATCCAGCTCTCGATGCAGATGGCGTGGCCCGCGCCGGCGAAGCCCATGCCCAGCCGCGACAGGCCCCAGATGTCGATCGGCGTCTGCCCGAAGCTCAGCGTCAGCATTGCCTGCAACGCCGCGAAGACGGCAAAGGCGCGGATATGCCCTACGCGCCGGATGAAGGCGGGAATGATGAAGCAGCCGGCGAGGAAGCCGACCGAATAGGCCGAGCCGACCAGGCCGATCAGCAGCGGCGCCTTCTGGGCGAGCGCCATCTTGAGCGGGATGACCGTGTTCACGATCGTCGCGGCGATCTGCAGGATGAGCGCGCCGCTCACGATGGCGCCGAGCGCCGCGACCGAACTCGTTCTCGCCTCGGCTGGCGGCGTCACGGGAGGCGCTGCCTCCTGCGTGGCCGTCTCTGCGGGCTGCGGTCCTTGCGACATGTGCGATTCGGCCAGGCTGGGGAGAGGACCGGGTCCCTTCGCCCGGAAAGATGAACTAATCGCGGCGGGTGAGCCAGAAAAACCCTCTCTTTGCGAATGACCGCCCTGCGCCTTGCAACCCGCGCCTTGATGGTGCCGCCTTTGCGTGGCCTTCGGGGCCCGCGACACGTCGCGCCGCTTCACCACCCACCGCCTAAAAAAAGCGCGGTCGGCTTCACCGACGATTAACCAACACGGCGCTTTATCGGAGAAGAACGTAGTTTGGGTTCTCCCAGCATGGCCGGGCGCATCGTCACGCGCCGCGCATCCCGTTGCCTCGGGGTGTGGCGGAACGAGCATGCGCGCCTGTCGAGGCCGGGCGTGGCGTTGGCGTATCGAGAGTGCGGGCAATGAGCTATGGCAGACATGCGCGGCGGAGCGGGGCGCCCCATCTGCGTCTTCGGCGGCGTCGTCGCTCCATCGGCCGGACCCTGTTCTGGGCGGCCGCGCTCTGCCTCGGAGCGATGACGGGCTTCCGCTTGCTCGATCATGTCGCGCCGCACGATCCCAGCGTCGATGTTGCCGCCAACGACAAGAAAGCCGCCATCTCCCAGGTGATCAGGCCACCTGCGCCGGAGCGCCTCGCCGGCACGACCACCGAGCGGGCCTATGGCGGCCTGCTCGATCCGCATTTCGCCGGCACGACCCCGACCTCGCTCGCGCAGAGCCGGCCGGTCGGCTCCGCGATGCGCCTGGCCGCGGTGCCGGAAGCGCTCGATCTGCCGGATTCGGGTTCGGTTCTGCCGCTGCCGTCGCAGGCGCCCGTGAGCCTGGCCGAAAAGGCGCCGCTGCCGGCGTCGCGTCCCTCGGAGCTGATCGCGTCCGTTCCGCCCGAGACGGCCTCGCAGGAGATCGCCGGCCTCGCTGCCGCTCCGTTCCCCGTGCCGCGTCCGGCCGAGCTGGTGCCGCCGCCTGCCGAGGCCCAGCCGCGGCGCCTGGCGCAGCAGCCGGTGACATCGGGCCGCCGCAGCCGGGTCGCTGCCGCCACGCCCGCGCCGACGCCTGAGGACAACCGCAATTTCTTCGAGAAGCTCTTCGGCGTGCAGAAGCAGCAGCCGGCGGGTACGGCGCTGGCCTATGCCGCGCCGCAGGATGACGTCGTCGACCGCGGTCGCGTCGCGCGCCTCAGCCCCTCGGCCGGCACGCCGCCGCGCACCGCCGAGGCCGGCACCGCGATCTACGATATCAGCGCCAAGATGGTCTACATGCCCAATGGCGAGCGGCTCGAGGCCCATTCCGGCCTGGGCGAGATGATGGACGATCCCAGCTACGCCCATGTCCGCATGAAGGGCGTCACCCCGCCGCACACCTACACGCTGACCGAGCGCGAGGCGCTGTTCCATGGCGTGCGCGCCATCCGGCTCAATCCGGTCGGCGGCTCGGGCGCGATCCACGGCCGCGCCGGTCTCCTCGCCCACACCTATCTGCTCGGGCCGCGCGGTGACTCGAACGGCTGCATCTCGTTCAAGGACTATGAGCGCTTCCTGCAGGCCTTCCTGCGCGGCGAGGTGAGACGGATCGTGGTGGTCGCGAGCCTGTGACGGAAGCACGCCGTCATTAGGGGCATGTCACAAGCATGAGCCCGGAACGACCCGTGGTCCGGGTAAAGCCAGCAAGCTCTAGCGCCGTTGCGAACGGTTCCCGATCCACAGCACGGCGCCTGTGACCATCAGAACGCAGCCCAGGAAGAAGGGCGGGATGAACAGGCTGAGCGCCTCGGTATCCTCCCAGCGCAGGCGGAAGTTCTTGCAGCCTCCGCAGGCGTAGGCGTTGAGCCAGACCCAGCCCGCGAAGGTCACGGAGCAGACGAGTGCCCCGAGACCTGCAAATAACCAGCTCGCCAGACGCATGACCGCGCTGTCTCTCGCGAAAGCGAGCGGCCTCAGCCGCTTGCCGTCTTGGCCTTGGCGGGAGCCTTCGCGGCTGCAGCCTTCTTGGCTGGCGCCTTCTTCGCGGCGGGCTTTTTCGCCGGTGCCTTGGCCTTTGCCGCAGCACCCGCGGCCTTCGCCTTGCCCTTGGCGCCGCCCTTCGCCTCGGCCTTGGCGTTCGCCAGCTCGATGGCCTGCTCCAGCGTGATGCTCTCCGCGGTCATCGTCTTGGGCAGTGTCGCGAAGATCTTGCCCCAGGCGACATAGGGGCCGTATTTGCCGGCCTTCACTTCCAGCGCGCCGCCGGCGGGATGATCGCCGAGCGCCCGTCCCGGTGTCGATGCCCGACCGCCGCGCCCACCGCCGCTCTCCTTGGCGACGATCAGGTCGATGGCGCGGTTGGCGCCGAGTTCGAGCACATCGTCGCCCTTGTCGATATTGGCGTAGGTCTTGCCGTGCTGCACGTAAGGCCCGTAGCGACCGATGCCGACGAGGATCGGCTCGCCGCTTTCGGGGTGCCGCGCCACTTCGCGCGGCAGGGAGAGCAGGGCGAGTGCCTTATCCAGCGTTACGCTGGCCGGGCTCATGCCCTTGGGCAGGCTGGAGCGCTTCGGCTTCTCGCCCTCGCCGAGCTGGATATAGGGGCCGAAGCGGCCGTCGCGCATCGTGACCTCGAGGCTCGTCACCGGATCGGTGCCGAGGATGCGCACGCCGGGCGCGCCCTGGCCGCCCTCGGCCGAGGCCTCGCCATCGGCGGCGGGCACGGAGAGGGGCCGCGTATAGCGGCATTCCGGATAGTTCGAGCAGCCGACGAAGGCGCCGAACTTGCCGAGCTTGAGCGAAAGCTGGCCGTTGCCGCAGGTCGGGCAGATCCGCGGGTCGGAACCGTCGGCCTTCTGCGGGAAGATATAGTCGCCGAGGACGCCGTTCAGCGCCTCCAGTACGTCGCCGACGCGCAGATCCTTGGTCTCGCCGATGGAGGCGGTGAATTCCTCCCAGAACTCGCGCAGCAGCGCCTTCCAGTCGATCTCGGCGTTGGAGACGCGGTCGAGCTTCTCTTCCAGGTTCGCTGTGAAGTCGAACTCGACATAGCGCTTGAAGAAGCTCTCCAGGAACGACGTGACCAGCATGCCCTTGTCCTCGGGCACGAGGCGCTTCTTCTCGATGCGGACATATTCGCGGTCGCGCAGGGTCGAGAGCGTCGCGGCATAGGTCGAGGGCCGGCCGATGCCGAGCTCTTCCATGCGCTTGACCAGGCTCGCTTCCGAGAAGCGCGGCGGCGGCTCGGTGAAATGCTGGTCGGCGGCGATGGCGCGCTTCTCCAGCCTGTCGGCCGCCTTCATCGCCGGCAGCTTCTTGGAGTCCTCGTCTTCCTCGTCGTCGCGGCTTTCCTGGTAGAGCGTCAGGAAGCCGTCGAAGAGCACGACCTGGCCGGAGGCGCGCAGCTCCAGATTGCGGGCGCCGACCTTGGCCGCGATATCGACCGTGGTGCGTTCCATCTCGGCCGATTCCATCTGGCTCGCGATGGTGCGCTTCCAGATCAGCTCGTAGAGCTTCGCCTGTTCCGGCTCGAGATGACGCATGACCTGCGCCGGCAGCCGGCCGAGATCGGTCGGGCGGATGGCCTCGTGAGCTTCCTGCGCGTTCTTGGCCTTGACCGTGTATTTGCGCGGCACGTTCGGCACGTATCTGTCGCCGAATTCCTTGCCGATGACGCTGCGCGCGGCGGTAATGGCCGAGCCGTCCATGTCGACGCCGTCGGTTCGCATATAGGTGATGAGGCCGACCGTCTCGCCGCCGATATCGACGCCCTCATAGAGGCGCTGGGCGAGCTGCATGGTCCGGGCCGGGGCGAGACCCAGCTTGCGCGAGGCTTCCTGCTGCAGCGTCGAGGTCTGGAAGGGCGGGTAGGGGTGGCGCTTGACCGGCTTGGCCTCGACCTCGGTCACGGTGAAGAGCGCGGTTTCCAGGGCCTCCTTGAAGGCCTTTGCCTCCTCGGCATTGCCGATGTCGAGCCTTGCGATCTTCTTGCCGTCGGCGCCGACGAGACGGGCCTCAAAGGTCTGACCGGATTCGGTCGCGAGCGTCGCGACGAGCGACCAGTATTCGCGGGCCCGGAACGCTTCGATCTCGCGCTCGCGGTCGCAGACCAGGCGCAAAGCCACCGACTGTACGCGCCCTGCCGAACGGGCGCCCGGCAGCTTGCGCCACAGCACCGGCGAAAGGGTGAAGCCGACGAGATAGTCGAGTGCGCGCCGGGCCAGATAGGCATCGACCAGCGCCTGGTCGATCGCGCGGGGATTGGCCAGCGCCTTCTGCACGGCGTCCTTGGTGACGGCGTTGAAGGTGACGCGCTCGACGGGGATGCCCTTGAGCACGCGCTTCTGGTTCAGGGCCTCCAGCACATGCCAGGAGATCGCCTCGCCCTCGCGATCCGGGTCGGTGGCGAGGATCAGCTTCTCGGCGCCCTTCACGGCGCGCGCGATCTCGGCGACCTGCTTGGCGCCGCGCCCCTCGATCTCCCACTTCATCGCGAAATCATTGTCGGGCTCGACCGAGCCGTCCTTGGCCGGCAGGTCGCGAATATGCCCGAACGAGGCGATGACCTCGTAGTCGGAGCCGAGATATTTGTTGATCGTCTTGGCCTTGGCCGGCGACTCGACGACGAGGAGCTTCATGGTTTTCGTGTCTCGATGACAGCCCTGATCAGAGCGCGGAACCGGCCGTAACGGACGGGTCCGCGACCCGCAAGACCTGTGCGGTTCGGAATTGCGCGCGAAAGTGGTTCAGCGGGCGAGCCGTGTCAAACGCCGATTGCGCTTTCCGGGATGGGGGAGAGCGTTTAGGGCCTTCCACGGGGTAGCACCCGTCACATGGGGAGAAGAGCGTGTCGTCGCAAGCACAGATCAAGCGCATGACGGCGCTGGACATCCGCAGCCGCAAGGCGGCTGAGCCGATCGTCTCGCTGACGGCCTATACCGCGCCGATGGCGGCGCTGGCCGACCGCCATTGCGATTTCCTGCTCGTCGGTGACTCGCTGGGCATGGTCGTGCACGGCCTCGATAGCACCGTGCCGGTGACGCTGGAGATGATGATCCTGCACGGGCAGGCGGTTATGCGCGGCTCCCGTCGCGCGCTGATCGTCGTCGACATGCCCTTCGGCAGCTATGAGGAGAGCCCGGAGCAAGCCTTCCGCAACGCCGCCCGCATCATGCAGGAGACCGGCTGCGGGGCGGTGAAGCTCGAAGGCGGGCAGCGCATGGCCAGGACCATCGCCTTCCTCGTCGAGCGCGGCATTCCGGTGATGGCCCATGTCGGCTTGACGCCGCAGGCGGTCAATGTGCTCGGCGGCTTCAAGGCGCAGGGGCGTAACCGGGCCGAATGGCCGGCGATCATCGCCGATGCCGAGGCGGTGACGGCGGCAGGCGCCTTCGCCGTGGTGCTGGAGGCGGTGGCCGAGCCGCTCGCGGCGGAGATCACCGCCAGGATCGCGATCCCGACCATCGGCATCGGCGCCTCCGCCGCCTGCGACGGGCAGGTGCTCGTGCTCGACGACATGCTCGGCCTGACCGGGCGCGTGCCGAAATTCGTCAAGCTCTTCGGCAATCTCGCCGAGGGGGTCGACAAGGCCGTGGCGGATTACGCCGCCGAGGTTCGAGCCCGACGCTTTCCCGGACCCGAGCAGGTTTATGCCGTGAAGGAAGGCTGAGGCGCGCTCAGGCCTGCGCCGCCAGCAGCCGGTCGATGAAGCCCTCGGTCGAGGCGCCCTCGATCCAGCGCAGCACTGCGACGATGTCGCGCTCCGGCTCGACCCAGATCACGTTGCTGCCGGCGCCCAGCGCCGAGAACGCGGTCTGGGGAACGCCCGGCCGCGCCGCCGGGCCGCGCGCCAGCCACCACAGATAGCCGTAATTGCCGAGCGTGGGGGAGGGCGTCAGCGAGCGTTCGATCCAGCTGCGGGAAACGAGCTGCCGGCCGTTCCACTCGCCCTTGCGGCCGATCAGCAGGCCGAAGCGGGCATGGTCGCGGGCGCCGATGAAGAGCCCGCCGCCCCAATGCCCGCCGCCCGGCACGGACTGGATGCGCCGGCCATCGATCTCGACGAAGGACGAGCTGTAGCCCTCCCATCGCCAGTCCGGCGAGGCGCCGACCGGGTCCATGATCCGTTCGCGCAGCACCTCCGGCAGCGGCCGGCGGAAAAGCTGGAGAAGGGCATAGGCAAGGACGTTCACGCGGACATCGTTATATTCGTAGAAGGAGCCGGGATCCCTGAGCTCGCGGCGCTGACCCTTGCGGCTTTTGTCGGCGCCGGGGCCGATCTGACGGTTGTGATCGACCTGATCGGATTTCCCGAAGATCTCGCCTTGCCATTCGCTCGATTGCTGCAGCAGGTGCCGCCAGGTGATCTGGCCGTTATGCGGCCCGGCGAAAGCGGGATCATCCACGCTCTTGCCGACAGGTTCCTCGACATCGCGGATCAGCCCGTCGTCGAAGGCGACGCCGGCGAGCACCGAAAGATAGCTTTTCGCAATCGAGAAGGTCATGTCGGTGCGGCCGGTGTCGCCCCATTCGGCGACGATGCGTCCGCCTTTCAGAATCAGCCCGGCCGGGCCGCCGCGCTCGCGCACCGGGCCGACGATCTCGGTCCAGGGGCCGGTCTCGTTCCATTCGACATTCCCGACATAGGAGCCGTCCGGATAATAGAGGCTGCGCGGCCAGGGGCTCTCATGGCCTTGCGCGAAAGTGACGGCCTCGCCGAGCCGTCCGGCATCGAAGCCGGCCTCGGCCGGGGCGATGGTCTGCCAATCGGCTCCGTGAGGCGCCGGAACATGAGCGGTCGTAGAAGCGGACAAGGCGAATTCCTTCGGCAAACGCAGGCAGCGGACAGATCGGCTTCTGACCTAGCGCCAATCACAGGCAAGCTCCACCGCTGCGCGCGGCATAGCGGTCTTTCCTGTTCGGAGCGGCTTGCACCTCGGGCGAGTCGCGCCTAAACAGCCTGCTTCAAATGACATCGCCAGCCCCGCTCTATCCGCACCGCCACCTGCTCGGCATCGAGGGGTTGTCCCATCTCGACATCGAGGGCCTGTTGGACCGGGCCGAGGACTATGTCGCGCTGTCGCGGCAGGTCGAGAAGAAGGCGGCGACCTTGCGCGGCCGCACCCAGATCAACCTGTTCTTCGAGCCTTCGACCCGCACGCAGGCCTCCTTCGAGCTCGCCGGCAAGCGGCTCGGCGCCGACGTCATGAACATGTCGGTCGCCTCCTCCTCGGTGAAGAAGGGCGAGACGCTGATCGACACCGCCGCGACGCTCAACGCCATGCGGCCCGACATCATCGTCGTGCGCCACCATGCCGCCGGCGCGGTCAACCTGCTCGCCCGCAAGGTGGGCTGCTCGGTGGTCAACGCCGGCGACGGCGCCCATGAACACCCGACCCAGGCCCTGCTCGACGCCCTGACCATCCGCCGCAACAAGGGCCGCATCCAGGGGCTGACGGTGGCGATCTGCGGCGACATCCTGCATTCGCGCGTCGCCCGCTCCAACATCATCCTGCTGAATGCGCTGGGCGCAAAAGTCCGGCTGATCGCGCCGACGACGCTGCTGCCGCCGGGTATCGAGCGCATGGGCGTCGAACTCTTCACCGACATGAACAAGGGGCTCGAAGGCGCTGACATCGTGATGATGTTGCGCCTCCAGCTCGAACGCATGCATGGCGCCTTCGTGCCGTCCCCGAAGGAGTATTTCCGCTATTACGGGCTCGACCGCGAGAAACTGGAACGTGCCGCGCCCGATGCGCTGGTGATGCATCCCGGCCCGATGAACCGCGGCGTCGAGATCTCCTCGGAGGTGGCCGACGGTGCCCAGTCGCTGATCCGGGAGCAGGTCGAGATGGGCGTCGCCGTCCGCATGGCGGTGCTCGACGCGCTCGCACAGCACCTGCCGAATGTCTGAGGCCGATGGACGGAGCTCTCGCCTGGCTGCTTCGAACGATGCGCCGGGTGCGGTTCGTCT
The DNA here is from genome assembly GCF_041360765.1 of Allobosea sp. RCC_152_1. Lineage (NCBI taxonomy): Bacteria > Pseudomonadati > Pseudomonadota > Alphaproteobacteria > Hyphomicrobiales > Alloboseaceae > Allobosea > Allobosea sp. RCC_152_1. The sequence goes on from NZ_JBFUPU010000001.1 coordinate 894,070, forward strand.
TCGTCGGGCTCTATCTCGTGGTCGCGGCCGGCTATCTCTGGGCCGATCCGCACGCCGGCTGGACCTGGTTCATCGTCCTGGCCGGTGCAGGGCTCTGTCTGCTGTTCTGGGGGCTCGTCGCCTTCTGGAGCTTCGTCTTTACGCGCCGGCCGGATGCTGACGGCCGCAATGGAACGGATCATGGCTGAAACGCAGGACATCGCAGCGCAGGACATCGCGATCGTCAACGCCCGGCTGGTCGATCCGGCCACGGGTCGCGAAGGAGCGGGTTCGGTCCTGCTGCGCGATGGCGCCATCGCGGCCGTGGAATGGGGCGCGGCGCCGGCGACGGGCGAGAGCGTCCGCCGCATCGATGCGAAGGGACTGGTGCTGACGCCCGGCCTCGTCGATCTGCGCGCCTTCCTCGGTGAGCCCGGCGCGGAGTTCCGCGAGACGCTCGGCTCCGGCTCGCATGCGGCGGCTGCCGGCGGCGTCACCACCGTCGTCTGCCGGCCGGACACCGATCCGCCGATCGACGACCCCGCCATCATCGACTTCCTGAAGCGCCGCGCCCGCGACAAGGCGATCGTCAACGTGCTGCCCTGCGCCGCCCTGACCAAGGGGCTCGAGGGCCGGGAGATCACCGAATTCGGCCTGCTGCTCGAAGCCGGCGCGGTCGCTTTCTGCGACGGCGCCCGGGCGCTGCGCAATCCGCAGGTCATGCGCCGCGCCATGATCTATGCCGGCAATTTCGACGCGCTGATCATGAACCATGTCGAGGATCCCGAGCTGCGCGGTTCCGGCGTGATGAACGAGGGCGAGTTCGCCAGCCGCAAGGGCCTGCCGGGCATTCCGGCCGAGGCCGAGACGGTGATGTTGGAACGCGATCTGCGCCTCGCCCGCGCCACCGGCGCCCGCTACCACGCCGCGATGATCTCCTGCGCGGAATCGGCCGAGTTGGTGCGCCGGGCGAAGCAGGACGGCGTGCGCGTCACCTGCGGCGTCTCGATCAACAACCTCACCCTCAACGAGAACGATGTCGGCGACTACCGCACCTTCTGCAAGGTCTCGCCGCCGCTGCGGTCCGAGGACGAGCGTCTCGCCATGGTCGCGGCGCTGGCCGAGGGCGTGATCGACGTCATCGTCTCCGACCACGATCCGCAGGATGTCGAGACCAAGCGCCAGCCCTTCGCCGAGGCGGCCGACGGCGCGCTCGGCATCGAGACCATGCTGGCGGCCGCGCTGCGCATGGTGCAGTCGGAGCAGATCGGCCTGTCCGCGCTGCTGGCCGCCCTCTCGACGCGCCCCGCCGGGCTGCTCGGGCTTGGCGGCGGCAGGCTCGCTGCAGGCGCCCCGGCCGATCTCATCCTGCTCGACCCCGATGCGCCCTTCGTCGTCGACAAGCGCAAGCTGAAATCCCGCGCCAAGAACTCGCCCTTCGACGAGGCGCGGCTTCAGGGCATCGTGCAGACGACCTTCGTCGGCGGGCGGGCTGTTTACGAGCTCGGGCCGGGCTGAGTTTTCTAAATGGAAGGTATGGGTCATCCCGGGCAAGCGAAGCGCAGACCCGGGACCCATGCCTGAACCTCCGCGGAAAGCGCTCCGGCATGGATCCCGGATCTGCGCCGCCAAAGCGGCTTGTCTGGGATGACAGCGCGTTTATGGGGGGCGGGCGCTTTCTATTCCCACCGACAAATCCTATTGTGACGCTCGCCAAGGGGGCGAGGGGACTGCATGGCTGAGACGTTGACCTGGGGCCTTTCCGGCTCCGCCACGCTGATTGCCCTCGTTATCGGCTATCTCTTCGGCTCCATCCCCTTCGGCATCATCCTGACGAAGCTCGCCGGCGGGCCGGATCTGCGCAGCATCGGTTCGGGGAATATCGGCGCGACCAATGTGCTGCGCACCGGCAACAAGAAGCTCGCGGCGGCGACGCTTGTCGGTGACATGCTCAAGGGCACGGTGGCCGTCCTCGTCGCCTGGCACTGGCTCGGCGGGCCGCAGGCGGCGCTGGCCGCCGCGGTCGGCGCTTTTCTCGGCCATCTCTTCCCGGTCTGGATCGGTTTCAAGGGCGGCAAGGGTGTCGCGACCTATCTCGGCGTGCTGATCGGCCTCAATGGCTGGATCGCGCTCGCCTTCGCCGCGATCTGGCTCGGCGTGGCCTGGCTCTCGCGCTATTCCTCGCTCGCGGCGCTGACGGCGAGCGTGCTGACGCCGCTGCTGCTCTGGTTCGCCGCCGGGATGCATCAGGCGGCGGCGGTGATGGCCGCCCTTACCCTCCTGCTCTGGGTCATGCACCGGACCAACATCGCCCGGCTGTTGGCCGGCAGCGAAGGCAAGATCGGCCAGAAGGGCTGAATGGCATGGCTGCTGGCATCGTCCTCTCCGATCGCCAGCGCCTCGATTGGTTGAGGCTGATCCGCAGCGACGGTATCGGGCCGCGCAGCTTTCGTTCTCTCACGAACCGCTTCGGCGGTGCCGGCCCTGCGCTGGAGGCATTGCCCGACCTCGCGCGGCAGGCCGGCCGCAACATCCGCATCTTTCCGGAGGCCGAAGCCGAGCGCGAGATGGATGGGTTGCGCCGTCTCGGCGGCCGCTTCGTCGCACTGGGCGAGGCCGACTATCCGCTGCCCCTGCGAGCGATCGATTCCGCGCCGCCGCTCGTCGCGATCCGCGGAGAATTCCCGAAACTGCCGGCGGTGGCGCTGGTCGGCTCGCGCAACGCCTCGGCTGCGGGATTGACCTTCACCCGCCGGCTGGCGCGCGAGATCGGGGAGGCGGGCTTCGCCATCGTCTCCGGCCTCGCACGCGGCATCGACACCGCCGCCCATCAGGCGAGCCTCGCGACCGGAACCGTCGCTGTCCTGGCCGGCGGCCTCGACCGGATCTACCCGCCTGAGAATGGGGGGCTTGCCGAGCGTATCGCAGCCGAGGGCGCCATCGTCAGCGAGATGCCGCTCGGCTACGAGCCGCGCGGCCGCGATTTTCCGCGCCGCAACCGCATCGTCTCGGGGCTCGCGCTCGGCACCGTCGTCGTCGAGGCGGCGCGCCGCTCCGGCTCGCTCATCACCGCGCGCTTCGCCAACGAGCAGGGCAGGCAGGTCTTCGCCGTGCCGGGCTCGCCGCTCGACCCGCGGGCCGAGGGCGGCAACCATCTCATCCGCGAGGGCGCCACGCTCTGCGCGGAGGCCGCGCATGTCGTCGAGGCGCTGCGCCCCATGGTGGGGCGGCGGGACGACCTGTTCCACCAGCATCAGGCCATGCGGGAGGAGCCTGTGGCGAGCGCGGGCGAACCGCTCTGGGACGAGCTCGACCTGCCGGATGTGACGAAGCCGCCGGTCACCGAGGCGGCCGGAAGCGACCGCGATGGCTTTGCGCCCGCGCCGCCGGCCGGGACGGGTGAGGCGGACGATATCGGCTCGAACCTGCTCGGGCTGCTGAGCCCGACGCCGGTCGCTCTGGACGATCTGGTGCGTGCGAGCGGCTATCCGGCGCGGGATGTCGGGCGCGCGCTGATCGAACTGGAATTGACCGGAGCCGTGCTGCGGCATCCTGGAGGCGGCCTGTCGCGCGCGGGCGCCTGAGGGCTTCCCGCTTCGCTACAGGACCAGCTCGGATCAGGCGTCGAGCTTCCGCTCTGCGATCTGCTCGATCTGCGCCGAGGCCTCGATCCGCGCCATTTCGAGGAAATAGGACAGGGTGTCGAGCTTGGCGTTCCGGGCCATCCGGCGCAGCTCCGCCGTCATCCCTTCGATGAAACTCGCGGCCTCGAACGGCGAAAGCGGCCGTTCCGGCAACTCGGCTTCCTGTTCGGCATCGCTATACGCGGACCGGACCTTATCGACCGGATTCATCGCGGGCAGACTCCCTCATGGTTGGAGGCCAGTCGTTCACTGTCGCCGGCTCAACTCCAGTGATGCAATCATAGAGTGTATATGTAATTAAATACAAGTTTTAGGATATTGTTCCGCCCTGTGCTCGCATAAGGCGCCAGCCTTCGAGGCAAGAGGAAGAGAGCCGGTGTGATTGGGCGCTTTTCCTCCAAAATCGGCGGATTCTATCCCAGAAGAAGGACTGCCACCGGTATCGTGGCGAGCGCGAGCAGAGTCTGCAAGGTGGTGATCTCGGCCATGAGCGGCGCGTCTCCGCCGAGGTCCCGGGCCAGGAAATAAGCAGCCGTCGCCGTGGGCACGGCGCCCGCGATGATCGTCATCGTCAGGGCGGGGCCCGTCACGCCGAAAAGCCCGGCAAAGAGCCATGCCGCCAGCGGCATCGCGACGAGCTTGAGCAGAACCGCGACGCCATGCGCCAGGTTCGGTCGGGCCAGCCGCTTCAGGTCGAGCCCGGCCCCGACCACGAGCAGCCCGATCCCGAGCGAGGCGCGGCCGAGCACGTCGAGATAGCCGATGAAGGCCGTGGGCATGGCCCATTGCACCTGGTTGAGGGTGAGCCCCACCGCGGACGACCAGATGAAGGGGTTGTACAGGATCGAGCGGATGGTCGCGCTGGCGCTCATCGGCTTGCCATTGGCGAAGCGCGCCAGCACCAGCACGCAGATCACGTTGAGCAGCGGAATCATCGACGCCACCGCGATCGCCATCAGCGTCGCGCCGGTGCGGCCCTGCAACCCGGAGGCGAGGGCGAGCGCGACGAAGGTGTTCCAGCGCACCGAGCCCTGGAAGATCGAGGTGAAGGCCGGCCCGTCGATGCCGGCCCGCGCGAGCAGCGGGCGCGCCAGCAGCAACAGGGCCGCGACGCTGAGAATGGCGAGGACGAGGCTAAAGCCCATGGCCAGCACGGGCAGGTCGCCGAGATTGGCCATCGCCAGCGTGTAGATGACGACGGCCGGGAAGAGCACCTGATAGGTCAGCCGCTCGACGCCGATCCAATGTGCCGGCGAGACGATCTCGCGAACCTTGAGGAACCAGCCCGTCGCGATGACGAGGAAGACGGCGATCAGGCTGTCGAGCATGACGGGCGGGAACTCGTGGAAATGGCCGGAGGGAACAAAGGCTTCCATCACCGGTTGTGGAGTCGGATGGAAGACCGGCCTGTCCCTCCCATGGCAGGCGGATCGGGAGCAAGCGCGTTGCCATTCGGTCGCCTTTGTCTCCGCCGCATTGCCGCCGTGATTGGTTCAGGTCTCATTCAAGAGTGGCGGCGCAAGATATCCGCAAGGTTCGGGCGCTGTCCCGGGAAAGGAGATATCGTCATGATGTCTTTGAGGAAGAAATGGATTGTCGCTCTGACCGCGGCCAGCGTCGCGGTGGGTAGCGTTGCGGTGCCGGCGATGGCGCAGGAGCGCCGTTCCTTCGATCCGGCCAGGCTCGACAAGGCGCAGGCCGAATACAGCCAGTATCGCTATCGCGGTTACTATCGCGGCGGCTGGCGTGGGCCTTCGCGGGGCTCGGCCATTGCGGCCGGCGTCGGCCTGGGCATCCTCGGAGCGGCGGCTGCCGCGGCGAGCGCTCGCTCCTATGACCCGTATTACGATGGCGGCTATTATGCCGCACCGGTCTACGCGCCGCCGCCGCCGGTCTATGTGGCGCCGCGCTACTACGCGCCCTACGGCTACTATGCGCCCTACGACTTCCGCGATCATCGCTGATCGCGGATGATGATCGGAGCGAAGGGCGGAACTCGCTCCTTGCTCCGATAAGATAACAAGATCGAGATTCGGTCGCCGCTTCGGCCGGACGGAGAAACGCCACCGTGAGCCGCTCCGGCTCGCGGTGGGCCTGAATTGGGGGAATGTCGGATGATTGGGTTGAAACGCTACGTGTCGGTCAAACGAGCGCTGATGGTTGGGGTGCTCGCCCTCGGGCTGGCGCCGGCCGCCTCGCTCGCGCAGGACATGCCCTACGGCAATGACTACGGCCGTGGCGGGAGCTATCAGGCCAACCCGTATTCCCGGGGCGGCAACTATAACTACAATTATCAGCGGCCACCGGCCGCCGGCGGTCCGATCGACAACGGCGCGCCCAGCTATCGCGGCGGCCCGGGGTATCGTAGCGGGCCGGCCTATGGCGGTGGACGCGCTTACGGCCGGCGCGGCAATCCCTATTACGGCATGTCGATCGAGCAGCAGAAGCGCGCGATCCGAAACCAGCGCGAAGCGCAGAAGCGGGCCATCAAGCGCGGCTTCTGACAGCCTCGCCGGCACTCCGACATCAATCACGACCCGGGCCGGGACGGAAAACCCTTCCGTTCCGGTCTTCGCCATGTCGGGACGGCGGACAGGCTTCGATCTGATCGGGGGGCCGGCGTGGCGCCGGGCTCACGCCGTTTCCGGCCCGAATGCGTCGTCGGCCAGTCGCGCGAGCCGGTCGAGCGCGCCCTGAAGGATGTAGGCGGCCGCCATCTTGTCGACCACGGCCGCGCGCTTGGCCCGTGAGGCGTCGGCGTCGAGCAGGGTGCGCGTGACCGCAAGCGTCGACATGCGCTCGTCCCAGAACACGATCGGCAATTCGGTCAGCGGCGCGAGATTGCGCACGAAGGCGCGGGTCGACTGTACGCGCGGCCCCTCGCTGCCATCCATGTTGAGCGGCAGGCCGATCACCAGCCCGGCGACCTGATATTTGCCCGCGATCTTGAGCAGCGCGGCAGCGTCGAGCCCGAACTTGACGCGCTGGATGGTTTCGAGCGGCGTCGCGATGCTGCGCTCCACATCCGACAGCGCGAGCCCGATCGTCTTGGTGCCGAGGTCGAGCCCGAGCAGCCGCGCGTGATCCGGCAGATCGAGAAGGCTTTCGAGCGGAACGATGGCACTGGTCATCCCAGCGCGGTAGCACGCGGGGCCCGCGCTTACGAGCGATTGCTGCGCGAAGAGCGCGCCTTGCATCCCGGGAATGGCCACCGTCGCGCCAGATCGTGCCGGAGCCGTCGCGCATGGCGACCGAGCGCTCTATCCTCGATGCACGAAGGCGGGATCGCCGCCATGGAAGGATACACTGCGCGTGCCGGCTCTGATCTCGTTGCAAGTTCCCGACAGAGCCCTGCTCGCGCCCTATGAGGCGGCGCTGCGCGGCGGCTGGTCGCCGAATACGACACGCGACGTCGCGCCGGAACAGCTCGCCGCCATCGCTGCCGATCCCGACGCCTTCCTCGCCGAACTCCGCGGTGGACCGGGCCTTATCCGCCTGCCGGATGGCCGCGAGGTCGAGCGCCTGCCGGGGCCGACGCGCTGGATCTTCGCGCAGGACAGACCCGGGCGTCCCTTCGTCGGCTCGATCAATCTGCGCTGGCAGGCGGATGCAGAAGGCCGCCCGATGCTGGCCCTGCCCGAGCATGTGCTCGGACATATCGGCTACGCCATCCTTCCGGCCTTCGCCGGCCACGGCTACGCCACCGCCGCGCTCGGCGCCATGCTGCAGGTGGCGCATCAGGCCGGCTTGCCGGAGGTCGTCATCACCTGCGACGAGTCCAACCACGCCTCGCGGCGCATCATCGAGAAGAACGGCGGGCGGCTGGTCGAAGCCTTCACCGCGCCGCTCTATAGCCCCGACCCGCATCTGCGTTTCCAGCTCAGCACCGCTCGGTGATCAGCCTCGCCAGAGGGCCAGCAGGTGAATCGTTGGATGAAGCCGTGATCGGAAACGATTCCGCTTATTGAAGAATCGGCCCGCTCGAATGCGCCGAGATCGCGCGAGATGTCCCTCAGACGAGCGCGAACCGGTCGACATCGACCAGTCCCTTGTCGGTGATCTTGAGATGCGGGATCACCGGCAGGGTCAGGAAGGCGACCTGCAGGAAGGGTTCCGCCAGCACGACGCCGAGCGCCTTCGCCGCCGCGCGCAGCGTTTCAAGATCGTGCCGCACCGCTTCGAAAGGCGCTTCGCTCATCAGCCCGGCGACCGGCAGCGCCAGCTCCGCCACGATCTTGTCGCCATCGGCCACCGCGAAGCCGCCGCCGGTCTCGATCAGCCGGTTGGCCGCCGCCGCCATCGCGACGTCATCGACGCCGACCACGCAGAGATTGTGGCTGTCATGGCCGACCGAGGAGGCGATGGCGCCGCGCTTCATGCCGAAGCCATGGACGAAGCCCGTGGCGATGCCGCCGCTCCTGCCATGGCGCTCGATCACCGTGACCTTGACCGCATCCTGCGCGAGATCGGGCAGGGCCTCGCCATCGCGCGCGGGCAGGGACATCGCCAGCCGCTCGGTGATGATCCGGCCGGGCACGACGCCGATCACCGGCGTCTCGCCCTCGCGGGCCTGTGCTCGGAAATCGGCCGGCGTGAGCCTGCGGCTCTTCACGCTGCCATGTCCGACCGCCGGAACCTCAGTCCGGCCCTCGAACAGCCCGGCTTCGACCAATCGTCCTCCGGTGAAGACATGGCGCACCGAACAGGTGGCGAGATCCTCGACCAGCACGATGTCGGCGCGCTTGCCCGGCCCGATGAAGCCGCGGTCGAACAGGCCGAAATTCCGCGCCGCCGAGAGCGAGGCGATGCGGTAGGTCGCCAGCATATCCGCGCCGTTCGCGATGGCGGTGCGGATCATGTAGTCGAGATGGCCTTCCTCGCCGATATCGAGCGGGTTGCGATCATCGGTGCAGAAGGCAAGGAAGGGCGAGGCATCGCGCGAGATCAGCGGGATCAGCGCATGCAGATCCTTCGAGACCGAGCCCTCGCGGATCAGGATCGCCATGCCTTTGCTGAGTTTTTCGCGCGCTTCGTCGGCGGTGGTCGTCTCGTGGTCGGTGCGGATGCCGGCGGCGAGATAGGCGTTGAGGTCCATGCCCCGCACCAGCGGCGCATGGCCGTCGATATGGCGGTCCGAGAAGGCCTCGAGCTTGGCGAGGCAGCCGGGATCGCGGTGGATCACGCCCGGAAAGTTCATGAATTCGGCGAGGCCGATGACCTTGGGATGGTCCATCATCGGGATCAGGTCGGCAGCCTCGAGCTGCGCGCCGGCCGTCTCCAGATGCGTCGCCGGCACGCAGCTCGACAGGTTGACGCGCAGATCCATCCGCATCGCCTCAGAGCAGGCGAGGAAATAGCGGATGCCCTCGCCGCCCAGCACGTTGGCGATCTCGTGAGGATCGCAGATCGCAGTGGTGACGCCGTGCGGCAGCACGCAGCGCTCGAACTCGAAGGGCGTCACCAGCGAGGATTCGATATGCAGATGCGTGTCGATGAAGCCGGGCACGGCGATGAGGCCGGCGGCGTCGAAGACGCGCTTGCCTTCGTATTGGCCATAGGTCCCGACGATGGTGTCGCCGCAGAGGGCGATGTCGCTCTCGACGAGATCGCCGGTGACAAGATCGAGGAGGCGCGCCCCCTTGATGACGAGATCGGCCGGCTCGTCGCCATGCCCCTGGGCGATCCGGCGGGCGAGCGTGGCTGCGTCGGTCATGGAGCGATTCCGTTGGCTGGTCATGCCGACAGCCTGCATGGCTGCGCGCGCATTGTCGACTTGGTCGGGCGGTCGGATCGGCCTAGATAGGGGCCGGCAACTGAAAAGCCTGGAGTCCCCGCATGAAGCTCACCTGGTACGGCCATTCCGCCTTCCGCGCCGAGATCGACGGCGCCGTCATCCTGATCGACCCGTTCTTCACCGGTAATCCGGGCTTCGAGGGCGATATCGCGGCCATCTCCAGCGGCGTGACCCATATCGTCGTCACCCACGGCCATGGCGACCATGTCGGCGACACGCTCGACATCGCCGAGAAGACCGGCGCGACGGTCATCACCAATTACGACCTCGCCATGCATCTCGCCGCGAAGGGGCTGAAGAAGTTCCAGCCGATGAACACCGGCGGCACTGTCGATCTCGGCCCGTTCAGCGTCACGCTGGTCCGCGCCGACCATTCGGCGGGAATGGGCGAGGCCGGCGTCGCCGTCCCGGTCGGCAGCCCCAACGGGGCCATCATCAAGGCGAAGGGCGAGAAGACGCTCTGGCATATGGGCGACACCGACATCTTCTCGGACATGGCGCTCCTCAGCGAGATCCATGGCGTCGAAGCCTGCATCTGCCCGGTCGGCGACCGCTTCACCATGGGCGGCAAGGTCGCGGCGCTCGCCATGACCCGCTTCGTCAAGCCGAAGGTGGCGATTCCCTGCCATTACGGCTCGTTTCCGATCATCGACTCGAACGCCGATGCTTTCGTCGCCGGGATGCAGGGCAGCGGCATCGAGGTCGTGGTGCCGAAGAAGGGCGAAGCCTTCGCGATCTGAGCCGGGCTCCCGGATCGTCAATGTTGATTTACGTCGGGGTGTTCGCCGCGCTATAGCCCCGGCGAACCGTTTTCAGGCGCATAAGCCGCGCCCCATTCAGGAGTCCGCCATGTCGGTCGATCTCGCCACCGTCAAGCGCGTCGCGCATCTCGCGCGCATCGCCGTTCCGGAGGCGGATCTGCCCAAGCTGCAAGGCGAGCTCAACGCCATCCTCGGCTTCGTCGAACAGCTCAACGAGGTCAATGTTGAGGGCGTCGAGCCGATGACCTCGGTGACGCCGATGGCGATGAAGCAGCGCGAGGACGTGGTCGATGACGGCGAGATCGCCGACGAGATTGTCGCCAACGCCCCGGTTTCCGAAGACGATTACTTCATGGTGCCCAAGGTGATCGAATAGGCGCGAAACGCGCTTGTTCGATCACCCCGGACGCGCGCAGCGCGATCGGGGGTCTTTTGACCAGATAACTCCGGAATTCTCCCGTGACCGATCTCACCCGCCTGACCCTGACCGAGGCCCGTGACGGCCTGAAGGCCAAGACCTTCACCGCGACCGAGCTGACCAAGGCGCATATCGCCGCCGTCGAGAAGGGCCGCGCCCTCAACGCTTACGTGCTCGAAACGCCCGAGCATGCCCTGAAGCAGGCCGCCGCCTCAGACGAGCGCATCGCCAAAGGCGAGGCCGGGCCGCTCGAGGGGCTGCCGCTCGGCATCAAGGACCTCTTCGCGACACAGGGCGTGCGCACCACCGCCTGCTCGAAGATCCTCGGCAATTTCGTGCCGCCCTATGAATCGACCGTCTCTAGCCAGCTCTGGCGCGACGGCGCGGTGATGCTCGGCAAGCTGAACAACGACGAATTCGCCATGGGCTCGTCCAACGAGACCTCGGCTTTCGGCAACGTCGTCAACCCCTGGCGGCGCAGCGGTTCCAATGTCGGAGCCGGGCAGGGCGGGGCGGTCGAAGGCAACCATCTCGTGCCGGGCGGCTCCTCGGGTGGCTCGGCGACCGCCGTCGCTGCCGATCTTTGCCTCGCCGCCACCGCGACCGACACCGGCGGCTCGATCCGCCAGCCGGCCGCCTTCACAGGCACGGTCGGCATCAAGCCGACCTATGGCCGCTGCTCGCGCTGGGGCATCGTCGCCTTCGCCTCCTCGCTCGACCAGGCCGGGCCGATCGGTAAGAGCGTGCGCGACTGCGCCGCGATGCTCCGCTCCATGGCCGGGCATGACCCGAAGGACACCACCTGCGTCGATACCCCGGTGCCGGATTACGAATACGCCGTCGGCCGTTCGGTGAAGGGCATGAAGATCGGCATTCCCCGGGAATACCGGCTGGAGGGGCTGAACCCCGAGATCGACGCGCTCTGGCAGAAGGGCATCGAATGGCTCAAGGCGGCCGGTGCCGAGATCGTCGAGATCTCGCTGCCGCACACGAAATACGCCCTGCCGGCCTATTACATCGTCGCCCCAGCCGAGGCTTCGTCCAACCTCGCCCGCTATGACGGCGTCCGCTACGGCCTGCGCGAGCAGGGCAAGGACATCGTCGAGATGTATGAGAAGACCCGCGCCGCCGGCTTCGGCGCCGAGGTCAAGCGCCGCATCATGATCGGCACCTACGTGCTCTCGGCCGGCTATTACGACGCCTATTATCTGCGCGCCCAGAAGGTCCGCACCCTGATCAAGCGCGATTTCGAGACGGTTTATGCCGACGGCATCGATGCGGTTCTGACGCCGGCGACGCCTTCGGCGGCCTTCGGCATCGGCGAGAAGGGCTCGGCCGACCCGGTCGAGATGTACCTGAACGACATCTTCACCGTGACGGTGAACATGGCCGGCCTGCCAGGCATCGCGGTGCCGGCAGGGCTGGACAGCCAGGGCCTGCCGCTCGGCCTCCAGCTCATCGGCCGCCCCTTCGACGAGGAGACGCTGTTCTCGCTCGGCGAGGTGATCGAGCAGGCGGCGGGCCGCTTCCCGGTGAGCGAGCGCTGGTGGGGCTGAGGCGCCCGCCCTGAAGCTTTCCGAGCCCTCATCCTGAGGAGCCGTTCCGCAGGGAACGGCGTCTCGAAGGATGCTCCATTGGGCTCCCGTGCATGCTGGATCATCCTTCGAGACGCGCCTGCGGCGCTCCTCAGGATGAGGGCTCGCTATTGACCGCTGGCTCGTAGAGATTGGCGATCGGATGCCCCGCGAGGAGACGGCCATGATCTTCAGCCGCGCCATGGCCTATGCCTGCCTGACGGTGCTCGCCGGCATCCTCGCCTTCGTCGCTGTCCTGCTGGTCCTGCTGACGATCGTCCAGATGGCGCGAGGGGAGGCTGTTCCCGATCCTGCCGCGAGAGCCATCGCGACCGTCATTGCGATGGGCCTCGCTCTGGGCTGCCGGGCGGTGGCGCGGCGCCTGGTCTGATCCTTTCCGAAAGGCTTCGCTGCTCGGGCTCCGAAAGCCCCGGAGTGGAGGCGAAACGAAAAGGGGCCGCAATTGCGGCCCCTTTCTTGTTCGTGGCTCCGGTTGCCGGAGCGGCCGCCGGCGGCTTTCAGTGCGCCGCTGTCGGCTCGGCCGGCGGCGGGGCCTGCACCTTCCGCTTGGTCCCGCGCAGATCCGCCAGCCAGCGCACCATCACGTAGAACACCGGCGTGAAGATCAGGCCGAAGAAGGTCACGCCCAGCATGCCGGAGAACACCGCGATGCCCATCGCCTGGCGCATCTCGGCGCCGGCGCCGACCGAGATGGTCAGCGGCAGCACGCCCAGGATGAAGGCGACCGAGGTCATCAGGATCGGCCGCAGTCGCGTCCGGGCCGCGGCGATGGCCGCGTCGCGCCGGTTCATGCCTTCGTCCTCGGCCTGCTTGGCGAACTCGACGATCAGGATCGCGTTCTTCGCCGCCAGGCCGACGAGCACCACCAGGCCGATATCGACCAGGATGTTGCGGTCGAGATTGGCGTAGTTCACCCCGAACATCGCCGCCAGGATACACATCGGCACGATCAGGATGACCGCCAGCGGCAGCAGCCAGCTCTCGTAGAGAGCCGCCAGCAGCAGGAAGACGAAGACCACCGCCAGGCCGAAGGCGACGATCGCGGTGTTGCCGGCGAGCTTCTCCTGCAGCGCGATCTCGGTCCATTCGAAGCCGAAGCCGGCCGGCAGGCGCTCGGCCGCGATCTTCTCGACCGCCGCGATGCCCTGGCCGGTGGAGAAGCCGTGCGCCATCGAAAGCTGCACTTCCGCTGCTGGATAGAGATTGTAGCGCGGCACGCGATAGGCGCCGGTCGTGTCCTTGAAGGTGGCGACCGAGCCGATCGGCACCATCTCGCCATCCGCGTTGCGGGTCTTGAGATTGGCGACGTCGCGGGTGGTCAGGCGGAACGGATTGTCAGCCTGTGCCGTGACGCGGAAGGTGCGGCCCAGCAGGTTGAAGTCGTTGATATAGGCCGAGCCCATATAGATCGACAGCGTCTCGAAGATGCGGGTGACGGGCACGCCGAGCATCTCCGCCTTGGTGCGGTCGATATCGGCGTAGATCTGCGGCGTCTTGGTCGAGAACAGGGTGAAGGGCTGCACGATGAAGGGCAGCTGGCCGGCCGAGCCGGCGACCGTCCAGGCCGCGCCTTCGAGCGCCGCGAGACCGCGCCCGCTGCGATCCTGCACATAGCCCTTGAGGCCGCCGCCATTGCCGATGCCGGAAATCGCCGGCGGCTCGATCAGCAGGGTGAAGGCTTCCGAAATCCCGAACATCTGCTGGCGGAGGTCGCCGAAGATGCCCTGGGTCGTCAGGCCCTGCTTCACGCGCTCTTCGAAGGGGGAGAGCGTGACGAAGGCGACGCCGGTGTTCGGCGCGATGGTGAAGGTCGCGCCATCGAGGCCGGCGAAGGCGACGGTATGCGCAACGCCGGGGCGGGACTGCAGGATCTCGTTGGCCCTGCGCAGCACGGCGTCGGTACGCTCGAGCGAGGAGCCGGGCGGCAACTGGATCACGGCGATGAAATAGCCGCGGTCGAGCTGCGGAACGAGGCCGGTCGGCGTCTGGACCAGCCGCTGCGCGGTCAGCGCGATCAGCCCGGCATAGACGATGAGCAGGATCACGGCGAGGCGGATCAGCCGCGAGGTGACGCGCCCATAGCTGCGCGAAAGCCAGTCGAAGGCCGCGTTGAAGTAGTGGAAGAACCAGCGCACAGGCGCGCCCAGCTTGTAGATGAAGCCGTGCTGCTCATGCGGGTCATGCGCCTTGTGCGGCTTCAGCAGCAGCGCCGACATCGCCGGCGAGAGCGTCAGCGAGACAAAGCAGGAGATCGCGGTCGAGGCCGCGATGGTGACGGCGAACTGCTGGTAGAATGTGCCCTGCAGGCCGCTGATGAAGGCGGTTGGGATGAACACCGCGCAGAGCACGAGCGCGATCGCGAGCAGCGCGCCGCCGACCTCGTCCATGGTCTTGTGCGCGGCCTCCTTGGGCGACATTCCCTGCGCCAGATAGCGCTCGACGTTCTCGACGACCACGATCGCGTCGTCGACGACGATGCCGATCGCCAGCACCAGCGCGAGCAGCGAGATCGTGTTGAAGGAGATGCCGACCGCGCTCATGATCAGGAAGGTGCCGACCAGCGAGACAGGGATCGCGACGATCGGGATCACCGCCGCCCGCCAGGTCTGCAGGAACAGGATCACCACCACGACGACGAGGATCATCGCCTCGAACAGCGTGTGCACCACCGCGTCGACCGACTGCGCGATGAACTCGGTCGGGTTGTAGATGATGCGGTGCTCGAGTCCCGGCGGGAACTGCTTGGACATGTCGCTCATCGTCGCGATCAGCTTGTCCGATGTCGCGAGCGCGTTCGAGCCGGGCCGCTGGAAGACGCCGATGGCGACGGTGTTCCTGTTGTCGAGATAGGCGTTGGTTGTGTAGTCCTGCGAGCCGAGCTCGACGCGGGCGATGTCGCGGACGCGGATGGTGCCGCCATCGGCGTCGGAGCGCACGACGATGTTCTCGAACTCGGAGACGTCGGTCAGGCGGCCGAGCGTATTGACCGAGAGCTGGAAGGCCTC
The DNA here is from genome assembly GCF_041360765.1 of Allobosea sp. RCC_152_1. Taxonomy (NCBI): domain Bacteria; kingdom Pseudomonadati; phylum Pseudomonadota; class Alphaproteobacteria; order Hyphomicrobiales; family Alloboseaceae; genus Allobosea; species Allobosea sp. RCC_152_1. The sequence continues at coordinate 909,266 of NZ_JBFUPU010000001.1, forward strand.
GTTCGACTTCGCGGGCGGCTGGTTCAGCGCGCCGGCGGCCACCTGCACGTTTGCCGCCCTGAGCGCGGCGACGACGTCGCTCGCCGTCAGGTTGCGCGAGGCGACCTTGGCCGGGTCGAGCCAGATGCGCATCGAGAAGTCGCGCGCGCCGAAGACCTGTACGTCGCCGACGCCGTCGACGCGGGTCAGCACGTCCTTCACATAGAGCGAGGCGTAGTTGGAGATGTATTGCGCGTCGCGCGACCCGTCCGGCGAGATCATGTTGATGACCATCAGGAAGTCGGGCGAGGCCTTGCGCACCTGGACGCCCAGCGCCCGCACGTCCTGCGGCAGGCGCGGTTCGGCCTGGGAGACGCGGTTCTGCACCAGCACCTGCGCCTGGTCGATATCGGTGCCGCCCTTGAACACGACGTTGATCGTCACCACGCCGTCGCCGGTCGACTGCGAGGTGATGTAGAGCATGTCGTCGACGCCGTTCACCTCCTGCTCGATCGGCGTCGCCACCGTGGCGGCGACCGTCTCGGCCGAGGCGCCGGGATAGGTGGCGCGGATCGACACCGTCGGCGGGGCGATCTCGGGATATTCGGCGATCGGCAGGGAGCGCTGGGCGATCGCGCCGGCGATCGTCAGCAGGATCGAGAGGACCGTGGCGAAGATCGGCCGGTCGATGAAGAAATGGGCGAAGCGGAACATGGAAGGTCCTGTCCGGAAAAGGCGGACGGGCGCCGCGAGGCGCCCGGATTGTCGTGTCAGGGGCCGAGGGCCGGCCCCCGACCGGTCAGTTCGTTGTCGCGACCTTGATCTCGCCCGGCTGCGGCGTGACCGCCACGCCCGGACGGACCATCGGATTGGCATTGCCGCCGACGATGACCTTGTCCTGCGAGGTCAGGCCGGCGCGGATCACGCGCAGGCCTTCGCTGAGCGGGCCGAGCTCGACGATCTTCGGCACCACCTTGTTCTCGGGGCCGACGGTCAGCACGACCTTGTGGGACTGGTCCGAGGCGATGACGGCGTCGGGCACCAGCAGCGCATCCGCCTCACCGGCGAAGAAGCGCAGGCGGCCGAACACGCCGGGGGTCAGGAACTGGTCCTTGTTGTCGAACACGGCGCGGCCGCGAATGGTGGCCGAACGCGCATTGAGCGCGTTGTCGAGGAAGTTGACCTTGCCGCGGCGGTCCCATTTCGCCTCGTCGGACAGGCGCACTTCGACCACCGTGCCGGAATCGCGGCTGGCACCGTCGCGCGGATTGGCCATGCGGGCATAGCGCAGATAGTCGGCCTCCGAGACATCGAAGGTGAAGTAGATCGGATCGACCGCGACGATGGTGGTCAGCAGCGTCGCGCCGGACTGGCCGCCCGAGATCAGGTTGCCCGGATCGACGCGGCGGTTCGAGATGCGACCCGCCAGCGGCGCGCGCACCTCGGTCCATTCGAGATTGAGCTGGGCGGTCTTGAGATTTGCCTCCGCGCCCTGCAGCGTGCCGACGGCGCTGTCGAGATTGGCCCGCCGCTGGTCGACGTCGCGCGCCGTGATCGTGCGGTTCTGGGTCAGGCCCTCGGCGCGCTCGACCTCGTTGCGGGCAAGATCGACCTGCGCCTTGGCGCGGGCGATGTCGGCCTGCGCCACATCGACGGCCAGTTTGTAAGGCCGCTGATCGATGGTAAAGAGGAGATCGCCCTTCTGAACCAGCGCGCCGTCACGGAAATGGACGCGGTCGATGAAGCCGGAGACGCGCGCGCGCACCTCGACCTGCTCGCTCGCTTCGAAGCGGCCCGTATACTCGTCCCAGTTGGTGACGCGTTTGGCGAGTGGGTTGGCGATCTGGACGGGCGGGGCCGGCGGCGCTCCCTGGGCGGACGCATCCTGCTGAACGAGGATGGTCGACGCGGCGGCAGCGAGCACCAGGCCGATAAAACGGCTGCGTGACATGGAGAAACTCCGGATTGCGGGCCAGGCATATCATCGTTGGTTTCCGGCCGTTGGCGCAAGAAGGGTATGGCAGTGACGAATGTCAAGAACCATCACCCATCATAAGACGCCTTCCTGACACAAATAAGCAATGTTCCCGCCATCTGGTTGCAGGAGTGCAACGCGTTTCGGCCTCCGGATGACGCGTCGAGGCCTTGGCGCGAGGAATGCGTCTTGCGCGCGGCGACCTCCGCGCACTGTGATCCTTGCTCGCCGTGACCCTTGCCGCCCGTTCGCCGAAAGCGTAACGCGTAGCCGAGTTTGAGAGCCGAAAGGTTAGAGATGAACGCGCATGTCCGCCCCGCCGACCCCAAGAAGCTGATCAAGGGCGCGACCGGGGATTGGGAAGTGGTGATCGGCATGGAGATCCACGCCCAGGTCACCTCCAACGCCAAGCTGTTCTCCGGGGCTTCCACCGGCTTCGGCGCCGAGCCGAACGAACATGTCAGCCTCGTCGATGCGGCGATGCCGGGCATGCTGCCGGTGATCAACGCCGAATGCGTCCGCCAGGCGGTGCGCACGGGCCTCGGCCTCAACGCGCAGATCAACAATCGCTCGGTCTTCGACCGCAAGAACTATTTCTATCCGGACCTGCCGCAGGGCTACCAGATCAGCCAGTACAAGAGCCCGATCGTGGGCGAGGGTGAGATCGTGGTCGATCTCTCGCCGACCGAGCAGATCACGGTCGGCATCGAGCGCCTGCATCTGGAGCAGGACGCCGGCAAGTCGATCCACGACCAGCATCCGACGATGAGCTTCGTCGACCTCAACCGTTCGGGCGTGGCGCTGATGGAGATCGTCTCCAAGCCGGATCTGCGCTCGGCCGAGGAGGCGAAGGCCTATGTCTCGAAGCTGCGCACCATCCTGCGCTATCTCGGCACCTGCGACGGCGACATGGAGAAGGGCAATCTCCGCGCCGACGTGAACGTGTCCGTCCGCAAGCCCGGCGACGAGCTCGGCACGCGCTGCGAGATCAAGAACGTCAACTCGATCCGTTTCATCGGCCAGGCGGTCGAGGTCGAGGCGCGCCGCCAGATCGGCATTATCGAGGATGGCGGCACGATCGACCAGGAGACGAGGCTCTACGATCCCGGCAAGGGCGAGACCCGCTCGATGCGCTCCAAGGAAGAGGCGCATGACTACCGCTACTTCCCCGATCCCGATCTGCTGCCGCTCGAATTCGACGACGCCTTCGTCGCGAATCTGAAGGGCGCACTGCCGGAGCTGCCGGACGCCAAGAAGGCCCGCTTCATCGCGGAATACGGGTTGTCGCCCTATGACGCCTCGGTGCTCGTCGCCGAGCGCGAGCAGGCCGATTATTTCGAGGCGGTGGCGAAGGGCCGCGACGGCAAGGCCGCCGCGAACTGGGTGATCAACGAGCTGTTCGGCCGCCTCAACAAGGAAGGCAAGGACATCGCGTCCTCTCCTGTGTCGGCCCTCCAGCTCGGCGGGCTCGTCGACCTGATCGGCGAGAACGTCATCTCGGGCCGCATCGCCAAGGACCTCTTCGAGATCCTCTGGACCGAGGGCGGCGACCCGCGCCAGATCGTCGAGACCCGCGGCATGAAGCAGGTCACCGACACCGGCGCGATCGAGAAGGCCGTCGACGAGCTGATCGCGGCCAATCCCGACAAGGTCGAGCAGGTCAAGGCCAAGCCGACCATGCTGGGCTGGTTCGTCGGCCAGGCAATGAAGGCCTCCGGCGGCAAGGCCAACCCACAGGCCCTCAACGAGATCCTGAAGAAGAAGCTGGGGATCGAGTGATCGAATACGCCGTCATCCCGGACGCTGCGACGCGGAGATCCGGGATCCATGCTTGAAGCTTTTTCGGAAGCGCTCCGGCCTGGATCCCGGGGCAAATCCGGGATGATCGCGGTGTTCCCTGCGCAAGCTGGACGATTGGGATGACCCCCGCCGACCTCGTCATCCGTGACGCCGAAGCCGCCGACATCCCGGCGGTCAGGGCGCTTCTGGTCGAGACCTGGCATGCGACCTATGACGGCATCTATGGTTGGCAGCGGGTCGCCGAGATCACCAATGCCTGGCATTCGCCGGAGAATCTGCACAGCCAGCTCGGCCGCGACGAGGGCGTCTTCCTCGTCGCGTCGGTCGGTGCGGAGATCGTCGCCACGGCATCCGCCAGACCGGAACGCGACGGCGCGGCGCTGCTGACCCGGCTCTATGTCCTGCCGGCCTGGCAGGGTGTCGGCATCGGCCGCACGCTGCTGCAGGTCGCGCTCGCCTGCTTTCCGAAGGCGCCGGTCGCCCGCCTCGAGGTCGAGAGCCAGAACGAACCGGCGATCGCCTTCTACGAACGCATGGGTTTCTTCCTGCAGCGCCAGGCGCGCTTCGACGGCCGCGACGACACGCCGAACACGCTGCTGATGGCCAAGCGCCTCTTTGCCGAGTGACCTCGCGCCCACTTCCCGTCTGTGCCTGAGCCGAAAGCCGATGCGATGACCAGGACATCTGTCTCCGCCGCCGAAATCACCATCCGCCGCGCGCGGGCCGAGGATGTCGCACGCATCGTGGAACTCATGATGCTCGGCGCGCCGACGCAGACGTTGACGCCGGAGGAGATCGCCGCCGAGGCACGTCACCCCGCCTATGCCGAGGCCTTCGCCGAGATCGCTGCCAGCAGGGACAGCGCGCTCTGCGTCGCCGAGCGGGCAGGGCAGGTGATCGGCACCTTTCAGATCACGCTGATCCCCGGCCTCATCGCGCGCGGGCGCAAACGCGCCAAGATCGAGAGCGTCCACGTTTCGCCGGAGAGCCGCGGGCTCGGCATCGGTGCGCTGATGATCCGCCACGCCCTGGCCTTTGCCGAGGAGAGCGGCGCCGGTCTCGTCGAGCTGACCTCGAACAAGAGCCGCGTCGATGCCCATCGCTTCTACCGCAAACTCGGCTTCGACCAGAGCCATGAGGGCTTCAAGAAGCCGCTCTGAACCTGAAAAGGTTACACGCGGGGAGGACATGGCGCAGTCGCGCTGGGGGCGGGCGCAGCCCCTTCCGGCCCAGCCGGCCTAACCATAGATTGGCGGCTGAAGTTTCGTCGCAGCAAGGAAGCTACCGATGTCGCAAGCTCCCGCCCATCCGATCGACCTCTATTTCTGGCCGACGCCGAACGGCTACAAGATCAGCATCATGCTCGAAGAATGCGGGCTGCCCTACAACGTCGTTCCGGTGAACATCGGCAAGGGCGACCAGTTCAAGCCCGAGTTCCTCGCCATCTCCCCCAACAACCGCATGCCGGCCATCGTCGATCCCGACGGGCCGGACGGCAAGCCGATTTCCGTCTTCGAATCCGGCGCCATTCTCCAATATCTCGGCCGCAAGACCGGGAAGTTCTATCCGAAGGACGAGCGTGGCCGCGTCGCGGTCGACGAGTGGCTGTTCTGGCAGATGGGCGGTTTTGGCCCGATGCTCGGCCAGACCCATCATTTCCGCCTCTACGCGCCTGAACAGGTGCCCTACGCCATCGAGCGCTACACCAATGAGGCGAACCGCCTCTATGGCGTGCTGAACAAGCGGCTCGCGGGCCGCGACTACATCTGCGGCGATTATTCCATCGCCGACATGGCTTGCATCGGCTGGGCCCGCGGCTGGGAGCGGCAGGGCCAGGACATCAAGCAGTTCCCGCATGTCGGCCGCTGGATCGAGACGATGCTCGCTCGCCCCGCGGTCGAGCGCGGCCTCAAGGTCGGCGAGGAGCTGCGCAGCCCGGCCGGCATCAACACGCCGGAGCAGAAGGCGGTCCTCTTCGGCCAGAAGGCGAGCTGAACTGCTCTCCCTTCTCCCCCGGGGGAGAAGGTGGCAGTGCGAAGCGCTGACGGATGAGGGCCGTCAGCGCCACCCTTTCCTCATCCGTTTGCTTCGCAGACACGTTCTCCCCGAGGGGAGAAGGAAAACCGGCTCAATTGGTCCGCGACCACTTCACCGTGCGGCAGATCAAGCCGCCCATGACACAGCCTGCCGTGGTCAGCGCATTGCCCGAGAGCGTCATCGTGCCCGAATAGGTCTTGCCGTCCTCCGGGTTGAAGGCGCTGCCGTTCCACTTGTTCGCGCCGTTCGGCTTCATGTCGAAGAAGATGCGCTGGCCGAGTTTCGCCGGACCGTTCGGATCCTTAAGCCATGAGATCGTGCCGCAGAGCGCATCGCCGCATTTGCTGAAGCGCACGCGCGAGGCGCCGGTGTCGCGTTCCCAGACGCCGACCACCTCCTGCGCCGAGGCGCGCGTGGCCGCGCCGGCCAGAGTGAACGCCGCCAGGCCTGCCAGGCCGAAAGCCGCCAGTGTCCTCATCGTTTCCTCCTGATCGGCCCGTCGGCCGTTATGGTTTACATGTGAACCATAGCGCCGTTTTGCGTCGGCTCCAAGATGCCGCAGCGACAGTTCTTGCCGGCGGTTCCGTGAGGCAAGGTGAATCCATCATCAACGCCGGCATTCCGCCGCTCTGGTCAGGGCATTGAGCGGAAACGCTTTTCCGGCATTCCTTCGTAAACGCCCCGTTGCTTTAACCTGGCGATGACGTCTCGTTGAGACTCGATTCATCGCAAAATTTAGCCCGCGCTTTAACGGTTGCGGCCACTCTCGCACTCATCGGTCGGGGCCTTGGACGGGTGGCTGGCCGCAACGACAGACAGGGTGGGTTCAATCATGGCACGCATGGAGATGAGCGCGATCCCCGCTTCACTGGTGGCACCGGTGGAAGTATCGGCCGAGGCCTATTGCGAGCTCGGGCTGATGCATGCTTCGGGGCGGGCAGGAGCCGTCGATCTGGTCAAGGCTCAGACCTGGTTCAACATTGCCTTCGCACGCGGCAGCGCCCGGGCGGCGGCGCATCGGCAGGAGCTGGCACTGGAAATGAGCCGCGACGAGATCGCGGAAGCGCTGCGCGAGGCCCGCACTTTCCTGACGCGGCACTGAGCGCCACGTTCGGCTACTCGGAGACGACGCGGTCTCGCGTCGTTCAGAAGGCCGCGATGCCGCCCGAGGGCGGGGGCAGGTTGCCCCTGCGGTCCTTGCTGATGGAGTCAGGCGTCACGAGCAGCACCTGGCAGAGCAGGGAAACGAAGCCCGCGAAGACGATCGCAACGACAACCATGGATTGGCTCCCTGTTGTTCACGCGCCATCCTAGCACGAAACAGCTCAGTCGGCTCATGGATTCCGGTGCGGTAGCCCGGTGTGCGCCCCTTTTGGGGCAAGCCTTGTAGGGTGCGAAGGCGGCAGCTATAAGCGCGCCGCATTCCCTTATTCGACCCTTCCAAGGATCATTCGATGGCTGTCCAGCGTACCTTCTCCATTCTCAAGCCCGACGCGACGAAGCGCAACCTCACCGGCGCGGTCAACGCGGTCATCGAGAAGGCTGGCCTGCGGATCGTCGCGCAGAAGCGCATCCAGATGACCAAGGCCCAGGCCGAGACCTTCTACGCGGTCCATTCGGCGCGTCCCTTCTTCGGCGAGCTCGTCGAGTTCATGACCTCCGGCCCGGTCGTCGTGCAGGTTCTGGAAGGCGAGGACGCCATCGCCAAGTACCGTGACGTGATGGGCGCCACCAACCCGGCCAACGCCGCCGAGGGCACCATCCGCAAGCTCTTCGCCCAGTCGGTCGGCGAGAACACCGTGCACGGCTCGGACGCTGCCGAGACGGCGGCCGTCGAGATCGCCCAGTTCTTCGCGGGCAACGAGATCGTCGGCTGATCGCAGCCGCAGTTCAGGCTGAAAAGCAAAAAGGGCGGACCGGTTTGCCGGTCCGCCCTTTTCTTTTGGGGCGCAAGCCTGACCGGGCGCTTGCCCGGCCATGGCCCTGCCGTTCCTCAGAAACCGAGCGAGTAGTTCGATCCGGTGTCGAAGGAATAGCTCGCCGAGATGCCGACGGTGATCGAGTTGCGCGAACCGAAGGGCCGGACGATCGGCGAGCGGGCGGCGTCGCCGGTCAGGCGCTTGTACTCGACATAGGTCGTGGTCTGGAGTCGGTCGGACCAGTGATAGGTCGCCTGCGCCAGTGCGCCATACGAATGCACGCCGGCATTGAAGCGCTGCAGCAGCCCGCCGGTGCCGGGCAGGGCGCCGCTGGTGCCGAAATAGGTGCGCACGTAATCGGCGCTGGCGATGCGCATGCGCGGGCCGATGCCGAAGGTCCAGGGGCCGAGATTGGTGAAGGCGTCGAGCTTGAGGTCGGCGACGACGCCGTCATGGGCGACGATGCCGCGGCGGACGTCGACGCGGGCGCGCAGCCAGGATGTCGGATAGAATTCGGCGAAGGCGCCGGCCTCGCCACCGAATTTCGTGGGGGGCACCGCGACCAGCGCCGGGTTGACCTTGGCGTTGCGCTTCCAGAGCAGATCGCCCGAGAAGCCGATGCGCCAGCCCTGGCCGGAGAACACGCCGATGCTGAGCATGGCGTCGTCCTCGGCCGCCCACCAGGTGCTCTTCAGCCCCCGGCCGAGCGAGATGATCGGGCGCGCCCGGAAGAGATAGTCGTCGGAGCCGGTATAGTCCGGCTGGTAGCGCAGGCCCGCCCCGACCGTCAGATACCAGTTCTGGGCCGACTGGGGCGAGGTGAGCTGGGTGTAGTCGCTCGACTGGGCCTGTGCGGCTCCGGGCAAGGACAGGGCAAGGCCGAGCACGAGGCCCGCCAGATACGCAACGCAACGCATAGTCGAGAACTCCGGCGCCGTGGCACCTCTCGCAAGGGATCTTGCTGCAATGTCGATCAGGAGGATTAAGACGCGGTTAGCGTTGACGGCTTCTTACGCATGCGGCCTGTCGCGAATTTCGGCTCCCGCGCCGCCACGCGATGGATTAGAACCACTCCATGAACCAGATGCCCCGCGTCGAGATCCGTCCCTCGGTCTGCCCGCATGACTGCCCTTCCGCCTGCTCGCTCGAGGTCGAGGTTCTCGACGGGCGCAGCATCGGCCGCGTGCGCGGCTCCAAGCGCCAGAGCTATACCGACGGCGTGATCTGCGCCAAGGTCGCCCGCTACGCCGAGCGCATCCACCATCCCGACCGGCTGCTGCACCCGCTGAAGCGCGTCGGCCCGAAGGGGGCAGGGCAGTTCGAGCGCATCTCCTGGGACAAGGCGCTCGACGAGATCGCGCGCGGTTTCCTCGCCATCGAGGCCGAGCATGGCCCCGAGGCGGTCTGGCCCTATTACTACGCCGGCACGATGGGGCTGGTGATGCGCGACGGCATCAACCGCCTGCGCCACGCCAAGCGCTATTCGGGCCAGTATTCGACCATCTGCACGACGACCGCCTGGACCGGTTTCATCGCCGGCACGGGCCGTCTCGCCGGCGTCGATCCGCGCGAGATGGCGAAGTCGGACTGCGTCGTGATCTGGGGCACCAACGCCGTGCACACCCAGGTCAACGTCATGAACCACGCCATCAAGGCGCGGAAGGAGCGCGGCGCCAAGATCGTCGCCATCGACATCTACCGCAACGCCACGCTGCAGCAGGCCGATCTCGCGCTCGTCCTGAAGCCCGGCACCGACGCGGCGCTCGCCTGCGCGGTGATGCATGTCCTCTTCCGCGACGGCCATGCCGACCGCGACTATCTCGCTGCCCATACCGACTGCCCCGACGAGCTGGAAGCCCATCTCGCCACGCGCACGCCGGAATGGGCGGCGGCGATCACCGGGCTGAGCGTCGCCGAGATCGAGGAATTCGCCACGCTGGTCGGCACCCGCAAGCGGAGCTTCTTCCGCCTCGGCTACGGCTTCGCGCGCCAGCGTAACGGCGCGGTCTCGATGCATGCGGCGCTGTCGGTGCCGGCGGTGACGGGAGCCTGGCAGTACGAGGGCGGCGGCGCCTTCCACAGCAACAGCGGCATCTACAAATGGCGCAAGAGCCTGATCGAGGGGCTCGACACCATGGAGCGCGGCGTGCGCCAGCTCGACCAGTCGCAGATCGGCCGCGTCCTGACCGGCGATGCGCCGGCCCTGCGCGATGGCGGCCCCGTCAAGGCGCTCTTCATCCAGAACACCAACCCGGTCTCGGTCGCGCCCGAGCAGGAGCTGGTCAAGCAGGGCTTTGCCCGCGAGGACCTGTTCACCGTCGTCCACGAGCAGTTCATGACCGAGACGGCGGCCATGGCCGACATCGTCCTGCCGGCGACGCAGTTCATGGAGCATGACGATCTCTACCAAGGCGGCGGCCACCAGCACATCATGTGGGGCGGCAAGCTGATCGAGCCGCCGGGCGAGTGCCGCTCGAACCATGAGGTCGTCTCGGCGCTGGCGCAGCGGCTGGGCGCCGAGCATCGCGGCTTCGCCATGACCCCGCGCGAAATCGTCGACTGGACGCTGCGCGAGAGCGGGCGCGGTACGCTGGACGAGCTGATCGCGAATGATTTCCTCGACGTACAGCCGGATTTCGAGACGGCGCATTACCTGAAGGGATTCGGCCATCGCGACGGCAAGTTCCACTTCAAGCCGGACTGGCCGAAGGTGCCGAACGCCAATGACGGCCTCGTTGGTCCTTATGACCGGCTGCCGGCGCTACCCGATCAGTGGGACGTCATCGAGCTCGCCGATGACGAGCATCCTTTCCGCCTCGCCACCAGCCCGGCGCGCAGCTTCCTTAATTCGACCTTCAATGAGACGCCAGGCTCGCTGAAGAAGGAGGGGCAGCCGACGCTGATGCTGCATCCGGACGATGCGGCCGGGCTCGGCATCGCGGCCGGCGACGAAGTCGTCGTCGGCAACCGGCGCGGCACGGTCCATCTGACCGCGGCGATCTTCGCAGGGCTGGTACGCGGCGTGGTCATCGCCGAGTCGATCTGGCCCAATGCGGCCCATCAGCACGGTCGCGGCATCAACACCCTGACCGGCGCCGATTCGCCGGCGCCTTTCGGCGGTGCCGCCTTCCATGACAACAAGGTGTGGATCCGGAAGGCCTGACAAGCTTCGGAGCCTCTTGACCTTTCATGCATCTGTGTCATGCGGAGGCGTGGCGGCGCCGGGATCCATGCGACCGCTTCTTCTCGAAGGACGGGCAAGTCATGATGATGCGGCGGTTGGGTGCGGTCGTTCTGGCCGGTGGATTCTCGATGCTGTTGGGCGCCTCGGCCTATGCCGCGAGCAGCTCCACGGCGCTGCCTCCGCCGGACCCGACCGCGAAGAATCTGACGCCCTACATGATTCAGCTCCGTGCCTTCGACGCCTGCCTGATCACCCAGTCGCGCCTGCTCAACACGACGCGCGAGGCGGTGCACACGCCCTGCAGCTGCTACGCCAAGGGCACCGTCAATGCCATGAGCAAGGACGAGATCCAGGCCTTCCGCGACACCGGCTATTTCAACGACACGGCCCGCGAAAAGGGCCTCCGCTTCATCGACCAGTGCAAGCTGAAGCGGCCGATCTGAGCCGAGTGGCGTTTTTGGTCGGTGCGGCAATGCCGTTTCTCGGATAGCGCGGGGAACCCTCTCCCGGAGGGAGAGGGCAGGGTGAGGGGAAGGCCGCTGGACGTTGTGGCCGTGACCTGACGGCTGCTGCTGCGAGGTTTGTGCCTTACTGGTCAAACGACCTACACCTCACCCCTACCCCTCTCCTTTCAGGAGAGGGGATCCCGCGCCTTCGATACCTCCCGCCTTGCTGCTGACACGCTCCTGACAGAAGTTGTCACCCCGGCTGGGCCATGATGCCGCAGCTACGAGGCCGGGTAGGGAGATAATGCCGTGCAGCGCGCCGAACGATTGCTCGACATGATCCAGAGCCTGCGTCGCCGCAGGCGCCCCGTCACCGCCGAGACTCTGGCTTCCGAGCTCGATGTCTCCGTGCGGACGGTCTATCGCGACATCGGCGCCTTGGTGCGCCAGGGCGTGCCTGTGCGCGGCGAGGCCGGCATCGGCTATGTGCTCGACGCCGGTTTCGACCTGCCGCCGCTGATGCTCTCGCCCGACGAGATCGAGGCCGTGCTCGTCGGCATGCGCTGGCTGAGCGAGCGGGCGGACCCGGTGCTCGCGCGAGCGGCCGAGGATGTCGTCAGCAAGGTTGCGGCCGTGCTGCCGGCCCATCTGAAGCCGATCCTGCTCGACGGCGCCTTGTTCGCGGCCTCCCATCCGGGCGAGCTGCCGGTCGATCAGGTCGATGTCGCGGCTGTGCGCGCCGCGATCCGCAACGGCCGCAAGCTCTCGATCGAATACAGCGACGAAAGCGGCCATGCGACGCAGCGCATGATCTGGCCGATCGGCATGACCTTCTACGAGCGCGTCCGCATCGTCATCGCCTGGTGCGAGCTTCGGCAGGCCTTTCGCCATTTCCGCACCGACCGTATGACCGGCCTCGTCGCGCTGGAGGAGCGTTACCCCGCCCGCCGCGCCGATCTCTTCCGCCGCTGGCAGAAGGAGGAGGAGAAGACGCGCGAGGAATGGGAGCGCTGCAAGCGCGAGGGCGGCGGGATGCCGGCGAACGCCGAGGGCGCAGCCGCCTCTCAGCCGCGGATGACGACCCCGCCTTCGAGTCTGGCCCGGCCCGAAGCGACCTCGGCCAGCGCCGCCGGATAGAGCTTGTGCTCCTCGGCAAGGACGCGCTGCGCCAGCTTGTCCTCGTCGTCGCCGGGCAGGACCGGTACCTTCGCCTGCAAGATGACCGGGCCGGCATCGAGCTCCGGCACGACGAAATGAACCGAGCAGCCATGCTCGGCGACGCCGGCTTCCAGAGCCTGTCGGTGCGTATGCGTGCCCTTGAACAGCGGCAGCAGCGAGGGGTGGATGTTGATCATCCGGCCTTCCCAGCGCGTCACGAACCAGGGCGTCAGGATGCGCATGAAGCCGGCGAGCACGACCAGATCGATCTGGTTGACGCGCAGCACCTCGTCCATCGCGCGCTCGAAGGCCTCGCGGTCCTTGCCGAAGGCGCGGTGATCGACGGTCGCGGTCGCGATGCCGAAGCCACGCGCCCGGTCGAGCCCCGCGACGTCGGGAATGTTCGAGAGCACGAGCGCGATCTGCGCCGGATAGTCCGGCGCCTGCGCGGCTTCCGCCAGCGAAACCATGTTGGAACCGCGCCCGGAGATCAGCACTCCGACGAGTTTGCGGCGAGCCGCCATGCTCACAGCGCGAGCTTGCCGCGATAGCTGACCGGCTCCTCGCCTTCCGCGGCCGGCACGATCTCGCCGAGCCTGACCGGCGCCTCGCCGGCGGCCTTGAGCGCCGCAAGAACCTCGTCGGCCTTCGCCGCATCGGCCGCCACGATCATGCCAATGCCGCAGTTGAAGGTGCGCAGCATCTCGCGCTCGGCGACACCGCCGATCTTGGCGAGCCAGCCGAAGACGGGCGGCACCGGGATTGAGGCGAGGTCGAGTGCGACGCCGAGCCCTTCCGGCAGCACGCGCGGGATATTGTCGGGAAAGCCGCCGCCGGTGATATGGGCGAGCGCCTTGATGCCGTCGGTCGCCTTCAGCGCCTGCAGCAGCGGCTTCACATAGATCCGCGTCGGCTCCAGCAGCGCTTCGGCGAGGTTCTTCTCGGGGGCGAAGGGGGCAGGGGCCTCCCAGCCGAGGCCGCTGAGCTCGACGATGCGGCGCACCAGCGAATAGCCGTTCGAATGCACGCCGGAGGAGGGCAGGCCGAAGACCACGTCGCCCGGCTTCAGGTCCTCGCGGGGCAGAAGCGCACCGCGCTCGGCCGCGCCGACGGCGAAGCCGGCGAGGTCGTAATCCTTTTCGGCATACATGCCGGGCATCTCGGCGGTCTCGCCGCCGATCAGCGCGCAGCCGGCCTGGCGGCAGCCATCGGCGATGCCGCGCACGATCTCGACGCCGACCTTCGGGTCGAGCTTGCCGGTGGCGTAATAGTCGAGGAAGAGCAGGGGCTCGGCGCCCTGCACGATCAGGTCGTTGACGCACATCGCCACGAGATCGATGCCGATGGTCGAATGCAGCCCGCTTTCGATGGCGATCTTCACCTTGGTGCCGACGCCGTCATTGGCGGCGACCAAGATCGGGTCGTTGAAGCCGGCGGCCTTGAGATCGAACAACCCGCCGAAACCGCCGATCTCGGCGTCCGCGCCCGGCCGGCGCGTCGCGCGCACCAGCGGCTTGATCTCGTCGACCATGGCATTGCCGGCGTCGATATCGACACCTGCCTGCGCATAGGTCAGTCCGTTTGCGCCGGGCTTGCTCATTGCGGTCTCGCCTTTGTTCCTGTTCGCGGGAGCGATAGGCAAGCACGCCCCGGCTGGCAAGGCTTGGAACGGGCTTTATTGGCTTTATCATCGCCATCTTGCGTCATTCCGGGCGACCGAAAGAGAGACCCGGGATCCATGCCTGGGCCAACGCGGGATGACGGCGCGAGGAAACGGATGTCATGAGTGGCCGGGCTGGCATTGCGCGTGATGCTGAGCGAAGCTGCACCCATGACGATCCCGAATCTGATCACGCTCGGCCGGCTCTTCCTGGTGCCGCTCGTCATCGTGATGATCGTCAATGCGCGCTGGGACGCCGCTTTCGTCATTTTCGTCGTCGCCGGCGTATCCGATGCCGTCGACGGCTTCCTCGCCAAGCGCTGCGGCATGGCGAGCGAGCTCGGCGCCTATCTCGATCCCATCGCCGACAAGGCGCTGATCGTCTCGATCTACATCACGCTCGCGGTGGTCGGCGCGATTCCGTTCTGGCTCGTCGTCCTGGTCGTGGCGCGCGACATCATGATCGTGGCCGCGGTGCTGCTCTCCTGGCTGCTCGACCGGCCGGTCACGATCGCCCCCTTTATCGTCAGTAAGCTCAACACCGCCGCGCAGATCGCCTTTGCCGCGCTGGCGCTCGGCTCGCGCGCCTTCGGCATCGATCCCGGTCCCGCCGGCACGGTCGGCGAGCTGGTTGTCGCCTTGTTGACGCTGGCCTCGATGGCGGCCTATCTCGCCTTCTGGCTGCGGCACATGGCGGGATCGGCCGAGACCGCCCGCGCTGGCCGGGAACCGCCGGACCACGTATAGAGTTGCTCGTCTTCCCGCCGAAGACGCGAAGAGGCTGATGGATGACCTTACAGCGCCAGATCGGCTTTTGGCTGGGTTCCCTCTTCGTCTTCGTGCTGTTCCTGGTGCTGCTCAGGGACATCCTGCTGCCCTTCATCGCGGCGCTGGCGCTTGCCTATCTGCTCGATCCGCTGGCCGACCGGCTGGAGCGCCTCGGGATGAGCCGCCTTGCCGCGACCATCGTCATCCTCGTCGTCTTCATCCTGATCTTCGCGCTGGTGCTGATCCTGCTCGCGCCGCTGCTCGGCCAGCAGCTCGCCGGGCTGGTGGCGCGGCTGCCCGGGGATGCGGCGAAACTGCAGTCGCTCGTGCTCGAAAAGGGCGCGCCCTGGCTCGAGCGCTTCGGCGGCGGCGATCTTGCCAAGCAGGCGCAGAGTTCGCTGGGCGACCTCGTCGGCCAGGCGACGAAATGGGTTGGCGGCCTGCTGCAATCGCTCTGGAGCGGCGGCACCGCGATCGTCGGCGTCTTTTCGCTGCTGGTGCTGACGCCGGTCATCGCCTTCTATCTGCTGGTCGACTGGGATCGCATGGTCGCGACCGTCGATAGCTGGCTGCCGCGCGACCATCGCAAGACCATCCGCGGGCTGGTGCGCGAGATGGACACCGCCATCGCAGGCTTCCTGCGCGGGCAGGCGCTGGTCTGCCTGCTGCTGGGCGCATTTTACGCCATCGGGCTGAGCGTCGTCGGCGTCAATTTCGGCGCGTTGATCGGCATCATCTCGGGTTTCCTCTCCTTCATTCCCTATGTCGGCTCGCTGACCGGGCTCGTGCTCTCGGTCGGCGTCGCGACGGTGCAGTTCTGGCCGGACTGGACCTGGCCGCTGGCGACGCTCGGCGTCTTCCTGGTCGGGCAGTTCCTCGAGGGCAACATCTTCCAGCCGAAATTCGTCGGCGACTCGATCGGCGTCCATCCGGTCTGGCTGATGTTCGCGCTGCTCGCCTTCGGTTCGCTCTTCGGCTTCGTCGGCCTGCTGCTGGCGGTGCCGCTGGCGGCGGTGATCGGCGTGCTCTGCCGCTTCGCCCTCAGGCAGTATCTCGCCAGCAATCTCTATCGCGGCATTCATCCGAACCCGGCGAAGGCCGATGTGACGATCGAGATCGAGCGCTGAGCCGCCCATGTCAGACGCGCCTTCGCGCCCGCGCCAGCTCGCCTTCGACCTGCCGGTCGACAGCCGCCACGGCGTCGAGGATTTCCTCGTCGGCCCCTCGAACGAGGCGGCCTACGGGCTGGTCGAAAGCTGGCCGCGCTGGCCCGATGCCTGGCTGCGCCTGACGGGACCGGAAGGCGCGGGCAAGACCCATCTCGCCGCGATCTGGGCCCGCATGGCCCATGCCTGGACAATTCCCGCGCGTGATCTGGCTGACGAGAAGGTGCCGCATCTGGTCTCGGGCGGCGCGCTCGTGATCGAGGATTGCGATGCCGGCCCCTTCGACGAGCCGGCGCTGTTCCATCTGATGAACGCGATCAAGGCGCGCGGCGGCCATCTGCTGCTGACGGCGCGCACGCCGCCCGATCTCTGGGGCCTGCGCGTGCCGGACCTGCTCTCGCGCCTGCGGTTGGCACCGAGCGCCACCATCGAACCGCCGGATGACGGGCTGCTCTGCGCCGTGCTGGTCAAGCTCTTCATCGATCGCCAGCTCGTGGTCGATACGGCGGTCATCGATACGCTGGCGCTCAGGATGGAGCGCTCCTTCGCCGCCGCGCGGCAGGTCGTGGACCGGCTCGACCGGGTGGCGCTGGAGCGCGGCCGGCGCGTGACGCGCCCGCTGGTGCAGGAGGTGCTGGCCGAGCTGTTCCCGCAGGAGCCGGGCTGAGCGGCCTGCTGACGATCGCGGGGGCTGCCGGGCGCCCCGTGAAGCCTCATATCTATGGCCGGCGGCCGATGCCTGCTAACCTTTTCCGACAGCGATTCATGTCGCTTGTCATCGAACCGTCACGGTAGGATGGCTTCACAACGCCCCATGAGACGCACGAGCAGGACGACGACCAGGGTAAGGGTACGGACCAAGCGCATGACCACGGAGATCGCGGCCGACATGCCCGACATGCCGGATAGGGCGACGGGGGATTCGGACGCATTGCCGCTGCGCCGGCAGCCGGCGCGCTTCATGAATCGCGAGCTCTCGTGGCTGCAGTTCAACCGCCGGGTCATGGAGGAGGCGTCGAACCGCAGCCATCCGCTGCTGGAGCAGCTGCGCTTCCTCTCGATCTCGGCCAACAACCTCGACGAGTTCTTCATGGTCCGCGTCTCGGGCCTGCGCGAGCAGCTCAAGGCCGGCGTCGTCACCCCCAGCCAGGACGGGCTCACCCCGGCCGAGCAGCTCGTCGAGATCGGCAATGCGGTTTCGGCCCTGACCGACGACCAGCAGGCGCGCTGGGTCGAACTGCGCCATGAGCTGCACGAAAATCGCATCCATCTGCTCGGTCCGGCCGATATCGGTTCGCAGGACCGGATCTGGCTGGAGGATTATTTCCTCAATTACGTCTTCCCGGTGCTGACGCCGCTGGCGATCGACCCGGCCCATCCCTTCCCCTTCATCCCGAATCTCGGTTTCACCGTCGCGCTCGCGCTGGAGCGCCTCAGCGACGGGCGCCAGCTCGACGCGCTGATCCGCGTGCCGATCAAGATCGACCGCTTCATCGAGCTGCCCGATCTCGCCCGCGAAGGTTTGCACCGCTTCATCACCCTCGAGGATGCGGTCTCGCTCTTCATCGCCAAGCTTTTCCCCGGCTACGAGGTCAAGGGCACCGGCTCCTTCCGCGTCATCCGCGACTCCGACCTCGATATCGAGGAGGAGGCGGAGGACCTCGTCCGCGTCTTCGAGACCATGCTGAAGCAGCGGCGCCTCGGCGTCGTCATCCGGCTCGAACTCTCGACCGGCATGCCCGACCATCTGCGCCGGATGATCGTGCGCGAGCTCAAGGTCGACAGCGACGAGGTCGTCGAGGTCAACGGCATGATCGGCCTGAACGAGCTTGCCCAGCTCGTCAGCGTCGACCGGCCGGACCTCAAGTTCAGGCCCTACAACGCCCGTTTTCCCGAGCGCATCCGCGAGCATGGCGGCGACTGCTTCGCCGCGATCCGGCAGAAGGACCTGCTGGTCCATCACCCCTATGAGAGCTTCGACGTCGTGGTGCAGTTCCTGCAGCAGGCGGCGCGCGACCCCAATGTCGTCGCGATCAAGCAGACGCTCTACCGCACCTCCTCGAACTCGCCGATCGTCAAGGCGCTGACCGAGGCCGCCGAGGCCGGCAAGTCGGTGACCGCGCTGGTCGAGCTCAAGGCCCGCTTTGACGAGGAAGCGAACATCCGCTGGGCCAAGGAGATGGAGCGCGCCGGCGTCCAGGTCGTCTACGGCTTCATCGAGCTGAAGACCCATGCCAAGCTGTCACTGGTCGTGCGGCGCGAGGCCGGCCAGCTCGTCAGCTACTGCCATATCGCGACCGGCAACTACCATCCGATCACGGCGCGCATCTACACCGACGTGTCCTTCTTCACCGCCGATCCGGTGCTTTCGCAGGACGTCGCGCGCGTCTTCAACTTCATCACCGGCTATGCCGAGCCGGCCGGGCTGGAGCGCATGGCCGTCTCGCCGACGAACCTGAAGAAGCGCCTGCTCGGCGACATCGCCGAGGAGGTCGCGCATGTGAAGGCCGGCCGCAAGGGCGCGATCTGGGGCAAGTGCAACTCGCTGGTCGATCCCGAGATCATCGACGCGCTCTATGACGCCAGCCGGGCCGGCGTCGAGATCGACTTCGTCGTGCGCGGCATCTGCTGCCTGCGGCCAGGCCTGCCCGGTTTGTCGGAGAATATCCGGGTCAAGTCGATCATCGGCCGCTTCCTGGAGCACAACCGCATCTACGCCTTCGGCGCCGGCCATGGCTTGCCTTCGCCCAAGGCGAAGGTCTACATCTCCTCCGCCGACCTGATGCCGCGCAATCTCGACCGTCGCGTCGAGGCGCTGACGCCGATCCTGAACCCGACGGTGCACCAGCAATTGCTCGATCAGATCATGCTCGCCAACCTGCTCGACAATGAGCAGAGCTGGACGATCCTGCCCGATGGCGGCTCGCGCCGCATTGTCCCGGCGCCGAACGAAGAACCGTTCAATGCGCATAATTACTTCATGACAAATCCGAGTCTGTCCGGTCGTGGAAAATCGCTCTCCAGTTCCAGTCCCCGTGCCCTTTCCCGCAAGGGAGGCCGTAAGGCCTGAATTGCAGCACGCGCCCGGCCGTCTGGCGCTCGGCGACACCATCGCCATCGTCGATATCGGCTCGAACTCGGTTCGTCTCGTCGTCTACGAGATGCTCGTTCGGGCACCGTCGCAGGTCTTCAACGAGAAGGAGATGGCCGGGCTCGGCCGGCAGGTCGCCACGACCGGCCGCCTGGCCGAGGACGCCATCGAGAAGGCGATCGCCGCGCTGGTGCGCTTCCGCATCCTCTGCGAGGCGATGCATGTCGGCGAGCTCCGCGTCATCGCCACCGCCGCCGCGCGCTATGCCGAGAACGGCCCCGAATTCATCGCCCGGGCGGAGCAGGCGATCGGCCAGCCGATCGAGCTGATCTCGGGCGGGCGCGAAGCGGTGCTGTCCGGGCTCGGTGTCATTTCCGGCTTCGACGAGCCCGATGGGGTGGTTGGCGACCTCGGCGGCGGCAGCCTCGAGCTGATCTCCGTGAAGCGCGGCGAAGTCGGGAAGGGCGCCAGCGTGCCGCTCGGCGGCCTGGCGCTGCTCGACCGCTCGAAGGGCTCGCTGAAGGCGGCCGAGAAGATCGTCAAGGACGAGCTCGACAAGCTGCCCCAGCTCGCCGCCATGAAGGGGCGGGACTTCTACGCCGTCGGCGGCACCTGGCGTGCCCTCGCGACGCTGCATCAGCGCCGGGCCAATTATCCCCTCAACGTCATGCACGGCTACGCCATCCCGCCCCGGGATGCGGCCGATTTCGTCAGGTTGGTCGAGCGCGCCGACGCCTCGGTGCTCGATGCGATCGACGCCGTCTCCTCGGCGCGCCGCCCGCTGCTGGCCTATGGCGCACTGGTGCTGGACGAGCTGATCAAGCGCGGCAAGCCGCGCAACATCGTCATCTCCGCCCAGGGCGTGCGCGAGGGCCTGCTGCACGAGCAGCTCTCTGCCGAGGAGCGAGCGGCCGATCCGCTCCTGCAGGCGGCGCGCGACTACAATCTCCTGCGCGCCCGCGATCCACGCCACGCGGCCGAGCTGATCGACTGGACCAAGGCGATCATGGAGACGGCGGGTCTGCCGCAGGACGAACCCTCGGCGCGGCTGGTCGAGGCCGTCTGCCTGCTGTCGGATATCGGCTGGCGCGCCCATCCCGACTATCGCGGCGAGCAGAGCATGAACGTCATCGCCCATGCCTATTTCACCGGCATCGACCATGTCGGCCGCGCCTTCCTGGCGCTGACGATCTTCCTTCGCTATGCCGGGCTGAAGGCGTCCTCGCCTGCGGCCGATGGTCTCAGGACGCTGCTGCCGCCGGCTCTGTTCGAGCGGGCGGTCCTGATCGGCGCGATCTTCCGGGTCGGCTATCTGCTCTCGGCCGGCATGGCCGGCATCCTGCCGCGCATTCCGGCGCTCTGCGTCGACAGGCGCCTCGTGCTGCGCCTGCCCGACGATCTCGCGGCGCTGGCGAGCGAGCGCGTCGAGGGGCGGCTGAAGCAGCTCGCGAAGCTCCTGGCGCGGGACTACGAGATCGGGCGGGTCTGACGCCGGGGATCGAGGCTCGCGTCATTCTCGGGCGGAGCGAAGCGCCGACCCGAGAATCTCTTGCAGAACCGGGGTCGAAGCCCCGCTTCGCGTGATGCCCGGGTCAAGCCCGGGCATCACGGCTATTTCTCTCAGCTCGCAGCCTTCAGCCGGGCGAAGCCCGCTTCGAGATCGGCCTTGAGGTCTTCGAGGTTCTCCAACCCGATATGGATGCGCACCGTCGGCCCCTTGTAGTCGGGCGTCGTCGCCGTGCGGTAGGCGCGGCAGTCGAAGGGCAGGACGAGGCTCTCATAGCCGCCCCAGGAGGCGCCCATGCCGAACAGCGTGAGCCCGTCCAACATCGCGGCGACCGCCTTCATCGAGACCGGCGCGAACTCGAAGGCGAAGAGCGAGGAGGCGCCGGTGAAGTCGCGCTTCCAGAGGGCATGGCCAGGATCTTCCGGCAGCGCCGGATGCAGCACGCGGGCGATCTCCGGGCGCGCCTGCAGCCATTTCGCCATCTCGATTCCGGCCGGCATCTGCTCCTTGAGGCGGATCGCCATCGTCCGCATGCCGCGCAGCGTCAGGAAGGCGTCCTCCGGTGCGACGATGACGCCGAGCTCTTCCCAGGCCTTGCGCAGGGTCTTGTAGAGCTCGGGCGTGCGGGCCGAGATCGTGCCGATCAGCACGTCGGAATGGCCGGCATAGTATTTCGTGCCGGCCTGGACCGAGATGTCGACGCCGAAGGCGTGGCTGTCGAAATAGAGCGGCGTCGCCCAGGTGTTGTCCATCATCGTCAGGATGCCGCGCGCGGCGGCGGCCTTGGCGATGGCCGGGATGTCCTGCATCTCGAAGGTCTGGGAGCCGGGGGCCTCGGTCCAGACCGCCTTGGTGTTCGGCTGGAACAGCTTGGCGATGTCGGCCCCGACCAGCGGGTCGTAATAGCTGACCTCGACGCCCATCCGCTTCAGGAAGGAATCGCAGAAATTGCGCGTCGGCCGGTAAACGCTGTCCGTCACCAGCACATGGTCGCCGGCGGAGAGGAAGGCGAGGAAGGGCAGGGTGCAGGCGAGCAGCCCCGAGGGGGTCACCACGACGCCGGCGCCGCCCTCGATGGTGTTGGCCGCGGCCTCGAGCGCGTCGAGCGTCGGGTTGCCATGGGTGCCATAGGTGTAGCGCGCCTTCCGGGCGAGGAAGTCCTCGGTGTTCGGATAGATGACCGTGGAGCCTCGTACGATAGGAGGATTGACAAAGCCGTAGCTGTCGCTGGGGTCGCGGCCGGCGAGGGCGAGGCGGGTCCGTGTGCCGAGGCGGGCAAATTCAGAGGAGGGCAGCTTTTTCATGGAACCGATGCGGCTGGAGCGGAAGGCGAGGCGGCCGGGCTTGACCGTCTTGCCAAGTTCGCATGTGATGATTGTGGCGAACAAGTGGCGGCTGCGGCGGATGGCCGTTGCTTGACGCTCATGGGTCGCTCTGGCAATCGACTTGTTTAAGGGGACGCCGCCTCATTGCTGGGAACGACAGAGCGGTTTGGGAGCCGCCAGCGGCGAACCGGATTTTCGAGCGTGTCCGGATCCTCCGGTATGCTTGTTTCAACGGGAGAGTTACGATGAAAAAGCTTTTGGCAGCCGCCCTCTTTGCAGGAGCCGGGCTCGCGATTTCCGCAACGGGCGCCTCGGCCCAGGCCACACTCGCGCAGGTCAAGCAGCGCGGCATCCTGAACTGCGGCTCGAATCCCGGCCTCGCCGGCTTCGGCGTGCCGGACGCGCAGGGCAACTGGACCGGCCTCGACGTCGACGTCTGCCGCGCCGTGGCCGCTGCGATCTTCAACGATCCGGCCAAGGTCAAGTTCATCCCGCTTTCGGCCAAGGATCGCTTCACCGCGCTCCAGTCCGGCGAGGTCGATCTGCTCGTCCGCAACTCGACCTGGACGATGACCCGCGACGCGTCGCTCGGCATCGCCTTCACTGGCGTCAACTACTATGACGGCCAGGGCTTCATGGTTCGCAAGAAGCTCGGCGTGAACTCGGCGCTGCAGCTCAACGGCGCCTCGGTCTGCACGCAGCAGGGCACGACGACGGAACTCAACCTCGCCGACTACTTCCGCGCCAACAACCTGAAATACGAGGTCGTGGCCTTCGCGACCGCCGACGAGACCATCAAGGCCTATGATGCCGGCCGCTGCGACGCCTTCACCACGGACGCCTCGGGCCTCTATGCCGAGCGCCTGAAGCTCGCCGCCCCGGACGATCACATCGTTCTGCCGGAGATCATCTCCAAGGAGCCGCTCGGCCCCTCCGTCCGCAACAATGACCCGCAGTGGTTCAACCTGGTGAAGTGGGTTGGCTACGCGATGCTGAACGCCGAGGAGCTCGGCGTCACCAAGGCTAATGTCGACCAGCAGGTGAAGTCCGACAATCCGGAGATCAAGCGTCTGCTCGGCACCGAGGGCAAGTTCGGCGAGCAGATCGGCCTGACCACGGACTGGGTCGTCCGGATCGTCAAGCTGGTGGGTAACTACGGCGAGTCCTTCGAGAAGAACGTCGGCCAGGGCTCGCTGCTCAAGATCGCCCGCGGCCAGAACGCGCTCTGGACCAAGGGCGGCCTGCAATACGCTCCGCCGGTTCGCTGAGCGTGCCATCGGGAGGCGCCGGATCGTCCGGCGCCTCTTCGCGATATCGCCCGGCGCCATGATCTGGGCCATGGCCCGGGCGGACCGCGACGACATCGGCCGCTCATCGGCCGCAACGACCGGTTTTGCCATGGGAACAGCGAGGATAGCCCATATCTTTGCGCTGACTGCCGCCGCGGCGATCATCGCCCCGGAGGCCCTGGCGAAGGGCGATCTGCTGGCGCAGGTGAAGGCCCGCGGGACGATCCTCTGCGGCGTCGCGCCATCGCTGCCCGGCTTCTCCATGCCTGACAGCCGGGGCAACTGGACCGGGCTGGACGTCGATCTCTGCCGCGCGCTGGCCGCCGCGATCTTCGACGATCCGGCCAGGGTGAGCTTCGTGCCGCTCTCCTCGCAGGACCGTTTCACCGCCTTGCAGACGGGGGAGGTCGATCTCCTGTCGCGCAGCTCGACCTGGTCGATGACGCGCGACACGGCGCTGGGGCTGCGTTTCGCCGGGATCAATTTCTACGGCGGCGAGGGCTTCATGGTCCGCAAGGCGCTCGGCATCGCCTCCGCCACGCAGCTCGGCGGCGCCACGATCTGCGCCGAGCAGGGCACCACCACGGAGCTCAACGTCGCCGATTTCTTTCGCCGTCACGGCCTGCGCAGCGAGATCGTCACCTATCGCGGCAGCGACGAGACGGTCGATGCCTATGGGGCCGGCCGTTGCGACGCCTATGCCTATGATCGGGCCGGGCTCGCGATCCAGCGCAGCAGGCTCGCCGCGCCGCAGGATCATGTCATCCTGCCCGAGACGATTTCGAAGGAGCCGCTCGGGCCGGTGGTGAGGCAGGGTGACGAAGGCTGGTTCGGCTTGGTGAAGTGGACGCTGTTCGCCATGCTCGATGCGGAGGAGCTCGGCGTGGGCCAGAACAACGTGGAAGCGATGCGGGCCTCCGAGCGGCCGGATGTCCGCCGTCTTCTCGGCCTCGAAGGCGATTTCGGAGGAGCGCTCGGGCTCTCGCGCGACTGGGCCTACCGGATCGTTCGCCATGTCGGCAATTATGGGGAATCCTTCGAGCGCAACCTCGGCCGCGGCTCGCGGCTGGGGATCGAGCGGGGTCTGAACGCGCTCTGGACCGGAGGTGGGTTGCATTACGCGCCGCCGGTGCGCTGAAATCGGCCGGCGCAGGAGGCAGGGGCGCCGAACGGCCGGGAGCCTCGGGTTGCCGGATTGAAACAAGAAGACCGCCGGAAAGGTGGTCCGGGACTTGCTATGAACGCGGCGAGAGCGGGACCAACCCGCTCCGACAGGGGAATGACGATGAAGAGTTCGATCGAGAGGCTGCGAGCGCGGCCGGTTTCTTCGCAGCCGAGCCCGGCGGATGGGCCGGCGAGGCGGTACCCGCACGCCTTGGCGACAGGGCGTCACAGGCGCGGCGCATCCGCCATGGCAGGAAGCGCGATCGACGACGGACAGGAATGACCAGAGACAATCGGTCCGGACCCAACGGCCTTCGGTGGAGTCGCACCGCCGCAGGATCGCCGGCCTCAACAAGCGAAGAAAAAAGGGCGTAACAGGTGTCGAGCATCCCGACCGAAACGGTATCACCCGGCAAGGCGTCGTTATTCTACGATCCGAAGATCCGGGGCTATGTCTATCAGATCGTTCTGCTGCTGGTGGTCGGCTTCCTGATCTGGTCAGCCGCCTCGAACGTCATCGAGAACCTGCGGGCGCAGAAGATCGCCTCGGGCTTCGGCTTCTGGCACAACGCGGCCGGCTTCGACGTCAACCAGAAGCTCATCCCCTTCAGCGCTTCGGGCTCGACCTATGGCCAGGCGTTTTTCGTCGGCCTGCTGAACACGCTGCTCGTCGCCGCGCTCGGCATCGTGCTGGCGACGATCATCGGCTTCTCGGTCGGCGTCGCGCGGCTCTCCAGCAACTGGATCATCGCCAAGCTGGCGATGATCTATGTCGAGGTCATCCGCAACATCCCGCTGCTGCTCCAGCTCTTCTTCTGGTACAACGCGGTGCTGAAGCCCTTGCCGGACGCGCGCAATTCGATCTCGCTGCCCGGCGGCATCTATCTGAACAACCGCGGCATCATCTTCCCGAACCCGCAATTCGCACCGGCCTTCGAGTGGGTGGTGATCGCTTTCCTCATCGGCATCGCGGGCTCGATCGCGTTCTACATCTGGGCGCGCGGGCAGCAGGCCAAGACGGGGAAGCAGTATCCGAACGGCTGGGTGGCGTTCGGCCTGGTCATCGGCATGCCCCTGATCGTCTTCCTGCTGGCCGGCCAGCCGCTATCCTTCGAGTATCCGCAGCAGGGCCGCTTCAACCTGACGGGCGGCCTGCAGATCTTCCCCGAATTCGTCGCGCTCCTCGTCGGCCTGTCGACCTACACGGCGGGCTTCATCGCCGAGGTCGTGCGCGCCGGCATCCTCGCTGTCTCGAAAGGGCAGACGGAAGCCGCCAACGCGCTCGGCTTGAGGTCGGGGCCGACCCTGAAGCTCGTCGTCGTGCCGCAGGCGATGCGCGTCATCATCCCGCCGCTGACCTCGCAATACCTCAACCTCGTCAAGAATTCGTCGCTGGCGGTGGCGATCGGCTATCCCGATCTCACCCAGGTCTTCATGGGCACGGTGCTGAACCAGACCGGCCAGGCCGTCGAAATGGTCTCGATCACGATGGGGGTCTACCTCACGATCTCGCTTGTGACCTCGTTCGCGATGAACATCTACAATAAGCGCATGGCGCTGGTGGAACGGTGAGGGCGCAGCGATGACCGACGCAACTCTCGACAACGCACCCAACGCCTTCGTCCGCAGGGAAACGCTCGCGCAGCAGCCGGCGCCGCTCTCGGTGGCCGGCCCGGTGGCGTGGATCCGCTCGAACCTCTTCTCCAGCCCGCTGGGCACGGTCCTGACGCTGGTGAGCCTCTACATCGTCATCGTCGGGGTGGAGGACCTGGTGCGGTTCTACATCCTCGACGCCGTCTGGACCGGTGCGAACCGCGAAGCCTGTCTCGCCGACAAGATCGGCCGGCCGGTCGGCGCGTGCTGGCCCTATGTGGTCGATCGTTTCCAGTATTTCGTCTACGGCTCCTATCCGGTCTCGCAGCGCTGGCGGGTCAACATCGTCTTCGTGATGTTCGCGCTCGGCGTCGTCTGGCTCCTCTGGAACAAGGCGCCGCTGAAGAAGCTCGGCGCCTTCTTCTTCTTCATCATCCTGCCGCTCAGCGGCTTCATCCTGCTGCTCGGCGGCGCGACGGCCGAGGGGCTGCTGCGCAATCTGCTGCTGCTCAGTGCCGCGCTGGCGGTGCTCTACGCCGTGGTGTCCTTCGTGCCCTCGCTGGCGTTCTGGACTCCTGCGCCGCTGCTGGCGGCGGAGCGCGAGGCGTCGCCCTGGCAGCGCTTCTACCGGCCGAAGCGGCTGATCCTGATGGCGCTCGTCGTCTTCGGGCTGATCGCCGTCATCCAGCAGCAGCTCGGCCTGCCGCGGGTCGATACCGGCCTGTGGGGCGGCATGACGGTGACCTTCCTGATCTCGGCGGTCGGCATCGTCTTCTCGCTGCCGCTGGGTGTCGTCCTGGCGCTGGGACGCCGCTCGCGGCTGCCGATCATCCAGCTGCTCTCGGTGATCTTCATCGAGTTCGTGCGTGGCGTGCCGCTGATCACGGTGCTGTTCATGGCGAACACCATGCTGCCGCTCTTCGTGCCGCAGGAATATTCGCCGGACCGGCTGCTGCGGCCGCTGATCGGCGTCGCGGTCTTCGCCTCGGCCTATATGGCGGAGGTCATCCGTGGTGGTCTCCAGGCGATTCCGAAGGGGCAGTTCGAAGGAGCGATGTCGCTCGGCCTCGGCTACGGGCAGATGATGCGCCTCATCATCCTGCCGCAGGCGCTGCGCATCGTCATTCCCGGCATCGTCAACACCTTCATCGGCCTGTTCAAGGACACGACGCTGGTCGCGATCGTCGGCATCTTCGACTTCCTGAACACAATCCAGGCGACGCTGGTCGATCCGACCTGGGCGACGCCGACGACGCGGACGACGGGCTATGCTTTTGCCGCGATCTTCTATTTCCTGTGCTGCTGGGGCATGTCGCGATATTCGATTGCGGTCGAGAAGCGCCTGGCTGCCGGCCAAAGACGTTGAGAGGGACAAAAACCATGGCAATGGCCGAAACCAAGATCACCGACACCCGCCCGGCAGCGCTGAAGCCGACCTCGTTGAAGACCGCGACGGCGGTGGAGATGGTCGGCGTCAACAAGTGGTACGGGGAGTTCCACGTGCTGCGTGACATCAACCTCAAGGTCTCCCGCGGCGAGAAGCTGGTCATCTGCGGCCCGTCCGGTTCGGGCAAGTCGACGATGATTCGCTGCATCAACCGGCTGGAGGAGCACCAGAAGGGCCAGATCGTCGTCGACGGCACGGAGCTCACCAACGATCTCAAGAAGATCGACGAGATCCGCCGCGACGTCGGCATGGTCTTCCAGCACTTCAACCTGTTCCCGCATCTGACGATCCTGGAGAACCTGACGCTGGCGCCGATCTGGGTCCGCAAGATGCCCAAGAAGGACGCCGAGGAGATCGGCATGCACTATCTCAAGCGCGTCAAGATTCCCGAGCAGGCTCATAAATATCCGGGCCAGCTCTCGGGCGGCCAGCAGCAGCGCGTGGCGATCGCCCGTTCGCTCTGCATGAGCCCGAAGATCATGCTGTTCGACGAGCCGACCTCGGCGCTCGACCCCGAAATGGTCAAGGAGGTGCTCGACACCATGGTCTCGCTGGCGGAGGAGGGCATGACCATGCTCTGCGTCACGCACGAGATGGGCTTCGCCCGCCAGGTCGCCGACCGCGTCATCTTCATGGACGCCGGCCAGATCGTCGAGATGAACACCCCCAACGAGTTCTTCAAGAACCCGCAGCACGAGCGCACCAAGCTCTTCCTCAGCCAGATCCTGCACTGAGACGGTCGGGTTAGATCGAATTGCGAAAGCGCGCCGGGAAACCGGCGCGCTTTTCTTTTTCGTCGAGCATTGCGTCGTGGCGGAAGCGCGAGTCATCCCGGACGCAGCCCTCGGGTCCGATCTTCGATCGGCCCAAGGATAAACTCCGCGAAGATCCCGGACCCATGCCTGAACCTTGATCGGAAGCGCTCCGACATGGATCCCGGGTCAAGCCCGGGATGACGGCGGAGGTTCTGGGTAAAATCACCACGCTCCAATGCGGAAATCATGCGGCCGGCGCCCGCGAACGCCGTTGCGCCGGACCGCGCGGCATCCTATTCTCACCGGCGATGGGGATGGAGTTCCCCCGAAACCGCCCGTGAGGGCTGATGACTCCTACCGCACGAAACTGCGGTGGGAATCCGTCCGGAGCCCGCCGCAAGGCGGGTTTTTTCATGCCCGTCGACAAGGGAGCCGAAGCGAGCATGTCCTTCTCGACCGTCGTTTTCGTCATGATCGGAGGCGCGCTCGGTACGCTGGCGCGCTACCTCATCTCCGTGCTTGCGCTGCCGATCAGCGGGAGCCTGCCCTGGGGCACCATCCTCATCAATATCGCCGGCTCCTTCGTCATCGGCTTCTTCGGCACGCTGACGCTGGCGAGCGGCCGCTTCCCGGTGTCCGAGCCCGTGCGCCTGTTCGTGATGGTCGGCCTCTGCGGCGGCTTCACCACCTTCTCGTCCTTCAGCCTGCAGACGCTCGACCTGTTGCGCAGCGGCGAGACGGTGCGGGCGGCGATCAACGTCGTCGCCTCCGTCGTGCTCTGCGTGACGGCCGTCGCGGTCGGCCACGCCGCCGCCACCCGGTTCAACGGTGATCCGCGCATCGCGCAGATGGTCATGGAGGAGGAGGCCTGAAGCCTCCTCCCTGGGCAAGCCTTGCGGCCTACTTGCCGTCGCGGGCTTTCACGGCGTGGTCGGTGAAGTCGGTGAACATGCCGTCGATGCCGAGCGCCAGATGGGCCTTGTATTCGGCAACCGGGTCGTTGTTGTAGTCGGCCGCGAGCCGGTGCGCCTCGCTGCGATAGGCCCACGGGTGGACCACCAGCCCGGCCGCATGCGCGTCCTTCACCACATTGGTCGGCGCGATGACGTTGCGGTCGCGCTCGTCGATCTTCCCGTCGCCGTTGAGGTCCTTCGGCTTGCCGTCCGGGCCGATCGTCTGCCGGGCGCCGATCAGATAGACCTTCCAGGGGCCGACGCCGTCGGCATAGGTCGCGATCTCCTTGAGGCCCTCCGGCGACAGCATGTCGGGGAAGGTGCGGCTGTCGCCGAGCACCGCGAAGTCGTAGGGCCGGTCGAAAGGGGCGGCCAGCGTAACCTTGCCGTCCTTGTCGATACCGTCGCCGTCGACGAGCTGCACGAGCCGGAGCTGCGTCTTCTTGCGCAGATATTTCAGGTTCGCCGTCTCGAAGCTCTGGATGAAGACCGGGGAGCTCTTCTGCGTCCAGCCTGCGTCCGTGAGCATGTCGAGCAGCTTGTCCTCGAAGGCGAGGCCGAGCGCGGCGTGGTAGGTCGGGTGCTTGGTTTCCGGATAGATGCCGATGGTCCGGCCGGTGCGGGCGCTCTCCGCCTTGGCGAGGTCGATCACCTCCTGGAAGGTCGGGATCTCGTATTTGCCGTTATGCGACTGATCGCGATCGGCGAAGGCCTGCTTGGCCCGCAGCGTCTTGATCTCGGCCAGTGTGAAGTCGTTGGCGAACCAGTCCGTGGTCTCGATGCCGTCGAGCTTGCGGGTGGTCTTGCGGCCGGCGAATTCCGGGCGGTCGGCGACATCGGTGGTGCCGCTCAGCATCGGCTCGTGGCGCACGACCAGCACGCCGTCCTTGGTCGAGACCAGGTCCGGTTCGATGAAGTCGGCACCGAGTGCGATGGCGCGCCGGTAACCTTCGAGCGTGTGCTCCGGCAGATAGCCGCTGGCGCCGCGATGGGCGATGACGAGAGGCGGTTGGCCCGAAAGCGTCGGCGCGGACTGCGCGCCGGCGGTCAGCGGTTGCAGCGCCAGGGCGGCGAAAAGCGATGTCGAGAAAAGCAGCGTCTTCTTCATGATGGGCCTCGGCTCGCGAAAGGGCGCGCGAAGCTAGGCCGCGGGATGTGACATCCCCATGAAGTGCGTTCGCGCCTGTGCGCTGCCGGCCGGGGACGGCCGACTGCGAACCGGACGTCAGGAATCTGTTTGGAAACTCTCGACCCTGCTCCGAGAGGCCATTCCGGGCGGAATGACGGCTCGGGATGAGGGTTCAGGGCGTTTCCAAACGGAACCTCAGCGGTGATTCTCGAGCGTGGTCTTGGCGTCGAGGCGCTTGGCGGGCGGCGGGGTCAGATCGGCCTGCGGCTGGGTGGCGCAAGCGGCGAGAGCGAAGGCGAAGAGGCCGAGAACGGCAAGGCGGGCGGCATTTTTCATGGTGTCGTGTCCC
This sequence comes from Allobosea sp. RCC_152_1, assembly GCF_041360765.1. Taxonomy (NCBI): domain Bacteria; kingdom Pseudomonadati; phylum Pseudomonadota; class Alphaproteobacteria; order Hyphomicrobiales; family Alloboseaceae; genus Allobosea; species Allobosea sp. RCC_152_1. The sequence goes on from NZ_JBFUPU010000001.1 coordinate 939,960, forward strand.
ATTGGCCGCGACATGCGGTTGCATCGTCTTTCTGCTTATGAAACGACCGCGTCAAGAACATGCCGCCGCGATACCCATGCCGCAGCGACATGATGGAATGCGTTGAAACTGACCTTGCCCTTGTTTCGCGGCGCCATGCCCCAGCGGCCCGCGCCAGGATCGAACGACCATGACGCCAGCCGCCCGGATCAGCGCCGCCATCGAGGTGCTGCAGGACATCATCGAGCGCCGTCGCCCGGCTGCCGACGCGCTCAAGGATTGGGGCCTGTCGCGCCGCTTCGCCGGCTCCAAGGACCGCGCGGCCGTCGCCTCGCTGGTCTATGACGCGCTGCGTCGCAAGGCCTCCTCCAGCTACGCCATGGCTTCCGAGGAGCCGCGCGCGCTGGTGCTGGGCATGCTGATGGGCCTGCGCGGCCTGCCGCTCGCCGAGATCGCCGCGCTTTGCTCCGGCGAGAACCACGCGCCCGCGCCGCTCAGCGCCGATGAGACGGCCCTGCTCACCGCCCTTTCGGATGACGATGCGCCCGACTGGATTCGCGCGGACGTGCCGGAATGGCTCTGGCCCGCCTTCGAGGCGGCGTTCGGCGCGATGGCGGTGGAGGAGGCGCGGGCCTTGGCGGCGCGCGCTCCCGTCGATCTGCGCGTCAACCGGCTCAAGGCCAGCCGCGAGGCGGTGCTGAAGGATCTCGCCCATCTTCAGCCGGAAGAGGGCGCCTGGTCGCCCGACGCCTTGCGCTTCCAGCCCGGCCATGACGGGCGCGGCCCGTCGCTCCAGACTGAAGCCCCCTTCTTTGCCGGTGCCTTCGAAATCCAGGACGAAGGCTCGCAGCTCGTGACCTTGCTCGCCGGCGCGAAGCCCGGCGATACGGTGATCGATCTTTGCGCCGGGGCAGGGGGCAAGACGCTGGCGCTGGCGGCGCTGATGGCCAATCGCGGCAATCTCTACGCCACCGATCTCGACAGCCGCCGCCTTGCCCCGCTGCATGACCGGCTGGCGCGCTCGGGCGCCGACATCGTCGATATCCGCATTCCGCGCTCGCGCGGCCACGAGCCTTTGGCGGATGTCGCCGGACAGGCCGATCTCGTTCTGGTCGATGCGCCCTGCACCGGCTCCGGCACATGGCGGCGCAATCCCGATGCGAAATGGCGCGTGCGCCCCGGCGCGCTCGCCGAGCGGATCAAGGACCAGGCCGAGGTGCTGGCCCGCGCCGCCAGGCTGGTGAAGCCGGGCGGGCGCATCGCCTATATCACCTGCTCGATGCTGCCGGAGGAGAACGACGAGGCGATCCGCGCCTTCCTCGGCCGTCACCAGGGCTTCGCCGCGGTGGCGCCGATCGACGTGCTCACCGGGGCCGAGAGCGACTTCTCCCTGCTCGCCCGCTTCGCCACGGAATTCGGCCTGCAGCTCTCGCCGCGCCGGACCGGGACGGACGGGTTCTATCTGGCTTGCCTGCGACGCGGGGATTGAGGCGGGGGCAGCCATTGCGCGCGCCCGCGTGATCCATACTCTGCGGCCGCATCGGATTGCCCCGAAAAGTGGGTTCCACTTTTCGGTCCGATGCTCTAACGGGACGCGATGACGAGCGCTCAGCCCCATCACGACTCCATCCTCATCATCGATTTCGGCTCGCAGGTGACGCAGCTGATCGCGCGGCGCATCCGCGAGATCGGCGTCTATTGCGAGATCGCCCCGTTCCAGTCGGCGGGCGAGGCGTTCCAGCGGCTGAAGCCCAAGGGCGTGATCTTCTCCGGCGGCCCAGCTTCCGTGCCGGATGAGGGTAGCCCGCGCGCGCCGGAGGCGGTGTTCACCGCGAATATCCCGCTGATGGGCATCTGCTACGGCCAGCAGACCATGGCGCATCAGCTCGGCGGCAAGGTCGAGGGCGGACACGCCGCCGAGTTCGGCCGCGCCGATGTCGAGATCGTCGCGCCCTCGAAGCTGTTCGAAGGCGTCTGGGAGAAGGGCGCGCGCTATCCGGTCTGGATGAGCCATGGCGACCGCGTCACCGAATTGCCGCAGGGCTTTTCGGTCAAGGCGACCTCGGAGAACGCCCCCTTCGCGGTGGCAAGCGATGAAGAGCGGCGCTTCTACACCACGATGTTCCACCCGGAGGTGGTCCACACTCCGGATGGCGGCAAGCTGCTGCGCAATTTCGTCGTCGAAATCTGCGGCTGCAAGCCGGACTGGAGCATGTCGGCCTATCGCGCCGAGATGCAGAAGAAGATCAAGGATCAGGTCGGCAGCGGCCGCGTCATCTGCGGGCTCTCCGGCGGCGTCGACTCGGCGGTGGCTGCGGTGCTGATCCATGAGGCGATCGGCGACCAGCTTACCTGCGTCTTCGTCGATCATGGGTTGATGCGCCTCGGCGAGGCCGAGCAGGTCGTGACCCTGTTCAGGGATCACTACAACATCCCGCTCGTCCATGTTGAGGCCGAGGAGCTTTTCCTCTCCGAGCTGGAGAAGGTCGGTCCCGATCCGGAAGCCAAGCGCAAGACCATCGGCCGGCTCTTCATCGAGGTCTTCGATGCGGAAGCCGCCAAGATCGGCGGCGCCGACTTCCTGGCACAGGGCACGCTCTATCCCGACGTGATCGAGAGCGTCTCCTTCTCCGGCGGCCCCTCGGTGACGATCAAGAGCCACCACAATGTCGGCGGCCTGCCCGAGCGCATGAAGATGAAGCTCGTCGAGCCGCTGCGCGAATTGTTCAAGGACGAGGTCCGCGTGCTCGGCCGCGAGCTCGGCCTGCCCGAGGCCTTCGTCGGCCGCCATCCCTTCCCGGGGCCGGGTCTCGCCATCCGCTGCCCCGGCGAGATCACCAAGGAGAAGCTCGACATCCTGCGCAAGGCCGATGCGATCTATCTCGACGAGATCCGCAAGGCGGGCCTCTACGACGTGATCTGGCAGGCCTTCGCCGTGCTGCTGCCGGTGCGCACCGTCGGCGTGATGGGCGACTACCGCACCTACGACCATGTCTGCGCGCTGCGCGCGGTGACCTCGGTCGACGGCATGACGGCGGATTTCTATCCCTTCGACATGAATTTCCTTGGCCGTGCGGCGACCCGCATCATCAACGAGGTCAAGGGCATCAACCGCGTCGTCTACGACGTGACCAGCAAGCCGCCCGGCACGATCGAGTGGGAGTGACCGCGGGTCAGTCGTCTCACCAGATAAGCGGTATCAGGCGCCAGCGCACGCGGTGCGCATAGTCCTCATAGCCCTCGAGGCCCGTCCGCAGCGCCTGCTCCTCGATGCCGATCCGGATGCCGAACAGGAGGGCGAGGATGGGGACTGTCGCAAGTCCCCACCACGAGCCGAGCACGAGCGACGTGCCGGCGATGTAGAAGAGCGAGCCGAAATACATGGGATGGCGGACAATGGCATAAGGGCCTGTCGAGATGACCGCCTGTCCGCGATCCTTTTGTATTTTCACGACCGGTGCCGCGAAGCTGTTCGTGCGCATGACCCAGTAAACGAAGACCAGCGCCGCCAGAAGAAGGGCGCAACCTGCCCACTGCACGGATGGCGGCATGGTCGACCAGTGCCAGCGCGCCGCATCGGCTGCCATGAAGCCCATGCCTCCGAAGATGAGGAGCAGGATCGGGACGAGAACCAGCTTGTCGGCTAGAGGCTGGTCCTTCTGCATGGGCGACTTCAGGCGTTCTCTGAGGAGCCCGGGATCGATACGCGCCATGATCGCCCCAAACAGGATCGAGAGCGCGACCATCAGGCCGAGATAGAGCCAGCCGCCGGCATAGTCGGTCGTGCCCGCGGCACCGAAGATGATCGCGCCCATGAAGCCGAACCAGACGATCGTCTGGAGGATAAGATTGAGAACGAGACTCATTGCCTGCCTCTCGCGTCGAAGCTGTTGATCCTTCCGCGCGGCATACGCCGCTGCGGGAGTTCGTTTCTCACCGGGGTCGCCGGCCACGCTTCCAGCGGCTCATGGCGTCTTCCATGGCGCCACGCATCACCCGATAGAAATCGGCCATCTCGTCGAGACGCGCGCTTGCCGTTTTGGACGCGGCGATTTCGGCTCCGGCGTTCAGCTGTTCGGCCAAGGCGTCGAGCAGGCGGTTCTGCTGCCGGATCATGACGTCGTAGTCGTCGGCCACGGCATAGAGCGCACGCTTTGTCCCGGGCTGACTGTGGCGACGCGCCAGCGTGTAGCTCTCCAACAGTCGCGCGGCGACGCTTGCACTGCTCTTGCTGATCTCGAGGCCCTCGGTGATCTGGTCGAGGCTGACGGGGTCGGAGCAGAGAAGCAGATAGCCATAAAGGCGAGCCGCGACGGGCGGCACGCCCCAGGGCGTGAGCAGCCGGGCCACGTCCTCCACGAACCGTTGCTCATCCTTGCTGGGCTTGTTTGATATATTCGGCATATTCCGAATATAAGGGAAATGCGGCTGGCGGCAAGCCTCAAGAGCGATGCCTCATGACAGTCTTCGAGCGCAAAATCGCGGTGTGCCCCGGGTCCCGGGCCCGGTGGCGCAAGAGGAAAATCACGATTTACGATCGTTCCTGATTTGTTCTAGAATACTGTCCTCGGCCATCTTTTCGAAGGAGGCGACCATGGAACGGGGTGTCCGGCCGCCCGAACGGGCGAATTACTTCTTCGCGCTCCTGCCCAACCCCGTCGCGGCGGCCGCGGCCGACCATATGGCCCGCGCGCTGCGCAATTGGTTCAATCTGTCCGGCAATCCACGCGGTATCGGCAAATACCACGTCACGCTGTGGGGATGGCCTGAACGTCGCGAACCGGATTCGCAGGAACTCGCCTTGATGCACTGCGCGGCGGGGCGTGTCAGGCAGAATGGCTTCAAGCTGCGGCTCGACGAAGTCGCGACCTTCGCCCAAGGATTGGAGAAACCGGCGCTCGTCATGACCGGCCAGGACAGCGTGATCGGGGCTGACCGGCTTCACGACAGGCTGGATCGGGAACTGCGGGCAGGCGGCTTTCGGGGCAGGCGCTCTCCCTGCCATCCTCATCTGACGCTGCTCTATGCCCGCTTTCGGACGAAGGCGTTCCGCGTGCGGCCGCTGGGCTGGCGCGTGGCGGACTTCGCCCTGATCCGGAGCGTTCCGCACCAGCCTTATGAAATCCTCGGCCGCTGGCCCCTGGCCAATCGCTGATCGTGCACCATCGCAAACCGGCTTTGCGAAGCTAATGCGGTTGCCCCGTTGCCTTGAGCCCATCCGGCTCTATCGTGCCCGCCCGAAGCTCTCCCGATTCAACCGGAGCACCCGATGGCCGATCTTTCCGCTTTCCCGATCACCAAGCGCTGGCCCGCCAGCCATCCCGACCGCATCCAGCTCTATTCGCTGCCGACGCCCAACGGCGTGAAGGCCTCGATCGCGCTGGAGGAGCTGGAACTGCCCTATGAGCCGCATCTGATCGACATCGGCAAGAACGAGACCTGGGGACCGGAATTCCTCTCGCTTAACCCCAACGGCAAGATCCCGGCGATCATCGACCCCGATGGGCCGGACGGGAAGCCCTTCGGTCTGTGGGAATCCGGCGCGATCCTGCTCTATCTCGCCGAGAAGACCGGCAAGCTCCTGCCGAAGGACCCTGCCGCCCGCTACGAGACCATCCAGTGGGTCTTCTTCCAGATGGCGGCGATCGGGCCGATGTTCGGCCAGCTCGGCTTCTTCCATAAATTCGCCGGGCGCGAATATGAGGACAAGCGCCCGCGTGATCGTTACGCGAACGAAAGCAAGCGCCTGCTCGGCGTGCTGGAGGACCGGCTGGGCAGCCGCACCTGGATCATGGGCGACGACTATACCATCGCCGATATTTCCATGCTCGGCTGGGTGCGCAACCTCGTCGGCTTCTATGGCGCCGGCGAACTCGTCGGCTATGCCAGCCTGACGCATGTGCCGATCTGGCTGGAACGCTGCCTGTCGCGCCCGGCGGTGCAGCGCGGCCTCGACAGCCCGAAGCGTCCGGCCTGAGGCGCGCTCGGTATGACGACGACGATCCACGGCATCAAGAACTGCGACACGATGAAGAAGGCGCGCGCCTGGCTCGACAGCCACGGCGTCGCTCACGCCTTCCACGACTACAAGGCGAGCGGCATCGACCGCACCTCGCTGGAAGGCTGGGTGAAGGAGCATGGCTGGGAGACGGTGCTGAACCGTGCCGGGACGACCTTCCGGGCTCTGCCGGATGCCGAGAAGCAGGGGCTCGACGCGGGCAAGGCGATCGCGCTGATGCTGGCGAACCCCTCGATGATCAAGCGCCCGGTGCTCGATCTCGGTAAGGGCAGCACGATCGTCGGCTTCAAGCCGGAGATCTACGAGACGGCGCTGGTGGGGAAGTAGCGACGCCGCTTTAACACGGGGGATGGGCGGGAAGGCGCGGGTCATCCCGGACAAGCTGCGTAGCGGCGCCGATCCGGGATCCATGGCTGAGCCTTTCCGATGAAGGTTCCGGCATGGATCCCGGGTCTCCCTGCGGTCGCCCGGGATGACGATTTGATCGGGATTCCCGGTGAGGGCGCATGGCTCATCCGGCGCGCGGGTCTCTTCCCTAAACCGGCGCGCTGCTCTACCTCGCAGGCTATGACCGTTCAGCCCCAGCCCATGCAGCCGGACATCGCTGCCACTCCCGAATTCACCTTCAAGGTCGCGGCCCGCGACGGTGCCGCGCGCACCGGCGCGATCAGCATGCCGCGCGGCGTCATCCGCACGCCGGCCTTCATGCCGGTCGGCACGGCCGCGACCGTCAAGGGCATGTATCCCGAGCAGGTGAGGGCGCTCGGCGCCGATGTCGTGCTCGGCAACACCTATCATCTGATGCTGCGCCCGGGGGCCGAGCGTATCGCGAGGCTCGGCGGGCTGCACAAGTTCATGAACTGGCCTCACCCGATCCTGACCGACTCGGGCGGGTTCCAGGTGATGTCCCTGTCGCAGCTCAGGAAGCTGACCGAGGAGGGCGTCACCTTCCAATCGCATATCGACGGCTCGAAGCATGTGATGACTCCCGAGCGCTCGGTCGAGATCCAGAACCTGCTCGGCTCCGACATCGTGATGCAGCTCGACGAATGCGTCGCGCTGCCCTGCGAGGACAAGGTGGCCGAGAAGGCGATGCGCCTGTCGCTGCGCTGGGCCGAGCGCTGCAAAACGGCCTTCGGCACCCATCCGGGCCGCGCGCTGTTCGGCATCGTGCAGGGCGGGGCTGTGCCGAGCCTGCGCGTCGAGAGCGCACGCGAGCTCGCCGCGATGGATCTCAAGGGCTATGCCGTCGGCGGCCTCGCGGTCGGAGAGCCGCAGGAGGTCATGCTGGCGATGATCGAGGCCGTCGAGCCGCATCTGCCGCAGGAGAAGCCGCGCTATCTGATGGGCGTCGGCACGCCCGACGACATCGTCGAGGCGGTTTCGCGCGGCATCGACATGTTCGACTGCGTGATGCCGACGCGCGCCGGTCGCCATGGCCAGATCTTCACCCGCTTCGGCCGGATGAACCTCAAGAACGCCAAGCACGCCGAGGATCCGCGCCCGATCGACGAGCAATCCGCCTGCCCGGCCGCGAATGGCTGGTCGCGCGCCTATCTGCACCATCTGGTCAAGGCCGAGGAGATGCTCGGCAAGATGCTGCTGACCTGGGTGAACCTCGCCTATTATCAGGAGCTGATGGCCGGCCTGCGCGCCGCCATCGCGGCCGGGCGCCTCGCCGATTTCATCGCCGAGACGAAGGAAGGCTGGGCCAGGGGCGAGCCCGGAAGCGGCCCGGCGTGACCGTTACCGATCCCGGCCTGCTGCTCGTCAAGATGGCGATCGCGGCCGCTGTGGTGGTCACCTGTTCGCTGATCGCCGAGCGCAGCGGGCCGAAGCTCGCGGCGATGATCGCCACCTTGCCGATCTCGCTCGGCCCGGTCCTGTTCTTCCTGGCGCTCGAGCACGAGCCGGCCTTTATCGCCGAGAGCGCCCGCGGCACGATGCATTCCAACGTCGCCAATGCCGGCTTCGTCCTGGCCTATGTCCTGGCGGCGCAACGCCTTGCGACGCTGCCGAGCCTTGCTGCCGCGCTGACGGCCTGGATCGCGGTGCTGCTCGGGGTGCGAGCCCTGTCGCTGGCGGCTTTGCCCCTGACGCTGCTCGCCACGGTCGCGCTGGTCCTTGTCCATCTCCTGGTGCGGCCGTTTCTCGCCGCGCGGCCCTCCGTCCTGTCAAAGCGGGCCTGGTTCGCAGTCCCGCTGCGCGCCGCTTGCGTCGCCGCCTTGGTCGGCGGCGTCACCGTGGCGAGCCATCAGGTCGGGGCGAACTGGTCGGGCATCCTCGCCGGGCTCCCGCTGGTGCTGTCGAGCCTCGTCCTGATCCTGCAGCCGCGCATCGGCGGGGCCGCGACCGCCGCCCTGATCGGGAATGGCGCGCTCGGCCTGCTCGGCGTCGGCCTCGGCCTGGCCGTGCTCCACTTCACGGCCGTCCCGCTCGGCTCAGGAACGGCGCTGGCTCTCGGATTGCTGTTGTCGATCTGCTGGAATCTCGGGCTCCTGGCGCACCGGCCGGCGCCATGACGCCACGAACAGCCCGCTGACGATCAGACCGAATCCGGCGAGCTGCATTGGGCCGGGGAGCTCGCCCAGCACCGGAATGGCGAGCGTTGTGCCGGTGACAGGGATCAGCGGCGGAAACCGCCCGACCACGGCGGCGCCCAGCACATGCGCGGCCCAGCCCCAGAGCCACAGACCCAGGATGACGTTGACGACGCCCTGATAGAGCGCATGCAGGAGGATAACCCACCAGGGCGCGATGTCGAAGCCGCGGAAGAAGAACAGGAAGTAGATCGGCAGATAGGCGAGCGACAGCACCGAGACGATCACCGCCCCCTTGAGGCCGTCGATCTTCCAGAGCTGGATCAGCAGTGGGTAGAAGCCCCAGAGCAGCCCGACGCCGAGGAAGCAGAGATCGCCCCTGAGCGTCTCGGACGCCGCCCCGCTGCTGCCGGCGAAGGCGAGGAAGCTCAAGCCGCAGATCACGCCGAGGATGCCGACGATCAGCGGCGCGGAGAGCCTTGCTCCGAACAGGACCACGCTGCCGACGATGCCGATCACGGTCACGGTGCCGGGGCCGATCGTGGCGCCATGGGCGGCGGGAGCCATCGTGAGGCCGGTCAGCATCAGGAAGGTCATCGGGAAGCCGCTGGTCGCCGCGAGCCAGAGGCCACGGTTCCAGCCGACGCCGCCACAGGTGGCCAAGCCGCCCCCGCGCAGGAAGAGTGGCATCAGCAACAGGCCCGCCGTCGCGAAACGCAGTGCCATCAGATCATGCGGGCCGACGCCGTTGAGCATGGCGTGCCGGCTGACGACGAAGTTGGAGCCGAAGATCAGCACGCTGAGCAGCATGCCGGCGACGGCGAGCCGGCGTCGGCGTCGTTCCTTGTCCTGAGGTGCGGGAAGGCTGGCGACGCGCTGATCCATGCGCTGGCATAGCGCGATTGCTGCACTGCCGTTACGGGCCGTTCCGCATGGCGCCCGCGCTTGCGGATGCGAACCGCAATTGCGCCCCGGTTCGGCCCTTCTGCCGCCCACAGGGCAGGGCTTGTTGGCTCCCGCGAGCCAAAGGGGCAGCGAGCGATCCGGAGTGGCAGCGATGTCCAGCACCCTCTATCCACCCAGCCCGGCAGCGATGGCGAGCCGGCTCGGCCACCACCTCCTGCTTTCGCTGGGCGTGGTGACGACTGTTGCTTTGCTCGCGGCGCTGCCTGCGCTTCTGTCCGGTACCGCGCCCGGACAGGGAGCCCGCGCCGCGATCGGCAATCAGGCGTCCGTACCGGTGCTGGCGATGCTGCGGAACGGCAAGATCGCCGACCGGCTGGAGCGCATCTCGGCCGGGGGCGCGGAGATCCTGGCCAACGCGCCGGTCACGCCGGCGGCGCTGGCGATGCCGATGTCGTTGAATTGGCCGGAAACCGGGGAATGGGCGCCGCCGCAGCTCGCGATGCTCTCCGAGCGCCGGCCGCGGGCGGGCGACAGCACGCCCCGTGCAGTGTCGCGCCGGAGCGCTTCGCCGACGACCCGCGCCGTTGCGGCATCGGGGCCGCTGGTCATCCTGCCCCCCGCCGCGGCGACGGCGATCGAGGTTGCGACGACGGCCGAGACGTCCCACGACGATTCCTGGAGCCGTCTCGTGATCGCACCGGCGACGAAGGTCGTCGATGCCGTTTCGGGGGCTGCTGGCGGCGTGCAGGCCGTCGGCTCCTGGGGCCTGTCGCAGGCGAGCGGCCTGCTGCCGCGCTGGTGAGCGCGGCAGCGCGGGCCTCGATCAGGCGAGGGCCTTCAGCGCGGCGCGGCCGGCATAGATCGCCTGCGTGCCGAGTTCTTCCTCGATGCGCAGAAGCTGGTTGTATTTCGCGGTCCGGTCAGAGCGGGCGAGCGAGCCGGTCTTGATCTGCCCGCAATTGGTGGCGACGGCGAGGTCGGCGATGGTCGAGTCCTCGGTCTCGCCCGAGCGGTGCGACATCACCGCCGTGTAGCCGGCGCGCTGCGCCATATCGACGGCGGCGAGAGTCTCGGTCAGCGTGCCGATCTGGTTGACCTTGACCAGGATCGAATTCGCCGTCTTGCCCTTGATGCCGCGCGACAGGCGCTCGACATTGGTGACGAAGAGATCGTCGCCGACGAGCTGGCACTTCGCCCCGACGAGGTCGGTCAAAGCCTTCCAGCCCTCCCAGTCATCCTCGGCCATGCCGTCCTCGATCGAGACGATCGGGTAGCTGCCGACGAGCTTGGCGAGGTACTTGGCCTGCGCCTTGGGATCGCGCGTCTTGCGCTCGCCCTCATAGACATAGGAACCGTCCTTGAAGAACTCGGTCGCGGCGCAGTCGAGCGCCAGCGCGATGTCCTCGCCCGGCTTGTAGCCGGCCGCCTCGACCGCCTGCATGACGAAATCCAGTGCCGCTTCCGCCGACTTGATGTTGGGGGCGAAGCCGCCCTCGTCGCCGACATTGGTGTTGTGGCCGGCGTCGTGCAGCTTCTTCTTCAGCGTGTGGAAGATCTCCGAGCCCATGCGCAGGCCTTCCGCGAAGGAGGTCGCGCCGATCGGCATCACCATGAATTCCTGGAAGTCGATCGGATTGTCGGCATGGGCGCCGCCATTGACGATGTTCATCATCGGCACGGGCAGGACGCGGGCCGAGGTACCGCCGACATAGCGGTAGAGCGGCAGGCCGGACGCCTCGGCAGCAGCCTTGGCGACGGCAAGCGAGACGCCGAGGATGGCGTTGGCGCCGAGCTTGCGCTTGTTCGGCGTGCCGTCGAGCTCGATCATCGTCTGGTCGATCGCGGTCTGGTCCTCGGCGTCCATCGCGACGATCGCCTCGGCGATCGCGACATTGACCGACTCGACCGCCTGCAGGACGCCCTTGCCGAGATAGCGCGACTTGTCGCCGTCGCGCAGCTCCACCGCCTCATGCGCGCCGGTCGAGGCGCCGGAGGGAACGGCGGCGCGGCCCATCGAGCCGTCCTCGAGCACCACATCGACCTCGACCGTCGGATTGCCGCGGGAATCGAGGATCTGGCGTCCGATGATGTCGATGATGGCGGTCATGGCAGGCTCCGGAGAAGGGGCAAGCGGGAAGGACAGGCAGCTTCTAGAGGCTGTTCCCGGCCTTGGCTAGACATCGGGTGAGGTCACGCCGGCCGGGACGTCGCGGTCCGGGGTGCCATCATGAGGCCGCCTTGTTGATTGTGCATTGTGGCAAGGTCGATCGCGCTTCTGACCCGAGCGATCCGGCGAAAGAAGACGGTGTGAAGAGCGGCTACTCTGGAACGCGGACCGGCAATGCGTGGCGCGATGATTGCGGATTTTTCGATGGTTTTGGCGCTTCGCCTCATCGGGAAACAAGCATGTTCCAGAATATGTCCGCTCGTCGTCGCCCCTCTCTCGCCCTTGTCCTGTTCTGGTGCGCGCTGACCGTCGCGTGGTGGGTCGGCCTGTGCCTCTACGCCGGCAGGCCGATCTGGTTCTGGTGATCACGCCTCGTCATCCGGCGTGGCGAAATAGCTGCCAAGCAGGAAGCCGCTCTGGAGCGCGAACAGATAGCCGATCCAGATGAAGAGGGTGAAGAAGCTCAGCTCTCCGCGGATCAACCAGAGCGGAAAGAAGAAGAGCGTCAAGGCGGCGCTGGCAATGACGATGGCCGGATAGCCATAGGACAGGCCAATCAGAATACCGAGCAGAAATAATATACCCGCAATTATCATAAAATTATCGGGATCTGATCCGTTACGCTATTGATTTGCACTATGATGTTGCATGGTGCGTCGCAAGGATGCGTGTGGAAGATCGATAAATATTGAGATATCGCGCCCGGTAGGTCTTTAGGGCGATCTCTGCGCTTGTCCGATACGGGCGAGGCTATGCGGCCCGGCCCCGATGCGCGCCGAAGGGTCATGCGCCTGCGCGGGCAGCTCCCACCATCGCGCAAGATGCTCTGGCCAAAGGGTTGGGGCAGGATTCTCGCGAAAAACCGGCTCCCACTGTTTCGCGTCCTGCTCTAGAAGCGGCGCAAACACAGGAGCATCCGATGTCCATCGACGCCTCGACCTTGCAGCTCGGGCAAGCCAGCGCGCTGCCGGCCTCGCCGCAGGAAGCCCGCCTCGACCGCGTGCCCAATCCCCATGCCGGCACGTATTATCTCGCCCGCTTCACCTGCCCGGAATTCACCTCGATCTGTCCGGTGACGGGCCAGCCGGATTTCGGCATCCTCGTCATCGACTATCTGCCGGGCCAGTGGCTGGTGGAGTCGAAGTCGCTCAAGCTCTATCTCGCCTCGTTCCGCAACCACGGCGCCTTCCATGAGGATTGCACCGTCGGCATCGGCAAGACGCTGGTCGATCTGCTGGAGCCGGAATGGTTCCGCATCGGCGGCTACTGGTATCCGCGCGGCGGCATCCCGATCGACGTGTTCTGGCAGACCGGCGAGCCGCCGAAGGGGCTCTGGCTGCCCGACCAGGGCGTCGCGCCCTATCGCGGGCGCTGAGGCCGTCCGGACGATTGGGAGCCGGGCGTCATTCTCGGGCCTGACCCGAGATCTCCGGGCAGAGGGGCGCGGGGAACGTCCTTCGGGAAGACATGCTCGGGTCAAGCCCGAGCATGTCGGCGGCGTATACCTCTCAGGTCCGCGAGCCCAAGGGCGGCAGCAGCTTCGGCGCCATCAGCCCGAGCAGGCCGACGGCGGTGCCGAAGAGGGCGAGCGCTCCTTGCGTGCCGAGCGCTTGAAGGGCCGAGCCCATCAGCAGCGGCCCGGTCGCATGGCCCATGAAGAAGAAGCAGGCGAAGAGGGCCATGGCCGAACCGCGTGCCGTGGGAGCGAGCTCCGTCGCCTGGGCCTGAAACGTGCCGTGGATCAGGAAGAATCCGAAGCCGATTGACAGGAAGACGCCGATCGACGTCCACCATGGCGCTGGCAGGATGAAGGCGAAATCGGCCAGCGCCACGGCAAGCCCGCCAAGGCGCATCATCTGCGCGGGTCCGACGCGCTGGACAAGGATGCGCGTCAGCAGGCCATAGACCAACCCGCCAAGCCCCATCGCGCCGATGGCGATCCCCGCCTCGGATGGGCCGGTGCCCGAGCGCTCGTGCAGGATCGCAGCGACGAAGGGTGGCAAGCCGAAGATCAGCGCGCCTTCCAGTAGCACGAGGCCGTACAGCACCTTGCTGCGCGGATTGGCGAAGACGGCTGCGTAGCTCGTCATGGCGCCGGCGAGACTCAGCGGCGGCCGTTCGGCGAGGGGCCGGGGCTTCAGGACGAGCCGCACCACCAGCGCGCCGCAGGCCGCGAGCGCGGCAGCCACCCCCAGCACCGCCCGCCAGCCGATATGGTCGGCGACCACCCCCGAGAACGAGGCGCCCGCCATCTGGCCGATGATCATGATGACGAGGAAGCGACCGAGCATGATCTGCCGCTCGGCCATCGGAGCCCTATCGCCGATCGCCGCCATCGCGGCGGGGATCACGCCGCCCGCCATCACGCCGGCTCCGGCACGCAGCGCGAACAGCATCCAGTAGTTGGTGGCGAAGGCCGCAAGGCCGGACAGCACGCACAGCAAGGCGAGGCAGGTCGAGATGCTGCGCAGCTTCCCGACCGAGTCGGCGATCGGACCGAGGAAGGGCTGGCCGAGCGCATAGCAGCCGGCGAAGGCCGTCACCAGGAAGGCGATCTGGTGGACGCTCTGGCCGAATTCGGCGGCGAGGGTCGGCACCAGCGGGTCGACCAGCCGCATGGTGAACGTCGAGGCGAAGCCGCACAGCCCCAGCACGGGGATGAGGGCGCCGAGATCATGGCCGGCGGCCGGCTTCGGCTCAGACATAGGCCAGGTTTGGCGATGGACGGCCCTTGGCGAGACGATCGAAACCCTGCAGCTCGGCGATCAGGCTCTGGAACTCCGACAGCGGCACCATGTTCGGCCCGTCGGACGGCGCCTTGTCCGGGTCGGGATGCGTCTCGATGAAGACGCCGGCGACGCCGACCGCCACCGCCGCGCGCGCCAGCACCGGCACGAATTCGCGCTGCCCCCCGGAGGAGGAGCCCTTGCCGCCCGGCTGCTGCACCGAATGGGTGGCGTCGAAGATCACGGGGGCGCCGATCTCGGCCATGATCGGCAGGGAACGCATGTCGGTGACCAGCGTATTGTAGCCGAAGGAAGCGCCGCGCTCGGTCAGCATGACATTCGCATTGCCGCTTTCCGTTACCTTGTTGGCGACGTTCACCATATCCCAGGGAGCGAGGAACTGACCCTTCTTGATGTTGACCACCCGGCCGGTCTTCGCCGCCGCGACAAGCAGGTCGGTCTGGCGGCAGAGAAAGGCGGGGATCTGCAGCACGTCCACCACCTCGGCCACGGGCGCGCATTGACTCGCATCATGCACGTCGGTCAGGACGGGCATGCCGGTGCGCTCGCGGATCTCCGCGAAGACGGGCAGGGCGGCTTCCAGCCCCATGCCGCGCTGGCCGCGCACGCTGGTCCGGTTCGCCTTGTCGAAGGAGGTCTTGAACACCAGCCCGATGCCGAGCGCCGTCGCGATCTCCTTGAGCGCCAGCGCGCATTCCAGCGCATGGCCCCGGCTTTCCATCTGGCAGGGGCCGGCGATCAGCGCGAGCGGCAGGGCGTTGCCGAAGCGCACGGGCCGGGCGAGATCCTCGCCGATGGAGACGATGGCGTGCGGGGTCATGGCATTTCCTTTGCGGGCGGGCAGCCGGGCATATGGCTGCTGCACCGCCCCGGTCAAGTCGCGGTCCGGGGTCAGGGCGGGCGAGGCCAGCGCAGAGTTGATCGGCTGCGACGCGAACAGGCTGGCGAAGCGGAGACGAGGTCTGTAAATTCGGTGACGAAGCACTATCTTGGATCGTGATGCGGGATCGGTTGGGTACGGCGCGGACGGATATGAGCGAGGCAGGCCAGGGCAGAGCGATGCGAGCCGGGATTTCGCAGGGGATGTCCGCGCGCGCTGAGCGTGTCGCGGGCACCGTCGGCATGGCCGACCGCCCGAAACGGGCCGGGCCGCCGGCCGATGGCGGGCGCGAGGGAACCGGGACGGCGGTGCTGACCCGGACTCGCACGCGCAAGCCCAATCTTTATCGTGTCCTGCTCTTGAACGACGACTACACGCCGATGGAGTTCGTCGTTCACGTGCTGGAGCGGTTCTTCAACAAGGATCGCTCCGAAGCCACGCGGATCATGATGCATGTGCATCAGAACGGCGTCGGCGAATGCGGCGTCTTCACTTACGAGGTCGCCGAGACCAAGGTTACGCTGGTGATGGATCTGGCGCGCAAGCACATGCATCCGCTGCAATGCGTGATGGAGAAGAAGTAGCCTTGGGTATTTCACCCTCTCAAAACAGATAGGAGCGCGCCCCTTGCCGAGTTTCTCGCGCAGTCTCGAACAGGCGCTTCACCGGGCTCTGGCTCTGGCCAATGAGCGCCGCCACGAATACGCCACTCTCGAGCATCTCCTGCTCGCGCTGGTCGATGATCAGGACGCGGCCGCGGTGATGCGCGCCTGCAGCGTCGATCTCGACCTGCTTCGTCGCAACCTCGTCGACTACATCGACGCCGAGCTGACCAATCTGGTCACCGACGGCCGTGACGATTCCAAGCCGACGGCGGGCTTCCAGCGCGTGATCCAGCGCGCCGTCATTCATGTCCAGTCCTCCGGCCGCGAGGAGGTGACCGGCGCCAACGTGCTCGTCGCGATGTTCGCCGAGCGCGAGAGCCACGCCGCCTACTTCCTGCAGGAGCAGGACATGACCCGCTATGATGCGGTCAACTACATCAGCCACGGCATCGCCAAGCGCCCGGGCGCCAGCGAGAGCCGTCCGGTGCGCGGCGCCGAGGACGATGCCGAGCCGCAGCGTGAGCAGCGCGCCGAGCAGGGCCAAAGCGACGACAAGGAGAAGAAGAAAAAGGAAAGCGCGCTCGACGCTTACTGCGTCAACCTCAACCGCAAGGCGAGGGACGGGCGCATCGATCCGCTGATCGGCCGCGAGGCCGAGGTCCAGCGCACCATCCAGATCCTCTGCCGCCGCCAGAAGAACAACCCCCTGCTGGTCGGCGACCCCGGCGTCGGCAAGACCGCGATCGCCGAGGGCCTCGCGCTCAAGATCATCCGCGGCGAGGTGCCGGAGGTGCTGCACGACGCCACCGTCTTCTCGCTCGACATGGGCACGCTGCTCGCCGGCACGCGCTATCGCGGCGACTTCGAGGAGCGCCTCAAGCAGGTGATGAAGGAGATCGAGCAGCACCCGAAGGCGATCATGTTCATCGACGAGATCCATACGGTGATCGGCGCCGGTGCGACCTCGGGCGGCGCGATGGACGCCTCCAACCTGCTCAAGCCCGCGCTCGCCTCCGGCACGCTGCGCTGCATCGGCTCGACCACCTACAAGGAATACCGCCAGTATTTCGA
This sequence comes from Allobosea sp. RCC_152_1, assembly GCF_041360765.1. Lineage (NCBI taxonomy): Bacteria > Pseudomonadati > Pseudomonadota > Alphaproteobacteria > Hyphomicrobiales > Alloboseaceae > Allobosea > Allobosea sp. RCC_152_1. The sequence goes on from NZ_JBFUPU010000001.1 coordinate 956,874, forward strand.
GAAGGACCGGGCGCTGGTGCGCCGCTTCCAGAAGATCGACGTCAACGAGCCGTCGATCCCGGACACGATCGAGATCCTCAAGGGCCTCAAGCCCTATTTCGAGGAGTTCCACAAGCTGCGCTACACCAGCGACGCCATCAAGGCGGCGGTGGAGCTCTCGGCGCGCTACATCCATGATCGCAAGCTGCCGGACAAGGCGATCGACGTCATCGACGAGACCGGCGCCTCGCAGATGCTGCTGCCCGAGGGCAAGCGCAAGAAGACCATCGGCGTGAAGGAGGTCGAGGTCGCGATTTCGACCATGGCCCGCATCCCGGCCAAGACCGTCTCGAAGGACGATGCCGAGGTGCTGCGCAACCTCGAGGAGACGCTGAAGCGCTCCGTCTACGGCCAGGAGAAGGCGATCGAGGCGCTGTCCTCGGCGATCAAGCTCGCCCGTGCCGGCCTGCGCGATGGCGAGAAGCCGATCGGCAGCTATCTCTTCGCCGGCCCGACCGGCGTCGGCAAGACGGAGGTCGCGCGCCAGCTCGCCTCTTCGCTCGGCGTGGAGCTGATCCGCTTCGACATGTCGGAATATATGGAGCGCCACACCGTTTCGCGGCTGATCGGTGCGCCTCCGGGCTATGTCGGCTTCGACCAGGGCGGCCTGCTGACCGACCAGATCGACCAGCATCCGCACTCGGTCCTGCTGCTCGACGAGATCGAGAAGGCCCATCCCGACCTGTTCAACATCCTCCTGCAGGTGATGGACCACGGCAAGCTGACCGACAACAACGGCAAGCAGGTCGATTTCAGGAACGTCATCCTGATCATGACGACCAATGCCGGCGCGGCCGATCTGGCCAAGAACGCCTATGGCTTCACCCGCCAGAAGCGCGAGGGTGACGATACCGAGGCGATCAACAAGCTGTTCGCGCCGGAGTTCCGCAACCGTCTCGATGCGACGATCTCCTTCGGCCACCTGCCGAAGACCGTGGTCGCCCGCGTCGTCGACAAGTTCGTGCTCCAGCTCGAGGCGCAGCTCGCCGACCGCAACGTCACCATCGAGCTCTCGGACGAGGCGCGCGACTGGCTGGTCGAGAACGGCTATGACGAGGCGATGGGCGCCCGGCCGATGGCCCGGCTCATCCAGCAGACGATCAAAACGCCGCTCGCCGACGAGGTGCTGTTCGGGCGCCTCAAGGGCGGCGGCGCCGTCAAGGTCGTGGTCGTCCAGTCCGAGACCGGCATCAAGGTGCTCGGCCTCGAGTTCCCCGATGGCCCGGTCAAGCCGAAGCCGGAGAAGGATGTCGTGGCCGCCACCGCAAAGCGCGAGCCGAAGTCGCGCGCCAAGGCGTCGGGCGCCGCCCCGGCCAAGCCCGTTCCGCCTCGTCGTGCTCCCAAAGGTGGTGCAGGGTCAGGCGGCACGGGGTCGAATGGGGCACCGGGCGGCTCGGCCGCGCCGACCAAGGCGTCCGGCCGTGCCGTCCGCACGGTGCCGAAGGTTCCGCTGACCAAGGCGTGAGAAGGCGTTAAGACGTGCTGTTCAGACGGAAGACTGCGACGCTGGCGACCGAGACCGGCGAGGTCGCGACCGAAACCGCCGCGCCACCGCCGCGGCAGAAGGAAAAGCTCGGCTGGTTCGAGAAGCGCAGCCGCCGCCGGCGGCGGCGCATCATTTTCGAGGAGGTGCTGGGCTGGATCCTGGTCCCGGCCTTCATCTATTTGATCTATCTCGGCATCAAGTCGGTCGGCGGCATCCCCAAGGAGCTGGTCGACTTCGCCAACGAGCTGATCGCCATGGCCCTGAAGGGCAAGGGCTGAGGCGCCGCCGTCATCCCGCGCGCGGCGAAGCCATGGCTCGTCGCTGAACCCTGAAGCTGTGCGGTGCTCGCGGATTCCGGTTCGCCGCCTGGTTCCCTTTGCAACTACCGCAGGGCAGGCCGGCTTGCTGATGTCTATGCAAGCGTCGGCTGCGTGAACGATAGAGGAGAGGGCTCCGGATTCGCCGGGACCTGAACCCTCCCGAGCCTTCCCGCCGATGACCGCATGAGCGTATCCGCCGATTGGAGCTGGCAGCGCGTCGCGTTGGCCGGCATGCGCGACGCGCTGTCGCTGCCGGCCTGGATCGTCGGCTTCGGCCTGGTCGGCATCGGCTCTCTGGCGCGCGATGTCGGCTATCCCGTCGGCAGCGCGGTCCTGTCCACCATTCTCGTCTGGGCCGGCCCCTCTCAGGTGCTGTTCTTTGCCTCGATCGCGGCGGGCGCGGCCTGGAGCGCGATCGCCATCGCGATCGGCTTTGCGTCGCTGCGCTTCCTGCCGATGACGGTCGCGATCCTGCCCTTGCTGCGCCGCCCCGGCCAGAGCGTCTGGCTGCAGCTCCTGCTGGCGCATTACGTCGCCGTCACCGCCTGGACCGAGGGTCTGCGACGGCTGCCGGCGATCCCGCTGCACCAGCGCGTTCCCTATTTCCTCGCCTTCGCCAACACCTGCATGGCGGTGAGCGCCCTCGGCACCTTCGCGGGCTATTATCTCGTCGAGGCGCTGCCCTTGCCGTTCGCCGCCGGGCTGCTCTGCCTCACGCCGATCTTCTTCCTCGTCTCGCTCACGGCGGGGCTGCGCCATCGCGGCGACGTGGTCGCGTTGATCCTCGGCCTCGTGCTGGCCCCGATCTGCGAGCGCTTCATCGGCGGCGGCTTCGACCTCATCGTGGCCGGACTCGTCGCCGGGACCATCGCGCTCTTCGTCGGCAAAAGGCGAAAGACGGCATGACCCAGCCCATCGCCTGGCTCGACGGGCCGTATTGGCCCTATCTCGCGCTCTTTCTGTTCGCGGTGCTGCCGACGGAGATCTGGCGTTGGCTCGCCGTGGTCTTCGCGCGCGGGCTCGGTGCCGAATCGGCGCTGCTCGACTGGGTCCGCGCCGTTGCAACCGCGCTGCTCGCCGGCATCGTCGCCAAGCTCATCGTCTCGCCGCCGGGTGCGCTGGCTCACGCGCCGCTGCTGATACGGATCACGGCGCTGGCCGCCGCCGTCGCCGTCATGGCGATCGATCGGCGGCGCATGATGCTGGCGGTGCTGATGGGAGAGGCGGTGCTGATCGGTGGCGTCTGGCTGTTCGGAGCGGTCTAGCTGCCTTTGAGGCGGTCGCGCACCGGGCCCAGCTTGTCCGGGTTGCGGATGACGTAGATCGCATGGACCTGGCCATCGCGGATATCGAGCACCACGGCCTGCTCGGTGTCGGTTTCCGCGCTGATATAGCCGGGCATCCCGTTGATCAGCACCGGCTCGTAGCGTGGAGCGAAACCCTGCTGCTCCGGCTTGCGGGCGAGGCCGGCGAAGAAGCGGCCGATCTTGTCGCGCCCGAAGATCGGGTTGAGCACCGAGCTCGCCTTGCCGCCGCCGTCGCCATGCAACACCGCATCCTGCGCGAGCAGCCCCTTCAGGGCTGTGGGATCGGTGCTGTGGGCCGCTTCGAAGAAGGCGATGGCGTAGCGGCGGGCCTCGTCCGGCGAGAGCGGGTGGCGGGGGGCATCCTGCCGCGCATGCCGGCGCGCCCGCGAGACGAGCTGCCGGCACGCCGCCTCGCTGCGCCCCAGCGTGTCGGCGATGTCGGAGAACGGCACGTCGAACACGTCGTGCAGCAGGAACGCGGCGCGCTCGAGCGGCGACAATCGCTCCAGGGCGAGCTGCAGCACATAGGGAATGTCGAGATTGTCCTTGTCGTCGGAGGGGCCGCCGATCTCCTCGATCAGCGGTTCCGGCAACCAGGCTCCGACATAGGTCTCACGCCGCCGCCGGGCCGATTTCATCATGTCGAGGCAAAGCCGCGTCACCACGCGCCCGAGCCAGGCGCGCGGGTTCGCCAGCGCTTCGGGCGCGGATGCGTGCCAGCGCAACCAGGCATCCTGCACCACATCCTCGGCGTCGCTGAGCGAGCCGAGCATGCGGTAGGCCAGGCGCGTCAGATAGGGCCGGTGAAGCTCGAAGCCGGCGGCGGTGGCGTCCGTCATGAAATCCCGTGTATACGGATTCCTAGGCTGCCGCAGCCTTCGGCGCCCTGTCATTGGGATGGTGCAAACGGAAGCCGATCGCGATCCGGTTCCAGACATTGATCGCGCCGATCAGCAGGGTGAGTTTCACCATTTCCTCCCCGCTGAAATGGCGCAAGGCTTCTTCATAATCGGCATCCGGCGCATGGGTCTGCGACACCAGCGTCAGCGCCTCGGTCCAGGTCAGGGCGGCGCGCTCGCGCGGCGTATAGAGCGCGGATTCATGCCAGGCGCTCAGCAGGTAGAGCCGGGCCTCGCTCTCGCCGGCCTTGCGGGCGTCGGCGGAGTGCATGTGCAGGCAATAGGCGCAGCCGTTGATCTGAGAGGCCCGCATTTTCACGAGCTCGATCAGGCTGTGCTCGAGGCCGGAATTCGCGACCGCCTCCTCGAGCGCCATCATCGGCTTCAATGCATCGGGGGCGGTCGTATAGGGGTTGAGGCGTTTGTTCATGGCGGTTCTCGCTGGCATCGGATCGAAAAGTGGAGTCCACTTTTCGGAGAAATCCGATGAGATGAGAGAGATAGCAGTTGCCGGCCCGCAGGTTCTGCCTGTGGCCGGGCCCGGTCAAGGCGGGAGCGTCAGGCGGCGGCCTTCGCCGGCTTGTCGGCCGGATGGCGCGTGCGGAAGCCGGCATTGATCCGGTTCCAGCTGTTGATCGCGCCGATGGCGAGCGACAGGTCGACGCATTCCTTCTCGCTGAAATGCGCGCGCAATTCCGCGAAGGCCTCGTCGCTCGGCGCGCCTTGCGAGAGCCGGGTCAGTGCCTCCGTCCAGGCCAACGCCGCGCGCTCGCGCGGGGTGTAGAGGTCCGATTCGTGCCAGGCGTCGAGCAGATAGAGCCGGGCCTCGGTTTCGCCGGCCTTGCGCGCATCGGCGGCGTGCATGTGCAGGCAATAGGCGCAAATATTGATCTGCGAGGCCCGCATCTTCACCAGCTCGAGCAGGCTGTGCTCCAGCCCACATTCATTGATGTAGGTCTGCGTCTTCAGCAGCGCGTCGATCGCGCCGGGCGCGGCCTGAAAGGCGTTGAGGCGTTGGCTCATGGTTCGTCTCCATCAGTTGATGAAGACAGGACGAGGCAGCCTGCGCCGCTGTGACATGCTCCTCAGGAATTTTTCAACGCGGCGCGAATCTTTTCGGCATGGGCGGCGAGGATCTCCGGCTTTTCCATCGCGCCGGTATGGGGCCTGAGCGCCACGCCCTCGAAGCGCGGCATGACATGGACATGCAGGTGGAACACGACCTGGCCGCCGGCCGACTCGTTGAACTGCTGGATGGTGAGCCCGTCGGCGTCGAAGGCGGCCTTCACGGCATGCGAGAGCTTCTGCGTGGTCAGCGCGACGGCTTTCAGCGCTTCGGGCGGGGCGTCGAAGATGTTGCGGCAGGCGGCTTTCGGGAGCACCAGCACATGCCCGTCGGCGCGCGGCATGATGTCCATGATCGCGAGCGTCTCGGCGTCCTCGTAGACGGTCTGGGAGGGCAGTTCGCCGCGCAGGATCTTGGCGAAGACATTGGACGGGTCATAGGCGCTCATGGCGGGTCCGGCTGGTTCGACGAAGGTGTCGCAACCTGTGGCCCGGCCGCCGGGGCGTCAAGGCCGCGGGGCCGCCGGCGCCCCTGCGTCAGCCGCCGAGCGGCAGTGTCTCCGTGATCTGCGAGTCGAGCACGAGATCGTCTTCGGCGCCGAGCAGCCAGAGTTCGCGCAGGGTGAAGCGCAGCAGCGCCATGTCCCGCCAGCGTTCGATGAGAGCGGCGAGGGCGGCCGTCTCCGCCGCATCGAGATCCTCGGTCAGATTGTAGAGTCCGACGAGCCAGAGATCGCCCGGAGGCCGTCCGAACGCCGCCTGGACCTTGTGCAGCATGTTCGCCCCGTCCCGTTTCTGCGGATAGACGGGGAGATAGAGGCGTCCGCGATTGACGTTTCCGGAGAACAGCCCGCGCAGTTCGACCGCGAAAGGAGCGATCGCGGCCAGTGCCCGGCGGGTTTCAGGCGCGATGGCGGGCGGCTCGCCCACGCCGAGTGAACCGCAGATGGTCGCATGCAGCTTGTCGCGCCGCCTTGGAAGCAGATCCCAGGCGATCTTGCCGGCGAAAGGCGCCGCTTTCAGCGCGCTTTCCAGTTCGCGGAAGGCCGGCGAGGCTTGCAGGGCCGCGTCGTCGACCGGCAGCACCAGCGAGAACACGCGCGGATGCCGGCCCATCTCGTAGAACTTGCCGTCCTGGCGGGGAATAATGCGCGGATGGTCCGGCGCCACCAGCGGCAGATGCGCCAGCCGGTAGCTCTCGTCGAGCGTCAGGGGTTGCGAGAAATCGCTCAGGTTGCGGCGATAGCCGAGCTCGCCGTCTGTGCAGAACAGCAGCGGGCTCGCAGGCTCGACGGGGCCGTCAGTCATTGTCGCCCTCTGTCTTCCGAAACGGTCCGTCCGCCTCCAGCGCCGCCTGCGCGGCTGCGATCTCCGCGCGTTCCTGCGCCAGATAGTTCGCGACCGGCCGGCGCAGGCCGGGATCGGCGATGTGATGCAGCGAGCGGGTGATGACCGGCCGGTAGCCGCGGGCCAGCTTATGCTCGCCCTGCGCCCCGGCCTCGACCCGGGCGAGCCCATGCGCGATCGCGTAGTCGATGGCCTGATGGTAGCAGACCTCGAAATGCAAGAAGGGATGATCCTCGATGCAGCCCCAGTTGCGGCCGTAGAGCGTGTTGGCGCCACGGAAATTGATCGCGCCGGCGATGTAGCGTCCGGCCCGCTTCGCCATGATCAGCACGACCCGCTCGCCCATCACTGCGCCGACCCGCGAGAAGAATTCCCGGTTGAGATAGGGCCGGCCCCATTTGCGCGAGCCGGTGTCCTCATAGAAGCCGTGGAAATCGTCCCAGACGGCTTCCGTCAGGTCGGAGCCCGACAGAGCCTCGATGGTGATGCCGGCCGAAACCGCCTCGCGCCGCTCGCGCTTCAGCGCCTTGCGCTTGCGCGAGGCCAGCGTGGCGAGGAAGTCGTCATAGCCCGCGAAGCCGCCATTTTGCCAGTGGAACTGCAGATCGTTGCGCTCGAGATAGCCGGCCTGCTTCAGCGCCGTGACGTCGGGCTCCTGCGCGAAGGTGACATGGACGGAGGAGGCCTGTGTCTGCCCGCGCAGGGCCTCCAGCCCGGCGATCAGGGCTGCGCGCGCTTCCTCGGCGCGCGGCGTATCGGCGACGAGCAGGCGCGGGCCGGTCGCAGGCGTGAAGGGCGCGGCGACCTGGAGCTTGGGGTAGTAGCGCCCTCCGGCGCGCTCATAGGCATCGGCCCAGCCATGATCGAAGACATATTCGCCCTGGCTGTGGCTCTTCAGGAAGCTGGGGCTCGCGGCGAGGATCTGCCCGCTCTCGTCCTCGACGACCAGATAGGCCGGCGACCAGCCCGAGCGGCCGCCGATGCAGCGACTCTCTTCCAGCGCGCTCAGGAATTCATGGCTGACGAAGGGGTTGTCGCGGTCGATGCCGGTTTCCGCGGATGGGGAGCAGGGCGCCGCGAGGGCGTCCTGCAAGGCATGAGGATTGGCGCAGGCGTTCCACGCGCCGGCGGGCACGGCCTTGAGCGAGGTCGCAACGCGGACGCTGAGACTGTCGCCCGGGCCGTCGCTCAAGGGCGAAAGCCCTCGAACACCATCTGGTCGGCGAAATCGGCCGCCCGCTGCCGTTCCTCCGGGGTGCGTACCGTCCAGCTCATCAGCGGCATCCCGATGACGTTGCGGCAGAGATAGGGCGCGGCGCTTTCGAGGTCCGTGACCTTCCAGGACAGGAAGTCCGGCCGGCTTTCGGTGAAGTGGAGGAGATTGGCGAGCGCATGCTTTCGTTCGGGCGAGAGCTTGTCGTAGTCGCCGTAATCATAGGCGTTCATCGCGACGATTCCGCGGGGGATCTGCGGCGCGAGCGTGCGCAAGGCGGTCACGATCTCGGGATCGAAGGACTTGATCACGATCGGCTGGCCCGCATGGCCGGCCAGCACCTCCACCGTGCGCCTGGTCAGGGCGAGATTGCCGTCGAAGCGGCTCTTGATCTCGATGACGAGAGGAACGCGCCCGCCGATCAGGTCGAGGAAGGCGGAGAGCGTCAGGATCGGGTCGCTCGACCCCTTGAGCGTGATCTTGCCGAGTTCGGCCGCCGTCTTCGCCACGACCGCCCCGGTCTCGCCCGTCAACCGGTCGAGCACGAAGTCGTGGAACACCACCGCCTCGCCGTCGGCGGTGAGCTGCACGTCGCATTCGATGCCGAAGCCGCCGGCGATGGCCGCCTTCGCCGCCGAGGGGCTGTTCTCGATCACGCCGGCGGAGAGATCGTGCAGGCCGCGATGGGCGATCGGCTTCGCCACCAGCCAGCCGAGATCGGGCCGGCTGGCGTCCTTTGCGAGGCCGGCACTCATCAGGCGATCTCGAACATGGCTTCGACTTCGACCGCGGCCCCGGCCGGCAATTCGGCGACGCCGACCGTCGAGCGGGCATGACGGCCCTTGTCGCCGAGAACCTCGACCATCAGGTCCGACGCGCCGTTCATGATCGCCGGCAGGGCGGAGAAATGCGGGGCGGCGTTGATGAAGCCGCCGAGGCGGACGCAGCGCACGATCCGGCCGAGATCGCCGTCGAGCGCGGCTTTCGCCTGGGCGAGCACGTTAATGGCGCAGAGCCGTGCCGCTTCCAACCCCGCCTCGTTGAAGATCTCGGCGCCGAGCTTGCCCTTGTGCTTGTCGGAGAGCTTGCCGTCGAGGCCGAAGCAGAGCTGGCCGGAGATGACCAGCAGCTTCCCCGTGATGACGTAGGGCACGTAATTGGCGATCGGCGCGGCCGGTGTCGGAAGGGTGATGCCGAGTTCGGCGAGCTTGGTATCGACGACGTTCATGGTCTTGGCTCCGTCTGGCTGCGCGAACGAGGGCAGGGGCCTTTCATGGCCGATGGCCGGACGGCTCGCAAGCGCCGCGGCATGCCGCGCGGGCAGGGCTGCCACGGCACGGAGGCCGAGGCGTTTCGCCTTGTTTGCGCCATTGCCGCAATGCACCTAGATTTCGCTGACAGGAAGCGGACAAGCGACATCATGAGCGGAAGTCTATTCGGCCTTGCGGGGCGGGTTTGCGTGGCGGCGCTGCTGCTGGCGGGCGGGGCGCAGGCGCAGAGCGCCTCGCAGGACAAGGCCGCGCCGAAGGGCAATGCGGCCGACCGGGTGGTGCTGGCGCCGCATCGCGCCGTCTACGACCTCGTTCTCGATGGCGCCAAGCCGTCCGGCAACATCGAGGCGGCGAAGGGGCGGATCGCCTTCGAGTTCACCGGCGACGCCTGCGAGGGCTACGCGCTTTCGTTCCGGCAGGTGACGCAGCTCGGCACCGAGGCCGGCCCGCGCGTCGTCGATGCCCGCACCACCAGCTTCGAGGCCGGTGACGGCGCGAGCTACCGCTTCAAGACGGAAAGCTCGTCGGGCGGCGCCCAGCCCGAAACGGTCGACGGCACGGCCGAGAAGGCCGGCGGCGGCTATGAGGTCAAGCTGCGCCAGCCCAAGGCCGAGGCCTATCGCGAGCCGAACGACGCCCTTTTCCCCAATGCGCAGATGAAGGCGGTGATCCAGGCCGCGCGCGCCGGCAAGACCACGCTGAACGTGCGGCTCTATGACGGCGCCAACAGCGGCAAGGAGGTCTACGACACGCTCTCGATCATCGGGAAGCGCATCGAGGCCGCGCCGTCCGAGAAGCCGTTGCAGCGTCCGGAATTCGAGAAGATCGCCCGCTGGCCGGTTTCGATCTCCTACTACAAGGTCGGCGCAGGCGAATCGACGCCGTCCTACACCATCTCCTTCGAGCTCTACGAGAACGGCGTCACCGGCGCGATCCATCTCGATTACGGTAGCTTCGCCCTGCGCGGCACGCTCAGCCGTCTGGACCTTCTTCCTCAGGAGCCTTGCGCGAAATAGCCGGTTCGCTCGACGGACGCTGCGGCAGCCTGAGGTTCAGGCCCCGGCCGATCGAAGCATCGCCGAAGCGAGCGCGCAGCTTGTCGAGCGCGCCCTCCATGGCCTTCAGCCGCGGCGTGGCGGTATCGGCGAGATCGCCATGGTCGGCCTCGGCCGGCGGGCTGAAATCGCTCGCGCCGATGCCGATCAGCCGGTAGCGCGGGCCGGTGCATTCCCGCTTCAGCAGGTCGCGCCCGGCGGCAAAGAGCCGTGCGGCGAGCTGCGTCGGTTCCGGCAGCCGGGTCGCGCGGGTGATGCTGTGGAAGCTCGCGGTCTTGAGCTTCAGGGTGATGGTCCGCCCCGCAAGCTCCTGAGCCTTCAGCCGTTTCGACGTCTTTTCGCAGAGCCGCCACAGGATCGGCTCCAGCTCCTCGAAACCTGAGAGATCGACATCCAGGGTCGTCTCGCTGGAGACGCTCTTGGTCTCGCGCTCGGGCGTGACCTTGCGCGGGTCGATGCCGTTGGCGAGCTTCTTCAGCCGCGGCCCGTCCTTGCCTGCGAGGCGGAAGAGCTTCTCGTCTGGAGCCTCGCGCAGGTCGCCGATCAGCTTGAAGCCCCCCTCCGCGAGCTTGGCGACGCTCGCCGGCCCCATGCCGGGAATGAGCCCGACCGGCTTGTCGGCGAGGAAGGCGACGGCCTCAGCCCGGCCGATGATCGAGAAGCCGCGCGGCTTGTCGAGGTCGGAGGCGACCTTGGCCAGGAACTTCGCATAGGACAGCCCGACCGAGATGGTGATGCCGAGCGTGTCCTCGACGCGCCGGGCAAAGCGCGCCAGCGTCGCGGCGGCGCTGGCATGGTGCAGCCGCTCGGTGCCGGAGAGGTCGAGGAAGGCCTCGTCGATCGAGAGCGGCTCGACCAGCGGCGTCAACTCCCGCATCATCTGCCGGACCTCGCGGCCGACCGAAACGTATTTCGCCATGTTCGGCTTGACGACGACGGCGTCCGGGCAGGCCTCCAGCGCCTTGAACATCGGCATGGCCGAGCGCACCCCATAGGTGCGGGCGATGTAGCAGCAGGTCGAGACGACGCCGCGCTTGCCGCCGCCGACGATCACCGGCTTGTCCTGCAGGCTCGGATCGTCGCGCTTCTCGATCGTGGCGTAGAAGGCGTCGCAGTCGATATGGGCGAGGCTTAAGCGATCGCGCTCGGCGTGGCGGATCAGCCGTGGCGAGCCGCAGGTCGGGCAACGCCGCAGCGGGCCCACGGCCTCGTGGTCGTTCAGGCAGTCGCGGCACAGGCTGCGCACGCGCAAAACCCCGCTCGTTCAGGCGAATTCGCCGGGGCCGGGCACGTCCCCGGCGAGCCGGCGGCGTGCCTCGGCCACGATTTCCGGATTCAGCCTTAAATTTTCGGCAAATTCGAGCAGGAGCGAATCGCTCGATCCGATATGATCGAGCACGGCGGCGAGGAAGCCGGGTTCACCGGCGGCAGCGCGCAAATTCGCGGGATCAAGCCCGGTCGTGGCCAGGAAAGGCCCGATTCGCTCGGGTTCTGCGGCGAGGAAGCCCAGCGCCTGGACCGCCAGCGCCTCGGCGTCGGGAAAGCTTTGTCGCGGTGCCATCGGCCTCGTGTCGCATATTGGATTTGCGTTTCGTCAACTGCTGTCATGCTAGCACATTTAGCGAACGAAGCCGCCAGGCCGAAGCTCCGACGCAAGTCGGATTTTGGCGGCGCAGCACGAAGGGCGGCCGAATGAAGACGGTTCTGATCGTCGAGGACAACGAGCTCAACATGAAGCTCTTCAACGACCTGCTCGAGGCGCATGGCTACGCCACGCTCAAGACCTCGGATGGGATCGAGGCCATCGAGCTGGCCCGTACCCATCGCCCGGACCTGATCCTGATGGACATCCAGCTCCCGGAGGTTTCGGGGCTCGAGGTCACGAAATGGATCAAGGAGGATGACGACCTCAAGGCCATCCCCGTCATCGCCGTCACCGCCTTTGCGATGAAGGGCGACGAGGAGCGCATCCGCGAAGGCGGCTGCGAGGCCTATCTGTCGAAGCCCATCTCGGTAGCGAAATTCCTGGAGACCGTCCGCGCCTATGCCGGCGCAGCCTGAGTCGAAAGCCCTTCCATGTCCGCTCGCGTCCTCATCGTCGACGACGTTCCCGCCAATCTGAAGCTGCTGGAAGCGAAGCTTTCGGCTGAGTATTTCGACGTGCTCACGGCGACGAGCGGTCCTGACGCGCTGGCGATCTGCGAGCGGGGCGAGCCCGACATCGTGCTGCTCGACGTGATGATGCCGGGCATGAACGGCTTCGAGGTCTGCCGCCGCCTGAAGAGCACGCCGGTGACGGCGCATATCCCGGTGGTGATCGTCACGGCGCTCGACCAGCCGCGCGACCGCCTGCAGGGTCTCGATGCCGGGGCCGATGATTTCCTCACCAAGCCGCTCGACGATGTCGCGCTCTTCGCGCGGGTGCGCAGCCTTTCGCGGCTGAAATCCATGACGGACGAGTTGCGCAACCGCGCCGCCGCCTCGCGCCGCCTCGGCATCGCCGATCCTCTGGTGGCGGCCGCCGCCGAAACCGGCCTCAACGGGCGGGTGCTGCTGGTCGAGGACCGCGTCTCGGTCGCCGAGCGCCTGCAGAGCGCGCTTTCGGCCTTCCATCTCGTCGAGGTCGAGCCCGATTCCCAGCGGGCGGCTGTGCGGGCGGCGGAAGAAGATGTCGACGCGGTCCTGATCAGCCTCGACCTGCAGGGGCAGGACGGCTTGCGCCTGTGCAGCCAGCTCCGCTCGCTCGACCGCACCCGTGACATCTCGGTGCTGCTGATGGGGGAGGCTGAGGATCGGGGCCGCATCCTGCGCGGGCTCGACATCGGCGCGCATGATTTCCTGATCCGCCCGATCGACCGCAACGAGCTGCTCGCCCGCGTGCGCACGCAGGTGCGCCGCAAGCGTTTCACCGACCGGCTGCGCGACAGCCTGCAATCCTCCATGGAAATGGCGGTGCTGGACCAGCTCACCGGGCTGCATAATCGCCGCTTCATGGACACGCGCCTCGCCGCGATGTTCGACGAATCCGCGCTGAGGGCCCGCGCCCTGTCGGTGATGGTGCTCGATGTCGACCACTTCAAGGTGGTCAACGACAGCTGGGGGCACGATGCCGGCGACGAGGTGCTGAAGGAATTCGCCGACCGGGTGCGCGCCTGCACGCGCGGCATCGATCTCGTTGCGCGCATGGGTGGCGAGGAGGTGGTGGTGGTTCTGCCGGAAACCGGCCCCAAGGCGGCCTATGCCGTGGCGGAGCGCATTCGCGAGCGAGTCGAGAACACGCCCTTCGCCATTTACAACAACAGTCGCGAGATCCCGGTCACGGTCTCGATCGGCGTGGCGAGCCGCAAGGCCGGCGACGCCTCCTCCGCCGATATCGTGAAGCGCGCGGACGACGCGCTCTATCGGGCCAAGGCCAGTGGCCGCAACCGCGTGATTGCCGCCAACGCCGCTTGAGGGCGTTTCCGCATCCAGCGGATGAAGTCTTTCCGCTAAGCCGCTGCGCCGATTCGTGAAACGTGACCTTGAGTCAGTGCGCGCAGCCTCAAGCTTAAGCTTAGCAGGTAAGGTTAAAAATCGATGAAGAATGACGAATCGGTCGTATTCGATTGATTCGTTTCAGTCAGATTGTAAGTGTTTCCGCAACGCAGCGGCATCGCTGCTCGGCAATGCCCCTCGGAGACTCAGGTCCGCCGCATCTCCTGGGAAACCGAAGGGCTCGGCCGGTCGGCAGCGGAATTCTGGCCTCCTCAGAACCGTCGCCGACCGGCCACCTCATCTCCGGTAGCGGTGGCAACGGATAAAGCCGCAAGCCCATGCTTCGCCGCTTTCAGCGCGACGGGATGCAGATAGCCTATCCCGGAAAATAGTGCTGGAAGAGCGCAGGCAGCCAATAGCCGGCGGCAGCGAAGCTTCCAAGCAGGCCGATCAATCCAAGCGCCGCTGCGATTCTCTTGCTGAGAAAGCGCGACGAGTCGATCTCGACGAGCAGCTTCAACAAGTGTCGCGCGAGACCGCTCGTCCTGTGATGCGCCTTCCCATCCTCTTGATTCGCCAAAGAAAGCACTCCGTGATCGGTGCCGGGAAACTCTAGCGGCGCATGCCAAGCCGAAACAGCGCTGCTCCAGCAAATAGCGTGTCGAGCAGCCGATTAACAGGCTTGCCTGCGAAAGCGTTGCGAGGGGCCGCGTCTTGCGCGGCGCCGGCGCGCTGCAGGCTGACACCAAGCGGCAAGCGTGGCGGCGGAGCCGCCGACGCATCGGCATCGAACGATGGCCCTAAATTCGCCATGCGCTCGACGATGCTGGTGGCCATGAGGCTCCTTGCTGCATCAACTCTTGTCCTCGCTCTGGGTGCTTGCGCGAGCACGCCCGAGCCCATCGTCGAGGATCGCTCTCGCTGCGATGCCTACGGCTTCCAGCGCGGGACGGACGCCTTCGCGAACTGCGTCATGACGGCCGATCGGGATCGCCAGAAGCGGAGCGAACGGCAGTTCGAGCGTGGTGGCTACCCCAATCCCCAGGAAGAATAGCCGGGGGCTCCGTCCCGCGGCGGAGGAGGCGGTCGCCGGTGCCGGCTTCACGCGGTTCCGGAGCGGTCGCCGCGGCCTGGCGGATTGTTTTGCGAAGCTCGGGCCACCCGAAAAGCAAAAGCCGCCCTGGCGGGCGGCTTTGCAAAAAGCATCCAGATCTGAAGGCGGGTGCCTTACTTGATCTTGGTTTCCTTGAACTCGACGTGCTTGCGCGCGACCGGGTCGTACTTCTTCTTCGACATCTTCTCGGTCATCGTGCGCGAGTTCTTCTTCGTCACGTAGAAGAAACCGGTGTCGGCAGTCGAAAGCAGCTTGATCTTGATCGTCACGGCCTTGGCCATGGGCTTATCCTCGAACCATGCGGGCCGCGGATGGCCCTCAGAAAAGAAAATGGCCGGGCAGACCCGGCAAACCGTCAGCGCGGGAGATGCCGCAAAGGGCCGGCGAAGTCAAGGAAGAATAGCGCGGCCGGATGTGCGCTTCATCCGGGAATGCGGCCTCGTCGCGCTTCAAAGCTCCTCGCGCACGAAGCTGCCGCGCTTCTCCCAATAGAACGGCACGGGCAGATAGGGCGCGAATCCGGCTGCGATCCGCGCCTCGACCTCCTGGATGATGACCTTGGTGATGCTCGGCAGGTCGAGCGCCTTGGCCTCGTCGAAATCGACCCAGACCAGGTCGGTCAATTCCGAATCGGGTCCCGTCACCCCGTCGATCTTCTTGGCCAGGGCCGAAGCGTCGATGGTAAAGAATCGCGTGTCGAAGCGCTTCGGCCGGCGCGGCGGTGTGATCGCGCGGGCGACGAAGGTGATGGCGGAGAGATCCGGGAACACGCCATGGCCGGCGAACTCGCTCCAGCTCCCCTCGGGCGCCAATTCGGGCACGCCGAATTCGTCCGAGCCGAAGAGCAGGCCGGTTTCCTCGAACGTCTCCCGGACTGCCGCCAGCGCCAGCGCGCGCGCCTTGCTCGCGCTCGGCCGCACGGCGCGCTTGAGCAGCCGGTCCTCGCAGATCTGCGGCAATGCGCCCGTCGCCACCATGCGCCGGTCGCCGTCGTCGAGGCGGCCGCCGGGGAAGACATATTTGCCCGGCATGAATTTGTGGCTGTCATGGCGCTTGCCCATCAGCACCTTGGGCCGGGCGCCGTTGCGGTCGATGATCAGCATCGTCGCGGCGTCCTTGGGGCGCAGGTTGACGGCAACGCGCGCGCGTTCGGCCTGGGTCAGGGTGACGGTATGGTCGGTCATGGATTGCGTCCGCGGGAAGGCAGGGGTTGGCGCTCGGGCTGATCGGCTTCGCCGCCGAAACCATGCATCCGCAAGGCCCATTGCAGGCCGATGACGCCTCCCTTCACCGGCTGCATCAGGGCCAGGCAGAGAATGATCGTCAGGGTGGGCCACAGCGCCATGTGCCACCACATCGGCCAGTCGCCGTATTTCTCGGCGAGCAGCAGCCCGCCGACCACGACATGGCCGACGATGGTGATGACGATATAGGGCGGCAGGTCGTCGGCGCGCTGGTGGTAAAGGTCCTCGCCGCAAGCCTCGCAGCGGTCGACGGGCTTCAGGAAGGCGCGGAACAGCCGGCCCTCGCCGCAATGCGGGCAGCGGCCCTTGATCCCGTGCGTGATCGCCCCGCGCCAGTCGCGCAGGCCGGCGTCCCCGGCAGGACCGTGAAACTGAACGCTCATCGGCGCCTCTTGCCCGCCCCGCTCTTGCCCGGCCTGGTCTTGCCTGTCCGGCCGAAGGAGGCGGCGGGTCGGCTCGTTCCATATGGCGTGCCGCCGCCTCGCTTGCCAGCGCGTCCGGTCGGCACGGTGCGGCCGGCCGAGAGCAGCTCGAAGCGCAGCGCGCCTGCGACCGGCGCCGCCTCGACGAGCTTGACATGGACCTTGTCGCCGAGCCGCCAGCTCTCGCCGGTGCGCTCGCCGATCAGCGCATGGGCCGCCTCGTCGTAGCGATAGTAGTCGCCGCCCAACGTGGAGGCCGGGACGAAGCCGTCGGCACCGGTGCCGTCGAGCTTCACAAAGAGCCCGGCGCGGTTCACCCCGCCGATGCGCCCGTCGAAGCTCGCGCCGATCTGGTCGGCGAGGAAATGCGCGATCAGCCGGTCGGTGGTCTCGCGCTCGGCCGCCATGGCGCGCCGCTCCGCCGCCGATATGCGGGTCGCGACCTCGCGCAGTTCCGCAAGCGTGACGCTCTTGGGCAGGCCGTCATCGCCCAGCTTCAGCGCCGTGATCAGGGCGCGATGCACGATCAGGTCGGCATAGCGCCGGATCGGCGAGGTGAAATGGGCGTAGCGGCGCAGATTGAGGCCGAAATGCCCGTAATTCTCCGCGACATATTCGGCCTGCGCCTGGGTCCGCAGCACCACCTCGTTGATCAGCGTCTCGTTTTCCGAGCCCTTGATCATCCCGAGGATGCGGTTGAACAGCACGGGCCTCAGCGCCCCGTCCTTCGGCAGCTTGATGCCGATCGAGGCCAGGACCTCGCCGAGCGCGCGCATCTTCTCGAGCGAGGGCTCGTCATGGCAGCGATAGATCAGCAGGCTCCCGGCCTTCTCCAGCGTCTCGGCGGCCGCGACATTGGCGAGGATCATGAACTCCTCGATCAATCGATGTGCCGCCAGCCGCTCCGGCACGATCACGCGCTCGACCGCGCCGTCGGGCTTCAGGACCAGCTTGCGCTCGGGCAGGTCGAGTTCGAGCGGCTGGCGCTGGTCGCGGGCACGCGCCGCGATGCCATAGGCCGCCCAGAGCGGCATCAGCACGCTCTCGCGGATTGGGCCGGTCTTCTCGTCCGGCGTGCCGTCGATGGCGGCCTGCGCCTGCTGGTAGGAAAGCTTCGCCGCCGAGCGCATCAGCACGCGGTGAAAGGAATGGCTCTTCTTCGAGCCGTCCGCCTTCAGGACGAGCCTGACGGCCAGCGCCGGCCGGTCCTCGTTTTCACGCAAGGAGCACAGGTCGTTGGAGATCCGTTCCGGCAGCATCGGCACGACGCGGTCGGGGAAATAGACCGAATTGCCTCGTTCCAGCGCCTCGCGGTCGAGCGCCGAGCCGGGCCGCACATAGGCCGCGACATCGGCGATGGCGACGGTGACGACGAAGCCGCCGGGATTATCGGGGCTCTCGTCCGGCGCGGCGTGGACCGCGTCGTCATGGTCCTTGGCGTCGGCCGGGTCGATGGTGACGAGCGGCAGCTCGCGCCAATCCTCGCGGCCCTTCAGGCTCGCGAGCGGCGCCTCGGCGGCTTCCTTGAGGGCCGCCGGCGGGAATTCATGTGGGATGCCGTGGGCATGGATCGCGATCAGGCTGACGGCGCGCTCCGACTTGAGCGAGCCCAGCCGCTCGCGCACCTGCGCCTCCGGCGGGCCGAAGCGGCTCTCGCGGCGGAGCGAAACCGAGACGAGATCGCCGTCCTCGGCCTCTCCGGTGCGTCCCTTCGGGATGATCGCCTCGCGCCCTTGCGCCTTCTTGTCGATCGGGACGAGCCGGCCGGAACCGTCGGGCAGGGCCCGGAAGATGCCGAGCACGGCGGCCTTCGCCTTGCCCATCACTTTCAGCACATGGCCGGAATAGGCGAAGCCATCGACACCGCGCAGCCGCGTCAGCTTGAGCAGGACCTGATCGCCGACGCCGGGGGCAGGGCGTGCATCCTTCGGCTTGCGCCGGCCCTCATGCCGGTTCTCGATCAGGATTCGCGGCGGCGCGCCGTCATCGGCCTCGTTCCATTCGAGCGGCTGCGCCACGAGATCGCCGTCGCGATCCCGGGACTTCACCTCGCAGAGCAGGACCGGGGGCAGGGCGCCGCGCGGATGCACCGGGCGCTCCTTGCCGTCGCCGCCGATCTCGCCTTCCTGTTCCATCTCCCGCAGCAGGCGCTTGAGCCAGATCTTGCCGCCCTGGTCGAGGCCGAAGGCACGCGCGATCTCACGCCGCCCGACCTCGCGGCCGGCGGAACGCTCCTCCTCGATGAAATCGAGGATCGCCTCGCGGCTCGGTTCAGGCACGTTCACGGGGCGCCGCTCGTCAGGATGGGAAGGATATGAACCACACCCGACTGTCTGCCACGGCCGGCGAGCAAGTGCCAGCATTCGCGAGACGAAAAGAAGAAGGGCCGCCCTTTCGGACAGCCCTTCCATTGTCGAACCGCGATCCAGCGAACCGGATCAAAGGTGCGAAAACTCACGCGGAACACGAACCCCAGCAAGAAGAGGTCCAGGTCCACCCGCCTTGCACCAGCGGCTGATGACAATGAGACACTGGATCACCTCCTTTCAGTTGTTACCGACCAGAAGAGGCTAGGGTGATTCTCGGCTCCACGTAAATGCCAAAAAAAGCGCTGTCCGCTGCGCCGTGAGCGGCGTGTTTGCGGGCTAAATTTCAGGCGGATGGTGCGGTGCGCAATTAGCAGGCAGTGGGTTTGCCTGTAAAATGAGCAGAAATGATCGATATGACCTGATCATTGCGTCGGGGCCCCCCTCTTTCGCAGGAAATGCGGGGTTTGCTGACCTAGCGGCAGAGATTTGCGCGACGACCCGTTCGGTGAGGCCGGTTGGCATGTGGCTTGCGATACCTGCCTTCGGGCCGGGGAGGCCTGTCGGTGCCGATCGCGGCGCCGCTCAACAGGAATATTCGGGAGCAGCCCGTGAACAGCAATCGTCGCGAATTCCTCGGCACCGCGCTCGCGGGCGCCGCTTTCCTCGGTTCCTCCTATCTGCCGGCGGCGGCGCAGCAGGAGACCATCAAGGTCGGCATCCTGCACTCGCTCTCGGGCACGATGGCGATCTCCGAGACGACCCTGAAGGACGTCATGCTCATGCTCATCGAGGAGCAGAACAAGAAGGGCGGCGTCCTCGGCAAGAAGCTCGAGGCCGTGGTGGTCGATCCGGCCTCGAACTGGCCGCTCTTCGCCGAGAAGGCGCGCGAGCTGATCACCAAGGACAAGGTCGCGGCCACCTTCGGCTGCTGGACTTCCGTGTCGCGCAAATCGGTGCTGCCGGTCTTCAAGGAGCTCAACAACATCCTGTTCTACCCCGTCCAGTACGAGGGCGAGGAGAGCGAGCGCAACGTCTTCTACACCGGCGCGGCCCCGAACCAGCAGGCGATCCCCGCCGTCGACTATCTCGCCAAGGAGGAGAAGGTCGAGCGCTGGGTGCTCGCCGGGACCGACTATGTCTACCCGCGCACGACCAACAAGATCCTCGAAGCCTATCTCAAATCCAAGGGCGTGAAGCCCGAGGACATCATGATCAACTACACGCCCTTCGGTCATTCCGACTGGCAGACCATCGTCTCCGACATCAAGAAGTTCGGCTCGGCCGGCAAGAAGACGGCCGTGGTCTCGACCATCAACGGCGATGCCAACGTGCCGTTCTACAAGGAGCTCGGCAACCAGGGCATCAAGGCGACCGACATTCCCGTCGTCGCCTTCTCGGTCGGCGAGGAGGAACTCGCCGGCATCGACACCAAGCCGCTCGTCGGCCATCTCGCCGCCTGGAACTATTTCGAGTCGATCAAGACGCCGGAGAACGAGGCCTTCATCAAGCAGTGGCAGGCCTTCACCAAGAACCCGAAGCGCGTCACCAACGACCCGATGGAGGCGCATTACATCGGCTTCAACATGTGGGTGAAGGCGGTCGAGAAGGCCAAGTCGACCGACCCCGACAAGGTCATCGACGCGCTGCCCGGCATCGAGGCGCCGAACCTGACCGGCGGCATCTCGAAGATGCTGCCCAACCACCACATCACCAAGCCGGTCTTCATCGGCGAGATCAAGGATGACGGCCAGTTCGACGTGGTCTGGAAGACCTCCGGCCTCGTTCCGGGCGATGCCTGGTCGAAGGAGCTCGACGGCTCCAAGGATCTGGTCGGCGACTGGGTCGAGAAGAAGTGCGGCAACTTCAACGTCAAGACCAACAAGTGCGGTGGCGCCTGAGATCATGAGGGGGAGGGGCGGCACGGGAAATATCCCGGTCGTCCCTCGTATCTCGCCTCGTATCTCGCCGTTCCATCGCGGTTGCTCGTCCCGCTCCGTCATCCCGGCGGAGCGAAGCCTAGAGGCGGGATCGATGCCTGAGCTTTTCGGGGAAACGCCCGGATCCCGGGTCGCCCTGCGGGCGCCCGGGATGACCTGAATGCGGAAGCCGGTCTTGATGTCCTTCCTTTATCGCCTGCTGCATCTCGGAGTGATCGTCGTCGCGCTGGTCGCGGCCTCGATCGCCTCCTTCGCGCAGACTGCCGACGAGGCCTTCACGCGCCTCGCCGCCGACAGCTATTCCGACACGACGCGCGCCGTCGAAATCCTGGTGTCGACCGCCCATCCCAATGCTGCGCTGATCGTCGAAGCCCTGAACGACGGGCGCCTGCTCGCCGGCCCCGGCGGCGTCGTGCTGAAGACCCCGACTGGTGGCTTCGTCGACGCCAGGACCGGCGCTGCGCTTACCGCCGCTCCGGCGGATGTGAAGACCGTTCGCCTCAACAACGCGGTGCGGCGCACCGTGCAGGCCGCGCTCGGCGGCCTGAGCCTGCTCAATCCTGAACCCGCGAAACGGACTGCCGCGGCCGAAGCGGTCTTCAAGTCGCGCGATGCCAGCCTCCTGCCCATCGTCGAAGCCGCCATCGGCAAGGAGACCGATCCGCGCGCGCTCGCCGCCCTGCGCCAGGCCCAGGCCGCGATCCTGATCGCCAAGCCCGATGCCGCCCCGCTCGACCGCCTCGGCGCCATCGACCTGCTGCGCGAGCGCGGCGACCAGGATGCGCTGGCGACGTTGCGCTCGCTCGCAGGCGAGGCGACCCCGGCGCTCAAGGACGCGCAGGCGAGGGCGATCTCTGCCATCGAGGGCCGCCTGCGTCTCTGGGCCATGGCGCAGAACCTCTGGTACGGGCTCTCGCTCGGCTCGGTGCTGCTGCTGGCCGCCATCGGCCTTGCCATCACGTTCGGTGTGATGGGCGTCATCAATATGGCCCATGGCGAGATGGTCATGCTCGGCGCCTACACCACCTTCGTGGTGCAGGAGATCATCCGGGCGAACGCGCCCGGCCTGTTCGATTGGTCGCTGGCCATCGCCTTGCCGGCGGCCTTCATCGTCTCGGGTGCAGTCGGCATCGCCATCGAGCGCGGCGTCATCCGCTTCCTCTATGGCCGGCCGCTCGAAACATTGCTGGCGACCTGGGGCATCAGCCTGATGCTGCAACAGGCGGTCCGTACCGCCTTCGGCCCGACCAACCGAGAGGTCGGCGCCCCTAGCTTCATGTCCGGCGCCTTCGATCTCGGCGGTCTCGCCATCACCTATAACCGGCTCTGGATCATCGTCTTCGCGGGGCTGGTCTTTGCGGCGCTGCTCGCCATCCTGAAGCTGACGCCGATGGGGCTGCAGATGCGCGCCGTCACCCAAAACCGCCGCATGGCCTCTGCGATGGGCATCCGCACCGGCCGCATCGACGCGCTGACCTTCGGGCTGGGCTCCGGTGTCGCGGGTTTGGCCGGCGTCGCGCTCTCGCAGATCGACAATGTCAGCCCCAACCTTGGCCAGAGCTACATCATCGATAGCTTCATGGTCGTGGTCTTCGGCGGCGTCGGGAACCTATGGGGCACGCTGGTCGGCGCGATGACGCTCGGCGTCGCCAACAAATTGCTCGAGCCCTATGCCGGCGCGGTGCTGGGCAAGATCGCGCTCTTGGTCTGCATCATCCTCTTCATCCAGAAGCGCCCGCGCGGCCTGTTCGCGCTCAAGGGCCGGGCGGTGGAAGCATGATCACCCGCTTCCTCCTGCAGAAGATGGACCGTCGCGGCGGCATCTTTCTCGCGATCCTGCTCGGCCTGGCCGTGCTGGTGCCGCTTTCGAACCTGCTGCTGCCGGCGTCCTCGCCCTTCCACGTCCCGACCTCGACCATGTCGCTCTGGGGCAAATATCTCTGCTACGCGCTGCTCGCGGTCTCGCTCGATCTCGTCTGGGGCTATTGCGGCATCCTCAGCCTCGGCCACGGCGCCTTCTTCGCGCTCGGCGGCTACGCCATGGGCATGTATCTGATGCGCCAGATCGGCTCGCGCGGCGTCTATGGCAACCCGATCCTGCCCGACTTCATGGTCTTCCTGAACTGGCAGGAATTGCCCTGGTACTGGTACGGCTTTTCGTCCTTCCCCTTCGCCATGCTGATGGTGCTGGCCGTGCCCGGCCTGCTCGCCTTCGTCTTCGGCTGGTTCGCCTTCCGCTCGCGCGTCACCGGCGTCTATCTCTCGATCATCACCCAGGCGTTGACCTATGCGCTGCTGCTCGCCTTCTTCCGCAACGATATGGGCTTCGGCGGCAACAATGGCCTGACCGATTTCAAGGACATCCTCGGCTTCAACATCCAGGCGCAAGCGACTCGTGCCGCTCTGTTTTCGCTGACCTGCGTCATGCTTGCGGTCGGCTTCCTGATCGCGCGCGGCATCGTCGTCTCGAAGCTCGGCAAGGTCGTGATCGCGATCCGGGACGCGGAGTCGCGCACCCGCTTCCTCGGCTACCGGGTCGACCGCTTCAAGCTCTTCGTCTTCACCGTCTCGGCCTGCATGGCGGGCGTGGCAGGCGCGCTCTACGTGCCGCAGGTCGGCATCATCAATCCCAGCGAATTCGCCCCGGCCAACTCGATCGAAACGGTGATCTGGGTCGCGGTCGGCGGCCGCGGCACGCTGGTCGGCGCAGCGCTGGGCGCGGTCGTGGTGAACTGGGCCAAGACGGTGTTCACTTCGGGCTTCATGGCGCCTTACTGGCTCTTCGCGCTGGGCGGTCTCTTTGTCGTCGTCACGCTCTTCCTGCCCAAGGGCATCCTCGGCACGGCCGAGGCGCTCTGGGCGCGCCGCCGCAAGCCCGATCAGACTCCGGCAGCCGAGCCGGCCCCGGCGGAGTGAAGCGATGAACGCTCCCGTGCCCGGCGCACTCACCTCCTCGCTGCTCTATCTCGACGGCGTCAGCGTCTCCTTCGACGGCTTCAAGGCGATCCGCGGACTGTCTCTGACCATAGAACCGGGAGAGATGCGCGCCATCATCGGCCCCAACGGCGCCGGCAAGACCACGATGATGGATATCATCACCGGCAAGACCAAGCCCGATGTCGGCACGGTGATGTTCGGCGGCTCGGTCGATCTCACCAAGCTCGACGAGGCCGCGATCGCCAATCTCGGCATCGGCCGCAAGTTCCAGAAGCCGACGGTGTTCGACTTCCACACCATCGAGGACAACATCCTGCTCGCGCTGAAATCGAAGCGCACGGTCGGCAGGACGCTGTTCTGGAAGACGGAGGAGCCCCAGCAGAAGCGCATCGACGACATCCTCGGCATCGTGAAACTGGCCGACAAGCGCGACCGGCTCGCGGGCTCGCTCTCCCACGGACAGAAGCAATGGCTCGAGATCGGCATGCTGCTGGCGCAGGACCCGAAGCTCCTGCTCGTCGACGAGCCCGCCGCCGGCATGACCGATGGCGAGACGGCGCAGACGGCGGTGCTGCTCAAGGAGATCGCCAGGGATCATTCGGTGATCGTGGTCGAGCACGATATGGGCTTCATCCGCGAACTCGGCGTGAAGGTCACGGTCCTGCATGAGGGCTCGGTTTTGGCCGAGGGCCCGCTCGACCAGGTCAGCGCCAATGAGCGCGTCGTCGAAGTCTATCTGGGGCGGTGAGATGACGCTGTTCTCATCCGGCTCAGTCCGTCTGCTGATCCTCACCGTCATCCCGGACAAGCCGCGAAGCGGCGCCGATCCGGGATCCATCGGAGGGCTCCGGAGGCTTCCGATGGATCCAGGAGTTCCGCTGCGCTGCGTCCGGGATGACGCGGTGTTTCCTTGCGATTCCGGCGAGGGGGCGTCCTCATGCTGACCGTCGACGCCATCGACCTGCACTACGGCGCGGCCCAGGCACTGCGCCGCGTCTCCGTCACCGCGGAACCGGGCAAGGTCACCTGCGTGATGGGCCGCAACGGCGTCGGCAAGACCTCGCTGATGCGCGCCATCGTCGGCCATCAGCCGATTTCGGCCGGCCATATCCGTTTCGACGGGGAGGACATCTCGACTCTGCGCAGCGAGGATCGCGCGCGGGCCGGCATCGCCTATGTGCCGCAGGGGCGGGAGATCTTCCCGCTGCTGACGGTGAAGGAGAATTTGGAGACCGGCTTCGCGCCGCTGAAGCGCAGGGAGCGCTTCGTCCCGGATGAGCTCTTCGACCTGTTCCCCGTGCTGAAGTCCATGCTGGGCCGGCGCGGCGGAGACCTCTCGGGTGGCCAACAGCAGCAGCTCGCCATAGCGCGAGCGTTGGTCACCCGGCCCAAATTGCTGGTTCTGGACGAGCCGACCGAGGGCATCCAGCCCTCGATCATCAAGGATATCGGCCGCGCCATCGACTATCTCCGCCAGAAGGGCGGCATGGCGATCGTGCTCGTCGAGCAGTATTTCGACTTCGCCCGCGACCTCGCCGACACGATGTTCGTGATGGACCGCGGCGAGGTCGTGCTGTCCGGCCCGATGAACGAGCTCGACGGCAACCAGGTGCAGAGGCTGATTCAGGTCTGAGGGGCGGACCCGCTGATTACCAGATCCGCTGATTAAGAGTCAGCGGCTCCGATGCAGCCTCTCGTCAGGCGGCGAGATCACGCGCCGCGAAGACCTCTTTCGCCGCGAACAGCCCGTTGAGCGCGGCCGGAAACCCGGCATAGACGGCCATCTGGATCAGGACCTCGGTGATCTGCTCTCGCGAGAGGCCGACATTCAGCCCCGCCTCGATATGCACCTTGAGCTGCGGCGCGGCATTGCCCATCGCCGCAAGGGCGGCGATCGTCGCGATCTCGCGCGAGCGCAGGTCGAGACCGGGCCGCGAATAGATGTCGCCGAAGGGAAATTCGAACACATAGTCCGCGAAATCGGGTGCGATGTCGGCGAGCGCCGCGATCACCTTGTGGCCTGCTTCGCCGTCGATCTCAGCGAGCGCGCGCTTGCCGCGTTCTAGCCGGCTGGTTTCGGCGTGAGCGTTGATGTGCGTCATAGTCTTCTATCCTGTTCTCGGCGCCGGCATAGCCGGCGATCTTGGTGTCGAGGACGAGAAGGCAGGCGTTGAGCTCTGCGATGCGGGCGCGGACCTGCTCGCGGTGGCGCTCCAACTGGGCGCGCCGCTCGGGTTCCGTGCCGGCACCCTGTTCCCGCAAGGCGGCGTAGCGCAGCATCTCGCGGATCGGCATGCCCGTGGTCTTGAGCCTGCCCAGGAACTCGATCCAGGTCAGGATCGAGGCATCGTAGTCGCGTTGGCTCGACCGGTCCCGGTCGGCATAGGGCAGGAGGCCGATGCGCTCGTAATAGCGGATCGTATGGGCCGTCAGCCCCGAACGCCGGGCCAGTTCGCCGATCTTCATGCCGTTCTTCTCGTCGTGACGCCCGGGAAGCTACGAGTTCGAGTGCGCTCTAAGTCAATGCCGTCGACGCGCTTTTTTTGGGGGAGGACCGCGCGATCCCTCAGAACACCAGCGGCGCGTTGTCCACGACCTCCTTCATCACGAAGAAGGTGCGCGTTTGTCGCACGCCCGGCAGCGCGATCAGCCTGTCGGCGTGGAGCTTGTTGAAATCGGCCATGTCGCGCACGCGGATCTTCAGGATGTAGTCGAAATCGCCGGCGACGATGTGGCAGTCGAGCACCAGCTTCATCTCGCGGATCGCCTCCTCGAAGGCGCCGAAGCTTTCCGGCGTCGAGCGGTCCAGCACCACCCCGACGAAGGCGAGCGTGCCCATCTCGACCTTCTTCGGCGCGATCTGAGCCCGCACGCCGGTGACGTAACCCTCGGCGAAGAGGCGCTGGATGCGGCGATGGCAGGTCGCGGCGCTGGTGTTCACCCGCTTGGCGATCTCGGCATTGCCCATGCGCCCGTCGCTTTGCAGCAGTCGCAGAATCCTGAGGTCGGTTTTGTCGAGCGTCTGATCCATGAAAGATTCTTCCGAAATATGGCTCAGTTTCTGATTGCAGGAGTCACAGAATTGCTTATTGCGGCGGGAGTGCAATAGAAAGAGGGCTTATTTCGGAAGGACGTTTCGAATCGATTTTGTTAGCTTTCTCCGGTGTTTAACGGAGCAAGCAAGACCCATGCTGGAGAAATTCGAGCGCTATCCGCTCACCTTCGGGCCGTCGCCGATCGAGAAGCTCTCGCGGCTCTCAGCCCATCTCGGCGGCGCCGTCGAGCTCTACGCCAAGCGCGAGGACTGCAATTCGGGCCTCGCCTTCGGCGGCAACAAGCTGCGCAAGCTCGAATACATCGTGCCGGACGCCATCGCCTCCGGCGCCGACACGCTGGTCTCGATCGGCGGTGTGCAGTCGAACCACACCCGCATGGTCGCGGCCACGGCGGCCAAGATCGGCATGAAGTGCCGGCTCGTGCAGGAAAGCTGGGTGCCGCATGACGACGCCGTCTATGACCGGGTCGGCAACATCCTGATGTCGCGCGTGATGGGCGCCCATGTCGAGCTGGTCGATGAGGGCTTCGACATCGGCATCCGCGAAAGCTGGGAGAATGCGCTGGCCGATGTGAAGGCTAAGGGCGGCAAGCCCTATGCGATTCCGGCCGGCGCCTCGGTCCATAAATTCGGCGGGCTCGGCTATGTCGGCTTTGCCGAGGAGGTGAGGGCGCAGGAGGCCGAACTCGGCTTCAAGTTCGACTATATCGTCGTCTGCACCGTCACGGGCTCGACCCATGCCGGCATGGTCGTCGGCTTCGCCAAGGACGGCCGCCAGCGCAACGTCATCGGCATCGATGCCTCAGCCACGCCGGCCCAGACCAAGGCGCAGGTCCTCGAAATCGCGCAGAAGACCTCGGCACTCATCGGCGGCAAGGACATCACCGCCGATGACATCATCCTCAACGAGGACTACGCCTACCCCGTCTACGGCGTGCCCTCGAAGGAAACGATCGAGGCGATCCGCATGTCGGCGCGGCTCGAGGGCATGATGACGGACCCCGTCTATGAGGGAAAATCCATGCAGGGCATGATCGATCTGGTGAAGAAGGGCTTCTTCCCGGCCGGTTCGAAGGTGCTTTACGCCCATCTCGGCGGCGTGCCGGCGATCAACGGCTACAGCTACACCTTCCGCAACGGCTGAGCCGCCATGGAAGGGCTGCTTCTTGTCGAATACGACGCACGGGCTGCGGGCGTCCGGCAGGCCCTGCTCGGCCGGGTTGAGGCGCTCGTTCTGGCCTGCAAGGGTCAATTGCACTTCGTCGCGACCGAGCGGAGGGGCGAGGAGGCCCGCGAGATCATGGCTGTCGATCTCGCCAGGGCGGCCGATGCGGCTGCGATCATCGCCGATTGGCGCGCCGATGCGGCGTTTCCGAACGGCGTGGACGCGCGGGTCCTGATGCGCGAGCCGGTGCGCGCCGCCGGCCCGGTGGAGGCTCTGTTTCCCTGAGCCTTCAATCGTGCAGCTTCAGGCCCTTGACGATCTTGTCGATCTCCTTGCGCTCGGCATGGAGAGCGAGGCCGACGAGATCGAGATCGGCCGTGGCGACCGCCGCCACGGCTTCGCGATTGTCGACATCGTTGCCGGTCGTGAACAGCTCATGCGTGTAGAGATGGGCCCTGACGCCGCGCCCCTGCGCGCGCTGCAGCACCTGCTTCAGCGCCTCGGCACTCGCGGCGAAGATCAGCACGGGCTGGCGGATCAGCGGGCCGTAGAACCGGCCCGAGCCGTCCTGATAAGGCTCTCCCGCGAGTTCGGATGAGGCGCCGACGAGCCCTCCGGCGAGGAAGCTCGCGACATTGAGTTTCTGCCAGGTCGCGAGATTCTCGCGCACCACGATGGCGATCTTGGTATCGTAACGCATGGATGCAGCGTTAGCCGAGGCCGGAAAGGCCAGTCTTGAACGATCGTGCAAGCCGGGTGCCGCGGACTGGGTGCGGCTCGGCACCGGCGCTGATGGCATCGAGCGGATCGAGGCCTTCTTCCACGGCTACGCCTATGATCCGCATCGCCACGACACCTATGCCTTCGGGCTGACGCTTTCCGGTGTGCAGTCCTTCGACTATCGCGGCGCCCGGCGCGACAGCCTGTGCGGCCATGCGATCGTCATCCACCCGGACGAGATCCATAACGGTCGCTCCGGCATCGCCGAGGGCTTTCGCTACCGGATGATCTATGTCGAGCCGCGGCTGATCCGCGAGGCGATGGGAGAGGCCGGCCGCAGCCTGCCCTTCATTCCGGCCGCCGTCTCGCAAGATGCTCGGTTGGTAAGTGCCATTACCGGCGCGCTTCGCGATCTCGATGCGCCGCTCGAAGCGCTCGGGCTCGATGACATCGTGGTTCCCCTGGCTGACGCGCTTGCCGCGATCGATTCTTCCGCGGCGCGCATGCGCCGGCAGCGGCTCGATCGTCCGGCGCTGGAGCGGGCGCGGGATTATCTCGATGGCCATCTCGAAGCGCCGGTCGCCTCGGAAGAGCTCGAGAGGCTGACCGGCCTCGACCGCTTCACTTTGGCGCGACAATTTCGGACGACCTTCGGCACGAGCCCCTACAATTACCTCGTCATGCGTCGCCTCGGCCGGGCGCGAAGCTTGCTCACGCTCGGCACGTCTTTGGCGGAGGTCGCGGCCGCCTGCGGCTTCGCCGATCAGAGCCATCTCACCCGCCAATTCCACAGGGCCTACGGCATCACGCCGGGTCGCTGGCGGAGCCTGCAGCAGCGGGCCGCCGCGGCGCGCTGACCCTACCCCGCTTGCTCCGCCCGCTGCCGCCATGCTTCAAGCAGGCAAGAGAGCCGGCTTCCCGGCAGGAGTGATCTGACATGCAGCTCGGAGTGATCGGCCTCGGCCGGATGGGTGGCAACATCGTGCGCCGGCTGATGCGCGCCGGCCATGAATGCGTGGTCTATGACCGCGATCCGAAACCGGGGCAGGCGCTCGCTGAGGATGGCGCCATCGTCGCCGCCGACCTCAAGGACATGGTCGCCAAGCTGAAGGCGCCGCGCGCGATCTGGGTGATGCTGCCGGCCGGCAAGATCACCGAGGGCACGCTCGCCGAGCTCGCCGGCCTCGTCGGCGCAGGCGACGTCTTGATCGATGGCGGCAACGCCTTCTGGAAGGACGATGTCCGCCGCGGCAAGGAGCTGGCGGCCAAGGGCATCCACTACATGGATGTCGGCACCTCCGGCGGCGTGCACGGGCTGGAACGCGGCTACTGCCTGATGATCGGCGGCGCCAAGGAGGCCTTCGACCGGCTGGAGCCGATCTTCAAGGTG
Organism: Allobosea sp. RCC_152_1; assembly: GCF_041360765.1. Lineage (NCBI taxonomy): Bacteria > Pseudomonadati > Pseudomonadota > Alphaproteobacteria > Hyphomicrobiales > Alloboseaceae > Allobosea > Allobosea sp. RCC_152_1. The sequence goes on from NZ_JBFUPU010000001.1 coordinate 986,643, forward strand.
CTGGCGCCCGGCAAGGGCGAGGTCGAGCCGACCAAGCATCGCGAAGGCCGCAACCCGACCAGCGAGCAGGGCTATCTGCATTGCGGGCCGACCGGCTCGGGCCATTTCGTCAAGATGGTCCATAACGGCATCGAATACGGCATGATGCAGGCCTTCGCGGAAGGCTTCGACCTGCTGCGCAACGCATCGGCCAAGGAAGGCCTGCCGGCCGATTACGGCTTCGACTTCGACGTAGCCGAGATCGCCGAGGTCTGGCGCCGCGGCTCGGTCGTCACCTCCTGGCTGCTCGATCTCACGGCCGAGGCGCTCGCCTCCGATGAGGCGCTCGCCGCCTATACCGGCAACGTCTCCGATTCGGGCGAGGGTCGCTGGACCGTCGATGCCGCCGTGGAGACCGCGACGCCGGCCGAGGTGTTGACCTCGGCGCTCTTCGCCCGCTTCCGCTCGCGGGTCGATCACACCTTCGGCGAGAAGATCCTCTCCGCCATGCGCGCCGGCTTCGGCGGCCATGTCGAGCCGAAAAAGCAGGGCTGACCGGCGTGAGCGCAGAAGATAAGGGCGGTCGCCCGGCCGTCATCGTCATCATGGGCGTCGCCAGCTCCGGCAAGACCTCGCTCGGCGAGCGGCTGGCGGCGCGCCTCGGTTGGCCGTTCCGCGATGCCGATTCCTTCCACCCGCCCGAGAACGTCGCCAAGATGGCCGGCGGCACCCCGCTGACCGACGAGGATCGCAAGCCCTGGCTCGCCGCCATCGCCGCTTGGATCGACGATCTCAGGGCGACGGGCGCGCACGGCATCGTTACCTGCTCGGCGCTCAAGAAGGCCTATCGCGAGGTCATCATCGGCGATCGGCCGGATGTGAGGCTGGTCTATCTCAGGGGCTCGCGCGAATTGATCGGCCGGCGCATGGCGGCCCGGCAGCACCATTTCATGCCGCCGGCGCTGCTCGACAGCCAGTTCGCCACGCTGCAGGAACCGGGCTCCGACGAGAACCCGCTCGTCGTCTCGGTCGAGGACAGCAAGGACGCCATCGTGCAGGATGTGGTGGAGCGGCTGGGGCTGGACGCGGGCTGATCGGATCAGGCGAGACTGCCGTCATGCTCGGGCTTGACCCGAGCATCTCGGAAACCAGTGTCTTCTCGGCCTGGGCTTCTCGGGTCTCCGCTCCGCTTCGCCCGAGAATGACGGAGCAGAAGACCTTAAACCACCTCGAACCAGCTCCATAGCCCGAGATCGAAGCGTTCCAGCACGGTCGAGGAGATCAGCCAGCGGCCGGGGTTGTCGGCGATGAAGGCGATGTGCAGCTTCTTGCCCTCCGGAATCTGCACCGTGTCGAGGAAGTAGTTTTCCCAGCCGTCGTCGAGCGGGTGCAGCAGGCGGAAGGCGTGGCCGTGCACATGCACGGGCTGGATGAAGGCGGTGCGGTTGTCGATCGCCATCACGACCGGCGTGCCGCGCTTGACGCTGAACAGCGGCTTGCCGTCCTTCGCTCCGATGCCGCCATTGACCAGCCAGGGCCGGGCGAGATCGAGGCCGGTATAGTCGAGCGTCCGCTCCGGCGTCGGCTTGCCGCCGCCCTCGATCACCAGCGTCGGCCGCAGCGCGTCCTGCATCCGGACCGCGGCGGGCAAAGCGGGGTTGAGCTTGAGCGCCGGCACCGCGGCTGGCGGGACCTTCGCTGCGCCATCCGTGACGATCCGCACCAGCGGCAGGCCCGGGCCGATCAGGGCGGTGACGTTGACCGAGGCGCCGGCTTCGATCGGCAGGTCGAGGATGACGTCGTAGCGCGTGCCCGGCGCGAAGGGCAGTTGCGCATGCACCGGCTCGAAGGTTTCGGTCGGCTGGCCGTCCACCGCCACGACCGCAGCCTTCGCGCCGTCGAAGCGCAGTCGCATGATGCGGGCGTTGCAGCCATTGGCGAGCCGGAGACGCACGCGCGATCCGGGCAGCAGCTTGACCGGCTGCGGCGGTGGCTTGCCGTTGACGGTGAGCCAGTTTCCGAGCCGGCCGGCGGCGGCCGAGCTCGTGGCCTGCAAGGCAAAGGGCAGGATCGCCTGGTCGTCGCCGAGCAGCCAGTCGTTCACGAACACCGGCAGGTCGAGATCGACGGCGGGCGGCTCGCGTTCCTCGACGATCAGCAGCCCGCTCAAGCCCCGCCCCGCCGGCTCGGACGAGCCGCCGATGACCAGCGGGCGATACAGGATGGTGCCCGAATCCGGCGGCGTCAGCCGGTATTCGATGCTGTCGCCCGGCGCGACCGGCGGCTGGCTGAAGCCGCCGACGCCGTCCTGCGCCGCTGCGCCGCGCAGGCCCTGCCAGTGTAGCGAGAGCGGCGCGGCCGTCTTGTTCTCCAGCTTCAGTCGCAGCGTCTCGCCCTGCTTGATTCGCAAGCTCGGCCCTGGCGTCGTGCCGTCGAAGGCCCAGATCTCGGTCTCGGCGGCCGGCACCGGGCGCAAGCGGAGCTTGGCGGGGCCGGCGACCAGCGTTCTGACCGGGGGCTCCTCCGGCGGTTTTGTGTTGCCGGGCGGCGTCGGGCTCTGGGCGCGGCCGGGCAGGGGGGCGAGCAGGGCGGTGCTGCTCATTCCCGCCAGCCATTGACGGCGGGTCGCGGTGGTCGGGCGGTCTGGCGGCAGGCTCGTCATTCCCTCCGCATAATCCGGCGGGCGGGCACTGGCGAGAGGGCCTGGCGCGAAGCGTGCCGAAAAGTGGCGGCACCGGCATTTTGCAGAACCGTCATTTTTTTGCTGCAACCGCCGCCTGAAATGCGTATAGCACCGCGGCCCAATGATGGCCGCGCTGCGTTTGCTCGCGCGCAGCGCTATCGGGCCGGCGGGCGTGGCGGAATTGGTAGACGCACTGGTTTTAGGTACCAGCGGCGAAAGTCGTGGGGGTTCGAGTCCCTCCGCCCGCACCATCGGCCGAGATCATCGCGTGTCCTTCCGGATGCGGTAACGGTGATCGATGCGACTGTTATCGCATCGGATTTTCCGGAAAGTGGAAGCCACTTTTCGGTCCGATGCCGGAATTTTTCGCGAGCGCGGTGGCGGCCGGAACCGGCGTCGCGCTTTGGACATTGAGACGTAAACGAGCTGTTGGCGGTACAAAAATGAACGTGACCGAAACCCTGTCCCAGGGCCTCAAGCGCGAATTCCAGGTGGTGCTGAACGCCGCCGACCTGAAGACCAGGCTCGACGACAGCCTGCAGGACCTCCAGGGCAAGGCCAAGATCAACGGCTTCCGCCCGGGCAAGGTGCCGGTCGCGCATCTGCGCCGCCTCTATGGCCGCTCGGTCATGTCCGACGTCCTCCAGAACGCCGTCAACGAGGCGAACCAGAAGATCGTCGCCGACAACAACCTGAAGCTCGCCTTCGAGCCGCAGATCCGCTTCCCCGAGAACAAGGACGAGATCGAGGCCGCGATGGAGGCCAAGGGCGATCTCGCCTTCACCGTCGCCCTCGAGGTTCTGCCGAAGATCGAGCTCGTCGACATCTCCGACGTTTCGCTCGTGAAGCCGGTCGCCGAGGTTCCGGACGCCGATGTCGACGCCGCGCTGCTGCGCATGGCGTCCGGCAACCGCACCTATTCGGCGAAGGGCGAGAAGGCCAAGGCCGAGACCGGCGACCGCCTGATGATCTCCTATGTCGGCACCATCGACGGCAAGGCCTTCGAGGGCGGCACCGGCGAAGGCATCCCGCTCGATCTCGGCTCCGGCCAGTTCATCCCCGGCTTCGAGGAGCAGCTCGAGGGCGTGAAGCAGGGCGAGACCCGCACGATCAAGGTCACCTTCCCCGAGAACTACGGCGCGGCCCATCTCGCCGGCCAGGCGGCCGAGTTCGTGGTCACCGTTACCGACGTCCAGGGCCCGGACGCGATCAAGATCGACGACGAGCTCGCCAAGGCCTTCGGCATGGAGTCGCTCGATGCGCTCAAGACCGCCGTGAGCGAGCAGATCGGCCGCGACTTCGGCGCCCAGTCGCGCCGCAAGCTCAAGAAGAGCCTGCTCGACGCGCTCGACGGCAAGTACACCTTCGAGCTGCCGCCGACGCTGGTCGACCAGGAGTTCAACAGCGTCTGGAGCCAGGTCGAGGCCGACATGAAGCAGGCCAACAAGACCTTCGCCGACGAGGACACCACCGAGGACGCAGCCCGCGCCGACTACCGCAAGATCGCCGAGCGCCGCGTTCGCCTCGGCCTCGTGCTGGCCGAGATCGGCGAGCAGGCCAAGGTGCAGATCTCGGATGACGAGGTCACCCAGGCTTTGATCGAGCGCGCCCGCCAGTTCCCGGGCCAGGAGAAGCAGGTCTGGGAGTTCTACCGCAAGAACCCGCAGGCTCTCGCCGAGATCCGCGCCCCGATCTTCGAGGAGAAGGTCGTCGACCATCTGCTCGGCCAGGTGAAGGTCGAGGATCAGACGGTATCGCGCGAGGCGCTCTACGCCGATGACGAGGTGGAAGCCGCCACCGAGGCCAAGCCGAAGAAGGCTGCCGCCAAGAAGAGCAAGAAGGCCGAAGACAAGGCCGAAGACGCTTCCGCCTGAGCGTTCCGGCAACCTTAATGCCAGCCTTTGCGCCGCCGGCCTTCGCGACCGGCGGCGCTTCCCTTTTCAGCCACGTTCGGCGTGCTTATGTGAGTGTCTTCCGAGACACTGCCGATTCGACCTCGTCGCCCGATACGGCGCTTACTCCCAAGGATTGATCCATGCTTCGCGATCCGATCGAGACCTACAACAATCTCGTCCCGATGGTGGTCGAGCAGTCGAGCCGCGGCGAGCGCGCCTTCGACATCTATTCGCGCCTGCTGCGTGAGCGCATCATCTTCCTGACCGGTCCGGTCGAGGATTTCTCCGCTTCGCTGATCGTGGCGCAGCTCCTCTTCCTCGAGGCCGAGAACCCCAAGAAGGAAATCTCCTTCTACATCAACTCGCCCGGCGGCGTGGTCACCTCGGGCCTGTCGATCTACGACACGATGCAGTTCATCCGCTGCCCGGTGACGACGCTGTGCGTCGGCCAGGCCGCCTCGATGGGCTCGCTGCTGCTGACGGCCGGCGCCAAGGACATGCGCTTTGCCCTGCCGAATGCCCGCATCATGGTCCACCAGCCCTCCGGCGGCTTCCAGGGCCAGGTCACCGACATCCTGATCCACGCCAAGGAAGTCGAGAGCCTGAAGAAGCGGCTCAATGAAATCTACGTGAAGCACACCGGCCGCAGCTACGAGGACATCCACGCTGCGCTGGAACGCGACAACTTCATGACCGCCGAGCAGGCCCGCGATTTCGGCCTGATCGACAAGGTCATCGAGAAGCGACCCGAGGACGCGTGAGGTTGCGACGAGCGGTCCCGATCCTGTGGGTTGGCGTGGGCAGGTTGAAGGCCCATATTGAAAGCGGATCGGCCCCGTGTTTGCATGGGGTCGGGGTGAGCGGACGAGGCGCTTCATCATGATCCGATTTGGATCGACCCAGCGTATCCGGATGTATCGGAACGGGCCGTTAACCTAATCATCGTGATCTGAGCGCTTATTTTATGACGGAGAGACGACGGTTGCATCTGCCTCGGCTGGTGTGGTCCCGGGCTCCGGAACTGGAGATGGACAATGGCTAGCAAGCCCGGCGGCGACTCGAAGAGCACGCTGTACTGCTCTTTCTGCGGCAAGAGCCAACACGAGGTCCGCAAGCTCATCGCGGGCCCGACCGTGTTCATCTGCGATGAATGCGTCGAGCTCTGCATGGACATCATCCGCGAGGAATCCAAATCCGCGCTGGTGAAGTCGAAGGACGGCGTGCCGACTCCCAAGGAGATCCGCAAGGTTCTGGACGATTACGTCATCGGCCAGGAGCACGCCAAGAAGGTGCTCTCGGTGGCGGTCCACAACCACTACAAGCGCCTGAGCCACGCGACGAAGCACAACGACGTCGAACTGGCGAAGTCGAACATCCTGCTGATCGGGCCGACCGGCTCGGGCAAGACGCTGCTCGCGCAGACGCTCGCCCGCATCCTCGACGTGCCCTTCACCATGGCCGACGCGACGACGCTGACCGAGGCCGGCTATGTCGGCGAGGATGTCGAGAACATCATCCTCAAGCTGCTCCAGGCTTCCGACTACAATGTCGAGCGGGCGCAGCGCGGCATCGTCTATATCGACGAGATCGACAAGATCAGCCGCAAGTCGGACAATCCCTCGATCACCCGTGACGTTTCGGGCGAGGGCGTCCAGCAGGCGCTGCTCAAGATCATGGAAGGCACCGTCGCCTCCGTGCCGCCGCAGGGCGGGCGCAAGCATCCGCAGCAGGAATTCCTGCAGGTCGACACCACGAACATCCTGTTCATCTGCGGCGGCGCCTTCGCCGGCCTCGACAAGATCATCTCGAGCCGCGGCAAGGGCACCTCGATCGGCTTCGGTGCCAAGGTCCAGTCTCCGGACGACCGCCGCACCGGCGCGATCTTCCGCGATGTCGAGCCCGAGGACCTGCTCAAGTTCGGCCTGATCCCGGAATTCGTCGGCCGCCTGCCGGTGCTGGCGACGCTGGAGGATCTCGACGAGCCGGCGCTGAAGACCATCCTGACGGAGCCTAAGAACGCGCTGGTGAAGCAGTATCAGCGCCTGTTCGAGATGGAGGACACCCAGCTCACTTTCACCGACGAGGCCGTCAGCCTGATCGCCCGCAAGGCGATCGAGCGGAAGACCGGCGCCCGCGGCCTGCGCTCGATCATGGAGGGCATCCTGCTCGAGACCATGTACGAGTTGCCGGGGCTGGAAGGCGTCGAGCAGGTCGTCATCGGCCCGGAGGCGGTCGAGAACAAGGCCCGTCCGCTCTTCATCTATGCGGAGCGCGAGGACGAGAACAAGACGGCCTCTGCCTGACGCCTGCCGCAACATTGCGACAACAGGACGCGCGCCTCTTGGCGCGCGTTTTGCGTTTTGATGGGATGCGGCCCGGCCGCGGTTTCGTTCCGCGACGGGCCGGTTGAAAATTGAGACGCTGAACTCAAAGCCGAACGGCAGGGATTTCTTCGTATGTCCGACAGGCAGGACAGCAGTGCATAGACCGGCTGCCTCGCTTGAAAGCCAGAAAGGAAGTCTCCACTTTAGGTGCACTTGCGAGAGTCGCATGCCTGATGAGGGTGCGATGCGCGAGGGCGGAAGGGCGAATGGTCCCCTGGCCGCAAACGTCCGATCGTTCCGCCCATCTCGGGGGTTCGCCGGGCGCAACTGCAAAGGATAAGTCAATGACGTCGACGCCCCGCGCTCCCTTCGTCTCTGGCGAGACCGGCACCTACCCGGTCCTGCCCCTGCGCGATATCGTCGTTTTCCCCCATATGATCGTCCCGCTCTTCGTCGGCCGCGAGAAGTCCATCCGCGCGCTCGAGGAAGTCGTGAAGACGGACGGGCTCATCCTGCTGGCGACCCAGAAGAATGCCGGCGACGATGACCCGCAGCCCAACGAGATCTATGAGATCGGCACGCTCGCCCGCGTGCTGCAGCTTCTGAAGCTGCCCGACTCCACCGTGAAGGTGCTGGTCGAGGGTGTCGGCCGCGCCAAGGCCTCCTCCTATTCGGCAGCCGAGTCCTTCTACGAGGCCGAGGCCACGGGCCTTGCCGAGGAAGAGGGCAAGAAGGTCGAGATCGAGGCGCTGGCCCGCTCGGTCGTCTCGGAGTTCGAGAGCTATGTGAAGCTCAACAAGAAGATCTCGGGCGAGATCGTCGCCGCCGTCTCGCAGATCGACGAGCCTGCCAAGCTCGCCGACACGGTCGCCTCGCATCTCGCGGTCAAGATCGCCGACCGGCAGGCCGTGCTGGAGATCACCAACGTCGCCCATCGTCTGGAGAAGGTCCTGTCGCTCATGGAGAGCGAGATGTCCGTGCTTCAGGTCGAGAAGCGCATCCGCTCGCGCGTCAAGCGCCAGATGGAGAAGACCCAGCGCGAGTACTACCTCAACGAGCAGATGAAGGCGATCCAGAAGGAGCTGGGTGACGGCGAGGAAGGCCGTGACGAGCTGGCCGAGCTGGAAGAGCGCATCGCCCGCACCAAGCTGACCAAGGAAGCCCGCGACAAGGCCACGGCCGAGTTGAAGAAGCTGCGCCAGATGTCGCCGATGTCCGCGGAGGCGACCGTCGTGCGCAACTATCTCGACTGGATGCTCGGCATCCCGTGGGGCAAGCGCTCGAAGATCAAGAAGGATCTGAACGCCGCCCAGCTCGTGCTGGACGACGATCACTTCGGCCTCGACAAGGTCAAGGACCGCATCGTCGAGTATCTCGCCGTGCAGCAGCGCGCCAACAAGCTCGCCGGCCCGATCCTGTGCCTCGTCGGCCCTCCCGGCGTCGGCAAGACCTCGCTCGGCAAGTCGATCGCCAAGGCGACGGGGCGCGAGTTCGTGCGCATGTCGCTCGGCGGCGTGCGTGACGAGGCCGAGATCCGCGGTCACCGCCGCACCTATATCGGCTCGATGCCCGGCAAGATCATCCAGTCGATGAAGAAGGCCAAGACCTCGAACCCGCTCATCCTGCTCGACGAGATCGACAAGATGGGCCAGGACTTCCGTGGCGATCCCTCGGCGGCCCTGCTGGAGGTGCTCGACCCCGAGCAGAACTCGACCTTCAACGACCATTACCTCGAGGTCGATTACGACCTGTCGAACGTGATGTTCGTGACGACGGCGAACACGCTGAACATTCCGCCGGCCCTGCTGGACCGCATGGAGGTGATCCGCATCGCCGGCTACACCGAGGAAGAGAAGACCGAGATCGCGCGCAAGCACCTGATCGCCAACGCGATCAAGAAGCACGGGCTCGACGGCAAGGAGTGGTCGATCACCGACGAGGCCCTGCAGACCCTGGTGCGGCGTTACACCCGCGAGGCCGGTGTCCGTAACCTCGAGCGCGAAATCTCCAACACGGTCCGCAAGGGCGTGAAGGACATCGTGCTCGGCAAGAAGGCGAAGGTGGTCGTCGACGAGCCGCTGCTCGAGGAATATCTCGGCCCGCCGCGCTATCGCTACGGCATGGCGGAGACGGAGAATCAGGTCGGTGTCGTCACCGGTCTGGCCTGGACCGAGGTCGGCGGCGAATTGCTGACGATCGAGGGCGTCATGGTGCCCGGCAAGGGCCGCATGACCGTCACCGGCAACCTGCGCGACGTGATGAAGGAATCGATCTCGGCGGCGGCGTCCTATGTCCGCTCGCGGGCCGTCGATTTCGGCATCGAGCCGCCGCTCTTCGACCGGCGCGACATCCACGTCCACGTTCCGGAGGGGGCGACCCCGAAGGACGGGCCATCGGCCGGCATCGCGATGGCCACCGCCATCGTTTCGATCCTGACCGGCATCCCGACCAACCGCGACGTCGCCATGACCGGCGAGATCACGCTGCGGGGCAGGGTGCTGCCGATCGGCGGGCTGAAGGAGAAGCTGCTGGCGGCTCTGCGGGGCGGCATCAAGAAGGTGCTGATCCCCGAGGAGAACGCCAAGGACCTGATCGACCTGCCGAAGTCCGTGAAGGACGGCATGGAGATCGTCCCGGTCTCGCGCATGGAGCAGGTGCTCCAGCATGCGCTGACCCGCCAGCCGGTTCCGATCGTCTGGGAGGAGGACGTCAATGCCGTCCCCCCCAAGGGCACCGAGGACGATGCGGCGGGCGTCGTCGCTCACTGAGCGAAGGCATCGCCTGACATGAGAGGCCGCCGGACCGAGAGGTCCGGCGGCCTTTTTCGTTTGAAGCACGCTTGTTTCGTTGAAGCACGCTTGGCGGTTCGTTAGTGGGCGGCCTGTCAGGCCGTCTTCGTCCGCAAGGCCCGGTCGAGGCTCAGATAGCCGCCGCCGGCCGTCACGAAATACAGGAAGGCGAAACTGAAGACGGCGGCGGCGAAGCCGCCGTTCTCGGTCGGGAAGAAGCTCTTGGGGAAATGCGCGATGAAATAGGCGGCCGCCATCAGGCCGGAGAGCACGAACGCGGCGGCGCGTGTCTGGAAGCCGACGAGAAAGAGAAAGCCCGCGATCAGCTCGATCGATCCGGCGATCCAGGGCAGGGAGCCGACGGGAGGGGTGAAGTTGCCTGGGTGCAGGGGCAGGATTTTCGCCGTCCCGAATGAGAAGACGACGAGGCCGAGCGCGATCCTGAAGGCCGTCAGCGCATAGGGACGAGCGCTATCGAGTGATCCCATGATGTGCGGTATCCATTTCCGTTGAACGCGACAGGGTTTTGCCCGTAGGGCCGGGCCGTTCAACACACGAATCGAAAACAATGCTGTGAAGGCCGGTCGCGACGGTCCGAAAACCGTGCCGGCAATCGGGCGCGCAACTCGGGCGTGGGGAGAACATCCGCGCCGCACGCGGCGTGAGCCGAAGAGTTTACCGGACGTGGTGATTCAAGCGATGGTGGGCGGTGACGGGCTCGAACCGCCGACATTCTCGGTGTAAACGAGACGCTCTACCGACTGAGCTAACCGCCCTCAGCGCTCGCGTTTAAGGCCTCGGCGCGCGTATCGCAAGCAGGCTCGGCAGCGTTGCCCGCAAAGCGCTGCGGTACGCAGCCGAATTCCGCCATCTTCGTCGGCACTGTTCCGGCCATGAGCTTCCGATCACGACATCCCGGTCTTGCCTTGCGGTGGCTGGCCGGCTTCGCCCTCCTCGCCGCGCAACAGGCGGCCGCGCAGTCGCTCCTGCCCGATTCCTTCTTCGAGGGGCGCCCCGCCTTCTCCCAGCCCGAGCAGCCGGCGACGCCGGCGAGCTGCGAGAGCATCGCGGCCCAGCTCCCGGAATCGGTGCCGCGCGATTCGCGTGTCGATATGGCGATCGCTGGCCCCGTCACCCTGATCCAGACCGATGGCGCGGTCTGGTATGTCGCCGTCTGCGCGGATCCGGGCGTGCGCGTGCTCTGCGTGACCTATGGCGCCAACGACCTGAAGCTCGGCGATATGGCGGTGCTGCGCGGCGGCTACGCCCGCCAGAACGCCCGCCATGTGATGCTCGATCCCTGTCTGGCCTCTCGGGAATGAGTTTTGCGGCCCGGCGCGGGGCGCGTCCTTTCGCGGTGCCGGAGATATTTTTCCACCGATTTGGTTTTGCCGGCATCGGGCGCTTGACACTTCCGGCCCGGGGCCATAATCCACACCTCGCTGACGGCCACCGCGCCTCAGTCGCCCAGCGCGGGCGTAGCTCAGTTGGTTAGAGTGCCGGCCTGTCACGCCGGAGGTCGCGGGTTCGAGCCCCGTCGCCCGCGCCATATAAATCAAGGGGTTAGCGACAAACCTCTTGGTCGCGTTACAAATTCCCAGCCGCCGCCGTTACAAATTCTATCGCGGTTTGTTCTGGCGAAGCTTGGCCCGCCCTTTTCTCCTGCTCGCGTCTACGTCCCGCACCGTCGCTAGGTTGACCGGGTTATAGGTCTTCTGGAGACGGGCTGACGCAGCAAGCGTGTTCGCCATCTTGGTGGATACCGCCTGGGCATCTGCGCCGCCGGCGGTCGCCTCGACGGTGCCAGAACGTCGCATATCTGAAAGCTTGCGCTGCTCGGTCTTCCCGAACTCTGCAATGCGGATCGTCCGGAAGTCCTCTGCGAGTTTGTTCTTCGTATAAGGCGAGGGCGATTGAGGTTTGCCGCCTTTTGCAGTTGTCGGCGCGCCCCTGGTTCTGAAAATCGGCGCGTGCGGCATCAGCTCGAAGGCGAGGCTGGCGATGTAGGCGTCGAGGGCCCAGGTCGCCCGCTTCCCGAGGGACGCCGCGGCGGCCCGCCCTGTCTTGGTCCGAGCCAGCGAAAAGATCGCGCCTTGAACGTCGTCAGCGCGCTGGCCAGTTGTCAGCGAACGCAGATCGACAGGGGAGAGCTGGCTATCCCATGCGGTGGCCATGCAGGCGGCAAGACCCTTATAACCCATGCGCCAAGAGCGCTTGCAGAGCCTTACGACCTCTCCCTCGGTCCAAATGTCTTGGCGCGCATCGGGAGCTCTGTTGGAGAATGCTAGCGAGGGATCGGCGTCGAGTGCGCAGTATCCCATGGCCGCCATCTTCTTCCAAAGCGCGCGCCAGACCTTGATGACGCGATGGCGCTCCGAAATCGAAACTTCTGTCTCGACCTCGACGACGAGGCCGATCGGCTTCGCGGTCTTGCTATCGATAGCGAGGAAGTCCTCGGGTTCGATGGATTTCGGATCGGAGACCCCGAAATAGGGTTCAATCCAGCGCCAAGCTCTCGGCCAATCGTCGCGGGTTGCCTGATCCCGGTCCTGCTCTTTGCCAGCCTTGGCTCGGTCCGCGGTCCGGAGACTGATCACACGAAGATATGCTTCGCCGACCGAGCCCGGCGGATACTTCGGCTTGGCTGTTTCGGCCAGACCAAGTCGGATGCGATCCCACTCGGCATTGAGCTCGATGGCGCGCTGCTGATCTTCTGGGGATGCGATATGGCGGTTCCCGATCACCACCCCGGGGCCGAGCGTCAGAAACTTGAACCCATACGGAACCATGAGGTGCGATGGCTTATAGCGCCACCTGTTCCTCATGAAGATCAGGTGCCGGATCGAATCTTTGCCCATCAGTTGCTCGAGTTCCAGCCGCGCCTCTGCCGAAGCTGGGCCAAGCGCTCGGATATTTCACTGCGAGCATCGCGCAGCGGATTCGCGAGGGGCAGGCTCGACCGACTGTCCATCCATTGATCGACGGCCTTCAGATCGTAGTTGCCCGTGTCCGGATCCGGTCGTGGGAAACCGCGCCGAAATAGTCGTGGCAAGAGCTGCTCAAACTCTGCCAGGGTCAAGTGCAGGCGGCGGGCAGCCTTCGTCGGCGGCACGTCGCGCGGGTCGACGGGAAAGCGAACCTGAGACTGCTGTGGAGTTCCAGACATAGCTAAAATCCGCGCGCGTTGACTGCGGTCGTGTTCCGCCGGTCGAACAGCGAAAGAACGATCAAAGTGCTAGAGAGGAGGGGGCGATCATGCATAGGAGATCCCGGATGCGATCGACCGAGCGCCCGCACGACGTCGTTGAAGTCGTGTTTCGGCACATCGGGTTCGGCACAATCGAGGAAGCCGGAGTCGATACGTTTGATGACCACATCGGGGTTCGTCCCTCTGACGAGGGAGCGGAGAGGTCGTGCTGACGTCCATGACGACCAGTGGCGCTCTTGAGGATCAATCGCGTTCATGGCCACCGCGCTTTCTCGGGAGTGCTCTCTGACGCTTTGGGGGCGATTCCGTCTCGGTCATCGGTTCTGGAAAACAATTCGGCGGTCGCGGCTGCTGAATTGCCGGCTGGGTGACCGTCTCCTGGGCGGTGCGCAACCCTTCCAGGCGAGCCTCAATCGTGGCACTCGGATTGGCTCCAAGCTTCACCTGCTGGAAGTCCGCGAAGGCTTGCGCCAATTGGCTGACCAATTCGGCACGGTCCTGCAGGGAGGCAGTCCGAGCTGCCCGGCTCATCGCGCGGGCTCGCTCATAGGTTGGCAACAGGGTAACAGCGATGCCGCCCGCCACGAGCGCAAGGCCGAGCCCGCCACCGCACAGCAATACGCCAGCGGCAGCCGCACGGAAGGCCAGCTTTCGGACGAGTTTGTTGTCGGTCCAACGGGCTGCGGTGAACGCCCGGTTGACCCGTTCCCACCGCAAGTTGCGACGCAGTGCATGCGCTTCGCGGATTGCCGCGCGCCGCGCCGTCAGAGTTGCCTTGGCTTCGCTCAGCGCCTTACGCCTACGGGCGAGCTCGACAAACCACTCATCGCGGAAATGAACGCGATCGGTCTCCTGCTCGCGGCGCGCAAGGCCATCCTCTGCGTCGACGGCTTTGATCGCGAGCTCGTAGTTGCGTTCGACAAGGGTGCGTTGAAGTTCGTCAAAAGCTTGGAGGGGGCGGTCGTGCAGTGCCGCGCGCATCATCGCGTCGTTGATCGCGACCGGTGCGCGTTGCTCCTTCGCCAAGCGCCGAATGGTGCGTGCGGCTGGCATCTGTGCCCCTGTCGCGCCGTCTACGAGCAGCAATGCCTTGCGTCCCTCTGCAAGCAGGAGACCGTGCTGCGGTAGGCAAGCGATGAAGCCTGATATCCGGCCTTCGCCGGCCGCCCAGGCCTGCTGGATCTGTTTCTCCAGCCGAGAGACGCTTGCGCCGACCCTCGACATCTGCTGGCGTTCGGATTTGCCGAACAGCTGCCGGTGCAGGGTAGGACTATCCGGTTCTGGTGCCTTCAACCCGGCCGTTCGTCCAAGCAGGCTGGCGGCAACCTCAGCCTGATGTGCTCCGATCACCGCGGGGTGGCCGAATTCCTTTTCCGCCACACGGGCAACGAGCTCGTCATGGACATGGTTCTTGCTCGATTTGAGGGCGCGCCCGGTCTCAGGATGAACGAGCGGAAACACGACATGGTAGTGGGCAGGGCGCGCACCTTTCTCATGCGCGACAACGATCCGCGGATGGTCCCGACGAATGCGATACACCTCTTCGATGAGGTCCAGGATCCGCTCGCGTTGTCCGTCGATGAGCTCCACCTCAGGTGCGATGACGATGTGAGCGAACGCATTGGTGGCTCTGAGATTGGTGGCCGAGATCGCAGCGAATGCTCGCAGGGCCAGGCGAACGTCCAGCGGCGCGTTCCGGCACAAGCTTTCGAGTAGCCGAACGCTTTCGTTCGAATCGGTTCGAAGCAAGTGACTCGAAAGTCCGCCGGCCTGCCGAAAGGAGGACTCGACTATCATGGGTCGGCTCCGACTCCGAGCGCATCGCAGATCGCGCCGAGACGCGTGAACCGGGTGTACCAGCCGCGGTCCGTCGATTGCCGGATCGTAGCGCTGTTCGAGCGGCACGATCCGGCGAAGTTCGCGAATGCGATAGTTCAGGTCAGACATGATCAGAAGCCGCTGTTCCTGGCCGCTTCGATCAGCGCCGCGCGAAAGCGCTCGCCGTGCTCGCGTAGGAATTCCGCGACGAAGAGCTGCCGAGCTTTGTCGAAAAGCTTTTCAGCTCGGTCCTGATCGACGCCTGCTCGTCTGAAGTCCCCATGAGCGACATCTTCGAGCGACAGGTTGAAGCTCGTCGCGTTGTCAGCGATCAGCGGGCCGAGCGAATCGATCGTCGTTTCGACGACGCCACTTCGCAGCGCTTCTGCTCGCTCAATAGACTCCTTCCAGCGTTGGAAATGCTTCTCGTCGCGACCTTGGCCGAGGTTGCGCACGAACAAGCAGCTCGTTGCTGGGGGCCGTTGCCGACTATAGCTCAGCGCGTTCGCCTGACCGAAGTGCGAGGCTGTGATGGGGCGGAGAACCGTTAACTGGGCACCGTTTCGCTTCAGGCGCTGCGCGAGCCCCGGAAGGAACGGCAATAGCCGTGCCTCGTCCCGCGCGCCGGTATCGACGAGTGCAAATTGAGATTCCTTGCCGACGCGGTCGGCTAGGGCCAGGAGATGACCGATATTCTCCGTCTCCGCCAGATCGACCGGCGGTAAGGTAGCAAGTCCAATCTGATTAAGATTGGAATTTGCAGTGTCTGTCGAAATGCAGTCGATATGCCCGCGCCCGCCCAGCGCGTGTACGAAGGTCTGCGCGATCGTCGATTTGCCCTCACCGCCCTTGCCATTGAGGACGACCACAAGAGCGCAGAGCGGAAGGCTTTCAAGGATACGCTCGATACGACTCATCATACAGCTCACCGAGGTGCCAAGGGAGTGGCGGACGGAAGAGCAATCATTTGGTCGTATTCGAGAAGATCCGGCGGCGAGTAGTGCGCAGGATCCCTGCGTTCGATGAGCATGTCATTGAACTGGTCGGGGACTTCTGTGGTAGCCGCGGTCGCACGGACCGGCGGCGCGTGTGGCAGCCGCGCAGGCCCCCGCGGTGGCGGCGGATTGGGCGTTTTGGGAGAGCGGAGCCGGGCAGAGCCTCCCCGTCCGCTGCCACCGCCACCTTTCCGATCTTTCGTGGCCGCCCGAACATAAGCCAGGATCGTGGAGGGCTTTATCGCGCGATCGAACTCGGCTGAGAAAATCTCGGCGATCTTGATCGGGCAGGCGCCATCGTCGAGCAGGTTTCGGAGGAAGGTGGCCTTTGCGAAAACCGCGGCGCGGATCGTCTCCTTGGCGGAGCCTTCCGGCTGAAGGTTGGCGGCTCGTAGCGATTCCTCGATGCGGTCGGAGATGCGACGGTCAGACATAGTCGACCTCGGCAGCCGGGAGGAGCCGTTCCGGATCGTTCAAGGTTACTCGACTTAGGCGGGGATCCCACCTGACGAGGGTCAAATGCCCTGCGTTGACGCGCCGATAGACAGTGCTCGGCGAAATGCGGAGGAGCGTTGCTGCTTCCTTGACGGTCAGAAGCTGGACCCGAAGAATATTCTCCATCTTGTGTTCCTTACGCAGTACTAGATTGCTGCGATTCGAGCACAGGGTGAGCGCGATAATATGCACGGAAGCTTGTCAGGCATCGCGTACTGGATCAGTCACGCCACGTAATACGTGCTTCGATTCGCGTGAATCGGACTCGATTCACCAAAATATGCTCTCAAAGATTTGGATGATTTCCAACTTTAATTTGTGCAGGTGTCGGGTTTGCGTTTTGTTAATGAATTATATTAAGAGTTTAACGAATATTATTTCTTGTAAACGCTAGTTTCTAAGTCGGGACGTCTCCGAATCTGCTGCTCTGAGAAGTCGCTGACAGAACGTTGTCCATGACCCTGGCTCACGGTCGGCCGAGCTGGTTTAGGTGACCGACTCATAACTTCTCAGCCAGATGCGGATTGAAGCGAGTTGGACTGATGCAAGGAAGTTGTCGTCTCTTTTGTCGTATCGGGTTGCGACGGCCCTGAAGTGTTTGAGTTTGTTGAAGAAGCGCTCGACGGCGTTGCGTTGGCGGTAGACCCGGGCGCTGAAGGCGAAGGTCTTGACCCTGTTGGGCATGGCGCGGACATTGGCCCATGCACCGCGTGCGTCCATCTCTTCGCGCAAGGCGTCACTGTCGTAGGCCCTGTCGGCGAGGAGGATGTTTCCCCGCTCGACCATGTCCAGCATATCGGCGGCCGAGCGACCGTCATGAGCCTGGCCTTCGGTCAACTTCAGGCGGATCGGGCGGCTCGGCATCGACGAGGGCGTGGATCTTGGTGGTCAGGCCGCCGCGCGAGCGACCCATGCAACGGGATCGCTCGTCTTTTTTTGACCGTTGGCGGCATGCTGGTGAACACGGATCGACGAGGCGTCGATCATCTGGATGTCGCCATCGTAAGCGGCTGACACAGCTTGCAGAATGCGCGCCCAGTGGCCGGCCTTGCGCCACCGGTTGAAGCGGTTCACGCAGGTCGTGTGCGGGCCATAGCGCGACGGGATATCGGCCCATGGCGCCCCGGTGCGCAACCGCCAGAAGATGCCGTTCAGAACGCGACGGTCATCCACCCGCGCGACCCCGCGCACCTTCATTGGCAAAAGCGGTCCGATCACCGACCACTCGAAATCCGTCAGGTCAAAGCGAGCCATCTCAACCTCCAAGGCTGAGATCAATGAATCAGAACACCGCTCCGCGGGGAATCCCGTTTATGGGTAGGTGACCTAGACCGATATGCCGCCGTGTCCGTCTGAGCGGGCATCACGTATCTCGATCACGCAATCTGCGCGGAATCCGGGATTCTCGCGGCGGCCACCGCTGTGCGGGTAGCCAGCCTGGTTTGCGAATATCCGGGTGTTTCCGACGCTGTAGTCATGGAACCCATGGTCGTGTCCATGGACCCACAGGCTGGGTTGGAATGTTTCGATCAGCTCGCTCAAATCCGAGACGAAGGCTGGCGTGAGCGGGCTGCCTCGATGCTGTGGCTGGATCGAACCTGGGTGCGGGGCGTGATGGGTCACCACGACGGTCGGCCCGTCATGCGGCTGCGCGAGTTCGTGACGCAGAAAGGCGAGATCGAGCCGATGCTCCGATGCCGCGTGCCAGGGCATGAACCTGGCGACATGATCCGGCGTCTCGCGATAGCGGATCAGATGATGATCGTTCATCGTGTGGCCGGCGTGGATCATCGACTGCTTCGGCTTTCTGTAGAGTCGATAGTCAGTCCAGAGGGGGCAGCCGACGAACCGCACCTTGTCTATGACGATGGCGCGCCGATGCAGGAAGTGGATGCCAGCTTCCTCCGCCATGCGCTGGCCATCGGTGATACTGCCAAGCATCTCGTGATTATAGAACTCGTGATTGCCGGCGACATAGATGACCGGACGACCTTGCAGCGCTCCGGTGTCTCGTTCACGAGCCAGCCATTCAATAGCGGCCGTGACCGGCTGGTGAATGTCGCCGGCGAAAACCGCCACATCGAACGGCGGCAGCTCGCACGCGAACTCGAATGGACCGAATTCGAGGTGAAGATCTGAAATGATCAGCAAACGCATATGCTTATGTCCTTATCGTTGATTGGGCTCTGCGCACGCCAAAGGGAGCGGTGACCGCTTCGGGCGTCCGCGCGCGTGAGGCTGGCGATGTCGTCGGAGGGGCTGCGCTCAGAGACCGCGGAATGCTTTGCTGTCGACGATCTCTGTCGTTCTGGTGCCGGCCGGGGCGAAGCCGATTGGGTTTTTCGCGGAGTGACTGGCCGCAATCCGTCCGGCCGCTTCAATGTCCGCAACGGAGAGATGGCTACGGCCTTCGGCTGCGGCGAAGCCGAGAGCGAGCGGGACAAGCCGCGTGATCCTGCGCGGATGTGACCGGGCCAACCGGACGATCACCGCATCATCTGGGGTGGCGAAAGCGCCGCCATGTCGCTTGACCTCTTCGGCTACGATGCGGCGGGCTATCGTATGCGACTGTTCCGGCCGCGGCTCAGCAATCGGAAACACCAGAAAGCGGTCGATGACGAAGTCCGGCAGCACGTCGACGTCGTTGGCGGTGGCGATGAAGAGGGCGTGGCTCAGATCGAAGGGGACGCGCAGATATTCGTCGAGGAGGGCCCTGCTGTTCTCAGGCTCAAGCAGGCTGAGCAGGATGTTGTAGGGATCCTCGCTGTTATGGGTTCGGAATTTATCGACTTCGTCGAGGAGAATGAGGGGCGAGGCACTGCTGGACATCAGCAGCGTCTCGGTGACGATGCCCATTCGCGCGCCTTTCCATGCGGTGGGGAGGCCGACGAAGAGCTGCTTTGCATCGGAGGCAGCGTTGCAGGCGATCTTGCGAACCGATGTCGCGAGTGCCTCCGCCAGAGCCCGGCAGTAATGTGTCTTGCCGACCCCGGGGGCGCCCACCAGCAGGAGCGGTGGGAGCCTGAGCGGCGCTCCGGTCATGATCGACAGCGAGACCGCCCTGTCGATCAGGTCGGTTACGATTGCGAAGGGCGGACAATCCTCGCGCAGGCTGGCAAGGTTGAGACGCCAACCATGGTTGGGATGAAGAAGCGGGCGCTTCGGCTTGTTCTCGACGAGTTCGCGCAAATGAGCGAGGCGGGTTTCGTCGCTCTCAGACAATCGCCGCGGCATTGCCAGGTCTTCACCGGCCAGCAATCCGATCTGCCGGAGCGCTTCAGCATGGTCGTAGACGTCCGCACCCGATGCCCCCTCCGGTTCGATTGAGGCAGGCTGTTGCGGCTTCGGGCCATGACTGCCGGCTCGCCAGTGATGGAGGCCGCAGATGCAGGCTGCCTCGGAGAGGCACAGCTCGCCGTCGCAATGCAGATCGCTTTCGTCGATGGCATCGACCTGTAGGGTTTCGTCGGCCGCCATGGTCAGACCTCCTGCGCAAACGACGGTCTGGCGTGCTGCGGAGACTGGTTGTCGAGTTCGCGTTCCATCGCCGCGACCACATCGCCGAGACAGGTCAGGAGATCGCGCAATTCCCGGCGTGGCCGGAACAAGTAGAGCTCGCTCGCTGCGCTTGGGCGTCTGCCGTCATTGGCCAAGCTGTAGTTGGTCCAGAGTTGGCGGTGCGGGTCATATCCCGCAGCGCGCAACCGGGCCTGGCCTTCCTCGCCGAGGAGGTAGCGGCGCAGGTCGCGCGGTGCCAAAGCCGCATGGATCCGGTCGTCGAGCCGCTCGATCGGGATCCGTGTGCTCATCGTCAGGACGATGGTGCTGCGATCGATCGCGACGCCTGCCGGAAGTTCCCAGAGGCCGGCGTTGTCATCATGCAACGGCATCTGAAACCAGTCATCACCATCCTCCAGGAGCGTGACCTCCTGCGTCCGCTCATTACGCAGAACGCCGGCATAGCGATTGGCCCTGAGATCCATGATCCGGTTCCAGGTCGATCGGCGTCCGGTGACGCCGATCTTGTAGGCGGTGATGCCGAGCGGCTTGAGGTAGCTGCGTAGATGGGTGGCGCCGGCGATGTAGACGCAGGCTTCGTGGGTTCCGCCGCCGAGCCGCTGGTGCTGCTGCGACGGGATCGCTGGCAGTGGCAAGAGGGGCGCGAAGAGGTCCAGTTGTGGGCCATGGACAACGGGAGAGAACGACGCTGGTTGGGTGAAGGCGGGCAGGGCGGTAGTCATGGGGCGGCTCCGTGAAATGATAGTTCTTGTTTTGTTCTTTGTTAGGAAGACGCTGAATCGTCGCCGCGCTCGGCCGTTTCGTTCGTCGCCGGGACGGGGTCTTCATTGGAGAGGGCGCAGATAGCAGGCAAGGTTTCGACGCAGTCGGTATCGCAGTGTTCGCTCTCCCACGCGCGAATGCCCAGGGATTTCCGGAGCCGTTGCTGCTGACCGACCAGAAACTCCGGCAGATTCCCAAACGCCTTCGTCTTCGGCTGATAGTCCAGAATTGACCATTTCAGCAGCGCGCTCGGCTCGGTGGCCGGTTCCATCGCCGCGACTTGCAACAGGACGAGATCATAAGTGAGTTCCATGCCGGTCAAGACGTCCGGTTCGATGCGCCCTCTCTTGGCCTCGATCAGCGCGTCAAGCGAGATCAGTTCGTTGATCAGGTCGTCCAGCCGCCCCGACTGCGCCGCGACCATTCGATAATGATCGACCTCGTTTTGTGGGATGGCAAAGCGCGAAAGCGGGTCATTGCGCGAGCGTTGGGCGAGTTCCATCGCTCTGTCGGCCGACAGAGTGGCTTTGTTGTCCTGTGTCATGAAATATCCAGTCTTGGTCTTGTTGGCTTTGTCCGCCGGGAATTCGATCTTTGCTCCCTGCAATGATCTCTTCCGTCTAATCACTCCACGGAGCGCTTGGCTCGCGCGTAGTCCAGAGCGGTTCATCGACAGGCTGGGGCGTCAACCGACCAGCGGCCGAGCGCCGCTGGCGGGCAGGGTGCGCGGACGGTGCTGGAGGTGCGCTCCCGCGACGTGCCTTTCATCATCGAGGACGGCGAGATCGTCGGCCGGCTGGTCTACGAGACGATGGCGGCCCGTCCGGCCGCGTTCTGCGGCGCCGGGCTGAAATCGAATTATCAGGGCCAGGCCCTCAAGCTCTCGAGGCATTTCAGGGGCTGAGCCTCTCCCGGAAATTCCCGGATGACACCGCGCTCGCGGAGCCGCTATGAAATCCCGCCTGCCACGGCGCTGCTTCGCAGTCCGCGCGGCATGCGGGCGTAGTTCAGTGGTAGAACATCAGCTTCTCAAGCTGAATGTCGTCGGTTCGATCTCGATCGCGCGCTCCAAAACCTCTTGGAACTCAGCTGGTGATACGGAAAGTATCTTCCATGAGGTGGACCTGCGCCGCGGCCCGAGGTTCACCGAATCTGTCGAGGGGCTGCGCAAGGCGACGGCCGTTAACAACCAGCGTATTCCGTGGCGCCTATGGGCACCGTACCAAAGCCCCCCTGCAGGGCTGCAGGGCGGACTTTCTAGGGCTTGAGCGCCGATGGTCAAGTCTGTAGGCCTGTGTCTGCGGTCGAGGCCAAGACGGTTTAAGTTGCGGCTGCGTGAATGGCAGATAATTGCACCCCATGATGGAGCGAGAGACGAATACGCAGGTCGCGCGGGCTTGCGCCGGCGTGGTGCTGTATCAGCCCGATCGGATGCTGCTTGCGAGGCAGGCTGAGGTCCTCCGAGGGCGGGCACTGTTTGCCTTCGCGAACGGGCCGGTCGACACGGAAATCGTGGCTGCCCTCGCATCGGCGGATCTGCGCCTGATCCAAAGCAAGGAAAATGTCGGCTTGGGCCAGGGCCTCAACGCCGTCGCGGATGCTGCCATACGTGAAGGGTTCAGCCACATCATGCTGCTCGACCAAGACAGCGAGCCGGGGCCGGACCTACTCGACCGTCTGACTGCACGCAGCCTTGAGCTCGAGGGGCGAGGCGAGAAGGTTGCCGTCCTGGCACCGCGCCTCGAGCCGCCGTCGGAGGGCTTCTACAAGCCGATCCGCTACGAGAGACGGGGAAGTCCACGTGGTGACGGTCTCGCCGCCCTTGATTTCGCGCCGACCTCCGGTTCGCTGATGAACCTCGCCGCTTATGCCGAGATCGGGCCGTTCAGAGACGACTTCTTCATCGCGGGGATCGATGTCGAATGGGGCTTTCGTGCATGGGAGCGTGGTTGGGGATCTTATCTCGCGACCGAACTCGCGATGCCTCATCGCTGGGGCGAGGCGGTCAGCGCGGAGGAAGGGGGTAAGCCCCAAATCCTGCGGCATTCGAAGCTTCGCAATTATTACTACGCGCGCAATGTCGTCGCGACCGCCAAGCTCGCCCATGTGCCATTACGCTGGCGCGTCAAATCATGTGTCGCTCTAGCGGCCCAAGCCGCCGTTCTGGCCATAAAAGGCCCGAACGGCTCGCTCGAGCCCGTCTGGGCCGGAGTGGCGGATGGCTGGCGCAACCGGTTAGGTCCGGCGCCGGCAGCTGTGAATTGAGCCGCTTTTTCGGCGCCGAAAACAGATCGGCCAATGGCGGCAGCAGGGGCAGCCCCTGCTTGACAGATTGCCGGAGGACTGCTTCTTGCCCGCGGCTTACAACGATTTCTAATCCTTATTCGCCCCTGTGGAGCGACGCGGCGTGTCATTGAAATTCCTTGTCACCGGCGGCGCCGGCTTCATCGGTTCGGCAGTGGTGCGCAAGCTGGTCGGAGAGACGCAGCATGATGTCTGCGTGGTCGACAAGCTGACCTATGCCGGCAACCTCGCCTCGCTCGCACCTGTCTCGGGCAGCAACCGCTATCGCTTCGAGCAGGCGGATATCGGCGATGGCGAACGGATGAAGGCGATCTTCGCCGATTTTCGCCCGGATATCGTCATGCATCTGGCTGCCGAAAGCCATGTCGACCGCTCAATCGACGGGCCGGGCGACTTCATCGAGACCAATATCGTCGGCACCTTCACCCTGCTGCAGGAAGCGCTTCGGCATTTCCGTGGTCTGGACGAGGCCGGGAAGGCACGTTTCCGCTTCCACCATATCTCGACCGACGAGGTCTTCGGCTCGCTGGGTAGCGACGGCTTCTTCCGCGAGGACACCGCCTATCAGCCGAACTCGCCCTATTCGGCCTCGAAGGCGGCCTCCGACCATCTCGTGCGCGCCTGGCACCACACCTATGGCCTGCCGGTGGTGATGACCAACTGCTCGAACAATTACGGACCGTATCACTTCCCGGAGAAGCTGATCCCGCTGATGATCATCAACGCGCTGGAGGGCAAGCCGCTGCCGGTCTACGGCAACGGGCTGAACGTGCGTGACTGGCTCTATGTCGACGATCACGCCGACGCGCTGCTGACGGTCGCCACTGCCGGCAAGACCGGCGAGAGCTACAATATCGGCGGCCATAACGAGAAGACCAATCTCGAGGTGGTGAAGGCCATCTGCGCCATTCTCGACGAGCTCCGGCCCGATCCGAAGGGTCCGCATGAGCGGCTGATCAGCTATGTCACAGACCGCCCCGGCCATGATGCGCGCTACGCCATTGACGCCGGCAAGGTCGGCCGCGAGCTCGGCTGGACGCCCAAGGAGACCTTCGAGACCGGGCTTCGCCGCACGGTCGAATGGTATCTTGCCAATTCCGGCTGGTGGGGTGACATCCGCTCTGGGGTTTATCGCGGCGAGCGCCTCGGCGCGGCCTGACCGGGAAAGAAGACATGTTGAGCGTCGAAGAAACGGCGATCCCCGCCGTCAAAATCGTCACGCCGAAGAAGTTCGGTGATCATCGCGGCTTCTTCTCGGAGACCTGGAGCCGCAAGGCTTTCGCCGATGCCGGGCTCGATCTCGATTTCGTCCAGGACAACCAGTCGCTGTCGGCGCCGGTCGGCACGCTGCGCGGTTTGCATTTCCAGTCGCCGCCCTTCGCCCAGGACAAGCTGGTGCGCGTGACACGCGGGCGCATCCTCGACGTTGCCGTCGACATCCGGACATCGTCTCCGAGCTTCGGCCGGCATGTCGCGGTCGAGCTCTCGGCCGAGAACTGGAGGCAGCTCCTGGTGCCGGTTGGTTTCGCGCATGGCTTCGTTACGCTCGAGCCGGATACCGAGGTGCTCTACAAGGTCACGGCGCCCTATGCGCCGGACAACGATCACGGCCTGGCCTTCGACGATCCGGCGCTGGGCATCGACTGGCGCCTGCCGCTCTCGGAACTCACCCTTTCCGACAAGGACCGCAAGCATCCGCGCCTCGCCGAGCTGCTGCGGTATTTCGACTGATGACATTGCGTATCGCCGTCACCGGTTGGACCGGCCAGGTCGTCTGCGCCATGCTCGAGCGCGTGCCGGTCGGCGTCGAGGTCATCGCGATCCGCCGCCCGGAGCTTGACCTTTCCGTCCCCAGGACGGTCGCGCCGGCGCTGCGCGCGGCCAGGCCCGACGTCATCGTCAATGCGGCTGCCTATACGGCGGTCGATCAGGCCGAGAGCGAGCCCGAGCTCGCCATGCGCGTCAATGGCGAGGCTGCGGGCGAAGCGGCGAGGGCGGCGGCGGCCCTCGGCATTCCCATGATCCAGATCTCGACCGACTATGTCTTCGATGGCGGCCTCGACCGGCCCTATCGCGAGGACGACGCGACCGGTCCGATCTCGGCCTATGGCGCGAGCAAGTTCGCCGGTGAGCAGGCGGTCGCGGCAGCGACCGGCAACCACGCCATCCTGCGTACGGCCTGGATCTACAGCCCCTTCGGCAAGAATTTCGTCAAGACGATGCTGCGCCTGGCCGAGACCCGCGACGAGGTTGGCGTCGTCGCCGACCAGGCGGGGTGCCCGACCAACGCGCTCGACATCGCCGATGCGATCTTCGCCGTCGCACGTAACCTGACCGGCAGGGCGGAGGATGCGTCCCTCCGCGGCGTCTTCCATATGAGCGCGACGGGCGATGCGGTCTGGGCCGATGTCGCGGAGGCGATCTTCGCCGAACGCGAGCGGCAGGGCGGCAAACCCGTCCGGGTCAAGCGCATCGCCACCGCCGATTACCCGACACCGGCGCGCCGGCCGGCGAACTCCCGGCTCGATTGCGGCAAGCTCGCCCGCGCCCATGGCGTGCGGCTGCCGGAATGGCAAGGGTCGCTCCAAGCTTGCGTCGCGCGACTTCTCAGAGATCAGGGCAAGGACCAGTAACGATGAAGGGCATCATCCTCGCCGGCGGCTCCGGCACGCGGCTGCATCCGATGACGCTGGCGATGTCGAAGCAGCTTCTGCCGGTCTACGACAAGCCGATGATCTATTATCCGCTCTCGACGCTGATGCTGGCCGGCATCCGCGAGGTGCTGATCATCTCGACCCCGCATGACCTGCCGAACTTCAAGCGCCTCCTCGGCGACGGTTCGGACTGGGGCATGAGCCTCAGCTATGCGGAGCAGCCCCATCCGGGGGGCCTGGCCCAGGCCTATCTGATCGGGGCCGAATTCGTCGCCGGCCAGCCCTCCGTGCTGATCCTCGGCGATAATCTGTTCTATGGTCACTCCCTGCCCGAGATGATGGCGAGCGCGACAGCGCGGACCAAAGGCGCGACGGTTTTCGCCTATCACGTGCGCGATCCCGAGCGCTACGGCGTGGTCGATTTCGACGCGAACGGCAAGGCGATCTCGATCGAGGAGAAGCCGCAGAACCCCAAGTCGCATTGGGCCGTGACGGGACTGTATTTCTACGACGCTCAGGTCGTCGACATCGCAAGGTCGCTGAAGCCCTCGCCACGCGGCGAGCTGGAGATCACCGATATCAACCGCATCTATCTCGAGCGCGGCGAGCTTTCGGTGGAGTCGATGGGGCGCGGCTTCGCCTGGCTCGACACCGGCACGCCCGACAGCATGATCGAGGCCGGCGAGTTCGTCCGCACGCTGGAAGCACGCCAGGGCCTACGCATCGCCTGCCCGGAGGAGATCGCCGCAAGACAAGGCTGGATCTCTGCACGGGATCTCAGCGCCCTCGGGGAAAGGCTCAAAAAGAGCGGATATGGCGAATATCTCCTGCACGTTGCGCATGAGTTAGCGCACTGACGTCTCGCTGACAGTTCTCCGCGCAGCCGAAACATTGATTCATTGGAGACCTCCCTTCCCGAAAACCCCTAAACTGTCTCAAGAGCGCTGACGCCGGACAGTTGGCCAAGGCGACGGCGGCCACCATCCGGGGTTCGCGAGCTACGATCCTGCCGAGCCAGGTTTCAGGCATGACGCCTTTTCGGATGATCCACCGAATCCGGCTCATCGCTCCGACGATCAACAATTTGCGGATGTCGGTCTGCCCCATCTTGCTGACGCCGCCATGGAGGGTCTTGCCACCCGTCGACCGCTGCCGCGGCACGAGGCCGAGCCAGGCCGCGAAGTTCCGGCCGCTGGCGAAGGCGCGCAGATCGGGCGCGAAGGCCATGATGGCGCCGGCCGTGACCGGCCGACGCCTGGTACGGTACACAGGCGGCACGTCTCGACCTGCTCCTCGCTCGCGGCCCTGAGGCCAGAGGCCAGCTCTTCGATCCGACCGCCGAGCACGTCGATCTGATCAAGATAGAGCCGAGCGATCTCCTTGACCGCGTCGGGAACCTCCTCCACTTCGCGATTCTCCCGCAAGCCGACGATCTCCCTCAGGTGCACAGGTCCTTGGCGACGACGATACCGAACTCCGCCAGATGGCCTCGCAGGGCGTTGATCAGCTGCGTACGCTGCCGGACGAAGCACTGATGCGTGCGGAAACCGACGGATCGCGCCTGCTGCTCGGCGCTCTTCACAGCGACGTAGTGAATGCTTGGCTGCAAAACAGCTTCCGCGATCGCAGCCGCGTCAGCTGCATCGTTCTTCTGCCGCTTGACGAAGGGCTTCACGTAGGGTGGGATAAGCCGGACGTCATGGCCGTGGCCTTGCGCCCATGCGGCCCCAGTAATGGCTTGTCGCACAAGCCTCCATGGCAACGATACAACAGACCTGAGATCGCAGCATCTGCATCAGCTTGGCGCGCGACACCATGCGATTGAATAGAACCGCCCCGCCTCGAGCCGTCGCGCAGACCTGGAAGCTTCGCTTGGCGAGATCGATCGCCAGAACATGGGCTCCTCCTTCGAACGCGCCTTGATGGCGCTCGCAGGCACCTTACGATGCCCGCCAGAGGGGGGGGCATCCACCCCATCAGTTCACCTACCCGGTTCAGGCCGCTCTCAGGGACGTGGCCTGAGGACGACGCTAACGCTCTAGCTCAAACTGGCGGAGTTTCAGGGGAGCATGTCAATTCAGCTCATGGTGAAACGATTGAGCGTATGAGTGCGGCGGAAGCGGAGTTATGGCGCGATGAAGCCCCCTGACGAAGCTAGTGGACGCAATCTGATCAATGGTTGCCTTTGCGAGCCCTCAACTGAAACCCTGCTGCAAATTTTCTCACATCGGTTTCTGGCATAGAGGTCAATATTCTTGAAAAACTCGATTCTTGGCGCGTCGACCAGAACGCTGAGACTTCGTTGAGCGTCATCCGCTCAAGTTGGTGTCGAGCGTCTGCTCCGAGCGAGTTCTCAACTCCGATTAAGAGCTCGTTCATCAACCAACTGACACCGTAAGCAGGGTTGAAATTCGCTGTCACAGATGCTTCGACTGATTCGTACCCCTTAAACCAGTTCCTGACGCCAAATTCAGTAGCATTGTAATAATGATGAGGGGCTTCGTGGAGAGGCTGCATAAAGGCTGTGTGAATCAGCACCTCTCCATTGGGTTGCAGCACTCTTTTTATCTCTTCTGCAGCTCTGGCCGGATCTGACAAATGTTCGAATACGTTCAATGCTACTGCTGCCTTAAAAGAATTATTTTTTAACGGCAGGAAGTGAGCATCTGCGATGATGTCCGTGTTGCGAAAGAGATTATACTCTACTTCGACGATGTGGTCAGCGCGAACATCTGTTGCCCCTGCTCCAAGAAACAGGACCGGCCCGTCGCACTCCATCATCCAGTTCCAGATTGTGGGATCGATCGCGTTCGAGACATGATCGACCGGCTGTATGACCGGCGCCGGGCCATCACGCAGCACAGGCACTCCTTTCAGGACATCGTACCTTCGACTAGAGGCAGCAGCCATCCAGCGTCCATCGGAGGGGATCAGAGGTCCGCGCGAATAGGGGCATTCGACAAGCGTCTTAAGGAGTTCAACAGATTTCATAGAAAGCGCCCAACCTATTGAATTTCATCGACTAATCAGCCGCGTAGCGACAACTGCGCCGAAAGCGTGAGATAGAGCGGTTCCAGGTATCCGTGGAGCAGATACTGGGCGGCGACGATCTCTGTCGGCTTCTCGACGAAGGCCGCAACGCTCCGGGCGGGTTCGCCGATCGGCTCAGACTGCGCTGCCCGCCCCGATCCCGGTGTAGGAGAACCCGGCCGCCTTCATGTCTGCGGGCCTATAGATGTTACGCAGGTCGATCACAATCGGCGTTTTCATTGAGGACTTGATCCGATCGAGATCGAGGGCGCGGAACGCGTTCCATTCAGTGATGATCAGCAGCGCGTCGGCCTGCTCGATGCAGTCGTATGGGCCGGCGGCAAAGCGGACGCCGGCGAGCAAAGGCCGGGCCTGCCCTATCGCTTCGGGATCGTAGGCGACGATCTCGGCTCCCGCAGCCTGCAGTGCCGGCACGATGACGAGGGAGGGCGCGTCGCGCATGTCGTCGGTGTTTGGCTTGAACGCCAGCCCGAGGACGGCGATACGCTTGCCGGCGACCGACCCGCCGCAGGCGGCGATCACGCGCTCGGCCATCTGCTTCTTGCGTGTTTCGTTGACGGAGACCACCGTCTCGATCAGGCGCACAGGGCAATTCTTCTCCTGGGCCGTCCGAACCAGCGCAAGCGTATCCTTTGGAAAGCAGGATCCGCCGTAGCCCGGGCCGGCGTGAAGAAATTTCGGACCGATGCGGTTGTCGAGACCCACGCCGCGCGCCACGTCCTGGACGTCGGCACCGACGGCTTCGCACAGATCGGCCATCTCGTTGATGAACGTGATCTTCATGGCGAGGAAGGCGTTCGCGGCGTATTTGATCAGCTCGGAGGTTCGCCGCGAGACGAATACCAGAGGCCCTTGGTTGATGAAGAGCGGCCGATAAATTTCCGTCATGACCTTGCGCGCACGCTCGTCATCGGTGCCGACAACGATTCGATCGGGCCGCTTGAAATCCTCGATCGCGGCGCCTTCCCTCAGGAATTCGGGATTGGACACCACCGGGATCGAAAGGCCGGGCCTGACTTCGGCTACGATACGCTCGACCTCGTCGCCGGTTCCGACCGGTACAGTCGATTTGGTGACGATCACGGCGCCGTCCGCCGCCACGGCCGCGATCTCGCGGGTGGCGGCGTGGACATAGCTCAGGTCGGCGTGCCCGTCGCCGCGGCGGGTCGGCGTGCCAACCGCGATGAAAATCGCGTCCGCCTCCCGCACCGCCTCGCTCAGATCCGTCGTGAACGACAGCCGTCCAGCAGCCGTGTTCTCAGCGAGGAGCGTCTCGAGGCCCGGTTCGAAAATGGGGACCTGCCCCGCCTTCAGACGGGCGATCTTGGCAGGATCCATGTCCACGCAGACCACGTCATGGCCGAAATCAGCGAAGCATAGGCCGGACACGAGCCCGACATAGCCGGACCCAACCATTACGAGCCGCATTAACCAAATCTCCCGGATACCGCGAGGAGCTTTCCATGCTCGCGCGCTGGCGCCGTCTAGCATCAACGACGGCTCGTGCAAACCCCGAGGGCCGATGCCGAGCCCCCAGCCCCGCCGATGGCTCGCGCGCATTGATTCGGCACCGAAAGAAAGCGTGCTCTGCTCGACAATCGCCGGCCAGAACGGCTCTTCCCCAACACGATCTCTTCTGCAGCATCTTAGTCGGAATTCGGGTAGGTCCAAGGATGCCTCGACCTCATCTCATCGAGCAGTGGCTTGGTACTTTTCTGGGTCAAGGTCTTGATCATCTGATTACCGTGATAGCGATACATCGCAGTCACGTGCGCGACGTTGACGCCAAAAAAGCCGCGCTCGACGAACCGACACCAGAGTTCGTAATCTTCCCAGCCGTAAAGAAACGGCTCGTAACCACCAACCGCCGCCCAGCAGTTCGTGCGGATGAGCGCCATCGCGTCGATATAGTTCCCCGATCGGAAGCGGTCTGGCTGCCATGGCGGCTCGCTGAGATACCAGGTTTGGCCGTCGGTATCGCCAAAGCTCTCGATTTTTGGATAAGCGACCGCAGCTCCGCTCGAATCGATAGCGTCAAGACACGATTCAATGCAGTCGGGCATCAGAACATTATCGGGATCGAGAGGTAGAAACAGCTCGGTCTCGGCAAAACTGATCGCCGCGTTCCTGCTTGCGCCTAACTTTGAGTTGACACGATTCTTCAGCAGGGTCACTTTATTGAATTCGGAGCCGTGCTCCTTGAGCCAGTTCCGTGCGACCTCGACCGAGTTATCCGTCGAGCAGTCGTCGACGATGACGATGTCAATCTCTTTGTAGGTCTGCATCAGCACGGAATTGAGTGCTTCCTCGATGTAATTGGCATAATTGTAGCAGGGCATAATAACCGCCACCCTGCTGTAAGATCCCGACTTTCGCTGATAGACGATATCGTATTCAGGAACCTGAATTGATGCCAGAGGCTGACAGACGTCGTCCGCCAACTGAGCCTGAAACAGCCCCGCCGCCACGACGGGCTCGGACAGAAGCCTGCCAATCGTTCTGCGAACCGAATAGGCCCGGCGCTCCGGCCCGTAGTTCCACAGCACCTCACGGCGAGCCGCCGCCGCGATACGCTGCCCGAGACCGGCGTCGTCGACCAGCGACATGATCGCATCGTACCACGCCTCATCACCGTCAGCGAGGAGGCCGGTCTCACCGTGACGCATCGCGGCCGCATAGGGCTCGGTCGGCGAGGCGATCGTCGGTACGCCGACAAGCGCCGCCTCGAAGAACTTGAGTTCGCTTTTCGCTTCGCAAAAGCGATTCCCGACCTCGAGCGGCACGACATTGATATCATACCGCGCGTATTCGGACAGCATCCGCTCAAGCGGGACAAATTCCCTCCACTCGATCTGATGGCCGAAGGGTAGGAGCGTGGGAAACTCAGAGACGTCTATCGTGCCATGGGTCAGCACGAGACGAACGTTGGTGTGAGATGCGAGAACCTTGGAAAGAGCGGGAACGATCAGCGAAAAGTCCCGCTGGTGGGTTCGCGTGCCTGCTGCGTATCCGATCCTGAACAGGCCGTCCGCCTGCACTGCGGCAGCCAGCGAGACCGCCTCGGCCGCGGCCTGTTGGGCACCGAACGCATAACCATTCGGTATCACCGCCGCGGGCTTTCCTGCGCTTATGATCTCCCGAGCGAGCCGAAGCGTTGTCGTCACACACAGGTCGGCCTCGACCATCGTCGCGCGAATGCGCTCGTAGAACGCGGCGATCTCTCCTTCCGAGAAACCCTGGCTTCGGATGCCGTCGATGACCTTGCTCGTCGCGAGATCGGGCCTGAACATCAGATCATCGACATCGAATACGATCTTTGCGCCGGCCATGCGCGCACTCTCGATCGCAGCACTCAGATCCGCGGACCAGGGCGCTCGCCAAATCCACAAGACCGCCGAGCGCTCGATCGTCTCTGCAAATTCGGCCAATTCGGATGCGCCGATAACCACGACGTCGTAGTGCTCATCGGGGAGAGCCTTGGCCATATTGTGGATGCGATACGCGTGGCCTGGTGTATTCGGCTCCCCCGAAACGAATGTTATGCGAATACGGTCATCCTTCGAAAGCCGGTTCGTGGCGGCGGGCCTGAGCGTTTCGGCATCTTCGAGCATGTCGACAAGACCACGAAGCGTCATTTCTCCCTGATGCTCCGGCAAGCTCGGTGGGCTAAAACCGGATGTCGAGGCTCGACCCGCCGCGCGCTTCAGCCCCGACGACGTCCACCGCGCTAAGGCGGTGAGGCGCCACGAGGTGCTCTTGTGGATCGCATGCAACTGCTGGCCCGCATCCTGCGAAAACAGCTGCGCCTCCTCATAGCGCGTGGCAATCTCGCTCGCGGCCAAACGTAGCCGTTCGAAGTAATTTAGGCTGCGTGTCCAATGTCCCTCGAGCGCTGCGAGCTCTGCTCTCACCTCGTGGGTGGTATTTCGAGCCTTGTCGAGTTGCCTCTCAGTGTCGAGGCGAGACTGGACGGCCGACGCCAACAGTCGCTCCGTAGTCTTCGCCTGCGCTCGCTCAGCTTCCAGACGCTGCTCCGCAGACGACAGTTGCGCATTGAGTTGATCGACGGCCACCTTCAGTTGCTGCGCTTCCGCAACCCGGTCGGCCGCTAGGCGCTGGCTATCGGCCAGCGCCCCTCGCAGTTGATTGAACTCGGCTTGGAGAGCACTCACCTGGCCGGACAGAGACTGCTCTCGATTTCGGGCCCGGTCCTGATTTGCCCGGAAGAGATCGGGATGGACGCGCGACATGGGCGTCTCAAAACTCGTAACTGTGGATTTCAACGTGTGGATCAGCTCGGCGCGGTCACGCCGGACGAACAGCAGCATATTCTGCCGGTACCAGACCGGAACGGACGCATCGAGCCAGATTTGGGGCCGGATGAAATCGACGACCTCGAAATCGAACTCGTCGAAGAGCCCGATCCAGTATTCCGGATTTTGCTCGTTGACATGGTGGATGCCTTCCTGTCCGGGAATGGCGGCCGAAAACAGGACGACGCTGGAATGGCGCGTGCAGTTCTCAACCACCGTGCGCGCGTGATCCGCATCGATATGCTCGGCCGTTTCGAGGCAGATCACCAGATCGAACTGCTCCCTAAGATCGATCGGGTTCGCGAGGCTCGCATTCAACACCAGGTTGGCCGGTACCAGCAATTCGTCCGGCTCGAACTCTTCCAGCTCAACGCCGAAAACCTTCCTGTCGCTCTGCCTGAGCGCCGCCTGCATCCAGAGCCCTGTTCCGCATCCCAGGTCGAGGAGCGACTTGAACGGAACGTAGGGCTCGATGATGTTGAAGACGACGTTCGCGGCGTACCGGTTTGCCTTCGCGAGCATCCTGTGCTCATCGCGATGGGATGCGCCTTCGGAATTTGTCACAAGATTTTCCTCTCTGCCCGGGAGCGCATCAAAGACCAAACTCTCAGGTCGCAGGCTTGAAGCTCGCCCACGCCGTCTTCACGATTGTATCGATATCGGAATGTGTCGGTGAGAACCCTAAGACGCGCTCGGCGAGCGCACCCTCAGCACTCAGAGCAGCCGGATCCCCGGTGCGACGGGGCTGGATTGCCACCGGCACCCGACGGCCGGTGACGCGCTCGATCGCGGTCATGATCTCATTAACCGAGAGGGGCTTGCCCGTTCCTAGGTTCAAACAGATGTTCGCGCCACCGTTCTCGAGATAATCGAGCGCGCGCACGTGCGCCTCGGCCAGATCCGTGACATGGATGTAGTCCCGCAGGCAGGTTCCGTCCGGTGTGGGATAGTCGTCTCC
Organism: Allobosea sp. RCC_152_1; assembly: GCF_041360765.1. Lineage (NCBI taxonomy): Bacteria > Pseudomonadati > Pseudomonadota > Alphaproteobacteria > Hyphomicrobiales > Alloboseaceae > Allobosea > Allobosea sp. RCC_152_1. The sequence goes on from NZ_JBFUPU010000001.1 coordinate 1,020,390, forward strand.
AAACACCTGTAGTTCCGGAATGGTCCCGCCGGCCGCCATCAGCGCTCGCGGGATCAGATGCGTCTCGGGGTCGTGCCTCTCCGCGAGCTCTCCATCGGGATCCGCGCCACTCGCATTGAAATACCTGAGTGCGACGTACGAAAAATCCGAGGCTCTGGCGAGATCGGCCAGGATTTTCTCGATCATCAGTTTGGACTGACCGTACGGATTGATCGGCTCCTGACGCGTATCCTCGCTGATTGGGATCACATCTGGAATGCCATAAGTGGCGCAGGTGCTCGAGAACACGAACTTGCTTACGCCGTGGGATTGAAGAGAGCCCAGAAGCGATATCGTTCCAGACACATTGTTACTGTAATACTTCAGCGGGTCGGAAACCGATTCTCCGACATAGGCATAAGCTGCGAGATGGACGACCGCTGCCGGACGATATCTCGCCAAGGTATCCGACAAGGCGTCACGGTCATGAATATCACCCTCGATAAGGGGACCCCATTTCACGCAATCGGCGTGACCGTGAACCAGGTTGTCGAACGCGACCGGCTCGAAGCCGCGCAGTGACAATTGCTTGCACACGTGACTGCCGATGTAACCGGCGCCACCCGTCACCAACACACTTTTCATCAATCAGCCGAGCCTCTCAGATAGCGTGCGCTCGAAACGCACGGTCGTCGAACGTGGTGCCGTTCTGATGGTCGGAATAGCGCCAGAGCCAGCGCTTAGGCGCGTGACTGGTCATCGAGCAGTCGCCGGAAGTATGCGATCGTTGCACCGAGCCCAGCGTCGAGCTCGACCTTCGGCTCCCACTCCAGAAGTTTCTTCGCCAGCGAAATGTCGGGACACCGCTGCATCGGATCGTCCTGAGGCAGGGGCCGGTACACGATTTCCGAGGACGACTCAGTGAGGCGAATCACACGCGTGGCGAGTTCGTGAACCGTGATCTCGTACGGGTTCCCGAGATTGACCGGACCCGTCACGTCGCCATCGGTCGCCATCAAGCGGATGAAGCCCTCGACCAGATCGTCCACGAAGCAGAACGCTCGCGTCTGCATACCGTCGCCGTAAAGCGTGATGTTCTCGCCGCGCAGAGCCTGTACGATGAAGTTCGACACGACCCGACCGTCATTCGGGTGCATTCTCGGCCCATATGTATTAAATATCCGCGCGACCTTAATCTTTACCTTATGCTGACGGAAGTAATCGAAGAATAGCGTTTCGGCCGAACGCTTGCCCTCGTCGTAGCATGCGCGGATACCTAGGGGATTGACATTGCCGCGGTAGTCCTCCGTCTGAGGATGAACCTCGGGGTCGCCATACACTTCGCTCGTAGATGCTTGAAAAACTTTGGCGCCAGTGCGTTTGGCGAGGCCTAGCACGTTGATCGCCCCGATCACGCTGGTCTTCGTCGTTTGAACCGGGTCGTACTGATAATGTACAGGCGACGCGGGGCAGGCCAAATTGTATATCTCGTCTACCTCGACATACAGAGGAAATGTAATGTCATGTCGCATTGCTTCGAATCTGGGGTTCAAAAGCAAATGAGAAATGTTATCTTTTCGGCCCGTAAAATAATTGTCGACACAGAGGACGTCGTTTCCCGCAGCAATGAGGCGATCGCACAAGTGCGATCCCAAAAATCCCGCGCCGCCGGTCACCATTACTCTTTTTCTAAGCGGGCGTTGCGACATGGGTCTCTTCACTGCCTACGGGAGTTGTGTTCTGGACGATTTGGGTCAATCACTTAGCGAAAATCCGAACAGCACACAACCAGCCAGTGTGACGTGATCCCCAAAGTTCTACCAGTCATGACTGGGGTCCAGGGTTGGTTTTATCCGAGACCGTTTGCTGGATCGCCGGAGGCTAGGTTAAATACCCGTAGACGGGATTCCCTGCGCGAAGGTGTTCTGATTCATTGATCTCAACCGGGAGGTTGAGATGGCTCGCTTTGATCTGACGGATTTCGAGTGGTCTGCGATCGAGCCACTTCTGCCGACAAAGGTGCGCGGCGTGGCGCGGGTCGATGACCGTCGTGTTCTGAACGGCATCTTCTGGCGGTTGCGCACGGGGGCGCCATGGGCCGATATCCCTTCACGCTCCCGCCCACACACGACTGCGTGAATCGCTTCAACCGGTGGCGCGAGGCCCACCATTGGGCGCGCATTCTGCAAGCCGTATCAGCCACTTACGATGGAGACATCCAGATGATCGACGCGCCCACATTCGGAAACATCCATGAACACTCGCGAGGCGCAAGCCGCGCTGGTCGCGCTCGGCTACAATCTTGGCAAGGGCGGGCCGAGCGGAAACGGCGATGACGGAGTCTGGGGCAGCCTGTCCCGCACTGCCTGCGCGGCCTTCCAGCGGGGTCGAGGGCTCACCGCGACGGGGGGCTGACGACCGAGACGGCGAAGGCGGTGCAGGCTGCGATGGCCGATCGCGCTGACCTGACGCTCGCCACCGTGACCGAGATTAGTGAGGCGCAGTGGCAGGAGCTGATCGATCACCCGGGCCAGCGGCGCTAGCAGGGCGGCGCGGTCGTCGTCCATGTGCCGCCGCCGGTTCCGCCCTCGATCGACGACTACCGCTACGCGATCCAGGATCATTTCGACGCGACGGCGCGCCAGCGCGGTTATGACAGCGGCGCGACCTGCTCGTCCTACGCCAGCTCGACCGTCCCGACCTGGGCGGCACAGGCGGCAGCCCTTATTGCCTGGCGCGATCAGGTCTGGACCTATACCTATGCCGAGCTTGCCAAGGTCGAGGCCGGCGAGCGCGCACAGCCGAGCGTAAACGCCTTCATCGGTGAGCTGCCGGCGATGGTATGGCCGGCCTGATCTAGCCATTCAGCCCTAGCCGCATAGCAGCCTTCGGGCGGCGTTTTGTGCAAGGAGCAATACTCATGACAAACGTGAGCTTTAGCGCGCGCTAGCGCGATCGAGGCATGCTTGGCCGGCAGGTGGCGACAATCAGTGAATGCTCGATGTCCTTGCCTTCGATGCATCTGTTTCGATAAGCCTGGCCAGCCTTGAATTTAGCTATCTTCACGAACTGATGTCATTCGGATCCATCACTTCCAGCGCCGCTTCGATCGACCGTGTCCGAGCCGCTCGCAATCCCGGTCTCGACGCCGTAAGAACGCTTGCGATCACGCTGGTGCTGATTGCACATTTCGGAGAAGCCGCCGCATGGGTTTCCCACGTTCGACTACCCAAGCCGATCTCGGCCGCAGGCTACTTCGGAGTTGAAATCTTCTTCGCTCTCAGCGGGTTTCTGATTGGCGGGATTTTGCTGAGGATGCTCGCAGAACAGCCCACGGCATCTGCCTGGGGCGTGTTCATGGTTCGTCGCTGGATGCGAACGCTACCGGTTTACTTCTTGTGGATCCTCGTCCTTTGCGTGGTGACACCTCCGCCCGATGGGGCGCGCATTGTCTGGATATACACTGCTCTATTGCCGAACTTGGCGTGGACTATGATCGGCGGGACATGGTTCCCAGTCGCCTGGTCTCTGATGGTGGAAGAATGGTTCTATCTATTATTTAGTGCATCACTTCTAGCAATTGCGGCAAAGCGACCACGATTTGCCATTCCGATAATATTGTTGCTTTTTCTGCTGTCCCCGCTCTGGGCGACTGTTTGGTTTCGTTTAACTGGAACGACCCCGCAGGGGACATGGGACGAAGCAGTCCGCAAAATTGTCATCATTCGCCTCGACGCAATAGCCTATGGCGTGGCCGTCGCTTGGCTGCAAGCGGGCTTCCCAGCGCTGCTGAAGAGGCTGCGTTGGATCATGTTCAGTTGCGGAGTATCGATCTTACTTATTCTGTGGGTAAATTTCTTCGAAGATTATGAATTTACGCGGTGGTTTCGCGACAGTCTATACGCTCCATTGACGTCTTTGGGTTGCGCGCTCTGCATTCCGGCCGCGTACCACCTAAATATAAAAGATTCGCTTATTAAAAGTGCGGTGACGTGGCTGAGTGTGCGGTCCTATGGACTTTATATTGTGCACTTCTCATTGATCCATCTCTTTGGATCAACCTTCTATTCGCAAGGATGGTCATTGCAAGCAGCGGTCGCGCTCTCCCTCATCGCTTCGCTTCTCATCGCGGAGGCTTCGTGGAGATGGTTCGAGCAACCGATCTTGCGGATGAGGCCGCGGCTGTAGCCCTCGTCGTCCTCGCCGCTGTTCTTCGGGGGGCGGCGTCAGTTTGGTGCCCGTGAGAAAGCGGGCTATCCGCTTGGCAAGGCCTTCTGCTTCCTTGCAGGCATTTCGAACGCGGCGGGAACTCTGTCGGCGGCTGCATTGTGGACCACCGCGATCTCGGCCGTCTTCTGACCATCCGATCTAGACAACAGTCTGACTGACCCGCCCGCTGCGAGAGCGGACTTTTCCATATCCGGAGCACCCATGGACACGACCGCTATCCAGCGGGCGCTGGTCGCGCTCGGCTATTCGCTTGTCGTGGACGGCAAGCCGGGCCCGAAGACAAAGGCGGCGATGGAGGCCTTCCAGAAATCGCGACCACGGGCGGCGAACATTCAGTTGCTTGGCGAATGTCCGCTGACTTGACGATGATTTGCAGTCTCGCTCATGTGTCTTCATGCCCGGCGTTGAGGTCGATTGACACGCATGGGGCGGCCTGTGACCGGATGCCGCTCGATCAACATTCCGCTGGCTCTTGGGGAGGTGGACCACTCGACAAACTGGATCATGCTGTCGACCTGGTCGTCATATTTGCCCATCGGAAACGCCAGAAGTTCGCGTCGGAACTCAGGAAGCCAGCGTGCCTCCGTAGGAAGCAAATATGCACCGGTCTCAAGCCGCGCCGTTTGCGCCTCGACGCGTAGGAGCTTATCAAGGCGAGGGCGAGGGCGAGGGCGAGGAGCGTGGTAGCGCCAGTGACGGGCGTCTTCCTGACGAAGCTGCTGCATCAGAGTACGCATACGCTGAGGACCGCGGGATAGATGCCCGCGCGCGTGCGATGCCGGGGCTATGATGGTGGATCGCGAGGGTCAGGCGGCCTGCTGATCCGCAGGCTTTTCGGCATCGCGCAGGCGTTTCCACTCCCACGGCAGCAGTTCTGGCAGGCGCGAGACGGGCAGATCGGCGATGCGGGCGAGAACGTCGGCCAGCCAGGCCTTTGGGTCGATGTCGTTGAGGCGGGCCGTAGTGATCAGCGTGAGCATGACGGCGGCGCGATCGGCGCCGCGCTGCGAACCGGCGAAGGTCCAGTTGCGTCGCCCGAGGGCGATGCCGCGCAGCGCTCTTTCGGCAGCGTTATTGCTCAAGCAGATCCTGCCATCGTCGAGGAAGCGGGCAAAGTCGCCCCAGACGGATCATGTAGTTGATCGGCTTCAGGACCTCGGCGGAGCGGGAGAGGGTCTCGCGCTCGCGCAACAGCCAGGCGTGCATGTCGTCGAGAAGCGGCTTGCTCTGCTCCTGGCGCACGGCCCACCGTTCGGTGGCGGACTTGCCGTTGATGGCGCGCTCGATCTCGAACAGTGCGTCCAGGCGCCTGACGGCCGATCGGGGAGATCGGTTTGCCCTTCACGCCGTCGCGGGCCTTCTTCGAGATATCGGCCAGTTCGAAGAAACCGCGCTGGGCATGGGCGAAGCAGAACGCCGGTGTGATCGGCTGTTCCTTCCGTTGCGGGTCAAACAGCGGCTCGAAGCCACCGTAACAGTCGCACTGAAGGATGCCGGTGAACCCGGCTAGATGCTTCTGCGGGTGCTCGCCGCGCCGGTCGCCTGAAGCGTAATACACCGCCGCCGGCGGCGCGGGGCCAGCGAAGGGGCCATCATCGCGCACATAGCTCCAGATCCGCCCGGTCGCACATTTTCCCTTCGCCAGGATCGGGACCGTCGTGTCGTCGCCATGAAGGCCCTCGGCCGCAAGCACATGGGCCTCGATCAGGTCGAAGACCGGCTTCAGGGCGAAGGTTCCATGGCCGACCTGGTCCGCCAGTGTCGACAGCGGCAGGTCGATCCCCTCGGCTTTGAAGCGCGCGCTCTGGCGGTTCAGGGGGATGTGCTGCCCGAACTTGTCGAAGATGATCGTCGCTAGCAGTTGCGAACCGATGAAGCCGCGCGGCGTGGCATGGAACGGCGCCGGCGGCTGGCTGACCTTGCCGCAATCGCGGCAACTGAACTTCTCGCGGACCGTCTCGATCACCTTGAAGCGGCGCGGGATCGCTTCCAGCGTCTCGGTCACGTCCTCACCCAGCTTCGACAGCCGCGATCCGCCGCAGCAGGCGCAGGCCGTGGGCGGCGCGACGACGACCCGCTCGCGCTCGATATCCTCTGGCCAGGGCTTGCGCACAGGCCGCTTGCGCGTGAAGGCGCGTACGTTCCCGCTCTTCGCCGCCGCGACAGACGCGGCAAGCTCGTCCTCGCTCGCCGCGGTTACGAGCTCGTCGAGCTGAAGCTCCATCTGCTCGATCAGCCGTGCTGTGCGTTCGGAACGCTGGCCGTATTTCTCGCGCTTCAGCTTCTCGATCATCAGTTGGAGATGCGCGATCAGCGCCTCGGTGTCCGAGAGTTTCGCCTGCGCGCTCGCGGCCACCGCCTCGGCTTCCAGCCGTGCCTCGCGTTCGGCCCGCAGCGCCACCAGGGCACTCGCGAGGTCCGAAGGAAGATCGTCCGGCTTCACCATCACGAAGCCAGTGAATCAGATTTAGCCTGCGATTTCAAAAGGTAAATGCTAGCCGACCCGCGTCGGACGCCAGGTTTCCTGCGGATTTCGCCAGTCGATTCCGGACAGAAGATAACTCATCTGCGCCGTCGAGATCGTCACCGCCCCGTCCGCCGGAGACGGCCAAAGGAACCGGCCCCGTTCCAGCCGTTTCGTGAACAGGCAGGCGCCGTGGCCGTCATGCCAGATCACCTTCAAAAGGTCGCCTCGATGTCCCCGGAAGGAGAACAGATGCCCGCTCAGCGGATCCCGGCGAAGCACTTCCTGCACCTGCAACGACAGGCCCGGAAAGCCGCGGCGCATATCCGTGTAGCCCGTCGCCAGCCAAACCCGCACGCCCGTCGGAACCGGGATCACGCAAGCCGCTCCAGCGCTTGCACGATCCGCAGCAGAGCTTCGACGTCGACATCGCGGTCCACGATCACCCGCCGCTCGTTCGCCGTCACGATCTCAATCCGACCGCGGCCCTCTACCATCAGCGGGCCGCTCGTCGCCGTGACCTCCGGCACGATGACCGCCGGAACAAATCCTGAGCTCGAAGTCGGGCCGAACCGCCCGGCGCGCGCAGCATCACGCCTGTCGTTCAGCTGCGCGCGTGTGATCCCGTACTTGCGAGCCGTCGCCGAGCCCAGGCGCTGACCCGAATAACTCTCCTCGACGACCCGCAGCTTCACTTCATCGCTGAAGCGCCGCCGACTGCCTCTCTCAACGATCTCAAGCCGACTGATCGGTGTATCTGTATAGACGTCCATACAGACGTTTTCTTACCGCAAATCCTCATGGATCAAGACGGCCGCCCTCGGACGGATACATCGCAAGATCGCCGCGCTGCTGCGCTCGACGGCAGGCTGGGTGGTCAACGACAAGCGGGTCGAGCGGATCTGGCGACGCGAGGGGCTGAAGGTTCCAGCCCGACAACCCAAACGAGGTCGGCTCTGGCTCGCGGACGGATCCTGCATCCGCCTTCGCGCCGAGCGGCCCAACCATGTCTGGTCCTACGACTTGTCGAGGACCGCACCCATGACGGGAGAAAGTATCGCATGCTCAACGTGATCGACGAGTTCACCCATGAATGCCTGGCGATCCGCATCGACCGGAGGCTGAAGGCGATCGACGTCATCGATGTGCTCTCGGACCTCTTCATCCTGCGCGGTGTGCCGGAGCATATTCGTTCAGACAACGGCCTCGAGTTCGTCGCCAAGGCCGTGCAGGGCTGGATCGGCGCGGTCGGCGCCAAGACCGCCTACATCGCGCCCGGCAGCCCTTGGGACAACGGCTTCATCGAGTCGTTCAACGCCAGGCTCCGAGACGAACTCCACGATGGCGAGATCTTCTACACCCTCGCTGAAGCGAAGATAGTCGTCGAAAGCTGGCGGCGCCACTTCAACACGGTGCGCCCGCACGGCTCGCTCGGCTACAAGCCGCCGGCTCCAGAGGTCTTCATCCCCGCCATGACCGCACGGGCGACTGCGCAATCCAGACCAGCTACGCCGCCCGCGCTGGCGTCGAGGCCAACCGCCCCACTAACAATCGCTTTGGACCAAGCGACGGGGGCGGATCACTGGCACCGGGGAACCATAAGTTAGGTGTGAGCCCGAACGATTCAAGGATCAAGTCCCGCCCGCTCCAAAACGAACGCGAGAAAGCGCTCGTTGAAGCTTCCAAGCGACAACCTCTGCTCGAACACGGCCCGCGCGGCCCGACCCATCTCCGGAAGGTCCACGCGGCTTTCATAGGCGGCAAGAAGTCGAGCTGTGAGAGCTTCCGCTTTTCCGGATTCGAAGACGAAACAGGATCTTTCATCGAACGCCTCATGGACGCCGACGTGATCGCTCAAGATGCATGGCTTTGACAGCATCGCCGCCTCAGCTGCGACCAGCGAAAACGATTCGTCCCTTGATGGACAGACTAGTACGTCACAAGAAGATAATAGATTAAGCGTTTCAGAATGATTCAACGAACCGAGATATTCAACTTCCGGTAGGCGCCTTAACCGTGCCCTGATCGCCTCCCAATAGGATTGGTGACTTTGCCACAACTTACCAACAATTATAAATCGACATTGACGCCTAACTTGTTCAGGCAACAATGCAATGGCGTCAACGAGAATGTCCTGTCCTTTTCGTGGTTCTATAGTCCCCGCAAGGACAAATGTCAGCTTGCTCTGTAAGGCGATTTCGTCGGCGCTCTCGTCCGGCACCCCGTTGTACAGAACTTTTGCAGGAATATTTTCGGGTATAAATTGTCTAGCATAATTGCTGACAGCTAAAGTGCGAACACGCTCCCAATGAATGCCCTGAGTCTCGTGCCAGCGATTCTGTATTTCCTGGGCCTCATGGAGCCACCAGATCGTCTCAAGAATATCTATAGCGGATAGCATCTTAGTGACGCCGCTCAGGGCTATCGTGTTGACGATAGCTAGATCGAAATTTCTTGCAAAGCGTTCGAACAGGAAATGATTGTAGCGGATCGACTCGTCAATGATCACGACAATACCTGACCGCACTAACTCGTTGCGCAAAGGGCCGTCTTCCGGAGCCACGACAACGGGGAATCCTCCAGCTTGTTTGATCGCCAGGGCAGCATAAAAAAGCATCCGCGGCGCGCCAGTCTGGGTTAACTCATGCGATACCAGCAAAACATCAGGGCCGGACGATTCGCATCGCGCGTTGCTGTTGTCTGCATAAATTTTATAGGTGAACCTGAAGTCGTGATACAGAACCCGCTTCATAGAATCGGTGAAATACGGATCCTTGGAAACGTATTTTCCCCAACGGCTCAGAGCAAACATATCCGCTTTGTATTTGGTTTTCTTCGCACCCCATGAGTGATTTCCAATGTGGTGCAGCAGCGAATAGGGCGTATAGACGCAACGATAACCTGCCTCGATCAGCTTGTAGCTGAGGTCCATGTCGGAATGGCCGTCAGGGGTATTGATGGCATCAAAACCGCCAACGGCGAAGAAGACATCTTTTTTCAGAGCGCAGCAGGCGCCGGAAAGGATAGAGACGTTCCTGACGTATTTGTGCATCGTCAGGAAACCGCTATCTCCGTTCCAAGGTAAATTATTGTAAGCCGTACCGCACAGTCCGGGCGTGCCCGAGATCATGCCGGCATACTGGATCGTATCGCTAGCATAAAGGAGCTTTGGCGAAACACCTCCAACTCCGGGAACCCAGAGATATTCGATCAAACGCTCCACCCAGTCCCGCTCAATCGGGAAAACATCGTCATTATAGAAAATGACGATGTCACCGTTGGCCGCCCGAGCACCTTCGTTACATTTGTCGGAGAAATTATATTTCTTATCGTATTTGACGAACCTAGCTTTTTCCCAATCCCGGAACTCGTCAGAAAGGCGATCAGCAAGCGGACCATTGCAGACAACAACGACTTCATAGTTGTCATAGTCGGTCCCGCTTCGAATCGACGACAGTACTTTCTCGAGATTCTTATGAGAATCAGAGGGAATGACGAGGGAAACCCTCGTCTCCTCCAGCCGCTCTGTAATGCGTACATAATTCGCGTGTGGGAGCGGAGATGCCCGGCCGACGATTCCTCTGCGCCGTAGGGCATCATTGAGTGCCGCTATATTGCTTTCCCGCGCGAAATCCTTGCCGCCGCCCGCCGCCGACCCGGGGATAGACCGCCACAGATACAACAGGCGCTCGACATGTACGATATTCACAGCTAGCTCGGATGCGCGCAGCGCAAGGTCGTAATCTTGCGAAAAATCATAGTCGCTGCGGAACCCGCCCGCATTTTCAACGAGCTTTTTGCTATAGACGGTGAGGTGCCCGGTGATCATGCCGTTGAACATGATTTCTGGAGACCAATCCGGCTTGAAAATAAAATCAAACAGACGCCTAGCCGGCGTATCGTCTATCTTGCACTCGTCGCTGTAAATGAAGTCGGCATCCGGCTGACTGTTAATTGTTTCGGCGATCCGGAAAAGTGCATCGGGTGTCAGCTCGTCGTCATGGTCAAGAAGGGCAATATACTCGCCCTGCGCTATCCGCAGACCCGCGTTCGATGCTGCAGAGATGCCGCCGTTATGCTCCATGACCTTCAACTTGATCCGCGGGTCGGCCGCAGCAAGCTTCTGTAAAAGGACCCGCTGGGCGTCCGTCGGCGAAAAATCGTCCACGACGCAGAGTTCCCAGTCAGGATAATATTGCTCTTGCAGAGACTCGACGGCCCGGCGAAGCCATTGAATGGGCGTCTTGTAGACAGGCATGATGACTGAGATTAAGGGCCGGCGCGCGAAGGACGAAATCGCTTGAGCTGCAGCCTCAGGAGATAGTTCCGACTGCTGCTCGGCAAAGATCTCGCGCGCAATATCCTCCGCATCGGATGGCGGCAGTAGCTTCCGCTGATCGCGCAGAAAGGCGATGCGTTCCGGCATGCGATGGGGAGTTACAGCCCACCAGACCGTCTTGGCCGCGCGGCGAAGCGACAACTTCACGGATGGGGGCATGCGATCCAAAACCCCGCGCAGCGGAGTCGATGCGCGCCAAACGGCGCTCTGCTCGAGCTGCTGGATGCGAGCGAGCGCGGTGTGGGTCGCTGCAGCTTGCGCTGCAAGCTCCCCACGCAACTGGCCGCTTTGCGCAAGGGCCGACTCGCAGGCGACCCGGTCCCGGTTATTGAGAGCCACCAGTGCGGCATTTTCGGATTTCAATCGAGCGATTATCGCCAACGCGGCCTGATGATCCGCGCTCAACTGCCGGGTCTCTTTTGAGGCCGCTTCGATCTCCTCCTGAGCAACCCCGATCTCGGAAGTCGAGCGATCTCGCTCTGCCTTCATCTCTCGGCACTCTGACAGAAGCAACGCGAGGTCGTGCTGCACCATATCACATTGATGTTGCAGGCCGACGGCTCGTCCCAGGCTCGCGTAGACAGCCCTAATCGAGTCGACATGTTCGGCGGGCAAATTCATCAACGGCCGCAACCCGGATGGAATGTCGGGCCCAACCGCTAGAACGCCTAATCCGTGACCATGGATGAACTCGAACGAGGGGTATCGATCCACAAGCTCCCGCCACAGACGCCAAACCCCGAAGTCACGCTCGCGGACATTGGTATCGTGAAACAGGACGACCGCGCTCGAGGACAGCTTCGGTAGCCAGCTTTCGAAATCAATCCGAACATCATTGTAGCCGTGCCGTCCATCGATATGGAGCATATCGACGCTGCCATCGGCAAAATTGGGCAAAGCATCGTCAAACCGGCAACGCAGCAGTCTGGAAAAACGCGAATATTCCTGGTCGTTTATCCTCGAAACCCGCTTGTAAATCTCGCTGCCATAGACTCCGGTATGCTCGTCTCCTAGCCATGTATCGACAGCATAACAGGCGGTCGAAAGCCCGATCTGTTGCACGGCTTGACAGAACGAAAAATACGAGAAGCCGTTATGTGTTCCCAGCTCGACAAGGGTTTTCGGGCGAACCGCGTCAATCAACCAGAACGCGAAAGGACCATGCTCCAGCCATGCAGACTCCGCAATATGGCGCGGCTTCCAGAAAGATGCCTCGTTCAGCCATGAGGGGAATAAGGTATGAATTTTACCACCAGAATCACTCGACCCCGGCTCTGAACGGTGCTTCATAAGAAAGTCATGTCCTTTGCAATTTGCGAAGGCATAAGCGCAAGCTACCGTGCTGTAGAGTTTAAGAAATAAACGGTCACGGCCGCTACGCCTTCTCGTGTCCTCATACCTGTTCTTTCCGCTTTGGCCAAGCACGCTACAATGCGAGTGGACAGCGTCGCGTGATACCCACCGCACCTTACCCGTGCGACGGCAATTGTATTTGAGGAGGACCGACGCCTATTAGCCATCATTGCATGAACTTTATAATATCCGCCCGTGAAGGTCGCGGACGGCGTATCCTCGCGACCAGGCCGCGATCGTGAAGCAGCGTTCGATCGCGTGGTGCAACGTCCCGTCGAGTTGCCCGCTCTCCGGCTCGAACGCCTCCGATGTCAGGTCGAGCTCCCGCAACGCATCGAGCGCCTTCGGCCTGAACCAGAACATCGAACCTTCGAAAAAGCCGAGCTTCATGAAGTCGGAGGCCTGCATCCTCTCGGCGATCTGTCGAACCTGCTCCCGATTGGCCATCCAGAATACGGGATCGGATCGATAACTGTCGCCCCATCCCACCAATCCGGTATCGGGCTGTTCGAAGGATTTTAGCATTCGATAAGTGGCGGACCGTTCCCCGCACAGCATGGCAAAAAGTAGCTTGCGGCGAAGGTTCCCGTCGATGAGGTGAGGACTGCGCTTGGAGTGCAATTTCAAAACGGCGTCGAAATCGTCCAACGCGCCGGATTGCAAGAGCGCGAGGAAAGGCGCGATATCGCGGCCACGGTTCTCGCACGGAAAGACCACGATACCGGGTACATCAGCGACCATTTTGGACAACTCTTCCGCCCGGTCAAACGGAACCGTGAAATAAATCGGCACAAGATCGGGGAAGATGTTGCGGAGAGCGATAATTTCCTCGGCGAGATCGAGATAGAAAACATGCGCGGTGATCGCGATGCGGACATCTGGGCGCGACGGCTGCGGGCCCACCGCTGCGACTCGGCGACGAAGCGTCCGACCCAGCTCCGAAATGAAAAGGCGCCCCATGGTGTTCGCCTTAAGCTTCTGCCAATAATGGCGGGCGATCGCACGGAGACGGTCGGACATCGCGAGATCCGCGCCGAACGCTAGTCTGGTATTGTTCCGCATGAATTGAATTGACAGTGTGGATTTGATTTTACGTTGTAGGGCAAAACCATCAGGTTGACGACAGGTTTGTCGCAGTTTGGACGTCTTGGGCGGTCACTCGCCTTGGTTTTCTGTTTGCCGCGGCCCACCGTTTCGCTCACGCCGATATGTCGGCGGCGTAAGCGTTCAAGACCTCATCCGGTGTTCCATCCATCACCAACCTGCCGCCCTTCATCCAGAGCGTGCGGTTGCAAAAACGGCGGATCATGTCGTTGCTGTGTGAAGCGAGAAACATGATGCTCGCCTTTTCGATCATGGACCGAAGCCGCTTCTCCGCTTTCTCCGCGAAGGCGGCATCGCCAACACCGATGACTTCATCCAGGATGAGAATATCGGGATGGACGGCTGTTGAAACCGCGAAAGCCAGACGTAGCATCATGCCGCTCGAATAGGTCCGAATCGGAAGCGAGAGGAACTCCCCAAGTTCGCTGAACTCCTCGATGTCGGGAACAAGCGCCTGCGCTTGCTTGCGGTCAAGGCCGAGCATGATTCCGCGCATCTCGATGTTGTCGTAGCCGGTAGCGTCGGCATCCATACCCATCGAGAGATCGATCAGCGATGAAATGCGGCCCTTGATCGACGCATGGCCCGAGGTCGGCGGATAGACGCGGCTGAGGACGCGCAGCAGGGTCGTCTTACCTGCGCCGTTTCCACCGACAAGCCCGATCCGGTCACCGTCCCGCGCCTCGAAGCTCACCTCGTTGAGAGCCTTAACCACCTGGACGCTGTGATCGCGGTCATCTTGCAAGCCACCACCAACGGTCCGGCGGAGGATCTCGCTCTTCAGCGCCCGGCCGCGCGAATTGTAGATGGCGAGCTCGACGCCGGCCTTGTCCAGAACGATTTGAGCCATGATGTCCTCAGAGCCAGTAGACGACGCGGTGCGAGTATTTGCCCGCGAACGCGAGGCCAAGCAGCCATCCGAACACCAAAAGCCCCAGCAGGATCAGATAGGAGGTTGCGCTCGGCAGTTGGCCGAGCAAGGGCTCGCGCATCACGTCGAGCATGCTGGCAAAAGGATTGAAGATGAGGATGGGGTGATCAACCCGCAATTGCGACGGCTTGAACACGACCGGCGATATGAAGAACGCGACTTGAACGATACTCTGGACGATCTGTGGTATATCGCGAAATCGGGTCGATAAGATGGCCAGTATATATCCAATCCAGGAGAGATTGGCCAAAACAATCGCCAGTCCTGGTATAAAGAGAATAATATGCCAGCTGAGCGGCGTTCCCGCAGCTAGATAAACTACTGGAAGAATGATCAGATTGTGAGCGAAAACAATGATGTTGCGCACAATTGTGCGCAGCAAATAGGTAAAACGAGGCAACGCAATTTGACGAATGATGCTTTCGTTTTCAGTGAAACTCAAGCAGCTTTCGTTGATAGTCGAGGATATAAGGCCCCATAATACAAGACCCGTTCCCAGATGCGGAATGTAATCGGCGAAAGAGGTACCGAACAGCGATGCATAGATCCCGCCCATACCAAAGATCATCACCGCCATGCTGAGCGTCAACCATAGCTGGCCGAGTCGCGAGCGCCTGTAGCGGCGGACGACGTCGTTCTTGGCCAGCATCCACCACATGCGCCAACGGCCAAAGCCGCTGAGCACGTCGGTTGCGCCCGTCGCGATCAAACTCATACCAGCACTTTCCCGGAGCCCTGCCAGCGCAGAGCCTTCTGTTCGAGCCACCCCAATGCATGGACCTCGTGAGAATGGCAAGATTGAGTTAGCCTCAGGATCTATTGATGTGAAAGGCGTGATGTGATTCAGGCTCCTTGGGGAGACTGGGCATGAGCGCCCTTTGCTGGCTGACGGATGAGCAGATGGCCCGGCTTGAGTCCTGAGCCCAAGCACCGCAGCTGCCGCCGAATAAGTTGACCATGCCCGTTCTGTGGCGGCGGTGCGACGATCCGCTTGCAACGCGGGGCCGGATATTGGCCGATTGACCGAAGGCAGGGGAGGATATCGCTGACGGGCAAAGCTGCGTCGCGGAAGAGGTCGTCCAGCAGCTGCATCAGGTACCTAATTCTGCGGGTGCGTCGAAACCGCCCGGCGTTACAAATTACGCCTTCTTCCGGCCCTTTCAGACTTAGAATCTTGTAACGTATCATTGAAAAGGCTCAGATATTTCCGGCCTGTCACGCCGGAGGTCGCGGGTTCGAGCCCCGTCGCCCGTGCCATTTAAATCAAGGGTTTAACTCGGGAACCCTGCCGCTTGTCGCATCGTCTTGCGCGTGGCCCTTACCCTCCTCGCTTCGATTTATTCTGTCCGAGCGTCGCCCGGTCCGCTGGTCGATAGGTATCGACGTCGCGGATCACGGCGGTGTCGATCGGGCAATGACTCTGTTGAATCCGGCTTCCCGCTTGCCTCCATCGATCGAATGAGGTGCTGGCCTCGATCTTGCGGTTTGTTGTCTCGCTACGCCTGTGCCGGCCAAATCGAAACAAACCAGATCACCCGGGGCACATGATGCAGGATCCACGGAATCATCTTCGTTTCATTTCGCGCTTGGCTCTGGCCCGCAAGAGGCGCCGCCTCACCAAACCGACCACAGAGAGCAAAACGCCGACTTTGAAGCTCGTCTGGTCGTCCGACCGCCGCCCATCCGAGCCCAAGAAGTGAGAATCGTCGGCTTGCGCGGAGGAGGGCTCATCGCGTCGGCGCGCGGGCTTGCCGATCTCGAGCGCCGCCGCCCGGTCGTTCCGATCTCGATCCGGACGCCATGTTGGAGCACGCTCGAATGGAGCAAGCTCCAAAAATTGGCGATCTCGACCGACGGTGCCGGCCCGATAAGGCCGGCGATCCGACTGGCGCCATCAGGCGACGACCTCGCCGTGGCAAGGTCATGTGAGAAGGCGAGGCGAGCTGGAGCTCAGCCTCTCATCGTCCTTGAAAGGCTGTCGGCACCACGGGCCAGGAGCACGGCGTCCGATCCGCAGGCGACGAAGGAGAAGCCCTCGGCGACGAGGCTCCTCGCGAAGGCGGGATCGAATACGAGGGTGCCGACCGGGATGCCGGCCTCGATCAGTTTCCGCGCGGCCGGGCGGATGACATCCCAGACCGCCGGATCGCTCGGCTTCCCCAGCAGGCCGATATCGGCGGCGATGTCGGCGGGCCCGAAGAAGACGCCGTCGACGCCCTCGACGCGCCCGATCTCCAGCACCTGCGCGATCGCCGCCCGTGTCTCGACCTGGACGAGCACGGCCGTTTCTTCCTCGATCCGGCTGAAATAGTCGCTCATGCGCGCGAAGCCATTGGCGCGGGTGCAGCCGCTGACGCCGCGGATGCCGTGCGGCGGGTAGCGCGTTGCTGCGACGGCTCGCGCAGCCTCCTCGGGCGACTGGACCATCGGGAAGAGCAGGCCGGGCGCCCCGATATCGAGCAGTCGCTTGACGAGGACCGGGTCGTTCCAGTCCGGGCGCACGATCGGGGTCACCGGATGAGCGGCGAGAACCTGAAGCTGGGTCAGGACGGAGCTCAGGTCGTTGGGCGAATGCTCGGTATCGATCAGGAGCCAGTCGAAGCCGGCGCCTGCGACGGCCTCGGTCGCGTACCCGCTGGCAAGGCTGAGCCAAAGCCCGATCTGCGGCTGCCCGCTGCGGATCGACGCCAGGAATCTGTTGGAAGGCAGTTTCATCGCTCGGCTTTCATGAAGAAGGTGGAGACCATCCCGCCGGAGCGTTCCCCGAGCGGGCCTGAAGCCGGGTCCGATCAGGCTGAACCAACCTGATCGGATCGCGCATGCTCTAGCGAGGCAGCTCACCTCGGCGCGATGTCGCAAGGACATCCGCCGCGCGGCTCTCGGTCAGGCCATAATCGACGCGGGCGGCATCGGCCGAGATGTAGCCCAGCGCCAGGTCACGCTCGATGCTGGCTTGCCCCCGCTCTGCAGGCGCGCCGTAGCCGGCACCGCCCGGGAAGGCCATGACGACCTTGCGGCCATGCGGCACGAACTGCTTGCCCTTGCCCTTCATCGCGGTGCCGTCGTCGAGCGCGATCGTCGTCGGCGCGCCGCCGCCGCCGCCGCGGCGGCCACGGGCGGGGTGATGGACGCGATCGAACATCGCCTGGATGTCGAATTCGTAGCCTTCCCAGGCGCCGACCTCCATATGCTGGCCGAGCCCGCCGCGATGCTGGCCCTTGCCGCCGGAATCGGGCCGAAGCTCCTTGCGCCAGACGATGACTGGGCCGACCTGCTCGGTCGCCTCGACCGGCATCGTCATCACGCCGGAGGGGAAGGCGGTCGCATTCATGCCGTCGAGCGCCGGCCGTGCGCCCGAGCCGCCGGAGTTGAAGGTCAGAACCTCGGCGCGCACGGGATCGGCTGGCCAGGGTCCGTCGCTGCGTGGCCGCAGCGAGACCTGGAAGTTGCAGAGGCTGCCGGCGCCCTCAGCGGGCACCAGGCCGGGCAGCAGCTTGTCGAGCGCGTCGTAGATCGTGTCCGGCACCATGTGGCCGATGATGTGGCGCAGGGCCACCGGCGCCGGCCAGACCGCGTTGACGATGGTATGCTCGGGCGCCGTGATGCGGAAGGGCTCCAGCGAGGCCGCGTTGTTCGGGATTTCCGGCGCGATCGCGCATTTCAGCGCATAGCAGGTATAGGCCTTCGTATAGACCAGCGGCACGTTGATGCCGTTCTTGTCGACGCCGGAGGTGCCGGCCCAGTCGCAGAGCACGCCGTCCGGCTCGATCGAGATCTTCACCTTGAGGTCGATCGGCCGGCTATAGCCGTCGATCCGCATATGACCTTCCGCTTCACCGCGGGGCAGGGCGGCGATCTTGTCGAGCGTCGCCTGGCGGGAATTCGTGAGGATGAAATCGGAGATGCCGGCGAGGTCGGCGAGCTTGAACTCGACCATCATGTCGACCAGCCGGCGATGGCCGATCTCGTTGCAGGTCGCAAGCGCGTAGATGTCGCCGACGAGCTGGTCGGGCTCGCGGACATTGCCGCGGATGATCGTGACCAGTGTCTCGTTGACCGTGCCGCGGTCGACGAACTTCATGATCGGGATGTGCAATCCCTCTTCGTAGACCGAGTTGGCGTCGGCACCGAAGCCGCGCCCGCCGATGTCGACGATATGCGCCGTGCAGGCGAAGAAGCCGACATGGCGGCCCTTGTGGAAGGAGGGGCTGACGACGGTGATGTCGTGCAGATGGCCGGTGCCCTCCCAGGGATTGTTGGTGATGTAGACGTCGCCCTCGGCGATGTTCTCGCGCCCGATCCGGCGGATGAAATGGGCGACGGCATCGGCCATGGCGTTGACGTGGCCGGGCGTGCCGGTCACTGCCTGCGCCAGCATCTCGCCCTTCTCGTTATAGACGCCGGCCGAAAGATCGCCGGCCTCGCGCACCGAGGTCGAGAAGGAGGTGCGGATCAGCGCTTGCGCCTGCTCCTCGACGACCGAGATCAGGCGATTCCACATGACCTGATAGGCGACCTTGGAGATCTCAGACATGGGCGGGCTCCTTCCGCGCGGCGACGGCAGCGGCGGGTGCGGCTTCGGTGAGGCGGATGTCGATGCAGCCGTCGTTCAGCGTGACGGCGAAGCGGCTCGAGGGCAGGACGATGGTGGTCTCGTCCTCGGTGACGATGCCGGGGCCTGCGATCCGGCTGCCGGCCGGCAGGGCGTCGCGGCTATGGGCTTGCGCTTCCACCCGGCGGCCGAGCCCGGCATCGAAGACGGAGCGGCTACCTTCGGCCGGCGCGTCGCGCATCTGAGAGACCGCCGCAACCGGGGTAACCGCTTCCTGCGGCGTATGGGCATTGACCGACCAGACGGTGATCTCGGCGGCGAGGCCCTTCACGGTGCGGCCGAAGAGATTGGCGTATTCGTGCTCGAAGCGCTTGAGGATGACGGCGGGATCGGCGGCGCGGGCTTCCTCCGGCGTCAGCGTGACCGGAATTTCCCAGCCCTGGCCGGCATAGCGCATGTAGATCTTGTATTCGGCCTCGATCGCGCCCGACCAGCCGCAGGAGCGCACCACCCGCGTCGCCTCTTCCTCCATCTCGTCGAAGAGCTTCGTGACGCGGCTCGTGTCGAACTGGGCGAGCCGCATGAACAGGGTGCGGTTGGCCTCGAAGCTGAACGGTGCCCGCAGGAAGCCGATGGCCGAGCCGACGCCGGCACCGGGCGGCACGAGGCAGCGGGCGATGCCGAGCTTCTCGCAGAGGCGGCCGGCATGGAGGGGCGCGGCGCCGCCGAAGGCGATCATCGTGTATTCCGAGAGGTCCTCGCCGTTCTCGACGGCATGGACACGGGCGGCATTGGCCATGTTCTCGTCGACGACCTCGGCCACGCCCCAGGCGCTTTCCAAGGCGTCCATGCCGAGCCTGCCGCCGATCTCGCTCGTCAGCGCGGCAGCCGACTGGTCAGCGAAGAGCGGGATCGTGCCGGCCGCGAAATTGTCCGGGTCGATCTTGCCGAGGATGACGTCGGCATCGGTCACGGCCGGGCGCTTTCCGCCGCGGCCGTAGCAGGCGGGGCCGGGCTCCGAGCCCGCGCTTTCCGGCCCGACGCGGATCTGGTTCATCGAGTCGACATGGGCGAGGCTGCCGCCGCCGGCCCCGATCTCGACCATGTCGATCACGGGAATCGAGATCGGCATGCCCGAGCCCTTCTTGAAGCGATAGGTCCGGGCGACCTCGAAGACGCGCGCGGTCTTGGGCGTGTAGTTCTTGATCAGGCAGATCTTCGCGGTGGTGCCGCCCATGTCGAAGGAGAGCACCTTCTTCAGACCGTGCCGCGCGGCGATATCCGCAGCGAAGACGGCGCCGCCCGCCGGGCCGGATTCGACGAGGCGAACGGGGAATTCCGAGGCGCTTTCCAGCGAGATGATGCCGCCGCCCGAATGCATCAGGAAGATCGGGCAGGAGGCGCCCTCGGCCGCGAGCCTTCCCTTCAGCCGGACGAGATAGCTCTTCATCAGCGGCTTGATATAGGCGTTGGCGATCGTCGTGTTGAAGCGCTCGTATTCCCGCATCTGCGGCGAGACTTCCGAGGAGAGCGAGACCATCGCGCCCGGCAGGCGTTCGGCCAGAACCTCCTGGATCAGGCGTTCATGCGCGTCGTTGACATAGGAATGCAGCAGGCCGACCGCGACGCTCTCGTAACCGGCCTCGCGCAGTTCATCGACCAGGGTTTCGACGGCGGCGCGATCGAGCGGGATCAGGACCTTGCCGCGCGCATCCATGCGCTCCTTGACCGTGTAGCGGCGGTTGCGGGGCAGCAGCGGTTCCGGCAGCGTCAGGTTGAGGTCGTATTGCTCGAAGCGGCTCTCGGTCCGCATCTCGATGACGTCGCGAAAACCCTCGGTCGTGATGAGCGCGGTCTTGGCGCCGCGCCGCTCGATCAGCGCATTGGTCGCCAGCGTCGTGCCATGGATGATCTGCCCGATGGCGGAGGCTGCGATGCCGGCCTTGGCGCAGACCCGGTGCATGCCCTCGATGATCGCATCCTCGGGCGCGGCATAGGTCGTCAGAACCTTGGTCGAGAACCGTTGTCCGCCCTGCTCAAGCACGACATCCGTAAAGGTTCCCCCGATATCGACGCCCAGGCGGGCCCCGAGAATGGACATGGCTTACGCGCCTCCGTTGTTCGAGAGGCGGAGGATGGAACGCGGCGTCGATGTCGTCGAATTATTATTTTCAATACTATTCGATATAGAATGTTTATCGACACAACGCTTCTGCACGCTGCCGCCGGGCTATTGTGTCATCGGCTCGACGATGTTGCCGCGATGCTGTTGCGCGGCCCGCTCCCCCGCCAGTTCGGCCGCCCGCTTGAGCAGGAAGCTGGCCGGCGTGTGGGCGTAGGATGCCGTGAAAATCAGAGGGCTGGGCTTCCATTCATAGGGGAATTCAACGAGCTCTCCGGCGTCCAGGTACTTTTCCACCAGCGTCCGCGACATCGGTGCGATGCCCAGCCCGTCGAGAGTCATCTGCAGGCTGGCGGCGAGGCTGCTCGACGGCACGATCCGAACCGGCCTCTCCCAGTTGTCGCGGAAATGCGCCGAGAGCTCGACGAAATGGCGCGTATTGCGCGCATGGGTCAGGATCGTATGCGAGGCCATCGTCGCAAGGTCGGAATCGGTGAGCCCAAGCCGAGGCGAGGCCACCCAGAGATAGGGCACGGAACCGAGATCGACATTGCTGATGTTGAAGTTGGAGATCGGGCCGTTCAGCAGGCATAGGTCGAGCGACCGCGAAACCAGCTCCTCGCGCAGGTTGATCGTCAGATCGACCCTGAGTTCGACATCGACATTGGGGAAGACCTGTCGCAGGTCGAGCAGATAGTCGCGCAGCCAGGTCTGGGCGATGAGCTCGGCGACGCCGAGCCTGAGGACGCCGACCTGCTGGTCCGAGCGGATCGATTGCTGCGAGAATTCCTCGGACGCTTGCAGCACCCGCTCGGCCTGCCCCAGCAGCGAATGCCCGATCGGTGTCAGCGCGACCGAGCCGGAGTCGCGGTGGAACAACCGCACGCCGAGGACGGATTCGAGCTGGGAGATGCGCACCGAGATATTCGGCTGCGTCGTATTCAGGCGCTCCGCCGTCGCCCGGAAGCTGCCGAGCTTCGCGACCCAGACGAAGCTTTCGAGCTGCTTCAGCGTCCAGTTCGGCATCGGCTCCCGCACCCTCAGACAAGCAATTTTTGGGCCGCTTTGCGGGCCGATAAACAAAATCTATCGCAACAACAGATAAATTCAATTGGATGCTATCGCGATAACGCGATGGACTGACCCTTGGCCGTCGATCGGGCTTCGGCACGGCTCCGGCTCCTAAACGCGCACGGTCTCTCCGCAGCGCGACAAGAACGAGGGGAACCATGAACCGTAGAGCTTTGATCGCCTCCGCCGCCCTTGCCCTGAGCATCGGGCTCGCCGCTCCTGCCGCTGCCCAGACCAACTGGACCATGGCCTCGGGCTATCCGGAGAGCAGCTTCTTCACCCAGAACATCCGGCAGATGATCAAGGAGATCGAGGAGAAGAGCGGCGGCAAGCTCAAGATCGACCTGCGCTCCAACGACAGCCTGATCAAACTCGATGCGGTCAAGCGCTCCGTCCAGTCCGGCCAGATCCAGATCGGCGAGATCCGCCTCGGCGTCTATGGCAACGAAGGCGCGATGTACAATCTCGACAACATTCCCGGCGTCGCGAGCAATTACGAGCAGGCGACCAAGCTGACTGAGGCTCAGGCGCCGTTCTTCGACGCCATGTTCAAGAAGGCCGGCATGCGCGCCATCAGCTACGTCGCCTGGCCGGGCCAGGGCTTCTACACGAAGGCGCCGCTGACGGGGCTTGCCGACCTCAAGGGCCAGAAGCTGCGCATCTATTCCAAGCAGACCCAGATCATGGGCGAGAAGCTCGGGATGGAGGCGCTGATCCTGCCCTTCGCCGAGGTGCCGCAGGCCTTCTCGACCGGCATGATCCAGTCGCTCTGGACCAGCGCGCAGACCGGAACCGACGTGCAGATCTGGGATTACGTCAAGCACTTCACCTATACCGGCACGATGCACAACAAGAACGCGATCCTCGTCAATGAGCGCGCCTTCCGCCAGCTCGACCCGGCGACGCAGAAGGTGGTGCTGGAAGCCGGCGAGGCCGCGACGAAGCGTGGCTGGGAGCTTTCCAGGAAGGCGGGCGAGGAGCGTGAGGCCGTGCTCAAGAACCACGGCGTGACGATCGCCCAGTCGCCGAAGGACGTTCTCGACGCCATCGAGGCCGCGGGCAAGGGCATGGTGGCCGACTGGCTGGCCACGGCCAGCGCCGAGGAAAAGGCCGTCTACGAGACCTACCAGAAGAGCCTCAACTAACCGGCCTTCCGCACGCCGCCCTTTCACATGAACCATGGCCAGCGGAGTGACCGGTGATACGTGGAGTTCTGGAGAAATTCTATGAGGCATGCGGCTATCTCGCCGCGGCCTTCCTGGTCGGCATCGGGCTGGCCATCGTCACGCAGATCGTCGGTCGCATGCGTGGCGTCACGCTCGACGCCACCGAGGCTGCGGGCCTGTGCCTGGCGGCGTCGACCTTCTTCGGCCTCGCCCATACCTTCCGGCGCGGCGCGCATGTGCGCATCAACCTGATCGTCGACCGGCTCCCCAAGCGCTGGCGACGCGGCGTCGAGCTTTTCAACTGCCTGCTCGGCGCGGTGGTGGTGTCGTTCCTCGCCTGGCATGTCGCGTCGCTGGCGCTGCAATCGCGCGAATTCAACGACGTCAGCCCGGGCCTGCTCGCCATGCCCTTCTGGATTCCGCAGGCCGGCGTTGCGGTGGGCGTGACGGCGCTCGCGATTGCCTTCATCGACGAACTCTTCTGGCTCATCGGCGGCGGCGAGCATCGTTACGAGACGCCCGATGAGGTCGAGCTCGACCGGCCGGTGGCATAGGGGCCAATGATGGATACGATCGTTCTCGCCTCGCTGGTCCTCGCCGGGACCCTGCTCCTGCTGCTCGCCAGCGGCGTCTGGGTGGCGCTCTCGCTCCTCACCGTCGGCATGGTGATGATGGGGCTCTTCACCACCGCGCCGATGGGCTCGCTCATCGCCTCGACGCTCTGGGATTCGAGCTGGGGCTGGGCGCTGACCTCGCTGCCGCTCTTCATCTGGATGGGCGAGATTCTGTTCCGCTCGAAATTGTCGGCCGACATGTTCCAGGGGCTGGCGCCCTGGGTGTCGCGGCTGCCGGGCCGGCTGCTCCATGTCAACGTGCTCGGCTGCGGCATCATGGCGGCGGTCGCCGGCTCCTCGGCGGTGACCTGCGCCACGATCGGCCGCATCAGCGTGCCCGAGCTGGAGAAGCGGAACTACCCGCTCAACATGACCATCGGCACGCTCGCCGGCTCCGGCACGCTCGGCCTGCTGATCCCGCCTTCGATCATCATGATCGTCTATGGCGTGACGGCGGAGGTCTCGATCGCGCGGCTGTTCATTGCGGGAGTCCTGCCCGGCATCCTGCTGATGGCGCTGTTCATGGGCTATACGGCGATCTGGAGCCTGCTCAACCCTGAGAAGATGCCGCCGGCCGAGCCGGCGGTGCCGTTCCTGGAGAAGGTCTACCGCTCGCGCCGGCTGATCCCCGTGGCGCTGCTGATCGGCTCGGTCGTTGGCTCGATCTATGGCGGTATCGCCACGCCGACCGAGGCCGCGACCATCGGCGTGATCGGGGCGCTGATCCTGGCGGCGGTCGGCGGCGGTCTGACGCGCGCGAGCTTCATGGACGGGCTGATGGCGGCCATGCGGACCTCCTGCATGATCTCCTTCATCATCGCCTGCGCCGCCTGCCTGACCATCGCCGTCGCCTTCGTCGATATTCCCCGCTCGCTGGCGGGCTGGGTCGATGCCATGCATCTGTCGCCCTATGCGCTGCTGGCGGTGCTCGCGATCTTCATGCTGATCCTCGGCTGCTTCCTCGAAGGCATCTCGATCATCGTGCTGACCTCGTCCGTGATGCTGCCGATGGTGCAGGCGGCCGGCATCGACCTGCTCTGGTTCGGCATCTTCGTGGTGATTCTGATCGAGGCGGCGCAGATCACCCCGCCGGTGGGCTTCAACCTCTTTGTGCTGCAGAGCATCACCGGAAAGGACATCCTGACGGTCACGAAGGCGGCGATCCCCTATTTCTTCGTGCTGATGCTGCTGCTGGTGCTGATCACGCTGTTCCCGCAGATCGTCACGGCGCTGCCGAAGATGATGACGGGGTAGGGGCAAGACCTGTCCGCTTCCAGCGCCGGCCGGATCGGTCGGCGCTGGGCGCCTTCAATCGAATTCCTTGCGGAACTTCTCGCTCACGGTCGTGGCCGAACGAAAACGCCCGATCGCGAACGGCTCCAGCGGTGTCGGCGTCGCCCCGTCGAGGATCATCTCGCTGAGGCATAGGCCCACGCCGGGCCCGATCTGGAAGCCGTGGCCGCAGAAGCCGAAGGCGTGGAAGAGCCCGGGCGTCGTCTCGCTCGGGCCGATGACCGGGATCATGTCGGGCAGATAGGCCTCGATGCCGGACCAGACGCGGATGACATGGCACTGCGCCAGCATCGGCGCGACGCGCGCGAGCGCCTTCATCGCCGCCAGGGTCTTCAGAGGGGGGACCGGCGCGCGGTTGGCCTGCGCATCGGCCGCCGTGCGCGGATAGCCGGCGAGGATGATGT
Source organism: Allobosea sp. RCC_152_1 (assembly GCF_041360765.1). Taxonomy (NCBI): domain Bacteria; kingdom Pseudomonadati; phylum Pseudomonadota; class Alphaproteobacteria; order Hyphomicrobiales; family Alloboseaceae; genus Allobosea; species Allobosea sp. RCC_152_1. The sequence continues at coordinate 1,046,012 of NZ_JBFUPU010000001.1, forward strand.
TGCCGCGCGGGATCTGGCGGAAGATCACCGAGCCGTCGATGGCCTGCACGGACGGGCCGATCAGGTAGGGAAACGGCTCGGTCACGAATTGCGGCGGGCCGGCGGGGAAGACCGGAGCCGTCTCGCCGAAGCGCTCGGCGATCTCCAGCGCCCAGGCGCCGGCGCTGTTGACGAGCGTGCCGCAGCTCAGTGTGACTCCATCCGCCAGGGTCAGCGTGAAGCCGTCTCCCGAACGATCGACCGCGGCGACGCGCGTGTTCTCGCGGATATCGACGCCGAGCCGCGCGGCGGCGCGGGCCACGGCGGGCGTGACGAGGCGCGGATTGGCGGTGGCGTCGCGGGCCGAGAAGGTCGCGGCGACGGCCCGCTCGCCGAGCCAGGGCCAGCGCCGCCCGAGATCGGCGGGGCCGACGCGCTCGATGGCGAGGCCGTAGGATTCGGAAACCTTGGCGTAGCCTTCGAGCCTGGCGTGCTCCTCTTCGTCATAGGCGAGATAGAGGTGCCCGGTCTGCTCGAACTCGCAATCCTCGCCGATCAGCGCGTCGAAATCCTCCCAGAGTGCCTGCGACCGCAGCGACAGCGGATACTGGCCGGGAAAGCGCCCCTGAAGGCGCAGATTGCCGAAATTGACGCCGCTCGACTGCGCGCCGACGACGCCTTTCTCGATCAGGGTGACGCGCTGGCCGCGCCGGGCGAGGAAGAAGGCGGTCCAGGCGCCGATCAGCCCGCCGCCGACGATGGCGACATCCGTGGTGCGGCCGCTCATGCGCCGTCCCCGGCTGCCGCGAGTGCGATCGGCTTGACCGGGGCCTGGCCGCGCAACCGCCCAGCGGCGGCGCCGTCGCCCCCGGCCTTTGCCGCGACGATCTCCTGCAAGGCGGGGCCGCAGACGCGGCCCTGGCAACGGCCCATTCCGCAGCGCGTCATCGCCTTGACCCGGTTGACCTCGACCGGGCCGAGCTCCTTCGCCATCGCGGCGCGGACTTCGCCGACCGTCACGTTCTCGCAACGGCACAGCATCACCGCATCCGGCAAGGCGGCGATCTGCGTCTTCGGCCAGGCGAAGGCGCGCGCCAGCCCGCGCTGGAAGCCGCGCAGGCGCTGGACCTGCCGGGCCAGTGCTCTCGTAGCCTCGATGTCCTGCGCCCGGCCGAGATCGGCGATGATCGCGTGGGCGGCGAGCGCGCCGCTGGCCTCGGCGGCATCGGCGCCGCCGATCCGCACACCGTCGCCGGCGAGATAGAGCCCCGGCCGCGCCCGGCCCATGCCGTCGATCCTGGGCAGGAACAGCCTGAAGTCGGCGTCATAGACAAAGGCGGCCCCGGCGAGGTCCGCAAGCTGCGTCTCCGGCTTCAGCCCATAGCCGAGCGCCACCGCGTCGCATGCGAAGCGGCGCTCGCGGCCCCGGGCGTCGCGCAGGACCAGCGCCTCGACATGGGTGCTCCCTTCGACCGCGACGGGCGTCACCCCGTGCAGCATCTCGGTTCCAGCCCGCAGCGAGGCGCCCATATACCAGAGCCCCCGGAACAGCGTGCGCGGCGCCCGCAGCAGCGCAGGCGTTGCCGCCGCTTTGGCGGCGAACGGCGTCGTATCGGCGATCACCGCGATCTCGGCGCCCATGTCGCGATATTGCTTGGCGGCCAGCGCCAATAGCGGCGAGGAGCCGAGAAACGCGACGCGGTTCCCGATCAGGCAGCCCTGATCCTTCAGAACGGCCTGCGCGCCGCCGAGCGTGAACACGCCGGGCAGGGTCCAGCCGGGCAGCGGTGCGATGCGGTCCATCGCCCCCGTGGCGATCAGGAGCTTGTCGAAGGCGAGCGTCTCCGCCCGCCCGTCGCGCAGCAGATGCAGCGTGTTGCCATCGATCGCCCAGACCAGCGTGCCGGGGCGATAGTCGATGCGCGGCAGCAGGGCTTGGAAGCGCCGGTGGAGCGAAGCGTATTTCGTCGCCTCCGACCCCATCAACCTGTTCATGTCGAGGGCGAGATTCTCCGCTGGCCGGCGATAGCCCTGGCCGCCGGCCCGCGCGCCCTCGTCGATGAGGACGGGCTTCAGATCCTCCGCGCAAAGCACTTCGGCTGCGCCGATGCCGGCCGGGCCGGCGCCGACGATGACGATGTCAGCCATGATTGCGGTCCATGGGCTGGCTGTCGATCGGAGGCTGCGGCTCGGTGAACAGCGCCATCCCGTCGGCGACGGGCGTGGTGCAGGCCCTGATCCGGCCGCCTTCCGCACTCCAGACCCAGCAATCCTGGCAGGCACCCATCAGGCAGAAGCCGGCGCGCGGCTCGCCGCCGAATTCGAGGCGGCGGAGCAGGGCGCCGTTTTCCAGGAGCGCAGCGAGAACGCTGTCGCCCGCTGTCGCGCGAATGGGTGCGCCATCGAAGCTGAGCGTCGCCAGTTGCCCGGTACGGACAGCCACGCGGCGGAACTGGGCTTTCGGAGGCTCCATGCGCACTCTCTGAGTTTTATCTCTATACGATAACTATTCGTGTAATTTGATAAAGCGCGACGTGGCTTGTCAAGCGAGCCGCGCACTTGCGGCTCAGACCCGCGAGATGGCGTGCGCGGTGGCGATGACGAGCGAGGAAAAGCGCTGGACCACCTCGGCATGGCTGAAGCGCGAGGTCGACGTGGCGATGTTGACGGCCGCCTCGGGCCGGCCGTGATGGTCGACGATCGGCGCGGCGATCGAGGCGTCGCCGATATAGACCTCCTCGAAGGCCGTGGCGTAGCCTTGCGCCGCGGCCTGGCGCAGCTTCTCGCGCAGCGCGTCACGCTGCCACGTCGTCGAGGGGGTGTGCGCCTTGAGGTCCGAGGCGTCGATGATTGCCATCGCCTCCTCCTCCGGCAGGCGCGACAGCATCGCGATGCCCGGCGCCGTGCAATAGGCGGGCATCCGCGTGCCGATGATGACGTCGGTGTTCAGCACATGCCGGCTGAGAAAGCGCGAGACGAAGATGATCTCCGTGCCGTCCCGCACCGTCAGGTTGACCGTCTCCTCGGTCTCCTTGCTCAGATGCATCAGATAGGGCATCGCCCGGTCGAGCAGGCGGCTGCTGCGCACGAAATGGTAGCCGAGATCGAGCGTCTTCGCGGTCAGCTCGAAGCGCTTGGTCTGCGCATCCTTGTGGAGATAGCCGAGCCTGGTGAGGGTGTGGGTGAAGCGCTGCGCAGCGCTGACATCCATGCCGGTCTCGGACGCCACCTGCGACAGGTTGAGCGTCTGGTGCTGGCGGCCGAAGGCGGACAGCACCCGGAACGCCTTTTCGACGGAATTGACCATCAGCGCATCGTCCTTGCGCCCCGGCCGGTCGGCTGGCGGTGCCGCGCTCTTGCGGCCGTTCTGTCGCGTCTCGGGCATCGTCATCGGACCTGCTCTCCTCGCTCGATCAATGGCCGTGGCCGGCTGCCTTGACAAGCTGGGCCATTCGCGCAGAATGTTCAATAGAATTTATCGCATTGTGATAAATAGCCATCGGAGGGCGGTATGAAGGATTCAGTTCTGATCGAGGTGCGCGGTGCTGTCGGCATCGTGACCCTCAACCGCCCGCAGGTTCTCAATGCCTGGAACGCGCCGATGCGCGCGCGGCTGGTCGAGTGCTTCGACGAGCTGGAGGCGAACGAGGCGGTGCGCGCTATCATCCTCACCGGGGCAGGCGAACGCGCCTTCGGCGCCGGCCAGGACCTCAACGAGACCAAGACCTTCGATCCCGATCGCGCCGAGGCCTGGATGCATGAATGGGAGCGTCTCTATGACCGCATCCGTTCGCTCTCGAAGCCGTTGATCGCGGCGCTGAACGGCGTCGCGGCGGGCTCGGCCTTCCAGGTCGCGCTGCTCTGCGACCTGCGAATCGGCCATGACGGCGTCACCATGGGCCAGCCCGAGATCAATTCCGGCATCGCCTCGGTGACCGGTCCCTGGATCATGAAGGAGATGATCGGCATCGCCCGCACCATCGACCTCACCCTGACGGGCCGGATGATGGATGCCGAGGAATCGTTCCGCATCGGCCTGATCAACCGGATCGTGCCGAAGGAGAAGGTCATGGAAGCCTCGCTCGCCCTGGCGGAAGAGCTCGCCGCCAAGGCGCCCGTCGCCATGCGGCTCAACAAGGCCCGCTTCCGCGAGGTGACCGAGGCGAGCTTCCGCGAGTGCCTGGCCGCCGGCATCCGCACCCAGCGCGAAGCCTACGCCACCGGCGAGCCGGCGCGGATGATGGAGGCGTTTCTCGCCCAGCGCGCGGCACGCAAAAGCGCCTGAAACTCAGAGCGCCTGACGATCTGATCACCCACGGGGAAATGCGGAAAACCGCTTGAAGGGGAGAAGACGATGACGAGCAGAACCACGAATCCGACGAGGCGTACCCTGCTGCAACTGGCCGGCGGCGTCGCCGCCGGAGCGGTCGCCGCGCCCTATCTCATCGGTACGGCGCGCGCCGCGACGCAGATCACGGTCGCCGATCCCGGCGGTCCGTTCGGCCCCGCCTTCCGCAAGGCCTTCTACGATCCGTTCGAAAAGGCGACCGGCAACAAGGTCGTCAACGTCGCCCGCGAGGCCGAGCCGACCGCGCAGTTCAAGGCGATGGTCGAGACCAAGTCCTATACCTGGGACGTGTGCACGCTGACCTTGTCGGCGCGCGACATCCTGAAGGCGCAAGGCCTGCTCGACCCGATCGGCTTTTCGCATGCCGATGTGCCCAAGCTGATGCCGGAGGCGATCTCGCCCGAGTTCATGGGCACGGACGTCTATTCGACGATCTTCGCCTACCGGACCGACAAGGTGAAGAACGCCCCGGAGAGCTGGACCGACTTCTTCAACGTCGAGAAGTTCCCGGGTCGCCGCTCGATGCGCAAGAACCCGATCGACAGCATCGAGCAGGCGCTGCTTGCCGACGGCGTGCCGCTCGACAAGCTTTACCCGCTCGATGTCGAGCGTGCCTTCAAGGTCCTCGACAAGATCAAGCCGCATATCTCGGTGTGGTGGACGGGTGGGGCCCAGTCGACGCAGCTTCTGCAAAGCGGCGAGGTCGACATGACCACCGGCTGGAACGCCCGCCTTCAGGCTGCCATCGACGGCGGCGCGCCGGCCAGGATCATCTGGAATCAGGGACTCTACTCTATTGAGGGCTGGGGTCTGCCCAAGGGCGGTCCGAAGGCCGAGGTGGCGCGCCAGTTCATCCGCTTCTGCTCCGACCCGAAGCAGCAGGCGGTTTATACCGAGGCGCTGGCCTATGGCCCGACCAATCTGGACGCCTACCAGACGATCTCGCCCGAGCGCGCCAAGCTGCTGCCGACCTCGCCGGAAAACCTGAAGCAGATGGCGATCGCCAATGAGAGCTGGTGGAGCGAGAATCGCGCCAAGGTCACCGAGCGCTTCAATTCCTGGCTCCTGACCTGATGGCGATGGCGACGAGCGCCGGGATGACCGTGACCGAAGCAAAACCGGCGAAGCTCGTGGTCGAGGGGCTGTGCAAGCGCTACGGCGCGACCACGGCCCTCGAGCCGAGCTCGCTCAGCGTTGCCGAGGGCGAGTTCCTGACCTTGCTGGGGCCTTCGGGCTCCGGCAAGACCACTTTGCTCCAGCTCATCTGCGGGCTGGTCGAGGTGAGCGAGGGCAGGGTGGTCATCGACGGCCGCGACCAGTCGGCGACGCCCGTCCACCAGCGCGATATCGGCCTCGTCTTCCAGCATTACGCGCTGTTCCCGCACCTCACCGTGGCGGAGAACATCGCCTTTCCGCTCAAGATGCGCGGTCGTCCGGGCGCGGAGGTCGCCAAGCGCGTCTCCGATGCGCTGGCGATGGTGCATCTCGGCCATCTCGCCGGGCGTTTCCCGCGCGAACTCTCCGGCGGCCAGCAGCAGCGTGTCGCGCTGGCGCGCTGCTTCGTCTACCAGCCCTCGATCATCCTGATGGATGAGCCGCTCGGCGCCCTCGACAAGAAGCTGCGCGAGCACATGCAGATCGAGATCAAGCGGCTGCACCGCGAGAGCGGCTCGACCATCGTCTATGTCACGCATGACCAGGAGGAGGCGCTCGCCATGTCCGACCGCATCTGCCTGATGAATCACGCGAAGATCGAGCAGCTTGGCACGCCGCGCGAGATCTATGAGCGCCCGCGCACCGCCTTCGCCGCCGACTTCATCGGCATCTCCAACATCTTCCGCGGCCGCTGGGACGGCAACGGCTCGCTCGAGACCGCACATGGCCGTTTCGCCCTGCCGCACGGCGCGCATTGCGAGAGCCGGGACGCGGCCCTCGTGATCCGGCCCGAGAACCTGCGCCTCGGCGCGCAGGACGGCAACGCCGTGAACGGCCGCGTCAGCGAAATCGTCTATGCCGGCTCGGAGACGCGCGTCATCGCGGCGCTCGAGGATGGCAGCCAGCTCGTGCTGCGCCTCGGCCCCGACGATGCGGTGCCGGCCATCGACGAGGCCATCGTCGCCGGCTGGCCGCGCGACAAGGCGGTGCTGGTCGCATGAGCGCCGTAAGCGTCACGAGCGCGCCGGCGCGTGCGGGCAGGCTGCGCCTCAACGCGCTCTGGCTGGCGGTGCCCGGCGTCCTGTTCCTCGCGGTCTTCTTCGTCTGGCCGGTCGCGCAGCTTCTGGGCCTGAGCGTCGTCGATCCGGACAATGGAGCCTTCTCGGCGAGTTCCTACCAGCGCATCGCCGCGACCGACGTCTATCTGCGCGTGCTCGGCATCACCTTCCGCATCGCCGGCTGGACGGCGCTGTGGTCGCTGCTGATCGGCTATCCGCTCGCTTACTGGCTGGCGCGCCTGCCGGATCTGTTCCGCGGCCGGATGCTGCTCTTCGTCATGGTGCCGTTCTGGACGAGCTATCTCGTCAAGACCTTCGCCTGGATGCTGATCCTCGGCCGCAGCGGCGTGATCAATTCCCTGCTGACCGGCGCGCATGTCGTCGACCAGCCGCTTTCGCTGATCAACAACCAGTTCGGCGTCATGGTCGGCATGGTCCATGCGATGGTGCCGCTGGCGGTGATGACCATGCTGCCGGTGATGACCGGCATCGACCGGCGGCTCGTCCAGGCGGCGCAGACGCTGGGTGCAGCGCCCGCGCGCGCCTTCTGGCTGGTCTATTTCAAGCTCTCGCTGCCTGGCGTCGCGGCGGCGGGCCTGCTCGTCTTCATCTCCTCGCTCGGCTTCTTCATCGTGCCGGCCTTCCTCGGCGGGCGGCAGGAGACGATGCTGGCGCAGCTCATCATCACCCAGGTCCAGGAGCTGCTGAACTGGTCCTTCGCGGGAGCCCTGTCGGCGATGATGCTGTTGGCCGCGCTGGTTTCATGCGTCGTCTACGACCGGATCTTCGGGCTCTCGACCATCGCCGGCGGCTCCGGGCAGGTCGGCACCGGCCGTATCCGCGATCTCGGCCTGGCGATCCTCTCCCTCATCGCGGCGGCCGCCGCGCGTCTCGGGGCGGTCACGCGATCCCTGCTCGGCAAGCGCGTCTGCGCGCTGCTGCTGCCCGGCTTCTGCTGGCTCGTCATCGCTTTCCTGGTGCTGCCGACGCTGCTCGTCATCCCGCTCGCCTTCACATCGTCGCAGTTCCTCGAATTCCCGCCGCCGGGCTACGGGCTGAGCTGGTTCCGCACCTATTTCGAATCGCCGCTCTGGATCCAGGCGACGATCCGCTCTTTCGCGGTCGCCTTCGTCACCGCCTTTGCGGCGACGGCGATCGGCGGGTTCGCGGCGCTGGCGCTGGCAAACAGCCGCACGCGCTGGGCCGGGCTGATCTTCGCCTTCTTCCTCGCGCCGATGATCGTGCCGCGCATCGTCATCGCGGTCGGGCTGTTCTATCTCTTCGCCCGGCTGGGGCTGATCGCGACCGATCTCGGCCTCGTCATCGGCCATACCGTGCTGGCGATCCCGTTCACGCTGGTCACCATCGCCGCCGTGCTGAAGACCTATGACCAGCGCCTCGACCAGGCGGCGGCGACCCTCGGCGCCAACCGGGTGCGGACGCTGACCGGCGTCACCATCCCGCTGGTCAAGGGCGGCCTCGTCGCAGCCTTTCTCTTCGCCTTCATCACCTCCTTCGACGAATTGACCATTGCGATCTTCGTCTCCGGCGGCCTCAAGACGACGCTGCCGAAGCAGATGTGGGACGACATGATCCTGCAGCTCAACCCGACGCTCGCGGCCGTCTCGGTCGTCGTCTTCATCGTGGTGACGGCGATGCTGCTCATCGCGGAACGTTTCCGCTCCTCTTCCCGACTCGACTGAACCGACGACGATGACCTCCTTCGACGACGCTGGCTTCGTGAGCCTTCTGACGACACGCGCCGCGGCTGAGCCGGAGCGCGTCTATGCGCGCTTCTGCGGCGAGCCCGTGACCTATGCCGAGATCGAGCGGCGTTCGGCCGCCTTCGCCGCGCATTTGAGAGCGCACGGCATCGTGGCTGGCGACCGGGTCGCCGTGATGATGCGCAATTCGATCGCGACCATCGCGGTGGTTTTCGGTCTCGCGCGGGCGGGTGTCGCCTGGGTGCCGGTTAACGCGCAGCAGCGCGGCGAAGGGCTGCGCTACCTGCTGACCCATTCGCAGCCGCGCCTCGTTGTGGCCGACGCGGAGCTTGCGCCGCAGATCGCCGAGGCGATGGGACAGGGGGCGGAGCTGCCGCTGCTAACCCATTCACCGAGCGGGGAACTCGATGCGATCCTGTCAGGCAGGGAGCTCTTTTCAGAACCGGCTCCGTCGCCAGATGCCGTCTTCGCGATCATGTACACCTCCGGCACGACCGGGCGGCCCAAGGGGGTGATCGTCTCGCACCGCATGCTGCGGCTTGCGGCCGAGAGCGTGGTGCGGCTCTCCGATGCCGGGCCGGGTGACGTCTTCTTCGTCTGGGAGCCGCTCTACCATATCGGCGGCGCGCAGCTTCTGCCCCTGCCGATGATCAGCGGAATCACGCTCGCCATGGTCGAGCGCTTCAGCGCCAGCCGCTTCTGGGATCAGGTCAGAGAGGAAGGCGCGAGCCATATCCATTATCTCGGCGGCATCCTCCAGATCCTGCTGAAGCAGCCGCCATCGCCGCGCGATCGCGAGCACGGCGTACGCATCGCCTGGGGTGGAGGCTGCCCGGCGGATATCTGGCCGCAGTTCCGCGACCGCTTCGGCATCGATATCCGCGAATGCTACGGCATGACGGAAGCCTCCAGCCTCACGACCTGCAACGTCAGCGGCGTGGTCGGCTCGGTGGGCCGGCCGATGCCCTGGTTCACGGTGAAGCTCCAGGATACGGAGGGTCGGCCGGTGCCGGCCGGCGAGCGCGGCGAGATCGTGATCGAGACCAGCATCCCCGGTGCGATCTTCCCGGGCTATCTCGACAATCCCGAGGCGACCGCGAAGGCCCTGCGCGCGGACGGCTTCCACACCGGCGATCTCGGCTCCCTCGACGCTGATGGCAACCTCTACTTCCACGGCCGCATGACCGACAGCGTGCGCTGCCGGGGCGAGAACGTCTCGGCCTGGGAGGTCGAGCATGTCGCGGCCGAGCATGAGGCGGTCGAGGATTGCGCCATGATCGGCGTCGCCGCCGATGTCGGCGAGCAGGACATCAAGCTCTTCGTCAAGCCGCGCGATGGCGTGATCATCGATCCGCAGGCCTTGTCCGGCTGGCTCGGCCAGCGCCTCGCTCCCTACCAGAACCCGCGCTACATCGCCGTCGTCGACGAATTCGAGCGCACCGCGAGCCAGCGCATCATGAAGCACAAGCTCTCGCCCCGACTCGACGATTGCTGGGACCGCGCGGCGATGGCGACGGGGCGCTAACATGGCCGGCTGTGACATCCTCATCTCCGGCACCGGCGGCTTCGCCGCGCGCATCGCCTTCGACATCGCCGCGACGGCGGAGGAGCCCGTCGCGGTCGTCATCGCCGGCCGCAACCGCGAGCGGCTTAACTGGCTGCGCACGGCCGCCAACGCCCGCGCCGCCTTGTTCGGCAAGAAGGCGCGCTTTACCACCCATGCGGTCGATCTGCTCGCCCCGAACGCCTCGGACGAGATGCTCGCGGCGACCGGCCCGCGCATCGTCGTGCAGGCCGCCTCGATCCAGACCTCGCAGGTCATCGCCCAGACCGGCAACGCCTGGACGCAGCTTGTCGCCGAAGGCGGCCTGAGCGCCACGGCGGTCTTCCAGGCGCTGCTCTCCTCCCGCGTCGCCGCGGCGATCACGCGCAGCGGCAGGGCGGTCACGCTGGTCAATTGCGGCTTCCCCGACGTGGTCAACGGCATGATCCGCGCGCTGGGGCATGACGTCGTCTGCGGCATGGGCAATGTCGCGATCTTGTCGAACGTCTTCGCTGGCTCGGCCGCCACGCCTCTGGGGGCCGAGGTCAAGGTTCTCGCCCATTACCAGAACCTCGCCGCCTGGCGCCGACGGCCGGAGGAGCGGGGCGGGCGGCCGCCGCGCGTCTGGCTCGACGGCGTCGAGGTCGGGGATGTCTACGCACGCTTCGCCGATATCCAGCTCACGCCCGAGCCGGTGATCGAGATCTCGGGAGCGAGCGGCGTCCCCATGCTGCTCGCCATGGCTTCCGGCCGCGTCTGGCACGGACATGTACCGGGGCCGAACGGCCTGCCGGGCGGCTACCCGGTCCGGCTGACGACGGATGGCGTCCTCGAACTCGACCTTCCCGCCGGATTATCGGAAGCCGAGGCGGTCGCCTGGAATGCCTCCTTCGAGGCGCAGAACGGGCTCGTCGTTTCGGCCGAGGGCCGGGCCGGCTTCACCGGCGTCCTCGGCGCCAGGCTCGGCGAGCATGTTCCCGCTCTGCGCGAGGGCTTCGCGGTGCTGGAGCTGGAAGCGGTCTGCGAGGAGCTGCTCCGCCTGCGCGATAGGTTGATGGGGCAGCCGCAGAGTTAGAGCCTGCTGCGTTTTCATCGAAACGTGAGTCCATCCCGGCCGGAGCGAAGCGGAGAGCCGGGATGACGACGTGGTTCTGCGCAAAGTCAGCAGGCTTTAGCCGGGGCCTCGGGAAAGCGCTGACTCCTCAATCTTTGGCCTGCTGCGCCTCCCGGATCGCGCGCCAGATCCGCGCCGGAGTGGCCGGCATGTCCAGATGCGTGACGCCGAGGGGCCGCAGCGCATCGAGGATCGCGTGGATCACGGTCTGCGGCGCGCCGATGCAGCCGGCCTGTCCCGCCCCCTTGGCGCCGAGCGGGTTGGCCTGCGTCGGCAATTCCACCATCGACAATTCGAAAGCCGGCAGGTCCATCGCGCGCGGCATGGCGTAGTCCATGAAGGTCGCGCTGAGGAGCTGGCCGCCATCGGGGTCGTAGCGGGCTTCCTCCATCAGCGCCTGGCCGATGCCCTGCGCCAGCCCGCCATGGACCTGTGCCTCGGTCAGCAAGGGGTTGATCAGCGTGCCGTAATCGTCGACGGCGACATAGCGCAGCAGGGTCACTTCGCCGGTTTGCGGGTCGACCTCGACCTCGGCGGCCTGCGCGCCGTTGGGAAAGGTGAGCGGCGCATCGCGGCGGGCGCCATGGCTGGCGAGGGGTTTGCCGGTCGTCTCCGCGACATGGCGCGCGACGCTGCCGAGATCGACTTCGCCGGCGCCCGGAGCGAGAAAGCGGCCGTTGTGGAAGCTGACGGTTTCCGCTGCCGCCTGAAGCAGTTCGGCGGCTGCGGGCCTTGCCTTCTCGATCAGCGCATCGGCCGCCAGTGCCAGCGCGCCGCCGCCCATATGCAGCGAGCGGGCGCCGCCATGGCCGCCGCCGCTGGGGACGCGCGCCGTATCGCCCTGGATGAGGCGGAAACGCTCCACCGGCAGGCCGAACCGGCTCGCGAGAAGCTGGGCGAAGCTCGTCTCGTGACCCTGGCCGTTCGATTGGGTGCCGACCGTCATGTCGATGCCGCCATCGGCGCGGAACGACAGCCAGGCATCTTCGTTTGGCGCGCCGCGCGAGGTTTCCAGGAAGCAGCCGATGCCGAAGCCGCGCAACTTGCCGCGTCGGCGGGATTCCGCCCTGCGGCGCCGGAAGCCGGCGCGGTCGGCCGCAGCCAGAACCTGGTCGAGATTGCTGCCGAAGCTGCCGCAATCGAGTACGGCGCCGAAGGGCTTGCGATAGGGGAAGCGGCGGATGAAGTTGCGCTTGCGCAAGGTGGCGGAGTCGATCCGCAAGCGGTTGGCCGCCGCCTCCACGAGCCTTTCGATCAGATAGTTCGCTTCCGGCTTGCCGGCGCCGCGATAGGCGTCGATCGGGACGGTGTTGGTGAAGACGCAGCGGACATCCATCGTCATCGCGGGAATGTCGTAGAGCCCGCCCATCGCGGGCGTCGGCGCGGTGGTCGCGCTGCCCGGCCCGAGCGAGGAGACATAGGCGCCGAGATTGGCTGAGGTTTCGACCTGAAGCGCCAGGAACCGGCCCTTGGCGTCGAGGGCGAGCTTGCCGGTGGTCAGATTGTCGCGAGCATGGACGCCACCGGAGAAATCCTCGATGCGCTCGGCGAGCCAGCGCACCGGCCGGCCGAGGCGCTCGGCCGCGACGAGCACCAGCGCATATTCCGGATAGGTGACGTTCTTCATGCCGAAGCCGCCGCCGACATCGGGGCAGGCGACGTCGATCCGTTCAGGTGCGATGCGCAGCACAGCCGCGAGTTCCCGGCGGATGTCGTGCACCGAGGCGCCGCTGAGCGAGAGCCGGTAGCGGCCGCTCGCCTTGTCGAAGCGCCCGAGTGCCGCTCGCGGTTCGAGTGCCGCTGCCGCGATCCGGTTGTTGACGACCCGGCAGGTCACGACATGGGCGGCCTGCGCAAAGGCGGTGGCGACGGCCGCCCCGTCGCCGAGCCGATAGCGCAGGGCGAGGTTGCCGGGCGCCTGCGGCCAGATTTCGGGAGCGTCGGGGGCGCTGGCGGCGGCAAGCTCGGTGACCGAGGGCAGGATGTCGTAATCGACCGCGATCAACTCGCTGGCCTCGCGGGCAAGCTCAGCCGTCTCGGCCACGATGAAGGCGACGGGATCGCCGACATGGCGGACCCGTTCGCCGGCCAGAGGCGATCGGGGCGGCACGATCAGCGGCGCTTCGCCCGCGATCGCCAGCGAGCAGGGCAGGGGCGCGAGATCGGCGATCTCGGCAGCGGTGTAGACGGCGTGGACGCCGGGCAGGCCCCGCGCCGCTTCGGCGTCGATGGAGAGGATCGCGGCATGGGCATGCGGCGAGCGCAGCACCATGGCGTGCAGCGCATCGGGGACGGCTTCGTCGTCGAGATAAAGGCCCTGTCCCGTCAGGAAGCGCTCATCCTCGAAACGGCGCAGCGAGCGCGGATCTGTCGGTGTCAGCGCCGGGCCGAGCGTCTCTGCCCGGTGTCCGGGAATTCTCGCATGCATCAGGCCGTCACTCTTCCGTCGCGCATCGAGGCCCGGTTTCAATTTTCGAGCCAGCGACCATGGCTACCATGCAAAAGGGCGCGGCCCCAGAGGAGACCGCGCCCTTTTGCATCTGAAAACCCGTTGGGGCTCGGGATGCGCTCAGCTTCCCGAGCGGCCGGCGAGCTGCGGCACGAACATGTCGCTCCACTTCGTCGGCTTCACCTTGATCGACCCGGCCTTGTGCATGAATTCGGCGAACTGCATCACGCCTTCGGGCGTGGCGGTGAAGCGGGCGTCCTTGTCCTCGATCATCTCCTGGACCTCGGCGGCGTCGATCTTCACCTTCGAGGCCTTGGCGAAGATCTCGGCCGCCAACTTCTTGTCCTTGGCGATCAGGGCGGTGGCGTCGTCCATCGCGTCGATGAAGGCCTGGGTCATCTTCGGATTGGCATCGACGAACTTCTTCGGCGCGAAGGTGACGTCGAGCGTCAGGTTGCCGAGATAGTCGACCGAGTTGAGCACGCGGTTGATGCCCGGGCTCTTCGCCTCGATGTACTGGAAGGGCGGCGAGGTGAAATGCGCCTTGATCTCGGTCTTGCCGCCGATCAGCGCGGCCAGCGCCTCCGGATGCGGCAGGCTCACCGTCATCGGATCCATCTTGGCGTAGTTCGCGTCGCCGAACTCCTTGGCGGCGATCATCTGCAGCACGACGGCGGCGAGCGAGGTCTTGATGCCGGGCAGGGCGATCTTGTCGCTGCTGGTGAAGTCCTTGAGCGACTTCAGCTCCGGCTTGTTCGACATCAGCCACAGCGAGGTCGAGCTCATGCCGGAGACTCCGACGACCTCGACGCCCGGAATGCCCTTGGCCTTGGCCCAGAGCGTGACGAAGCCCGGCGCGCCGGTGCCGGCGAAGTCGAGCGTCCCGGCCATCATCGCGTCGTTGATGACGTTGCCGCCGTCGAGCATCAGCCAGGTCACCTTGATGTCGCCGAGGCCGGCGGCCTTGGCGCGCTTCTCGAGGAACTGCTGGTCCTGCATCACGAAGAGCGGCAGATAGAGGATGCCGAAGCCCTTGGAGATGCGGACCTCGCTGACCTCGGCGCGGGCCGGGGCGGCGAGTGCGGCGCCCAGTGCCACGGCCGTGAAGGCGGTGCGCAGGAAAGTCTTGAATGCCATGGGTGTTTCCCTCCGAGTGACGGCCGTTCGGCCTTGTGGAACCAGTGCATTTTCGAGCGAAGCGGATGCCGGTTCGCGTGAAGAAAATGCGATAAAGCCAGGAAAATGGAGCATTCCCGCGTTTCAGAAGAAGGCGGAAATGCTCCGGGTCGTCAGTGCTGCATGCCCCAGCGCCGGATCGTCTTGCGCTCGATGGTGGCGAAGATGACGTTCTCGACGAAAAGGCCGATCAGGATCACGGTGAACAGGCCGGCGAAGACGTTGGCCGTCTCGAGCTGGTTGCGGTTCTCGAAGATGAACCAGCCGAGGCCGCCGGCGCCAGACGAAACGCCGAAGACCAGTTCGGCCGCGATCAGCGTGCGCCAGGCGAAGGCCCAGCCGACCTTGAGTCCGGTCAGGATCGCCGGGAAGGCGGCCGGGATCAGGATGAGCCGCACCAGCTTCAGGCTGCGCAGCCCGTAATTCTGCCCGACCATGCGCAGCGTGTTCGAGACCGAGCGGAAGCCCGCATGGGTGTTGAGCGCGATCGCCCAGAGCACCGAGTGGACGAGCACGAAGATGATGCTGCCGGTGCCGAGCCCGAACCAGATCAGCGCCAGCGGCAGGAGCGCGATGGCGGGCAGGGGGTTGAACATCGAGGTCAGGGTCTCGAGCAGGTCGGCGCCGATGCGCGAGCCGATGGCCAGCGTCGTGAGCAGGGCCGCCAGCACGATGCCGATGCCGTAGCCGATCACCAGCGTCTGCAGCGAGACCAGCGTGCGCTGCGGGATGACGCCGCTGACAATGTTCTCGACGAAGGCCGCGACCGTCTGGCCGAAGGTCGGGAACAGCAGGGGATTGCCGAGCCAGCGGCCATAGAGCTCCCAGGCGACGGCGAGCACCGCGAGGATCACCGCCTTGCGGACGAAGCCGAGGCGATAGATGCGCTCGGCCAGGCCGATGGTCTTGGCGACGACCGGCGCGTCGCTGGAATGGACGTCGCGGATGATTTCCGGGCGGAAGCTGACGAGATCGGTCATGTCGGTCACCTCCGGTTCAATGATGCGCGAAGAGCATGTCGTTGATGCGGGTTTCGAGCGCGGCCTGCGTGCCCGTGCCCATCTCCGCGGCCGGCACGCTGTTGAGCTCGGCCTTGACCTCGCCGGGATGCGGCGAGAGCAGCAGGATGCGGGTCCCGATGCGGATGGCTTCCTCGATCGAATGGGTGACGAAGAGCACGGTGAATTTCGTGTCGTCCCAGAGCCGCAGCAATTCGTCCTGCATCTTGCGGCGCGTCAGCGCGTCGAGCGCGGCGAAAGGCTCGTCCATCAGCAGAACGTCGGGCTCCATCGCCATGCCGCGCGCAATGGCGACGCGCTGCTTCATGCCGCCGGAGAGCATATGCGGATAGCTGTCGATGAACTTGGTCAGGCCGACCTTGTCGATATAGGAGCGGGCGCGCTCCCCGGCCTCGGACGGCATCGCCCGGCCGGAGGCGGTCAGCGCGAAGACCACGTTCTCGCGCACCGTCTTCCAGGGCAGGAGCTGGTCGAATTCCTGGAACACCATCATCCGGTCGGGGCCCGGGCCTGAGATCTTGCGGCCCTTCAGGCTGATCTCTCCCTCGACCGGCGTCAGATAGCCGCCGATCGCCTTGAGCAGGGTCGACTTGCCGCAACCTGACGGGCCGAGCAGGACGAAGCGGTCGGACGGGTAGACGTCGAAGGAGACGCGCCGCGTCGCGGTCACCACCACGTCCGGCGTCTTGTATTGCAGCGTCACACCCTCCACCGAGAGCAGCGGAGTCGCGGATGCGGCGTCAAATGGGGCTAACATGCACCGTCCCTTGTTTTCGTTTCCCGAGCGCACTTATGGGCGCTTGCCGACAGTGATAGCCTGCGGGACTGACTCCAGCCTGACTCGATAACCAGAGGCCGATCCGCTTGCGCGTGCTCGTCGTGGAAGACACCGCCGACATCGCCGAAGCCGTGGTGATGCGGCTCGAGAAGATCGGCCATGCCGTCGACTGGGAGCAGGACGGCACCACCGCCGCCGAGCTGCTGGCGGTGCAGGCCTATGACCTCGTCATCCTCGATCTCAGCCTGCCGGGGCAGGATGGCCTCTCCATCCTGCGCCAGATGCGGGCCCGCCGGCTGGCGACGCCCGTGCTGGTCCTGACGGCGCGCTCCGCCGTGGACGAACGCATCGGGGCGCTCGACCTCGGTGCCGACGACTACCTGGTCAAGCCCTTCGACTATGGCGAGCTCGAAGCCCGCGCGCGGGCGCTGTTGCGGCGCAGCGCCGGACAATCCGACAACATGCTGCGCGTCGGGCCGCTGGCCATCGACCGGGCGGGGCGGGTCGCGAGCGTCGGCGACAGACCCCTCAACCTGACCCGCCGCGAATTGACCGTGCTCGAGATCCTCGCCGCGCGCCCGGAGCGGATCGTGCCCAAGGAGGAGCTGATCGAGCAGCTCTTCAACTTCGACCAGGAGGCGAGCCCCAACGCCGTCGAGCAGTTCGTCGCAAGGCTGCGGCGCAAGCTGGCCGACGCCCCGGTGGAGATCCGGACCCTGCGCGGACTGGGTTATCAGCTTGCGGTTGTCTGACCTTCGCCTGTCGCTGCGCTTCCGCATCATTGCCGTGCTCACGGCGGTGCTGGCGGCGGGCGCGGTCGTGCTGGGGGCTGCCGCCTGGCATTCGTCCTCGCTCGCGGCCCAGCAGGCCTATGACCGCTTGCTGCGCGGCGGCGCGGTGCAGATCGCCGAGAACGTCTATGTCCAGGGCGGGGTCGTCACGGTCGAACCGCCGGTTTCCACGATTGCGACGCTCGCCGACTACGATCTCGTCTTCTACAAGGTGGTCGATCCGCGCGGCATCGTCGTCGCCGGCTACGAGGATCTCGTATCGGACGCCGATCCGGTGGAGACCCGCGCTGGCGTCGTTCTCGAAGACGGCACCTATCAGGGCCAGCCGGTACGGATCGCGACGCTTGCCCGGCAGATCGACATGCCCGGAACCAACAACTGGTCGACGATCGTCGTGGCCCAGACGACCGACGCCCGGCGCGCGCTGGCTCGCGACCTGACGCTCAAGGCGCTCGGCGTCATCGCCGTGATGAGCGTGCTCGCGCTGTTGGCGGCCGCCTATGCGGTGACGCTGGCGCTGAAGCCGCTGACCCGCATCGAGCGCGAGATCGCGAGCCGGCGCCCCGACGACCTGCGCCCGATCGAAGCGGAGCCGCCGCTTGAAATCCGCAATCTCGTTCAGGCCATCGACGACTTCATGCGGCGCCTCTCAGAGCGGATGGCGATCATGCAGCGCTTCATCGCCGATGCCGCCCATCAGATTCGTACGCCGCTGGCGGCGCTCGACGCGCAAGTCGAAATCCTGATCGGCACCCCCGCATCGCGGCGCAAGGCGGATACCGTCAAGCGCATCCATGAACGGACGGCTGAGCTCGGCCGTCTCACCGGGCAGCTCCTCGACCATGCGATGGTGATCCACCGCAAGGATGTCGCGGTTGCGGCCGCCGTCGATCTCAACCAGCTCGCCAAGGGCGTTCTGGCAAAGGCGGTTCCGCTGTCGTTGCCGCGCGAGGTCGACATCGCCTTCGTGCCGGCGGAGCAGGCGCCGATCGTCTCCGGCGACGCCGTCAGCCTGCGCGAGGCGCTGAGCAACCTGATCGACAACGCCTTGCGGCATGGCGCCCGCAGCCGGCTCGTCGTGACGGTGGGCGCCGATGGGGACGCCGCCTGGATCGAGGTCGCCGATGACGGCGACGGCTTTGCCGCGCCGCTGGCCGAGTTCACGCGTCCCTTCGCCAAGGGGCCGGAGTCGAGCGGCTCGGGGCTCGGCCTCTCCATCGCCGCCGAGGTGGCGATGGCTCACAAGGGCGAGCTGGCGCTGTCCCGCGACAGTACCATGACGCGCATCCGCCTGATTCTCGCGCGTTCCTGACCCTGTCGCGGCGCCGAAGCGTCAGGCGCCGTTCTTGATCAATTCCTTGGCGATGATGGTGCGCTGGATCTGGTTGGTGCCCTCGTAGATCTGCGTGATCTTGGCGTCGCGATAGAGCCGCTCGACCTCGAAGCCGCGGATATAGCCGGAGCCGCCGAAGACCTGCACGGCGTTCGCCGTCTGCGCCACCGCCGTGTCGCTGGCGAAGCATTTTGCCATCGAGGAGGCAGATGTCGCAGGCTTCTCATGATCGATCAGCAAGGCGGCGCGCTCGACCAGCGCGCGGGCGGCGGCGATGTCCTTGGCCATGTCGGCCAGCAGCCATTGCAGACCCTGATTGTCGAGGATCGGCTTGCCGAACTGGCGCCGGTCGCGGGCATAACCGAGAGCGGCCTCCAGCCCCGCCTGCGCGATGCCGACCGCCAGCGAGGCGATGCCGACGCGGCCCTTCTCCAGCACGCTCATCATGATGTGGAAGCCGCGCCCCTTGGGGCCGAGCAGGGCTTCGCGCGGCACCACGACGCCGTCGAAATTGAGCGCGCCGACCTGGCTGGCGCGCTGGCCCATCTTGTGCTCCTTCGGCCCGCGCGAGACGCCCGGCGCATGCAGGTCGACCAGGAAGATGCTCATGCCGCGATGGCCGGCGGCCGGATCGGTCGAGGCCAGCACGAAGCCGAGATCGGCGACGGGAGCGTTGTGGATCCAGAGCTTGCCGCCGTCGATGACATAGCCCTCTGCGGTCTCGCGCGCGGTGGTGCGGACGTTCGAGAGGTCGGAACCGGCCTCGGCCTCGGTCAGGCAATAGGCGACGCGCGTCTTGCCGGCGAGGATGTCGGGCAGGTGCTTGAGCTGCACGGGCGTGCCGTAGCGGGTCAGCAGCGTGCCGATCAACTCGACGAGACCGCATTGGTCGGCGACGGAGGCATAGCCGCGCGACAATTCCTCCATCACGATGGCATAGGCGTAGGTGTCGAGGCCGGCACCACCATGTGCCTCCGGCACGGTGATGCCGAACAGGCCGAGCGCGCCCATCTGGCGGTAAATCTCGGCGGGAAAGGTCTCGTCGCGGTCGAGATCGTTGGCGGCGGGCCTGACGACTTCCTCGGCAAAGCGCCGGGCGGTCTCACGGATCTGGTCGTAGATTTCGGCGTCGAGCAAGGGGGCGTGCATGGCTTTCCTCCTCAGGCGACGCCGTTGAGGGCGCAAAGATGTGCCATGCGGCGCGCTGCCAATTCCGGCTCGAAGAACAGCCCGGACTGATCGGCGAGGCGGAAAAGATCGGCATAGTGCAGGATGCCGCGCGCGGATTCGGCGCCGCCGACCATGCGGAAATGGCTCTGGAAGCCGTTCAGCCAGGCGAGGAAGACGACGCCGCATTTGTAATGCTGCGTCGGCGCCTCGAAGAGCCGGCGCGAGAGCGCGACCGTGGGATCGAGGATCGCGTGGAAGCCGGCGCGGTCGCCCGCTTCCAGCTTCGCGAAGGCAGCCGCTGCGGCCGCTGCGATCGGATCGAAGATGCCGAGCAAACCGTGCGAGAAGCCTTGCACGTCACCGGCGATCAGCTCCGCATAGTTGAAGTCGTCGCCGGTATACATGACCACGCCTTCCGGCAGGCGGCGGCGCATCGCGATCTCCTTGCCGGCATCGAGCAGCGAGATCTTGATGCCGTCGATCTTGTCGGCGTGCTCGCGGATCAGGGTGAGCACCGTCTCCATCGCCGGCTCGAAATCGCGGTTGCCCCAGTAGCCGGCGAGCGCCGGGTCGAACATCTCGCCGAGCCAGTGCAGGATCACCTTGCCGCGGCACTGCCGGATCAGGCGGCCATAGACGGCGAGATAGTCGTCCGGTCCCTTCGCGACGCGACAGAGCGCGCGGCTCGCCATCAGGATGATCTTGCCGCCGTGCTTCTCGATATGGCCGACCTGCTCCTCATAGGCGCGGATCACGTCGTCGAGGCTGCGCACGGTGTTGGGGTCAAGCTGGTCGGTGCCGGCGCCGCAGGCGAGATCGGCGCCCGGCGTCGCCTTGGCCTCGGCCAGCGAGCGGGCGATCAGTTCGGCGGCGTTGGGCCAGTCCAGCCCCATGCCGCGCTGGGAGGTGTCCATCGCCTCGGCGATCTTGAAGCCGAGGCCCCAGAGATGGCGGCGGAAGGCGAGCGTCGCATCCCAATCCACGGCCGGGACGCGCCAGGGCTCCTGCTGCTTCAGCGGGGCGGCGACGACATGGGCGGCGGCATAGACGGTGCGGATGCCGTTGGGCTTTGCCGTCTGCGGGAACGGCGAAGGCGGCGAAAGCCTGTAGCGCTCGCTGCTGCCGTCCGAGCGGGGCAGGGTGATCTCGGCCATCGCTTCCTCCAAATCGTTTATTGGAACGTTCCAATTTTAGAAACGTGTTTCGAGCCTTATACAGCCGGCATAAATCCTTTGAAAGGGGATATTGCTTCGCTTCTCATTCACTGATAATGGAACGTTCCAAGAAAAGAACAGTGCGATGCGCCCCGGGACGAAACGATGCCGCAGCCGCAGGGCAGCAAGGGCCAAGATACCAAGAAGAAGGTGACGATCATCGAGATCGCGGACGCCGCCGGCGTCTCGAAATCGACGGTCTCGCTCGTCCTCACCGGCCGCGGCGCGGTCAAGCCCGAGACGCGCCAGCACGTCCTCGAGACGATGGACCGGCTCGGCTATGTCTATAATCGCGGCGCCGCCAATCTGCGCAACGCGCAGTCTCGCATCGTCGGGCTCGTCCTCAACGATCTCTCCAACCCGTTCTTCGCCGAATTCGCGATCGGCGTGGAGAAGGTCCTGCAGATGGCGGGCTATGTCGCCTTCATGGCCAACACCGCCGAAAGCGTGGTGCGCCAGGAGCAGGTGATGCGGATGATGCGCGAGCACGGCGCCGGCGGCATCATCCTCTGCCCGGCGCTGGATACGCGGCCTGAGCATCTCGACTGGGTCAGGGCTGCCGGTACCGCCCTGCTGGTGGCGATCCGCCGCCTGCCGGATGTGGCTGTGAGCCATGTCGTGCCGGAAAATCTGGCGGGGGCGAGCCGCATCACCCGCCATCTCATCAATCTCGGCCATGAGCGCATCGCCTTTCTCGGCGGCATGCATTCGATGGTGGTGCGGCAGGAGCGGCATGGCGGCTTCCTCGCTGCGATGGAGGCGACCGGGCGCAATGTCGATCCGGCGCTCAACCTCGAAAGCATGCCGACGCGCGATGGCGGCTTCGGCGCGATGAGCGCCGTGCTCTCGCTCGCCGACCGGCCGACAGCGGTGGTCTGCTACAACGACGTCACCGCCATCGGCGCGATGCTGGCGGTGGCGCGCCACGGCCTCGTCGTCGGGCGCGATATCGCCATCGTCGGATTCGACGACACTAGCGAGGCGCGCCATGTCTCGCCGGCGCTGACCACCGTCGCCGTCGATCCCGTGGGCTTGGGCGAGCGCGCCGCCGCGCTGCTGCTGAAGCAGATCAATGACCCCGCCGCGGAGCCCGAAAGCTTCATCGGCCCCGCCAACCTCGTCATCCGTGAATCCTGCGGCGCCTATCAGCGCGCGCTCGCCGCCGCCGGCTGAGACCTCGAAGAGATAAGAAACATGGCTTTTCCCCGCATCCTCTCCGCCGACGAAGCCGCCGCCCTGATCCCGGATGAGGCGATCGTCACGGTCTCCTCCTCCTCCGGCCTCGGCTGCCCTGATGCGGTGCTTGCAGCCATCGGCCGGCGCTTCGACGCCTCCGGTCACCCGCGCAACCTGACGACGCTGCACCCGATCGCGGCCGGCGACATGTGGGGCGTCAAGGGCGTCGATCACATCGCCAAGCCCGGCCTGCTCGCCCGGATCATGGGCGGTTCTTATCCTTCCGGCCCGTCCTCGGCCGAGCCGCCTGCGATCTGGAAGATGGTCACGGGCGATGAGATCCCGGCCTACAATATCCCGAGCGGCATCCTATTCGACATGCACCGCGAAGCCGCCGCCAAGCGGCCGGGCGTGCTGACCAAGATCGGCATGGACACCTTCGTCGATCCCAAGCACCAGGGCTGCGCCATGAACGCGCGCGCCATGGCCGAGCCGATCGTCAGCCGCGTCGCGTTCGACGGCGAGGACTGGCTCTATTTCCGCAGCATCGTGCCACAAGTCGCGATCATCCGCGCCACCACCGCCGATGAGCGCGGCAATCTCTCCTACGAGCATGAAGGCGGCCTGCTCGGCCCGCTCGATCAGGCACTGGCCGTGCGCAACAATGGCGGCATCGTCATCGCGCAGGTGAAGCGCGTGGTCGAGGCCGGCAGCCTCAACACGCAAGCCGTCTTCGTGCCCGGCATTCTGGTCGATGCCATCGTGGTCGCGCCAGACCAGATGCAGACCACGCAGACTGTCTACGATCCCGCCATTTCCGGCGAGGTGCGCCGGCCGCTGTCGAGCTTCGAGACGCCGGCCTTCGACGTCGCCAAAGTGATCGCGCGTCGGGTCGCGCAGGAACTGCGTTACGGCGACGCGGTCAATATCGGCTTCGGCATCTCGGCCAATGTCCCGCGCATCCTGATTGAGGAAGGCCAGCACGGCGCCGTCACCTGGGTGATCGAGCAGGGCGCCGTCGGCGGCGTGCCGTTGCTCGAATTCCAGTTCGGCTGCGCCTCCAATGCCGAGGCGATCGTGCCTTCGCCCTACCAGTTTACCTATTTCCAGGGGGCGGGCTTCGACATGTCGCTGCTCTCCTTCCTGCAGATCGACAGGCAGGGCTGCGTCAACGTCTCCAAGCTTGGCGTGCGTCCGCATGTCACCGCTGGCGCCGGCGGCTTCATCGACATCACCGCCCGGGCCAAGCGCATCGTCTTCTCCGGCTATTTCAGCGCTGCGGCCAAGCTTGCCATCACTGAGGGCAAGCTCGTCATCGAGAAGGAGGGCAAGGTGAAGAAGCTGGTCGAAGCCGTTGAGCATATTTCTTTCTCCGGCCCTCGTGCCGTCGCCCAGGGCCAGGACGTGACCTACATCACCGAGCGTTGCGTGATGAAGCTGACGGCGGACGGCATCGCCGTCACCGAGATCGCGCCCGGCGTCGATCTTGAGCGCGACATTCTCGCTCAGAGCGAATTCCCGCTGCTGGTCCCGAAGCCGCCGAAGCTGATGGACGCCGCGCTCTTCGACGAGGCGCTGATCGGCCTCGAACTCCCCGCGAGGGCGGCATGAGCGATCCCGTCCGCCTCCACATCGCCTCGGGCATTGCGACGATCACGCTCGCCCGGCCCGAAAAGCTCAACGCGCTCGACGACGTCATGGTCGGCCTGCTCGGCCGCTTTGCTGACACCATTGACGCCGACCGCTCGGTCCGTGCCGTCATCCTGACGGCCGAGGGCAAGGCCTTCTGCGCCGGCGGCGACATCGTCGCCTGGGGCGGGTTATCGCCGCTGGAGATGGGGCAGGGCTGGGTCCGCTCCGGCCATCGCGTCTTCGACAAGCTCGCGCGGATGAAGCCGCCGGTCATTGCCGCGATGAATGGCCACGCGCTCGGCGGCGGGCTCGAGCTCGCCGTTACCGCCGATATCCGCATCTGCGAGGCGCAGGCCAAGATCGGCCTGCCCGAGAGCGGGCTCGGCATGATTCCCGGCTGGTCCGGCACGCAGCGTCTGGTCAGGCGGCTCGGCGGGCAGGTCGCGCGCCGCCTCGCGCTGACCGGCGAGATCGTCACGGCTGAGACGGCGCTGACGCTTGGGATCGTCGATCAGGTCGTGGAGAAGGGCGGGGCGCTCGCGGCCGCGCAGGCCATGGCCGAGCGCGTCTGCCAGCGCGGGCCGGTGGCGAACCTCGTCGTCAAGCAGCTCATCAATGCGGCCGAGGGCGAGGACAGCGCTGCGATCATGGAGACGCTGGCGAGTTCACTCGTCTCCTACACCGAGGATGTGAAGGAGGGCGTCGCGGCCTTCCAGCAGAAGCGCACGCCACAATACCGGGGAGAATGAGATGAGCCGTCCCGTCGCCCTGATCACCGGCGCAAGGCGCGGCATCGGCCGCGCCATCGGCGTCGCGCTCGCCAAGGCGGGCCATGACATCGCCTTCACCGACATCGTCGAGGACGAGGCTGCGAACGAAGCATTGAAGCTCTTCGAGGCGGCGGGCGCTGCGGCTCGGTTCTTCAGGCACGATGTCGCGGCCGTCGCGAGCCATGCCGACCTCGTGGCGAACGTCAAACAGCGATGCGGCCGGCTCGATGTTTTCGTCTCGAATGCCGGCATCGGTGCGCCGGTGCGCGGTGACATGCTGGAGATCACGCCGCAGAGTTTCGACGTCGTCATGGACGTCAACCTGCGCGGCGCCGCCTTCCTGAGCCAGGAGGTGGCCAAGGCCATGCTCGCCGACAGGCCGGAGCGCCCGGCCATCGTCTTCATCACCTCGGCCTCGACCGAGCTGGTTTCGATCGACAGGGCGCAGTACTGCGTCTCCAAGCTCGGCCTCTCGATGTGGGCGAAGGCGCTCGCCGTCAGGCTCGCGCCGGAGGGGATTCCGGTCTTCGAGGTCAGGCCGGGCGTGATCCGCACCGAGATGACCGCGAAGGTCGCTGCCAAATACGATGCGCGCATCGCCGAGGGGCTGATTCCCGCCGGCCGCTGGGGCGAGGGCGAAGATGTCGCAGCGGTCGTCGCTGCCCTGACGGGTGGACAGTTCGCCTATGCGACTGGAACAGTGATCAACGCCGATGGCGGCTTGCTGATTCCGCGATTGTAGGGATTCTGCTGCGGCCCCGGGCGAGAACCGGCGGCCCGGCCGGCCGGGAGGATTGATGAGGAAGGCATATGAAGGCAGCCCTGCTTTCGCCACCCGGAACGGGCGGCCCGCATGAGCTATGAATTCGATTTCGCCGATGTCTTCTCGGCATGGCCCGAGCTGCTGCAGGGGCTGCTCAATTCGCTGGTGCTGTCGGCACTGGCGATGGCGATCGGCATGGTGGTTTCGGTCGCCGGCGCGCTCGGCAAGACCTCGGGGCCGAAATGGCTGGTCCGGATCATCGACGAATATATAGAGCTGATCCGCAATACCCCGTTCCTGATCCAGATCTTCATGATCTATTTCGGATTACCGTCCCTGGGCCTGAAGTTCTCCTCCAACGGGGCGGCGCTGCTGGCCCTGGTCGTCAATGTCGGCGCCTATGGCATCGAGATCATCCGCGCCGGCATCGAGAGCATCCAGAAGGGCCAGGTCGAGGCGGGCAAGTCGCTGGGCATGCGCCCGCTCCAGATCTTCCGCTACATCATCCTGAAGCCGGCGATCCAGGCGATCTACCCTTCGCTGACCAGCCAGTTCATCCTGCTGATGCTGAACACCAGCGTCTGCTCGGCGATCGCGGCGAGCGAATTGACGGCGGTGGCGGGCGACATCCAGTCGCGCACCTTCCGCAGCTTCGAGGTCTATTTCGTCGCCACCTGTCTGTATCTCGGCCTCTCCGTCTTCTTCTGGACGGTCTTCGCCGGGATCGAACGCGCCTTCCTGCGCAAGCCAACCCGGTGAGGTGACGACATGCGCACACTCGGATCAGGCGACATCATCTACATCATCATGGCGGTGCGCTGGACGCTGCTGCTCTCGCTCGTCGCCTTCCTCGGCGGCGCGCTGGGCGGGGCGCTGGTGGCGCTCGCCCGCAGCGGCGAATACAAATGGCTGCGCTTCGCCTCGGCTGGCTACATCAAGCTCTTCCAGGGCACGCCGCTGCTGATGCAGCTCTTCCTCGCCTTCTTCGTGCCCGGGCTGTTCGGCTGGTCGGTCGACCCCTGGACGGCGGCGGCGCTCGGCCTGTCGCTGCATGCCAGCGCCTTCCTCGGCGAGATTTGGCGCGGCGCCATCGAGGTCGTGCCGCGCGGACAATGGGAAGCGGCGACCTCGCTCGGCCTGCGCTACTGGCCGAAGATGATGCTCGTCATCGCGCCGCAGGCCGTCCGCATCGCAATTCCCCCGACGATCGGCTTCCTGGTGCAGCTCATCAAGGGCACTTCGCTCGCTTCGATCATCGGCTTCGTCGAGCTGACACGCGCGGCGCAGATCATCAACAACGCGACCTTCCGGCCCTTCACGGTCTTCGCGCTCGTCGCGCTGCTCTATTACGTCATCTGCAGGCCGCTCTCGGCCTACAGCAAAAGGATGGAGCAAAAGCTCCTCGTCGCCGCCCGCTGAAGGCGGCGATGCAATTCAGCCTGTCCCAGAGGAGAACGTCCCCATGTCCCTGTTTAAATCGATTTGCCGCCGCGGCCTCGGCACGCTGGTCTTCGCCGGCCTTGCCGCCGCCGCGCTCAACGTCGCCCCGGCGCAGGCCGCTACCCCTGACGAGATCAAGGCCCGCGGCAAGCTGATGGTCGGCGTGCTGACCGACTACCCGCCCTTCGGTGGCACCGACGCCCAGCAGCAGCCGGCCGGCTACGACGCCGATGTCGCGGCGCTGATGGCCAAGGCGCTCGGCGTCAAGCTCGAGCTCGTCCCGGTCACCGGCCCGAACCGCATCCCTTATCTGCTGACCAACAAGGTCGACCTGTTGATCGCCACCTTCGGCATCACCCCCGAGCGTCAGAAGCAGGTGCTGTTCTCCAACCCCTACAGCACGCTGACGATCTATGTGCTGGCCCCCAAGAGCCTGAACGTCAAGACGCCGGAGGATCTGAAGAACGTCACGATCAGCGTCGCGCGCGCCTCGACGCAGGACATCGCGATCAGCAATGTCGCCCCTCCCGGTACCCCGCTGAAGCGCTATGATGACGACGCGACCGCGCTTCAGGCCCTGATCTCCGGGCAGGTCCAGGGCATGGGCGCCAGCAACACCATCCTCGCCCAGCTCAACAAGGATTATCCGCAGCTCGGCATCGAACCCAAGATCACGCTCAAGGAACAGGCCAACGGCATGGCCTTCCGCAAGGCCGATACCGCGCTGGCCGAGTTCTCGAACAAGTTCATCGCCGAGATCGAGGGCAACGGCGAACTGTCCAAGATCAACCAGAAATGGTTCGGCATGCCGCTGCCGAAGCTGCCGCCGATGCCGCAGTTCGAAGGCACCAAGTGGTGATCGCTCACGGGGCCTGACGGCTTCTGAAACCGGATGCGCCCGGTCCTGTGCCGGGCGCATCTCCAACTGAACCAGAACGGCTTTTGCAGATGTCCGCGACCGCTCCCTCCGCCGGCGACCATGAGATCGGCGACGTGATCATCGAGATGCGTCATGTCGACAAATTCTATGGCGACTTCCATGTGCTGCGCGATATCGACCTCACCGTCTCGCGCGGCGAGCGCATCGTCATCTGCGGGCCCTCCGGCTCGGGCAAGTCGACCCTGATCCGCTGCCTGAACCAGCTCGAGGAGCATCAGAAGGGCGATATCGTCATCGACGGCACGACGGTCCATGCCGGGCTGAAGGGCATCGAGGACATCCGCCGCGAGATCGGCATGGTCTTCCAGAGCTTCAACCTGTTCCCGCATCTGACCGCGCTGGAGAACTGCACGCTGGCGCCGATGAAGGTGCGCGGCATTGCGAAGGCTGAGGCCGAGGCGAACGCCCGCAGGATCCTGGAGCGCGTCCATATCCCGGAGCAGGCCAACAAATATCCGGTCCAGCTCTCCGGCGGCCAGCAACAGCGCGTCGCCATCGCCCGCTCGCTCTGCATGAACCCCAAGATCATGCTGTTCGACGAGCCGACTTCGGCGCTCGACCCCGAGATGGTCTCCGAGGTGCTCGACGTGATGGTCGAGCTCGCCGAGAGCGGCATGACCATGCTCTGCGTCACCCATGAGATGGGCTTTGCCCGCAAGGTCGCCGACCGGGTGATCTTCATGGACGCTGGCGAGATCGTCGAGGTCGCGCCGCCCGAATCGTTCTTCTCGGCGCCGCAAAACGAGCGCACCCGCAAATTCCTCGGCCAGATCCTGAAGCACGGCGAGAGCCACTGAGCGGCGAACCGCGCCCGAAGAACAAGGCGCTGCGATATCGGGCTGGACACGGCATGCGGCCCGCTATTGTAGAGTGCGCCGCCGTCCCATGGCGGCGCACCAGGGAATGGAATGCGACATGTCTGCCAAAGCCGACTGGGATGCCAATCAGTATCTGCGCTTCGAGGACGAGCGGACGCGCCCGCCGCTCGATCTGATCCAGCGCGTCGGGCTTCGGGCGCCGACGCGTTGCATCGATCTCGGCTGCGGCCCCGGCAACAGCACGGAGCTCGTCGCGGCCCGCTTTCCCGATGCCGAGGTGACGGGGCTCGATTCCTCGCCCGACATGATCGAAAAGGCGCGCAAGCGCTTGCCGCAGCTCTCCTTCGTGCTGGCGAATCTCGACGATTGGTCGGCCGGCCCTGACTACGATTTGATCTTCGCCAATGCGGTGCTGCAATGGCTGCCGGACCATGCGAGCCTGTTTCCCCGGCTCGCGGGTGCGCTGAAGCCCGGCGGCCAGCTCGCCGTGCAGATGCCGAACAATCTCGCCGAGCCCTCTCACGTTGCCATGGCCGAGACCGCGGCGGAAGGGCCCTGGGCGGGGCGTCTCGTCGAGGCCGCCGCAGCGCGGGCGCCGATGGGCAGTTTCTCTGATTATCGCCGCTGGCTCGCGGAGGCCGGCTGCACCGTCGATCTCTGGCAGACCACCTATGTCCACGCGCTGGCTGGCCATGACGCGATCGTCGAATGGTTCAAGAGCACCGCTCTGAAGCCCTATCTCGACCCGCTGCCTGCGGATGAGCGCGAGGGCTTCCTCGCACGCTACAAGGAGCGGATCGCGCCCGCCTATCCGGTCGAGCCGGACGGCAAGGTGCTGCTGCGCTTCCCCCGCCTGTTCATCCTCGCGACTAGGGCCGGGGCCTGACCGACAGGCTGGCCCCCGGCCATTGCCGCGCCGACTCACCAGGGCCGGCGCGGCCCGGTGTCGATATGGATCAGCCCGTTCCAGTAGACTTGGTTGCCGCCGACCTCCGGCAGTGACCGCGCCCATTCCAGCACGACGCGCGGCTTCACGCCGGGCACGCGGAAATCCATCGCCTCGCAGCGCTTGTGATAGGAGCCGCGCCGCGCCCGCCAGGGCGGCCGCCAGGTCGAGGTCACCTTCACCGCGCCGTACCTGTCGACGATCTTGCCGAGAATCAGCTTCAGCCGCTGCGGCAGGCAGGCGGTCGACGTGCCTGGATCGGTGGAGATGCCGGGCCTGTCGGCCTTCTCGTTCGGGTCGAATGCCGGCTCCGCGCCGGCCTTCTGCCCGGGGGTGAGCTTCGGCCATTCCGGCCCCTCATCCTCGTCCGGCCCGTCGGCCATGGGCGCGGTACCCTCTGCGGGCGGTGTTTCCGATGCAGGCGTTCCGCCGGCTGCGGGCGTTTCCGTCGATGGCGCGGCTGGCGGCGTCTCTGCGACGGCGGGGCTTGCCGGCGTCTCCTGCGCCGGGCGCGGCGCGGGTGGCACGACGATCGGCGGCAGTTTCGGCGTGCCTGCCAGATCGAGATCGAAGGGACGTTGCGGCGGCTGGGGCGCACGCACGCTTTGACCGTCCTGGGCGCGGGCTTCGGCGGCAAGGAGCAGGGCTACGGCGAACGCCAGGCTCGCCGGCAGGCAGGCGAGCGGCTTCACGCCGGCCGGGCTCCGCGCGGTGTTGCGCCGCAGGATGGCCGGGAGGGGGAGCGCATGGAGGGCCTTTCAAAAAAGCGTCCGCCCGCGGGCGATTCGGGCAGGGTGAACGAATTGCTGTGGGTTCCCAACGCGAAAAACACGCGCTTCCGGCCGAATTTTGCCTCATGGCCGTGGGAGGGAGAGCGGAGGCGGTGCGATTTTGCCGCATCCTGCGCCGCATACAACCCGCCCACGCGATTGTGCGGCGCGGCGGAGTCTTGCTTCATTCTAATCGAGGGTCTAAGCGAACGGGGCGGTGAGCCGTTGTGCGGCCGCGCGAAGCGAGTTCGACGATGCAAGCTCTTCCGGTGCATTCCCTTCTGACCGACTACCTGCCGCTGGTGCTGTTCATCGGCGTCTCGGCGGTGATCGGGCTGGCGCTGCTGATCGCCCCCTTCGCGATCGCCTATTCGAAGCCTGACGCCGAAAAGCTCTCGGCTTACGAATGCGGCTTCAACGCCTTCGACGATGCCCGCATGAAGTTCGACGTGCGGTTCTACCTGGTCGCGATTCTCTTCATCATCTTCGATCTCGAGGTCGCGTTCCTGTTCCCCTGGGCCGTCGCCTTCGGCGGGCTCGGCTGGTATGGTTTCTGGTCGATGATGGTCTTTCTCGGCGTGCTCACCGTGGGTTTCATCTACGAGTGGCGCAAGGGCGCGCTGGAGTGGGACTGACCTGATCGTGAGGCGGTTTTCCGTTTTCTGTCAGGCAGACTAGACGTTCACGAGGATTAGGACATGGCAGTCACAGCGATCGATCGTGGTGATCCGCTCGTCGCGCAGGCGCCGAGGGGTTTGCTCGGTCCGGACGGCAAGCCCGTCGGGGCGCGTGATCCCTTCTTCGTCGAGATCAACAACGAGCTGGCCGACAAGGGCTTCCTCGTCACCGCGACGGACGATCTGATCAACTGGGCCCGCACCGGCTCGCTGATGTGGATGACCTTCGGCCTGGCCTGCTGCGCCGTCGAGATGATGCAGCTCTCGATGCCGCGCTACGATGTCGAGCGCTTCGGCTTCGCGCCGCGCGCCTCACCGCGCCAGTCCGACGTGATGATCGTGGCGGGCACGCTGACCAACAAGATGGCTCCGGCCCTGCGCAAGGTCTACGACCAGATGCCGGAGCCGCGCTACGTCATCTCGATGGGCTCCTGCGCCAATGGCGGCGGCTATTACCACTACAGCTATTCGGTGGTCCGCGGCTGCGACCGCATCGTCCCGATCGACATCTACGTTCCGGGCTGCCCGCCGACGGCCGAGGCGCTGCTCTACGGCGTGCTGCTGCTGCAGAAGAAGATCCGCCGCACCGGCACGATCGAGCGCTGAGCGCTCCATCGGTCGATGCGGCAGGCGATGAAGGTGAGACGATGAGCGAAGCGCTCGAAAAGCTCGGTGAAGAGATCATGACTGCGCTGCCCGGCGCGGTCACGGAGGCGGTCGTCGCTTTCGAGGAGCTGACGATCCATGCCGAGGCGGCTTCGATCGTCGAGGTCCTGCGCACGCTCTACAGCGACCCGCGCTTCCGCTTCGTGAACTTCACCGACATCGCCGGGGCCGACTATCCCGGCCGCGAGAGGCGATTCGACGTCGTCTATCACCTGCTCGCGCCGCACCATAACCGGCGCATCCGCGTCAAGGTCCAGACCGACGAGGCGACGCCGGTTCCCTCCGTCGTCGACGTCTTCCCGGCGGCGAACTGGTTCGAGCGCGAGGCCTACGATTTCTACGGCATCCTGTTCACCGGCCATCCGGATTTGCGCCGCATCCTCACCGATTACGGCTTCGAGGGCTATCCGCTGCGCAAGGACTTCCCGCTGACCGGCTTCGTCGAGGTTCGCTATGACGACGAGCAGAAGCGCGTCGTGTACGAGCCGGTGAAGCTGAACCAGGAATTCCGCAACTTCGATTTCCTCTCGCCCTGGGAAGGCACGGATTACGTGCTGCCGGGCGACGAGAAGGCGAAGGGGGCGTGATGGCGTCAGGCCACCAAACCCTGTCCGGCGGCTGTCTCTGCGGCGCGGTGCGCTTCACCGCGACGCCCGAGAAGCAGGAGATGGATGTCTGCCATTGCGGCATGTGCCGGAAATGGAGCGGCGGCGTCTTCATGGCGGTGCCGTGCTCCGGCGTGTCCGTGGCGGACGAGCAGGCGCTCGAGGTCTATCCGTCTTCCGACTGGGGTGAGCGGGTCTTCTGCAGGACCTGCGGGTCGAGCCTGTTCTGGCGCCTGCGCGAAGGTGCGGACGGCCATGTCGCGGTGGCCTTCCAGGCCTTCGACGACCAATCGTCCTTCGACTTCGTCGCGGAGATCTTCATCGATGACAAGCCGGCGCTCTATGCGTTTGCCGGCGAGCGGCCACGACTGACCGGGGACGAATTCCTGGCCCGCGTCGCGGCAAAGCAGGGCGGCACGGCATGACCGAGCACAACATCCGCAATTTCTCGATCAATTTCGGCCCCCAGCATCCGGCTGCGCACGGCGTGCTGCGCCTGGTGCTGGAGCTCGACGGCGAGGTGGTCGAGCGCGTCGATCCGCATATCGGCCTGCTGCATCGCGGCACCGAGAAGCTGATCGAGGCCAAGACCTATCTCCAGGCCGTGCCTTATTTCGACCGGCTCGACTATGTCGCGCCGATGAATCAGGAGCATGCCTTCGCGCTCGCGGTCGAGCGCCTGCTCGGCATCACGGTGCCGCGCCGTGGCCAGCTCATCCGCGTGCTCTATTCCGAGATCGGCCGCATCCTCTCGCACATCCTCAACGTGACCACGCAGGCGATGGATGTCGGCGCGCTCACGCCCCCGCTCTGGGGCTTCGAGGAGCGCGAGAAGCTGATGGTCTTCTACGA
Organism: Allobosea sp. RCC_152_1; assembly: GCF_041360765.1. Lineage (NCBI taxonomy): Bacteria > Pseudomonadati > Pseudomonadota > Alphaproteobacteria > Hyphomicrobiales > Alloboseaceae > Allobosea > Allobosea sp. RCC_152_1. Next base: position 1,078,918 of record NZ_JBFUPU010000001.1, read on the forward strand.
GCGTGCCTGCGGCGCGCGCATGCATGCGGCCTATGTCCGGCCGGGTGGCGTCCATCAGGACCTGCCGGTTTCGCTGATCCACGACATCGCCGAATGGTGCGACCCCTTCCTCAAGGTCTGCGACGACCTCGAAGGGCTGCTCTCCGACAACCGCATCTTCAAGCAGCGCAACGTCGATATCGGCGTGGTCGATCTCGAGACCTGCTGGAAATGGGGCTTTTCGGGCGTGATGGTGCGTGGCTCCGGCGCGCCCTGGGATCTGCGCAAGTCGCAGCCCTATGAATGCTACGAGGAGATGGAATTCGACATCCCCGTCGGCAAGAACGGCGACTGCTTCGACCGCTATCACATCCGCATGGAAGAGATGCGCCAGTCGGTGCGCATCATGAAGCAGTGCTGCGAGAAGCTGCTGGCGCCCGATGGCGGCGGCCCGGTCTCTTCGCTCGACGGCAAGGTCGTGCCGCCCAAGCGCGGCGAGATGAAGCGCTCGATGGAGTCGCTCATCCACCATTTCAAGCTCTACACCGAGGGCTACAGGGTGCCGGCCGGCGAGGTCTATGCGGCCGTCGAGGCGCCCAAGGGCGAGTTCGGCGTCTATCTGGTCTCCGACGGCACCAACAAGCCCTATCGCTGCAAGATCAAGGCCCCGGGCTTCGCCCATCTCCAGGCCATGGATTTCATGTGCCGCAAGCACATGCTCGCCGACGTCTCCGCGATCCTCGGCTCGCTGGACATCGTGTTCGGGGAGGTCGATCGGTGAGATTGGCCGCTGCCTTGATGGGGCTGGTTGGGTGCGCAATCGCCGCGAGTGGCGCGTCGGCGCAGGGCCGTCCGACCTATCAGCAGCTTGAGAAGGCCGGATTTCGCTATGTTGCCAAGGATCAGCCCGGCTATGTGAGCTGGTGCTCCTGGATTTATGTCCGCCGTTGTACGGATCCGGTCTTCAGCTGCAGCTGCGGCGGCCAGGATCCGAATTACGGGCGTTGTGTGCCGGCTCTGCCGCGTGCCGCCGCCCAATATCGAAGCTATTGCCAGGGTTGAGAAAGCCGAATGTCCGTCCGTCGTCTCGCACCTGATCCTATCCAACCGGCCTCCTTCGCCTTCACTGCGGCGAACGAGAACTGGATCGACCAGCAGATCGCCAAGTACCCCGAAGGCCGCCAGGCTTCCGCCGTCATCCCGCTTCTGTGGAAGGCGCAGGAGCAGGAGGGCTGGGTCTCGCGCGCCGTGATCGAGACCGTCGCCAAGCGCTTGGGCATGGCGCCGATGCGCGTGCTGGAGGTCGCGACCTTCTACACCATGTTCAACCTGCAGCCGGTCGGCGAGTATTTCGTCCAGCTCTGCGGCACGACGCCCTGCGCGCTGCGTGGCGCGGAAGCGCTGAAGAAGGTCTGCGAGGACGTCATCGGCCCGCAATCGACCGTGACCGCCGACGGCAAGCTCTCCTGGCTCGAAGTCGAGTGCCTTGGCGCCTGCTGCAACGCCCCGATGGCGCAGATCAATGTCGATTACTACGAGGACCTGACGCCGGCGAATTTCCGCCAGCTTCTCGACGATCTCCGCAACGGCCGCGCCACCAAGCCCGGCCCGCAGAACGGCCGCACCGGCTCCGAGCCGGAAGGTGGTCCGCAGACCCTGACCGACAAGGCCCTCTATGACGGCTCGATGATCGGCGCGGGCGACTGGCAGAAGCGCATCGCCGAGCAGCGCAAGGCTGCCGCCGAAGCCGCCGCCGCCAAGGCCGCCGCCGAGGCAGAAGCCAAGAAGGCCGCCGAAGCCGAGGCCAAAAAGGCCGAAGCGACCCCGGCAGCCATTGCCGAGAAGCCTGCGACGGAGACGGCCGCTGCCGCTCGCCCGCAGCCCTCGTCGCCGGCCCAGCCCTCCAGCGCTGCGAACGACACGCCGGCTGCCAAGGGCAAGGTCGAGAAGAAGGATGTCGCCGAGGCTGCCAAGCCCGCGGGAGCGGACAAGGCCGCCGCGACCGACGAGAGCAAGCCCGAACTGCTGACCGCCGCGCGCGACGGCAAGGGCGACGATCTCGAACTGATCTGGGGCGTCGGGCCGAAGCTTGGCAAGATGCTCAACGAGATGGGCGTCTGGCATTACGACCAGATCGCCAAATGGACACCGGCGGAGCTCGCCTGGGTCGATGCACGGCTGACCGGCTTCAAGGGCCGGGCGCTGCGTGACGACTGGATTGCTCAGTCGAAGAAGCTCGCGACGGGCTGGCGCCCGGAGTCGAAGCTTGGCGACAAGCCGGCAGAGTGAGGCACTAGGACATGCTCGCAGATCGCGACCGCATCTTCACCAATCTCTACGGCCTGCATGACCGCTCCCTGAAGGGCGCGATCCAACGCGGCGGCTGGGATGGTACCAAGTTCATCCTGGAGCAGGGCCGGGACTGGATCATTGACGAGATGAAGAAGTCCGGCCTGCGCGGTCGTGGCGGCGCCGGCTTCCCGACCGGGCTGAAATGGTCGTTCATGCCCAAGCAGAGTGACGGGCGCCCGCACTACCTTGTCGTCAATGCCGACGAGTCGGAGCCGGGCACCTGCAAGGACCGCGAGATCATGCGCAACGACCCGCATACGCTGGTCGAGGGCTGCCTGATCGCGTCCTTCGCCATGGGCGCGCATGCGGCCTATATCTACATCCGCGGCGAATATATCCGCGAGCGCGAAGCGCTGCAGCGCGCCGTCGACGAGGCCTATGCGGCCAAGCTCATCGGCAAGGACAACGTCCACGGCTATCCCTTTGATCTCTATGTGCATCACGGCGCCGGCGCCTATATCTGCGGCGAAGAGACGGCGCTGCTGGAGAGCCTCGAAGGCAAGAAGGGCATGCCGCGGCTGAAGCCGCCTTTCCCCGCCAATATGGGCCTCTATGGCTGCCCGACCACGGTGAACAACGTCGAGTCGATCGCGGTCGCCCCGACCATCCTGCGCCGCGGTGCCGCCTGGTTCTCTTCGATCGGCACGCCGAACAATGTCGGCACCAAGCTGTTCTGCGTCTCCGGCCATGTGAACAAGCCCTGCAACGTCGAGGAGGCGATGGGCATCCCGTTCCGCGAGCTGATCGACAAGCATTGCGGCGGCATCCGCGGCGGCTGGGACAACCTGAAGGCGGTTATCCCCGGCGGTTCCTCGGTGCGCATGGTCCCGGCCGAGCAGATCATCGACACGCCGATGGATTTCGACTCGCTCTCCAAGCTGCGCTCCGGCCTCGGCACGGCGGCGGTGATCGTGATGGACAAGTCGACCGACATCGTCCGCGCCATCGCCCGCATCAGCCATTTCTACAAGCATGAGAGCTGCGGCCAGTGCACGCCCTGCCGCGAGGGCACGGGCTGGATGTGGCGCGTCATGGAGCGCATGGCCGAGGGCCGCGCCCAGAAGCGCGAGATCGACATGCTGCTCGACGTCACCAAGCAGATCGAGGGCCACACCATCTGCGCGCTCGGCGACGCCGCGGCCTGGCCGATCCAGGGCCTGATCGCGCATTTCCGGCATGAGATCGAGCAGCGCATCGACGACTATGCCGCCAACCCGCACAGCGAGCCTGTGCGCCTGATGGCGGCGGAGTGAGACCATGACCAAACTCGTCATCGACGGCATTGAGGTTGACGTCCCGGCCGATTACACGGTCCTCCAGGCCTGCGAGGCGGCTGGCGCCGAGGTGCCGCGCTTCTGCTTCCACGAGCGCCTCTCCATCGCCGGCAATTGCCGCATGTGCCTCGTCGAGGTGAAGGGCGGCCCGCCGAAGCCGCAGGCCTCTTGCGCCATCGGCGTGCGCGATTTGCGCCCTGGCCCGAACGGCGAGCCGCCGGTCGTCTCGACCAAGTCGCCGATGGTCAAGAAGGCGCGCGAGGGGGTGATGGAGTTCCTCCTCATCAACCACCCGCTGGACTGCCCGATCTGCGATCAGGGCGGCGAATGCGACCTGCAGGACCAGGCCATGGCCTTCGGCGCGGAAACCTCCCGCTTCGCCGAGAACAAGCGCGCCGTCGAGGACAAGTATATCGGCCCGCTGGTCAAGACGACGATGACGCGCTGCATCCAGTGCACGCGCTGCGTCCGCTTCACCACCGAGGTTGCCGGCGCCTCCGATCTCGGCGCCATCGGCCGAGGCGAGGACATGGAGATCACGACCTATCTCGAGCACGCGATGAGCTCTGAATTGCAGAGCAACATCGTCGATCTCTGCCCCGTCGGCGCGCTGACCTCCAAGCCCTACCAGAACAAGGCCCGGCCCTGGGAGCTCTCCAAGACCGAGAGCATCGACGTGATGGATGCGGTCGGCTCGGCCATCCGCGTCGACTCGCGCGGCAAGGAAGTGATGCGGATCCTGCCCCGCCTCAACGAGGCGGTGAACGAGGAGTGGATCTCCGACAAGACCCGCCATATCGCCGACGGTCTCAAGACCCAGCGCCTCGACCGGCCCTATATCCGCGAGAACGGGCGCTTGCGCCCCGCGAGCTGGACGGAGGCCTTCGCTGCCGTCGCCAACAAGGTGAAGGCCGCGAGCCCAGAGAAGATCGGCGCCATCGCGGGCGATCTCGCGGCCGTGGAGGAGATGTTCGCGCTGAAGGCGCTGATCGCCTCGCTCGGATCGGTCAATCTCGACGCCCGCCAGGACGGCACCAGGCTGCATCCGAAATTCGGCCGCGCCTCCTACGTGCTCAACGCTGGCATCGCCGGCATCGAGCAGGCGGATTCGCTGCTCATCATCGGCTCGAACCCGCGCCGCGAGGCGCCGATCCTGAATGCCCGCATCCGCAAGCGCTGGCTGCGCGGCAATTTCAAGGTCAGCGTCATCGGCGAGAAGGCCGATCTGACCTATGCCTATGACTATCTCGGCGCTGGCCCGGAGACGCTGGCCGATGTCGTGAAATCGGCCCAGGCCGGCGAGGGCAAGGCGATGGTGCTGGTCGGGCAGGGCGCTCTGACCCGCACTGACGGTGAGGCTGTGCTCTCGCTCGCCGCCAAGGCGGCGCAAGCGCTCGGCGCTGTCCGCGAAGGCTGGAACGGTTTTGGCGTCATCCACACCGCGGCGTCGCGTGTCGGGGCGCTCGATCTCGGCTTCGTGCCGGGCGAGGGCGGTTTGGACGCCGCTGCGATGGTCAAGCCGGGCGCGCTCGACGTGCTCTTCCTGCTCGGTGCCGACGAGATCGAGGTGCCGGAAGGCGCTTTCGTCGTCTACCAGGGCACGCATGGCGATAAGGGCGCCCATCGCGCCGACGTCATCCTGCCGGGCGCGGCCTATACCGAGAAGTCCGGCACCTATGTGAACACGGAAGGCCGTGTGCAGATGGGCGACCGCGCCACCTTCCCGCCGGGCGATGCCCGCGAGGACTGGGCGATCCTGCGCGCGCTCTCGGCGACGCTGGGCAAGACGCTGCCCTTCGACTCGCTCGCCGGCCTGCGCAAGGCGCTCTATGAGGCGCATCCGCATTTCGCGGCGCTCGACGCCCTGCCGGCCAATGACGCTTCGGAGATCGGCAAGCTCGCCGGCCTCGGCGGCAAGACCGACAAGGCGGGCTTCGTCTCGCCCGTCGCCGATTTCTATCAGACCAACCCGATCGCGCGTGCCTCCGCCATCATGGCGGAATGCTCGGCGCTGGCCTCGGGCCGGCACCAGCAGGCGGCGGAGTAACCGGCCATGAACTGGGACCTCGTCCTCGATATCGCGATCGTTCTCGGCAAGAGCCTGCTGCTGCTGGTCTGCCTGCTGGTCTTCATCGCCTACATCCTGCTGGCCGACCGCAAGGTCTGGGCGGCGGTGCAACTGCGCCGCGGCCCGAACGTGGTTGGTCCCTGGGGCCTGTTCCAGAGCTTCGCCGACCTGATCAAGTTCGCGCTCAAGGAGCCGATCATTCCGTCCGGCGCCAACAAGGGCATCTTCCTGCTGGCGCCCTTCATCTCCTGCCTCCTGGCGCTCGGCGCCTGGGCGGTGATCCCGGTGGCGGAAGGCTGGGCGATCGCCGACATCAATGTCGGCGTGCTCTACATCCTCGCGATCTCCTCGCTCGGCGTCTACGGCATCATCATGGCCGGCTGGGCTTCGAACTCGAAATACCCGTTCATGAGCGCGCTGCGCTCGGCGGCGCAGATGGTGTCCTACGAGGTCTCGATCGGCTTCGTCATCATCACCGTGCTGCTCTGCGTCGGCTCGCTCAATCTCTCGGCCGTGGTCGAGGCGCAGCAGAACCGGGGCCTCGCCCATGCGCTGGGCGTGCCGTGGCTCTCGATCCTGAACTGGTACTTCATCCCGCTCTTCCCGATGTTCGTGGTCTTCTTTGTTTCGGCGCTGGCCGAAACGAACCGGCCGCCCTTCGATCTGGCCGAGGCGGAATCCGAGCTCGTGGCGGGCTTCATGGTCGAGTATTCCTCGACGCCGTACCTGCTGTTCATGCTCGGCGAATACGTGGCGATCATGACCATGTGCTCGCTGACCACGATCCTCTTCCTCGGCGGCTGGGCGCCCCCGGTCGCGCTGCCGCCCTTCACCTGGCTGCCCGGCGTGTTCTGGTTCGCGCTCAAGGTCTGCCTGGTGTTCTTCATGTTCGCGCTGGTGAAGGCCTTCGTGCCGCGCTACCGCTACGACCAGTTGATGCGCCTGGGCTGGAAGGTCTTCCTGCCGCTCTCGCTCGCCTGCGTGGTGATCGTGGCGCTGGTGCTGCAATTGACGGGCTGGGGCCCGGTCGGCGGATGAGTTGGGCCGGCCCGCTCGGCGCCCTGATCGGCTTCGGGCTGGGCCTGCTGGAATACCGGCTGATCTCGGCCGTGGTGATCGGGGCGCTCCGGCGCACGGATCGCTCGGAGACGCAGGCCGAGAAGGATGATTACGAGCGCCGTATCCGCATCCTGCGGGCGGCTCTGGTTGTGATGACGATCGGCTTGATGCCGGTCCTGGGTTTCGTGATCGGCCGGACGCTGTTCGGCTGAGGATGGAAGGACGAAGGCGATGTCACTCGCGCAAGCCGCAAGGGGCCTGCTGCTGAAGGAGTTCGTCGGGGCGATCGGGCTCTCGATGCGCTATTTCTTCAAGCCGAAGGCGACGCTGAACTACCCGTTCGAGAAGGGCCAGCTCTCGCCGCGCTTCCGTGGCGAGCACGCGCTGCGCCGCTATCCGAACGGCGAGGAGCGCTGCATCGCCTGCAAGCTCTGCGAGGCGATCTGCCCGGCGCAGGCCATCACCATCGAGGCCGGCCCGCGCCGCAACGACGGCACGCGCCGCACCACCCGTTACGACATCGACATGACCAAATGCATCTATTGCGGCTTCTGCCAGGAAGCCTGCCCGGTCGATGCCATTGTCGAGGGGCCGAATTTCGAGTTCGCGACCGAGACCCGCGAGGAGCTGTTCTACGACAAGGACAAGCTGCTCGCGAACGGCGCGCGCTGGGAACGCGAGATCGCGCGCAACATCGCGATGGACGCGCCTTATCGGTAGTTGAAGCGCCGTCATGCTCGGGCTTGACCCGGGCATCTCTTGCCGGAGATTCTCGGGTCAAGCCCGAGAATGACGCCCTTAGAACGAGACCAGACCCGCCGTGCGGTTGTCCCGCCCGGCGGGCCTGATTATAGACGCTCCAAATTGCTCGGGGTCTTTTGAGTCCCGGAGCACGAACCAAACGAGGACCGCGCCGAAAAGGGGCGGGAAGGGCTGGCCGAGATGAATGCCGCAGCGGCTTTCTTCTATCTCTTCGCAGGCATTACCGTGGCATCCGCCTTTATGGTGGTGACCTCGCGCAATCCCGTGCACTCGGTGCTCTATCTGATCCTGGCCTTCGTCAACGCGGCCGGGCTGTTCATGCTGCTCGGCGCCGAGTTCCTCGCGATGCTGCTGGTCGTCGTCTATGTCGGCGCGGTCGCGGTGCTCTTCCTCTTCGTGGTGATGATGCTCGACGTCGATTTCGCCGAGTTCCGCCAGGGCTTCCTGAACTACCTGCCGATCGGCGCGCTGATCGGCTTCATCTTCGCCGTCGAGCTCCTGATGGTCGTCGGCGCCTGGGTCATCAACCCGCAGCTCGTCAAGGCGCCGGTCGCCGCGATTCCCGGCGGGATCACGAATACCGAGGCGCTCGGCCGCGTGCTCTACACGCAGTACATCTACTACTTCCAGGCGGCCGGCCTCGTGCTGCTCGTCGCCATGATTGGCGCGATCGTGCTGACGCTGCGCGAGCGCCACGGCATCAAGCGCCAGCACGTCCCGACCCAGAACGCCCGTACCAAGGCCGCGGCGATGGAGGTCAAGCAGGTGCCCTCGCGCGCCGGCGTTCCCGAGGAGATGGCATGATGATCGGACTGGGCCACTATCTCGCCGTCAGCGCGATCCTGTTCACGCTCGGCGTGCTCGGCATCTTCGTCAACCGCAAGAACATCATCGTCATCCTGATGTCGGTCGAGCTCATCCTGCTCTCGGTCAACATCAACTTCGTCGCCTTCTCGAGCTTCCTGGGCGACATCGTCGGCCAGGTCTTCGCGCTGCTCGTGCTTACGGTGGCGGCGGCGGAGGCCGCGATCGGTCTCGCCATTCTCGTCGTCTACTTCCGCAACCGCGGCTCGATCGCGGTGGAAGACATCAACATGATGAAAGGCTGAGCGTCGCAAGGCGCCTGGACCTCACGGACATGTATCACCTGATCGTCTTCCTCCCCCTCATCGGCTTCCTGATCGCCGGGCTCTTCGGCCGGCTGATCGGCGCGCGCGGCTCCGAGATCGTCACGACCTCGCTGCTCATCGTCTCGGCAGTGCTGTCCTGGGTCGCCTTCTTCCAGGTCGGCTTGGGTTCGGGCACGACGCGCATCCAGGTCGCGAACTGGATCTCCTCTGGTGCCCTGCAGGTCGACTGGGCCTTCCGCATCGACACGCTGACGGCGGTGATGCTGGTCGTCGTCAACACCGTGTCGTCGCTCGTGCACCTCTATTCCATCGGCTACATGCACGAGGATCCGCACCGGCCGCGCTTCTTCGCCTATCTCTCGCTGTTCACCTTCGCCATGCTGATGCTGGTGACGGCGGACAACCTCGTCCAGATGTTCTTCGGCTGGGAAGGCGTCGGTCTCGCCTCCTACCTGCTGATCGGCTTCTGGTACCAGAAGCCCTCGGCCAATGCCGCGGCGATGAAGGCCTTCATCGTCAACCGCGTCGGCGATTTCGGCTTCCTGCTCGGCATCTTCCTGATCTTCGTGCTCTTCGGCGCGGTCACCTTCGACTCGATCTTCCCGCGCGTCGGCGAGATGGTCGGCAAGCCCTTCCATTTCCTCGGCTATGACTGGAATGCGCTGACGCTGACCTGCCTGCTGCTGTTCATGGGCGCCATGGGCAAGTCGGCGCAGTTCCTGCTGCACACTTGGCTGCCGGACGCGATGGAAGGCCCGACCCCGGTCTCCGCCCTCATTCATGCCGCGACGATGGTCACGGCCGGCGTCTTCATGGTCGCGCGCCTCTCGCCGATCTTCGAATACGCTCCGGTCGCGCTCACCGTCGTTGTCGTCATCGGCGCCACCACGGCCTTCTTCGCCGCGACGGTCGGCCTCGTGCAGAACGACATCAAGCGCGTCATCGCCTATTCGACCTGCTCGCAGCTCGGCTACATGTTCGTCGCGCTCGGCGTCGGCAATTACGGCGCCGGCATCTTCCACCTGTTCACGCACGCCTTCTTCAAGGCGCTGCTCTTCTTGGGCGCCGGCTCGGTCATCCACGCGATGCACCACGAGCAGGACATGCGCCATATGGGCGGCCTGCGGAAGCATATCCCCTTCACCGCCGCCGCCATGACCATCGGCACGCTGGCACTGACCGGCTTCCCTGGCTTCGCCGGCTACTTCTCCAAGGACGCCATCATCGAGAGCGCCTATGCCTCGGTGGCGCATGGCGGCTTCGCCTCGTCCTACGCCTTCGTCCTGCTGGTCGTCGCGGCCTGCATGACCTCCTTCTACTCCTGGCGGCTCTATTTCATGACCTTCGAGGGCGCGCCGCGCTGGGGCCATGGCCATGGTTCACATGGTCACGACGATCACGCGCACGCCGCTCACGGCCACGATGACCATGCGCATGACGATCACGGCCACGGCCATGATCACACCCCGCATGAGAGCCCCTGGGTGATGCTGCTGCCGCTCGCCCTGCTTTCGCTGGGCGCGGTCGCTGCCGGCTATGTCTTCAAGGAGTACTTCATCGGCCACGACTTCGAGCATTTCTGGAAGTCGGCGCTGTTCATGGGCAAGGACAACCACATCCTGCACACCATGCATGAAGTGCCGGGCTGGGTGGTCTGGTCGCCCTTCGTGGCGATGGCGATCGGCTTCGTGCTGGCCTACTGGATGTATGTCCGCCGGCCGGACATCCCGGGCAGGCTCGCGGCAGCGAACCCGGTTCTGTACCGGTTCCTGCTCAACAAATGGTACTTCGACGAGATCTACGACTTCCTGTTCGTGCGCCCGGCGAAGTGGCTCGGCCGCTTCCTCTGGAAGAAGGGTGACGGCTTCGTCATCGACGGCTTCGGTCCGGACGGCGTCTCGGCCCGCGTCGTCGACGTCACCAACCGCGTCGTGCGTCTGCAGACCGGCTATCTCTACCACTATGCCTTCGCCATGCTGATCGGCGTCGCCGGGCTGGTGACCTGGTATCTCGTGACCCGCGGGTGAGATGATGTTCGGTTTCGGTATTCTCACCGGTCTCCTGATCCTGCCGCTGGTCGGCGCTGCCTTCATCCTGGCGCAGCGCGGCGACGAGGCTTCGGTCGCTTCAAACGCCCGCTGGGCGGCGCTGGTCACGACGGTGCTGACCTTCGTGCTCGCCTGCGTCGCCTGGAGCCGCTTCAACCCGGCCGATCCCGGCTTCCAGCTCGTCGAGAGCCATGGCTGGATCTCGGAGTCGATCCGCTTCAAGCTCGGCGTCGACGGCTTCTCCTTCCCCTTCATCGTGCTGACGGCGTTCCTGATGCCGTTCTGCATCCTCGCTTCCTGGACCTCGGTCGAGAAGCGGGTGGCGGAGTACATGGTCGCCTTCCTGGTGCTGGAGACGCTGATGATCGGCGTCTTCGCGGCGCTCGACCTCGTGCTGTTCTACCTGTTCTTCGAGGCCGGCCTGATCCCGATGTTCCTGATCATCGGCATCTGGGGCGGCAAGCGGCGCGTCTACGCCTCCTACAAGTTCTTCCTCTACACGCTGCTCGGCTCGGTGCTGATGCTGCTGGCCGTGATGGCGATGTACTGGAACGCTGGCACCACCGACATTCCGGCGCTGCTCGCCCACCAGTTCCCGGCCGGCATGCAGAAATGGCTCTGGCTCGCCTTCTTCGCCTCCTTTGCGGTGAAGATGCCGATGTGGCCGGTCCATACCTGGCTGCCTGACGCCCACGTCGAGGCGCCCACCGCCGGCTCCGTCATCCTGGCGGCGATCCTCCTGAAGATGGGCGGCTACGGCTTCATCCGCTTCTCGATCCCGATGTTCCCGGAGGCGTCGCATGATTTCGCGCCGCTGGTCTTCGCGCTCTCCGTCATCGCCATCGTCTACACCTCGCTGGTGGCGCTGATGCAGGAGGACATCAAGAAGCTGATCGCCTACTCCTCGGTGGCGCATATGGGCTTCGTCACCATGGGGCTGTTCACCCTGACCCCGCAGGGCATCCAGGGCGCCATGTTCCAGATGATGAGCCACGGCCTCGTCTCGGGCGCGCTCTTCCTCTGCGTCGGCGTGATCTACGACCGGATGCACACCCGCGAGATCGCCGCCTATGGCGGGCTGGTGAACCGGATGCCGCTCTACGCCGTGGTCTTCATGGTCTTCACCATGGCCAATGTCGGGCTGCCCGGCACGGCCGGTTTCGTCGGCGAGTTCCTGACGCTGCTCGGCGCCTTCCGCGCCAATCCCTGGGTCGCCTTCTTCGCGACGTCGGGCGTCATCCTCTCGGCGGGCTATGCGCTCTGGCTCTATCGCCGCGTCGTCTTCGGTGAACTGGTGAAGCCCGAGCTCAAGGACATCAAGGATTTGAACGGCCGGGAGATCGCGATCCTCGCTCCGCTGGTCCTGCTGACGATCTGGTACGGCATCCAGCCCCACACCATCCTCGACGCCTTCGCGGCGCCGACCGAAATGCTCATCAAGAACTATCAGGCCGCGCTGACCGTCGCGAAGACGGCCATGCTCGCCGCGCAGTAAGGTCTCGGACATGGCTCTGCCCGCTCTCGGCCCGGCCTTGCCGGAAATCATCCTGGCGCTCGGCGCCATCGCCATGGTGCTGATCGGCGCCGTCCGCGGCGAGCGTGCCGGCCGCCTGCTGGAAGGCCTGGCGCTTGTCCTGCTTGCCGTGGCGCTCGTGGTGGTCGTCTCGGGCGAGGGCAGACTCCTGACCTTCAACGGCGGCTTCGTCGCCGACGGCTTCGCCCGCTTCATGAAGGTGCTGACGCTGCTGGGCGCTGGTGCGACCATCCTCCTGGCCTCGGAGACGCTGCGCCGTCAGGGCGTGATGCGCTTCGAGTTCCCGATCCTGATCGTGCTCTCGACCATCGGCATGATGATGATGATCTCGGCCAACGATCTCATCAGTCTCTATGTCGGCCTCGAATTGCAGTCGCTGGCGCTCTATGTCGTCGCCGCCTTCGACCGCGACAATGCCCGCTCCACGGAAGCCGGCCTCAAGTACTTCGTGCTCGGAGCGCTCTCCTCCGGCATGCTGCTCTATGGCGCCTCGCTGACCTATGGCTTCACCGGAACGGTGACCTTCCCGGGCATCGCGGCGGCGACGCAGGGCGGCCATGCCGGCCTCGGTCTCGTCTTCGGCATCGTCTTCATCGCCGCCGGCGTCGCCTTCAAGATCTCGGCCGTGCCGTTCCATATGTGGACGCCGGATGTCTATGAGGGCTCGCCGACCCCGGTCGCCGCCTTCTTCGCCTCGGCGCCCAAGATGGCGGCGATGGCGATGGTGATCCGCGTCTTCATCGGCGCCTTCCCCGGCGCGATCCATGACTGGCAGCAGATCATCATCTTCATCTCGATCGCCTCGATGGCGCTCGGCGCCTTCGCCGCGATCGGCCAGCGCAACATCAAGCGCCTGCTCGCCTATTCCTCGATCGCGAATATGGGCTTCGCACTGGTCGGCCTCGCCGCGGGCACGGCCGGCGGCGTGCAGGGCGTGATGACCTATATGGCGATCTACCTCGCCACCACGCTCGGCGCCTTCGCCTGCGTGCTGATGATGCGCCGCGACGGCAAGCTGGTCGAGGACATCAACGAGCTTGCCGGCCTCTCCCGGACGAGCCCCTGGATGGCCTTCGCGCTCTCGATGATGATGTTCTCGCTCGCCGGCATCCCGCCGCTCGCCGGCTTCTGGGCGAAGTTCTACGTCTTCCTCGCCGCGATCGACGCCAAGCTCTACACGCTCGCCGTGGTGGGCGTCCTGACCAGCGTCGTCGGCGCCTATTACTATCTGCGCCTCGTCAAGGTGATGTATTTCGACGATCCGAAGCCGGCCTTCGAGCGCTCGGATCTCGGCGTGCGCACGGTGCTGTTCGTCTCGGCCGTCTTCGTGCTGGCGCTGTCGCTCGTGCCGGCACCGCTCTTCGACTCGGCTGCGGCTGCGGCGAAGTCGCTGTTTTGAGTGATGCGGGCCGTCATGCTCGGGCTTGACCCGAGCATCTCGCGAAGGAGAGGCGGCTTTTCCGGCCTGAGATTCTCGGGTCTGCTCTTCGCTTCACCCGAGAATGACGGGGGCATGTCGTCTCCGTGCGTTGTGCCCCATGCTCGGTGAAGCCGCCCGCGCTGCCGGCTACCGGCTGATCATCCGCGACGAGGTCGGCTCGACCATGGAGGAGGCCCGCCGCGCCCTGCATCAGGGTGAGCCGGGCAGGCTCTGGATCGTCGCCCGGAGCCAGAAGGCCGGGCGCGGGCGTCACGGCCGGCAATGGGGTTCGCCGCCCGGCAACCTCTACGCCAGCCTGTTGCTGACCGACCCGTGCGAGCCGGCGCTGGCGCCGCAGCTCGGCTTCGTCGCCGGGCTCGCCTTGCATGATGCCGCCTCGCAACTGCTCGGCCCCGCCGCCGGCGGGCTCAAGCTGAAATGGCCGAACGACCTGCTGCTCGGCGGCGCCAAGACGTCGGGCCTGCTGCTCGAAGGCGAAAGCCGGGCAGGGAGGCTCAACGTGATCCTCGGCTGCGGCGTCAACATCGCCTCCTGCCCGACGGACACGCCCTATCCGGCGACTTACCTGAAGACCGCCGCGCCCCGCGCGAATGTCGAGGCGATGCTGCTCGCACTCAGCGACGCCTGGGCGAAGCGCCACGCCGTCTGGTCGCAACCCGGCGGTTTCGGCCCGATCCGCGCCGCCTGGCTCGAGCGTGCCGCCTTCCTCGGCGAAACCATCACGATCCGTTTGCCGGAAGGGCCGCTTGCGGGCCGTTTCTACGGCCTCGATCCGACCGGCCGCCTCGAGCTCGAAACCGAAACCGGCCGACGCCTGATCGATGCGGGCGATCTGTTCTTCGGGGCGCCCTGAGGTGGCGGGCGGCAATGCTGGCCTGCCGCGACACGACCGTGCTAAAGGACATTTCCGGTTCAACGCGGTCATCCCGGACGGCCAAGGGACGACCCGGGATCCATGCCGGAACGCCGACCGGAAAGGGTCCGGCATGGATCCCGGATCTCCGCTTCGCTTCGTCCGGGATGACCTGCGTTTTCCGAAACATCTTCCAGGAAGCCGCGACCGGCGTGCGATGAGGCATGCCGCTGGCGGCTCTCCGTGCCTGCAGGATCATCCGTGACCCGTTCCAGCGACCAGCTTGTTTTCGTTCCCCTTGGCGGCCTCGGCGAGATCGGCATGAACGCTGCCCTCTACGGCTTCGGGCCGGAAGGGCGGCGAAAATGGATCCTGGTCGATTGCGGCCTGTCCTTCGCCGGGCCGGAGGCGCCGGGCGTCGACATCGTCCTGCCCGACCTGCGCTATATCATCGAGGAGCGGGCGAACCTCATCGGCATCGTGATCACCCACGCCCATGAGGATCATATCGGCGCGCTCGCGGCGCTCTGGCCGAGCCTGCGCGCCCCGGTCTACTGCACGCGATTCGCCGCCGGCCTGCTCGGCACGCGCCGCCTCTCGGAGCCCGGCGCGCCCAAGGTCGAGATCAATGTCGTGCCGCAGGGCGGGCGCATCACGCTCGGCCCCTTCGACATCGAGTTCGTGCCCGTCGCGCACTCCATCCCCGAGTCGAACGCGCTCGCCATCCGCACCCCGGCCGGCCTCGTCGTCCATACCGGCGACTGGAAGATCGACCCGACCCCGCGCGTCGGCCTGCCGACCGATGAGAAGCGCCTGCGCGAGCTCGGCGAGGAGGGCGTGCTCGCCCTGATCTGCGACTCGACCAACGTGATGCGCGACGGCACCAGCCCGAGCGAGGCCGATGTCGCGGCCAAGCTGAAGGAACTGGTCGCCTCCGCGCCGGGCCGTGTCGCCGTCACCACCTTCGCTTCCAATGTCGCAAGGCTGCGCGCCGTCGCCGAAGCGGCGATGGCGAATGATCGCGAGGTCGTCGTCGTCGGACGCGCCATGGACCGCGTCATCGATGTCGCGCGCGAATGCGGCTATCTCGACGGCATCCCGTCCTTCCGCCCGGTCGATGCCTATGGCTACCTGCCGCGCGACAAGGTCGTGGCGCTGGTCACCGGCAGTCAGGGCGAGCCGCGCGCCGCGCTCTCGCGCATCGCCGCCGACGACCATCCCGAGATCGCGCTTTCGGCCGGCGATCGCGTGATCTTTTCCTCGCGCACCATCCCCGGCAACGAGAAATCGGTCGGCAACATCCTGAACGCCCTGGCGCGCGACAACATCGAGATCATCACTGACCGCACCCATCTCGTGCACGTGTCCGGCCATCCGCGCCGTGAGGAGATGGCCAGGCTCTATGGCTGGCTGAAGCCGCAGATCGCCATCCCCGCCCATGGCGAGGATCTGCACCTCGCCGAGCATGAGAGCTTCGCCCGCAGCCTCGGCGTCAAGCATGTGCTGCGCACCGTCAATGGCGATGTCGTCGCGATCTCGGCCGAGGGGGCGCGGAAGATCGACGAGGCGCCGCATGGCCGGCTCTATCAGGATGGCAGCCTGCTGGTGAATTCGCTGGAGAAGACGATTGCCGAGCGCCGTCGGCTCTCCTTCGCCGGCATGGTCTCGGTCGCGGTCGCGGTCGACGAGAAGGGTGGCATCGCCGGCGAGCCGGAGATCGCCATCCTCGGCCTGCCGCCACGCACGCAGGACGGCACGGATTTCGAAGAATACGTCGCCGACACCGTCGCGGAACTGCTCGACGGCATTCCCAAGGCCCGCCGCCGCGACCCCGAGGCTCTGCGCAATGCGCTGGAGCGCGGCGTTCGCAGCGCCGTCAACGAGGAATGGGGCAAGAAGCCCCAGGTGCATGCGCTGGTGATCGAGGTCTAGAGTAGGATCTCGTATGGTCACGCGCCGTCATTCCGGACGCAGCGAAGCGGAGATCCGGAATCCATCATCAGGCGGGACATCGCCCTTCGATGGATCCCGGATCGGCGCGGCTGCGCCTTGGCCGGGATGACGTGGCGTTTCCGAGGATGGGTGTGAGCGGGAAGAGAGACATGATCGGACGCCTCAACCACGTCGCCATCGCCGTGAAGGATCTCGCGGCCTCGACGGCGCTCTATCGCGACACGCTCGGCGCGCGCGTCTCGCAGCCGCAGCCCGAGCCGGAGCACGGCGTCACCGTCGTCTTCGTCGAACTGCCCAATACCAAGGTCGAGCTGCTCGAGCCGCTCGGCGCCGATTCTCCGATCGCGAAGTTCCTCGAGCGCAACCCGGACGGCGGCATCCATCACATCTGCTACGAGGTCGACGACATCCTCGCCGCCCGCGACAGGCTGAAGGAGCAGGGCGCCCGCGTGCTCGGTTCCGGCGAGCCGCGCATCGGCGCCCATGGCAAGCCGGTGCTGTTCCTGCACCCCAAGGATTTCCTCGGCACGCTGGTCGAGCTGGAGCAGGCCTGAGCCATGTCCGACATCAGCTTTCTCGGCCAGCCTGAACCCGGCTCGCCGCGCCCCTTCAGCGCCGCGACGGTCGCCGGCGGCCTCGTCTTCGTTTCCGGGCATTCCGCGCCGCATGATCCGGCGCGCGGCATCCATCGCGGCACGACACCGGCCGAGGAGGTGCGCAACGCGCTGGGCCGGATCGCCGAGATCCTGGCAGAGGCGGGCAGCGCTCTCGATCGCGTCGTCCAGATGACGATGCTGATCACCGATCCGGCCGACTACGCCGCCTGCAACGCCGAATATGTGAAGCATTTCCCGAACGGCCTGCCGGCGCGCCACACGGCCCGTTTCGGTGTTCCGACCGAGGCGCGCGTCGCCTTTTCCTGCATCGCGCTGACAGGGACCACGCCATGACCATCGCCAGCGCGCTTGCGGTCTATTTCATCATCTGGTGGACGGTGCTGTTCGCGGTGCTGCCCTTCGGCATCCGCAGCCAGCAGGAAAGCGGGGAGGTCGTCGACGGCACCGAGCCCGGCGCGCCGGTCCTGCCCGGGCTGCTGAAGAAGGCGGCGATCACCTCGGTCATCGCGGCCGTCATCTTCGTCTTCGTCTGGTATATCTGGGCGAATTACGACTTCTGAAGCGGCCGCTGCGTTCTCAAGCGCGCTTTTCAGCTCGGTCACCGTCATCGGGCGCCGTTGCAGAATTATCTCATCCGGCGGCTCTTCTCGTCGCACGCTGGGCGGGGCTCCCGCTCACGTCGATCACCTGCTATCGCTGTCGTCGAAGAGCTTTGGTGCCTCGAGGTAGACTTTGCCTAAGTAAGTCCGGTCTCAATCCAGTTCACCCGTACAGCCGATGGCGAAATGCCGTCGGCGTATGAATGCGTTCGTCGGGTGGTGGCGAGAGACCGGTTTGGCACTGTTCAAATGGGCCAGCACAGCTCCCGCTGTCTCTGCTCTTCGACCATCACGACACCGCCATACCGCGCCCGGCAAGGGTCTCTCTCGCGCCATCTTGGTGAACTTCCGAACGGAAGACCAAGACGACTATGTGCAGAGCACTTCGGGTCCGTTGGACCATCACGCCCAAAACCGCCCCCCGGCCTTGGATTGCTTGTAGCGGTTGCGGCGGGCTGAAAGCCTTCCAATCCAGTGGGAAGATCCGGCTCAACGCCAATGGCCGCAAGCTTGACGCCTGGCTCATCTACAAATGCGTGGATTGCGAAAAAACCTGGAACCGTCCGCTCTTCGAGCGACGCAACCTTCGCGATATCGACCCTTCGGTTCTGGAGGCGCTTCAGTCCAACGATCCGCAATGGATCCGGGCAGAAGCGTTCAATCTCGATGCATTGAGGCGCAAGTCGCAACGCATCGACGAGTTCTCCGAGTACGACATCTTGAAGGATGTCGTATGTGAAGCGCCCTGTTGGACGGAACTGGAGATCGCGCTGACGGTGCCGCTTCAGGTCGGCACGCGCCTCGATCGTCTGCTGGCGTCCGAGCTGGCGGTTTCGCGCACACGGCTTCAGGAACTCCACGACCTGGGCAGGCTTCGGATCGATACGCAGCGCAGCGATGCTCTGCGACGTCACATCCGAACCGGGACCGTGGCAAGTTTTGATCTGTCGCCGGAGCCCGATCGGGAACGGCTCTGGAGATCCCGGGCAACGGAAGCCGTGCTTTAGTTCTTGGCGCGGGGGCCGGCTTTCGAGCCCCCATGCCTTCCACGGCTTCGCCATGATCGAAAGAACGGCTCGGGCGACGAAGCGGCAGCGAAAAAAGGGCGGTTCGAGCCCGCCATTCGCAGTCGCCATATCGATTCAGGCTGGGGCGTCCCTCACGCGGCGCCTCAACGGGAGCCCCAAAAGAAAAAAGGCAAGGCCGCAGCCTTGCCTTGGTGAGTCCGCCTTTTTCCGCAGTATCGGCGTACGTCTATGTGCGTACGACTTGCATACTAGCGGGCGTTCGTTCCTCCCGAGACCTGGTCCGCGGCGCCTTGCCTTAACAAAGCGTGCCCAGCGCAAGAAGGATTAGCCGATTGTGACGGAGTTGTCATCAGTTTAGGCACCTCCAGCCTCAACTTTTTGCAAATTCATTCTCGGCTGCACTTGTGCAGTGCAACAAGGCTGGATTCGCGGCCGCCGCATGCCTTGTTCCGGCCAAAGGATATCGCTACTGACCGAAAGGTCGCCGCCTCATTTGCGGCCATGGAGATCTTCATGCTGCGCAGCTCGCTCGCCGCTTTTGCCCTTCTCGCCTCGCTCGGCTTTGCCCAGGCCCAAACTGCCGCGCCGAAGCCCGATCCCGACAACACCGTGGTGCTGACCACCAAGGACGGCCCGGTGACGATCCGCCTGCGGCCCGATCTGGCGCCGAAGCATGTCGCGCAGATCAAGGCGCTGGTGAAGCGCGGCTTCTATGACGGCGTCGTCTTCCACCGCGTCATCGACGGCTTCATGGCCCAGACTGGCGATCCGACCGGCACCGGCACCGGCGGCTCCGACCTGCCGAACATCCCGGCCGAGTTCAGCCAGACGCCCTACAAGGTCGGTTCCGTCGGCATGGCGCGCTCGCAATCGCCCAATTCCGCCAACTCGCAGTTCTTCATCTGCTACGAGGGCTGCGGCTCTCTGACCGGCAGCTACACGCTCTTCGGCGAAGTCGTCTCCGGCATGGATGCCGTGCGCAAGATCAAGAAGGGCGCGCCCGGCAGCGGCCAGGTCACGAACCCGGACAAGATCGTCTCCATGCGGATGCAGGCCGACGCCAAGTAAGCGGGCCAAGTAAGCCGGCCAAGTCAGGCGTGAGCGTCTCCGGCGGATGGGGCAGGCTGGTGCAAAGGAGCAGGCCATGCGCCCTCTCGTCTTGACTGCCTTTCTCCTCGGCGCGGCGCTCGCGCCGGCCGCCGCGCAGGAAACGCTCGATCTCGGCCGGCCACCGCCCTCCGGCTCGCAGAATCCGGTTCTGCCGCCGCCTTCCGGCTCGCAGAACCCGATCCTGCCGCCGCAGAGCGGCCAGCGCTACGCTCCGGGCGTCGGTGGGCCGTTCAGCGGCAACGACATCCCCGGCATCGATCAGCGCCGGATCGGCCCGTCTCGCCTCAGGGGCGGCGCGGGCGAGATCGGCCTGATCGGCGACGTCTCGCCCCAGACGCCGAACGAGCCGGGTGAGGCCGTCGACAAGCTCACCGATATCGCGCCGGCCCTGCGCCGCTGCTGGCAGCCGCCGCCGCTGCCGGGCGACCTGACCGGCGCGATGGTCTCGCTCCGCTTCAGCCTGCGGCGTGACGGCACGCTGTTCGGCCAGCCGCGCGTGACCTGGGAAACCCGGCGCGGCGATCCCGCGTTCCAGAGACGCTTCAGCGAGTCCGCCGTTGCCGCCGTGCATGCCTGCACGCCGATCAGGTTGTCGAAGGGCCTCGGAGCGAGTATCGCGGGGCGACCCTTCATCATACGCTTCCACGGCCACGTGCCGCTTAACGAAAGGCAGAGCTGATGTCGCTCGATCCAGAAAACACCATCGTCATGGAGACGACCAAGGGCAAGGTGGTCATCAAGCTGCGCCCCGACCTCGCTCCGGGCCATGTCGAGCGCATCAAGACGCTCGCTCGCGAGGGCTTCTATGACGGCATCGTCTTCCACCGCGTCATCGACGGCTTCATGGCGCAGGTCGGCTGCCCCCATGGCACGGGCACCGGCGGCTCGGACTATCCTGACCTGAAGCAGGAATTCAACGCCGAGCCGCATGTCCGCGGCATCTGCTCGATGGCCCGCTCCCAGAACCCGAACTCGGCCAACAGCCAGTTCTTCATCGTCTTCGACGATGCCCGCTTCCTCGACAAGCAGTACACCGTCTGGGGCCAGGTCGTCGAAGGGATGGAGAATGTCGACAAGATCAAGCGCGGCGAGCCCGTGCGCGATCCCGACTCCATCGTCTCGATGAAGGTGATGGCCGACGCGGCCTGATCGCTTCGCTCAACCCGAGCCCTCGTTCCGGGAGATGCGGCGCCAGCCGCGCTCGACGCCCGGAATGAGGGCTCTTTGCGTTTGAAGAGAGATGTAGACCGATGGATGTCGGCCTCTTCGATTTCGATCTGCCCGAGGACCGTATCGCGCTGAGGCCGGCAAGCCCGCGCGATGCGGCGCGTCTGCTCGTGGTGCGTCCTGACGCAGCCCAGCCCTTCGCCGATCTCGGCATCCGTGACCTGCCGTCCCTGCTGCAGCCGGGCGACGCGCTCGTTCTCAACGATACCCGTGTGATTCCCTCGCGCCTGCGCGGCCGGCGCTATCGCGGCGAGGATTCGGCACGCGTCGAGATCATGCTGCACAAGCGCGAGAGCGAGGATCGCTGGCGCGCCTTCGCCCGCCCGGCCAAGAAGCTGGCATTGGGCGAGACCGTCATGTTCGACGCGGACGGCGCCAGCAATGCCTGCGAGCTCGGCCGCCTGCAGGCCGAAGTCCTGGAGAAGGGCGAGGGCGGCGAGGTCGAGTTGCGCTTCAGCCTGACCGGCGCCTATCTCGACGAGGCGATCGCGCGGCTCGGCGAATTGCCGCTGCCGCCCTATATCGCCGGCAAGCGGCCCGCCGACCACGCCGATGCCAGCGATTACCAGACCTCCTACGCCCGTCATGAGGGTGCTGTCGCGGCGCCGACGGCTGGCTTACATTTCACGCCGGAGCTGTTCTCAGGTCTCGAAGCACGCGGCGTCTCCCGCCATTTCGTCACGCTGCACGTCGGCGCCGGCACCTTCCTCCCGGTCAAGGCTGATGACACCGACGAACACCGCATGCATGCCGAATGGGGCACGGTCTCGGCGGAGACGGCGGCCGCGCTCAACGCGGTGAAGGCGAGGGGCGGGCGCATCGTCGCCGCTGGCACGACCTCGCTGCGCCTCCTCGAAAGCGCGACCGGCGAGGACGGGGCGATCCGGCCCTTCTCCGGCGACACGGCGATCTTCATCACGCCGGGCTATCGCTTCCGCGCGGTCGACGTGCTGATGACCAATTTCCATCTGCCGCGCTCGACGCTGTTCATGCTCGTCTCCGCCTTCTGCGGACTCGACGTGATGAAACGCGCCTATGCCCATGCGATCGCTGAGCAATACCGCTTCTACAGCTATGGCGACGGCAGCCTGCTGTTCAGGGCGGGCTGACCGCAGCCGTCATGCTCGGGCTTGACCCGAGCATGACGGAAACCAGTGCTTTCTCGTCTTGAGATCTCGGGTCCGCGCTTCGCTTCGCCCGAGAATGACGCTTCCAGTCTCAGTTCCCCGGCAGCGGCGGCACGCCCTTCTGCCATTCCGGCCAGTCCGTCACGATGTGATCGACCACGCGCGAGCCGGCCGCTTCGATATTGGCGACGGTTTCGGCGAAGCCGCCGGCGGTCTGACCCGGCGCCGGGTCGAGATGCTGCAACGTCGTCTCGTTCGGGTTGCCCTGGTCGAAATTGACCGCGCCGCGCAGGCTCAGGACACGGTCGGTGCCGAATTGGCGCTTGATCACCAGCGTGATCGCCGCCGCCTCCATCTCGGTGATGACATAGTCGTCGGCGCCGTAGAGCTTGGCGATGTACTGGGCCTCCTTCGACAGGCCGGGGCCGTGGAAGAAGGTGTCGCCGGTCATATGCGTGCCGGTCGTCACGGCCGGCGCAGCCTGCGCGCGCTTCTCCGGATAGCGCATGCGGTATTGCCGCGCCGCATCGGAATCCTGCAGGTTGGTGCCCTGGCTCAGCTTGACGGCCCAGCCGACCAGCGCCGGGTTGAGCTGGAAGACGCGGTAGCTCTCATAGCCCTTGCGCGGCATGAAGACCGGCTCGCCCGGCTTGCCTTCCTCCGGCGCCCAGCGATGGCCGAGATCGTAATCGACGAGCCAGCTCGCCCAGGAGACGTCGCCGATGGTGCCGCGCGAGGGCGGCGTGCCGGCGACGCCGCTCAGGATGAAATAGGCCTGCGAGAAGTCATAGGCCGGATCGAGCAGGATCGCCTGCATCGAGGAGGAGGAGTTGACTTTGCCCATGCCGAGCACGGCCCCGCAGACGCCGTCATCGTTGCAATAGATCGGCTTCAGCGCGCCTTTGACGGCATGGGGCGGGCTTTTCATCCAGTAGCGCTCGTACCAGTGCTGGAATTCGCCGGCGCGATCGCCCGTATTCTCGCCGATCTCGAACATCGCCGCGACGAAGACCTTGACCTTGACCGGCTCCGAGGCGGCTCTCGCCGGCAAGGTGACGGTGCCAAGGGCAAGGGTGGCAAGGGCGAGAGCAGCCATGCCGTAACGCGAAATGATGTTCTGAGCCATGTCGGCCTCCGCAGCGGCGATCTGCCCGCTTTCCAGCGAGTCACAGCAAGCCTCGTGCCGTGTTCTGCCATGGCGGCGGCCGGGCCGTCCATGTCGATGCTGCAATCTGCGACGCCACGGTCGTTGAACCGGCTCGCATTCCGGCCGTGAAAATGCTACCGGGCTCCCAACAGGGATTTTGACAGTCAAATGGCCGATATTTTTCGCGAGATCGATGAGGAAGTCCGCCGGGACAAGGCGGCGCAGTTCTGGAAGAAGTACGGCTGGGCCGCTGTGGCGCTGGCCGTGCTTGCCGTCATCGGCATGGCCGGCTGGCAGTTCTGGCAGCACCAGCAGAATCAGGCAGCGGCGGCCGTTGGCGCGCGCTTCGAGGCGGCGCTGAAATCCTCGCGCGACGGCGATAGCACCCAGGCTGAGTCGATCCTGAAGGAGCTCGCCGCGGGTGCACCGGCCGGCTATCGCGAGATCGCCCGCTTCCGTCTCGCCGCCGAGACGGCCAAGAACGATCCCGCCGCCGGCGCCACCGCCTTCGACGCGCTCGCCAATGACGGCTCGCTCGACCAGAGCTATCGCGACCTGGCCCGGCTGCGCGCCGGCATCCTGCGCGTCGATCTCGTTCCCTATGCCGAGATCAAGCAGGCGCTGGAGCCGCTGGCGACGCCGCAGGGCATCTGGCGCCATTCCGCGCGCGAATTCCTCGGCGTCTCGGCCCTGAAGAACAACCTCTTCGAGGATGCCGGGCGCTGGTTCGACGCCATCGTCACCGATCCGGCGACACCGCAGGCCGAGCGTCAGCGGGCCGACCTCTACCTCGCGCTGGTCCGTGGCGGGCCGGTGACGGTGCAGAACTAGAAAAAACCCTTATCATCGCGCGCGTCATCCCGGCGACCGCAGGGAGACCCGGGATCCATGCCTGAGCGTTTCCAGCTAAGGTTCAGGCAATGGATCTCGGCTCTGCGCTTTGCGTGGCTGGGATGACGACGGAAGATGTGAAGCGAATGACAGCCATCGTTGCCCTCATCGGGCGCCCCAATGTCGGCAAGTCGACCCTGTTCAACCGGCTCGTCGGCAAGAAGCTCGCGCTGGTCGATGACCGCCCGGGCGTGACGCGCGACCGCCGCGAGGGCGACGCCTCGCTCGGCCATCTGCGCTTCAAGGTCATCGACACCGCCGGTCTGGAAGAGGCCGACAAGGATTCGCTTCTCGGCCGCATGCGCGCCCAGACCGAGATGGCGATCGCCCAGGCCGATGTCGTCGTCTTCATGATCGACGCCCGGCTGGGCCTGACGCCGATGGACCAGCCCTTCGCCGAATTGGTGCGCCGCTCCGGCAAGCCGGTGATCCTGCTGGCCAACAAGGCCGAGGGCAAAAAGGGCGCGGACGGCATCATCGACGCCTATTCGCTCGGGCTCGGCGATCCCGTGCCGTTCTCGGCCGAGCATGGCGAGGGCACTTCGGATCTGCTGGAAGCGCTCGCCCCCTTCATCGACGATGAGCCCGATGAGGATGGGGAAGAGAGCGAGGCCGCCTGGGAGAACGTCGCAGGCGAGGGGACCGAAGAGGATATCGATCCGGACCGGCCGCTGCGCGTCACCATCATCGGCCGGCCCAACGCCGGCAAGTCGACGCTGGTCAACCGCATGATCGGCGAGGAGCGGCTGCTCACCGGCCCTGAGGCCGGCATCACCCGCGACACCATCTCGGTCGACTGGGAATGGCGCGGCCGCAAGGTCAAGCTCTTCGACACGGCCGGCATGCGCAAGCGCGCCCGCATCGAGGAGAAGCTGGAGAAGCTCTCCGTCGCGGATTCGCTGCGCGCCATCCGCTTCGCCGAGGTCGTGGTCGTGCTGCTCGATGCGACCATTCCTTTCGAGAAGCAGGATCTGACGCTGGTCGACCTGACCGAGCGCGAGGGCAGGGCCGTCGTCATCGGCCTCAACAAATGGGACCTTGTCGCCGACAAGCAGGGCCTGCTCGCCGAACTCAAGGAGAAGGCCAACCATCTGCTGGCGCAGGTGCGCGGCGTGCCGATCATCCCGCTCTCGGGCCTCGCCGGCGAGGGCATCGACCGGCTGATGCAGGGCGTGTTCTCGGCCTATGAGGTGTGGAACCGCCGCGTCTCGACCGCGCGCATCAACCGCTGGCTCGAAGGCGTTCTCTCGGCCCATCCGCCGCCGGCGGTGGCCGGGCGTCGCATCAAGATCCGCTACATGACGCAGGCCAAGGCCCGGCCGCCGACCTTCGCTCTGTTCGGCAATCAGCTCGACCACCTGCCGGTGTCCTACACCCGCTACCTCGTCAACAATCTGCGCGAGGCCTTCGAGCTGCCGGGCACGCCGATCCGGCTGCATACGCGCGGCGGCCACAATCCTTACGACAAGGAACGCAAGGGCTGATGCGTGTCGCGGTCGTGGGCGCCGGCATCGCCGGTCTTTCGACCGCCTGGTCGTTGAACCGGCGCGGGCATGCGGTGACGCTGTTCGAGCAGGCACCGCAGATCCCCAACCACTACGCCGCTTCCGGCGACCAGCACCGCGTCCGCCTACACCTTCACCGCCGACAAGAAGTTCCTCTCGCGGCAGATCGGCCGGGTCACGGTCGTCTCGGCCTGTTCGGGCCACGGCTACAAATTCGGCGCCGCCGTCGGCAGGCGGGTCGCTGCGGCGGTCGAGAGCGGCGATCAGGCCGGGTTGCTGCGCTGGCTCAGGGCCGAGTGACGCCGGCTGGCTTGCCCGCGTCGCGCGCCGAGAGCTCCTCGGCCTTCGCCTCGTCTGCCCGAGCCCCGTCCTCGTCTTTTGCGGCATGCCGGGCCGCGGCGCGGAACCGGTAATTCGCGTCCGATTCGGGCGCGAGACGGATCGCCTCGCTGAAGTCGGCGATGGCACGGGCCGTGTCGCCTCTGTTGAAATAGGTCAGGCCGCGGACCGTGCGCGCCTTTTCCAATCCCGGGGCGAGGGCGACAGCGCGATCGAGATCGGCGAGCGCCTTGTCCGCTTCACCGAGCGAGGCCTGGATCGAGGCGCGCGTTACGAGGAACTCTGCTTGCGCAGGGTCGAGACGGATGGCGGTGTCGAGATCGCTCAAGGCCCGCGGAAGATCCCGCATGTAGAATAGATGGGCCTTTCCGCGCTTCCAGAAGGCGACCGCGAGCGTCGGCGCAAGCGCGATGGCGCGGTCGTAATCGGCGAGCGCTCGCGCGTAGATTGCGCCCGTTCCCGGCGCCAGCAGGTCTGCGCGATCGAGCAGGGCCGCGGCGAGCGCGTCACCTGCGAGACCGCCCTTGTCGATCAAGGCATTGCAGGCCGCCAGAGCCCGGTCATGGCGGGCGATGCTCTCCAGCGGATCGAGGGCCGCTTCCGTGAGGCCGGAGCGACAGGTTTGGCGCAAGTCCGAAATGGCCGGGCGAGGAGATGCCGCCCCGTCATCGGCAAGAGCATGCCCGGTGGTCAGGACCATAGCCGCGCCGAGGGCCGGGAGGGAAAGCGGACGCCAGACGAAACCTGCGAGCATTCTGCCTCCGATGGTCGGGAGCGGCGAGACGCTCTCAGGCCGGCATCTGCGGCGCCAGCACCTTGCCTTGCGGGAAGTCGAAGATCTTGCCGCTGTCGGCCCAGTCCGGCGAGGCCAGCGTGACGAGATGCGGCGCGAGATCCTCCGGCGTCTTCAGCGTCGCCGGGTCTTCGCCCGGCATCGCCTCGGCACGCATCTTGGTGCGCAGCGGGCCGGGATTGACCAGCATGACCTTGACCGGGGTCGTCGCCGTCTCAGCCGCATAGGTGCGCCCCAGAGCCTCCACAGCCGCCTTGGAGATCGAGTACGGCCCCCAATAGGCCAGGCATTTATGCGCCGCGCCCGAGGAGAGCAGGATGACGCGTCCAGCGTCGGAAGCGCGCAGCGCCGGATCGAGCGACTTGATCAATCGCCAGTTGGCCGTGACGTTGATGTCGAGCACCTTGGCCCAGTCCTTCTCGGTCACGTGGCCGAGCGGGGAGAGGGAACCGAGAACGCCGGCATTGGCGAGCAGGATGTCGAGCTTGCCCCAGCGCTCCAGCAGCGCAGGACCGAGCTTCTCGAGCCCGCCCGCATCGGCGAGGTCGAGCGGCACCAGCGTGGCGCTGCCGCCGAGCGCGTTGATCTCGTCGTCCAGTTCCTCGAGCGCGCCGGTGGTGCGGGCGAGCGCCACGATATGGGCTCCGGCTGCGGCGAAAGCCAGCGCCGCCGCGCGACCGATGCCGCGCGAGGCGCCGGTGACGAGCGCGATGCGCCCCTGCAAAGGCTTGGACATCAGACGCCGCCGGTTCAGCCGGCTTCGGCCAGCAGGGAGATCTGCTGCTTGGCGCTCTCGCCGATCACGTCGGTCAGCGAGGTCGGGTAATCGCCGGTGAAGCAGTGGTCGGTGAATTGCGGCCTCAGCGGATCGCGCCGCTCATGGCCCATGGCGCGATAGAGCCCGTCGACCGAGATGAAGGCGAGCGAGTCGGCGCCGACGAACTGCCGCATCTCCTCGAGCGAATGCGTCGCGGCGAGCAGCTTCTCGCGGTCGGGCGTGTCGATGCCGTAATAGTCGGGATGGGTGATCGGCGGCGAGGAGATGCGGAAATGCACCTCGCGGGCGCCGGCCTCGCGCATCATCTTGACGATCTTGAAGGAGGTCGTGCCGCGCACGATCGAATCGTCGACCAGCACGATGCTCTTGCCTTCGACCACCGAGCGGTTGGCCGAGTGCTTCAGCTTGACGCCGAGCTCGCGGACCTTCTGCGTCGGTTCGATGAAGGTGCGCCCGACATAGTGGTTGCGGATGATGCCGAGCTCGAAGGGGATGCCGCTCGCCTGCGCATAGCCCAGCGCGGCCGGCACGCCCGAATCCGGCACCGGCACGACCACATCGGCATTGGCGGGGGATTCCTGCGCCAGCACGGCGCCCATCGCCTTGCGGCGCTCATAGATGCTGCGGCCCTTCACGATGGAGTCGGGCCGGGCGAAGTAGATGTATTCGAAGATGCAGGGCCGTTCCGCGATCGGCGGGAAGGGCTTGTGGCTTTCGATGCCGCTCTCGGAGACGATAAGCACCTCGCCGTTCTCGACCTCGCGGATGAACTTGGCGCCGATGATGTCGAGCGCGCAGGTCTCGGAGGTCAGGATCGGACAGCCGTCGAGCTCGCCCAGCACCAGCGGGCGGATGCCAAGCGGATCGCGCGCACCGATCAGCTTCTTGTTGGTCATGCCGACGAAGGCATAGGCGCCCTCGATCTGGCGGATGCCCTCGACGAAACGGTCGACGAAATTCTGCTTGCGGCTGCGCGCCACCAGATGCAGCAGCACCTCGGTATCGGAGGTCGACTGGTAGATCGCGCCGTCGCGCACGAGGTTGCGGCGCAGCGTCAGCCCGTTGGTGAGGTTTCCGTTATGCGCCAGGGCGAACCCGCCGCCATGCAGCTCGGCGAAGAGAGGCTGGACGTTGCGCAGGATGGTCTCGCCCGTCGTCGAATAGCGGACATGGCCGATCGCCTGCTTGCCCTTGAGCTTGTCGATGACGCTCGCTTCCGAGAAGGCATCGCCGACGAGGCCGAGCCGCCGTTCCGAGTGGAAGCGGGTGCCGTCGAAAGAGACGATGCCCGCCGCCTCCTGCCCGCGATGCTGGAGCGCATGCAGGCCCAGCGCCGTCAGCGCCGCGGCATCGGCATGGCCGTAGATCCCGAAGACGCCGCATTCCTCCCGCAGCCGGTCGGCGTTGGGATCGAAGGCGGTCTCCGTCTCGGTCGGCGAGATCATGGCGAGCTCCACACGGGGTTTAGAGGCGAACTTTCTACGCGCTAATTAGGGACGGGTTGGGGCAGGCGCAACGGGCGCCGGCGTGCCCGGAGCGCGGGGCTCCTCTGCGGGCGGTTCGGGCGCAGCCTCGGTGCCGGGCTTCTTCAGCAGGTTCTTGATGAAGTCGGCATTCACGTCCTGCGGCAGCATCGCGATCAGCGAGCGTCCGGTTTCCTCCAGCATCGGCTTGGCCTTGGCCTCCTTGGCCCAGACCGGCATCTTCTCGTTGCCGACCAGCGCCGCGAAGAAGACATAGCCGATCACGGCCAGCAGCAGCCCGCGCGCCGCGCCGAAGACGAAGCCCAAGGTGCGGTCGAGCGCGCCGATGCGCGAGTCGAGCACGAAGTCGGAGATGCGCGCCGTCAGCAGCGAGACGACGATCAGCGTGCCGAGGAACAACAACGCGATCGAGGCGACCAGCGCGATCGTGCCCTGCGCCGAGCTTGCCGGAATGTATTGCTGGATGAAGGGCACGAGCTGCGGATGGAACACCCAGGCGACGGCCGCCGCGGCGATCCATGAGACGATGGCGAGCACTTCGCGGGTAAAGCCGCGGACCGCGGCCAGCAAAGCCGAGATCAGAACCACGCCGATGACGACGAGATCGAGAATGGTGACAGGCATTGGGAAGGCCGCTTTGCTGATGACTCACGACGGCCGGCCCGCCGACGGACCACCGTTTCGGTTTTGCTATACGCGTTCCTCGCCCCTGCGTCACCCTGCCGGCGATGTCATTTCACACTCTTGCGTGGCGCGCGGGCGGCGATATCGGCAACGAGTTCCGTCACATGGCCGAAACGGCGCAGCGACAGGCCATTGCCGTCGCCATGATCGGCACCGCCCGCCGGCATGAGCGCCGCCTCGAATCCGAGCTTCGCCGCCTCCCTGAGTCGCGCCGCCGCGACCGAGACCGGCCTGACCGCGCCCGACAGCGCGATCTCGCCGAAATAGACCGCCTCCTGCGGCAGGATCGCACCCGTCAACGAGGAGACCAGCGCCGCCGCCACCGCGACATCCGCCGCCGGCTCGTTGACGCGCAAGCCACCCGCGACATTCAGATAGACGTCGTGCTGGCCGAGTCTGAGGCCGCCGTGGGTTTCGAGCACCGCGAGCACCATGGCGAGCCGGCTGTTCTCCCAGCCCACCACGGCGCGCCGCGGCGTGCCAAGCGCGGTCGGCGCCACCAGCGCCTGGATCTCGACCAGCACCGGCCGCGTGCCCTCGATGCCGGCGAAGACGGCCGCGCCCGGCGCCGGCTGGTCTCGGCCCGCGAGGAACAGGGCGGACGGGTTGGTGACCTCCGACAGCCCCTTGCCGGTCATCTCGAAGACGCCGATCTCGTCGGTCGCGCCGAAGCGGTTCTTCTGGCCGCGCAGGATGCGGAACGAGTGCGCCCCTTCTCCTTCGAATGAGAGAACGGCGTCGACCATGTGCTCGACCACGCGCGGGCCGGCGATCTGCCCGTCCTTGGTGACATGGCCGACCAGGATCAGGCAGACGCCGCTGGTCTTGGCGTAGCGGATCAGCGCCTGGGCCGAGCCGCGCACCTGCGTCACCGTGCCGGGCGCACTTTCGACCTCGCCGGACCACATGGTCTGGATCGAATCGATCACGACGAGGGCAGGGCGCTCACCCTGGCCGAGCGTCGCGATGATATCCTCGACATTGGTTTCCGCCGCCAGATCGACCGGCGCCTCGGCCAGCCCCATGCGCTCGGCACGCAACCTGACCTGCCCGGTCGATTCCTCGCCCGAGACATAGACGACGCGCCGTCCGCCCAGCGCCAGCGCGGCGCAGGCCTGCATCAGGAGCGTCGATTTGCCGATGCCGGGGTCGCCGCCGATCAGCAGCACCGAGCCTGGCACGAAGCCCCCGCCCGTGACGCGATCCAGTTCGCCTATGCCTGAGACGATGCGCGGCGCGTCCTGCGTCTCGCCCTTGAGCGTCTCCAGCGCGAAGACGCGGCCCCGCGCCCTCCCGCCGGACGAGGGGCGCCCGCCGCCCGGAACCGGCGCCGCTTGCGCTTCCTCGACGAGCGAGGACCATGTCCCGCAGGCGTCGCACTTGCCCTGCCAGCGGTGATAGACGGCCCCGCAGGCCTGACAATGATAGGTCGGGCCGCGCTTGGCCATCAGCCGCCCAAATACCGCCGCTGATAGCGCCGACCCAGGCTGGTCAGGATCTCGTAGCCGATCGTCTTGGCGCCGGCGCCGACGGACTCCAGATCGAGTGGCCCGCCGATCAGCGTGACGCTTGCGCCGCGCTGGGCGGCGCCCGCGGGCGCATCGGTGACGTCGATGATGATCAGGTCCATCGAGACCGAGCCGACGAAGGGGCAGGCCACGCCGGCGACGAGGGCCGAGCCGCCGGTGATCGTGTCGGTCCAGCTCCCGTTGCGCGGATAGCCGTCGGCATAGCCGAGGCAGATCGTGGCCAGCTTGCGCTTGCCTTTGGCGGTCCAGCGGCCGTTATAGCCGACCTGGGTCCCATCCTCGACCTCGCGGGTCTGGATGATCGTCGCTTCGAGCCCGATGACGGGCTGCATCGGGTTCGGCCGGCCCGGCGTCGGATTGCCGCCA
Source organism: Allobosea sp. RCC_152_1 (assembly GCF_041360765.1). Taxonomy (NCBI): domain Bacteria; kingdom Pseudomonadati; phylum Pseudomonadota; class Alphaproteobacteria; order Hyphomicrobiales; family Alloboseaceae; genus Allobosea; species Allobosea sp. RCC_152_1. The sequence goes on from NZ_JBFUPU010000001.1 coordinate 1,110,595, forward strand.
TAGAGCGCGTAGCCCGGCCGGGTGAGCTGGTAGGACGGGCAGTCCTTCAGGAAATGTCCGGACGAGTTGAGGAGCGAGGCCGGCAGCTCCGGGAAGGCGGCGGCGATCTCGGCGAAGGCGGCGATCTGGCGGGCATTGGCCGGGTCGGCTTCGTCCTCGGAAGAGGCGAAATGGCTCATCAGCAGGCCGATATCGGCCGCGGCGAGGGTGCCCGATTTCTCGCGGGCGAGGTTCAGCCCCTCGCCGGGCCAGAGCCCGAGCCGGTTCATCGCCGTGTCGACGTGCAGCGCCGCCGGCCGGACTTTCGCGCCGGTCTGCCGGAACGAGGCCCATTCCAGCAATTCCTCATGCGAGCCGAGCACCGGCGACAATTCATGCTCGGCATAGATCCCGCCGCTTCCGGGCAGCAGGCCGTTCAGGATGTAGACCGTCGCCCCGGGTGCGACCTTGCGGGCGCGGATGCCTTCGGAGAGATGGGCGACGAAGAAATTGCGGCAGCCCGCCCGGCTCAGAGCCGTTACGGCCGGCTCGATGCCGATGCCGTAGGCGTCCGCCTTGACGACGGCGCCCGCCTCCGTGCCGGCGCGCTTGCCGAGAAGCCGCCAGTTCGAGACCAGCGCATCGAGGTCGATGGTCAGTGTCGCGCCATAGGCGCCGGGTTCAGGCGTTTCGACAGACATCATTCACGGTCCGGGAGGCGAAGGTCGTCGGCGCGGTCGGAGAAGCGCGTCACATCGGCGTCGAACTGGAGGGCGATCGTCCCGGTCGGGCCATGGCGCTGCTTGCCGATGATCAGCTCGGCGACGCCATGCGCCGCCTCCATCTCGATCTGCCATTTGTTGTGTTCTTCGGTGCCGGGGCGCGGCTCCTTGCCCTTGAGGTAGTATTCGTCGCGATAGACGAACATGACCACGTCGGCGTCCTGCTCGATCGAGCCGGATTCGCGCAGGTCCGAGAGCTGCGGGCGCTTGTCGTCGCGGCTCTCGACCTGGCGCGAGAGCTGGGACAGCGCGATGATCGGAACCGAGAGCTCCTTCGCCAGCGCCTTCAGGCTGGTCGTGATCTCGGTCAGCTCCTGCACGCGGTTCTGGCTGTTCTTGGAGGAGCCGGACAGAAGCTGGAGGTAGTCGATGAAGAGGACATCGAGCCCCTTCTGCCGCTTGAGCCGCCGGGCGCGAGCGACGAGCTGCGCGATCGAGATGCCGCCGGTCTGGTCGATATAGAGCGGGATTCGCTCGATCTGCGCGGCGACATCGGTCAGCCGGGCGAAATCGGCCTCGGTGATGCGGCCCTGCCTGATCTTGTAGGAGGAAATGCCGGACTGCTCGGCGACGATACGGGTCGCGAGCTGGTCGGACGACATTTCGAGCGAAAAGAAGGCCACGACGCCGCCATCGACCGTCTTGATCGTCCCGTCCGCCTGCCGCTCGCCGCGCCAGGCCTTGGCGATGTTGAAGGCGATGTTGGTCGCCAGCGAGGTCTTGCCCATGGCCGGGCGGCCGGCGAGCACGATCAGGTCGGAGGGCTGCAGGCCGCCCATGCGTTGGTCGAGATCGCGCAGGCCTGACGAGATGCCCGACAGGCCGCCGGCGCGCTGATAGGCGCTCGCCGCCATGTCGATGGCGAGACGCAGCGCCCCGTCGAATTTCTGGAAGCCGCCTTCGTAGCGGCCCTTTTCGGCGAGTTCGTAGAGCTTGCGCTCGGCTTCTTCGATCTGCTCGCGCGGCGCCATCTCGACGGGGGCGTCATAGGCGACGTTGACGAGGTCTTCGCCGACGCCGATGAGCAGGCGGCGCACGGCGAGTTCGTAGATCGTACGGCCGTAATCGCCGGCGTTGATGACGGTCGTCGCCTCGGCGGCCAGTCGTGCGAGATACTGGCTCGGCGTGATGTCGCCGAGATCGAGGTCGTTGACGAAGGTCTTGAGCGTGATCGGCGTCGCAAGCTTGCCGGAGCGAATCAGGCTGGAGCTCAGCTCGAAGACGCGCTGGTGGATCGGCTCGAAGAAATGGTCCGGCAGCAGGAAGTCGGAGACGCGGTAGAAGGCGTCGTTATTGACCAGGATCGCGCCCAGCAGCGCCTGCTCGGCCTCGATGTTGTGAGGCTGGACGCGGTATTCCGCCTCGCGGTTGTCGAGGCGAGCGACGAGGGCTGTAGCGGTGGCCATGGCCGTCCCGATAAATCAATGCTGATTGATACTTCAAGCCGACATTCGGCCGCTGGATACGAAACGCGCGGCGGCTGATTCGGAAGACTCTTAGATTACCACCCCGCCATCTCCTGCCAGCAGCGTGATGCGTGATCCACTCCTTTGCACAGGCCACGGAACGAAAAAGGCGCCGTGTTGCCACGGCGCCCTTGACTCGTCGTCCGAGCGGTTCGGCTCAGCGATCGTCGTCGCCGGCCTCGGCCAGCGCCGCGCCGACCTCGAGGCCGAGATCGTCGAGGTCGAACTCCTCGCGGGCGGTGACGTCCTCGCCGGCGGCCTGGCGATGAGCCTCTTCGGCCGAGCGGGCGACGTTGACGGTGACCGTGACGGCGACTTCCGGGTGCAGCACGACCGGGACGGTGTGCAGGCCGAGCGTCTTGATCGGGGTGTTCAGCGTCACCTGGCTGCGGGCGACGTTGAAGCCGTCCTTGGTCAGGGCCTCGGCGATGTCGCGGGTCGAGACCGAGCCGTAGAGCACGCCGGACTCGCCGGACTGGCGCAGGATGGTGACGCTCTGGCCGTTCAGGCGGGCGGCGACGGCATCGGCTTCCGACTTCAGCTCGAGGTTGCGGGTCTCGAGCTCGAGCTTCTGGCTCTCGAAGCGCTTCTTGTTGTCCTCGGTGGCGCGCAGCGCCTTGCCGCGGGCGAGCAGGTAGTTGCGGCCGAAGCCGTCGCGGACGCGCACGACATCGCCCATCTGGCCGAGCTTGGCGACACGTTCGAGCAGGATCACTTCCATTTGTCTTCTCCTTACAGGTCTGGTCTGGTTTTCAGGATTGGGTAGGCGGAGGCGGCGACGCTGAACGCTTGCGCAGGCCGAACAGCGTGTCGGCGAGCCCGATGAGCGCGAGCAGCGGCGTTAGCAGGGCCTGCATCACGACGAGCGCGACATAGACCGAGATCAGCATCGGCGCCCGCCAGGGGCGGCCGCGCGAGATGTCGTGGAGCAGGCTCAAGCCGCAGAACATGAAGGCGGCGAGCAGGGCGCCCGTGAGGGCCATCGCCGCGACGCCGACGAAACTGCCGAGCGTGGCGAGGAAGGCAGAGGCGAGCAGGAGCAGCAGCGCGGGGCGCGGCAGCGTCGTGGCCGGAATGAAGGGCCAGGGCCGCGGCAGCCGGCCGGAGACCTTCACCGCGCGGGCGGCGAGCCAGAGATTGGCCGTGATCGTGGTGACGAAGGAAGCGCCGATGCCGAGCGGCACGGCGGGTGCGAGGCTCTGCGCCAGCTCGCCGACCTCGATGCCGGCGGGCAGGGCGATCAGACGGCCGCGTACCATCTCGTTCAGCAGGTTCTCGATCATCCGCGCGATCACCGAACGATAGGTCTCGTAGTCGGTGGTCATCACCAGCGCGCTGCCGACGGTCGCGAGCGCGGCGGTGGCGGCGATCCAGACCATGAGATTGCCGAGCGGGTACCATTCCGTCGTGCCCTGCGCGTCGCCGCGTGCGAGCAAGGCGAGATAGCCGATCCACCAGGCCGGCAGGCCGATGATCAGGGCGAAGGCGACGCCGCCCGTCGGCGCCAGCGCCACCGCGACGGCGAGCGCGCCCGCGGCCGTGGCGAACAGCCCGGAGCGGTGGTTCCAGCCCAGCGAGGCGATGAAGATCGGGAGAGGAGCGGCCGAGTACAGCAGTGCAGACAGCGGCGATCCGGTGATCACCACTGAAAAGAGCAGGGCCGCAACGAGGCCCGCGCCGATGCCGACAATCGGAATCATGGTCCGTCCTGCTGTCCCGCTGCTCGCTGGCCGTTCTGGCCCGGCAGGGTGAGAGGCGTCTCGCCTCAACGAACCCGGGGGAGTCTCACCGCCGGGCGACTGGTTGATCTTGAACGTGAAAGCCGGAGGCGCCGGGGCGCCTCCGGAAATTCCGAAATCCGCTTAGCGGATCAACGGATGACGTAGGGCAGCAGGCCGAGGAAGCGGGCGCGCTTGATCGCCTGGGCGAGCTCGCGCTGCTTCTTGGCGGAAACCGCCGTGATGCGGGACGGCACGATCTTGCCGCGCTCGGAGATGTAGCGCGAGAGCAGACGGACGTCCTTGTAGTCGATCTTCGGCGCGCCCTCGCCCGAGAACGGGCAGGACTTGCGGCGGCGGAAGAAGGGGCGGCGGGCGCCGGCAGATGCGGTCGACATGGATCAGGCCCCCACTTCGGCGGTTTCGGTCACTTCGTCGTCACGACGCGGACGGTCACGGCGCGGGCCGCGCTCGAAACGGTCGCCACCACGCTCGGGACGGTCGTCGCGATCACGCTTCTGGAGCATGGCCGACGGACCTTCCTCCAGCTCTTCGACCTTGATGGTCATGAAGCGCAGGATGTCTTCGTTGATGCGCATCTGGCGCTCCATCTCCAGCACGGCGGCGGAGGGGCCCTCGATGTTCAGCAGCGTGTAGTGCGCCTTGCGGTTCTTCTTGATGCGGTAGCCGAGGGACTTGACGCCCCAGTACTCGACCTTGCGGATGGCGCCGCCATTCGCTTCGATCACGCCCTTGAACTGCTCGACAAGAGCTTCGACCTGCTGCGCGCTGACATCTTGCCGCGCGAGCAGCACATGCTCGTACAATGCCATCTAGATTTGGCCTTTCTGTTTCACCCTGCTTCGCCCGGCGCGGAGCCCTCCGAGCCCTGGATAAGGCCCGACAGGATTTCATCGAAGGCGGAGACACAGGATGACGACTCCATCGAAGTCTGCGCGGCCTTCAAAAAGGCACGCGCCATCCGTTCAGCCTCCGGCCGAACAAGCAGGAGGCGGTCGTTACAGTGTCCGGACGGCCATGGCAACCGGAATCTGACGGTAAAACCCGCCCACGAGCGGAAAAGCTGGGCTCCGTGCTTGACTTGGCGGCGAAACCGTTGTGACAGCCGCGTCATAATACAAAAGTTTTGCAGGACGAGGCGTTCCCGACATGACGACAGCGTTGATCTTTCCCGGCCAGGGCTCCCAGGCCGTCGGCATGGGCAGGAGCCTGGCCGACGCCTTCCCGGTCGCGAAGGCGGTGTTCGACGAGGTCGACGCGGCCCTGTCGCAGAAGCTCTCTACCTTGATGTGGGAAGGCCCCGCCGAGGAGCTGACGCTGACGGCCAACGCCCAGCCGGCGCTGATGGCGGTCAGCCTCGCGGTGGTTCGGGTGCTCGAGGCCGAGGCCGGGCTCGATCTCGGGCGCGATGCCGCCTTCGTCGCCGGCCACTCGCTCGGCGAGTATTCCGCGCTGGCTGCGGCCGGGACCTTCTCGGTCAGCGACGCGGCCCGCCTGCTGCGCATCCGCGGCGATGCGATGCAGAAGGCCGTGCCGGCGGGGCAGGGTGCCATGGCGGCGCTGCTCGGCGCCGAGCTCGACCTCGCCCGCGAGATCGCCGCCGCGGCGGCGCAGGGCGAAGTCTGCGAGGCGGCCAACGACAATGGCGGCGGGCAGGTCGTGCTCTCCGGCGCGAAGGCGGCGATCGATCGCGCCATCGCGCTCGCCACCGAGCGGGGCGTCAAGCGCGCCATGCTGCTGCCGGTTTCCGCGCCCTTCCATTGCGCGCTGATGCAGCCGGCTGCCGAGGCGATGCGAGAGGCCCTGTCCAAGATTGCGATGCGGGCGCCGGTCGTGCCGGTGATGGCCAATGTCGGCGCCGCGCCACTGAGCGACCCGGAGGCGATTCGCGCCTCGCTGGTGGCGCAGGTGACGGGAACCGTGCGCTGGCGCGAATGCGTGCAGGCGATGGCAGCGGCCGGCGTGGACGATTTCGTCGAGCTGGGCAGCGGCAAGGTTCTCGCCGGCCTGGTGAAGCGCATCGCCGCCGGCACCGCCACGGCCTCGGTCGGCACGGCCGAGGACATCGCCGCCTATAAGGCTCGCAAGGGCTGATCGGAAAGGTCTGGAGGAAATCCGGACGCTAAGACGGCAGAACGCCGGAAACGGGGAGTGGACATGTTTGATCTGACCGGCCGCAAGGCCCTGGTCACCGGCGCGACCGGTGGCCTCGGCGGAGCCATTGCGAGAACCCTTCACGCCCAGGGCGCGACCATCGCCATCTCCGGCACCCGGGCCGAAGCGCTGGAGGCCCTGGCGGCCGAGCTCGGCGAGCGGGTCGTGATCACGCCCTGCAACCTCGCGGACAAGGATTCGGTCGAGGCGCTGCTGCCGAGCGCCGAGGAGAAGCTCGGCGGGCTCGACATTCTCGTCAACAATGCCGGCATCACGAAGGACAACCTGTTCCTGCGCCTCAAGGACGAGGATTGGGACGCGGTCATCGCGATCAACCTGACGGCCGCCTTCCGGTTGTCGCGCGCGGCGGTGAAGTCGATGATGCGCAGGCGCTACGGCCGAATCGTCTCGATCGGCTCCGTCGTCGGCACGATGGGCAATCCCGGGCAGGGCAACTACGCCGCCGCCAAGGCCGGTCTCATCGGCATGTCCAAGGCGCTGGCGGCGGAGGTGGCGAGTCGCAACATCACCGTCAATGTGGTCGCCCCGGGCTTCATCGAGTCACCGATGACGCAGGCCCTGAACGAGAAGCAGCGCGAAGGCATTCTCTCGGACGTGCCGATGGGGCGGCTCGGCGCGGGCGCCGATGTGGCGGCGGCGGTCGCTTATCTCGCCAGCACGGAAGCCGGCTACGTGACCGGACAGACGCTTCACGTCAACGGCGGAATGGCCATGATCTGAACGGGTTGCGGCGCATTCTGGAAGCGTTCCAGAAGCCGTTCGACGCTCTCGCCACTGTGGACAGGGTGTGTTAACTAGCGCCGTCGCGCTGCCTTTCCGGCTCCTGGGGACTTGACGAAAACCCGGTTGTTGCGTTTGTGCAGGCTTCAAGCTTTCCGGATCGCGTGCATCATCACGATGGCGCGGCGGGTCGGAATGAAGATCCATATGCGCGTCGCAGCTCTGCGGTGCGTTTTCAGTTTCTAAGGAAGAGACCCATGAGCGATGTCGCCGAGCGCGTGAAGAAGATCGTGGTCGAGCACCTCGGCGTCGAGCCCGAGAAGGTCGTCGATAGCGCCAACTTCATCGAGGATTTGGGTGCGGACAGCCTCGACACCGTCGAGCTGGTCATGGCCTTCGAGGAAGAGTTCGGCGTCGAGATTCCGGACGATGCTGCCGAGACGATCGTGACGGTCGGCGACGCGGTCAAGTTCCTCTCGGCCAAGAGTGCCTGATTAGGCGCCTGATCGGGCGCTGATCGACCCAAGGGTCGTTTCATACAGAAAGTCTCATGGCTCCTCGTAGTGTTTCGATGCGGCGCGTCGTCGTGACCGGGCTCGGCATGGTGACGCCGCTCGGTTGCGGCGTCGAACCGACCTGGACGCGGATCCTTGCCGGCGCCAGCGGCGCCGGCCCCATTACCAGCTTCGACGCCAGCGACCTGCCGGCGCAGATCGCCTGCAACATCCCGCGGGGTGACGGCAGCGACGGGACCTTCAATCCCGACGACTGGATGGAGCCGAAGGAACAGCGCAAGGTCGACGACTTCATCGTCTTCGGCATGGCTGCCGCCACGCAGGCGCTGGCGGATGCGGGCTGGAAACCGGAAAGCTACGAGGACCAGACCCGCACCGGCGTCGCCATCGGCTCCGGCATCGGCGGCCTCGGCGGCATCTATGAGGCCTCGCTCCTGCTCAAGGAGCGTGGCCCGCGCCGCCTTTCTCCCTTCTTCATTCCCGGCCGCCTGATCAACCTCGCTGCGGGCTATGTCTCGATCGAGCACGGGTTGAAGGGGCCGAACCATTCGGCCGTCACCGCCTGCTCGACCGGCGCGCATGCGATCGGCGACGCCGCGCGCATGATCGCGCTCGGAGATGCCGACGTCATGGTGGCTGGCGGCGCCGAATCGGCCATCAACCGCATCGGCATCGCCGGGTTCTGCGCCTGCCGGGCGCTCTCCACCAGCTTCAACGACACCCCCGAAAAGGCCTCGCGCCCCTACGACAAGGACCGTGACGGCTTCGTCATGGGCGAGGGGGCCGGCGTCGTCGTGCTCGAGGAGCTGGAGCATGCCCTGGCCCGCGGCGCGCGCATCTATGCCGAGGTCATCGGCTACGGCATGTCGGGCGACGCCTACCATATCACTTCGCCGGCCGAGGACGGCGACGGCGCCTATCGCTGCATGAGCATGGCGCTGGACCGCGCCGGCATCGCGGCGTCCGACCTCGATTACGTCAATGCCCATGGCACCTCGACGCCGCTTGGCGACGAGATCGAGCTGCGCGCTGTCGAGCGGCTGCTGGCGAACGCGCCGAAGCGCCCGTCGATGTCCTCGACGAAATCGGCGACCGGCCATCTGCTGGGTGCGGCGGGTGCCATCGAGGCGATCTTCACCGTGCTCGCCATTCGCGACCAGGTCGCGCCGCCGACGATCAATCTCGACAATCCCTCCGTCGAGACCGACATCGACCTGGTGCCGCATGTCGCCCGCAAGCGCGAGATCGAGTACGCTTTGTCGAACTCCTTCGGCTTCGGCGGCACCAACGCCTCGCTGGTGCTGCAGCGTTATCGGGCCGACGGCTGAGGCTTTCACCGGCCGGCTCGATCACGACCGGGAGGCACCGTGCTCGGGCTCGACCCGAGCATCTTGCGGCCTAGAGGCGCCCTTCTCGGCCGGAGATTCTCGGGCGCCGCGATGCGCTGCCCGCGGCCTTGCCCCGTCCCGACAGCGCGGTTTCGCCATAATCTTGGGTAGAGTTTGCGGCTGATGCTGCTGAAGGCGTGATTCCGCGTTCACAGCGGCGACGAAACCGGCTCTAATGCGGCCCTGGAGCCGATATGCCCGGTTCTTCATCCGGCACGATGCGGACGAAAGCATCGTGCCGAGGTCGTCTATCCCGTGCTGCGAGCGCTGAAACTGTGAACGATACGCCCCGCGTCGCCCCAAAAAGCCCGAGCGAGGCCCTCAAGCCCGTAGCGCCACCGGCGCCGCCGCCGAAGGTGCGCCACCGGCGACGCAGCCCGTTCCTCTCCATGCTGAGCGGCTTGTTCACGCTCGCCCTCGTCGGCGCCGGTGTGGTCGGGGCCGGCATCGCCATCGTCTCCAACCAGAGCAAGTCGCCGGGTCCGCTGGCAAGCGACCGTGCGCTGATCATCCCGAAGGAGAGCGGGCTCACCGAGATCGCCGAGCTTCTGCAGCGCGAAGGGCTGATCGAGCATCCGCTCACCTTCCGCATCGCCGCCATCATCGGCGGCGACTGGCACAAGCTCCAGGCCGGCGAATACCTGTTCAAGGCGCGCGTCAGCCCGCAGGAGATCCTCGGCATCATTTCGAGCGGCAAGGTGGTCGAGCATTCGGTCACCATTCCCGAGGGGCTGACCAGCGAGCAGATCGTCGAGCGCCTGCGCGAGAACGATCTCCTGACCGGCGACATCACCCAGGTGCCGAAGGAAGGCTCGATCCTGCCCGACACCTATCGTTTCCCGCGCGGCTTCTCGCGGCAGGCCATCCTCGACCGCATGGCGCGCGACCAGCGTGTGATCCTCAGCCGGATCTGGGAGCGTCGCCCCGCCGACCTGCCGATCAAGACACCGCAGGATCTCGTCATCCTGGCTTCGATCGTGGAGAAGGAGACCGGCCGCGCCGATGAGCGTCCGCGCGTCGCCGGGGTCTTCATCAACCGCCTGAACCAGAAGATGCGGCTGCAATCCGACCCGACGATCGTCTACGGCCTCGTCGGCGGCAAGGGCACGCTCGGTCGCCCGATCCAGCGCAACGAGATCACACAGGCGACGCCCTACAACACCTATGTCATCCCCGGCCTGCCGCCGGGACCGATCGCCAATCCTGGCCGCGCCGCGATGGAGGCGGTGGTCAATCATTCGCGCACGAAGGAGCTCTTCTTCGTCGCCGACGGCACGGGCGGCCATGTCTTTGCCGAGACGCTCGACCAGCACAACCGCAATGTCGGCCGCTGGCGCCAGATCGAAACGACGCGCCAGCAGCAGACCGGCAAGCCCCCGGCGGACAGCGTCGACAAGGTCGAGCCGCCTGCGGGCCCCGACAACCGCACCGAGGCGCCGGCGAGCGCCCAGCCAGTCGCCGCGGGCGACGGCTCGGCTCCTGTCGCCCTGCCGGCCGGCGGCGTGGCGGGCACCCGAGCCCGGGCTTTCGACGCCTCGGAAGGCACTCCGCGGGATCCGCTGCTGAACAAGACCTTCGATCTCAACTCGCCCAAGCAGTTGCCGCAGCTCAAGATGCCCTGAGACATTCCCGGCACGGCTCGCCGTCCCCATCTTCCGCGCCGCTGTGCTTGCGATGGCTGCGGCGCGCCACTACGGTCCCGCCGCATTGCGCCCGGCAGGGCGGCGGCAAGCGGATCGCAAAGCGGGGATTGAATGGGCATCGAGAGCATGACGGGCTTTGCCCGCGCGGCGGGGACAGCCGGCGTTCACGCCTGGGCCTGGGAAATCCGCAGCGTCAACGGCCGGGGACTTGATCTGCGCGTGCGGGTTCCGCCCGGTTTCGAGGTGCTGGCCGAGGCGGCCCGCAAGCGCCTGACGAGCGCCTTCTCGCGCGGCACGCTCCACGTCAATCTCTCCGTGACCAGCGATGCAGGGCCGCCGCGCCCCCGCGTCAACGAGACGGTGCTCGCGGCCCTGCTGGAGGCCATTGAGAAGCTGCCGCCGGCTGCTGGCATCAATCCGCCGACCTTCGACGGGCTGCTCGGCATCCGCGGCGTGGTCGAATACGCCGATGAGGCTCAGGATGCGCTCGGCGCCATCGAGAAGCCGGCACTCGCCGGCCTCGAATCGATTGCCGAGGCGCTGAAGGAGGCCCGTTCCGCCGAGGGACGGGCGCTGGAGGCGATCGTGCTCGGCCAGGTCGAGACGATCTCGCGCCTGACGACGGAAGCCGAGCGACATCCTGCCCGCAGCCCGGAGGCCATCCGTGCCCGGATTGCCACCCAGGTCGAAGCCCTGCTGGGCGCAGCCAACGGGCTCGATCCGCAACGCCTGCATCAGGAGGCTGCGCTCGTCGCGGTTCGCTCCGATATCCGCGAGGAGATCGACCGCCTCCACGCCCATGTCGGGGCGTTGCGGGAGCTCCTGGCGAAGGGCGGTCCCATCGGCCGCAAGCTCGATTTCCTCTCCCAGGAATTCGGCCGTGAGGCCTCGACGCTCTGCGCCAAGGCGAACGACCCCGGCCTCTCGCGGATCGGCCTCGACTTGCGCACGGTCGTCGACCAGATGCGCGAGCAGGTCCAGAATGTGGAGTGAGAGATGACGGCCGAGAGCCATCGCCCGGCCCGACGCGGCCTCATGCTCATCCTGTCCTCGCCCTCGGGCGCCGGCAAGACGACGCTCACCCGTAATCTCAAGAGCGAGAACAATCTCGACCTCTCGATCTCCGTGACGACGCGGCCGCGGCGCCCGTCCGAGATCGACGGCGTGCATTACCGCTTCATCGACCGCAACGCCTTCGACGCCATGCGCCAGCATAACGACCTGCTGGAATGGGCCGAGGTCCACGGCAACGGCTACGGCACGCCGCGCAAGGAGGTCGAGGCTTCGCTGGCGGCCGGGCGCGACGTGTTGTTCGACATCGATTGGCAAGGCACACAGCAGATCGTCAAGAAGGCGCGCGCCGACGTGGTGACGATCTTCATCCTGCCACCGTCGATGGCGGAGCTGCGCTCGCGCCTCGTGCGCCGGGCCGAGGATGCGCCGGAGGTCATCGCCAAGCGGCTGGCCAATGCCCGCGACGAGATCGCGCGCTGGAGCCAGTACGACTACGTCATCGTCAATGACGATCTCGACGCAGCCTACGAGTCGATCAAGGCGATCCTGACGGCAGAGCGCCTCAAGCGCAGCCGCGCGGTGGGGCTCGGCGCCTTCGTCGATCAGCTTCTGGCCGAGGAGCTGCCCTGAAGCTCTGCGGCGAGCGCGTTCGCGAGTCGCACGAAGCCGGAAACCGGCACTTCCTCCGCCCGCGCCGTCTCGGCGAGGCCGGCCGCCGCGAGGATGGGCGCCGGGTCCGGCAGCACGGCCTTCAGGCTCTGCCGCAGCATCTTGCGACGCTGGCCGAACGCGGCCAGCGTCACCCGCTCCAGCAGGCGCCGGTCGCAAGGCTCCGGCTCCTCGCGCGGCAGGAGCTGGACCACCGAGGAGGTGATCTTCGGCGGCGGCACGAAGGCGTCGCGCGGCACGTCGAACAGGATCTTCGTCCGGCAGCGCCAGTTCGCCAGCACGGCGAGCCGGCCGTAATCCGCCCGCTCTTCCGGCGAGGCGACGATGCGCTCGGCGACCTCGCGCTGGAACATCAGCGTGAGCGAGCTCCACCAGGACGGCCAGGGCTCGAGACTGAGCCAACCCACCAGCAGCGGCGTGCCGATATTATAGGGCAGGTTTGCGACGATGCGGGCGCGTTCGCCCTTCAGATGGGACGAGAGATCGACGGCAAGCGCATCGCCATCGACGACCTCCAGCCGCCCCGGATAGCGCGCCGCGATCTCGGCCAGCGCTGGCAGGCAGCGCCGGTCGCGTTCGATGGCGATGACCCGGCCCGCCCCGTTGGCGAGCAGGGCGCGCGTCAGGCCACCGGGGCCGGGGCCGATCTCGACGATCGTCTCGCCGTCGAGCGGGCCGGCGGAGCGGGCGATCCGGCTCGTCAGGTTGAGATCGAACAGGAAGTTCTGGCCGAGCGCTTTCTGGGCCATCAGCCCGTGGCGCTCCACCACCTCGCGCAGCGGCGGCAGATCGTCGATCTGGCTCATGGCTGGCCCGCCGCCTCATGGGCCGCGTCCCGCCGTCCGGCCATGCGCGCGGCAAGCCGCAGAGCGGCGCAGAGGCTGTCAGGCCTCGCAATGCCGCGCCCGGCGATGTCGAAGGCCGTGCCGTGATCGGGAGAGGTCCGGATGAAGGGCAGGCCGAGCGTGACGTTGACGCCCTCGTCGAAGGCGATGGTCTTGATCGGGATCAGCGCCTGGTCGTGATACATCGCCAGCGCCGCGTCGTAGCCCGCCCGCGCCCGCGCATGGAACATCGTATCGGCCGGATAGGGCCCGCGCGCATCGATACCCTCGGCCTGGAGCTGCGCGATGGCCGGCTTCACGATGTCCTCGTCCTCGCGCCCCATCGTTCCGTTCTCGCCGGCATGCGGGTTCAATCCGCTGAGGGCGAGCCGGGGGCTGGCGATACCGAATTGTTGACGCAGACCCGCCGCGACAATCCGGGCCGTGTCGACGATAAGCTTCGTCGTCAGCAGCTCCGGCACCCGTTGCAGCGGCACATGGATCGTGACCGGGATGACGGCGAGCTCCTCGCACCACAGCATCATCACCGGCAGAGGCTCGACCCCGCCCTCGGCCGCGAGATGAGCGAGATATTCCGTATGTCCGGGATGCTTGAAGCCGGCCGCGTAAAGCACTGATTTCGCGATTGGATTGGTTACGACTGCGCCAGCCTGTCCGGCCCGGACCGCCGCCACGGCCCGGTCGATCGAGGCAATCGTGGCCGCAGCCGAAACGGCATCGGGCCTGCCGGGCAGGACATCGACCGCCTGTGCGAGCGGGATCACCGGCAACGCCTCTTGGAAAACCGCGGGGGCCTCCTCCCAGGAGCATTCCCGGATTGGGATCGGCCATCCAAGCCGCTCGGCGGTTCGCGCGAGCTGCTCCGCATTCGCGATGCAGGCGAAGGCCGGCAGCGCGCGCTCTTTGCGTTCTTGCCAGGCACGCAGGCTGAGTTCCGGCCCGATGCCGGCGGGGTCGCCCTGGGTCAGCGCTAGCGGCAGGGTCGGCAAGGGACGCTCCGATGTCGCGGAAGCGCGGGCCATAGGGCTGCCCGCGTCGCTTTGCTTGAGCCGGATCCGATCAGGTCGAAACAACCCGATCGGTGCATCCGCCTCTCAGATATCGATGGGATCACGCGTTCTAGTTCGAGCCGCCCACGCCGTCGCCGGTCGAGGTTCCGCCGAGGTTCTGGGAATAGCTGATCTCGCCCAGAGTCCGCAGCTCGAGCCGGAACATGACGGTGCGCGTATCCTTCGTCGCGCCGGCCTGCCGGTCGGCATAGCTTTGCGAGTAGCTGACGTCGAAGACCGTGCATTCGTCGGTGTAGTTGATGCCGAGCGAGGTCGAGGCGGTCTGGAACGGACCGGTCGTCGGATAGGCCGGGATGGCCGTCGACGCCGCCAGGGCGGCGGCATAGGCGTTCCGCCAGAGCTCGCGGTCGTATTTGTACTTGTCGAGGTCGAACAGCACGCCGGCCCTGACGCGCCAGTTCGGGGTGACGAGCAGGGAGCCGTTCAGCGAAAGGCCTTCGCGGCGGCGGGGGATGCCGAGATCCGGCTGCGGCTCGTAGCGGGCATAGCCGACCGAGGCCGTGACGACGCCGGTCGAATAGGTCGCCGCGGCATCGATGCGCTGCGCCTCGAAGGTCGTCGAGTTCAGGCGCGTGGCACCGGTCAGGAAGAAGCCCTTCATCGGAGAGATCTGCGCCCGGGCAACGATGTCGGAGCTCGCCGTCTGGAGACCGGAATCGAGGCCGGTATTGAGCAGGTCGCCGGTCGCGTAGGAATTGCGCCCGCCGAGCTGGAACGACTGGCCGACCAGGAGGTTGGCATAGGCTTCCTTGCCGAAGCGACCGGTATAGAGCGCGCCGACATTGGCGCGCGTGCCGCCCTCGACGCGGTCGTAGCCGGAGAACTTGCCCTGCCATTCGAACAGGTTGTTGGCGTCGAAGACGAGGCTCTGCGAATCCTCGTTGGCGATCCGCAGGCTGTTCGTCTCGTTCGGGCGGGCGACGATCTGCGCCACCGGCTCGATGATATGCGTGCCCCAGTCGGTCTTGGCGACGAAGGGGTAGCGGTACATCAGGCCGATCGCCGGCATCACCCGGCCGAAGACCTCGTCCGAGCTGTCGGCGATCGTCGAGACGCGCGAATTGATGATGCCGCTGGTATCCGGGTTGATCGCGAAGACGTCGGCCCGCAGCGAGGCATAGGGCGTCCAGATCTGCCCGATCGGATCGATGATGTTGCGCCGCCACGAGACCTGCGCGGTCGCGCGGGACACGTTGCCTGCCAGCCCGCGCACGAGGCAGTTGTTCTTGTCGTAGACCGCGCACCCGTCATAGAGCGAATAGCCCGGTGTGGTGATCAGATAGTTCTTCTGTGCGGGCAGCTGGGTGAAGGCGGCCGTATCGCGGGTCAGGCTGGTGACGTTGACGTTGAACTCCAGCTCGCCGCCCAGGAAGGACGGCTTGTGGATGCGCTTGTCGTAGTCCAGCACCGGCAGCACCACGGGCTGCTGCTTCTGCCAGTCCTGATAGTTGAGCGGCTGGAAATAGTAGCCGCGCAGGTCGAACCAGGCGGTCGGGCTCTGGCCGTTCAGATAGGCCGTCGAGATCGATTCCTGCAGATAGGTGGTGTTGCTGAAGCTCTCGTTCAGGATGCGGTAGTTCTTGTAGAACCAGCGATCCGTCGACATGGCGGCGTTCCAGCCGACGGTCCAGCGCGGGTTGATGTAGAACTTGCCGGTCGTCTCGACCGATCCGCGGAAGCTGTCGTCGCCGGGACCGAGCGGGCCTGCGACGAAGGCTCCCTTGTCCTGCTGGAAGATGCCGGAGGCGCGGATCGTGTAGGAGCCGTTCAGCAGCCGGTGGCGCCACTCGACCTGTCCCAGCACGCCTTGGCGCGTGAGGAAGGTCGGCGTCAGCGTGAGGTCGTAATTCGGCGCGAGATTGAGGAAATAGGGCAGCCCGACGCCGAAGCCGAGAGCCCCGGTATTGATGAATTTTGGCGCCAGGAAGCCGGTCTTGCGCTTCACCGTCGAATCCGGCCCCGACATGTAGGGGATATAGGCCATCGGGATGCCGGCGAATTCGACGCGGGCATCCTCGTAATAGATGGTCTGCTCGGACTTCTTGTGGATGATGCGCGCCGCACGGACCTGCCAGAGCGGCGGCCGCTCCGGGTTGTCCTTGCAGGGCTCGCAGGCCGTGTAGATGCCCTTGTCGAAGACGAAGGTCTCGCCGTCCGTCCGCTCGGCGCGGGGCGCCGAGAAGCGGGTCTTATCGGGGTTCACCACCCTGAGCGAATCGATGAAGCCGTCACGGAAATCGTCGGTCAGGTTGAAGCGGTCGCCGGTGATGACGCTACCGTTCGATTCGGTGATGCGCGCATTGCCGATCGCCGTGACGCGCTTGTTCGCCTGGTCGTAGATGACCTTGTCGGCTTCGATCGTGCGGCCCTGATAAAGGATCTGCACGTCGCCGACGGCGGCGACGGTCTTCTTGTCGTTGTCGTAGACGAGTTCACGCGCATCGACGACCATGCGGTCCTGCGGCTTGGCAGGCGCTGCGGCTCCCGCCGCCGGCTTGCCCCCTGCCGAGGGCTTGCCCTGGGCGAAGCCCGGGCCGGCCAGCAGGAAGGCGAGGCTGGAGGCAAGCGCCGTCGCCGCAGCAAATCGTGCCACGCTCGTCACGCCTTGACCCATCCGTGAAACGCAAAATTAACCATAGGCACAGTAAGATTTACCCGTCTTCCTGATGGAGGAGGGCGAGAGCGCCCAGCATCGTCCCCAATGCTGCGGGCAGCCACGCCGCGACGACCGGATTGACGATTCCCGACGATCCGAGTTCCTCCGACAGTTGTGTCGCCACATAGAGCACGAACCCCGCCGCGACGCCAGCGATCACCAGTTTCGTGACACCACCAAAGCGGAAAAATCTTAAAGAAACGGATGCTGCCACCAGCACCATGGCGATCAGCAGCAGCGGGCGCGCCATAAGCGATTGATATCGCAGCTCATAAGGCGTCGTGTCGAGGCCGGCGCGCTTCGTCCGCTCGATGGCCGTCGGCATGGACCAGAAGCCGACCGCCGCGGGCGGTGTGAAACTTTGGCGCATCTGATCCGGCTCCAGCGTCGTCGCGAGATCGTAGTTCTTGTAATTCTGTGGCTCTTCCGAGGCGGAGATCACACGCGCATCGGAGAGCTGCCAGTGCCCGGGTCGCAGGATGGCCTGGCGGGCATCGATTCGGTCCCTGAAGGAGCCGTCCGGGTTGAAGTTGAAGATCGCGACCTGCGAGAGCCCGTCCTCGTCCGGCAAGGCACCGGCGGCACGGATGATCGCCTGGCCGTCGACGCTGCTCTGCCGCAGCCAGATTTCCGGCACGCTCGCGGCCGCCGGTCCGCCGGTGCGCACGAAGAGCCGGGTCTCGAGGGCGGTGGCGCGGCGCTTCATCTCGGAGGCGAGCGGGTTGTAGACCGTGATCGAGATCAGTCCGATCACCCCCGCCACCACGGCCGCCGGCTGCAGGAACTGCCAGGCCGAGACGCCGACCGAACGGGCGACGACCAGTTCGAGCTTCCGGCTCAGCGTCAGCAGCGCGAACATGCCGCCGAACAAGGCCGCGAAGGGGAAGATCTGCTCGGCGACGCTCGGAACGCGATAGAGCGCCAGCATGATGATGCGCGGCGTGGTGGCGATCGGCGAGTCGCCGGCCCGGCGCATCAGCTCGACGAAGTCGAGCGTACCGATCAGGAAAAAGAAGGTGCCGAACACGCTGATGATCGCGCGGGTGAAGCGCAGCGTCAGATAACGGCCGAGGGTTGTGAAGAGCAGCATCAGGCGCGCCGGAACCGGGCCGCCAGATTGACCAGCGGCAATGTCAGCGGGGCCGTCAGCCGGGCGAGGATGGGCCGCAGCCGCTCGCCGTAATAGATGAGGGCTACCGCCAGGATGATGGCGAGGAGAGGCAGGATATAGAGCATCGCGGCGGCGACGGGCGAGCGCACGCTCGCCGTCCAGGCGGCATAGGCTGCGATGCGCGTCGCGCCGACGATCATGATCGCCGCCTGGATCGCCAGAGCGCGGCCCTGGCGCGTGGTGCGCGCCTCGCCGATGGCTGCGAAGGCGATCAGCATGAAGGCGAAGGGGTAGAGCGGCGCCGAGAGGCGGTTATGCAGCTCGGCCCGGAACCGGCCTTCCTGGATCTTGTAATAGGCCTCGTTCGGGTTCTGGTTGATCAGCTCCCAGGTCGAGCGCTCGCGCGGCTTGTAGACCACCTTGTCGCCGTCGCCTTCGCCGGCCCCGCCGGTCGGATCGCCGGTCAGCGCCGAGAGATTGAGGGCGTAGCGCTCGAAGGAGATGATCGAGGTCGTGTTGGTGTTCTTGGCCTCGCGCTGGATCGTGCCTTTTTCCAGCATCAGGAAGCTCTGGCCCTCCGCCTCGACGGTGCGTCCCCGCTCGGCGAGGTAGATCGAGGGCTGCGTCGGGTCGCGCCGGTCCTGCATGAAGATGCCGACCAGCGAGTCGCCCACCTTTTCGCGGTAGTGGAAGGTCACGCCGGAATCGAGCGAGACGAACTGGCCTTCCTTGACGACGTTGGTGACGAAATCGGCCCGGATCAGAGTGATGAGGTCTCGCAGCATCCGGAAGCTTGCCGGCATCACCGACACCGTCATCCAGGCGACGACGACGGCCGTCGCCACGGTCAGGACCAGGAAGGGGCGCGTGACGCGGTGCGGCGCGATGCCGGCCGCGTTCATGACGATGAGCTCGGAATCGCCGTTGAGCTTGTTCAGCGTGTAGAGCGTCGACATGAACAGCGCGACCGGCGCGATACCCGCGACCAGCGCCGGCAGCGAGAGCAGGGTCACGGTCAGGAAGATCAGGACCGTCTGGCCCTTGCCGGTGATGAGGTCGACCTCGCGCAGCGCCTGTGTCACCCAGATCACGCCGGTGAGGCCGAGCAGCAGCACGATCGCCGCGCCCGCCGCGGTCTTGAGGATGTATCGGTCGAGGCGGTTCAGGAACACGCGTTGCTTTCCGGCAGGCGGGGAACCGAAGGGCCCCGAGGTGGTTCGTCGAACTCACCCTATGGTATAGGCGGATTTGCGGCGCAAACGGGAATCGTCCGCGCCGTGTCCTCCAACTGTCTCTTCCAAGCTATTTTCGCAAGATTGTGAGCGGATCATGTCGCAGCGCCTGAAGCTCGAGATCAAAGCCCCGGATACGGTCGAGGGGCACGATCTCGTCGTCCTCGTTTCCGATGCGCTGACCCTTTCGGGAGCGGCGCAGGAGGCTGCGGGGCCGGGCGCGCAGGCTTTGCTCGCGCGTGCGGCCGCCGCCGAGCGCTTCAAGGGCAAGGCCTATGCCGGGCTGACGCTGCCTGCGCCCGAAGGCGCCGCCTATGAGCGGCTGATCGCGATCGGCACCGGATCCGCCGCCGATCGCGGCGAACTCGATTTCGTGAAGCTCGGCGGAGTGATCGCAGGCCGGCTTGCCGCCGGTCGTAGCGCGGAGATCGTCCTCGCTCTGCCGGAGGGCATGGTGGAGGCGAAACAGGCCGCCGATCTGGCGCTGGGCCTCAGGCTGCGGAGCTATGTCTTCGACCGCTACAAGACGAAGAGTAAGGACAAGGACGAGACCGGCTCCATCGCGGTCACGCTCCGGGTGGCCGATCCCGCGGCCGCGAAGAAGGCTCTGAAAGCGGCGGATGCCATCGCTGCCGGTGTCGTTCTGGCACGCGATCTCGTCAACGAGCCGCCGAACGTCCTTTATCCGGAGGAGTTCGCCGATCGTGCGAAGAAGCTCGAAAAGCTCGGCGTCGAGGTCGAGATTCTCGACGAGAAGGATCTGAAGAAGATCGGCATGCGGGCACTGCTCGGCGTCGGTCAGGGCTCGCGCCGCGAGAGCCGCGTCGTCGTCATGCGCTGGAACGGCGCCGGCAAGGACGAGCAGCCGGTCGCCTTCATCGGCAAGGGCGTCACCTTCGACACCGGCGGAATCTCGCTGAAGCCCGGCGCCGGCATGGAGGACATGAAGGGCGACATGGCAGGCGCGGCCTGCGTCGTCGGTCTCATGCATGCGCTCGCGGCCCGCAAGGCGAAGGTCAACGCCATCGGCGTGATCGGCCTCGTCGAGAACATGCCGGACGGCAATGCCCAGCGCCCCGGCGACATCGTGACCTCGCTCTCCGGCCAGACCATTGAGATCATCAACACCGACGCCGAGGGCCGGCTCGTCCTGGCCGATGTACTCTGGTACGCGCAAGACCGCTTCAAGCCGCGCTTCATGATCAACCTGGCGACGCTGACGGGGGCGATCCTGGTCGCGCTGGCGCAGGAGAATGCCGGCCTCTTCACCAATAGCGACGAGCTGGCGCAGCGCCTGACGGTGGCCGGCCTCGCGACGGGCGAGACGGTCTGGCGCATGCCGCTCGGCAAGGCCTACGACAAGATGATCGATTCGAAATTCGCCGACATGAAGAACTCGTCCGGCCGCTATGCCGGCTCGATCACCGCAGCGCAGTTCCTGCAGCGCCACGTCAACGACACGCCCTGGGCCCATCTCGACATCGCCGGCACGGGCATGGCGGCCAAGGACAGCGAGATCAACCGTTCCTGGGGACCGGGCTGGGGCGTGCGCCTGCTCGACCGGCTGGTGAAGGACCATTACGAAGGGTGATTCGCTTTCTCAGGAAGTAGCGGTAAAGTTTTGGGTCGCAGGGGTTTTTATGGCTGAGATCCTGTTCTTCCATCTGCAGTCGCGCCCGCTCGAGCAGGTCCTGCCGACCATCCTCGACCGGGCGCTGGCGCGTGGTCAGAAGGTCGTGGTCGAGGTTTCCAGCCAGGAGCGGATGAGCGTCGTCGACGACCATCTCTGGACCTATGCCGATGAGAGCTTCCTGCCGCATGTCACGGCGATGGAAGCCGACGCGGCCAAGAACCCGATCGTGGTGACGACGCAGGCGCATAACCCCAATGCCGCGCAGGTGAGAATCTGCGCGGATGGCGTTCGCATTCCGGACGCAATGCAAGACTACGAGCGCGTCGTTCTGATATTCGATGGTGACGATCCCGAGGCGCTCAGTGCCGCTCGCGAGGATTGGAAGAAGGCGAGGGCTTCCGGACATGCCGCCAGCTACTGGCAGCAGGACGAGGCCGGCCGCTGGGAGAAGAAAGCGTGAGACTGCCTGTCCTGTTCCTCTGCGCCGCGGCGCTCGGCGGCTGCTCGGTCGACATGGGCGGCTTCGCCTTCCAGTCGGAGACGAAGGGTGGCGTCACCACCACGACGACCACCACCGGCAGCGCCGGCATCTCGACGCGCGAGCCGGTGCTGACGCCGGAAGGCGAGTGCAGCGTCGGCGTCTCGCTCGACCCCTCGACACGGCCGCTTCCCAAGGAGATCGCGCCCGGCATCACCGAATGCGAGCTGGTCAAGCTCAAGGGCAAGGCCCCGACCGACGTGCTGATCGGCGAGAGCGGCAAGGGCCAACGCGAGGTGCAGGTGCTGTATGCCGAGCCCGGCGGGCGCGAGCTTTATCTGTTCACCGACAACAGGTTGGGCCGAATCGTGAAGCCGGGCGGGGAGGGCTGAGCGGCGTCCGCTCGGCCGTCATCCCCGGGCTTGCCAGGGGAGCCCCGTGACGGCACTCTCAATTCAACAAGACGTTCAGCGGAACTAGACCGGCGTATGTTCTCGTCGGGCAGCAGGACATGGGAAGCGACCAGAGATGATCATGGACGGTAGGAATGCCGATTCCGGCAAGATGGACGAGATTGCTCTGCTGGAGCGTCGCGCGGGGCTTCTCAACCGCCGGTCGTTTCTGGCCGGCTCCGCCATGGGGCTCGGCGCGCTGACGCTGGGCGGTTGCGCGATCTCCGACGGCATGAGCCTCGCCGAGGCGGAGAAGGTCTACGGGCCCGTGCCTGAGGAGAAATTCCCGATCCCGGCGGTCGACGTCACCAAGGTCGATCCGAAATATTTCCGCAAGACCGTGCGCTACGAAACCAAGGAAGCGCCCGGCACGATCATCGTCGATCCCGGCAATTACTACGTTTACCGCATCGAGGAAGACGGGGCCGCCACACGCTACGGCGCCAATGTCGGCCGCGACGGGTTCCGCTGGAACGGCGACGCCTATGTCGGGCGCAAGTCCGAATGGGCGACCTGGACACCGCCCAAGGAAATGATCAAGCGCCAGCCCGAGGCCGCCAAATACGCCCGCGGCATGCCGGGTGGCCTCGACAACCCGCTCGGCGCCCGCACGCTCCATCTCTATCAGAACGGCGTCTACACGCTCTACACGATCTATGCGTCGAGCGATCCCGAGTCGATCGGCTCGGGGGTCACGAGCGGCTGTGTCGGCCTGCTCAGCCAGGACATGATCCACCTCTACAACCGCACGCCGGTCAAGACGAAGGTGGTCGTCCTGCCGGCCTAGGCGACAGCCTCCGGTGCGGGCAGCGGGCATTTGATGCTCGCTGCGGCGCCGTCGATGGCGGATGCCCGGACCTCAGGCAGCCACTCCGCTGCCATCCTGGCCCGCAGGAGGCTCCGGCAGCCATGTCGCCAACGCGCTGCGGCCTGTCTCGGTCAGCGCGTAGACGCCGCGCTCGGAGCGCTCGAACCAGCCATAGACATTCCGGCGCAAGATCTTCTGGGCATCGGGGAAGGATCGCTTGAGATCGCGCGGCCGTTGCGGCGCCGATGTCATCGCTGCCGCGCAGGCGAGCGCCTGCTGGCGATAGGCCGTCATGATCGGCTTGCGCGTGCCTCCGCCGGCGGCGGGGTCGCCCTGGCGTCGTTTATGCTCCTCGACCAATCTCGAGCGCCGGCGCGGATCCTTCCGGGGCGTCGGCGCGGTGGGAGACACCAGGACGTCGACGCGGCCGGATGAGGAGACGCCCAGCAGTCCAAAACCGAGGCGTCGGCAGAGATTGCGATATCGCGGATCGCTTTCGCGGCCCTTGCCCTTGGCGGAAAGCTGGGCGGCCAGCCAGATCTCGTCGCCGAGGCTCATTCTGTCCACACCCTGCAGAATGAGCTCCAGATTGAACGTCAGCTTGAGCTCGCCGATGACCACCACGGCCGGATCGTCATCCCGCAGCCCGACGAGATCGCAATGCCCGATTTCGCCCTTGACGCTATAGCCGAGGCCCTCGAGGAAGCGTTTGACGGGTAGATAAAGGGACGTTTCCACATCGGATCTCCGGGCAACCCGTCGAGCATGCCCCGATAGTCGTTTCAGAGAGGCAAACGCCGCCGCGAACGGGCGCACGACATGCGCCGCTTGCTCGGATAAACGCGTGCCTGGCTCGGACCATGTTCGTTCGGCCCGAAGCGCGTGCTTCAGGCGCTCTCCAGCTCCTCGCCCAGCACCAGCCACTCCTCCTCCGCCGCCGCGAGCGCTTCCGCCAGCTCGGCCCGCTGGCGGGAGAGCTGCAGCGCCTTGTCGGGCTCGCGCGAAAAGGCGCCGTTGGCGAGCGCGGCATCGACCTTCTCGATGAGGCCCGTCAGCTTGGCGATGCGTGCCTCGGCGAGGTTGAGCTTCTGCCGGAGCGGCCCTTGCGCCACGCGCTTCGTCGCCGCTTCCTTGCGCTCGTCCGCTTTCGGCTTCGCAGTGGCCTCCGGCGCCGGCTTGCCGCGCCTTTCGGCTTTGGCTGCGCCGAGCACATAGGTGCGGTAGTCGTCCATGTCGCCGTCGAAATTCTTCACAGTCCCGCCCGCGACCAGCCAGAGCCTGTCGGCGCAGGCCTCGATCAGGAAGCGGTCGTGGCTGACGAGCATGACGGCGCCGGGATAGTCGTTGATCGCATTGACCAGCGCCGTGCGGCTGTCGATGTCGAGATGGTTGGTCGGCTCGTCGAGGATCAGCAGATGCGGCCCGTGGAAGGTCGCGAGCCCGAGCATCAACCGTGCCTTCTCGCCGCCGGAGAGCAGCTTCACCGGCGTATCCGCCTTGGACGCGGGGAAGCCGATCTGGGCCGCCTTGGAGCGCACTTTTGCCTCAGGCGCATCCGGCATCAGGTCGCGTAGATGGCCGACCGGCGTATCCTCGATCCGCAATTCGTCGAGCTGGTGCTGGGCGAAATAGGCGGTCTCCAGCTTGCTCGACTTCTTCATCTCGCCGGACATGGCGTCGAGCCGGCCGCCGATCAGCTTGCAGAACGTCGACTTGCCGTTGCCGTTGGAGCCGAGCAGCGCGATGCGATCGTCCGGCGCGAGGCTGAGATTGAGCCGCGACAGCACCTTGCGCTCACCATAGCCGGCGCTCGCATCCTCCAGCACGATCATCGGCGGCGAGAGCGGCTTCTCGGGGCCCGGGAAGGCGAAGGGCTGGACGTCGCGGTCGACGATCGCCGCAATCGACTCCATCTTCTCCAGCCGCTTGACGCGCGACTGCGCCTGCCGCGCCTTCGAAGCCTTGGCCTTGAAGCGATCGACGAAGGCCTGGAGATGCTTGCGCTCGGCGTCCTGTTTCTCCTTGGCGCGGGCGAGCTGCATCTGCTTCTCGGCCCGCTGCTTCTCGAAGGAGGAATAGCCGCCGCGATAGAGCGTGAGCTTGCCCTGGTCGAGATGCATGATGTGGTCGACCGAGGTGTCCAGCAATTCGCGATCATGGCTGATGACGATCACGGTATGCGGATAGCGCTCGAGGTAATCGTAGAGCCAGAGCGTGCCTTCGAGATCGAGATAGTTGGTCGGCTCGTCGAGAAGCAGCAGGTCGGGCTCCGAGAACAGCACCGCCGCCAGCGCGACGCGCATGCGCCAGCCGCCCGAGAAATCGGAGCAGGGACGCTGCTGCGCTTCCTCGTTGAAGCCGAGCCCGTGCAGCACCATCGCGGCGCGGGCCGGCGCGGAATGGGCGCCGATATCGGCGAGCCGCGTCTCGATCTCGGCGATGCGATGCGGATCGGTCGCGGTCTCGCTCTCCTTCATCAGGGCGGTGCGCTCGATGTCGGCGGCGAGCACCACCTCGATCAGCGATTCCGGCCCGCCTGGCGCTTCCTGCGCGACGCCGCCGATGCGCCGGCCCTTCGGCAGGCTGATATTGCCGCTCTCGGTGCCGAGATCACCGGTGATGATCTTGAACAGCGTCGTCTTGCCGGTGCCGTTGCGACCGACGAAACCGACGCGCGCGCCATCGGGAATTGCGGCGCCGGTGTGGTCGAGCAGCAGGCGCTCGCCGAGGCGATAGGTGATGTCGTTGATCGTCAGCATTCCGGCGATGTAGGGCGGTCGGCCGGAAAAGCCAATCGAAAGCGCGAAACGGGGCAAACGTCACGATTTCGTCACGATCCTGCCGCGGCGCGGCCCGCTGGCGCCTTCACCCAACGGAAATGCAGTAATTCTTCGATTCGCGAGGCTGTCTTCGATGCATGCCTACCCGTTCCAAGTCGCGTCCCGCCCTGTTTCCTTCCTGGCGCCTCTGATGATCTGCGTCGCGATCATCCTCGGCAGCGTTGCGGCGCTTACGGCGATCGTTCCGTTCTCCTGATCCTGTTGCGGCAACCGATGCGGCGGCGCGCGGCTTTGCAGCCGGCGGTGCTTGTCGCCGGCGATGCCAGCCGCTAACGCTGGATCATGACGCGCACCGCTTTCTACACCGGCTCCTTCGACCCCGTGACCAACGGCCATGCCGACGTCATCGCCGCCGCGGCAGGGCTTTGCGACAGGCTGGTCGTCGCGATCGGCGTTCACCCCGGCAAGGCGCCGCTTCTCCCCGTCGAGCAGCGCGCCGATCTGGTGCGCGCAGTCGCATCCCCGCTGCTGGCGGCGAAGGGGGCCGTGCTCGACGTCGTGACCTTCGACGATCTCGCCGTCGACGCGGCCCGTCGCGCGGGCGCTACGCTCATCATCCGCGGCCTGCGCGACGGAACTGATCTCGATTACGAGATGCAGATGGCCGGCATGAACGGCACGATGGGGCCCGATGTGCAGACGGTCTTCCTGCCGGCCTCGCCCGGCGTGCGCCACATCACCGCGACGCTGGTCCGGCAGATCGCGGCGATGGGTGGCGATGTTTCGGCTTTCGTGCCGCCGCCGGTGCTGGCGGCGCTGAAGGCGCGCTTCGCCAAAGGCTGAAGCATAAACGGCCGTCATTCCGGATCATGGCCCGGAATGACGGATCCGGTTCCAGCTCGGCCGACGGGGCGGGGCGCAAGACACATAACTTCGCCATCTTCCGCCGCTTTCTGCCGATTTTGGTTTGCATTTTGCCGAGAGCGATGGTGTCTCTCAGGTGAAGCGACTCGTCGCGCAGGGCCCTGCGCGACGCCCTCCGACAGGTTTTCCGATGCGTCTTTCCCGCTATTTCCTGCCCATTCTGCGCGACACGCCCAAGGAAGCGGAGATCGTCTCGCACCGGCTGATGCTGCGCGCCGGCATGATCCGTCAGGAATCGGCCGGCATTTATGCGTGGCTGCCGCTGGGCCTGCGCGTGCTCGACAAGATCTGCAAGGTCGTGCGCGAGGAGCAGAACCGCTCGGGCGCCGTCGAGATCCTGATGCCGACCATCCAATCGGCCGATCTCTGGCGCGAGAGCGGGCGCTACGACGCCTATGGCAAGGAGATGCTGCGCATCAAGGACCGGCATGATCGCGACATGCTCTACGGCCCGACCAATGAGGAGATGGTCACCGAGATCGTCCGGGCCTACGTCAAGTCCTACAAGGACCTGCCGCTCAATCTCTACCACATCCAGTGGAAGTTCCGCGACGAGGTGCGCCCGCGCTTCGGCGTGATGCGCGGCCGCGAGTTCCTGATGAAGGACGCCTATTCCTTCGACCTCGACAAGGACACGGCCCGCCACGCCTATAACCGCATGTTCACCGCCTATCTGCGCACCTTCGCGCGGCTCGGCCTGAAGGCGATCCCGATGCGCGCCGATACCGGCCCGATCGGCGGCGACCTGTCTCACGAGTTCATCGTTCTGGCTTCGACGGGCGAGAGCGAGGTGTTCTGCCACAGCGACTATCTGAACTTCCAGACTCCGGCGGTCGACACCGACTTCGACAGCGTTCCGGGCCTGCAGGGCGTCGTCGACAAGTGGACGAGCCTTTATGCCGCCACGGAGGAGATGCACGACAAGGCCGCTTTCGAAGCGATTCCCGAGGAGAAGCGCGTCTCGGCGCGCGGCATCGAGGTCGGTCACATCTTCTATTTCGGCACCAAATATTCCGAGCCCATGGGCGCGAGCGTGGCCGGGCCGGACGGCCAGCCCGTGCTGCTGCATGGCGGCTCCTACGGCATCGGCCCGAGTCGCCTCGTCGCGGCGCTGATCGAGGCCGGACATGACGATGCCGGCATCGTCTGGCCCGAGGAGATCGCGCCCTTCGACATCGCCGTCATCAACCTCAAGGCGGGCGACGCCGCGACCGACGGCGCAGCCGAACGCCTCTACAAGGACCTGCTCGCCAAGGGCTACGACGCGCTGCTCGACGACACCGACGACCGGCCGGGCGCCAAATTCGCCACCGCCGACCTGATCGGCGTGCCCTGGCAGATCATCGTCGGCCCCAAGGGGCTGGCCGAGGGCAAGGTCGAGATCAAGCGCCGTGCCGGCGGCGAGCGCGAGCTCGTCTCGCTGGAGGTCGCTCTCGATCGCTTCAAGGGCAAGGCGGCGTGACGGGATATCGGGCAGCGGGATATTGGGCATGAGCGCCGTCGCCGAAAGTTCGGACATCCCGACCGGCACGAAGCCTTTTGCCGGCTTCGAATGGCTGCTCGCCGGGCGCTATCTCCGGACGCGCCGGCGCGAGGGATTCGTCTCGGTCATCGCTGGCTTCTCGTTTCTCGGCATCATGCTCGGCGTCGCGACGCTGATCATCGTGATGTCGGTGATGAACGGCTTCCGCAAGGAGCTGCTCGAGAAGATCGTCGGCGTGAACGGCCATATCTTCGCGACCCCGATCGACCGGCCCCTCGACGATTACGACAGCGTGGCCGAGCGGCTGCGTAAGATCACCGGGATCCAGCTCGCCATCCCGCTGGTCGAGGGCCAGGCCCTGGCATCCTCACAGACCGGCAATAACGGCGTGCTCGTGCGCGGCGTGCGCGAGGCCGACATCAAGGCGATCCCCTTCATCGGCGGCAACATCAAGTCCGGCACGCTCGATGGCTTCGATGCCGCTCCGCCCGGCGTCGCCATCGGCATCCGCCTCGCCAATGCGCTCGGCGTCCAGGTCGGGGACACGATCACGCTGGTGACGCCGCAGGGCGCCTCGACGCCCTTCGGCACGGCGCCGCGCATCAAGGCCTACCCGGTCAAGGCGATCTTCTCGATCGGCATGACCGAGTTCGACGGCACCTTCGTCTACATGCCGCTCGCCGAGTCCCAAGCCTATTTCAATCGCGACGGCGATGTGAACGTCATCGAGATATTCGTCGACAATCCCGACAACACGCAGAAGGTCCGCGACGCCATCGAGGCGGATGCGCCGCGCCCGCTCGTCCTCTCCGATTGGCGGCAGCGGAATCGCAGCTTCTTCAATGCGCTGGAAGTCGAGCGCAACGTCATGTTCATCATCTTGACGCTGATCGTGCTGGTGGCGGCGCTCAACATCGTCTCCGGCCTGATCATGCTGGTGAAGGACAAGACCGAGGACATCGCGATCATGCGCACCATGGGCGCGACGGCCGGCACGGTTCTGCGCGTCTTCCTGATCACCGGCGCAGCGATCGGCGTCGTCGGCACGCTCGCCGGGCTGATTCTCGGCGTTCTCTTCTCCCACTACATCAAGTCGATCATGGCCGCGCTGAACTGGATCACCGGTGCCAATCTCTGGGACCCGACGGTGCGCTTTCTCAGCGACATCCCCTCGGTGCTCGACTGGCGCGACGTCGTGAATGTCGTCCTGATGGCGCTGACGCTGTCGCTGCTGGCGACGCTCTACCCGGCCTGGAAGGCGGCACGGCTCGACCCCGTCAAAGCGCTGAGGATGGGCTGATGGCGCAGGAAACGCCCGCGCTCTTCCTGTCGCAGGTCGAGCGCTTCTATCCGCAGGCGGATGCGCCGCTCGAAGTGCTGCGCAAGGCCGATTTCGCGCTCTGGCCGGGCGAGGTCGTCGCGCTGGTGGCGCCGAGCGGCACCGGCAAGTCGACCCTGCTGCATGTCGCCGGCCTGCTGGAGAAGCCGGATGGCGGCGAGGTCTTCGTCGGCGGGCTGGCCACCACCAAGCTCGACGACAAGGGCCGCACGCGGCTGCGCCGCACCGAGATCGGCTTCGTCTATCAGTTCCACCATCTCCTGCCGGAATTCACGGCGCTGGAGAACGTCGTGCTGCCGCAGCGCATCCGCGGGCTGGACCGGGATGTCGCGGAAGAACGGGCGGCGGAGCTCCTGAGCTTCCTTGGTCTCGGCCAGCGGCTCGACCATCTGCCGGGCGAGCTCTCGGGCGGCGAGCAGCAGCGCGTCGCCATCGGCCGCGCCGTCGCCAACGGTCCGCGCCTGCTGCTGGCGGACGAGCCGACCGGCAATCTCGATCCGCAAACCGCGCAGCATGTCTTCGGCACGCTGATCGCGCTCGCCCGCGCCTCCGGGCTCGCGGCGCTGATCGCGACGCACAACCTCGATCTCGCCCGCAAGATGGACCGCCAGGTCACCATCCGCGAAGGGCTGGTCGTGCCGCTGGCTTGAGAGCCTGCCGCCATTCCCGGGCGCCGCGGAGCGGCGACCCGGGGCTCTCCTGCCTGATGAACTGCGGAACCACCCCGTCATTCCGGCCGCAGCGAAGCTGAGCGCCGGGATCCATGATAGGGCCGCTCTACGATGGATCCCGGATCTACGCGGCTTCGCCGCTTGTCCGGGATGACGGGGTGGCTCCGCAGTTCATTTTGCCAGAGATGCTCGGGTCGAGCCCGAGCATGACGCGGTTTTACGCCAGGCGAGGCGCCACAAGCGTCAACCGTTAAGCAATCGTTGACTCTTCAACGAGGCTGGGCCGGTCCCTTTCGCCACGGCAATTGACGAGAACAAAAGATGAACTAACATGAACCTATCGAGAACAACGGAGGTTCGCTATGACTGCAGCGCGTAAATTCGCCGCCGGCCTGGCCGAGATCGCCTCGCTTGCGGTCTTCCTCGGCATGATCTGGCTCTGGGCCGCTCTTCTCTCAGGGCCGCAGGTCTGATCATGGCAGGAGGGGGCGGGAGGCGCGCCGTCCACAGCCGGCCCGACGAGACTATCGACGGGCGCCCCCAGGGAGTTCCATAAGAAAAGGCACGGGTGAGCGAGTCGCGGCGCGGCGGCGGCGGGAGAGGGACATGGGACGGGACGCAGGCGAGACACGCATCCTGTCGGACATCGGCTTCGTCCATCTCCATGTCCATTCGAGCTATTCCTTGCTCGAAGGCGCGATGACGGTCACGACGCTCGCCAAGATGGCCGCCGCCGACGGCCAGCCGGCGCTGGCGCTGACGGACACTGACAATCTCTTCGGCGCGCTGGAATTCTCCGAGAAGCTGTCCGGCTCCGGCTTGCAGCCGATCGTCGGCGTGCAGCTCTCGGTCGATTTCGCCGATGAGGGCGAGGGCGGCCGCAGGCCGGTGCAGCCGCAGCGCCTGCCGCATATCGTCCTGCTCGCCATGGACGAGGCGGGTTACGGCAATCTGATGAAGCTCGTCAGCGAGGCCGCGCTGGCGACCGGCGGCGCCGGCCAGCCGGTGACCACGATCGAGCGCCTTGCGGCCTATCACGACGGGCTGATCGCGCTGACGGGCGGCAGCGAAGGGCCGGTCGATGCGGCGCTGCGCAATGGCCAGATTCCCGTGGCGGCGGCGCGGCTCGCCACGCTCGCTCAAATCTATGGCGACCGGCTCTATGTCGAGATCCAGCGCCATGGCGGCGAGAACGAGGCGGCGCTGGAGGCGCATCTCCTGCGCCTCGCCTATGATGCCGATCTGCCGATCGTCGCGACCAACGAGCCCTTCTACGCCAAGCCCGCCGATTTCGACGCCCATGACGCGCTGCTGGCCGTGGCCGAGGGGCGCCTTGTCTCGGACGGCACGCGCCGCCGCGTCACGCCCGAGCATTATTTCGCCTCGCGCGCCGAGATGAAGAAGCGCTTCGCCGACCTGCCGGAAGCGCTGGCGAACACCGTCGAGATCGCGATGCGCTGCCATTGGCGCGTCACCACCCGCAAGCCGATCCTGCCGCGCTTCGGCGAGGAGGGCCGCGACGAGGCCGAGGAATTGCAGGAACAGGCGCGCGCCGGTCTTGCCGCGCGGCTCGCCAAGCATGGCCCGGCCGAAGGCTTCTCCGTCGAGGATTACGAGAAGCGGCTCGATTTCGAGCTCTCGATCATCACCCGGATGAAGTTCCCGGGTTACTTCCTGATCGTCTCGGACTTCATCAAATGGGCCAAGGCCCAGGATATCCCGGTTGGCCCGGGCCGCGGCTCGGGCGCGGGCTCGCTCGTCGCCTATGCGCTGACCATCACCGACGTCGATCCGCTGCGCTTCGGCCTGCTCTTCGAGCGCTTCCTCAATCCCGATCGCGTCTCGATGCCGGACTTCGACATCGACTTCTGCCAGAACCGGCGTGAAGAGGTGATCGACTACGTCAAGCACCATTACGGGCAGGAGCGCGTCGCCCAGATCATCACCTTCGGCACGCTGCTCGCCCGCGGCGTGCTGCGCGACGTCGGCCGCGTGCTCGAAATGCCCTATGGCCAGGTCGACAAGCTGACCAAGCTGGTGCCGCAGAACCCGGCCAAGCCGATCTCGCTGAAGGATGCCATCGAGGGCGAGCCGAAGCTGCAGCAGGCGGCCGAAGAGGAGCCGATCGTCGCGCGGCTGCTCGAAATTGGCCAGAAGCTGGAAGGGCTTCACCGCCATGCTTCGACTCACGCCGCAGGCGTGGTGATCGGCGACCGGCCGCTCGAACAGCTCGTCGCGCTCTCGGTCGATCCGCGCACCGGCATGCGCGTCACCCAGTTCAACATGAAATGGGTCGAGCAGGCCGGGCTGGTGAAGTTCGACTTCCTCGGCCTCAAGACGCTGACCACGCTGACCACGGCGGTGAAGCTCATCGCCCAGCGCGACATCCAGATCGACCTCGCCCAATTGCCCTTCGACGACCCGCCGACCTACGCCATGCTGGCGCGCGGCGAGACGGTCGGCGTGTTCCAGGTGGAATCGGTCGGCATGCGCAAGGCGCTGGTCGAGATGAAGGCCGACCGGATCGAGGATCTGATCGCGCTGGTCGCGCTCTACCGTCCCGGCCCGATGGACAACATCCCGACCTATTGCCGCCGAAAGCTCGGGCTGGAGGATCCGACCTATCTCCATCCCGGCATGGAGCCCTATCTGCGCGAGACGCACGGCATCATCGTCTACCAGGAACAGGTGATGCAGGTCGCGCAGGCGCTCTCGGGTTATTCGCTCGGCGAAGCCGACCTGCTGCGCCGCGCCATGGGCAAGAAGATCAAGGCGGAGATGGACGCCCAGCGCGACCGTTTCGTGAAGGGCGCCATCGAGGGCGGCATCAAGAAGGACATCGCCTCCGAGATCTTCGACCTCCTGGCGAAGTTCGCCGACTACGGCTTCAACAAGAGCCATGCGGCGGCCTATGCGGTCGTCGCCTTCCAGACCGCCTATCTCAAGGCGAACTACCCGGTCGAGTTCCTCGCCGCGTCGATGACGCTCGACATGGGCAACACCGACAAGCTCTCGGAATTCCGCCGCGATGCCGAGCGGCTCGGTATCAAGGTCGAGCGGCCGGCGATCAACCATTCCGGCGTCGAATTCGACGTCGCCGAGGGCAAGATCTTCTACGCGCTCGGCGCCATCAAGGGCGTCGGCCGGGCGGCGGTCGAGGCGCTGGTCGCGGCGCGCCGGTCCGGCGGTCCCTTCCGCGATCTCGCCGATCTCGCGCGCCGCATCGACACCAGGCTGGTCAACCGCCGCACGCTGGAAGCGCTCATCGCCGCCGGCGCGCTCGACGAGCTGCAGGAGGACAGGGCCCGCGCCATGGCCGCCATCGATGGCATGCTGGCGCTCTCCAACCGCACCCGCGACGAGGCGGCCGCCGGCCAGTTCGACCTGTTGAGCGGCGGCGTCGTCCAGGAAGCCTTCCGCATCCCGCAGGTCGAGCCCTGGGCTCCGGCCGAGAAGCTCAAGCGCGAGCACGAGGCGGTCGGCTTCTTCCTCTCGGGCCATCCGCTCGACGATTACGAGCATGTGCTGAAGCGCCTGCGCGTGCAGCGTTATGCCGATTTCGCCCAGACCGTGCGCGCCAACGGCACCGGCGTCGGCAAGGTCGCGGTCTCCGTCATCGACAAGTCGGAGCGGCGCACCAAATCCGGCAACAAGATGGGTATCGTCAACCTGTCGGATCCGAGCGGTCAGTTCGAGGCGGTCCTGTTCTCGGAAGGGCTGATGCGCTACCGCGATTTGCTGGAGCCGGGCAGGGCGCTGGTGCTGCGGCTTTCCGCCGTGCTCGACGGCGAGGAGGTGCGTCCGCGCATCGAGGATGTCGAGGTGCTCGACGATCTCGCCTCGCGCCAGAAGCAGGACCTCCTGATCTATCTGCGCGACGACAAGGCCGTGCCCTCCATCGCCGAGCGCATCCGGCCGCGCGGCGAGGCTTCGCGCTCCGACGGCAAGGTATCGATCGTCATGATTCTCGACGATGGTGCGCAGGAGGTCGAGATCGAGCTGCCGGGCAAATACCCGGTCACCCAGCAGGTCGCCAATGCGGTGCGCGCCGCTCCCGGTGTTGTGAGCGTCGAACTGCGTTGAGACCTGCCGGCCGGCCTGTTTCCCGCCTTGCCGGCACTTGCCCGCGGCATGGGGTTGAAGCACGCTGTAGACCGCAAGGAGGGCGGCCATGGCTGGACCGTTCGAGATCGACAGGCGCATGCTGATCGCGGGGGCGACGGTGCTGACCGTTGCCGGTGCGCCGCGTGGCGCCCGGGCACAGGAGACACCCGTGATCGACGAGCGCGCCGTTCTCATCGTCGTCGATGTCCAGAACGATTTCTGCCCTGGCGGCAACCTTGCCGTTCCCAGGGGCGACGAGGTCGTCCCGGTCATCAACGCGCTGGCGAAGCGCTTCTCGAACATCGTGCTGACGCAGGACTGGCACCCGGCCGGGCATTCCTCCTTCGCCTCCAGCCATCCCGGCAAGAAGCCGTTCGAGACGGTCGAGATGCCTTACGGCCGGCAGGTGCTCTGGCCGGATCACTGCATCCAGGGCTCGAAGGGGGCGGAGTTCCGCGCCGATCTCGACGTTTCCAGCGCACAGGCGATCATCCGCAAGGGCTATCGCCGCGAGGTCGACAGCTATTCCGGCTTCGTCGAGGCCGACCGCAAGACCCCGACCGGCCTCACCGGCTATCTCAGGGAGCGCGGCATCCTGCGCGCCGTCATCGTCGGGCTCGCCACCGATTTCTGCGTGAGCTGGACGGCGCAGGATGCATCCGCCGCCGGCTTCGAGACCTATGTCGTCGAGGATGCCTGCCGCGCCATCGATCTCGAAGGTTCGCTGGAGAAGGCCTGGGCCGAGATGGCCGAGAACGACGTCACCCGGGTCAGGGTGAGCGACCTGCCGGGCTGAGCCGCGTCGGTGTCGCGCGCCCAGCGCCTGCTCGATCTCATCCAGCTCCTGCGCCGCCACCGGCGTCCGGTCTCCGGTCGCCGGCTCGCCGATGAACTCGGCGTCAGCATTCGCACGCTCTATCGCGATATCGTCACGCTGCAGGGGCAGGGCGCCCCGATCGAGGGCGAGCCCGGCCTCGGCTATGTGCTGAAACCGGGCTTCATGCTGCCGCCGCTGATGTTCGGCGAGGACGAGATCGAGGCGCTGCTGCTCGGCTCGCGCTGGGTCGCGGACCGCGCGGACGGCCCGCTCGCTCTCGCCGCGCGCGATGCCATGGCGAAGATCGTCGCCGTGCTGCCACCCGACCTGACGCGCCGCGTCGAGGATGCGGTGCTGATCCTCGGGCCGGGTCGGGCGATCGCCGCCGCAGAGGGCATCGATCTCGCCGCCATGCGGCGCACGATCCGCGCCGAGCGCCGGGCTCGCATGGCCTACGGCGACGGGCAGGGGCGGGCGAGCGAGCGCATCGTCTGGCCGCTGGCGCTGTCCTTCTTCGATCATGTCCGCGTCCTCGTCGCCTGGTGCGAACTGCGGCAGGATTTTCGCCATTTCCGGGTCGATCGTATCGACCGGTTCGAGCCGCTGGATGCGCGCTATCCGCAGCGGCGCGCAGTGCTGCTCAAGGCCTGGCGCGAGAAGGAGGGCATTCCGTCGCCGCAATGACGGACACTGCCGGAAATTGGCAGCATCTGATTCTACGGTCTGCATCGTCGAAACCGCCGAAGACGAGCCCTGGAGGCCAATCATGTTCGATGCTCATTTCATCCTGCTGCATGTCGAGAGCCCGGCAGCGAGTGCGCGCTTCTATGCCGATCTGATCGGTCAGGAGCCGAAGGAACTGTCGCCGACCTTCGCGATGTTCGTGCTGCCCTCGGGCATCCGGCTCGGGCTCTGGTCGCGCCATACGGTCGAGCCTGCCGCGACCGCGCAGGGCGGAGCGGCCGAGGTCGCGATGATGGCGCCGTCTGCCGCGGCCGTCGATGCGACCTGCGCGGAGTGGCGTGGGCGTGGCATCGCGATCCTGCAGGAGCCGACCGATCTCGACTTCGGCCGCACCTTCACGGCGTCCGATCCCGACGGTCATCGCCTGCGCGTGTTCTGGCCGTTTCCCGCGGAAGGCTGAAGCGTCCGACAGGTGTTTCCCGGAACCTGCCTGGCAAGAACCGCTTGGCAGGAACCTGCCTGGGTGGTCGCTCCTTCAGGAGCCGCCCAGCAGCGGTTTCCGGCCTGGCACGAACGGCATGCGTGCCGTTCGGCAGCGGGGGTTGTCGGCATGGGCCGGGGCGGCTAGGCACGAGGCGGGGGGAGGGAGCGCATGTCTCGCATGCGATTGATTTGAAAGCTTGAAGGATACTCCAAAATGATCTCGAAAATGTCATTGAAGGTTGTCGTCGCGGCCGCCACGCTGCTGTCTTCCGCCGTGCCGTCCTTCGCCCAGACCCAGGCCGACCAGCTCAAGCTCGCCTATCAGGCGGCGCGCAATCAGCTCGGCCTTCTCGGTTATTGCGTCGACAAGGGCTACACCGATGGCGGTGCGGTCGAGGTCCAGAAGAAGCTGGTCGCGCTGATCCCGGCCCCGGCCGATCTCAGCGGCGGTGATGCCGCCGAGGCTGCCGGCCGCAAGGGCAAGATCTCCGCCATGGGGATGGAGCAGGACATCGAGGCCATCGCCAAGGCGCAGAACGGCACGTCGGCCGTCTATTGCAAGCAGATCGGCGATCTCGTGAAGCAGATGGGCGCCAAGCTGCCGCAGTAAGGGGCGGATCGGGCACCGATTCCGTCAGGAACGACCCCGCGCGAGCCGCTCGCGCGGGTATTTGCCGGCTCCATCGGCTTTTCTATGCCTTGCCGGCTTGCATTGCGGCGCTATCCCTTGTATGGCGCACGCCATCCCACATGGAGCGCATCGCCTCTGTCCTAAGAGGCGTTCCGGTGACGCGGCAGCCTATGCCTGTTCATTCGCGCTCCAGAGGCTCAACCGGAAGGATAACGAATACCATGGCTCTGCCTGATTTCTCGATGCGCCAGCTCCTTGAGGCCGGCGCCCATTTCGGCCACCAGGCCCACCGCTGGAACCCCAAGATGTCCCCGTACATCTTCGGCGTCCGCAACAACATCCACATCCTCGACCTGTCGCAGTCGGTGCCGATGCTGCATCGTGCCCTGCAGGCCGTGTCGGACACCGTCGCCAAGGGCGGCCGCGTCCTCTTCGTCGGCACCAAGCGCCAGGCGCAGGATGCCATCGCCGATGCCGCCAAGCGTTCGGCCCAGTATTATGTCAACTCCCGCTGGCTCGGCGGCATGCTGACCAACTGGAAGACCATCTCGGCCTCGATCCAGCGCCTGCGCAAGGTCGACGAGCTGCTCAATGGCGGCGGCTCCGGCCTGACCAAGAAGGAGCGTCTGATGCTGTCGCGTGAGCGCGACAAGCTCGAGAAGGCGCTCGGCGGCATCAAGGACATGGGCGGCACGCCGGACATGATCTTCGTGATCGACACCAACAAGGAAGCGCTCGCGATCAAGGAGGCCCAGCGCCTCGGCATCCCGGTCGCCGCCATCGTCGATTCGAACTCGGATCCGGACGGCATCACCTTCCCGGTCCCGGCCAATGACGACGCCGGCCGCGCCATCCAGTTCTATTGCGACCTGATCGCCCGTTCGGCGATCGACGGCATCGGCCGCGCCTCGGGCGACCACGGCGTCGATCTCGGCGCGTCGGAAGCTCCGATCGTCGAGGAGGCCCTGGAGCCGGTTGCGGCCGAAGGCCAGGTCTTCGAGGTGCTGACCACGCCGCGTGGCGCTCCGGACGATCTCACCAAGCTCTCCGGCATGGGCCCCGACGCGGTCCAGAAGCTGAACGACGGCGGCATCTACCACTTCTGGCAGATCGCGGCGATGTCGCCGGCCGACGTGACCAAGATCGACCACGACCTCAAGCTCGGTGGCAAGATCGAGCGCGAGGGCTGGGTCGCCCAGGCGCGTGAGCTCGCCGACGCCTGATCGGCCGAATGAATGATGGCGACGCGTCATTCGCGCGTCGCCATCAGGCTTCTGATGTGATGCCAAACAGCGCCGACGGCCGGAAACGGAGCGTCGGCGTTTCCCCATCGATGGCGTCGCAACGAGAGATCCGCGGCCGGCCTACCGGGCTCGCGCCGCACGACAGCTAAGGATTTGAGACAATGGCAGCGATCACCGCCGCACTCGTGAAGGAACTCCGCGACAAGACCGGCGCGGGCATGATGGATTGCAAGGCCGCGCTCTCCGCCAATGACGGCAACCTCGAGGCCGCCATCGACTGGCTGCGCGCCAAGGGCCTCTCCAAGGCCGCCAAGAAGGCCGGCCGCGTCGCCGCCGAGGGCCTTGTCGCCGTCGCCGTGCAGGGCCATGAGGGTGTCGTGGTCGAGGTCAACTCCGAGACCGACTTCGTCGCCCGCAACCCCGAATTCCAGGCGCTCGCCAAGAGCATCGCCGATGTCGCGCTGGAGCGCGGCGGCGACGCCGAGGCGCTGCTCGGCCATCACTATCCGGGTGGCGGCACGGTGCAGGAAGCCATCGCCAACGCCATCGCCACCATCGGCGAGAACATGACGCTGCGCCGGGTCGCCGCGCTCAAGGTCTCCTCGGGCCTGATCGGCTCCTATGTCCACGGCGCGATCGCCGAGGGCCTCGGCAAGATCGGCGTCATCGTCGCGCTGGAGACGACCTCCAAGAGCGACGAGCTCGTCGCGCTCGGCCGCCAGCTCGCCATGCACGTCGCCGCGACCAACCCGGTCGCGCTCGACCTCGCCTCGGTCGCTCCCGACGTGCTGGAGCGCGAGAAGGCGATCCTGGCCGAGAAGAATGCCGGCAAGCCCGCCCATGTGCTCGAGAAGATCACCGAGAGCGGCCTGAAGAGCTACGCCAAGGAATACTGCCTGCTCGAGCAGGCCTATATCCATGACGGCTCGAAGTCGGTCGCGCAGGTGCTCAAGGAGCTCGAAGGCAAGCTCGGCGCTCCGGTGAAGCTCACGGGCTTCGTCCGCTACGCGCTCGGCGAAGGCATCGAGAAGGAAGAGCAGGACTTCGCTGCCGAAGTCGCTGCTGCCGGCGGCACCACGGGCTGACAAGCCTGTTCAGGAATGACAGAAAGGCCGCGCATCGCGCGGCCTTTTTTGTAGGAAGAAGGGCCGCGCCGATTCCCGGCGGCGGCCCGAATGGACGGAGAGATCATCGATGCGACCCAAACGCGTTCTCGTGAAGCTCTCCGGCGAAGCCCTTGCGGGAGCGCAGGGCTATGGCCTCGACGGCGGCACGCTGGTGGCGCTGGCGGCCGACATCGCCCATGCCTCGCGCGAAGGCGTCGAGGTCGGCATCGTCGTCGGCGGCGGCAACTTCTTCCGCGGCGTGCAGGGGCTCAACAAGGGGCTGGACCGCACCACCGCCGATTCGATCGGCATGCTCGGCACGGTGATGAACGCGCTCGCGCTGGAGCACGCCATCGAGGCGGCCGGTGCGCCGGCCCGCGCCATGTCGGCGGTGCCGATGCCCTCGCTCTGCGAGAGCTATGCCCGCAAGCGCGCGCTCGACCATCTCAGCAACGGCAAGGTCGTCATCCTCGGCGGCGGCACCGGCAATCCCTATTTCACCACCGACACCGGCGCGGCCCTGCGCGCCGCCGAGCTCGATTGCAGCCACCTGCTCAAGGCGACGCAGGTCGACGGCGTCTACAGCGCCGATCCGAAGAAGGATCCGACCGCGACCCGCTACGACACCCTGACCCATGAGGACGCGATCCGGCGCGATCTCAAGGTGATGGACACCGCCGCCTTCGCGCTCGCCCGCGATGCCGGTCTCACCATCGTCGTCTTCTCCATCGCCGAGTCGGGCGCTCTCGCGGCCGTGCTTCGGGGCGAGGGGCGGGCGACCTATGTGACTCCCTGAGCGGGGCGCACCTTCACTGGCCCCGCTTGAAGAGCTCAAGCCCTCATCCTTCGAGCACTTCTCGGGATGAGGGCTGCGGAAGAGCGGACGGATTCTCAGTAAGTACGCCAGAGGCCGGGCGTCACCAGCTCGAGCATGTGCCCGTCCGGATCGCGGAAATAGAGGCTCTTGCCGCCGCCGCCCCACTGCATGCGCCCCTCGACGGCGATGCCGAGCTGTTCCAGCTTCTCTTCCCAGGCGGCCAGCTCCGCCTCCTCGACGGCAAAGGCGATGTGCAGGGGGCCGCTGCCGTCATGCGGCGGGATGCTGCCGTTGTCGGAGCGCTGCGTCTGCAGCGACGCCCCGCGCTGGAACAGCAGCAGCACGCTCTGCCCTCCGACATCATAGGCGAACAGCGTCGCGGTCTTGAGCAGCGGCGCGAGGCCGAGCTTCGTCTCATAGAAGTCGCGGGCGCGTTCGAGATCATCGACATAGAGCGCGGTCTCGATGATGCGGTTCAGGCGGGGCACTCTGTTTCTCCCAAGGTTTCTGCAAGCCGGAACTGGCTCGCCGCAAGGCGAGGCGGTAGTGTGCAGATGGGTTTCCGCGAGCGGTCCGCCAACGGCCTGTCCCGCCGCCCGGCTATGATTTGCCTGCACTGGCAGCTTTACCCTTGCCCATCGGCGGGGAAAATGCTGTTCCGGCAGGTAGTTCTTGACCCTGCGCGGCCGCCCCGCCATGGTCGCGCCGATTTTTGATGTTCCGTAAGGTCTTGATTGAAATGGCCCAGACGACGTTCGACCTCGATGACATAAAGCGCCGCATGGCGGGTGCCGTGCAGTCCTTCAAGAGTGATCTGGCTTCGCTGCGTAGTGGTCGCGCTTCTTCGAACATGCTCGATCCGATCCAGGTCGAGGCCTACGGCGCGCGCACGCCGCTCAGCCAGCTCGCGACGGTGAGCGTGCCGGAGCCGCGCCTGCTTTCCGTCCAGGTCTGGGACCGTTCGATGGTCCAGGCCGTCGACAAGGCGATCCGCGAATCCGATCTCGGCCTCAACCCCCAGACCGAGGGTCAGGTGCTGCGCATCCGCATCCCCGAGCTGAACGAGCAGCGCCGCAAGGAGATGGTCAAGGTCGCGCATAAATATGCCGAGGATTCCAAGGTTTCGGTCCGCCATGTCCGCCGCGACGGCATCGATGTGATCAAGAAGCTGGAGAAGGACGGTCACATCACCAAGGATGACGTGACCCGCCATACCGACCAGGTCCAGAAGGCGACCGACCAGCATATCGCCGAGATTGATCAGGCGCTGGCGGCGAAGGAAAAGGAAATCCTGCACGTCTGATCCGCAGCCCTCCGGGGCTGCGCGCATCGGTTTCTGCCAAGGCCCAACGAGGCTCAATCGCATGTCATCTGGCCAGCGCGACGCAGGCGTTTCCAACCCGGCCCATGTCGCCATCATCATGGATGGAAACGGGCGCTGGGCGCAGATGCGCGGCCTGCCGCGCCAGGAAGGGCACCGGCGTGGCCTCGAGGCCCTGCGCCGCACGGTGCGCAACGCCAGCGATCTCGGCATCGCGGTGCTGACGCTCTACAGCTTCTCGACCGAGAACTGGCGGCGGCCCCATGCCGAGGTCAGCTTCCTGATGGGGCTGCTCAAGCACTTCGTCGAGAAGGATCTGGCCGAGCTCTCCGCCGCCAATGTGCAGGTGCGCATCATCGGCAGCCGGTTGGATCTGGCGCCGGATCTGCGCCGCCTGGTCGAGCATGCCGAGACGCGCACGCGCGGCAATACCGGGCTCATCCTGGCGATCGCGTTCAATTACGGCTCGCGCGACGAGATCGTCCGCGCAGCGCGCCAACTCGCTGCCGATGCCGCGGCCGGGCGGATCGATCCGGCCGCCATCGACGACGCGACGCTCGCCGCCCGGCTCGATACCCATGACCTGCCTGACCCCGAACTGGTGATCCGCACCTCGGGTGAGACGCGCATCTCCAATTTCCTGCTCTGGCAGGCGGCCTATGCCGAATTCGTCTTCACGCCGGTGATGTGGCCGGATTTCGACCGCGCCGCCTTCGAGGACGCGCTGGCACAATACCGGCAGCGCGAGCGCCGCTTCGGCGGCGTCGCGGCGCCGCCAGACCGCAGCGTGGACGTCGCGTGAATGAACCTGCTCCCGCCTCGCCCGGATCGGGCTCGGGCGAACTGAAGCGGCGCGTCGTCTCGGCGCTCGTCCTCGCAGCCGTCGTCCTGGCCCTGACGCTGTGGGGCGGCTGGCCGTTCCGGCTGGTCTGGGTGCTGGTCGCCGGTATCGTCGCCTATGAATGGCTCTCGATCGTCAGCCGGGGCAACGCGGTCGCGGCCGGAGCCGGCGTCGTCGTGGCCGGGCTCGCCCTGTCCTTCCTGCCGATCGCTCCCGCCGCCCTCGCGGGCGCGACGGCCGCCGCCGCTCTCATCGGCGCGCTGGCGGCGCCTTTCGTGCGGGCGCGCCTGGCGCTCGAATTATGCGGCGTCGCCTATGCGCTCGCCTTCGCCCTGATCACGCCGGCCCTGCGCGATTGGCCCGTGGTCGGGCTCGCGCTCATCCTGTGGAGCTTTGCCGTCGTCTGGCTGACCGACATCGCCGCCTATTTCACCGGCCGCAGCTTCGGCGGCCCGAAACTGATGCCGCGTGTCAGCCCCAAGAAGACCTGGTCGGGCGCCATCGGCGGCACCCTCGCGGGAACGGTCGCGGGCACGCTGATCTGGAGCTTCGCGACCCTCGGCGCGCCGGGCGCGAATGGCTGGGTGATCGCCGCCTCGCTCGCCGCCTCGGTCGCGAGCCAGGCCGGAGACCTGTTCGAATCCGCACTCAAGCGCCGTTTCGATACCAAGGATTCCAGCCATCTCATTCCGGGCCATGGCGGCTTCCTCGACAGGCTCGACGGCTACTGGGCCGTGCTGGTCCTGGCCGGGCTCGCGCTCTTCGCGTTCCAGATCGACATTTGACCCGATGCCGCTTCGCACCATCACGCTCCTGGGCGCCACTGGCTCCGTTGGCCGTTCCGTCCGCGATGTCGTCGCCGAGAATCCGCAGCGCCTGGCGATCGGAACGGTCGTCGGCGGCCGCGATGCCGAGGCGCTGGCCCGTGTCGCGGTCGAGACGGGAGCGCGTTTCGCGGCGCTTGCCGACGCGACCGCCGGCGACGCGCTGAAGCGCGCACTCGCCGGAAGCGGCATCGAAAGCGGGGCAGGGCGTTCGGCCGTGCTCGAGGCTGTCGCCCGCCCGGCCGATATCGTCGTCAGCGCGATCTCCGGGGCGGCGGGGCTGGAGGCGACCTTCGCCGCCCTCCTGCCGGGCCGGACGATCGCCCTCGCCAACAAGGAAAGCCTCGTCTGCGCCGGCGAGGCGGTTATGGCGCGCGCCGCCGCCGCCGGGGCCCGGATGCTGCCGCTCGACTCCGAGCACAACGCCCTGTTCCAGGTGCTCGGGCACGAGCCGCTCGATTCGATCCGGAGCATGACGCTCACCGCCTCGGGTGGCCCGTTCCGCACCTGGAGTGCGGAGGCGATCGCGAATGCAGGCCCCGAGCAGGCGCTGCGGCATCCGAACTATGCCATGGGCGCCAAGATCACGGTCGATTCCGCTGGCCTGATGAACAAGGGGCTGGAGGTGATCGAGGCCCGCTTCCTCTTCGGCCTGGAGCCGGCGCAGCTCGATGTCCTCGTGCATCCCCAGCAGGTCGTCCACGGCCTCGTGACGTTCCGGGACGGTTCGGTGAGCGCCGGCATGGCGGTGCCCGATATGCGGGTCGCGGCCGCCCATTGCCTGGGGATCGATGGCCGGCTCGACGCGCCGCCGGCTCGCTTCCTCGATCTCGCCTCCGGCGAGCCGCTGACCTTCGAACGGCCTGATTTGCAGCGCTTCCCGGCGCTGGGCCTTGCGCTGGCGGCCCTGGCCGAAGGCGGGGCCAAGCCTGCCATTCTCAATGCCGTAAACGAGATGGCGGTCGCGGCCTTTCTCGCCGGCCGGATCCGGTTCCCAGGGATCGCCGCGCTCGTCGAGGCGGTCTGCGCGCAGGATTTCGGCGCCGCGCGCGCGCCGCAGGACGTCGCCGAGGCGCTGGCTGTTGACCATGACGCACGCCAGCGGGCTGCCTTGCTCTTGTCGCGAGCGCCATTCGCTGCCACCTAGGGGAACGTAGCAGGAGAGTTCGATGGAAATCTTGGGGTCGATCGGCAGCGCGGGCCATTTCGTGCTCGGCTATCTCGTGCCTTTCCTTTTCGTTCTCACCCTGGTGGTCTTCGTCCACGAACTCGGGCATTTCCTGGT
Source organism: Allobosea sp. RCC_152_1 (assembly GCF_041360765.1). Lineage (NCBI taxonomy): Bacteria > Pseudomonadati > Pseudomonadota > Alphaproteobacteria > Hyphomicrobiales > Alloboseaceae > Allobosea > Allobosea sp. RCC_152_1. Next base: position 1,154,324 of record NZ_JBFUPU010000001.1, read on the forward strand.
GGGCCGCTGGTGCGGCGTCGATGTGAAGACCTTCTCCATCGGCTTCGGGCGCGAGATCTTCGGATTCAACGACCGACACGGCACGCGCTGGCGCTTCGCGCTGATTCCGCTCGGCGGCTACGTCAAGTTCTCGGGTGACGCGGATGCCTCCAGTGCGCCGGACGATGAGGCTGTGAGCCGGATGACCGCGCAGGAGCGCGCCCGCTCCTTCCCGGCGCAGTCGATCGGAGAGCGGGCCGCCATCGTCGCCGCCGGACCGATCGCCAATTTCGTGCTGGCAATCCTGATCTTCGCCGGCTCGGCCTTCATCTTCGGCAAGCAGGTGCTGACGCCGCGAGTCGACGAGATCGTGGCCGGCAGCGCGGCCGAGCGCGCGGGCCTGCGGCCGGGCGATCTCGTGATCGCCATCGACGGGCAGCGGATCGTCAGCTTCTCCGATATGCAGCGTATCGTCTCGACACGGCCCGACGAGCGCCTGTCGGTCACCGTCGAGCGCGGAACGGATACGGTCACCCTGCCGGTGACGCCGGCGCTGCTCGAGATGGATTCCCCGCTCGGCAAGCAGCGCATCGGCGTGATCGGCGTCAAGGCTTCGCCCCGGCCGGAAGACTGGACGACGCAGCATTTCGGCCTGGTCGATTCCGTCAAGCAGGGCGTCTCCGAAAGCTGGTTCATCGTCGCGCAGACTTATGACTACGTCGCCAAGCTGGTGCAGGGGCGCGCCTCGACCGACCAGCTCTCGGGTCCGATTCGGATCGCGCAGGTTTCGGGAGCGGTCGCCCAGAATGGCGGCCTGTTCGGGCTGATCAACCTCGCGGCCATTCTCTCGGTCTCGATCGGGTTGATGAATCTGTTGCCCGTGCCGATGCTCGATGGCGGGCATCTGCTCTTCTATCTCTATGAGGCGGTTCGCGGGCGCCCCTTGAGCCCGCGCGCGCAGGAGATCGGCTTCCGGTTCGGATTGGCGCTCGTTCTGATGCTGATGCTGTTCGTGACCTGGAACGACCTCGTCCACGTCAAGGGCCTGCTCTGACGGTTACCGCCTCGCTGCGTGGCCGCTTTGCGGCGGAATCACGGCAGCGCGCGTGGCGTCCTGGCAACGAGCCATCTAAAAATACTTTATTAACGACGATGGCGGTTTGCACCCCGCGGGAAACTTTGTAGAAGCGATTGCACTGCAAATCTCGCCCTGCCGCCATCTCCCGGATGGCGGACCCCTGTTGGGGTGGTGACCAGAGAAATGGAATAGGCGACCCGATGACGTCGACCCAAAAGAGCCGGACGACCAAGACGCGGCTCTCTCGATCGATCGGACTTTCGGCCTTGATCTTGGCCGTGAGTGGTGGCGTTGCGTTCGCTCAGGCCGTGGTTGTCCACGGCAACCGGCGAGTCGATGCCGAGACGATCCGCTCCTACGCGGTCGGCCGCGACAACCCGCAGGAGATTCGCGAGAGCCTGCTGGCGACGGGGCTGTTCTCCAACGTTCAGGTCAGCCGCCGCGGCGCGCAGACCGTGATCTCCGTCCAGGAGCAGAACGGCACCGTCAACCGCGTCGCCTTCGAGGGCAATCGCCGCCTCAAGAGCGACCAGCTCACGCCGCTGGTGCAGTCCAAGGCCGGCGGCCCGCTGAGCCAGGCCCTGATCGATTCCGACGTCGAGCGCCTGCGTGAGGCCTATCGCCGTGCCGGTTACGGCCTGTCCTCGGTCAGCGGCCGCATCGCGCCGCTGCCGAATGGCCGGCAGGACGTGGTCTTCACCATCAACGAGAGCGGCAAGACCGGCATCAAGTCGATCAACTTCTCGGGCAACAACGTCTATTCGGCGGGTCGCCTGCGCGGCTTGATGACGTCGACCGAATCGAACTTCCTGAGCTGGATCAAGACGTCCGACGTCTACGATCCGGATCGCATCAATTCCGATCTCGAGCTGATCCGCCGTTTCTATCTGAAGAACGGCTATGCCGACTTCCAGATCGTCAACAACACCGCGCGCTTCGACGAGTCTGCCGGCGGCTGGGTCGTCGATGTCCAGGTCGAGGAAGGCCCGCAGTACAAGGTCGGCAACGTCTCCGTCGATTCCTCGGTGCCGGGCGTCGATGCGGCGCGCCTGCAGCGCTATCTGGCGACCTCGACGGGTGACACCTACAATGCCGAGGCGGTCGAGAAGTCGCTCGTCGCGCTGACCACCGAGGTCAACCGCGAGGGGCACGCCTTCGCGCAGGTTCGTCCGCGCGGCGATCGCGACGCCTCCGGCCACCTGATCGGCATCACCTATGTCGTCGATGAAGGCCCGCGGGTCTATGTCGAGCGCATCAATGTGCGCGGCAACACCCGCACCCGCGACTACGTCATCCGCCGCGAGCTCGATCTCGGCGAAGGCGACGCCTACAACAAGGTCATGATCGACCGCGCCGAGCGGCGCCTGAACAATCTCGGCTTCTTCAACAAGGTCCGCGTCACGAACGAGCCGGGCTCGGCTCCGGACCGCGTCGTCGTCAACATCGACGTCGAGGACAAGGCGACCGGCTCCTTCTCGATCGCCGGCGGCTACTCGACCTCGGACGGCATGATCGGCGAGGTCTCGCTCTCGGAGTCGAACTTCCTCGGTCGCGGCCAGTTCGTCCGCATCGCCGGCACGCTCGGCCAGCGTACCCAGGGCATCGACTTCTCGTTCACCGAGCCGTATTTCCTCGGCTACCGCGTCGCGGCCGGCTTCGACCTGTTCTCGAAGTACAATGACAACTACAATGTTGGCCGCTTCCAGAGCCGCGTGACCGGCGGTCAGGTGCGTTTCACCTTCCCGATCACGGAAGAATTCTCGATCACGCCGCGCTATTCGCTCTACGTGACGAACATCAAGATCCCGAACGACGTCAGCCGGCCGTATAACGACTGTACCAACCCGATCCCGGGCATTACTCCCGGTACGGCTGGCGCTGTCGCTTCGGACCAGCTCTACAACTGCGTCACCAACGGCGAGGCCTCGGTCGCGGTCAAGGAAGCGCAGGGCGACACGCTGACCTCGCTCGTCGGCCTGAACTTCAACTACAACTCGCTCGACAGCGTCCAGAACCCGCGCAACGGCTTCATCGCCGAGCTGAAGCCGGAATTCGCCGGTGTGGGCGGCGACTCGAAGTTCCTTCGTGTCGCGGCGGATGCGCGCTACTACCGCGAGATCTTCGACGACGTCGTCGGCTTCGTCCGGCTTCAGGGCGGCCACGTCCAGGCGACCAGCGGCAATCTCCGCATGGCCGATCACTACTTCCTCGGACCGACACTGGTCCGCGGTTTCGCGCCCTCGGGCATCGGTCCGCGCGACGTGCTGAACGATCCGACGGCCAACGCTCTCGGCGGCACGACCTATTTCGGTGGCACGCTCGAAGTGCAGTTCCCGATCTGGGGCCTGCCGCGCGACATCGGCCTGCGCGGCGCGATCTTCGCCGACGCCGGTACGCTGTTCAACTATGACGGCGGCACGAAGACGGCGCTCGGTGGCTGCCCCGCCGGCTCCGAGGCGCGAGCCTTCAACGTCGTCACCGGTGGTGCGCAGTCGAGCATCGCCTGCGTGCGCGACAAGAACGTGCTCCGCTCGTCGATCGGCGCCTCGATCCTCTGGCAGTCGCCTCTGGGACCGATCCGCTTCGACTACGCCTATGCACTCAGCAAGGATGACGGCCAGTACGGCCTCGGCCCGCTCGGCTTCGCCAAGTATGGCGGCGACCGTCTCCAGGCCTTCCGCTTCTCGGGCGGCACGCGCTTCTGACGGGGCGGGGCTTCGGCCCCGCTTCGGATCAATCCGATGGCAGATCCCGTTTTCTTTCCGTTCGCGACCTCGCTCGACTTCGGCGAGGTCGCAAGCATTTGCGGCGCCTCCTTGCCGGAGGGCGTCGAGGCGGGCCGCCGCGTCGAAGGCGCTGCGGCGCTCGAGACGGCCGGCCCGGCCGATCTCGCCTATATGGACAACCCGAAATATGTCGAGGCGCTGGCGGCCACCAAGGCCGGGCTGTGCCTCGTCTCGGCCCGCTTCGCCGATCGGGTGCCGGCCGGCACCGTCGCCCTGATTTCCCCGACGCCTTATCACGCCTTCGCGCGCATCCTCGCACGCTTCTTCCCGACGGCATTGCGGCCTGAATCGGTCTTCGCCTCGCAAGGCGTGGCCCCTGGCGCCATCGTCCATGCCACGGCGGTGCTCGAGGCGGGCGTCACGGTCGATCCGGGCGCCGTGATCGGGCCGGGCGCCGAGATCGGCGCGGGAACGGTCGTGGCTTCGCATGCCGTCATCGGCCCGCAGGTCCGGATCGGCCGCAATTGCTCGGTCGGCGCCGGCAGCACGATCCAGGCGGCGCTCCTCGGCAACCGCGTCATCGTTCATCCCGGTGTCCGCATCGGCCAGGACGGCTTCGGCTTCGCCATGAGCCCGAAGGGCCACATGAAGGTGCCGCAGATCGGCCGCGTCATCATCCAGGACGATGTCGAGATCGGCGCCAACACCACGATCGACCGTGGCGCCAGCCGCGACACGGTGATCGGCGAGGGCACCAAGATCGATAATCTCGTCCAGATCGGCCATAATTGCGTCATCGGGCGCCATTGCGTGATCTGTGCCCAGTCGGGCCTGGCCGGGTCCTCGACGCTGGAGGATTTCGCGGTCCTTGGCGGCCAGGTCGGCCTCGCCGGTCACCTGACCATCGGCGCCGGCGCCCAGATTGCCGCACAGAGCGGCGTTGCCGGCGATGTTCCGCGCGGCGCTCGTTACGGCGGCTACCCCGCGCAGCCGGCGCTGAGCTGGGCCCGCGAAAGCGCCTGGCTCAAGGCGGCCGTGGCGCGACGCGGCCGCAAGCCGGGCGATAACCAGGAATGAGCGGCTGGAAACCCGCATCTCCAGCGTGCTGGCGGGAGATTTCTGTTGCCGAAGGCGTCAGGTTTCCGGCAAAGGGGCATGAATTTCCGAAAACCTGCACGGCGTGAAAAGCCCGCATCAGCAGGACGATAGATCAAACGGCGCGAGCGCTTCGGCGGCGCGCCGCAGTTGTGGAGAACAAGGGCGATGAGCGAGCCGAAGACGACGCTGGATGTGATCGACATCCAGAAGATCATGACCAGCATCCCGCATCGCTATCCGTTCCTGCTGGTCGACCGCGTCGTCGAGATCAACGGCGACGATTCCGGCGTCGGCATCAAGAACGTCACCGCCAATGAGCCCCAGTTCACCGGCCATTTTCCCGGACGGCCGGTCTTCCCGGGCGTGCTGATGATCGAAGGCATGGCGCAGACGGCCGGCGTTCTGGTCGTGAATGCCCGCCCCGACGGCGAGCAGCACGTCAACACGGTGCTCTTCACCACCATCGACAAGGCGAAGTTCCGCAAGCCGGTCATCCCGGGCGATCAGATTCGCTTCCACCTCACCAAGATCGCACGCAAGCGCAACATCTGGTTCTATCGCGGCGAGGCCAAGGTCGACGGCGCGCTCGTCGCCGAGGCCGAGATCTCGGCGATGGTGTCCTGAACCCATTGTCGTGCCACTAAGGTCAGGCAGCTTTCGATGAGCGTTACCATCCACCCCATGTCGATCGTCGACCCCAAGGCACAGCTTGGGGACGGGGTTAGCATCGGCCCCTTCTGCATGGTCGGCCCGGACGTCGTGCTCGGCGAGGGTGTCGAGCTGGTCAGCCATGTCGTCGTCGCCGGCCGGACCACGATCGGCCCGCGCACGCGCATCTACCCCTTCGCATCGATCGGCCACCCGCCGCAGGATGTGAAATATCGCGGCGAGCCATCGACGCTGACCATCGGCGCGGATTGCCAGATCCGCGAAGGCGTCACGATGAACCCCGGCACCGAGGGCGGCGGCATGGTCACCTCCGTCGGCGACCGCTGCTTCTTCCTGGCCAATTCCCATGTCGGCCATGATTGCCGGCTCGGCAACAACATCATCTTCTCGAACAATGTCATGTGCGCGGGGCACGTGACCATCGGCAACTTCGTCGTCGTCGGTGGCGGCGCGGGCTTGCAGCAGTTCATCCGCGTTGGCGACCATGCTTTCATCGGCGGCGGCGCCGGGGTGCTGAGCGATGTCATTCCCTTCGGCACCATCCGCGACAACCCCGCGCATCTGGCGGGGCTGAACCTGATCGGCCTGAAGCGCCGCGGCTTCACACGGGAGCAGATCCATGAGCTGCGCCGGGCCTATCGTCTGCTGTTTGCGGATGAAGGCACGCTCGCGGAGCGTGTCGAGGATGTCGCAAGCGAATTCGCCGCGCACCCGCTGATCCACGAGATTCTCGATTTCATCAGGGAGGGCGGCGACAAGGCGCTGTGCGTGCCGCGCGACGTCACCGCCGCGGACAGGTGAGCGCCGCGGGAACCGCACGCGGCCCTCTCGTCCTGATCGCGGGTGCAGGCGAGTACCCGCTTCGGCTGGCGCGAATCCTTTCCGATCAGGGCGAGGCTCCCTTCATTGCGGCGCTGGAGGGCGCGGCCGACCCGGCTGCTTTCGGCGATGCCGATGTGCGGAGCTACCGTCTTGGCCAGCTCGGCAGCTTGCTGGGCGAATTGCGTCGACGCGGCGTCAGCGACATCGTCATGCTCGGGAGCCTGCCGCGCCCCAGCTTCGGGGCGCTGCGGCCCGAAGCCTCGACCTTGCAATATCTGCCCTATTTCGCCCGCGCCTTCCGGGGCGGTGACGACCACCTTCTGCGCGGCGTCGTACGTTTCTTCGAGGAGCAGGGCTTCCGCGTCCACGGTCCTGCGGAGATCGCACCGGAGCTGACGGCGCCGCGAGGGCCGCTCGGCCGCAAGCCGGCCACGGCAAAGCAGCAGGCTCTGCTCGAACACGGATTCTCGTTGCTGGCGGCGCTGTCGCCATTCGATATCGGCCAGGCGGCAATCCTCGCCGACCATCGCATCATCGCGGTCGAGGCCGCCGAAGGGACCGACGCGATGATCAAGCGCGTGGCGGATCTCGTCGCGCGGGGACGTCTCAAGATCGGCAAGGGCGACGGTGTTCTCGTGAAGGCTCCGAAGAAGGGGCAGGATCTTCGCGTCGACATGCCGGCCATCGGCCCGGACACGCTTCGCAACATTGCCGAAGCGGGCCTGTCGGGCATCGGTCTCAGGGCGGGCGAGGTGCTGGTCGGTGACCGTGCGGCGCTTGGGCGGCAGGCCGATCAGCTCGGCCTGTTCATCGAGGGCAGCGCCTGATGCGGCCCTTCAAGCTCGCCATCATCGCGGGCGAGGCCTCCGGCGACGCGCTCGCCCTGCGTTTTCTTGCGGCGCTGCGAGAGCGGTTGGGGGATCGCCCCGTCGAATTGCGCGGGGTGGGCGATCACGGCCTGCCGCAAGCCGGGCTGCAGCCGTTCTTTCCGCAGGCCGATATCGCGGTGATGGGCTTTGGCCCGGTGATCGCGCGCCTGCCGCTGCTGCTGCGGCGGATGGAGGATGCCGCGCGGGGAATCGCCGCTTTTCAGCCGGATCTGCTGCTGACCATCGACAGTCCTGATTTCTGTTTGCGGGTGGCGAAGAAAGTTCGCGCGCGCGCTCCTCATATCCCGATTGCGCATTGGGTTTGTCCCAGCGTCTGGGCCTGGCGCTCCGGCAGGGCGCGCCGCATGGCGCCCCATGTCGACCGCATCCTGGCGCTGCTGCCTTTCGAGCCGGCGGCTCTCGCGCGGCTGCACGGTCCTGAAACGATCTATGTCGGCCATCCCTTGATGGAGCGTCTCGCCGAATTTCGGCCGGGCCCGGTCGAGCAGGCCGTGCGGGATGATGCATTGCGGCCGCAGGTGCTGGTCCTGCCCGGCAGCCGGCGTTCCGAAATCCATCATCTGATGCCGGTTTTTGGCGAGGCGGTTGCCCGGATCGCGGCATCTGTTCCCGGCGCGCGCTTTATCCTGCCGGCCGTCGCCCGGCTCCAGCCCATGATTGCGGAGGCGGCGGCGCGCTGGCCGGTCGCGCCGGAGATCGTTATCGGCGAGGCGGGCAAGCTCGCAGTGTTCCGCAATGCCCGCGCGGCCCTGGCCGCTTCCGGTACGGTCACGCTCGAACTGGCGCTGTCCGGCGTCCCGACGGTTGCGGCCTATCGCGGGGCAGGTTGGGAGGCCGTGCTGGCCCGACGGCTGGTCAAGCTGCCGAGCGTGATCCTGCCCAACCTGATCCTCGGGCGGAATGTCGTCCCGGAGTTCATTCAGGACGATGCGACGGCCGAGGCCTTGAGCCGGCATATGCTGGCCGCGCTCATCGAGGGACCCGACCGGCAGGTGCAGCTCGACGGCTTCGCCGAGGTCGAGAACATCATGCGCTCGGCCGGCCCGAGTCCGGCCGCCAACGCCGTCGAAGCGGCGCTGGCACTCGTCGCCTCGCGGCCGCGCCGCGAAGCTTGAGCCTGTAAGCCAGCTTACTCGACGACCGCGCCGGACGCCTTGGCGATCGGCCCCCATTTGGCGAGCTCGGTCTTGACGTGCTCGCCAAGCTGCTCCGGCGTCGAGCCGACGATATCGGCGCTGACATCGTTGAGCCGCTTCTTCACGGTCTCGTCCTTGAGCGCCTGGTTCGCGGCCTGGTTGATCCTCTCGACGATGGGGCGCGGCAGGTTCGCCGGCCCGAAGAGAGCGTTCCAAGTGTAGGTCTCATAGCCGGTGAGGCCGCCCTCAGCGATGGTCGGAACATCCGGGAAGGAGGCGACGCGTTCCCGGGTGGTGACGCCGATCGCCCGCAACTGCCCGTTCCGGATGAATCCGGCGGAGGAGGGCAGGTTGTCGAACATGATCGGCACCGCGCCGGCGACGACGTCGTTCAGCGCCGGGCCGGCGCCGCGATAGGGCACATGGTTCATCTGGACGTTGCCGATCGACTTGAACAATTCGCCGGAGAGATGCAGCGGCGTGCCGACGCCGGAGGAGGCGTATGAATATTTGCCCGGATTGTCCTTCAGCACCTGCAGCACCTCCTTGACCGTCTTGGCCGGGAAGCTCGGGTTCACCACCATCACATTAGGGACGATCGCCAGGAGCGAGATCGGGGTGAAGTCCTTCACGGCGTCGAAGGTGACGGTCTTCAGGATCGCCGGGTTGAGGGCGTGCGTTGAGATCGTGCCGAGCAGCAGCGTATAGCCATCGGGCGCCGCGCGGGCGACGGCGGTGGAGCCGACATTGCCGCCGGCTCCGCTGCGATTCTCGATCACGACGTTCTGGCCGAGCAGTTCGCTCATCTTCTGCCCGACCAGCCGGGCGACGATGTCGGTCGAGCCGCCTGCGGCGAAGGGCACGATCAGCGTGATCGGGCGGGTCGGATACTTGTCCTGCGCGCCGGCCGCGGTGGCCGCGAGTCCGGCGGCGCCGGCACCGACCAGGAACGAGCGGCGGTCGATAAAACTATGGCTGGTCATGAAGCGTCTCCCGAAAAGAGAGACGACTGTAGCGGCCTCGTCCGGAGCGTCATCGCCGCCGGCGATATCAATTATCCGAAACAATAAGGGCGCGGCCAGACGGCCGCGCCCTGTCGTTCTTACGCTGGCATTGCTCTCAGCGGCGGCCGATCGGCGTGTAGTCGCGCTTCGGCGAGCCGGTGTAGAGCTGGCGCGGACGGCCGATCTTCTGGGACGGATCCTCGATCATCTCCTTCCACTGCGCGATCCAGCCGACCGTGCGGGCGACGGCGAAGAGCACCGTGAACATCGAGGTCGGGAAGCCCATCGCCTTCAGCGTGATGCCCGAATAGAAGTCGATGTTCGGATAGAGCTTCTTCTCGATGAAGTACTCGTCCGAAAGCGCGATGCGCTCGAGCTCGATCGCGACGTCGAGCAGCGGATCGTCCTTGATGCCGAGCTCGTTCAGCACCTCATGCGTGGTCTTCTGCATGATCTTGGCGCGCGGATCGTAGTTCTTGTAGACCCGGTGGCCGAAGCCCATCAGGCGGAACGGATCGTTCTTGTCCTTCGCCTTGGCGATGAATTTCGGGATGTTGTCGACCGTCCCGATCTCCTCCAGCATCTTCAGCGCCGCCTCATTGGCGCCGCCATGGGCCGGGCCCCAGAGGCAGGCCGTGCCGGCCGCGATGCAGGCGAAGGGGTTGGCGCCCGACGAGCCGGCAAGACGCACCGTCGAGGTCGAGGCGTTCTGCTCATGGTCGGCGTGCAGGATGAAGATGCGGTCGAGCGCGCGCGACAGCACCGGATTGACCTTGTACTCCTCGGCCGGGACGGCGAAGCACATGCGCAGGAAGTTCGAGGTGTAGTCCAGCGAGTTCAGCGGATACACGAAGGGCTGGCCGACCGTGTACTTATAGGCCATCGCCGCGAGCGTCGGCACCTTCGCGATCATCCGCATCGAGGCGATCATGCGCTGCTGCGGGTCCGAAATATCGGTCGAGTCGTGATAGAAGGCCGACATCGCGCCGATCGAGCCGACCATGACGGCCATCGGGTGCGCGTCGCGGCGGAAGCCCTGGAAGAAGCGGGCCATCTGCTCGTGCACCATGGTGTGGCGCGTGATGCGATAGTCGAAATCGGCCTTCTGCGCGGCGGTCGGCAGTTCCCCGTAGAGCAGCAGATAGCAGGTCTCAAGGAAGTCGCCATGCTCGGCGAGCTGCTCGATCGGATAGCCGCGATAGAGCAGCACGCCCGCATCGCCGTCGATATAGGTGATCTGCGACTCGCAGCTCGCCGTGGAGGTGAAGCCGGGGTCATAGGTGAACATGCCCGTCTGGGCGTAGAGCTTGGCGATGTCGATGACGGCGGGGCCGACCGACCCCTCCTTGATCGCCATGTCGACGGTCTTGTCGCCGACCTTCAGCTGGCTGGTGTTTCCGCTCATCGATACCGATCCTTTCAAGGCTCGCTGCTGTTCGGCCGTGTTTTGCGCGCCCCGTCCGCGGTTCTCCGCGGAAGGTCCTTCATCCGAATAGCCTGACGTGACGAGAGCATGTCAACGGAAGGGGCAAAGGCAATCCATGCGACTGATTTACAAGCAATTTTCGTGCCCTGTGCCGTTGTGCGGCGCAATGCACTTGCGCGTCACTAGACCATTTGCCCCATGCATTCAACCGAGCCGAAAGGCGGTTTGTGCCGCCTCCCAAGCATAGCGATCCGGCTGTCGCGCCAGGCACGCGCAGGCGCCGCCTCAACCCTGGTCGGCCAGCCGCGCCAGCGTCTCCTCGCGGCCCAGAACCGCCATGACGTCGAACAATCCCGGCGACATCGCCCGGCCCGTCAGGGCAGCCCGCAGCGGCTGCGCCGCCTGGCCGAGCTTGAGCCCGTTCTCCTCGGCAAAGGCGCGCACGGCGGCTTCCAGCGACGCCGCCGCCCAGTCGCCGACGGCGGCGAGCTTCCCGGCGATCGCGGGCAGGCGGCCGCGCGCGGCCTCGTCGAGCAGGCTCTTGGCCTTGTCGTCGAGCTGCAGCGGGCGCTGCGCATAGAGATAGAAGGCGCTGTCGAGCAGTTCGATCAGGGTCTTGGCGCGCTCCTTCAGCCCCGGCATGGCGGCCAGGAACTTCGCCTCCAGCTCGGGCGAGAGCGTGGGGCCGAGCCCCCGCGCCGGACCGATCTCGGGCAGGATGACCTTGAGGGCCTCAAGCAGATCACGATCGCTCGACTGGCGCATATAGAGCCCGTTGAGGTTCTCCAGCTTGGCGTAGTCGAAGCGAGCCGGCGAGCGGCCGATCGAGGAGAGGTTGAAGGCGTCGATCATCTCCTGCGTCGAGAAGATCTCCTGATCGCCATGGCTCCAGCCCAGCCGCACGAGATAGTTGCGCAGCGCCGCCGGCAGATAACCCATCGAGCGATAGGCATCGATGCCGAGCGCGCCGTGGCGCTTGGACAGCTTGGCTCCGTCAGGCCCGTGGATCAGAGGGATATGCGACATGCTCGGCACGTCCCAGCCCAGCGCATCGTAGATCTGGGTCTGGCGAGCTGCGTTGGTCAGGTGGTCGTCGCCGCGGATGATGTGGGTCACGCCCATGTCGTGATCGTCGACGACGACCGCGAGCATATAGGTCGGCGTCCCGTCCGAGCGCAGCAGCACGAGGTCGTCGAGATTCTCGTTCTGCCAGACGACGCGGCCCTGCACCTCATCGTTCACCACCGTCTCGCCGGTCTGCGGCGCCTTGAGCCGGATCACCGGCTTCACGCCTTCCGGGGCGGTCGCCGGATCGCGGTCACGCCAGCGCCCGTCATAGCGCAGCGGCTTGCCTTCGGCGCGCGCCTTCTCGCGCATCTCCTCGAGCTCGGCCTGGCTGGCATAGCAATAATAGGCCTTGCCGGCGGCGAGCATCTGCTCGGCCACCTCGCGGTGCCGTGCCGCGCGCTGGAACTGGTAGACCGTCTGTCCGTCCCAATCGAGGCCGAGCCATTCCAGCCCGTCGAGGATCGCGGCGATGGCGGCGTCGGTCGAGCGTTCCCGGTCGGTATCCTCGATTCGCAGCAGCATCTTGCCGCCATGCCGGCGGGCATAGAGCCAGTTGAACAGCGCGGTGCGGGCGCCGCCGATATGCAGGAATCCGGTGGGGGACGGCGCAAAGCGCGTGACGACGGCGTTGCTCATGGAAGGCAGCTCCGACCGGGCGATGAAACCGCCCGGGGCAAGACTTGAGGATGTGGCGCCGGCCTTCACGCCAAAGCGTGCATGACAACCGGCGCGCGCCCTGTAACATGGCTTCGCCGGGCGGTTAAGCGTTCAATGCGCAACCGTAAGGCAGGGGCTGGGAAGGGGGATGGCGCGGCAACCTGCATCGCCGGAGCGCCGGAGCGCGCTGAGGGCCGTCGCCGGCATCCTGCCGGCGCGCCTGCCGCCTGTCGCACTGGGAAGCCTGCCGCTGGCCGAGCGCCTCCAGGCGCTGCGGGACTGGCTGGCTGCGTCGCTGGCGCAGGAGGCCGAGCGCCGCCGCCCGTTCCTCTGGCTGCCCGTGGCGATGGGCTTCGGCATCCTGCTCTATTTCGCCGCCGATCGGGAACCCGCACTCTGGGCGCCGCTCGCGGGCTTCGTCCTGTCCGGCGGCCTCGCTGTCGCACTGCGTCTGCGACCCGCCGCTGCCGCAGTCTGCATCGCCTTCGCCGCGGCCTTCGCCGGCTTCGCGGCAGGCGTCTGGCGCACGGCCGATATCGCCGCGCCGATGCTGGAGCGGCCGCGCATCGGCAAGATCACCGGCTTCGTCGAGAGCGTCGAGGCGCGCGATGCCGGCGCCCGCCTCGTCCTGGTGGTGACGGACATCGCCGGCGTGCCGCCCGAGAGCCGGCCGAAGCGCGTGCGCGTCAACATTCGCAGCGGCACGGTCGCGCCCGGCGACCATATCGCCGGCACCGCGCGGCTCCTGCCACCACCGGGGCCGGCCCGCGCCGGAGGCTATGATTTCGGGCGCGACGCCTTCTTCCGCGGAATCGGCGCCGTCGGCAGCATCGCCGGCAAGATCGCACTCGTCCCGGCGCCGCATCCCCTGCCATGGCGCCTCGCGCTCGACGTGGAGATCGACAAGGCGCGCAACGTCCTGACGCAGCGCATCGCCAGCGTCGGCGGCGGGCAAGGCGGGGCGGTCGCGGCCGCGCTCGTCACCGGCAAGCGCGGCCTCATCACCGAGGCGTCGAACAACGATCTGCGCGCCGCCGGTATCTATCATATCGTCTCGATCTCCGGCCTGCACATGGTGCTTGCAGCCGGGACGATCTTCTGGCTCGTGCGGGCTCTGCTGGCGCTGTCGCAGACGCTGGCGCTCGGCTGGCCGGTGAAGAAGATCGCGGCGATCGCGGCGATGATCGGCGCCACCGCCTATTGCATCTTCTCCGGCAGCGACGTCGCGACGGAACGTTCGCTCATCATGACGCTGGTCATGCTCGGCGCGATCCTCGTCGACCGGGCGGCGCTCAGCATGCGCAATCTCGCGCTCGCCGCGATCATCGTGCTGCTGCGCGAGCCCGAGGCCCTGCTCGGACCGAGCTTCCAGATGTCCTTCGGTGCGGTCGCGGCGCTGGTCGCTTTCGCCGAGCGCTGGGAGAAGCGCGACCGGTCTAAGCCGCCGACGGCCTTGCCCTGGCCCTTGGGCACGCTCTGGACGGCCTCGCTCGGCATCGTGGTGACGACGCTCCTCGCCACGGCCGCGACGGCGCCCTTCGGCGCCTATCATTTCCAGACTTTCAATCCCTTCGGCCTGCTCGGCAATGCGATGGCGCTGCCCTTCGTCTCGCTCTTCGTGATGCCGGCGGCGGTGTTCGGCGTGCTGGCCTACCCCTTCGGTCTGGACTGGCCGGCCTGGGCGCTGATGGGGCTCGCTTCCGACATCGTGCTGAAAGTCGCGCATTGGGTCGCCACCATCGACCATTCGACCATGACGGTGGTGGCCTTCGGCCCGGCCGTGCTGCTCTCCTTTGCCGCCTCGCTGCTCTGGATCACGCTCTGGACCACGGGGCTGCGCTGGCTGGCGGCGCTGCCGCTCATCCTCGGCGTCGCCTTCGCCGCGAGGCCGGAGCGGCCCGAGATCCTGATCGAGCGTGACGGCTCCGGCATCGCCGTGCGCGGCAGCGACGGCCGCCTCGCCATCGCCGGCCGGCCGAGCCGCTTCGTCCTGCAGCAATGGCTCGCTTCCGATGGCGACAGCCGCGCGCCGGACGACGCGACCCTGCGTGCCGGTATCGCCTGCGACGCCAATGCCTGCATCGTCCGAACCGCCGACGGGCGCAGCATCTCCTATGCCCGGGATCGGATCGCCATCATCGAGGATTGCCGCCGCGCCGATCTCGTCGTCACCAACATTCCCTGGAGCGCGCCTTGCGAAGCCAGGCTCGTCGATCGGATGGCGCTGTCGCGGGACGGCGCGACCTCGCTCTACCGCGCCGCCTTCGGCTGGCGCAGCCATTCCTCGGAAAACGCCGTCGCAGACCGGCCCTGGAGCCGCCGCAAGCCTTCCGAATCCGCAGCTCGGCCCAGCGCGCCGGCCCCCGCTGCGACACGGGCCTCTGCTGCTCCGGAGGTCGCGTCGGACGAGACCGAGTTCGCTCAGTAGCGGCGCAGCAGGTTGACCAGCCGGCCCTGGATCTTGACGCGGTCGGGGCCCAGGACGCGTGTCTCATAGGCCGGATTGGCCGCTTCGAGCGCGATCGAGGAGCCACGCCGGCGCAGACGCTTCAGCGTCGCCTCTTCCTCGTCGATCAGCGCGACGATGATGTCGCCGGTGTTTGCCGTGTCCTGCTTGCGGATGATGACGGTGTCGCCGTCGAGGATGCCGGCCTCGACCATCGAATCGCCGCGTACCTCCAGCGCATAATGCTCGCCCGAACCCAGCATGTCGGGCGGCAGCGAAACCGTATGGCTGCGGCTCTGGATCGCCGAGATCGGCGTGCCGGCGGCGATGCGGCCCATCACGGGAATCGCGACCGGGGAGCGTGCATCGTCATCGGCCGGGGCAGGGCGCGGCTTGGCGAGAGAGGGCTGCGAGCCGAGGCCGCCCTGCACGACGGCTGGGTTGAAGCGGCGCGGCTGCGGGCCAGCGAGCCCGTCCGGCATCTTGATGACTTCGAGGGCCCGCGCCCGATTGGGCAGGCGGCGGATGAAGCCGCGCTCCTCAAGCGCCATGATCAGCCGGTGGATGCCCGATTTGGAGCGCAGGTCGAGCGCATCCTTCATCTCGTCGAAGGAGGGGGGCACGCCGCTTTCGCGCAAGCGTTCCTGGATGAAGCGCAGGAGTTCGTGTTGCTTGCGTGTCAGCATGATCCCCGCCGGTGCCCCCGCGATACAGATTCGAAACAAAGCCAGAACACTATAACTGTTCGCCTTGTGTTCCGCAAGCGACTGCTACCGCAGCGGCAGAATGCGGCAGATATCGCCTTTGTGAGCCGGCTCTGCATGCGCCGGTCGGATCGTCAGGGCCTTGGCGCGCGCCAGGGTGCCCAGCATCGAGGAATCCTGCCTGTCGAAGGGCGTCGCCACCCAACCGGCCGGCGTCAGGGCAAGATCGGAGCGAAGATAGTCCTCGCGCTCATCATTAGCCGGCATATCTTTTCCGAGAATCGCCAGAATACTGCGGTCGCGATCGGGGTCGTCCATACCCAGCAGCGCCTCGATCAGCGGCAGCAGGAAGAGATGGCCGCAGACGATCGACGAGACCGGATTGCCGGGCAGCCCGAGCACCACCATGCGGCCAAGCCGGCCGGTCATCATCGGCTTGCCCGGTCGCATCGCGATCTTCCAGAAGCCGAGGCTCATGCCGGCCCGCTTCAGCGCCTCCTGCACGAGGTCGTGCTCGCCGACCGAGGCGCCGCCGAGGGTGATCAGCACGTCGGCCTCCGCGGCACGGGCGGCGGCGATCCGCGCCGCGAGGTCGTCGTGATCGTCGCGGGCGATACCGAGGTCGAGCGCCTCGCCGCCGGCCTTTTCCACCAGCGCCATCAGCGAGAAGGAGTTCGAGGCGACGATCTGGTCCGGCCCGGTCGGCTCGCCCGGCGCCACCAATTCGTCGCCGGTGGCGAGGATGGCGACGCGCGGCTTGCAGCGTACCGGCAATTGCGGATGCCCCATCGCGGCGGCGAGCCCGAGCGCGGCGCTGTCGAGCATGCGCCCGGCCGTCAGCGGCACGTCGCCGTCACGGAAATCGAGCCCGGCCACCCTGACGAACTGGCCCTTATGGGCCGGCACGCGCACCGTGATGGTTTCGCTGCCGACGCCATCGGCATTCTCCTGCATGAGGACGCTGTCGGCGCCCTCCGGCATCGGCGCGCCGGTGAAGATCCGCACAGCCTCGCCCGGACGGACGTCGCCATCGAAACGCCGCCCCGCCGCGGATTCGCCGATGACGCGGAGTTGCTTGCCGGCTTCCATGTCGGCGGCGCGGACGGCATAGCCGTCCATGGCGGAGTTGGCGAAAGGCGGCTGGGTGCGCAGCGCCTTCACATCGGCCGCGAGCACGCGCCAGGCGCAGCGCGCCAGGGGCTGCATCTCGCTGCCCGTCGGCCCCGGAACGCTGTCGAGCAGGGCCTTGAGCGCGACGGGAACCGGGGTGAGAGCCATGTCAGAGCGCCTTGGCGTCGTAATCGCCGGATTGTCCGCCGGATTTGTGCAGCAGGCGGATGCCTTCGATCCGCATCGCCCGGTCGACGGCCTTGACCATGTCGTAGACGGTCAGGCAGGCGACGGAGACGGCGGTCAGCGCCTCCATCTCGACGCCGGTCTGGCCCTTCATCTTGACCTCGGCGCGGACGCGCACGCCGGGCAGGGCCTCGTCCAGTTCGAGATCGACAGCGATCTTGCTCAGCAGCAGCGGGTGGCAGAGCGGGATCAGTTCATGGGTGCGCTTGGCCGCCATGATGCCGGCGAGCCGGGCTGTGCCGAGCACATCGCCTTTCTTGGCGTTGCCGTCGCGCACGATCGCGATGGTTTCAGGCGCCATCACGACGCAGCCTTCGGCGATGGCGATGCGCCCGGTCTCGGCCTTGTCGCCGACATCGACCATATGCGCGGCGCCTTGCGCGTCGAGATGGCTGAGCCGGCTCACGCCGCGTTCTCGCGCGCCTTGCCGGTGAGCAGCAGCGCAGTCGCGGCCGCGACATCGGCCTGCCGCATCAGGCTTTCGCCGACGAGGAAGGTTTCGACGCCGACCTTGCCGAGACGCCGGATGTCGGCGTGGGTGAAGATGCCGCTCTCGCTGATGACGATGCGGTCGGACGGCACGCGCGGCGCCAGCCGCTCGGTCACGGCGAGATCGACGTTGAAGCTGCGCAGGTCGCGGTTGTTGATGCCGAGCAGCCGGCTTTCGAGCTTGAGCGCCCGGTCGAGCTCGGCATCGTCATGGATCTCGACGAGGGCATCCATGCCGAGCTCGCGCGCCGTGTCGTTGAGCACCCGGGCGGTGGCGTCGTCGACGCCGGCCATGATGATCAGGATGCAATCGGCGCCCCAGGCGCGGGCCTCGAAGACCTGATAGGGGTCGTAGAGAAAATCCTTGCGCAGCCCCGGCAGGCCGCAGGCCTCGCGCGCTTGCGTCAGGAATTCCGGCTGGCCCTGGAAGGAGGGCGCGTCGGTCAGCACCGAGATGCAGGCCGCGCCGCCCGCCGCATAGGCGCGTGCCAGCGCCGGCGGATCGAAATCGGCGCGGATCAGCCCCTTGGACGGGCTCGCCTTCTTGATCTCGGCGATGAGCGCCGGCGTCCCGGCTGCAACCTTGGCGGCGAGAGCGTCGGCAAAGCCACGCGGCTTGCCGGCGCCGCGCGCGCGGCGCTCGATCTCCGCTTGTGGGATCGCAGCCTTGGCGGCGGCGATCTCCTGGCGCTTATAGGCTTCGATCTTCGCGAGGATGTCGGTCATGGCCAGCCTCCTCAGCCGTTCGAGACGGCGATGAGCTTCGCGAGCGTCGCCTTGGCCTTGCCGGAATCGAGCGCGGCCGTGGCCTGGGCGAAGCCGTCCTTCAGATCCCCCGCCTTGCCGGCGATGAGCAGTCCCGCCGCCGCATTGAAGGCCGCGATGTCGCGGAAGGCGGTCTTCTCGCCGCCAAGCACGGCATTGAGGGCTGCGGCGTTCTGCTCGGGCGTGCCGCCGCGCAGATCTTCGGGCTTGGCGAGGGCGAGACCGATATCGGCCGGGCTGATAGAGAAGCTCTCGATCTTGCCGTTCTCCAGCGAAACGACGCGGGTCGGACCGGTGGTGGTGATCTCGTCGAGCCCATCCGAGCCGTGCACGGCCCAGACGCGGGTCGAGCCGAGCGTGGCCAGCACCTTGACCATCGGTTCCAGCCAGGTCTCGGAGAAGGCCCCGACGAGCTGGCGCTTGACGCCGGCCGGGTTGGAGAGCGGGCCGAGCAGGTTGAAGATCGTGCGCGTGCCGAGCTCGGTGCGCACCGGCGCGACATGGCGCATCGAGGCGTGATGCGTCGGCGCGAACATGAAGCCGACGCCGGCCTCGCGGATGCAGCGTTCCGTGCCGGCCGGGTCGAGCCCGACCTTGACGCCGAGCGCGGTCAGCACGTCCGCCGCGCCCGAACGTGACGACGCCGCGCGGTTGCCGTGCTTGGCGACAGGCACGCCGCAAGCGGCGGTGATGATCGAGGCCAGCGTCGAGACATTGTAGGAGCCCGACGAATCGCCGCCGGTGCCGACGATGTCGATGGCATCGGCCGGGGCCTTCACCGGCATCATCTTGCCGCGCATGGCGCCGACGGCGCCGGCGATCTCGTCGATCGTCTCGCCGCGCACGCGCAGCGCCATCAGGAAGGCGGCGGATTGCGCGTTCGTCACTTCGCCTGAAAGAATCGTGTCGAAGGCGTCGCGCGCCTCCTCTCGCGAGAGGCTCGCACCGGTGGCGACCTTGGCGATGAAGGGTTTGAAATCGTCCATGGAAACTCTGCGGAAATCAGGCGGATGGGGACAGGGCGGCAGCTTCGTGCTCGCTGCGCCATCGCTGGGCGAGATCGAGGAAGTTCCGCAGGATCGTGGCGCCATGCTCGGAGGCGATGCTCTCCGGATGGAACTGGACGCCGTGGATCGGCAATTCGCGATGCGACAGCGCCATGATCAGCCCGTCATCGGTCTCCGCCTCGATGTCGAAGACCGCGGGGCAGGTTGCCCGGTCGACGACCAGCGAGTGATAGCGCGTCGCCTGCAGCGGGCCGTTGATGCCACGGAACAGGCCGCGCGACCGGTGCTTGATCGCTGAGACCTTGCCGTGCATGGGTAGGGCTGCCCGCACGACATCGCCGCCGAAAGCCTGTCCCATCGCCTGCAGGCCCAGGCAGACGCCGAAGATCGGCTTCACGCCGGCGCCCTCGCGCACGAGATCGAGGCAGATGCCGGCTTCGTTGGGCGTGCAGGGGCCAGGCGAGAGCACGATCGCGTCGTGCTCGCCATTGAGCGCCTCTTCGACCGTGAGCGCGTCGTTACGCCAGACATCGACCTCGGCGCCCAGCCCACCGATCAGGTGGACCAGGTTCCAGGTGAAGCTGTCGTAGTTGTCGATCAACAGAACGCGCATGGCCGGACCTGTGAATGCGGCTTGAGGTCATGCACGTTCGGGGGCGGGGTGGTCAAGTTTTGCGCGGGGCGCGGACGAGGTTCCAAGTCGGCGGGCAAGCTTCCGAGCCCTCATCCTGAGGAGCCATTCCCTTGGGAATGGCGTCTCGCGGCGCTCATCAGGATGAGGGCTCGGCTTTTTGAAGTCAGCTCAGACCGCAGGCGGGTTGAGGCGCGCGAAACCTTCCTGTCGACGATAGGGGGAATAGGGATAGGGCGCAGGGCGCTCGCTGACGGCGTCCAGCCTCGCGACCTGCTCCGGCGTCAGGTTCCAGCCCACGGCGCCGAGATTGTCGCGCAATTGCTGCTCGTTGCGGGCGCCGATGATGACCGAGGACACGGTCGGCCGTTGCAGCAGCCAGTTGAGCGCGATCTGCGGCACGCTCTTGCCGGTTTCCTGCGCGATCGCGTCGAGCACGTCGACGATGGCATAGAGTTGCTCGTCCTCGACTTGCGGCCCGAATGCGGCGGTCTCATGCAGGCGGCTCGAAGCGGGCAGGGGCTGGCCGCGGCGGATCTTGCCGGTGAGTCGGCCCCAGCCGAGCGGGCTCCAGACCAGGGCGCCGACGCCCTGGTCGAGGCCGAGCGGCATCAATTCCCATTCATAGTCGCGCCCGACGAGCGAGTAGTAGACCTGATGCGCGACATAGCGCGGCCAGCCATGACGCTCGGCCGCAGCGAGCGATTTCATCACGTGCCAGCCGGAGAAATTGGAGACGCCGACATAGCGCAGCTTGCCGGCCCGGACGAGTTCGTCGAGCGTCGAGAGGACCTCCTCGACCGGCGTGCCGGCATCGAAGGCATGCAATTGCAGCAGGTCGATGTAATCGGTGCCGAGGCGGCGCAGCGCATCCTCGGTCGCCTTGATCAGCCGGCTGCGCGAGGAGCCGGAATCGTTCGGGCCGTCACCCATCGGCAGCGTGGTCTTGGTCGAGATCAGCACCTTGTCGCGCCGGCCCTTGATGGCCTCGCCGAGCACCTCTTCGGAGGCACCGTTCGAGTAGACATCCGCGGTGTCGAACAGGTTGAGCCCGGCTTCGAGGCAGATATCGACGAGGCGGCGCGCTTCCTGGGCATCGGTATTGCCCCAGGCGCTGAAGAGCGGCCCCTGTCCGCCGAAGGTGCCCGCACCGAAGCTGAGGGCGGGAACCTTCAGTCCCGAATGGCCCAAACGCCGATAGTCCATGGTCAGAATCTCCTGTGAGGCGCAAACATGGAGGCGCCGTGCCGGCGCGATTAGCCCGTCCGGGGGAACATCATTCGTGAGTTGAAGTCATCGATCCCGCACCACGCGGCGGACATCGGAGCGCGGGTCATCCCGGACGCAGCGAAGCGGAGATCCGGGATCCATCGTCGAGCTGGACGCCTTACGATGGATCCCGGGTCAAGCCCGGGATGACCTGGAGGTTTTGTAGAAAAGGTGGTTCAGCCGCGCGCGCTGCGCGGCATGCCGGCGGTGCGCGGCTGCGCCAGTCCCGGCGCGGTTTCGACGCCGAGCGTCGGCAGGGCCAGCGTGCGCTGGCCGCGGAAATCGACATGGCAGACGATCAGGCCGCGTTCCTCGATATAGCCGAGCAGCCGCCGCGCCCGGCTCGGCGAATGGCTGCCATAGACCCGCGCCAGCTCCGCGTCGCTCGGGCAGGTTCCGCCTTCGATCGCCGTGCGTGCGATGAACAGGAACAGCCCCTGCAGGTCCTCCGGCAAGGTGCCGGAAGCTTCCACCGCCGCTTGCCAGCCCTCGCTCGCTGCGATGCTGTCGTTCACGCCGGCGCGCGCCACGGCGAGCTTGCGGCGAAATTCCTCGAGGCTGAGATGGGTCCGGCCGAGCCGCCGCCTCCGGCAGCGCACGGTGAAGTCCTGATACAGCACCGCGACCTGGCGCGAGCGCGCCTCGGGGTCGGCCATCAACTCGCGCAGGATCTCGGCCATGATCGCCTCGCGCTCCGCCGGCTCGAGCTCGATCTCCGGCTCGGGCTCCGGCAGCGGGGCAGGGCGATAGGTCTCGATCTGGCGCAGCACCTCGCTCGGATTCGGGCGCGGGCGTGGAGCCGGGCGGACCGGCCGGGCCATCGGCGGCGGCTCGTCCTCGCCGGGCGTGAAGATCAGCTTGCCGGCATCCTCCGGCGCCTGCTCGGGCAGGGGCATCAGCCCCGGCGCGCTGCCACGGTCGACGGAACTCACCGCGCCGATCCGGATCGGCAGCGGGCGCTTCGACAAAGCGGGGCCGAGCGCGACGAACTGGCCGCGCTCCAGGTCGCGGAACATCTCGGCCTGGCGCCGGTCCATGCCGAGCAGGTCGGCGGCGCGCTGCATGTCGATGTCGAGGAAGGTGCGGCCCATCAGGAAGTTCGAGGCTTCCGCCGCGACGTTCTTGGCGAGCTTGGCGAGGCGCTGGGTCGCGATGACGCCCGCAAGACCGCGCTTGCGGCCCCGGCACATCAGGTTGGTCATGGCGCCCAGTGAGAGCCGGCGCGCCTCGTCGGAGGCCTCGCCCGCCATCACCGGTGCGAAGAGCTGGGCTTCGTCGACCACGATCAGCATCGGGAACCAGAGCGAGCGGTCGACATCGAAGAGCCCGCCGAGGAAGGCGGCGGTGGCGCGCAACTGCTCGTCGGCTTCGAGGTTCTCGAGGTTCAGCACCACCGAGACGCGGTGCTGGCGCACACGCAGCGCGACGCGCTGCAATTCCGCCTCGCCGCATTCGGCATCGACCACGACATGGCCGAACTGGTCGGCGAGCGAGACGAAGTCTCCCTCCGGATCGATGATGGCCTGCTGGACGAGCGGCGCGCTCTGCTCCAGCAGGCGTCGCAGCAGATGCGACTTGCCCGAACCGGAATTGCCCTGGACGAGCAGGCGCGTCGCCAGCAATTCGGCGAGATCGATGAGACCGGGCTCGCCGGTCCGTGTCGTTCCCATCTCGATTGCCGTCGTCATGCCGGTCGTGAATCGCCTTGAATGATGGTGCGCAGAAGCGCGGCCGGCGCTTCTAGCATGGCCTCGTCCCCGCCGGGCGCAGGGCAGGGCTGCATTCCACAGGCAATCGCCGGTGGGGTGAGGTCAGCTCAGCGCGGGCAGCGCAGCTCCCGTTCCTGCCGGACGATGTCGGCGACCGCGCGCCGGTCATTGGCGGAGAGCGGCACGTCCTCGATGGCATCGTACTGGCAGCCGGCATTGCCGAAGGCGTCGATCGCGCGCTGGGTTCGGAAGCAGTAGCCTCGCGCCTTGTAGATCTCGTTGCGCGAAGTCCACAGATCGGCGCAGCGTTCCGACTGGGCCTGGGCCGGGCCGGCGGCCAGCAGGATCGCCAAGACCGATCCAACCACGGCCGATCCGGCCAGTGCGCCGCGGAGCGGCAGGCCCGAAGAAATGCAGCGGCGCATGGCGATATCCTCCTCAGCCGGTTCTCGCGACGTTGTGAAGAAGCCCGGCGCCCGAAACAAGCGGGAAACCGCGACATGACCGTGTCACGGCGACAGGCTCCGCTGGCACAGGCTCGAACCGGGAACCCTGCGGATGCGATTCGGCTATTGCGAGAGGCTGGACGATGGCTTCTGGGCCGAGCCGCTCAACGCCGTGACGAATGCGGCGTTTCTCATCGCCGGTATCGGCGCTCTGTGGCTCTGGCGGCGCCATGGCAGGGGCGAGGCCGCTACGCTCGCGCTGATCCTGCTCGTCCTGACCATCGGCATCGGCTCCTTCCTGTTCCACACCATGCCCGATGGCTGGACGCTGGCGGCCGATGTCGTGCCGATCCAGCTCTTCGCCTTCGGCTATTTCGCTTTTGCCCTGCGCCGCTTCCTCGGCGCTTCCCCGGCCGCGACCGCGGCCGGAACGCTCGCCTTCTTCGGCGTTGCGCTGGCCCTGTCCTGGGCCGGGCGTGCCGTGCTGCCGCCGATCATGG
Organism: Allobosea sp. RCC_152_1; assembly: GCF_041360765.1. Taxonomy (NCBI): domain Bacteria; kingdom Pseudomonadati; phylum Pseudomonadota; class Alphaproteobacteria; order Hyphomicrobiales; family Alloboseaceae; genus Allobosea; species Allobosea sp. RCC_152_1. The sequence goes on from NZ_JBFUPU010000001.1 coordinate 1,178,199, forward strand.
CCGGCTCCGCCGGCTATGCCGCCTTCCTGCTCGGGCTGTTCGGCATCGCCGCCGCATTGCCGCGCCGGCCGGAACTGGGCCGGGTGCGGCGGCTCGTCTCGTTGGCCGGCCTCGCCTTCGCCGTCTCACTGACATTGCGCAGCACGGATGGCGCGCTCTGCGGGGCGCTGCCGATCGGCACGCATTGGCTTTGGCACCTCATGAACGTGCTGGTGCTCTATTGTCTGCTGCGCGCGGCGCTTCCGGGCCGTGAAGCAGTCAGGGGCGCGGAGGCCGGGCCTACATCTCCAAGCAGGTGATCACCTGGACATAGCTCGGCGGCCCGCCGAGCTTCGCCCCCTCGACGCAGGTGTTGCGCTTGGCGACGGGGTATTGCGACCATTTCGCGGTGAGGTCGTTGCGGGCTTTTTCCTCATCCGTGCGGCAGGCGCTGACCGTGCCGCCGACGCTGTTGCTCGACTTGCCGACATCGCGACAGGTCGCCTCGATGTTGAACTTCGGCGGCCCATCGGCGACGGGAACCATCAGGCCGGAGGAGAGCGAAAGCGAAACGAGGCTGACGATGAGCATGGCGAACTCTCCATTGGCGCGCCCGGCCTGATCAACGCGTAGATACGGGCGCTGTTCCGCCTCTGATTCTAACGTCTCGCAACCGTGATGTCCGCCGCCGAGCGGGCATCGATGTCGACGATGGCGAGATCGGGCCTGTCGAGCGCCGGATAGGCGCTTTGGCCGGTCCGTTGCACGAAGACGACGCTGGCCAGCGCATGGTGGCTCGCCAGCCGCGAATGCGCCAGCGCCGGCTCCATCTCGCCGGGCAGGACGAGATGGACATGGCGGCCGCCCTCGATGCAGGCCTGCAGGTCGCCGAGGCTGAACAGGCCGAGCGGTAAAAGCTCGACCCCCGTCAGCATCGCCATGCCCGGCCCGCTGGCCAGCGCCGCGAGGTCGCCCCCGACCAGGGTGGTGACGATGCGCGAGGAGGTGACCGGCTTCAAGAGCCGCGACAGCTCCAGCGCCTTGCCGAGCACGTCGCGCTCGGGCACGACGAGCGGCCCGGCCATCGTCGCCGCATCCACGACCTGGAGCGACGGCCGCTCGGTGATGGTCGGCAGCGGATGCAGCGAGGCATTCGCCATCAGCATGTCGAGCGGTGCGACGCCGTCGGGGATATCGGGGCCGAAGCCGCCGACGAAGCGGGTGCTGAAGGCGCGCATCGCCAGATTCCGCAGCGTCAGCAGGGGGCGCAGCGGACCGACCCGGCTGACGCCGAGCGCCATCACCGCGTCCGATGCCTCGATCAGCCGGAGCAATTCGAGCTCGTTGCCGTGGAGCGGCAGCATCAGGGGCGAAAGACCGGCGCGCAGGCAGGCCAGAATGGAAACGATCGCCTCGGGGCCGAGCGGAGCCAGGATCGCGACACTCGCGCCGGGCTGCCCCTTGTTGATCGAGAGCAGCCTCGCCAGCCGGTCGATGCGCTGGTCGAGCTGCAGGAAGTTGATCGAGGCCGGGTTGACGTCGCTCCAGCCGCGCCGGCCGGGCGGATCGCGCAGGGCCGCCTCGTAGCCGCGCCCGCGGGTCAGCGCCGAAAGCAACGCGTCGAGGTCGAGCCCGTCGAGCAGGGCGGTGGCTTCGTCCTGTTCAGCCCGCATCGACGGTCCTTCAGTTCGCCGCGGGCGGAGCGGCCGGAAGCCGCGCCAGCGTTTCGGTGGACAGGAAATAGGCCGGCTGCCGGCCGCTCAGCACGACGTCGCGTGCAAGGGCGAGCCATGTGTCCGGGAGGTAATAGAGCGGCACCACGTAGAAGCCCGAGATCAGCAGCCGGTCGAGCGTGCGCGCCGCCGCGACGAAATCCTCCCGCTCGCGTGCCTTCAGCAGGCCTTGCAGCGCGGCATCGATGGCCGGCGACTTGACCCCGGCATAGTTGAGCGAGCCCCGGCGCGCGGCATTGGCGGAGCCCCAGCGGCCGATCTGCTCGTTGCCGGGGGAGGCCGAAGCGGGCCAGGTCCACTGGATCATGTCGAAATCGAAGGCGGACAGTCGCCGCCAATACTGCACGTCGTCGATCAGCCGCACCTGCGCGGCGATGCCGAGCCGGCCGAGCGACTGCGCGAAGTTCAGCGCCAGCCGCTCCTGCGGCCGGCTCGTCACCATGATCTCGAAGCTGAAGGGCTCGCCCTTGCCGTTGCGCAGGGCGCCGTCCTGCAGCGTGAAGCCGGCATCCTTGAGCAGGTCGAGCGCCCGGCGCGCCTGCTCTCGGTCACGGCCGGAACCGTCCGTCTCGGAGGGCCGCCAGGTGCCGGTCAGGATGTCCTCGCGCACGGCGCCGGGGAAGGCCGCGAGCAGCGCGGTCTCGCGCGCATCGGCCGGCACGCCCAGCGCCGACAAGTCCGAATCGGAGAAGAAGCTGCCCGCCCGGCGATAGGCGCCGTGGAACAGGTTGCGGTTGACCCATTCGAAGTCGAACAGCAGCCCGAGCGCCTCGCGCACCCGGATATCGGCGAAGATCGGCCGGCGCGTGTTGAAGACCAGGCCGGTCATGCCCTTGGGCGTATCGAAATGCAGGGTCTCGCGGCGGATGCGCCCGTCATGGACGGCCGGGATGTCGTAGCCGGTCATCCAGCGGGTCGGGTCGCCTTCGAGCCGGAGATCGTAGAGCCCCGCCTTGAACGCCTCGAACAGCGCGTTGGAATCGCGATAGAAATCGTAGCGGATCTCGTCCGCGTTGAAGAGGCCGCGCATCACGGGCAGTTCTTCGGCCCAGAAATCCTTGCGCCGCTTCAGCGTCAGCGATTCGCCGGGCCTGACCTCGCTGACGACATAGGGCCCCGAGCCGAGCGCCGGCTTGAAGCTGGTGTCGCCGAAGGTCTCGGCATCGGTGGCGTGTTTCGCGAAGACCGGCATGGCGCCGATCATCAGCGGCAATTCGCGATTGGCGCCGTCGCCGAGCGTGAAGACGACGCGGCGGGGCGAAGGCGCCGACGCACCGGTGACGCCGGACAGGCTGGCGCGGTGATACGGTTTCCCCTTCGTCTTCAGCATCTCGAAGGTGAAGAGCACGTCCTCGGCCGTGACCGGCTTGCCGTCGGAAAAGGTCGCGCGCGGATCGATCTCGAAGGCGAGCATCGTCCTGTCGGGATCGAGCTCGACCTGCGAGGCGAGAAGGCCATAGGCGGTGAAGGGCTCGTCGGCCGAGCGGTAGAGCAGGCTCTGCTGGACGTATTTCGGGACCGCGTCGGGCGCGACGCCGAGCACGATCAGCGGGTTGAGGCTGTCGAAGGTGCCCTGGATGCCCAGAACGATGCGCCCGCCCTTCGGGGCTTTCGGATCGGCATAGGGCAGGTGGCCGAAGCCGGGCGGCAGGGCCGGCGTGCCATGCATCGCGATCGCATGGCTGGCGATGGCTCGGCCTGCGGGAACCGAATCGGCGCGAGCGGGCCTGCCCGACGCGGTGGCGAAGGAGCCCAAGGCAAGCAGCAAACTGAATTCGCGACGCGACGGCATCACGATTAATCGAGGCAAATCCATCGCACGACCTGATTCCCTGCCGAAGAATAGCATGGGGATGGGCTCGTCAGGCAGTTATTCGGGCTGGAATTGGGCGGGCGAACTCGCTAAAGGCGAGGGCGGGTGTCATTCAAACGCCTCAATCGCCCTTGATGTGCACGGCTTGCGGTGGCCGGCGCAACCATGCGATTGGGCCGCCGGCGGTGACGCACGCGGCTTGCGAAGTCGTGATCCCGAATTCGCCTGTGAGGAAAAGCAAGGAATGCCCGCTCCGTTTCGCTTGTCATCGTCTGCCCTGGCGCTCGTGCTCAGCGCGGCCGTGGGCTTTTCGCCCATCGCGGCCTTCGCTCAGGCCCCGGCCCAGCGGCCGGCGCCCGCGCGTCCGGCGGCCCCGGCCCAGCAGCCGGCCGCTCCCGCCCAGCAGCCCGGCGCTGCCGCGCCTGCCGGCCCCACCGTCGTGCAGGTCAAGTCCAATCCGGAGCAGACCAGCTGGACCAAGGTCTGCGGCAAGGACCAGGCCGCCAACAAGGAAATCTGCTACACGACCCGCGACTTCGTCTCGGATCAGGACCAGCCGGTGCTGGCCGTCGCGATCTATGACGTGAAGGGCGATCCGAACAAGATCGTGCGCTTCCTGATGCCGCTCGGCCTCCTGCTCCAGCCGGGCATCCGCTTCGGTGTCGACAGCGCCCAGCCGGTCGGCGGCCGCTATGCGATCTGCTTTCCGAACGGCTGCTTCGCCGAGGCGCAGATCAAGGACGACTTCATCAATTCGATGAAGAAGGGCACCAACCTCAACGTCAGCGTCCAGAACCAGGGCGCCCGCGAGGTGACCTTCCAGATCCCGCTCGCCGATTTCGCCAAGGGCTTCGACGGCGCGCCGATCGACCCGAAGGTGCTCGAGGAGCAGCAGAAGAAGCTTCAGGACGAGGTGGCGAAGCGCCAGGAAGAGCTGCGCCAGCGGCTCGGCGCCGGCGGCGCCAACGCCGCCCCGGGCGCAGCTCCCGGTGCCGCGCCTGCTCCCGGCACTGCCCCGGCGACGCCGCCGAAGCCCTGATCGGGCAACAGGTCGAGAATCGAAAAGGCCGGCCCGAAAGGGTCGGCCTTTTTCTTTTGAGCAAAAACGTCAGCGCGCAGGGGCTTGGGCGCTGGGGCGTCGCCCTCAGTTCAATCCGGTGCGGTCGATCCGGTAGCGCCCCTTGCGGTCGCGGCGGAAGAACTCGCGCGCCCGCGGATGGCGGACCGGCTCGCCGGAATCGTCGACGACGAGATTCTGCTCGGAGACATAGGCGACGTATTCCGTCTCCTCGTTCTCCGCGAAGAGATGGTAGAAGGGCTGGTCCTTCGACGGGCGCATGTTCTCCGGAATCGCCTCCCACCACTCATCGGTGTTGGAGAAGACCGGGTCGACGTCGAAGATGACCCCGCGAAACGGATAGATGCGGTGTTTGACCACTTGCCCGATGCAGAATTTGGCCGAACGCGCTTCCATGACAAACCTACGCTATCCCCGCCGATCCTTTGCCGGCCGGGGTCGTCGCCGCCCTTGCGAGAGCAATGCGTCGTAAATGCGTCAAAATCAATCGAGCGCCGGACGCAGTCCCATCACAATCCGTAACGTTCTGCTAATGCCGGATCCCTTGCGGCAACCTGCCGCGCCAGATCGACGATCACTTTCGCCTGCTTCCAGGTCGCGTCGTCCTGCATCTTGCCGTCGATCATGACCGCTCCCGAACCGTCCGGCATGGCTTCGAGGATGCGCTTGGCGAAGATCACCTCGGTCGGGTCCGGGCTGAACACCCGCTTGGCGATCTCGATCTGAGAGGGGTGCAGCGTCCAGGCGCCGGCGCAGCCGAGCAGGAAGGCGTTGCGGAACTGCGCCTCGCAGGCGGCCGCATCGGCGAAATCGCCGAAGGGACCGTAGAAGGGCTTGATGCCCGCCGCTGCGCAGGCATCGACCATCTTGGCCAGGGTGTAGTGCCAGAGATCCTGCTGGGCGACGGCGCGCGGCCCGCCATCGGGGGAGGGGTCGGCGATCACCTTGTATTCGGGGTGCCCGCCGCCGACGCGGGTGGTCTTCATCGTGCGCGAGGCGGCGAGGTCGGCGGGGCCGAGGCTCATGCCATGCATGCGCGGCGAGGCGGTGGCGATCGCCTCGACATTCTTCACGCCCTCGGCCGTCTCCAGGATGGCGTGGATCAGGATCGGCTTGGGCAGCGCATGGCGTGCCTCGAACTGCGCGAGCAACTGGTCGACATAGTGGATGTCCCACGGCCCTTCGACCTTCGGCACCATCACGACGTCCAGCTTGCCGCCGATCTCGGCCATGATCGCGATGATGTCGTCGAGGAACCAGGGCGAGTTCAGCGCATTGACGCGGGTCCACAGCCCGGTCTTGCCGAAATCGACCGCCTTGCCCATGGCGATGAAGCCGTCGCGCGCCGCCTGCTTGGCCTCGACCGGGATCGCATCCTCGAGATTGCCGAGCACGATATCGACCTGCCCGGCGAGCTCGCCGACCTTGGCGCGCACCTTTTCCAGGTGGGGCGGCACGAAATGGATCATTCTTTCGAGCTTGAGCGGGAGCTCCCGATAGGGCTCGGGAGCGCCGATGGCAAGCGGCCGGAAGAACTGGCGTGGCGTCTTGCTCGTCATCGGGGGCTCCATGCTGCGATGCAGCGAATGTGAGCATGCCTTGGCGAGGCCGTCCATCATGCCTTTGTCGAGCGGGAAGGGGGGTCCCGAAGGGACTATGCCTTAGGAAAATAAGCTCAATTGGCGAATTAGGTAAATATGCCTAGGATTAATATCCTTGATCTGGGGTGGTCTGGCGAAACCATGAAGGCTCCCAACGGTTTGGCGCGCGGCTTGCTGCGTGAGCCGCATCGCCCGGAACCTGTGCCGAAACGTGACGTGAGCCATGAGTCAGCCGAACCACCTCCAGCCCGGTCTTCGCCTCGAAACGCTCGACGGCCTGCGCCTTCTCGCGGCGTTGTCGGTCGCATTGTTCCATTTCGGGTTCTGCGGTCTGGCGATCGGCTTTACGCAGATGTCGCTGCCGGTCGGCGAGAGCGTGCTGAAATACGGCTATCTTGGCGTGCCGCTTTTCTTCGTGATCAGTGGCTTCGTGATCGCCTATTCCGCCGAGGGGCGGACGCCGCTTCAGTTCGCCATTGCCCGCTTCGCCCGGATCTATCCCACTTTCCTGCTCTGCATGACGCTCACCTTTCTGGTGGTGCTCGCCTGGGGCGCGCCGTTCCTGCATGCCAGCGCTGCGCAATGGGCAGCGAATCTGGTCATCAAGCCCGAGCTGCTCGGTTATCAGGCCATGGATGGCTCCTACTGGTCGATCTTCTACGAAGTGATCTTCTACGGCTGGGTTCTCCTGCTGATGGCGCTGGGAGCTTTTCGGCGCGATCGCTATCCGCTCATCGTTCTCGTCTGGCTTCTGGTTTCCGTTCTCGATCGCGCCTTCCTGTCCAGCAAAATCCTGCGCTATCTCCTCCTGACCGATCAGAGCGCGTTCTTCTGCGCTGGGCTCCTGCTCTATGCCGCCTTCCGGGACGGACATACGCGGCGCAACCTCGCCCTTCTCACGCTCACCACGGCCGTGGCCATCTATCAAGCTCTCGAACTGACGCAGTGGTACAGGGCGAACTACCACGCTGCCTATGACGACTTCGCCGTCGCCGCTTCCTGCGTGGCGATCGTCGCGATCGTGGCGGCTGCGATCAGGTTTCCACGCCTGCCGCTGCCGTCGGGGGTGATGCTGGCCATTGGCGGGCTGACCTATCCGTTCTACCTGCTGCATCAGCACATCGGCTATGTCGCGTTCAACCGGCTGGGCGATGCGCTTTCGCCGGCGGCCCTTGTTGCGGCGGTGACGCTGGTGCTGCTGGTTTTGTCCTGCCTGATCTGGCGTTTTGTGGAGCGCCCGGCTCAGAGCTGGACGAAGTCCACCCTGACCGGGCTGGCCGCGGCCGGCGCCTTGCTTCCAGCGAATGGGGCGCAGCCGCGGGCAGGGATTGCCAACTGATCGCGCCCGGGTTTTAGGCTCCGGGTCGATCCTTCGGATTGTTTCGAGGCGCTGCCATCCACTTCGGGGCCTGTGCACGCGCTGGCCCGGAAGCTTTTTGGCCACCTGATCCAGCCATCGACGGATCACCCGGCCGGTTCGGTCGGCACCCATAAGGATCCGAACGTTTCGCGATGGCCGACCTTCTCAGCATCTTCAATCTGGTCGCGCCCTTCTTCGGGCTGATCCTGCTCGGCTTCGTCATCGGCCGCTGGAAGCAATTGCCGGAGGAGGGGCTCGCCTGGCTGCAGTTCTTCCTGATCTATGTCGCGCTGCCGCCCTTGTTCTATCGGCTGATCGCCGACAAGCCGCTGAACGAGCTCGCCAATTGGAAGTTCATCGCCTGCACCACCACGGCGACCTTCTGCGCCTTCTGTCTCTCCTTCGCGCTCGGGCTCAAGCATACGCATGGCAACATGCCCCAGGCCGTGATGCAGGGCGTCGCCGGCGCCTATTCCAACATCGGCTATATGGGGCCGCCCCTGATCCTGGCTGCGCTCGGGCCGGAGGCCAGCGCCCCGGTCGTGCTGATCTTCGTCTTCGACAGCGTCCTGCTGTTTTCGCTCGTGCCGCTCCTGATGGCTTTCGCGGGCGTCGAGAAACGCAGCTTCGCCGCCACGCTGCGCGAGGTGGTTTGGCGGGTGCTGACCCATCCCTTCAATGTCGCGACACTGGCCGGCGTGCTGGCGAGCTATCTCAAGTTCGAGCTCCCCACTGCGATCGACCGGATGACGCTCTGGCTCTCGCAGGCGGCCGCGCCCTGCGCGCTCTTCCTGCTTGGCGTCACGGTGGCGCTGAGGCCGATGAAGTCGATGCCGGGCGAGGTGCCGGGTCTCGTCGTCATCAAGCTCCTGCTGCATCCGCTGCTGGTCTGGCTGCTGCTCTCGGCCGTCGGCGGCATTCCGGCGAACTGGATCTATGTCGCGCTCATCATGGCGGCGCTGCCGCCGGCGCTGAACATCTTCGTCATCTCGACGCAGTACAGGGTCGGCGTCGAGCGCGCCTCGGCCTGCATCCTCGTCGGCACCATCGTCTCGATGATCACGCTGCCGGGCTTCCTGTGGCTGGTGAAGACGGGCAGGATAGCGGCCGACCTCTTCCACTGAGAAAGCCGCCCATGCTGCCGCTGGACGACCTGCTGGTTCTCGATTTCTCGACCCTGCTGCCCGGCCCGCTGGCGAGCCTGTTTCTCTCCGAAGCCGGGGCGCGGGTGATCAAGATCGAGCGGCCGGGCGGCGAGGACATGCGCGGCTTTCCGCCGCGCTTCGGCGAGACGTCCGCTCCCTTCGCCGTGCTCAATCGCGGCAAGCAGAGCGTCGAGCTCGATTTGAAGGCGCCCGATGCGCTGGAGCGGCTGAAGCCGCTGGTCGCGCAGGCCGACATCCTGATCGAGCAGTTCCGGCCGGGCGTGATGGAGCGCCTCGGCTTCGGCTACGAAGCGCTGGCCGCGCTCAATCCGCGCCTGATCTACTGTTCGATCAGCGGCTACGGCCAGGACGGGCCGCGCGCGCAGGAGGCGGGCCACGACATCAACTACCAGGCGGTCGGCGGCCTGCTCGGCCAGTCGCTGCAGCGTGGCGCCGCCCCGCCGCTGCCGCCGCCGCTGGTCGCCGACATCGCCGGCGGCACCATGCCGGCCGTGCTCAACATCCTGCTGGCGCTGCGCCAGCGCGAGCGCAGCGGGCAGGGCTGCCATCTCGACATCGCCATGGCCGACGCCATGCCGACCTTCGCCTGGTACGGGCTGGCGCAGGGCCAGGCGACCGGCTCCTTCCCGGATGGCGGCGAGGCGCTGCTGACCGGACAAAGCCCACGCTATGGGCTCTACGCCACGGCCGATGGCTGGTTTCTTGCCGTCGGGGCGCTGGAGCCGAAATTCTGGCGGGGCTTCTGCGAGGGCATCGGCCTCGACGAGACCCTGCGCGACGACCGCCGCAACCCGCAAGCGACGCGCGCCGCCATCGCCACGATCGTCGCCGGCGAGAGCGCCGCGCATTGGCGCACCCATCTGGAGCCGCTCGACTGCTGCTGCACCGTGGTCCGCACGCTGGAGGAGGCGGTCGCCGACCCGCATGTCACGGCGCGCGGCCTGCTCGACGCCCAGGCACAGGAGCCCGGCGGCCGACGGCTCGTCTCGACGCCTTTGCCGCTGGCACCGGTGTTTCGGGACAAGGCCGCCGAGACGCGGCGCGTCGCGGCAAGCGGCGCCGATACCAGGATCGTGCTGGGAGAACAGTGACGGAACTCTGGACCGTCATTCTCGGGCGCAGCGAGGCGCAGACCCGAGAAGTTCAGGCTGGAGTCTGTTGCGTTGTCACGGAAGCGCTGCGTCATCCCGGACGGAGCGAAGCGGAGATCCGGGATGACGCCTGGATCTTACCGCGCCGCGCCGCCCGCCAACCCTTGCCGCATGACGAAGCGGCGCAACGGCCCGATCCGCGACAGCGCCAGCAGGCCCGCGCCACGCATCAGATCGGCCGGCAGCAGATCGCTCAGGAGGGTTCGGTTGAGCGCATCGACGGCGCCCGTCCGCAACCGGACATCGGTGCGCCGCGCCGCGTCATAGACGGTCATCGCCCCTTCCGCGCCCGGATCGTCACGCTCTGCGACCGCATCGCGCAGTGCCGCGACGTCGCGCAGGCCGAGATTGAGCCCCTGCGCCCCGATCGGCGGGAAGACATGCGCGGCCTCGCCGATCAGCGCCATGCGGCCGGCTGCGAAGCGATCCACCGAGAGCCCACTCATCGGGATGCGTCCGCGCGGCCCCGCGACGCTCATCGCGCCGAGCAGCGACTGCACCTGTGTCTCGACCCGCCGGGCGAAGGCGGCATCGTCGAGCGCCGCGACAGCCTCCGCCGCCTCGGGCTCGAGCAGCCAGACCAGCGAGGAGCGCCGGCCGGGCAGGGGAACGAGCGTGCACGGCCCCTGGCGCGTATGGAATTCGGTCGAGATCTCGCGATGGTCGCGGGCATGCGTGAAAATGCCGGTCAGCGCCACCTGCGGATAGCGCCAGTCGCGGCTTGCAATCCCCGCGACGGCGCGGACCTGCGAGTTGCGCCCATCCGCGCCGACGACCAGACGCGCGCTGAGCGGCGCAAAGCCGTCTCCGGAAAGCCGCACGGAATCGGCGGCGGGCTCGATCGAGCGGACAAGGCCCGGCAGCAGCCGCAAGCCGGCGCGTTGCCCGGCGGTCTCGGTCAGCACCTGGGTCAGATCGGCGTTCTCGATATTCCAGCCGAAGGCCTCGAGCCCGATCTCCGAAGCGCGGAACTCGACCGGTGGCTGCCGGAACAGACTGCCGCTGTCGTCGACCAGCCGCATCACGGCAAGCGGCGCCGCCTTCTTCAGCAGCGCATCCTGCAGGCCGAGTTCGGCGAGCAGCCGCCACGAACTGTCGAGCAGCGCGACGGTGCGCCCGTCGCGGGGCGTCGCCAGCGGGCCGAGCAGCGCGACGCTGCGGCCCTCGCTCGCCAATGCGAGCGCCGCGGCGAGCCCGACCGGGCCCGCTCCCACGATGGCGATATCGACCGAGGCCCCGGCATGCATGCTCATGATCCCTCGCTATCCGATGCACGGCGTTTTGGCCACGGGCCGCAAAGTCGCAAGGTGCGTCTGCATTTGCCGAGGATGCTGCTTTCCCGCGCGATGAACTATGGTCGGTGCATTCATTCGAGGGAGATGTCTTCCATGGTCAAAGCCATTCGCGTGCATAAAACCGGCGGCCCGGACGTTCTGGCATTCGAGGACGTCACGCTGCCGCAGCCCGGGCCGGGCGAGATTCTCATCCGCAACCGCGCCATCGGCCTCAATTTCATCGACACCTATTTCCGCTCGGGGCTCTATCCTGCGCCGCAACTGCCTTTCACCCTGGGCAATGAGAGCGCCGGCGACGTGCTGGCGGTCGGGCCGAACGTCACCGAGTTCAAGGTCGGGGATCGCGTCGCGGTCGTCGCGGCGCACGGCGCCTATGCCGAGGAGCGCATCGTGCCGGCGGCCTCGGTCGTTGCGCTGCCGGAGGGCATCTCCTACGAGGCCGCCGCCAGCATGCTTCTGAAGGGGCTGACCGCCGAGTACCTGCTGCACCGGACCTACAAGGTGAAGCCGGGCGACACCATCCTGGTCCATGCGGCGGCCGGGGCGACCGGCCTGATCCTCTGCCAATGGGGCAAGGCTCTGGGCGCGACCGTGATCGGCACTGTCGGCTCGCAGGCAAAGGCGGAGCTGGCGAAGGCGCACAAGGCCGACCACGTCATCAACTATCGCGAGGAGGATTTCGCGGCGCGGGTGAAGGAGATCACCGGCGGCGCGCTTTGCGACGTGGTCTATGACGGCGTCGGCAAGGACACCTTCATGAAGTCGCTCGACACGCTGAAGCCCTTCGGCCTGATGGTCTCCTTCGGCAACGCCTCCGGCCCGGTCGACGCCTTCAATCTCGGCATCCTCTCGGCCAAGGGCTCGCTCTATGTCACCCGCCCGACGCTGAACACCCACACCGCGAAGCGCGAAACCATGGTGGCGATGGCGAAGAACCTGTTCGACGCGGTGCTCTCCGGCAAGGTCACGGTACCGGTCAACGCCACCTTCCCATTGAAGGACGCGGCGGATGCCCATCGCGCGCTCGAATCGCGCGGCACGACCGGCTCGACGGTGCTTCTCCCCTGATCCTGCTCGTCATTCTCGGGCTTGACCCGAGAATCTCATGACCAGAGGAAGCTGGTTTTCGAGATGCTCGGGTCGAGCCCGAGCATGACGTCAGACGACGGTCACATCCTGCGCCCGGTCTTGCCGGGCGCATTTTTGTTGGCGTCGTGAACCCGCCGGCACGACGCCGCGACGAATGGATGCCAGCGCAATGCTGACGATCTTTTCGGGACGACGGTCATGTCGACCAGGTTTCAGGCAACTGTTTTTCTTCTGGGTATTTTGAGCCTTTCCGGCGTTGCGCTGGCGCAGCAGCTCCGGGGCCAAGGCGGGCAGGCCACCGTTCCGGCCGCCATCCTGAACGGCGCCGAGCAGGGCCGCCTCCGCGTTCCCGGCGCAGCGCGCCTGCGTTACGCCGAAACGGGTTGTGCCGCCGGCATCTGCAGCGAGCCGCCGAAGCGGAGCGAGCAGGGCGAGGCGGCTCCCGTCGCCGATGCCTGCAGCAGCCTCGGCACGGCGCGCGACCGCAACGGCCGCACCATCCGTCGGCTCTGCACCTTCAACTGAGGGAAGTCGGACGCGCTGGAGCGCATTCCGAGGAAACGCGGGTCATCCGGCCGGAGCAAAGCGGAGAGCCGGGATCCATGCCCGAACCTTCGTCGGAAACGCTCTGGCATGGATCCCGGGTCAGGCCCGGGATGCCTCTGTGTTTCCGCCTAAAATCAGCAAGCTCTAAAGGCGCGGCTCAGACCGTGACGCCGTGCAGGTCGTAGGCGTCGGCGCGCTCGATCTTCACGGTGACGATGTCGCCCGGGCGCAAGGGGCGCCGGCTTGCGACATAGACATTGCCGTCGATCTCGGGGGCGTCCCATTTCGAGCGGCCCTTGGCGACGGTCGGCCCGGCCTCGTCGATGATGACTTGAATGCGCTTGCCGACCCTGGCCTTGACGATGCGGGTGGAAATCTCGGCCTGCGCCTTCATGAAGCGGTGCCAGCGCGCCTCTTTCTCCTCCTCGGGGACGAGGGCGAGGCCGAGGTCGTTGGCGGGCGCGCCCTTGACCGGCTCGTATTTGAAGCAGCCGACGCGCTCCAGCTTCGCTTCCTTCAGCCAGTCGAGCAGGAACTGCACATCCTCCTCGGTCTCGCCGGGGAAGCCGACGATGAAGGTCGAGCGGATGGCGAGGTCCGGGCAGATCTCGCGCCATTTCCGGATGCGGTCGAGCGTGCGGTCCTGATGGGCCGGGCGCTTCATCGCCTTCAGGACGTTCGGCGAAGCGTGCTGGAACGGAATGTCGAGATAGGGCAGCACCAGCCCCTCCTGCATCAGCGGGATGACCTCGTCGACATGCGGATAGGGATAGACATAGTGCAACCGCACCCACATCCCCATCTGGCCGAGCTCGCGGGCGAGCTCGAAGAAGCGGGTGCGGATCTCGCGATCCTTGAACATCGACGGCGCGTATTTGATGTCGAGGCCGTAGGCGCTGGTGTCCTGCGAGATCACCAGCAATTCCTTGACACCGGCCTTGGCCAGCTTTTCGGCCTCGCGCAGCACGTCGCCGATCGGCCGCGAGACGAGGTCGCCGCGCAGCTTCGGGATGATGCAGAAGGTGCAGCGATTGTTGCAGCCCTCTGAAATCTTTAAGTATGCATAGTGCCGCGGCGTCAGCTTCACGCCCTGGTCCGGCACGAGATCGACGAACGGGTCGTGCTTCGGCGGCACCGCCTGGTGCACCGCCGAGACCACGCTCTCATAGGCCTGCGGGCCGGTGATCGCGAGCACGTTCGGGAAGGCGTCGCGGATCTGCTCGGGCTCGGCGCCCATGCAGCCGGTGACGATGACCTTGCCGTTTTCGGCCATGGCCGAGCCGATCGCCTCGAGCGACTCCGCCTTGGCGCTGTCGAGAAAGCCGCAGGTATTGACGATGACGAGGTCGGCCCCGGCATGGCTCTTCGAGAGCTCATAGCCCTCGGAACGCAGCGAGGTGATGATCCGCTCGGAATCGACGAGGGCTTTCGGACAACCCAAGGAAACGAAGGAGATTTTCGGCGCGACGGCGTTCATCGGCTGATGGCTTATGTCCAGAATGTCAGGAAGCGCCGCGCGCGTGACACGCGATCGGCGCTTCCTTTGAACCTTTTCAGCCTGATTTGCAATCGAAAGCGGCTCAGGCCGCCGCGCCCGTCGCGACCGGCCGCTCGGGATCCTGCGTCCAGTCGGTCATCGAGCCGTCATAGAGCGCGATCTCGTCGCGACCGAGCAGTTCGGAGAGCACGAACCAGTTCGCCGCCGCCGAATGGCCGGTGTTGCAATAGGAGATCGCCGGCCCCTGCGGCACCACGGCAAAGATCTTTTCCAGCTCGGAGCGCGGCTTGAGCTTGCCGGAGCTGGGCTCAAAGGCCCCCGCATAGTCGCGCGCGATCGCGCCGGGGATATGGCCGCCGCGCGTCGCCTCGGCCGCCTTCTCGCGGCCTTCGAAATAGCTCGGCCCACGCGCATCGACGAGGCTCGCCTGCTTGCTGCGGGAGGCGATGAGGGTCGCATCCGTCGTGCTGCGCAATTGCTGCTGGGCGACGACCGGATAGGGCTCGGTGCTCTTCGGCTGCGACGGGCCGCTCTCGACCGGCCGCTTCGGATCGCTCGTCCAACCCCTGAATCCGCCATCCAGGATCGCCTGTTGGCCGTGGCCGATGAATTTCAGCGTCCAGTAGACGCGCGCCGCCGCCGCGAAATCGGTCGGCGCCGTGCCGGCCGAGACGATGACGACATCGTCATGCGGCTTGATGCCGAGGCGGCCGACCAGCGCGGCAAGGTGATCGGCGGCAGGCAGCATGCCGGGCGCGTTGCCGACCTTGGCGCGCCAGCCATCGGCGGCATAGTCGGAATGAACGGCACCGGGGATATGCCCGGCCTCGAAGGCTTCCTTGCCGCCATCCGCCGCGGTGCGCACGTCGAGAATGACGAGGTTCTTGTCGCCGAGACGCGCGGCGAGGGCGTCGGGCGTGATCAATCCTGCGAATCCGGGCTGGCTCATGCAGCTTCATCCTTCTGCAGTTCGTCGATCACATCGAGCTCGTAGCTCATCTCGGCGGTCGCCCCGAGCATGATCGAAGCCGAACAGTATTTTTCCTTCGACAATGTGACGGCCCGCTCGGCCTTGGCATAAGCGAGGCCCTTGCCGGTGATGCGGTAGCGCAGATGGATCCTGGTGAAGACCTTGGGGTCGCTGGCCGCGCGTTCGGCCTCGACCTCGACTTCGCAGCCGGTCACCGCCTCGCGCCCCTTCTTGAGGATGCTGACGACATCGAAGCCGGTGCAGCCGGCGAGCCCGATCAGCAGCATCTCCATCGGCCGGATGCCGATATTGCGGCCGCCATAATCCGGCGCGCCGTCCATCATCACCGCGTGGCCGCTGCCGGCCTCGCCCATGAAGGCCATGCCTTCCACCCATTTCGCGCGTGCTTTCATCGCGATCTC
This sequence comes from Allobosea sp. RCC_152_1, assembly GCF_041360765.1. NCBI lineage: Bacteria > Pseudomonadati > Pseudomonadota > Alphaproteobacteria > Hyphomicrobiales > Alloboseaceae > Allobosea > Allobosea sp. RCC_152_1. The sequence continues at coordinate 1,193,900 of NZ_JBFUPU010000001.1, forward strand.
CTGTCCGGATCGAGGACCGGCCGCCCTTGTCGCGGCGGGATTCGGGGGCGGAGGCTAGGGCATCGGGCCGAAAAGTGGAAACCGGTTTTCGGCACCACCGGATGCCCCGAGAGCGGGATCAGGCGGCGGCGAACAGGTTGCCATGCGTGATGCGCAGCCGCACCCGCTCGCCGATCGCGGGAGCGACCTGGCTGGCGAGATCGACGTCGAGCCGCTTCTTCAGCCCCTCGACAGCGACCTCAGCCCGGCGCAGCGGCCCGTTGCGGCGCAGATGCTCGACCGTGCCGGGCAGGGCGAGCGGCGTCTCGTCAACGATGCGCAGATGCTGCGGCCGGACATAGAGGGAGGCCGGGCCGCCCTGGTTCTGCGACAATCCGCCCAGCACCGGCCGGTCGCCGAAGAAGGCCTGGCTGCCGACGACCTTGACCGGCAACTTGTTCACCTCGCCCAGGAATTCGCAGACGAAGGGCGTCGCCGGATGGTCGTAGACGTCGTCGGCCGAGCCGACCTGCTCGATCTTGCCGGCGTTGAGGATGGCGACGCGGTCTGCAAGCTCCAGCGCCTCTTCCTGGTCATGGGTGACGAACACGGTGGTGTGGCCGACGCGCCCGTGCAATTCGCGCAGCCAGGCGCGCAAATCCTTGCGGACCTTGGCGTCGAGCGCACCGAAAGGCTCGTCGAGCAGCAGCACGCGCGGTTCGATGGCGAGCGCGCGGGCGAGCGCGACGCGCTGGCGCTGGCCGCCGGAGAGCTGGCTCGGATAGCGCTTTTCCAGACCCGGCAGTTGAACCAGTTCGAGCAGACCTTTGACGCGCTTGCTGATTTCGCTCGCGATGGGGCGCTCCTCGCGCGGGCGGGACCGCAAGCCGAAGGCGATGTTGTCGGCGACGTTCATCGTCTTGAACAGCGCATATTGCTGGAAGACGAAGCCGATGCGCCGGTCGCGCAGCGACAGCGCCCGCGTGTCGATGTCGCCGAACAGGACCCGGCCCCGGTCGGCCTCTTCCAGCCCCGCGATCAGGCGCAGCAGCGTGGTCTTGCCCGAGCCGGAAGGGCCGAGCAGCGCGACGAGCTCGCCCGGCTGGATGTCGAGCGAGACGCCGCGCAGCGCCGGGAAATTCTCGAAACGCTTCTCGATGGCTTCGATGGTGACGGCGACCGACATGGGGGCGTCCTTCGTCCAGGCTTGGGTCAGTGCCGGCGGCTGGCGGCGATCGCATCGCCATAATGCCATTCCAGCAGGGTCTTGAGCACGAGGGTGACGAGAGCCAGCCCCGCCAGCAGCGAGGCGACGGCGAAGGCGGCCGGCCCCATGTACTCGTTGTAGAGGATCTCGACATGCAGCGGCATGGTGTTGGTCTCGCCCCGGATCTTGCCGGAGACGACCGCGACAGCGCCGAATTCGCCCATCGCCCGGGCATTGCAGAGCAGTATGCCGTAGAACAGGCTCCACTTCACGTTCGGCAGGGTGATGGTGAAGAACACCCGCCAGGGCGAGGCTCCCAGCGTCAGCGCCGCTTCCTCGTCGGCCGAGCCGAGCGACTGCATATGCGGAATCAGTTCGCGCGCCACGAAGGGAAAGGTGACGAAGACCGTGGCGAGGATGAGCCCCGGCAGCGCGAAGATGATCGAGACGCCATGCGCCTGCAGCCACGGACCGAAATAGCCCTGCGCGCCGAACAGCAGCACGAAGACCAGGCCGGAGATCACCGGGGAGACCGAGAAGGGCAGGTCGAGCAGGCTGATCAGCAGGTTCTTGCCGCGGAACTCGAACTTGGCGATGGCCCAGGCCGCGGCGATCCCGACGACGGTGTTGAACGGCACGGCGATGGCCGCGACGATGAGCGTGAGCCGGATCGCCGCTTGCGCGTCGGGTTCGGTGATCGCGGCACGATAGGCTTCCCAGCCCCTGGCAGCAGCCTCGACGAAGACCGTGACCAGCGGCAGCAGCAGGAAGAGCAGCAGGAAGGCGAGCGAAACCGCGATCAGCACGAACTGGACGAGCCGGCTCTCGCCGCGGGCGCGGCTTCCATCGCGCCGGGCCGGCGCGGTCGCGGCAGGCAAGGTGGCGTCAGACATCGCCGAACCTCCGGCGCGCCCGCGCCTGCACCAGGTTGACCGCCAGGATGAGCGCAAACGAGATCAGCAGCATCATCGTCGCCATCACGGCGGCGCCCGCATAGTCGAACTGCTCGAGCCGGATCACGATCAGCAGCGGCGCGATCTCGGAGACCATCGGGATATTGCCGGCGATGAAGATCACCGAGCCGTATTCGCCGACGGCCCGCGCGAAGGCCAGCACGAAGCCGGTCAGCAGCGCCGGCAGCACCGGCGGCAGGATGACGCGGAAGACGGTGCGCAAACGGTTTGCGCCGAGCAGCGCTGCCGCCTCCTCGACGTCGCTCTGCAGCTCTTCCAGCACGGGCTGGACGGTGCGGACCACGAAGGGCAGGCCGATGAAGATCAGCGCCACCATGACGCCGAGCGGCGTGTAGGCGACCTTGCCGTCGAAGCCGATCGAGACATCGGTGAAGGGGATGGTGAAACGAAAGGCCAGCGGCGCCAGCCACGAGCCGACCCAGCCGTTCGGCGCATAGATGGCGGCGAGCGAGATGCCGGCGACCGCGGTCGGCAGGGCGAAGGGCAGGTCGACCGCCGCGTCGATCAGGCGCCGGCCGGGAAAGTCGTAGCGCACCAGAACCCAGGCGAGGATCAGCCCGAACACGGTGTTCACCAGCGCCGCGAACAGCGCGCCGAGGAAGGAGAGCCTGAGCGCGGCCAGCGTCCGGGGCGAGGTCGCCACCGCCCAGATATCGGCCGGGCCGGCGCTGGCGGCCTTCACGAACAGGCCCGCCAGCGGGATCAGCACGATCAGCGACAGCGCCGTCACAGTGATGCCCATCGCCAGGCCGAAGCCGGGCAGGATACTGGGCTCTCGCCAGCGGAAGGACGCCGTCGTTGTCATAGGCTTACCGTGCCGGCTTGTAGAGTTGGTCGAACGTGCCGCCATCGCCGAAATGCGTCGGCTGCGCCTTGGCCCAACCGCCGAAATCCTTGTCGATGGTGACGAGCTCGAGCTTCGGGAACAAGGCGAGGTCCTTGGGGTCGGCCGCCTCGGTGTTGCGTGGGCGGTAGTGGTTCTTGGCGATGATCGCCTGCGCCTTCGGCGTATAGAGGAATTCGAGATAGGCCTGCGCGGCCTCGCGGGTCTTCTTGGCGTCGACATTGCCGTCGACCAGGGCGACCGGCGGCTCGGCCAGGATCGACAGGCTCGGCACGACGATGTCGAACTTGTCCTTGCCGAACTCGTCCTGGGCGAGGAAGGCCTCGTTCTCCCAGGCGAGCAGCACGTCGCCGATGCCGCGCTGGGTGAAGGTCGTGGTCGCGCCGCGCGCGCCGGTGTCGAGCACCGGGACATTGCCGAGCAGCTTGGCGATATAGTCGCGGACCTTGGCGTCGTCCTTGTTGAACGCCTTCTCCGCATAGGCCCAGGCGGCGAGATAGTTCCAGCGCGCGCCGCCCGAGGTCTTCGGATTCGGCGTGATGACCTGGATGCCGGGCTTCACGAGGTCGCCCCAGTCCTTGATCGCCTTGGGATTGCCCTTGCGGACGAGGAAGACGATCGTCGAGGTGTAGGGCGAGGAATTGTCCGGCAGGCGCTTCTGCCAGTCGAGCGGCAGCTTCTTCGAGCGCTCGGCGACGGCGTCGATGTCGCCGGCCAGCGCCAGCGTCACCACATCGGCGTTGAGCCCGTCGATCACGGTGCGCGCCTGCGCGCCCGAGCCGCCATGCGACTGGCGGATGGTCGTGATCTTCCTGTCGGGATGCTTGGCGTTCCAATCCGCCAGAAAGGCGGCGTTGATGTCGCGATAGAGCTCGCGGGTCGGATCGTAGGAGACGTTGAGCAGCTCGATGGACTGGGCGCGGGCTCCCGCGACCACGCCGAAGCAGATCGTGAAGGCTCCCAGAACCAGTCCGGCCCGAAGCAGGCGGCGAAACGCGGGTCGTGTCATGTCAGGGCTCCGTTGCGATCCGGGCGGAGCCCAATTGAGAAAGCTCCGCCCGTTCTGAATAACAAACGAAACGTACTGAAATCTCGATCTTGCCACAATGTGGCCGGGCAGCGGTCCCGTTCCAAAGTTTCGACGCCGGGGAGAACACGCATCTCCCCGCATCGTTACGGGCCAAGGCGAGGATGCTTCTCCTCGCCCGCTCTCAGGCGCGGCGGCGATCCGCCGCCGCCTCGGCCTCGGCCAGGGCCGAGCCGAAGGCACGTCCCAGCAGGACCAGAACCGGCCCGGTCGCGGAAAGTTCCGCGAGCCGTTCCGGCAGGGTTTCGATCGTCGCCGCGATCCGTAGCTCGTCGGGCCGTGTCGCCGCAAGCACGGCGACGGCCGGCGTCTGTGGATCGAGCCCGGCGGCGAGCGCCTTTTCCCGGAAGCCGGGCAGGGTGGCGCGCGCCATGTAGATCACGGTCGAGGCGGCCGGGTCGGCCATGGCGCGCCAGTCGAGATCATCGGGCAATTCGCCCTTGCGCGAATGGCCGGTGACGAATTGCAGCCGCCTTGCATGGTCGCGATGGGTCAGCGAGAGGCCGAGCGAGGCGGCTGCGCCCTGTGCCGCCGAGATGCCGGGCACGATCGCGACCGGGATGCCAGCGGCCTGGCAGGCCTCGATCTCCTCGCCGGCGCGGCCGAAGATTCCGGGGTCGCCGCCCTTGAGCCGCACGACATGCTTGCCCTGCGAGGCCAGCGAGACGATCAGTGCGTTGATGTCGCCCTGTTTCACCGAGGGCCCGTAACCGGTCTTGCCGACCAGCATGCGCTTGGCCTCGCGCCGGGCGAATTCCAGCACGCCCGGCGAGACGAGATCGTCATAGAGGATGATGTCGGCGCTCTGCAGGGCACGGATCGCCTTGAGCGTCAGCAGTTCCGGATCGCCCGGCCCGGCGCCAACCAGCGTGACCCGGCCCTTGCCGTCGAAGGACGATTCGAGCTGTGCGAGCTTCGCGAAAAGCTCGGCCGCGTCCTGTTGCGTCGGTTCGCGTTCGGGCTCGGCCATCGCCTTGCCGGCGAAAAGCTCCCAGAAGGCACGGCGCAGGGCGAAGGGCAGTTCGCGCGCCTGAACGCTCGGGCGCCAATCGGTCGCGGCCTGCGCCCAGCCCTTCAGCCCGGCCGGCAGCAGCGCCTCGATCTTGGCCCGGATCGCTTGCCCGAAGACCGGCGCGGCCCCGTCGGTCGAGACGGCGACGACGAGCGGCGAGCGGTTGACCAGCGCACCGAAGGCGAAATCGCAGAATTCCGGCTTGTCGACGATGTTGACCGGGGCGCCGGCAGCGCGTGCGGCCGCGACGAAGGCGCGAATCTCGTCCGTCTCATCGAGATCGGCGACGGCAAGCGCGGCCCCATCGAGATCTTCCGGCGACCAGCGCCGGGCGTGGATATGGATGCGCGCGGCGGGATCCGCGGCGAGTGCCGCGAAAGATGCCGAATCGCCGCCCGCGAAGATATGCAGCTCCGCTCCCGCGGCCGCGAGCAGTTCGGCCTTCCACAGCGCGCCTTCGCTGCTCCCGGCCAGCACGGCCTTGCGGCCGGCCAGCTTGTGGAACAGCGGCAGCGTCGCCAGCGGCTCGATGCGCCGTGCGGTCGTCTCGGGGCGTCTTTCGCTCATCGCGTGGTCGCTATCGCCTTCCCATCCGTCGCCATAGGCGCCCCGCCAGCGGGCGGCACCAGCAGCCACAACGCCGCCAGCGCGAGGATGATAAGACGAAAGCATAGATCGAGCCAACGGCTGCGGGCCGTTTGGTCAGACTGCAGGAGCATTTCGACCTCACCAGCCATGCTGTCCTCCTCGATCGCGACCGGCGCGATGCGCCGGCTCGCGCCGGTTTGCCCGCTTGCCGGCGTGGTGATGCTCATGGCGTTGCCGCTGATGTGGCCGCCGCGTCGATACGCGCCGCGCGCCGCTGATCCAGGATGTTGCGCTCCGGCGTGCCATAGCCGCGCTGATAGGTCCGGCTGAACGAATCCCGGGCGCGCAGCCATTGTTCGACAGGCTGCCGCGCCGCGCTGGCCTCCGGCAGCTCGACCGTGTCGAAGCCGCACGAGAGGGCATAGGCGAACTGGTCCGCGATCAGCGGCCCGCTGGCGCGCAACTCCCCGCCGAAGCCCGCGCGCCGGATCTGGCGGGCCTGGCTGAAGCCGCGCCCGTCGGAATAGGCGGGGAAGGCGATGGCGACGAGCGCGAGGCGCGGCAGGAACGGGGCGAGCTCCGCGGTCGAGAGGTTGTTCGGGATCAGGACGCCGATGCTCTGCCCGGGCACCTGCCGGTCGAGCGCCTCGGCGAGGAACTCCCATGGCACGATCGCCGCCGGAATATTGTCGATCGCCGCCCCTTCGCTGCGGGTCCAGCCATCCGCGCGGGCGCCGTTTCGGTCAAGCAGCGGCACGGGTCGTCTCCTGGAAGGCGGCCTTGAAGGGGGCAAGCCCGATCCGGCGGACATTGTCGATGAAGCTCTCGCCCTCCGCCCGCTCGGCGAGATAGACCGCGATGATGCGCTCGATCGCGTCCGGCACGTCTTCCGCGGCGAGGCCGGGGCCGAGGATCTCGCCGATCGCGGCGTTCTCGGTGGCGTCGCCGCCCAGCGTGATCTGGTAGGATTCGATGCCGCGCTTCTCCAGCCCGAGAATGCCGATATGGCCGACATGGTGATGGCCGCAGGCATTGATGCAGCCGGAGATCTTGATACCGAGCGGCCCGATCTCGCGCTGGCGGGCCTCATTGGCGAAGCGCTGCTGGATCGCCTGCGCGATCGGGATCGAGCGGGCCGTCGCCAAGGCGCAGTAATCGAGGCCGGGGCAAGCGATGATGTCGGTGACGAGGCCGATATTGGCCCCCGCCAGCCCGGCTTCGCCGAGCTTCTGCCAGATCGCGAAGAGATCGCGCTGGCGCACATGCGGCAGGACGAGGTTCTGCGCATGGGTGACGCGCAACTCGTCGAAGGAATGGCGCTGCGCCAGATCGGCGACCACGCGCATCTGCTCGGAGGTCGCATCACCCGGCGCCTGGCCGATCGGCTTCAGCGAGATCGTCAGCGCGGTATAGCCCGGCACCTTGTGCGGCGCCGTGTTGACCTCGACCCAGCGGGCGAAGGCCGGGTTGCTGGCCTTGGCCGCCTCCAGCGTGTTGCTGACGGCCGGGAGCGTCTCATAGGCCGGCGGCGCGAAATAGGCGGCGATGCGCGCGACCTCTTCCGGATCGGCATTGATCGAGGGGCCGTCGAGCTGCGCGAATTCGGCCTCGACGCGGCGGGTGAATTCCTCGGCGCCGATCTCGTGGACGAGGATCTTGACGCGCGCCTTGTACTTGTTGTCGCGCCGGCCCTCGAGGTTATAGACCCGCATGATCGCCTCGAGATAGGCGAGCAGGTCCTTCTTGGGCAGGTAGTCGCGCACGACCTTGCCGATCATCGGCGTGCGGCCAAGCCCGCCGCCGACGCTGACCTCGTAGCAGACCTCATGCGTGTCCGGGTGCCGGCGCAGGCGCAGGCCGATATCGTGCGCCTTGATCACCGCCCGGTCGGCTTCGGCGCCCGTCACCGCGATCTTGAACTTGCGCGGCAGGTAGCTGAACTCGGGATGCGCCGAGGACCATTGCCGGATCAGTTCGGCGGTCGGGCGTGGATCCTCGATCTCGTCCTGCGCGACGCCGGCGAAATGATCGGCCGTGACGTTGCGGATGCAGTTGCCGGAGGTCTGGATGCAGTGCATCTCGACATCGGCGAGTAGGCCGAGGATCTCCGGGATATCGCGCAGTTTCGGCCAGTTGAACTGCAGGTTCTGGCGCGTGGTGAAATGGCCGTAGCCGCGATCGTACTTCTCGCCGATCAGCGCGAGCTGGCGAAGCTGCCTGGAATTCAGCGTGCCATAGGGAACGGCGATCCGCAGCATATAGGCGTGGAGCTGGAGATAGACGCCGTTCTTGAGCCGCAGCGGCTTGAACTCGTCCTCGGTCAGCGAACCGTCCAGCCGCCGCGAGACCTGATCGGCGAATTGCGCGACCCGCTCACGGACGAAGCGCTCGTCGAATTCATCGTAACGGTACATCGATCAACCCTTCGGCGCGGACGCGATACCCTCGCCGGCCTGCTTGCCGAGATCGGGACGATTGCTGGGGCCGAGCGTCTTGAAGCGCTCGCGGAAATGGCGCGGAACCGGATGGCCGCCCTCGATCGCGACATCGACGAGATAGGCGTCGACGACGGTGTTGCCGCGCAGCTCGGCCGCGGCGAAGGCTTCGAGCCCATCGGCCGCGGCATCGTCGTTCGCGACCAGTGCCTGCGCCGGATCGCGCGTCCAGACGAGGGTGCCAGCCGCGTCGGCCGTCGCGAAAACGACATCGCCGTCGAGCAGATCGTTGGCCAGCAGGATCGCCGGCAGCGGAACGCGTTTGGCTGCCGCAGCCATCAGGCGAACTCCGCGCCGCTGGCTTCAGCCGGTCGATGATCGAGGGTCAGGCTCGCCAAGGCTTGCGTCCGATACGTTCGTTTTTCCGAACGCTTAAAATAAAGCAGCCTTCGACACGCTTCAATTCACGTCAGATAGCGTGATTTTCTCTATTACCATCCATTTGGAGTAATTTTATCCTGCGGCCGTCTCGGCGCCTCGCTTGCAGGAGCGGCGAGACCCGGATGTGGAATGGCCGAAGATGACACGCAACGTTCTGAAATCGAACACTGAGCCGATGCGCGCAGGCGCTTCCGGCGGCTTTTTCGTGTCATGGCCGAGCGCGGCCGACATTCTCGATCGCAATGGCGGCGAGGGACCCGGCTTCAATGCTCTGCGCCTGATCCTGTCGCTGACCATTCTCGCCGTCCATTCCGGCTGGGTCGCCGGCGCCGATACCGGCAAAGACTGGACCGGCTGGCATGGCCTCTTCCTGCTCAGTCTCGTCCCGGCGTTCTTCGCCCTGAGCGGCTTCCTCGTCACCGGCAGTGCGCTGCGTACTGGCGCGGTGCGCCCCTTCATCACCCTGCGCGCCATCCGCATCGTCCCGGCGCTCTTCGTCGAGATCGCCCTCTCGGCGCTGGTGCTCGGGCCGCTGCTGACGACATGGGCGCTGCGCGACTACGTCAGCGACATCCGGTTCTGGGAGTATTTCGGCAATGTCATCGGCCGCATCCGCTTCGAGCTGCCCGGCGTCTTCGAGAGCAATCCCGTGGCGAACACGGTCAACCAGAACCTCTGGACGCTGAAGCCCGAATTCTACTGCTACATCGTGATGGCCTTGATGATCGCCGCCGGCCTGCTACGCCGACGCGTCCTCTCCGCGGCGCTCACGATCGGCATCATCATCGCAGCGACAGCCTGGGCCTATCTGCGCGGATTCGGCGTCACCGAGGGCAATTACCACTGGACCGTCGTGGTGTTCTATTTCCTGGTCGGTTGCCTCTATTTCCAATGGCGCGACCGGCTGAAGATCCATTGGAGCCTGTTCGCCGCGGCGCTCGCAGCCTCGATCGCCCTGATGTCGGCGCCGCGCGAGCTCTCCTTTCTGGTGCCGCCCTTCCTGACCTATTGCGTCGTCTATATCGGGCTCTTGCCGCTCAAGCTGCCACAGCGCATCCGCAAGCTCGACGTCTCCTATGGCATCTATCTTTATGGCTTCCCGATCCAGCAGGCGCTGGTCAGTCAGCTCGACGTCGTTCATGGCAGCGGGCTCGTGCTGTTCGCGGTTTCCGCGCCGCTCGTGGTGCTGTTCGCGCTGTTCTCCTGGCTCTGGATCGAAAAGCCTTTCCTGGCGGTGAAGCCCTATGTGCTCGGCCAGAAGTCCTGGCGCCGCCAGCCCCGCCCGGTCGTGCTGCCGGCCGGGTGACGGGCGGCCTCAGCCCGTCCTCACCCGCATCCGCCGCAGCAATTCGAGCCCCATCACCGCCGTGGCGAACAGGGTCCAGAGCGGGTCCGAGCGGTTGAGCAGGTAGGCTTCGAGCATCCCGACATAGGTCATGAAGATGACCATCATGACGAAGAGATCGGCCAGCCTCGCCCTGTCCGGCGCTCGGGCGGCGGCGAGATAGCTTCCCAGGGGGCGGATCATCAGCAGCCAGATCATGACGACGGCTCCGGGGACGCCGAACATCAGCATCGCGTCGAGATAGCTGTTATGGCCCGAGCCGATGCCGCGCACGTCCCAGCTCGCCTCGAAATTCTCCTCCAGCCCGGTCACCACCGGGGTCTGCCAGAAGCTGGCATAGCCGTAGCCGAGCCAGGGCTTCTCGGCGATGCGGGCGAGGGCGAATTTCCAGATCTCGTCGCGGCCGGTATAGGTCGGGTCCGAGATCAGCGCCGCGCCGAGCTTGTAGAGCTGCGGCGACATCACCGTGCCGACGGTGAGGCAGGCGATCACGGCGACGAGCAGGATGTGCAGGGCGACGGCCAACCCCGGACGCCCGCTGAACCGCCCGAGGACAACGAGCCCGATCGCCATCGGCAGGAAGCCGAGCGTCGTCTTCGAGCCGCTGTTGAGCACGAAGACCACGCACAGTGCCACGATGATCGCGCCGCGCCATTTCAGCCCGCTGCGCCAGCAATAGATCCCGATCATCGCCATCATCGAGAAGACCGGCGCGGCGAAGTTCTTGTGCGAGAGATGCCCGCGCCAGTCGCCGGCATGAACGCCCTCGACGCCCTCGGCGCTGTGCACGGCGAGATGGGGCGCGACGAGCAGCACGCCATAGACGATGGCGAGCACGGCGAGGCAGGCATTGGCCGCCGCGAGCGCGAAGCCCGGCTCGTCCTCCGGCAGCACCAGCACGCCCGCGACCAGGATCATCGCGATCGCGCCGAGGAGGAGGCCGCGCAGCGCCGCCGCCTGGTCGAGCGCCTGGACGGTCGAGAGCGCCGCGATGGCGAAGACCGTGAGCCAGGTCCCGAGCCCGAGCCGCGCCAGCACCGGCCGCGGCTTCAGCTGGAGCATGGCCGTGAGATAGAGCCCGCCCAGCACGAGATAGCCGATCTGGTTGACGATATTGCCGCTGCTGGGCGCGCCGATCTGCGACGGGTCCGGCGGCGGCGCGAAGGGCTGCAGCGTCAGGATCAGGATGAACAGCGCGAGACCGGAGAGGAAGGTCGCCAGCCGGCGCAGGCGCAAGGCCTCCTGCGCGCGCCCGGATGCGCTCCCGGCCGGGCCATCGGCGGCCTGCGTGATGCTCCCTGTCTGGCTCATGGCGTCGCGGCGGTCCGTGTGCCCTGCGGCCCGCAAGGGCCTCCACGCGCCATCCTATGACAGAGGCTCGTTAAGAGCCCGTCATTCCCCGCTCATGACGCCGACCGCCCCGTCCCGGCGGTCAGGTCTCCCGCCGCCGGCGTCATGCGCGGACCCGGAGGATCCTGCGACGACGAGGCTGCGGCGCACGGATCGACGGCGGGCCCGGGAACCCCGCGGTCATCCCGGGCTTGACCCGGGATCCATGCCGGACCCCATCGGAGCAAGGCTCAGGCCCGGATCCCGGATCTCCGCGGAGTTTTCAAATCCTTGGGCCGATCGAGGATTGGACCCGAAGGCTCCGTCCGGGATGCCCCGCGTTTCCAAGAACATGCGGCGAGCGTCTACTCGCCTTAGCGCGTGCGCTCCGCCGCGATACGGGCCTCGGCCTGCGCGATCGCCTCGTCGGGGTCGAGCCCATTGGCGCGGTTCTGCATCGCATAGGCGAACGATCTGCGGACCTCGTCCGGCATGGCCTGCAAGACGGCGTGGAAGCAGGCGCCGCGCGCATCCTGGCAGGCGCGCATCCGCTTGCAGTTTCTGTTCGGGCAGACGCGAAAGATTTCGAGCTGGTCGGTCAGCCGGCGAAACAGCGCGGACCGCGCCCTCTGGCAGCTCTCGAAATCGGTGATCGGCGGGATGGCGAATGGGGTGTTCTGGCGTTTCGGCATGGCGGGCTCCGGTCGGGTGAGGCAGGCGGGATCGTCCGCCCGCGCGGATGCGCGGCGGGGTCGCAAGGGTGGCTAGGCAGGGCTGGCGGAGCGCCGCGAGGCGCAAGGGAATCCGCAACCGTTGAGCCAGGCTGCGGCGCGGCGGGATTGAGCCACCCGTCGCACGCCCCGTGGCGCTCCGCCTCCGGCGATTTCGGACTCCGGGCCGCGCTTATCGGGCTTGGACGGTTCAGGATGGCGGGTTTCGACGCCAGTTCCCCTCATCGGGTTGTCGCGTCGTCGCCGCACCCATCATCAACCGCCGGCCGTTCCCAGCGAGCTCCTCGCACAGGGATCGTAATGTCCCCAGGGCGGTGCCCCGAAGCCTCCCGGGAGCAGGGCGTAACCCCCGCCCGCAGGCGCCGACCCTCACCCAACCTCCAGCATACCTCCGGACGGCCGCCCCGTTTGGGTGATGGGCGAGGGCAGGATAGGGCGGGTGAGAAGGGGCGGGGATAAGTTAGCCTACCATGACGCGCGGACAGCGCGGGGAACCCTCTCCCGGATGGAGGGGGCAGAGTAGGGGCCGGCCGTTTGACACCGTGGCCGTGACCTTGCCGCTGCCGCCGTTGGGTCAGCGCGCCGTTGGTCGAGGGGCCTACACCTCACCCCTGCCCCTCTCCTTACAGGAGAGGGGTTCCCCGCGCGTGATTCTGTGAGTGCGGTGCCCCGAAGCCTCCCGGGAGCAGGGCGTAACCCCGCCCGCAGGCGCCGACCCTCACCCAGCCACAGGCATACCTCCGGATGGCCGCCCCGTTCAGATGATGGGCGAAGGCCGGACCGTGGGGACGTGGGAAAGAGCCGGAATAAGTCTAGCTACTTTGCAGGACTGAGGAGGCGCCACAGCCCCTAAAGTTGCAGAACAAAACCCGCAAGTAGGTCTTCCGCGGCAACCGGCAATTTCATAAACTTTTCCCTAGAGCGCTTAGGGGCCGAGAAAACAAGTGAAAATGCGTTGGGGTGAAAAGGTCATCGACGCTCTTTTGGGGGGGCCGGTAGGGAACGAAAAGAACAAGCTAGGGTGGTTCCTCACCTTCGCCATGTCGGTATTCATCGTGGCCTTCATCGCCCTAGCGCTGGTCTGGTGGAAGGACGGCCAGCAGACAGCGGGTCCGCTGGGCGACTTTTTCGGCGGGATGCTAAACCCTATTTTGAGCTTCCTGGCCTTTGCGGGTGTCCTTTACTCAATCCACCTTCAGCGCCTAGACCTCAGGGAAACTCAAAAAGAAGCGGCCCGGCAGCAGTTTGAGTCCACCTTCTTTCAGATGCTGGCGCAAATGAACCGCATAGTGGAGGCGATGGACATCAAAAGTCTGGCCGTCGCTTACTCTGGTAGAGATTGTTTTGCAGCCTTTGCTGACGAGATTGAACGCCAGTATGCCGAAGCCGCAAAAAGCTGCGGCGGCAGCGTTCAAAGGGCACTGGCGACGGCATACCACCTCTTTTGGCGTCAACGTCGCCAAGACCTTGGACACTATTTCCGATTTCTATACAACTGCGTACGGTATGTGGATGAAGCTGACCTGCCTAAGCTACCAGGCGATTTGGCGGAGCCTAAAACAAAATACATGCGCATCTTGCGATCGCAGCTCTCCGACTATGAACTGGTGCTAGTTTTCTATAACGCGCACGGTGGACACGGAGCCAATTTTAACCCGTATGTCGGCAGGTATAACCTCCTCGACAATTTGCAGTCTGAGCTCGTACGCATCGTAGACGCTATCGAGTTGCGCGAAGGGCTTGGCCGTATTGGAAACCTACCAGTGCGGGAAGCAGTGTGACCCCTGAGGTTTCCTGCAATTCGACATCCTCTTGGACGAGGCGAACGACGGGACTGCGCGAGCGAGACAGAGTGCGAATATTATCAATATGTGCCTATCTAATTGCACCAATCTAGCGAGAGTTGTAGGCAAACGAGATTTATGGCAAAGGTAGATTGCCGACGGGCAGCTTCCAATTTTTAGTGTTAGCGATATTTTTCGGGGGGCAATCGCTTGGCTCAACTTGCAGAAGCCTATTTTCACGTACGGCGGGTAAGTTTATCGGTTGTCGAACTAAAACAGCTTGGTGACGATGCATCGAAGATAGCCGCAAAAACCGCGCTCGAATTTTTTCCTCCCGATACCATCCTCGACGTCAGACTTGCGGAGGGCAGTGTCAGGGGTTGGATCACGGTGATTGGTGCCTTGACGATTCCGATTTATGGGGTAGTCGCTGACTATAAGGGCTTCAAAGAAAGCGTGACGGAAATCATCAGCGATGGGAGAAAGTTTAGCGAGTTGGTGACTGAGAGCATAACATCGGCAAAGGAACTTGAAGGCGCTCGAATATATCGCCGTGAAAGGCGAACCAAAACGCCGGGGAAGATAAAACGCATCATCGAAAAGCGGCAATGGCTCGAAGAACACAGAAGGCAGCTTTCCGCTGGCGATGCCGCGCACGTTGATCACGAGATTGAGCAGATGCTTCAATCGGTCTTAGCGGACATCGAGCCGGCGGCGCGCGCGGCTATGAGGGAAGCTTTAGGAGAAGATGTTCCGCACATCCCGCTTTCCGAAGAAGCGCGCATAGCAGTGCGTCCTACCCGCGGCGTGCAAGAGCCGCTTCTGCTGAGATTAGATTCGACCGAACCCGCTCCAGAAACAGACTATCACCGCAGATTTAAGCTGTCCGATTGGGCTACAGACGATGATCCGCCTCCGTCGCCCGGTAGAGCTTTACTTCCGCCTATTGAACGGAATTGATGGTTAAAAGCAGCCGCCTGTACATTGTTAGCAGGTTCACTACTCCGCCGCCTGCCGCTGCACCTTGCCCTTCTTGATCGGCCGGCGGTCGAGCACTTCCTTGAGGAAGCGCGCGGTGTGGCCCTTGCCGATGCGGACGATGTCCTCCGGCGTGCCTTCGGCCACCACCTGGCCCCCGCCGTCGCCGCCTTCGGGGCCCATGTCGATCACCCAGTCGGCGGTCTTCACCACCTCGAGATTGTGCTCGATCACCACCACCGAATTGCCCTGGTCGACCAGCTCGTGCAGCACCTCCATGAGCTTGGCGACGTCATGGAAATGCAGGCCGGTCGTCGGCTCGTCGAGGATGTAGAGCGTGCGGCCGGTGGCGCGCTTCGACAGTTCCTTGGAGAGCTTGACGCGCTGCGCCTCGCCGCCCGAGAGCGTCGTCGCCTGCTGGCCGACCTTGACATAGTCGAGCCCGACGCGTGCCAGCGTCTCCATCTTGTCGCGGATCGAGGGCACCGCCTTGAACAGGCCCTTCGCCTCCTCGACCGACATGTCGAGCACGTCGGCGATCGACTTGTCGCGATACTTCACCTCGAGGGTTTCGCGGTCGTAGCGCTTGCCCTTGCAGACGTCGCAGGTGACGTAGACATCCGGCAGGAAGTGCATCTCGATCTTGATGACGCCGTCGCCCTGGCAGGCCTCGCAGCGGCCGCCCTTGACGTTGAAGGAGAAGCGCCCGGCCTGATAGCCGCGCGCCTTCGCCTCCGGCAGGCCGGCGAACCATTCGCGGATCGGCGTGAAGGCGCCGGTATAGGTCGCCGGGTTCGAGCGCGGCGTGCGGCCGATCGGCGACTGGTCGATGTCGATGACCTTGTCGAGATGCTCGATGCCCTCGATCCGGTCATGCGGGGCCGGGTGGTCGATCGCGCCGTTCAGCTTGCGCGCCACCGCCTTGTAGAGCGTGTCGATCACCAGCGTCGACTTGCCGCCGCCGGAGACGCCGGTGATGCAGGTGAACATCCCGAGCGGAATCTCGACATCGACATTGCGCAGGTTGTTGCCGCGCGCGCCGACGATCTTGAGGCTGCGGCCCTTCGTGGCCTTGCGCCGCTTGGCCGGCACCGCGACCGACATCTCGCCGGTGAGGTATTTGCCGGTGAGCGAATTGGGATCGTCGAGAATGTCCTGCGGGGTGCCCTTGGCCACGATCTCGCCGCCATGGATGCCGGCGCCCGGGCCGACATCGACGACGTAATCGGCCGTCAGGATCGCATCCTCGTCATGCTCGACCACGATCACGGTGTTGCCGAGGTCGCGCAGGCGCCGCAGCGTGCCGAGCAGGCGCTCGTTGTCGCGCTGGTGCAGGCCGATCGAGGGCTCGTCCAGCACATAGAGCACGCCGGTCAGCCCCGAGCCGATCTGGCTGGCGAGGCGGATGCGCTGGCTCTCGCCGCCCGAGAGCGTGCCGGAGGCGCGGGCGAGCGTCAGGTATTCCAGCCCGACGTCGAGCAGGAAGGTCAGCCGGTCGCGGATTTCCTTGAGGATGCGCGGGGCGATCTCGTTCTGCTTCTTCGAGAGCCGGGCAGGGAGGTTCGTGACCCAGTCCAGCGCGTCCTTGACCGAGAGCTTCGAGACCTCGCCGATATGGCGCATGTCGATCTTCACCGCCAGCGCCTCGGGCTTCAGGCGATAGCCGTGGCAGGCGGCGCAGGGCGTCTCGGACATGAAGCGGCCGATCTCCTCGCGCGCCCAGTCCGACTCCGTCTCCTTCCAGCGCCGCTCCATATTGGTGATGACGCCCTCGAAGGGCTTCTTCACCTCGTAGCTGCGCAGGCCGTCATTATAGGCCATCCGGACGGGCTCGGTGCCGGTGCCGAACAGGATCGCCTTGCGCGCGCTTTCCGGCAGCTCCGACCAAGGCTTGGTCATCGAGAAGCCGAAATGCTTCGCCAGCGATTCCAGCGTCTGGCCGTAATAGGGCGAGGTCGACTTGGCCCAGGGCGCGATCGCGCCCTTCTTCAGGGTGAGCGAATGGTCCGGCACGATCATGTCCGGGTCGATCCGCATCTCGTGGCCGAGGCCGTCGCAGACCGGGCAGGCGCCGAACGGGTTGTTGAACGAGAACAGCCGCGGCTCGATCTCGGGAATGGTGAAGCCGGAGACCGGGCAGGCGAATTTCGAGGAGAAGGTGACGCGCTTGGCCTCGCCGTTCTCCTCCTTCTCGTCGGCATATTCGAAGACGGCGATGCCGTCGGTCAGCTCCAGCGCCTGCTCCAGCGAATCCGCGAGGCGCGCGCCGAGATCGGGCCGGATCACGATCCGGTCCACGACCACGTCGATGTCGTGCTTGAACTTCTTGTCGAGGGCAGGGGCGTCCGGGATCTCGTAGAACTCGCCATTGACCTTGACGCGCTGGAAGCCTCGCTTCAGCCAGTCGGCCATCTCCTTCTTGAACTCGCCCTTGCGGCCGCGCACGACGGGCGCGAGCAGATAGCCGCGCGTCTTCTCCGGCAATTCGACCATGCGGTCGACCATCTGCTGGACGGTCTGGCTCTCGATCGGCAGGCCGGTCGCGGGCGAATAGGGGATGCCGGCGCGCGCCCAGAGCAGGCGCATGTAGTCGTGGATCTCGGTGACGGTGCCGACCGTCGAGCGCGGGTTCTTCGAGGTCGTCTTCTGCTCGATCGAGATCGCCGGGGAGAGCCCGTCGATCTGGTCGACATCGGGCTTCTGCATCATCTCGAGGAACTGGCGGGCATAGGCCGAAAGCGACTCGACATAGCGGCGCTGACCCTCGGCATAGATCGTGTCGAAGGCGAGCGAGGACTTGCCCGAGCCGGAGAGGCCCGTGAATACCACGAGCTTGTCTCTGGGAATCACGAGATCGACATTCTTCAGATTGTGCTCGCGCGCCCCGCGCACCGTGATGGCGCGGCTGTTCGGATCGGCCGCGCGGTTGCGGTCGAACATGTCTTCCAGCGCAGCAGCCTGGGCGGCGGCGGTTTCGGTCTTGCGGGCCATCGGGGCGTCCGTCTCGGAGAAGGCCTAGAGATAGGGCAATTGTCGCGCCATACCAGCCCGGTCCTCCGGGCAGCGGGAATGTTTAGCATGCGGGACGGCCCGGACGGGAGGCCGCCAAGAGCGATGCTGACAGGGGATGGCAGGAACGCAGCTCTTCGGCCACGACCTTCACAAGCCCTCATCCCTGAATGCCTGGCCGGAAATGTGAGCCCTCATCCTGAGGAGCCGCGTCAGCGGCGTCTCGAAGGATGCTCCAGTTATCTCAGGCGCCTCCTGGAACATCCTTCGAGACGGCCCTTCAGGCCTCCTCAGGATGAGGGCTGAGGGTAAAGCGCGGCCGGCAGCACCTCAGTGCCGCAGGCCCGGCGCCTCCTGCCCCGTCCGCGCGACATATTCCGTATACCCGCCGCCATAGGCGTGGACGCCGTCGGGCGTCAGTTCCAGCACGCGGTTCGACAGGGCCGCGAGGAAATGCCGGTCGTGGCTGACGAACAGCATCGTGCCCTCGAAGGCGGCGAGCGCCTCGATCAGCATCTCCTTGGTGGCGATGTCGAGATGGTTGGTGGGCTCGTCCAGCACGAGGAAATTCGGCGGGTCGTAGAGCATCAGCGCCATGACGAGGCGCGCCTTCTCGCCGCCGGAGAGCACGCGGCAGCGCTTCTCGACATCGTCGCCCGAGAAGCCGAAGCAGCCGGCCAGCGCCCGCAGCGAGCCCTGATTGGCCTGCGGGAAGGCATCCTCCAGCGTCTCGAAAACGGTGCGCTCGCCGTCGAGCAGCTCCATCGAATGCTGGGCGAAATAGCCGAGCTTGACCCCGGCGCCGAGGGTGACGATCCCGCTATCAGGCTCGGAGGTGCCGGTGACGAGCTTCAGCAGCGTCGACTTGCCGGCGCCGTTGACACCCATGACGCACCAACGCTCGCGCCGGCGGATCTGGAAGTCGAAGCCGTCATAGATGACCTTCTCGCCATAGCGCTTGGCGACGCCCTTCAGGCCCGCGACATCGTCGCCGGAGCGCGGCGCCGGCTGGAACTCGAATTTCACGGTCTGGCGGCGCTTCGGCGGCTCGACGCGCTCGATCTTGTCGAGCTTCTTCACCCGGCTCTGCACCTGCGCGGCATGGGAGGCGCGGGCATTGAAGCGCTCGATGAAGGCGATCTCCTTGGCGAGCATCGCCTGCTGGCGCTCGAACTGCGCCTGCTGCTGCTTCTCCGAGAGCGCGCGCTGCTGCTGATAGAATTCGTAATCGCCGGAATAGGTGGTGAGCGAGCCGCCGTCGATCTCGACGATCTTGCCGACGATGCGGTTCATGAAGGAGCGGTCATGCGAGGTCATGAGGAGCGCGCCCTCATAGCCCTTGAGGAACTCCTCCAGCCAGATCAGGCTCTCGATGTCGAGATGGTTCGACGGCTCGTCGAGCAGCATGGCGTCCGGGGCCATCAGCAGGATGCGGGCGAGCGCGACGCGCATCTTCCAGCCACCGGAGAGCGCGCCGACATCGCCCTCGACCATCGCCGGGCTGAAGCCGAGGCCGTCGAGGACCTCGCGGGCGCGGCCATCGAGCGCATAGCCGTCGAGCTCCTCGAAGCGGCCCTGCACCTCGCCATAACGCAGGACGATTTCCTCCATCTCGTCGGCGCGGTCGGGATCGGCCATGGCGGCTTCCAGCGCGGCGAGCTCGGCCGCGACGCTCGAAACCGGGCCGGCGCCGTCCATCACGGCCGAGACGACGCTCATGCCGGCCATCTCGCCGACATCCTGGCTGAAATAGCCGATGGTGATGCCGCGATCGATCGAGACCTGGCCCTCATCGGGCGCTTCCTCGCCGGTGATCAGGCGGAACAGCGTGGTCTTGCCGGCGCCGTTGGGGCCGACGAGGCCGATCTTCTCGCCCTTCTGCAAGGCCGCGGAGGCCTCGATGAAGACGATCTGCTTGCCGTTCTGCTTGCTGATGTTTTCGAGCCGGATCATGGGGTACTGCGAGCTGCTGCAATTGTTCGACCGGGATGAATTTGCCGGTCATTTCGGGACAGGCTCCAGGCTCGAACCTGAGGCCTATGAATGGAAGGCTTGCCGCGTCATGGTCGGGCTTGTCCCGACCATCCACGTCTTCTCTGGTCAAGTGTCGCGTTCAAGACGTGGATGCTCGCCACAAGGGCGAGCATGACGGCCGTGGAAGGGCGTGGGAGCGTTCGGCGGGTGTCGGTCGCCTCAGGCCGCTTCCGCGAGGCTCGCCACCGCCGCAGCGACGCCGCCGGAGCCGTGCGGGATGTCCTTGACCTGCAGCGCCATCTCGACGGCGCCGAGCGTGCCCAGCAGGCTGGCTGCGTTGAAATGGCCCATATGGGCGATGCGGAAGGCCTTGCCGCTATAGTCGCCGATGCCGAGCCCGAGCGAGACGCCGCAGATGTCGCGGGTGAAATCGGTGATGGTGGCGACATCGAAGCCCGGCGTCAGGATCGTCGTGACCGAGGGCGCGCGCTCCTGCGGCTCGGTGACGCCGAAACCCAGCGCCTGGCCGCTCGCCCAGGCCTCGACCGCGGCATGGGTCGCCTTGGCGAGCGCGGCATGGCGACGCCAGATCGCCTCCAGCCCTTCCTCGAAGATCATGTCGAGCGCGGCGCGCTGGCCGAAGAGCAGATGCTCCGGCGCGGTGCCGCAATGCTTCATATAGGCCAGCGTGTTCATGCGGCCGCTCCAGTCCCAATAGCCGCTGCGCATGTCGGCGCGGGCATGGGCCGCCAGCGCCTTTTCATTGGCCGCGACGAAGGCCAGACCGGGCGAGGACATCAACCCCTTCTGCGAGGCGGAGACGGCGACGTCGATCCGCCAGGCGTCCATCTCGAATTCCATGCAGCCGACCGAGGCGACGCCGTCGACCATGAACAGGGCAGGGTGCCCGGCGGCATCGATCGCCCGGCGGATCGCCGGGATGTCGTTGACGACGCCGGCGGCGGTGTCGATCTGCACCACCATCACCGCCTTGATCGCGTGGGCCGTATCGGCGCGCAGCCGGGCCTCGACGGTGGCGGGATCGACCGCGCGACGCCAGCTTCCCGCCAGCATCTCGACATCGGCGCCCATGAAGCGCGCCATCTCGCCCCAGCCGGTCGCGAAGCGCCCGCTCTCCAGCACCAGCACCTTGTCGCCGCGCGACAGCACATTGGTGAAGGCTGCCTCCCAGCCGCCATGGCCGTTGGCGGCATAGACGAAGGTCTCGCCGCCGGTGCGGAAGATGCGCTTGAGATCGGCCAGCACCGAATCCGTCAGCCTGACGATGCTGGCCGAGCTCAGTTCCTCGGCCGGGCGCATCATCGCCTGCAGCACGCGGTCGGGGATATTGGTCGGGCCGGGCATAGCGAGCAGCGGCCGGCCATTGGCCAGGGTCATCGGAGATCCTCGGGCTGGGAAAAGCGGACTTCCGCAGCCAATCCGACATATCGGCGTCGCGCGCAAGCGGCTGCGCGGCATTGCGCGCCCTCCCGCGGCGCATGATGCGGGGCGCACGGCTTTCGCTGTCGGGCCTTGCATCCGGCGCGGGAAAGCGCTCACAAGGCGGCACCGGAGTCGCGGCGACGCGGCGCCGATCATGCTTACGGAGCAACCATGACCGATCTCGTTCTCGCTCGCCCGTTCAGCCCGCTGCGCCTGGAAAGCCGCTCGCTCGCCTGGCGGACGGCCGCCGTGCTCGTCGGCACGCTGCTGCTGGCGCTCTCCTCGCAGATCAAGGTGCCGATGGTGCCGGTGCCGATGACGATGCAGACCTTCGCCGTCACGCTGATCGGCGCGCTCTATGGCTGGCGCCTCGGCGCCGTCACGGTGATCGCCTGGCTGCTCGAAGGCGTGGCGGGCCTGCCGGTCTTCGCGGGCGCGCTCGGCGGTGCCGCCTATGTCGCCGGTCCGACCGGTGGCTATCTGCTGGCCTTCCCCTTCGCCGCGGCTTTGACGGGCTTCCTCGCCCAGCGCGGCTGGAACGGCCGCCGGATCGGCCTCGCGACGCTCTCCATGCTCGCCGGCAACGCGCTCTGCCTCGTGCTGGGCACAGCCTGGCTCGCGACCTTCATCGGCATGGAGAAGGCCATCGCGGTCGGCGCGGCGCCCTTCCTGCTCGGTGCGATCCTGAAATCCGCCCTGGCGGCCGCGACGCTGAAGGCTTTCGCGCCGCGCGGCTGAGCGAGCGCTTCGTTCAACAAGAACTGCGCCGTCATTCCGGGCCTGCCCCGGAATGACGGCCTCCTCCGGTCCTGACAGACGCTGACAGGACCGGAACTGGCTTCGTCCGCCATCCTGCGCGATGCTGACGGCACGGAGCCGGGTCCCCCGTTCGCCCTGTGGTGGAACTTTTTGCGGACTTCCGCGCTTCGTGGACATGACCGATCGTCAGGTGCACGATCGGGGTCACAGCCAGCGGGGGAATGCGATGATGAAAGCCCTATTGCGAGGCGCAGCCCTGATGCTCGGCCTCGGCCTGGCCGCTCCCGTCCTCGCCTGCGAGCTCGACCGGCCGCTGAAGATCGCTGGGCTCGACTACGACTCCGCCGCCTTCCACACCGCCGTCGCCAGCGCCATCGCGGAGAAGGGCTTCGGCTGCAAGGTCGAGCGCGTGCCGGGCGCCATCGCCCCGCTGGTCAACGGCATGGGGCGCGGCGATGTCGATATCGTCATGGAGATCTGGCTGGCGAACCCGGTCGAGGCCTGGGTGAAGGAGGCCGCGGCCGGCAAGGTCGAGCCGCTGGGCACGACCTTCCCCGATGCGAGCGAGGGCTGGTTCGTGCCGCGCTATCTGGTCTCCGGTCCGGATGCGAAGGCCCCCGAGCTGAAATCGGTCCAGGATCTCAAGCGCTACAAGGATCTCTTCGCCGACCCCGACGAGCCCGGCAAGGGCCGCTTCTACAACTGCGTCGCCGGCTGGGTCTGCGAGGGTATCAACACCAAGAAGCTCGCGGCCTACGGGCTGGCGCAGGATTTCACCAATACGCGCGGCGGCTCGGGCGAGGCGCTGGTCGCCGCGATCGAGGCTTCGCTGAAGCGCAAGCGGCCGGTCGTATTCTACTACTGGGGGCCGAGCTGGCTGCTCGGCGCCTATGACCTCGTCAAGCTTCAGGAGCCGCCCTTCGATCCCAAGATCTGGGAAGAGCTCAAGACCAGCGACGCGCCGAAGCAGGCGACGGCCTATCCGACGAGCCGGGTCGTCATCGGCGCCAATATCGATCTGGCGAAGAAGGCGCCGCAGCTCGCGAGCTTCCTGAAGAACTACACCACCACCAGCGACCTGACCTCGAAGATGCTGGCCGAGGCGCGCGAGAAGGGCGTGACGCCGGAGCAGCAGGCGCTCGTCTTCCTCAAGACGAAAGCGGATGTCTGGAAGGCGTGGCTGCCGGCCGATATCGCCGCCAAGGTCGCATCCGGCCTGTGATTCCGGACTGGCTGCCGGAATTCGGCAAGGCGCTGCAAAGGCTGGTCAACCGCGCGGTCGATGCCATCGTCACCGGCTATGGCGACGATCTCGACGGTTTCAGCGCGCTGCTGACGGCCCCGGTGCGCGGTGTCGAGACGGCTCTCCTTCACGTCCCGGTGCCGGTCTTCGTCTTGGCCATCGCGATCGGCGCCTGGCTCGCGGGGCGCAAGCTCGGCTTCGCGCTGGCGATGGCGCTTCTGCCGCTGGTCCTCGCCGGTCTTGGCGTCTGGAACGAGGCGATGCAGTCGCTCGCGCTCGTCGTCGTCGCCGTGTTGCTGGTCGCCATTCTCGGCCTGCCGCTCGGCATCGCCGCCGCGCGGCTGCCGCGGCTGGGGCGGGCGCTCGCGCCCTTCTACGACCTGATGCAGACCATCCCGAGCTTCGTCTACCTGATCCCGGTGGCGATGGTGCTGGGGCTCGGCCGGGCGCCGGCGTTGGTCGCGACGCTGATCTACGCCCTGCCGCCCTTCGCGCGGCTGACCGAGCTTGGCCTGCGCGGCATCGACGCCGGGCTGGTGCAGGCGGCCCGCGCGCTCGGCCTCGGCCCCCGCCAGACGCTCTGGCTCGTCGAATTGCCATTGGCGCGGCCGACCATCCTGCAGGGGCTCAACCAGGCGATCATGATGGCGCTCGCCATGGTCGTGGTCGCCTCGATGATCGGCGCGAAGGGGCTGGGCGAGATCGTCCTTCTCGGCCTGCAGCGGGCCGATCCCGGCCTCGGCTTCGTCGGCGGCATGGCGATCGTCGTGCTCGCCATCCTGCTCGACCGGATGGCGCAGGCGGTTCTGGGCGCGCGGCGTCCGCTTGCCTGACCGAGCCCGGCCGGCCGCTGCGGGAACTTCGGCGGAGCGGCGAATCAGCCGGGGAAAACCTCGCTTGAGCCCCTTGAACAAAACAGGAACATCATTGATATTGGGTGAACAGGCCGATAGGGTTCGGCTCCGGTCGATCGGCCGGATGTGATTGGAGCTCCCGACGAGACCCGGAAGGCCTCGACGGGCGCTTGGTGCGCAGGAAATGGAGCCTGTCATGGCTGGTAGCGTCAACAAGGTCATTCTGGTCGGCAATCTCGGGCGCGACCCGGAGGTGCGTCGCCTCGGCAGCGGCGAGCCTGTCGTCAATCTGCGGATCGCCACCTCGGAAACCTGGCGCGACAAGCAGTCCGGCGAGCGCAAGGAGCGCACCGAGTGGCACTCGGTCGTGATCTTCAACGAGAATCTGGCGAAGATCGCCGAGCAGTACCTGAAGAAGGGCTCGAAGATTTACATCGAGGGCCAGCTCCAGACCCGCAAATGGCAGGACCAGTCCGGCGTCGAGAAATACACCACCGAGATCGTGCTGCAGCGTTTCCGCGGCGAGCTCACCATCCTCGACAGCCGCCAGGGCGGCTCGGAGGAGTATAGCGAAGGCGGCAGCGGTGGCGGCTATGGGGAAGAGCGCTCCGGTGGCGGCGGCTCCTTCGGTCGCTCCAGCGCGATGGGCGGCAGCGGCGGCGGCTCGCGCCAGCCGGCCATGTCGAGCGGCGGCGGTGGCGGCGGACGCTCCTCGTCGAGCCATCTCGACGACGATATCCCGTTCTAAACTGCGGTACTTGCAGGCTTGCAAGCTGTCCTCGTAACGAGTTGGTCCGATTGATGAAATCGGGCCAATTTGTTGAGGGAAATGCAACCCGCCCCTTGTGCGCTATGCGGGTCTTTGGTCTCGTCAACCAAGGGCTCCTAAGGGGCTATGTATAAGCACGTTGTACCTTACCGGGTCATGCAGAGCCGGCTTCCGTCCGGCGAGCGCGTCCCGCGCATCGTCGATGGCGCCGGCATCGTCGCGTTCGATCCGACGATCGACGCGGTTCATGTCCTGCGTGTCTTAAGAGGCTCTGCCGGCACCATGGAAGCCCATTTCCGCACGATTTGGTCCTGACCCCGGCAACGGCTTCCGGCATCGCGTTCGCGTGGTTTGAGGATCACTGGGCTCCCCCGCAATGTGCGGGGTCGTGACCATAATGTGCAGTTTCCGGGGCATTTTTGCAGCGTGCGGAACCGCCGGCGATCCGGGAGGTTTGCGATCTCAACTGGGGGCAACCAGGAGATCGATCGATGAGAAAGATCATTCTTGCTGCTGCGGTCACGCTGGCTCCTTTGACGGCGCTCGCGCAGAACCCTGAAGGGGCTCGCGGCGGTGCCGCGGCCGGCGCCGCGGCTGGTGCGGTCGGCGGGGCTGTTGTTGGCGGTCCGGTCGGTGCCGTGGTCGGTGGAGTCGGCGGCGCCGTGGTCGGTGGCATCACGGGCGACGCCACGCCCCGCTTCAAGACCTACGTGACCGAACACGAAGTGCCTTCATACACCTACCGCGAGGATGTGCGGGTCGGGGCTGTTCTGCCCGAGCGCGGCGTGACCTATCGGGAAGTTCCGCCCGAATATGGGGCCGCCAAAGGCTATCGATACACGATCGTGAATGACCGTACCGTCATCGTTGAGCCGAAAACGCGGAAAATTATCCAAGTGATCGAATAGCGAGCGATGGCGATGGCCCGGTCTCATCCTTGAGACCGGGCTTTATTGTTTCAGGCGACATCGTGGCAGTGACGAGCCTGTTCCTCGACATACCGCCGCCTCGTCTCGGCCGTGTTGGGAAGACCTTCCCTTTCGAGCCAAGCGACGAACTCATGCGGTCGAATGGTGACGATTTCGAGCGCTCGCCCTCGGGCCAGCCACGCATTCATCACAGCGACGGCCTGGCGATGCCACGTCTCGTAATCGGTCGGCATCTCGTCCCGATCTTGAGCAAGCTTCAACAGCGCGGCGAAGTCCTCCGGCTCGTACCAGGGGAGGGCGACCGTATAGGCATCTACCGTAGGTTTCATGGCGACACCGGCCTCCCTGAATCAGGGGGAAGGTAAGAAGGGGACACCACAACCAGAGTGTCCCGATGACGTTGGGAAATGTCAACCGCATCCGACTGCCGAGCGCGGCCTTCGTGCCTCTGCGCATGCATCACCCGGTCCGTGATGTTCGTGGGCGTCACAACGAGACATAAGAGCTGCGATATCGCACGCAGATGTCAGGGTGCCTTCATCAGGCCGCGAGCTGGCCCAAGGCCCGCTCGATGCGAGAGCAACGCGCCGAGGCGCGCACTTTCGCGTAGCTGCTCTGCAGGCGGCCGCTCGCATAGGCGTCAATGACGATGGCGTGGACATAGCTTTTCCGCACGACGGCTGGCGTGTTGACGAGCCGCTCCGAAATTATGCGCATGATGTCGGCGATCTGCCGCTTGCGGCCCATCTCGCTGACGGCCTCTTCACCGCCGAGGAGCAGCTCGGCAGCAGCCGCATTGGCCGCGAGCATCCTCAGATCCTTGCTGCTGATCCGCTGCCCGCTAGCCCTCCTGAGATATGCGTTGATCTCGTCGGCGCTGATCGGCGCGACGCTGCCGTCCTCGCGCAGATATTGCAGCAGGCGCGCGCCTGGGAGGGCGGATATCCGCCCGATGGCACGCGCGAGAGCTGGAGCCTCGACGGTGCAGGCGATATCCTTGCTGCTCTTGCCGCGGAAGTGCAGCGCAATTCGTGGGCCGGTGATGTCGACATGTCGCTTCAGCAAGGTCGACGCGCCACGGCTTCCATTGGCCTTGGCATAGGCCTCGTTGCCCACACGGATATGGCAGCGGTCCATGATGGCGGCGGCGCAGGCCAACGCCTTGTCATGGCCAAGCTGTCGTGAGCGCAAATCCTTGGCGATCCGGGCTCGCAGCTTGGGGAGCGCCGCGATCAGGCACGCCAGCCGCTTGAGCTTGCGACGCTCTCGCACCTTCTCCCAGTCCGGATGATAGCGATGCTGGATGCGCCCCGCCTCGTCACGCCCGATCGCCTGAAGATGCGCTGCCGGATCGTCCGCGATGCGGACATCCTCGTAAGCGGGGGGAATGGCGAGAGAACGGATGCGAGCCAGGATCTCTTCATCCGTGATCCTGTTGTCGTTCGCATCTCGATAGCTGAAGAAGCGGCCGCGCCGTACGCGGCGGATGACAAGTTCGTCCGAGGAGACCCGCCGCAGGCGTTTCACGGCGGGGCGTTGCTTGGCATGTCGGGAAGCGGCCATGGGCGCGGACTCACGGATTGTCGCGAGACAATGCCCGGGGGCTGGAGATGGTTCCGAATGGGAGCCGTCTCGCTCTGCGCCGGAAAGATCCACCGTCCCTTCAGCCGGGCCTCGCCCTGCCAATTCGCCGGCAGCCATTCCGAAAGCCGTCTTCCACTTTGCGAGCCGATGTTATCGCGTCGCGCGATAGCATCGGCTCGCCTCACGCCGGGCGCGACATCACCAGCCGCAGCGAGCCGTCGAAGCTCGGCTGGCCGCGCAGGGCGCCGTAACGGGCATCCCAGGCGCCGGTTTCGAGGTCGCGACGCAGCCGCTCCACCGAGGCCGCGTTTTCCGCTGGATCGACGAAGCTCCAGGCCGAGCAGGCCGAGCGCGCGCCCTCGTCGAGGAAGCATTCCGGCCGCCCGTAATAGGCTTCGTTGAAGCCGTCGCGGCAGGCGAGGGGGATCGCGACCGGCACGATCTCGACCTGGCCGCCGAGCACTGCGCCGATATGGTCGAGCGCGGGATAGCGCCTCGCCTCGGTCGCCAGTACCTTCGGCGCGTAGTCGGCGAGCCAGAAGGCTTCGACCAGCGCGGGGTCGCAGGACAGGATGACGACCGGCCCGCGCGTCACCCGGCGCATTTCGCGCAGGCCCGCATCGAGATCCTGCCATTGATGCACCGTGAAGGTCGCCATGGCCGCGTCGAAGGACCGGTCGGGGAAGGGCAAGGTCTCCGCCGTCGCGTCGATGGCAACGGCGATCTCGGCCGGGCGCTGCGCCCTCATCGAGGCGGAAGGCTCGACGGCGGTGACGTCGCGGCCGCGCGGTTCATAGGAGCCCGCACCGGCGCCGACATTGAGGATGGTTCCGGCCGGGCCGAGCGCAGCCTCGATCTGCGCCGCAATGGCGGGCTCGGGCTGGCGATAGGAGGCGTAGCCGCGTCCGATCCGGCCGTAATCGGCATCGCCGGCACTGCCATCGGCATGGCGCGCCGCAGCGGTCGCGTTCATATCCATCTCGTCACCTCAATCACCGGAGCCGGAAAGCCAGAGCGGCAGCACATGGTCGCGCGTCAATGGCGCCAATGTGACAGTCGCCGCGACGCCCGGCATCAGCCAGGCGATCTCGGCGATTTCTGCCGCCGGCCGTGGTGTCTCGTCGGAAACGAGCCGGAAGATCTCGGCCTCCACCGTGAAGCCCGGCTCGTTGGCCGCGGGCGCCGCAAATCGGCCCAGAAAGGCCAGCGCTTCGCGGCGCTCCGTCAGCCCCAATTCCTCCTGCAACTCGCGCAGCAGCGCGGCTCCCGGCTCCTCCCGCGCCTCGATCTTGCCGCCCGGCTGCATGAAGCTTTCCGTGCCGCGCTTGCGGACCAGCAGGAGGCGATTGCGGCTGTCGGTCAGCAATGCGGCGGCGATGCGGATGGGGCGGCTGGGGTGGGGCATCGCGAGCAGTGAACTCTCGGTTGCGGCCAGGCGGGGCGAGGGCGGTTCGCTTGCCGCGCATGGCGAAGCCCGGCCGATGGTGCTATAGCATCGCGCGAAAAGTGGACGCCACTTTTCGGGACAATCCGATGCGATAACAAATGCATAGATCGCCGCTGCCGCATCCGCAGGACGCGTGGCGATCTGGGAATCGCGAAAATTCCGGAGGCGCAGGGTCATGTTCGAGGCGCGCGACATCGAGACCGAAGACAAGGCCACGTTCTACCGCGAACTGGCCCAGCAGCTCGAAGCCCTGCTGCATGGCGAACCCGATCCGATCGCCAACGCCGCCAACACCGCCGCCCTGCTGTTCCAGACGATGCCCGGCCTCAACTGGGCCGGATTCTACCTGATGCGCGGCGGCGAGCTGGTGCTCGGCCCCTTCCAGGGCAAGCCGGCCTGCGTGCGCATCGCCGTCGGCGCGGGCGTCTGCGGCGCAGCCGTGGCGCGGCGCAGCTCGGTCCTGGTCGAGGATGTGCATGCCTTTCCGGGGCATATCGCCTGCGACGCGGCGTCGCGTTCCGAATTGGTCGTCCCGCTGATCGGGCCCGACGGTGTCATCGGCGTCATCGATCTCGACAGCCCCTCCGTGGCCCGTTTCGACGCCGCCGATCAGGCCGGCATCGAGCGCGTCGCGGCGATTTATCTGGCGGCTTGCGCGCTGGCCGCGACTCCCGCGCTGGCCGCGGCCTCCTAGGGCCGGGCCGTGCCTTCGCTCAGCCTGCGCATCCAGCTCGACCCCGAAGGCCGCATCGGCCCGGGCAAGATCGAGTTGCTGGAGAAGATCGCGGCGCTGGGCTCGATCTCGGCCGCGGGGCGCGACATGGCGATGTCCTATCGGCGCGCCTGGGAGCTGGTCGAGGAATTGAACACGCTTTTCGGCCAACCGGTGGTGCAGCGCCAGGTCGGCGGCAAGAATGGCGGCGGCGCCAGCCTGACCAGCCTCGGCCAGGTGCTGGTGAGCCGGTTTCGCGCGGTGGAGCAGGCCGCGACCGCAGCCGCAGCCGAGCATCTGGCGGCCATCCAGGCGGAAATCGACCCGTCCGCCACGGGCTGAAGCGAGCCGCATCGACGGGCGGGTCGCGGCCGCCCGACACCCATTCGAAAAAGGCAGCCCGGCCATCTGGCGGCCCGTTCAAGCCTTGACAGGAGGGTGTGATTCAAACACTCGTTCTGCTCGCAACTCGCTGATAAAGCGTGCTTTTTTTATTTATTCCAATGTGAGGTTCGCCGCTTTCGCTTGGCTTGGCCGGTACGCGCCGGGGTTGTTCGAGAGCGATCCTCGCTCCCCGATGGCGGGGAGAGCGGGGCCGGGTGGCGATCACGCGGCGGATGTAGGACTGGTCATGACGAGACTGCTTCGTTCGGCTTTTCTGGCGCTGAGCCTGTTGCTGCCCGCTTCTGCCGCGCTGGCCCAGATTCAGGGCGCTCCGCAGGTTCCGGCGCAGCCGGCCTCTCCGCCGGCCATGCAGCCGGCTCCCCCGCTCGCAGCGCCGGCGAATCCCTTGCCACCGGCGGCCTCGCAGATGGGGATCGCTCCGCCGAGCGCCGCGCATCCGCCGCTGCAACCGGGCGATACGCCCGCCAGCCTCCCCGTCGCTCCGGCGCCTCAGGCTGCCGCGACGCTGCCGCACGACCTGTCGCCCTGGGGCATGTTCATGGCGGCCGACATCGTCGTGAAGGCGGTGATGATCGGCCTCGCCTTCGCCTCGCTGGTGACCTGGACGATCTGGCTCGCCAAGGTGATGGAACTCGCCGCCGCCAAGACCGGCGCGCTGCGTTCGCTCCGCCGGATCGAGGCCGCCGACAGCCTCGGCGATGCGGCCGAAACCGTCTCGGGCAAGGACGGCAAGCTGCGCGGCGCGGTCGGGGCGCTGCTGTCCGCTGCGCTGGAGGAGACCCGCCGCTCGGTCGATCTCGGCGAGGACGGCATCAAGGAGCGGGCGGCCATCGCACTGTCGCGGATCGAGGCTCGCGCTGGCCGGAACATGGCGCGCGGCACCGGGCTCCTGGCGACGATCGGCTCCACGGCGCCCTTTGTCGGCCTGTTCGGCACGGTCTGGGGCATCATGAATTCCTTCATCGGCATCAGCCAGGCGAAGACGACCAATCTCGCCGTGGTCGCGCCGGGCATCGCCGAGGCGCTGCTGGCGACCGCGATCGGCTTGGTCGCGGCGATCCCGGCCGTCATCATCTACAACGTCTTCGCCCGCGCCATCACCGGCTATCGCGCGACGCTGTCGGACGCCTCGGGCGAGATCTTGCGCCATCTCTCGCGCGATCTCGAGCGGCGCCAGCGCCTGGTTGCGAGCGCGCCGGCGCGTTCGGTCCTGCAGGCGGTGCCGCCGGCCGCCGCCGCGATGCCGCGTGTCCGGGCGGAGTGAGCCATGGCCGTCTCGCTCAAGGACCCGCAGGACGGCGATCTCGGCGAAGTCGCGGACATCAACGTCACGCCCTTCATCGATGTCATTCTGGTGCTGCTGATCATCTTCATGGTGGCGGCGCCGCTTTCGACGGTCGATGTCGCGGTCGACCTGCCGGTCTCGAACGCGCAGCCGCAGCCCCGGCCGGACACGCCGGTCTTCCTGACGGTGAAGGGCGATCTGTCGCTCGCGCTCGGCAACGACGCCCTGCCGCGCGAGGCGCTGCAGGCGACGCTCGACCAGCGCACCGGGAATGACCGCGAGCAGCGCGTCTTCCTGCGCGCCGACGGTGCCGTCGCCTATCGCGAGCTGATGGAGGTGATGAACCTCCTGCGCAAGGCGGGCTATCTGAAGATCGCGCTCGTCGGCCTCGAGGATACCGGGCAGGGCGCGGCGGCGGCCAAGCCATGAGCATCGGGCGCTCGCCGCAGACACGTTTCTGGCCCGCCGCGCTGCGCTGGGGCGTCGCGGCGCTGGTCATCGCCGGCGCCCATGGCACGGCCGGCTGGATGATCGCGACCTGGCAGCCCGCCGAGGCCGCGGCCGGCGCTCAGCCCGCCGCCGTGATGATCGAGCTCGCGCCGCTCGCGGTTGCGCCGGAAACGCCGCAGCAGGATATCGCGCCCGGACCCGAGATGGTCGAATCCGAGCCCGAACCGCCGCCGCCCGAGCCTGTGGTCGAGCGACCTAGGGAACCCGAGCCGCCGCCGGAGCCGGCGCCCGTCGCGGTGCCTGAACCGGACATCAAGATCCCCGAGCTTCCGCCCTTGCCGGACGCCGCCGCCGTGCTGTCGCCGCCGCCGAAGCAGGAGCCGCCGCCTCCGCCGAAGGAGGTGAAGAAGCAGCCGCCGCCGAAGCCCAAGGTCGTGCAGCGACGCAAGCCGGTGAGCCCGGACAAGCCGCGCTCCGAGCAAAGCTCGGCCCCGACCGCGCAGGCGCAGATTGCCCAGCGCACTGCCGCCCCCGCATCGGGCGCGTCCTCCGCCTCGCCGGCGGCGACGGCAAGCTGGCGCGGCACGCTGATCGCCCATCTCAACCGCTTCAAGCGGTTCCCGAACGGGGCGAATCCCGGCACCGCGCAGGTCGCCTTCAGCATCGACCGCGGCGGGCGGGTGCTGTCGGCGCGGCTCGTGCGCGGCTCCGGCGATTCCGCGCTCGACGAGGAGGCCGTCGCGATGATCCGGCGGGCGAGCCCCGTCCCGGCACCGCCGGACGGGCTCGGCGGCGGCTCGGTTTCCCTGTCCGTGCCGATCAGGTTTTCGCGATAGATCGTTGCAGCGATTGAACTGCCGGAGATTCCGGCGGTTAATCGGTCGTCGCGGGCGCGGACAGGAGATGGGTCATGATCGCACCGAAACTCGCAGCCGGGCTTCTGCTGGCGCTGGCCTGCAGCGGCTGCGTCACGCTCGAGGAGCGGCGGGCGGCCGACGAGGCGCGTTGCCGTTCCTACGGCTTCAAACCCGGCAGCGAAGGCTTCTCGAACTGCCTGCTGCAGATCGATCTCGATCGCTCGGCAGAGCGCCGTTACCAGTTCGACCGCTTCGATTCAGGCTTCGGCGGCCCGCCCTATTACTGGCGGCGCTGGTAGCCCTCGCCGGTTCCAGCAATTCCGGCGTGAGGATCGGCCGCAAGAAAAAAGGGCCGCGCGTGAGCGCAGCCCAAGTCTAGGGAGGAAACGCCCAAGGAGGGCGACGCAACATCTCTGCTGCGCTGCACCTTAGATAGGACGGCAATCGTTTGCCTGCAAGGGTAAAAGGGAAGCAAAGCTGACTTAAATTGCGCCTGAGAAATATCACCGCGAAATCAGGGTATTGAGCGGGTTTCTCGAATGCATTGCCCGTTTCGTGGGCAATTTTGCCGGCACCGGCTCAGGAGCCTCTCGATGCGGCATCTGCGAGGCGAAACGCCCAGGGAAGCGCAAGCCCGATCGAGCAGCCCGGCCGCGGCGTCGCGCCATGGCCGGGCCTATCGAGGCGGAAGGGTCAGCCCAGCGACATCGTCAGCGGCGGCTTGACCTCGGGCGGCAGCGGCGAGGTGTAGCCTTCCTTGCCGAGCCGGGCCTTGTGGTCGGCCTTGGCCGCTTCCATCAGGGCCGGGTCGCTCAGCACGGCAGCGCCGGTCGCCGCCATCGCCTTGGCGACATGCACCATGGCCTTGTGCGCCGCCGGCGCCTTGCCCTGCGCCACGACTTGCCAGGTGTGGAAGGGCGTGCCCATCGCGACGGTCGGCGCATGCGCCTGCACGGTCGGCACGGCCCAGCTCACATCGCCGATATCGGTCGAGCCGATCGCCGGATTGCGCTTGGCGCTGCGCGGCACGAGGAAGTCGGCCAGCGGGGCGCCGCTGTCCTGCATTCCGACCGTGCGCCAGATCGCGGCGATGTCCTGCGGCGAGAGCGTCTTGCGGATCTCCTCGGCGAAGGCCTTGTCGGCATCGTCGAAATGCGGCGGGCCGAGATCCTCCATCACCTTGTGCATGGCTTCTTCGAGCGGCGTGTTGGCGACGAGGTCGGAGACGGCACTGACGATGCGCATCTCCATCTTGGTTTCCGTCATCAGCGCGGCGCCTTCGGCGATCTTCTTCACGCGCTGGACGAGCTCCAGCATGCCGCGGAGATCGCGGGCGCGGATCGAGTAGCGCACGCGGGCATGGGCCTGCACGACGTTCGGCGCGATGCCGCCAGTGTCGAGCAGGGCGTAATGCACGCGCGCGTCGCTCGGCATGTGCTCGCGCATGTAGTTCACGCCGACATTCATGAGTTCCACGGCATCGAGCGCCGAACGGCCGAGATGGGGCGCGGCGGCGGCATGCGAGGCGCGGCCGGTGAAGACGAAATCGGCGCGGGTGTTGGCGAGCGCGAGCGCCGGAGCGACCTCCCAGAAGCTCGACGGGTGCCAGCTGATCGCGACATCGGCGTCGTCGAAGGCGCCAGCGCGGACCATGAAGGCCTTGGCCGCGCCGCCTTCCTCGGCCGGGCAGCCATAATAGCGAACGCGGCCGGGAATCTTGTTCTCGGCCAGCCAGTCCTTCATGGCCACGGCGGCGAGCATGGCGGCGGAGCCGAGCAGGTTGTGGCCGCAGCCATGGCCGTGGCCGCCGGTCTCAATCTCCTTGTGTTCGGCGACGCCAGCCTCCTGCGACAGGCCGGGCAGGGCGTCGTATTCGCCGAGGAAGGCGATGACCGGGCCGCCTTCGCCCGCCTCGCCGATCACGGCGGTCGGAATGTCGGCGACATTCTCGGTGATGCGGAAGCCTTGATGCTTCAGCTCGGCGACATGCTCGGCGACGGAGCGCTTCTCGGTGTAGCACACCTCCGGCATGCCCCAGACCCGGTCGGAGAGAGCGATCAATCGCTCCTTGTTCGCATCGACGTGACGCCAGAGATCGTTTCGATTGTCCATGATCTATTGCCTTGTCGGATCGCGGCGCGCCGCAGCGGCGCACCATGGCGATCTATCCCCTTGGGAGGCATCGATCCGTCGGAGACCGGCTGTGATCGCCGACCCGATGCCTCGCGGCCGCATATGAGCAAGCCTCTCGGCCCGCGTCCAGAAGCGCGGCGCATGGCGGAGCGGCGTCTCAGGCCTTTTCGGTGAGAAGAGGCTGCGCGGCGAAATCGCTCAGGATCGGGCAATCGGGCCGGTGGTCGCCATGGCAATGCGCCGCCAGATGCCGAAGCGTGTCGGCCATGGCCTGGAGTTCGGCGGCCTTGGCCTCGAGGTCGCGGATATGGGCCATGGCGAGCTTCTTCACATCGGCGCTGGCGCGGCTGCGGTCATGCCAGAGCGCCAGCAATTCGCGCGTTTCCTCCAGCGAGAAGCCGAGATCGCGCGCCCGCCGGACGAAGCGCAGCGTATGCACGTCGTCATCGGCATAGACCCGGTACTGCGCCGCCGTCCGCGAGGGCGCCTCGATCAGCCCGATGCTCTCGTAATAGCGGATCATCTTGGCGCTGACGCCGGAGCGGGCCGAGGCTTCGCCGATATTCATCCTATGCCTCCACCTTGAAGCGCCTGAGCCGGAGTGCGTTGGCCAGCACGCTCACGCTCGACAGCGCCATGGCAAGCCCGGCGAAGACCGGCGAGAGCAGGACGCCCCAGAGCGGATAGAGCAGGCCGGCCGCCACCGGAATCAGGATGGCGTTGTAGCCGAAGGCCCAGGCGAGATTCTGGCGGATATTCGTGATCGTCGCCTTGGACAGCGCAATCGCGCGCGGCACGCCCATGACATCGCCCGACATCAGCACGACATCGGCGCTTTCGATGGCGATGTCGGTGCCAGTGCCGATGGCGATGCCGACATCGGCCTGGGCGAGGGCAGGCGCATCGTTGATGCCGTCCCCGACGAAGGCGACCTTGCGGCCATCCTTCTGCAAGGCCTTCACCACCTCGGCCTTGTCGGTCGGCAGCACCTCGGCGCGGATTTCATCGATGCCGAGCTGCCGGGCCACGGCGGCGGCGGTGCGGCTGTCGTCGCCGGTCACCATCGCGACCTTGAGGCCGAGCTGGTGCAATGCCGCGATGGCTGCCGGCGTCGTCTCCTTGATTGCGTCGGCGACGGCGATGACGGCGGCGAGCTTGCCATCGATGGCGGCATAGAGCGGGGTCTTGCCAGCTTCCGCCAGTGCCTGGGCCCGGCCCGCGAAGGCCGAGACGTCGATTCCTGCCTGCTCCATCAGCCTGTGGCCACCGATGGCGACGCGCCGGCCCTCGACGGTCGCCGTGACGCCACGGCCGGCATCGCTGACGAAATCGGCCGGCTCGGCCAGCGCAAGGCCACGCGCCTTCGCCGCCGCGACGATGGCCAGCGCCAGCGGGTGTTCGGAACGGTTCTCGGTCGAGGCGATCAGGCGCAGGATCTCGTTGGCCTCGAAGGTCTCAGTCGGCTCGATATCGGTCAGCTCGGGCTTGCCCTTGGTCAGCGTTCCCGTCTTGTCGAGGGCGACGACCTGCACATCCCGCAACGCCTGCAGCGCATCGCCCTGGCGGAACAGGATGCCGAGCTCGGCGCCGCGCCCGGTGCCGACCATGATCGAGGTCGGCGTCGCCAGCCCCATGGCGCAAGGGCAGGCGATGATGAGCACCGCGACCGCGTTGACCAACGCATAGGACAGGGCCGGACTCGGGCAGAAGGCGAGCCAGACCAGGAAGGTCGCGAGCGCCACCGCCATCACCGCCGGCACGAACCAGAGGGTGATGCGGTCGACGGCGGCCTGGATCGGCAGCTTGGCACCCTGCGCCGCCTGCACCGTGCGCACGATCTGGGCGAGCAGCGTGTCGGAGCCGACCTTGCGGGCGGTGAAGCTCAGCGCGCCCGAACCATTGACCGTGCCGCCGGTGACGAGGCTGCCGGCTTCCTTGCGGACCGGGGCAGGCTCGCCGGTGATCATCGATTCGTCGACGAAGGAGGTGCCGTCCCGCACCTCGCCATCGACCGGTACACGCTCGCCCGGCCGCAGGATCACGGTGTCGCCCGGCTTGACCTCGTCGACCGGGATATCGGTCTCGCTGCCCTGGCGCAGGATGCGCGCCGTCTTCGGCTGAAGCGCGATCAGGCTGCGGATCGCCGCGCCGGTGCGGCCCTTGGCGCGGGCCTCGAACCAGCGGCCGAGCAGGATCAGCGTCACGATGACGGCGCCCGATTCGAAATAGGTCAGCGCGGTGCCTTCCGGCAGCAGGCCGGGCAGGAAAGTCGCGACGCTCGAATAGAGCCAGGCAGCACCGGCCCCGAGCATGACCAGCGTATTCATGTCGGGCGCGGCCCGCAGCAGGGCGGGGAAGCCCTTGCGCAGGAAGACCAACCCCGGCCCGAACAGCACGATCGTGGCGAGCACGAAGGAGAAGATGCGCAGATTTCCCTCGCCGAAATTGCCTGCAAGCCAGTGGTGCAGGGCCGGGACCATGTGGCTGCCCATCTCGATCACCAGCAGCGGGATCG
This sequence comes from Allobosea sp. RCC_152_1, assembly GCF_041360765.1. Taxonomy (NCBI): domain Bacteria; kingdom Pseudomonadati; phylum Pseudomonadota; class Alphaproteobacteria; order Hyphomicrobiales; family Alloboseaceae; genus Allobosea; species Allobosea sp. RCC_152_1. The sequence continues at coordinate 1,231,002 of NZ_JBFUPU010000001.1, forward strand.
TCAGTACGCCGGCGAGGATGACCGAGCGCAGCAACCGCGCCTGTTCTTCCTCCTTCAGCATCTGCATATGGTCGTGCTGGCCGGCTGCATGGCCGTCATCGGGCGTCACCGGGCTCGCCTCGTAGCCGGCCTTCTCGACCGCCTTGATCAGCTCGGGGCCAAGATCGCCGCCGGCCACAGCCTTCACGCTGGCGCGTTCGGTGGCGAGGTTCACGGTGGCCCCGACGACGCCGGGCACGCCGCGCAAAGCCTTCTCGACATGGCCAACGCAGGACGCGCAGGTCATGCCGCTGACCGACAGGTCGATCGTCTGCTCCATCGGCTGGTAGCCTGCTTGGCGCACTGCCTCCTCGACCTGCCTCAACACGTCGCCGCCTTTGGCGAAGGTCACATGGGCGCGCTCGGTCGCGAGATTGACCGCGACCGAATCGACGCCCGGCACCGCCGCGATGGCGCGCTCGACCCGGCCGACGCAGCTCGCACAGGACATGCCCTCCACGGCCATGTCGAGCGTCGCCAGCCCATCCTTCGTCCTGTCGATGACCGTCATCGCCGTCTCCTTCATCGTGATGACGGTTCATATGGGGCTTCCCATCATGGGAAGGTCAAGGGCGCGGCTGTGCCTTTTTTGCAGATGACCTCAGGGCGTCTCGACAGAGACGCTCTTGATGATGGCGTAGACCGGCTTGCCGACAGACAGGGAGAGGCTCGCCACCGATTTCGCCGTCAACCGCACGATGAGATTCGCATCGCCGCAATCGAGCCGCAGGTGCACGGTGCTGCCGCCTTCGCCCGTCCGCTCGCCGATCTCCGCGACCCTCCCGGGCAGGGCGTTGAGCGCGCTGGTCCCTTCAGGCGGCGCGAGGCTGAGCATGACGTCGCTCGCCATGATCCGCACGCGCAGCTTCTGCCCCAGCCTGAGCGCGCCGCGGGCAATGGCGAGTTCGCCCGCCGGCGTCGCCAGCCGGGCGAGGCCGAAGGCTTCGTCGAAGCCCGTCACCGCAGCGGAGAGCACCGCACTCGCCTCCGGCGCACCGGGCCGCGAGGCGAGGTCGACGCGCGCGAGGATCTCGGCCGTCGGCCCGCAGGCGGCGATCCGCCCGGCATCGACGATGGCGACGGTGGTCGCCAGCCGCGCCACCTCGGCGAGCGAATGCGAGACATAGACGATGGGGATGCCGACCTCGTCGCGCAGCCGCTCGATATGCGGCAGGATCTCGGCCTTGCGGGCCTCGTCGAGCGCGGCGAGCGGCTCGTCCATCAAGAGCAGGCGCGGCTGCGCCAGCAGGGCACGTCCAATGGCGACGCGCTGCTTCTCGCCGCCGGAGAGGGCTCCGGGCCGCCGCTTCAGCAGATGGCCGATGCCGAGCAGCTCCAGCACCTTGTCGAGCTCGGCCGGCTTGCGCACCGCATGCGGCACGAACCAATGCCCGAAGAGCAGGTTCTGCCGCACGGTGAGATGCGGAAACAGCCGTGCCTCCTGGAAGACGTAACCGATCCGCCGGCGATGCTTGGGCAGGAAGACGCCGCGCGCTGTATCGAGCAACGCCTCGCCCTCGACCCGCACATGGCCCGCCCGCGGGCGGATCAACCCGCCGATCACGTTCACCAGCGAGGTCTTGCCCGAGCCCGACGTGCCGAACAGCGCCGTCAATCGCCCTTGCGACTGGAAGGCCGCATCGAGCTGGAAGTCGCCCAGCCGGTGCCGGACGGCGATGTCGAGGACGGGCGTCGTCATTCGACGGCGATCCGCCGGCCGACCAGACGCGCCATCCATTCGGAGAGGAAGAGGGCGGCGACCGAGATCGCGATGGAGATGATCGTCAATCGCATCGCGCCGGTCTCGCCGCCGGGAACCTGGGTGAAGGTATAGATGGCGGAGGGCAGGGTCTGCGTCTCGCCCGGAATGTTCGAGACGAAGGTGATGGTCGCGCCGAATTCGCCCATCGCCTTGGCGAAGCACAGGATCATGCCGGCGAGGATGCCTGGCACGCAGAGCGGCAGCGTCACGACGAGGAAGACCCAGAGCGGATTGGCGCCGAGCGTGCCGGCGGCCGCCTCCAGCTTGCGGTCGACGGCCTCGATCGAGAGCCGGATCGCCCGCACCATCAAGGGAAAGCCCATCACGCCGCAGGCCAGCGCCGCGCCGGTCCAGCGGAAGGAGAGAACGATCCCGAACCAGTCATAGAGGAACTGGCCGATCGGCCCGCGCCGGCCGAAGCCGATCAGCAGCAGATAGCCGGTGACGACGGGTGGCATGATCAGCGGCAGATGCACCGCCGCATCGAGCAGCGACTTGCCCCAGAAGCGTCCGCGCGCCAGCAGGAGCGCGACCACGAGCCCGAGCGGCAGGCTCGCGAGCGTGGCGGTCGTGGCGACGATCAGGCTCAGCCTGACCGCCGTCCATTCCTCGGGAGTCAGCCAGTGGCTCAAGCCGACAGGCTCACGACGACGAGGCGGGCTTGTTGAGGACGGTGAAGCCCTGCTTCTCGAAGACCGGCTTGGCCGCGGGCCCGCGCAGATAGGTCAGGAAAGCCTGCGCGTCGGGATTGGCCGAATCCCTGGTCACGGCGACCGGATAGACGATCGGCGGGTGCGAGCCCTCGGGGAAGGTCGCGACGACCTTGACCTGCGGGTCGGCGGCAGCGTCGGTGGCGTAGACGATGCCGAGCGGCGCCTCGCCGCGCGAGACGAGGAGCAGGGCGGCGCGAACATTGTCGGCCTGCGCGATCTTGTCCTTCACCTTGTCCCAGCCGCCGAGCTTCTCGAGCGCGGCCTTGCCGTATTTGCCGGCCGGCACGGAATCGACATTGCCCATGGCGAGGCGGCTCGAACCCAGCGCGCCGCTCAGATCGACGCCCGGCGCCAGTTCGACCTTGAGGGTCGAATCCTTGGCGCCGACCAGGACGATCTTGTTGCCAAGCAGGCTGACGCGGGTATCCGGCTTGATCAGGTTCTTGCTCGCCGCATAGTCCATCCAGTCGAGATCGGCCGAGACGAAGAGATCGGCCGGGGCGCCGCTCTCGATCTGCTTGGCGAGCACGTTGCTGGCGGCATAGGAGATCTTCGGCGCCGGCTTGCCGGTTTCCTTGACCCAGTTGGCGGTGGCCTCGTCGAGCGCGTTCTTCATGCTCGCCGCGGCGAAGATCACGAGATCCTTCGTCTGCGCCTGGGCGGCGTTGAAGCTCGGGGCGAGGCCCATCGCAAGAGCCAGGCCCATCCCCAGCATCGTCCGGCGGTCGATCATGCTGTCCCTCGCTGCGCTTGTCGTTGTATATCGTTGGATATAGCGATGGTTGCCGTGCGCCCTCGGCCAAGTCAAGGACGGCCGGCTGCGACCGCGTGACCGACACATCACCAAAGAGAGAGCGACGATGAAGATCAGCGCGCGCAACCAGCTCAAGGGCCGAATCGTCGAGATCACCAAGGGCGCCACCACCGCCCATATCCGCATCGACATCGGCGGCGCGGTCGTCACCGCCTCGATCACCAATGCGGCCGTCGGCGATCTCGGCCTCACCGTCGGCAAGGAAGCCTATGCCGTGGTGAAAGCGTCCGACGTGATGATCGCGATCGACTGATTTCGATGGTTCGCGAGAACGAGATCCGCGACAAAGAGGTCGCCGTCGCGCCGCCGCAGCCTGGCGATTTCGAGACGGGGTGAAAGGCGGATACCTGTCTGGGCAACGATGCCACGGCCTCTTCGGGGCGCATCAGTTTCAAGCGTGACGGGAGCAATGTTGAGCTTTGTCTCCGCCACCGCGACTTGTGCGCGGTGCTCGAGACCTGCAACCATCCCGTGGATTGACGCGCTGGCGGGGCACCAATGGTTGACCATCCGAATGTCAGGGCGACGAGCATCGTCGCGATGGAGCTGGACGGACAGCAACGCGTTCTGGTGGTCGATACGGACCTCAAAATGGACCCGGAAAGCCCGGCCTACGATCATGAGAAGGTCGGAAGCTTACATCAGGCATGCCGCTCGTTTGTCGACAAGTTTCCGCTGCTCTTCGATACCTATGCGATCAGGGCGTGGAAATAGGCGCGCACGGACGATTCCTCACCCGTGCGGGTGCTTGTGGATCGGGTCGACCCAATAGACCTCTTCCGGCTTCTCGACCGGGTCGACATCGGTGATGTTGACCACCACCGCCTCGTTGTCCGAGCGCACCAGCACGCATTGCAGCGGGTTGTCGGGATCGGCGTTGATCTCCTGGTGCGGCACGAAGGGCGGGACATAGATGAAATCGCCCGGCCCGGCCTCGGCGACGAATTCCAGCCGGTCCCCCCAGCGCATCCGGGCCTTGCCGCTCACCACATAGATCACGCTTTCGAGCGCGCCGTGATGATGCACGCCGGTCTTGGCGTTGGGCTCGATCGCGACCGTGCCGGCCCAGATCTTCTGCGCGCCGACGCGGGCGTGGTTGATCGCCGCCTGCCGGAACATGCCGGGCGTCTGGGCGGTGTTGGGGTCGAGCTTGTCGCCGGTGATGACGCGCACGCCGTCATGCTTCCAGCGCGGCTCGTCATGGGAGTGATCGTGCGGATGGTCGTGGTCGTGCGAATGATCGCTCATGGCACCCTCCTGTTGTCCGTCCGAATTCAAGCCGTCTTCGCCGGCCCGGTCGCCAGCGGCCGGTCGCTCGCGCCCCATTCGGCCCAGGACCCGTCATAGAGCGCGCGTCCCGGCTTGCCGATGCTTTCCAGCGCCGTCGACAGGATCGCGGCGGTGACGCCCGAGCCGCAGCTCGTGATCAGCGGCTTGTCGAGATCGACGCCCGCCTCGGTAAAGGCGGCCGCGATCGCGGCCGGGTCCTTCAGGCTGCCATTGGCGATCAGCGCGGTCGCCGGCACGTTGCGCGCACCCGGCATATGGCCGGAGCGGACACCCGCGCGCGGCTCCGGCGCCTCGCCGCGGAAGCGGTCGGCCGGGCGGGCATCGACGACCTGCGTGCCATTGGCGAGAGCCTTGGCGACATCCTCGGCGCTGGCGACGGCGGAATGGTCCAGCCTCGCGGTGAAGCTGCGGTTGGAGCGGGCGCGCGGCGGGCCGTGCTCGATCGGCCGGCCCTCGCTCTCCCATTTCGGGAAGCCGCCTTCGAGGATCACCACGTCCTTCGCGCCGAGGGTGCGGAAGGTCCAGCGCACGCGCGGCGCCGAGAACAGGCCGAGCCCGTCATAGACGACGATGCGCATGCCGTCGCCGATGCCCATGGCGCCGACGGCCGCCGCGAAGGCCTCGGGGCGCGGCAGCATATGCGGCAGGTCGGAGCCGGTATCCTTGACCGCGTCGATGTCGAAATGCACCGCACCGGGAATGCGCCGCTCGGCGAATTCCGCATGGGGATCGCGGCCATGGGCCGGGAGATACCAGGAACCGTCGACCACGATGACGTCTGGCGCGTTCAGGCGCTCGGCGAGCCAGTCGGTCGATACGAAAACGTCTTCGCGGGCCATGTGATGTCCTTGGGGATATTCGAGGTTTGTTGGTTATTGGAACCGCGCCGTCATTCCGGGCTTGACCCGGAATCCATCGTAGAGAGCATCGCCCGACAATGGATTCCGGATCGGCGCGGCTTCGCCGCTGGTCCGGAATGACGGTGTGCTTCCGTCGAAAACCGCTTCTCAGGCCAGCGCGATGCGGACGCGCCGGTTCTGCTTGCCCTTCTTCTCGATGTCGGTGACGGCGACAAGGCCGATCTCGGCGGTGTTGCGCACATGCGTGCCGCCACAGGGCTGGAGGTCGATATCACCGATCGCGACCAGCCTGACCCGGCCGGAGCCGCGTGGCGGCTTCACCGACATGGTCTTGACCAGCCCCGGATTGGCGTCGAGCTCCGCGTCGGTGATCCAGCGCTCGGTCACGTCGGCATTGCGGGCGACGAGGGCGTTGAGCTTCTCCGCCAGCTCGACCTTGTCGAGGCCGCCTTCGGGGATGTCGAAATCCAGCCGGCCGTCGCCGTCGCCGATCGAGCCGCCGGTGACGGGGAAGGGCAGCACGACGCTCAGCAGATGCAGCGCGGTATGGATGCGCATGCGCTTGAGGCGTCTCTCCCAATCGAGCACGGCCGTGATCGCCTCGCCGGGCGCGGGCGCCGACTGCCCTTCGAGGGGAACATGCAGGACGCGGCTCTTGTCCTCGGGGTCGTAGATCGTCGTGCCGATCGCGATCAGGTTGCCGTCGGCCCGGCGCAGATGCCCGGCATCGCCGGGCTGGCCGCCGCCGGTCGCGTAGAAGATCGTCCGATCGAGGACGATGCCGCCGCGCTCGTTGACGGCTTCCACGGTCGCCGGCGTCTCCTTCAGATAGGCATCCTGGCGGAACAGCAGTTCGGTCGGCATGATCTCGTCGTCTCGCTCGCGGTGCTCGCGGCACCTTCGGCCCGCAGACTGCACCGATTGCCGGGCGTGTGCCACCTCATTGGCGGGATAACGGGGATGACGCAGCCTGCGAGGCTTACCGCCCCCCGATTCAATGCCTAGATGGCGGTCTCGACCAATCCGGAGCCGCCATGGCCTTGCCCCGCATGAAACCGACGGACGGCGTCGCCTGGATCACCGGCGCCAGCTCCGGCATCGGCGCCGCCGTCGCGCTGGAACTCGCGCGGCGCGGCTGGACGGTCGCGGTCACCGCCCGCCGGACCGACGCGCTCGAGGCCGTCGCACGCGAGGCCGAAAGCCTGCCCGGCCGGATCGTCGCCCATGCCGGCGACGTCACCGATGAACAGGCGATGCGGGACATCGTCGAAGCCGTCGAGACCGTGCACGGGCCGATCGCGCTCGCTTTCCTCAACGCCGGCGTCGCCCCCGGCCCTACGGGCGGCCCGTTCGAGCCCGCAAACGTCGAAGCGGCGATGGCGGTCAACCTGTTCGGTGTCGCCAGGGGATTGTCGGCGGCGTTGGGCCCCATGACGCAGCGCGGTCGCGGGCAGATCGCCGTCAACGCCTCGCTCGTCGGTTATCGCGGCCTCGTCGGCGCGGCCGCCCATGGCGCCTCCAAGGCGGCGGCGATCCATCTCTGCGAGGCCCTGTATCTGGACTGCCGCCGCGCGGGGATTCGGCTTCAGCTCGTCAATCCGGGCTTCGTCGACACGCCGATGACCCGGCGCAACCGCTTCGCCATGCCCTTTCTGATGAGCGTCGAGGAGAGCGCGCGGCGAATCGTCGACGGCTTCGAGCGCGGCGGCTTCGAGATCACCTTTCCACGCCGTCTCGCCTGGATAATGAAGGCGGCCCGGCTGTTGCCCTATCCGGTCTATTTCGCGCTGCTCTCCAGAGTCGTCGACCGGCAGCGTTGAACCGACGTCAACGGCCGCGGATCGTGGCGAAAGCGTCGAGCGCGCGCTGGCGCCCGAGGGCTAGGTCGATGAGCGGGGCAGGGTAGGTCTCGCCGATCCGGATGCCCGCTGCACGCAGGGTCTCCTCCGAGGCTTTCCACGGTGCGTGGATCTCTGTGTCGGGAAGCCCGGCCAGCTCGGGCACCCAGCGCCGGACATAGGCGCCTTTCGGATCATGGGCCTGCCCCTGCGTGACGGGGTTGAAGATCCGGAAATAGGGCGCGGCATCGGCCCCGGACCCCGCCACCCATTGCCAGCTCGCGGCATTGTTGGCCGGATCGGCATCGACCAGCGTGTCCCAGAACCAGGCTTCGCCCTCCCGCCAGTCCTGCAGGAGATGCTTGATGAGGAACGAGGCCACGACCATCCGCACGCGGTTGTGCATCCAGCCCGTGGCCCAGAGCTCGCGCATCCCGGCATCGACGAGCGGAATGCCGGTCCGGCCACGCTGCCAGCGGCGCAAGGCCTGCTGGTCCGCCTTCCACGGAAAGGCATCGAAGCGCGCATCGTAATTCCGCGTCGCCAGTTCGGGATTGTGGAAAAGCAGGTGATAGGAGAACTCGCGCCAGCCGAGCTCGGACCGGAATTTCTCGGCATCCGCCGCCGAGCCAACCGCCTCGCCATTGTCACGCGCCGTTCCGAGCGCATGCCAGATCTGGCGGGGGCCGATCTCGCCGAAGCGCAGATGCGGCGAGAGCCGCGATGTCGAGTGGCGGTCGGGGCGGTCGCGTCCTTCCGCATAGCCAGCAAGCGAATCGCCCAGGCAATCCTCCAACCGCTCCCGCGCGCCGTCCTCGCCCGGTGTCCAGGCGTCGCGCAGGCCGCCGGCCCAGTCTGGCCGCGTCGGTTCGAGAGCGAGCTCTTCCAGGGCAAGCGCGCGTTTCCCGAACGAATCGGGCAGCGGGAAGGAACGGATTCGGGAGGGCGCGGGCAAAGGCGCTGCCGGCTCGCCGCGCTCGCGCGCCGCGCGCCAATAGGGCGTGAAGACCTTCATCGGCTGGCCGGTGCGCGTCGTCACCTGCCACGGCTCGTTCAGCAGGCTGGCGTTGAAGCTGCGGACCTCGATTCCCGCGCTGGAAAGCCTTTCCTTGAGTCGCGTATCGAGCGCGATCGATCTCGCCTCATAGCGGCGGTTCCAGGTAACGCGCTCGATTCCCGCCGCCTCGGTGAGGGCCGGCAGCAGCGACGTCGGGGCGCCGCGCAGGATGTCCAGCCGGCCGCCCTTGCGGGCCAATGCGGCGGAAAGCGCCGCGAGCGAGCGCGACAGCCACCAGCGCGCCGCGCCGCCGAGAGGGCGCCGCTCGCCGTCTTCATCGAGAATATAGAGGCACAGGACAGCGTCCGATTCCGCTGCGCAGGTGAGGGCGGGGTTATCGGCGAGCCGCAGATCGTCCCGGAACCAGTGCAGGCTGCGCTGCGTCATCGGACCTCGCCAGAGCTTCTCGGGGGACGGACGGTGGCCTGCCGAACGGCGCGGCAGCCATCGCAATCGCCCCGGACGTTATACGCGGGAGCCAGACGATCGGTTTTCAAGAAGATTATTTGGAGGCCTCGCCCGGAATCGAACCGGGGTGCAAGGATTTGCAGTCCTCTGCGTAACCACTCCGCCACGAGGCCTTCCGGCGAAAACGGCCCAGCCGCATCCGCGAGAGCGGCTATAACCACAAGCCGGGACGCACCGCAACCCGGCATCGCATCTTTCACCTGTCCGACATGAAGATGTGTTTTGCGGTCGCAAAGGGGGTTGCGCTGTCGGGATCACGCCGCTATTACCCCGGCCACCGTTCCCGGATAGCTCAGCGGTAGAGCAATCGACTGTTAATCGATTGGTCGCAGGTTCGAATCCTGCTCCGGGAGCCAGCGAATTCAAGGGCTTGAGCGAAAGATCGCTCAAGCCCTTTTTCGTTCCCGGGCAGGGCAGGTCGTGCCGGACCTGCCCCCCGGCCCGCACAGGCTCAAAGCTTACGAGACGATGGCCGCATTCTTCGGGAAATTCCGCCGCCTGTCGCTCGATCCGGCAGGCGCATGCGACGCTCGCGGGATGCGAGCGCGCTTGCCTTTTGCGCCGCACTCGAACAGAAAGCTGCCATGAGCGGCGGTGCCGCGCCGGCTTCGGGCAAGAGGTCTGAGGCTACGGCCGGACCGCGTCGCGGACGGAGAGTTCAGGGCATGGAAGGTTTCACCGGGCTTCGCCGCAACATGGTGGATTGCCAGTTGCGGACCTATGACGTCACGGACCGGGCCGTGCTGGCCGCTGCGGACGAGGTCCCCCGGGAGGCTTTCGTCCCCGAGAGCCTGGCTCATCTCGCCTATCTCGACCAGGCCATCGGGCTGCCGGGCACGGGCCGGGCCCTGATGACGCCGATGGTGATCGCACGCATGATCCAGACGCTGGATATCGAGCCGGGCGAGGATGTCCTCGAATATGGCGGCGGCACGGGCTATGGCGCCGCGCTGATCGACCGGATGGGGGCGAAGGCGACATTGTGGGAGCCCGATGGCGAGGCCCGCGCCCTGGCTGCCACCGCACTCGCGGCCGCCGGCAGCGGCGCCTCCGTCGCCGACAAGGAGCCCGCGGCGGGATCCTTCGACGCCATTCTCGTCAGCGGCTCCTGCGAGCTCGAACCGCGGAATCTGTTTTCGCTCCTGCGTCCCGAAGGTCGCTTGATCGTGGTGGAGGGGCAGGGGCGCGCCGCCCGCGTGAAACTCTACCAGAAATCGGCAGATGTTGTTGCCGGGCGTACCGTTTTCGACGCGGCAGCGCCGGAACTGGCGGAGTTCCGGCGTCCGCCGGCCTTCGTTTTTTGATTTTAAGGTGTCGCATTTTTACGGCACCTGTTCACGGAAACCAGTCCGGCGCGGCCATTGCATTGGCTCGAAGCGCCGGTAAGGGTATGAAATGACAACTTATGCCGAGGCTGGGGCGATGCCTGGGCGCGACTTTAGTGCGCACGAGAGGCGTCCAGTGGAACGACGAAGCGATAAGAAGAGTTTCGGATTCGGCGTCAGCGCCGTTCTGGCTTTGGTGCTTGCAGGCGGCTGGAGTGCCGCCGCGCAAGCCCAAACCATGGACGCGGCCTTGGCCCGCGCCTATGCGGGCAATCCGACCTTGAACTCCCAGCGCGCCTCGGTGCGCGCAACAGACGAGAACGTCCCGCAGGCGCGCGCCGGCTATCGGCCCCGAATCACGGCCTCCGCCGATATCGGCGCCAGCGTCCTCGATTCGTCGGTTCCCGCCGGGGCGGCTTCGTCCGCCTTCCATAACAACCTCACGACCCGGCTCAATCCACGCGGCGCCGGCGTGCAGATCACCCAGAACATCTTCGACTCGGGCAAGACCCGCAATTCGATCAGCCAGTCCGAATCGCAGGTCCTCGGTGCGCGCGAAACGCTGCGCAACACCGAGCAGAACGTGCTGCTCGATGCCGCGACCTCCTATATGAACGTGCTGCGCGACACGGCGATCCTCAATCTCAACCGCAACAACGTCGAGGTTCTGGAGGAGCAGCTGCGCCAGACGCGCGACCGATTTCAGGTCGGCGAAGTGACCCGCACCGACGTGGCGCAGGCGGAAGCCCGCCTGTCCTCGGCGCAGTCCCAGGCGATTCTCGCTGAATCGAACCTGAAGACCTCGGTGGCGCGCTACCGGCAGAATGTCGGCACCGAGCCGCGCTCGCTCGCCCCCGGCCGCCCGGTCGAGAACCTTCTGCCGAAATCGCTGCCCGTGGCGGTGAACCAGGCGCTCGCGGGCCATCCGGCGATCATCGCGGCGCTCCATGGCGTCGACGCGGCCGAGCTCCAGGTCAAGGTGACGCAGGCCGATCTCGGGCCGACCATCGGCCTGACCGGCTCGGTCCAGCAGCGTTACGACAACCAGTATTTCGGCGATAACCGCACCTCGGCCAGCATCGTCGGCTCCCTGACGATCCCGATCTACGAGGGCGGCCTGGTCTATTCCCGCACCCGCCAGGCCAAGGAGACGGCCGGGCAGCGTCGCATCGACGTCGACACGCAGCGCGACACGGTGCGCGCCGCGGTCATCTCCGCCTGGGGCGGGCTCGAAGCCGCCAAGGCGCAGATCATCGCGGCTCAGGCCCAGGTCGAGGCTTCCTCGACGGCGCTCGCCGGCGTGCGTGAGGAGGCCAAGGTCGGCCAGCGCACCACGCTCGATGTCCTCAACGCGCAGCAGGAACTGGTCAGCGCCCGGTCGAACCTGGTGTCGGCCCAGCGCGACCGTGTCGTCGCCTCCTATTCCGTGCTCTCGGCGGTCGGCAAGCTTTCGGCCCAGACCCTGAAGCTGAAGACGGCCAACTACGACTCGCGGCAGCATTATGACCAGGTCAAGGACCTCTGGTGGGGCACCCAGACCCCGGACGGGCGCTGAGCCCCGGCAGAGTTCCGCGCAAGGCCGCCCCCGGGCAGGGGCGGCACATTCGGGCAACAGCGCTGTTTTCTCCTGTGGGATAAGGCTTTGCCGCCTTGTCTGCCCGGAGTCTCATGGAATACTCCGCTTTGGAGCGGCGTTGATTCCATCGGCGCGCGCGCTGTCCAACGGTCCAGACTGTCATGAACGCGCAAGCCAAGCCCAATGAACCGTCGATGGAGGAGATTCTCGCCTCCATCCGCCGGATCATTTCCGACGACGAAGCCAAGCCCGCCGAAGCCGAGGTTGAGGCTCCGGCCCCCGAGCCGGTGCCGGCTTCGATCGACGACGACGTGCTGGATCTCGGCACGGAGGCCGCGTTCGTCGCGCCTCCTGCCGTCGAGCCGCCACCTGCGCCCACCGCCCCGGCCGAAGCCGAGGCTGATGTCGATTTTCGCGAGACCGAGGAGTCCGAGCCGCCGGCTCCGGTCGCGACCATGGCCCCCGTCGAACCGACGCCGGCCCCTGTTGCCGCACCCCAGCCGGAACCGGCGCCGCGGCCCGTCGACATGGCGAGCCTCCTGTCGGATCAGGCGAGTTCCGCCGTCACCAGCGCGTTCGGGCAGCTTGCCAACACCGTGCTCAGCAGCAATGCGCGGACGCTCGAGGATCTCGTCAAGGACATGCTCAAGCCCATGCTGAAGACCTGGCTCGACGACAACCTGCCGTTGATGGTCGAGCGTCTGGTCCGGGCCGAGATCGAGCGTGTCGCGCGCGGCGGGCGCAGTTAGTCAGCTTTATTCGGTGCTGCGAGCGCGTCTCGCGGCCGGACGTGATGCCCGCAAGCCGTCGAAGGCCCCTGCCTCGTCGAGGCGCTTGAGCGCGAAACCTGCCATCGCGAGCGCGGCCGTCGGTGCGCCGAGACGCGAAACCAGCATCGTCAGGCCGATCGCGAACGGGCGCGGGTAGCGGCCGGATGCGGCTTCCACGGTGATCCAGGCGCCCAGGGCGTGAACCAGTAATCTCATCTGCCTGTCCTCACAATCTGACCTTGCGGTTGCGCGGTGCCGCCGAGCGCGCGACAGCAATGCCCGGCGCGGCGGGCGGGCTCTTCCCGTGCTGATCTTGTGGGTGCAACCGTCCGGCGCGACGGAGGTTCCGTGCCATCGCGGCGATGCGGGGCGGGAACAACCGATCGTCTGAGGCGTAGGAGGGGCGCGAGCCGCGCAACCCGGCGCAGGCCCCGCTTCCTTCCTCAGGGGATCTCACCCATGGCCAAGTCCGGCAAAAATCCCGCAACCAAGACAGCGCCTGCCACCAGGGCAGTGGCGAAGACATCGGCTCCCGCGAAAATCGTCAAGTCGAGCAGAATCGAGCTGGCATCGAACACCAAGGCGAAGGTCGTGGGGCTGCTCAATGAGCGCCTTGCCGACGGCATCGATCTGGCGCTGGTGACCAAGCAGGCGCATTGGAATCTGAAGGGGCCGGGCTTCATCGGCGTCCATCTGATGCTCGACGGCTTCCGTGCCGATCTCGACGAGCATGTCGACACCGTGGCCGAGCGCATCGCCCAGCTCGGCGGCATTGCGCTCGGAACCGTGCAGACGACGGCCGATGCGACGTCGCTCAAGCCCTATCCGACGGATATCGTCCCGGTTCAGGACCATCTCAAAGCGCTGATCGAGCGTTACGCGGATGCCGGCAACAAGGTGCGCGAGGCGATCGATGCCTGCGACGAGGCCGGCGATGCCGATTCCGCCGACATCCTCACCGCCTATTCCCGCATGCTCGACAAGTCGCTCTGGTTCCTGCAGTCGAACCTCGCCTAAGGTCCATGCTGGCCTTGCAGGGTGCGGCGCATCATCGAAAACGTTGACGCGCGGCCCGTGCATGGGCTCTTAAGGGCCGAGACCTTTTGGCCCGTGATTTTTCCGGCCGGGGCAGGTTCCCCGGCCTTTCTGCGTTCGAGCGATGCGATGATGGACAAGACTTTCGAGCCGGCAGCCGTCGAGGCCCGGATCAGCAAGGCCTGGGACGAGGCCGGAGCCTTCAAGGCGGGCAGGGGAGCTCAGCCTGGCGCGGAGCCCTATTGCATCGTGATCCCGCCGCCGAACGTGACCGGCTCGCTGCATATGGGCCACGCGCTCAACAACACGCTGCAGGACGTGCTCTGCCGCTTCGAGCGCTTACGCGGCAAGGACGTGCTCTGGCAGCCCGGCACCGACCATGCCGGCATCGCGACCCAGATGGTCGTCGAGCGCAAGCTCGCTGCCGAGAACAAGACCGACCGCCGCACGATGGGCCGCGAGGCCTTCCTCGCCGAGGTCTGGAAGTGGAAGGAGGAGTCGGGCGGCACGATCGTCAACCAGCTCCGCCGCCTCGGCGCCTCCTGCGACTGGTCGCGCGAGCGCTTCACCATGGATGAGGGTCTGTCGGCCGCCGTCCTCAAGGTCTTCGTCAGCCTGCACAAGCAGGGGCTGATCTACCGCGCCAAGCGCCTCGTGAACTGGGACCCCAAGTTCCAGACCGCGATCTCCGACATCGAGGTCCTGCAGATCGAGAAGACCGGCTCGTTCAAATGGGAGCGCGGCGGCGAGGAGGCCTTCGACCTGGCCAAGCTCGACAAGGTGCTGAATCGCGACCCGAACGGCCATCTCTACTATTTCAACTACCCGCTCGAAGGTGCGACCTACGACGCGGACGACGCCTCGACCTTCATCACCGTCGCGACGACGCGCCCGGAGACGATGCTGGGCGACACCGGCATCGCCGTGCATCCGGACAACGAGACGATCGGCCATCTGATCGGCCGCAAGGCGGTGCTGCCGCTGGTCGGCCGCATCATCCCGATCGTGCCCGACGATTACGCCGACCCGGAGAAGGGCACCGGCGCGGTCAAGATCACACCGGCGCATGACTTCAACGATTTCGAGGTCGGCAAGCGCCACCAGCTCGACGTCGTCAACATCCTCGACGGCGAGGCGCGCATCCTGCTCGCCGGCAACGAGGATTTCCTGGCCGGCGCCAAGCCGGACGGCGAGACGCTGGCGCTCGATGGGCTCGACCGCTTCGCCGCCCGCCGTCGCGTCGTCGCGATGATGGCCGAGCGCGGCTTCCTGGCGAAGGTCGAGCCGCACGGCCATACGGTTCCCCATGGCGACCGCTCGGATGTCGTGATCGAGCCCTGGCTCACCGACCAGTGGTATGTCGACGTCAAGCCGCTGGCGGAGCGCTCGATCAAGGCGGTCCGGGACGGCCGCACCAAATTCACGCCCGAGAACTGGACCAAGGTCTTCTACGACTGGCTGGAGAACATCGAGCCCTGGTGCGTCTCGCGCCAGCTCTGGTGGGGTCATCAGATCCCGGCCTGGTACGGGCCGGATGGCGAGGTCTTCGTCGCCGAGTCGGAGGCCGAGGCGCAGACGCTCGCAATGGCGCATTACGGCGACACCGTCGCGCTGACGCGCGACGAGGACGTGCTCGACACCTGGTTCTCCTCGGCGCTCTGGCCGTTCTCGACGCTGGGCTGGCCCGAGCAGACCGCCGAGCTGAAGCATTATTACCCGACGGCGACGCTCGTCACCGCCTTCGACATCATCTTCTTCTGGGTCGCCCGGATGATGATGATGGGCCTCAACGTCATGGACGAGGTGCCGTTCAAGGACGTCTACATCCACGCCATCGTTCGCGACGAGAAGGGCGCGAAGATGTCGAAGTCGAAGGGCAACGTCATCGATCCGCTGGTGCTCGTCGACCAGTACGGCGCCGATGCGCTGCGCTTCACCCTGGCGGCGATGGCGGCTCAGGGGCGCGACATCAAGCTCAGCACGCAGCGTGTCGAGGGCTATCGCAACTTCGCGACCAAGATCTGGAACGCAGCGCGCTTCGCCGAGATCAATGGCTGCGCGCGGGCGGACGGCTTCGATCCGGCCAATGTCAGGCAGCCGCTCAACCGCTGGATCCTCAGCGAGGCGGCGCAAGCGGCCGAGGACATTGCCGCCGGCATCCCGAGCTTCCGCTTCAACGAGGCGGCGGGCGCGGCCTATCGCTTCGTCTGGAACCAGTTCTGCGACTGGTATCTCGAACTCGCCAAGCCGGTGCTGCAGGGCGAGGGCGTCGATGCCGCCGCACGCGCCGAGACGCAGGCGACGGTCGCTTACGTCATCGACCTGATCTGCCAGCTCCTGCACCCCTTCATGCCGTTCCTCACCGAGGAGCTCTGGGCGCAGAAGGCCGAGGCCGGCGCGCCGCGCAAGCTCGCGGATGGCGATGCCTCGCTGGTCTGCCTGACCCGCTGGCCGGATCTCTCGGCGCTCAAGGACGCGGCGGCGGAAGCCGAGATCGGTTTCGTTGTCGACCTGATCTCGGACATCCGCTCGGTCCGCTCCGAGGTGAACGTGCCGGCCGGTACACAGGCGCCGCTCGTTCTCGTCAACGCCTCGGCCGCGACGCGGGCGACCATCGAGAGCTGGCGGCCGATGATCGAACGGCTCGCCCGCGTCTCCGACATCGCTTTCGAGGCGGCGGCTCCGGCGCAGTCGGCGCAGATCATCGTGCGCGGCGAGGTCGCGGCGCTGCCGCTGGCCGGCCTGATCGATCTCGAAGCCGAGCGCTCCCGCCTGACCAAGGAACTGGTCAAGCTCGACCAGGACATCGCGGTGGTCGAGAAGAAGCTCGGCAACCCCGATTTCATGGCCCGCGCGCCCGACGAGATCGTCGAGGAGAATCGCGAGCGCAAGGCCGCGGCGGAAGCGCGCAAGACGAAGATCGCGGAGGCGCTGGCGCGGCTGGCCTGACCCGCCACCGCATTCCGGCCACCGCTGCGTCTTCAAATTGACGTTACCGTAAGAGAGGACTCGCCTTCTCCTTGGACATCGCTTAGATGCGCATGGCGCAACTCCGCCATGCGCGATATGGCGGCAATTCGGATTGGCTGATCAGGACCCATGCTGAAGCGGGCTTATGACTGGTGTGTTTCCTACGCCTCGCACCCGGCCGCTCCCTGGCTGCTCTTCGCGCTGACCTTCGTCGAGAGTTCGATCAGCCCGCTGCCGCCCCTGCCGCTGCTCCTGCCGATGTGCATCGCCAGGCCGGATCGCGCCTGGTTCTACGCCGGAATCTGCTCGCTGGGCGCCGTGCTCGGCGGCTATCTCGGCTACGCCATCGGCGCGCTGCTCTATGAATCGCTTGGTTCCTGGCTGATCGGGATCTACGGGCTGCAGGACAAGGCCGCGCACCTCATCGCCACCTCGCAGGATTACTGGTTCTGGGTGCTCGTCACCAAGGGCCTGACGCCGATCCCGTTCAAGATCGTCACGATCATGTCGGGCTTCCTGCATTTCGACCTGTGGAAGTTCACGGTCGGCATGGTCGTCTCCCGCGTCACCTTCTTCCTGATGATCGCGGTGGCCCTGCGCTTCTATGGCGACGACATCCGCATCTTCATCGAGAAGCACCTGCCGCTGGCAGCACTGACCCTACTGGTGGTTGTGGTCGGCGGCTTCTTCGTCCTGCCGATGGTGCTCTGAAGCGCGTCGCTCCGCCGTCGCATCGGCCTTTTCGTGTCATCGCTGCAACACTGTGGCGGGAACGCTCCCGGCGCCATGTCCATGCCCGCGCTCGCCGCGAAGCCGCCACAAAGAGCGCCCAGCACAAGGGCACGTTAAGTCTTTGAGATATAGACAAATTGAAACTTCGTAGGGCCGTGGATCGCAATATCCCGGCCGAAATCGGGGTTTCGAGGCCGGCGTTGCGATCGGCCTGATCGGCGTGGCATTTTCCGGCCGGGCTGGTCTGGGAGGACAGGGCGAGTGGCGATGGATGCGCGTGTGTTCGACAAGTCGAGGCTGCCGAGCCGCCATGTGAGCGTCGGCCCGGCCAAGGCCCCGCACCGCTCCTATTATTACGCGATGGGCATGACCGCGAAGCAGATCGCGCAGCCCTTCGTCGGCGTCGCCTCCTGCTGGAACGAGGCCGCCCCCTGCAACATCTCCCTGATGCGCCAGG
This sequence comes from Allobosea sp. RCC_152_1, assembly GCF_041360765.1. Taxonomy (NCBI): domain Bacteria; kingdom Pseudomonadati; phylum Pseudomonadota; class Alphaproteobacteria; order Hyphomicrobiales; family Alloboseaceae; genus Allobosea; species Allobosea sp. RCC_152_1. The sequence goes on from NZ_JBFUPU010000001.1 coordinate 1,248,708, forward strand.
CCCAGGCCGTGAAGAAAGGCGTCGCTTCCGCCAGCGGCACGCCGCGCGAATTCTGCACGATCACCGTCACCGACGGCATCGCCATGGGCCACCAGGGCATGAAGTCGTCGCTGGCCTCGCGCGAGGTCATCGCCGATTCGGTCGAATTGACCATGCGCGGCCATTGCTACGATGCGCTGGTCGGCCTCGCCGGCTGCGACAAGTCGCTGCCGGGCATGATGATGGCGATGGTCCGCCTCAACGTCCCCTCGATTTTCATCTATGGCGGCTCGATCCTGCCCGGCACCTTCAAGGGCCGTCCCGTGACCGTCCAGGACGTGTTCGAGGCCGTCGGCAAGCATTCGGTCGGTGCGATGTCCGACGAGGATTTGAAGGAGCTCGAGGAGGCGGCATGCCCCTCGGCCGGCTCCTGCGGCGCCCAGTTCACCGCCAACACCATGGCGACGGTCGCCGAGGCGATCGGCCTGGCGCTGCCCTATAGCTGCGGCGCTCCGGCCCCCTACGATGTCCGCGACACCTTCTGCTACACCGCCGGCGAGATGGTGATGGAGCTGATCGCGCGGAACATCCGCCCGCGCGACATCGTCACCCGCAAGGCGCTGGAGAACGCCGCAATGGTCGTCGCCGCCACCGGCGGCTCGACCAATGGCGCGCTGCACCTGCCGGCGATCGCGCATGAATGCGGCATCGATTTTGACCTGTTCGAGGTCGCCGAGATCTTCAAGAAGACGCCCTATATCGCCGATTTGAAGCCGGGCGGAAAATACGTCGCCAAGGACATGTTCGAGGTCGGCGGCATTCCGCTGGTGATGAAGAGCCTGCTCGATGCCGGCTATCTTCACGGCGACTGCCTGACCGTGACCGGCCGCACCATCGCCGAGAACATGGCCTCGGTGAAGTGGAACGACCAGCAGGACGTCGTCTACCGCGCCGACAAGCCGATCACGGTGACCGGCGGCGTCGTCGGCCTGCGGGGCAATCTCGCGCCCGAGGGCGCCATCGTGAAGATCGCCGGCATGCCGGAGGACCAGCTCGTCTTCACCGGCCCGGCGCGCTGCTTCGACCGCGAGGAGGATGCCTTCGAGGCGGTCAGGAACCGGACCTATAATGTCGGCGACGTCCTCGTCATCCGCTACGAGGGCCCCAAGGGCGGCCCCGGCATGCGCGAGATGCTGTCGACCACCGCGGCCCTCTACGGCCAGGGCATGGGCGACAAGGTAGCCCTCATCACCGACGGCCGTTTCTCGGGCGCGACCCGCGGTTTCTGCGTCGGCCATGTCGGGCCTGAAGCCGCCGTCGGCGGCCCGATCGGCCTGATCCGCGACGGCGACATCATCGAACTCGACGCCATCACAGGAAAGCTCGCAGTCCGCCTTTCTGATGCCGAACTTGAGGAGCGTCGTAAGGACTGGAAACCGCGGAAGACCGACTACAATTCCGGCGCGCTGTGGAAATACGCGCAGACGGTCGGCTCCGCCAAAGGCGGCGCCGTCACCCACCCAGGAGGGGCGGCCGAAACCCATTGCTATGCGGATATCTGACGTCACCATAGCTTGCATGTTGCTGATGCTCGGCGGCCCCCAGGTCGCCCGGGCACAGGACTATGCCAATGGGCAGCCCATGCTGCCGCCGAGGCCGATTCCCGGAATCGCTCTCCCGGAACCCGATTCCTCGCGCCCGACCTCGCCCGACACGGCCACGATCGCGCCGGCTCCGAACACGCCGATGGCGCATTCAGCCCTGCCGCTCGTCCCCTTCAACAGCGCGCGCGACGCGCTGCGCGCCTGGATGCGCGATTCCTCCGCCGGGGATCAGGTCGGAGCCGTCCGCGCGCTCGAATACGCCGCCTCGCAGGGGCATCTCACTGCGCAGTACAAGCTCGGCCGGATGTATGCCGGCGGCGAAGGCGTCCCGACCAACGATCTCAAGGCCTTCGAATATTTCTCGAAGATCGCGGATGAGAATGCCGACGCCATTCCCGGCACGGCAGACGGCCGCATGGTCGGCAGCGCCTTCGTGGCGCTCGGCAGCTATTTCATCGACGGGATCAAGGGCAGCTATGTGAAGCCCAATCCCGACCGCGCCTTCGACATGTTCAACTACGCCGCTTCCTATTTCGGCGACCCGGACGGCCAGTACAATCTGGCACGTCTCTATATGAAGGGGCAGGGCACCGCCCGCGATCCGCGTCAGGCGGCGCGCTGGATGAAGCTCGCTGCCGAGAAGGGTCATGCGCCGGCCCGCGCCGCCTTCGGCGAGATGCTGTTGCGCGGCGGCGAGGGCGTGCCGCGCCAGCCCGTGCTCGGCCTGATGTGGCTCGCGCTGGCCCGCGAGAGCGCCGATCCGGCGCGCGAGGCCTGGATCCTCGAGCGCAACGATGCCGCCTTCGCGTCGGCGTCGCCGGCAGACCGTACGGCCGCCCTTGCCCTGGTGGAGCGCCAGCAGGTCGCAACCGGCGCCAGCCCGAGCCGCGGCGCCGGCCGGCCTTAGTTCAATTCGATCATCACCGGTACATGGTCCGACGGCTTCTCCCAGCCGCGGACATGCTTGGCGATCTTCACCCCGGCGAGCCTGTCGGCCGCCTGCGGCGACAGCAAGAGATGGTCGATGCGGATGCCGTTGTTCCGCTGCCAGGCGCCGGCCTGATAATCCCAGAAGGTGTAGAGCCCGCCGGCTTCGGTGGTGCTGCGCAAGGCTTCGGTCAGGCCCAGATTGAGAAGCTCCCGGAAGGCGGCTCGTGTCGGGGGCAGGAACAGCGCATCGCTGACCCAGGCCGCGGGGTCGCGTGCGTCACGGGGCTCGGGGATGACGTTGTAATCGCCGGCCAGCACCAGCGGCTCCTCGTGCTCCAGCAGCATTTCGGCATGCGCCGTGAGCCGCTTCATCCAGCCGAGCTTGTAGGGATATTTCTCGGTGTTCGGCGGGTTGCCGTTGGGCAGGTAGATCGAGGCCAGCCGCACCAAGCCCGTGCCTAGGGGCAGAACGCCTTCGAGATAGCGCGCCTGCTCGTCGCCCTCGTCGCCGGGCAGGCCGCGGCGCACATCTTCGAGCTTGCTGCGGCTGAGGATCGCGACGCCATTGAAGGTCTTCTGACCATGCGTCTCGACCTGCCAGCCGGCCGCCTCGATCTCGGCCCGCGGGAAATCGGCATCGAGGCATTTGATCTCCTGCAGGCAGAGCGCGTCCGGCTCGGCCTCCTTCAGGAAATCGAGCAGATGGCCGAGCCGCTGGCGGACCGAGTTCACGTTCCAGGTGGCGATGCGCACGAGATGCTCCGGTATCAGGCAGGCCGCAGATAAGCGGAATCGCAATCGCGATGGCAAGCCGCTTTCCACCGCAAACAAAAACTCCCCGCATCGCTGCGGGGAGCCATTGATTCCCGGTCGGGCTGTCGGGCCCTGTCAGGGGCAGGCGCGAACCACGCCCCCGGCGGCGATATAGGTACCGGTCTCGGGATTGTAGGACCGGAAGCGGCGCGCGCAGTAGGCGACCGCGTCGGTATCCTCGACGCTGTAGCCATAGGCACGCGGAACGGGCGGAGCATAGACCACCGGCGGCGCGACATAGACCGGGGCCGGCTCGTAATAAACTGGCGGCGGCGGAGGCGCGGCCAGCGCACCGGCCGCCAGAGCACCGCCAATGACACCGGCGGCGATGCCGGCGCCGATGGCCGGGCCGCGGCGGTAGCCACCGTAATAGCGGGGGCCGTAATAGCCATAGCGGCGCCATTGCACGGTCTGGAGCAGGCCGGCATCCGCCTTGGCCGAGGCGACCGCGGCAGAGGCCGGCGCCAGCGGCGCCGCGGTGGCGGGAGCAGCGAGAGCGGCGCAGCCGGCGAGGGCGGCGGCGACGGCAAACGTCCTGATCATGGCGAAACTCCTTTACTGTCCCGTGCGAGTGGAACTTCGCATGTCCCCCCGATTGGGCGTGATTGTAGCGATTTATCGAGCCGGCGGAAAGACTAGTCCGCAATCCCGGCGTAAATGCGCCGTCACAACATTGTGGCTGTTGAGGCTCGGAGCCTCATCCGGCGTCTTGCGTCGACGGGTTTTCCTCGCCATCTAGCGCTTCGCCTCACAGAAACCTCCTCATGCATTCGAAGGATCAGGACCCTACCATGGCCCAGACCGGCAGCTCGCCCTCCCGTTCCGCCCCGCCTGGCGCGATGAAGCCTCTGCCGGCGCTGATCTTCAGCTCCCGCTGGCTGCAGCTGCCGCTCTATATCGGCCTCATCGTGGCCCAGTGCGTCTACGTCTTCCTGTTCCTCAAGGAGCTCTGGCACCTCGTCACCCACGCCTTCGACTTCAGCGAGCAGCAGATCATGCTGGTCGTGCTGGGACTGATCGACGTGGTGATGATCTCGAACCTGCTGATCATGGTGATCGTCGGCGGCTACGAGACCTTCGTCTCGCGGCTGCGGCTGGAAGGCCACCCGGACCAGCCGGAATGGCTGAGCCACGTCAACGCCAGCATCCTCAAGATCAAGCTCGCCATGGCGATCATCGGCATCTCGTCGATCCACCTGCTCAGGACCTTCATCGAGGCCGGCAATATCGGCGGGCTCGGCCGGACGACGAACTACACCGAATCCGGCGTCCTGCTGCAGACGCTGATCCATGTCGTCTTCATCCTGTCCGCCGTCGGCATCGCCTGGGTCGACCGGATGACGGCCCATCCCAGCAAGGGGCACTGAAGCGGCACGCAAGACCGCAAAAGAAAACCGCCCGGCTGCTTCCAGCCGGGCGGTTCGCATGCGGCAGTCTTACTGCCCGCGCCCGCTGCGCGCGGCGAAGCGGATCGCTTCCTCGGCCGCCCGGAACAGGGCCTTGGCCTTGTTGATGCACTCCTCCTGCTCGGAGGCCGGGTTCGAATCGTAGACGATGCCGGCGCCGGCCTGGACATGCATCCTGCCGTCCTTCACCACGGCGGTCCGCAGCACGATGCAGGTGTCCATCTCGCCATTGGCGCCGAAATAGCCGATGCAGCCGGCATAGGCGCCGCGTGCATCGCGCTCCAGCTCGTCGATGATCTCCATCGCCCGCACCTTCGGCGCGCCCGAGACGGTGCCGGCCGGGAAGCCGGCGATCAGGGCGGCCAGCGAATCGTGCTTCGGGTCGATCTTGCCCTCGACGTTCGAGACGATGTGCATGACCTGGCTGTAGCGCTCGATGAAGAAGGAATCGGTGACCTTGACCGTTCCGATCTCCGCGACGCGCCCGACATCGTTGCGGCCGAGATCGAGCAGCATCAGGTGCTCGGCGCGCTCCTTCGGATCGGCCAGCAGCTCCGCGGCGAGGGCGTCGTCCTCGGCAGGCGTCGCGCCGCGCCGGCGCGTGCCGGCGATGGGGCGGATCGTGACCGTGTCGTCGCGCCGCCGGACCAGGATCTCGGGGCTCGAGCAGACGATCTGGAAGCCGCCGAAATCGAGGTAGCAGAGGAACGGCGCCGGGTTGACGCGGCGCAGCGCCCGGTAGAGCGCGAAAGGCGGCAGCGCGAAGGGGGCTTCGAAGCGCTGCGACAGCACGACCTGGAAGATGTCGCCGGCGCGGATGTACTCCTTCGCCTTCGCCACCATGTCGAGATACTCGGCTTCGCTGGTGTTCGAGGTCGTGACCGGCTCGGGCAGATTGGCGATGTCGATGTCGGCCTCGGCGGGCAGGGCGCCTTCAAGGACACGGACGACGCCGTCGAGCCGCTCCTGGGCGCTCTCATAGGCGTGCCGCGCCGCGATGCCGGGCTGGTGACGCACCGGCGTGACGATGTGGATCTCGTCGCGCACGGCGTCGAACACGACCATCAGCGTCGGCCGGCTCAGGATCGCGTCGGGAACGCCGGTGCCGGTCTCCTTCGGCTCGGGCAGGCGCTCCATCAACCGCACCATGTCGTAGCCGAGATAGCCGAAGACGCCGGCCGCCATCGGCGGCAGCCCCTCCGCCTCGGGAATCGCGCTTTCGGCCAGCAGCGAACGCAGGCTCTCGAAGGCCGGGCGCGGATCGTCGAGGAAGGCGTCGCCGAGCGCCGGCCGGCACATCGCGGCCTGCCCCTGATGGCAGCGCCAGATCAGGTCCGGCTCCAGCCCGATCATCGAGTACCGACCGCGAACGGCGCCGCCCTCCACCGATTCCAGCAGGAAAGCCGGCCCGGAGGTGGCGTGCCGCAGCTTCAGGAAGGCGGCGACCGGCGTCTCGCAATCGCCGACCAGGACTTGCCGCAGGAGCTGCGGTGCGCCCGTTTCGTAGATCTGCGCGAAGCGCTCGAATTCGTCGAGGTGCTGCATCGTCAATTCTGCACCCCGCCAGTGGCGTTGCGGAACGCCGCGTCATTGATGCTCACGCCGAGCTTGGCCTGGCGCTCGGCGACATATTGCAGCAGGAGCCCCTCGCTCAGATTGGCGGAGAGCAGGCGAACGAAGTTGTCCGCCTCCTGCGTCGTGCGGACGTAAGGCGGCACCGTCGCCGAATCGACCTTGAACAGGATGCGGCCGCCATCGGCGCCGGCCGCCGAATTGGCCTTGCCGGCGACCGTGCCGAACACCTGGGTGACGACGTTGGCCGGCAGGTCCGTGCGCTGCTCCTGTCGCCCGATGCCGGCGGCCGTCTCCATCGTCAATCCGCTCGACGTCGCGACCGTCGCGAAGGCCTCGCCCTTGTCGAGCCTCTGGACGAGCTCGCGCGCCTTGGCCGAGAGCTTGTTCGCGGTCTCGTCGGCGCGCCACTGCGTCGCGACCTCGCCCTTGACCTCGTCGAAGGAACGGTCGCGGGACGGGTCGATCTTGGCGATGTCGAACCAGACATAGCCGGCGTTCTGGGGCAGGCGGATCGCCTCGTTGTCGACGCCGATATCAGAGGCGAAGATCGCGCGCAGCGTCGCATCGCCGCCGGGCAGGGGAGCCTCCTGGGCGCCGTCGGGCTTGGTCATGCCCTGGCTCATCGGGCCGACGACACGCAGCTCGAGGTTGAACTGCTTGGCGATCTCAGCCAGCGGCTTCGCCGAGGCGCGCTCATCCTCGATCTTGTCGTGCAGCTCGGTGATCCGGCTCGAGGCACGGCCCGCCGCGATCTCCTTCTTCACCTCCTCGGCGACCTCCTCATAGGGGCGCACATGCTGGCTATCGACCTTGGTGACGCGCAGCAGCACGGTCCCGAAGGCGCTCTGCACGGGCGCGCTGACGGCGCCTTCCTCCAGCGCGAAGGCGGCCTCGCGCACGGCGGGGTCGAAGATCTGCTCGCGGGTGAAGGTGCCGAGCGTGAGGTCCTTGAAGGCGACGTTCCGCTCGGTCGCGATCTCGTCGAAGGTCTCGCCACCGTCGATCTTGGCTTTGGCGGCCTGTGCCTCCTCGGCATTGGGAAAGGGGATCTGCTCGACGGTACGCGTCTCCGCCGTGGTGAAGCGCTGCGCTTTCAGCGCCTCGTAGCGTGCCTTCGCCTCGTCATCGGTGACCTTGGCCGGGTCGGCGACAGCCTCGGCCGTGATCGCGAGCACGGAGGCGGTCCGGTATTCCGGGGCGCGGAAAGCAATCTTGCGCTCGTTGTAGAAGGCCTTGAGCTGGTCCTCGGTCGGAGCCGCGATCTCGCCGGCGGCGCTCGCCGGCATGCGGGCGAAGGTGACGGTGCGCTTCTCGTTGCGCAGCCGGTTGCCGATCTCCTGCAGGGCGACCGGAACGGTGAAGCCGCCGCTGATCATCTCGGCGATCTGCTGGCGCAGGATGGTGGCGCGCTGGAGCGCGACATAGCTCTGCTCGCTATAGCCGTTCGAACGCAGCAATTCGTTGAAGCGCGCCGCCGAGAACTGGCCGGACGCGTCGCGGAAGACCGGGTCGTCGAAGATCAGGTTGCGGATCGTGTCGTCGGAGACGGCCAGGTGCAGGTTCTTGGCCGTCTGGTCGAGCGTCGCCTCGCTGACCAGCCGCGAGAGCACCTGCCGGTCGAGGCCGAGCGCGCGCGCCGTCTCCGGCGAGATCTGCCGGCGCTGCTGGCGGATCAGGTTCTGGAGGTCGTTCTGATAGGCGGTGCGCATCTGCTCGATGCTGATCTCGGTCTTGCCGACCCGCGCGACCTCGTTGCGGCCATAGCCACGGAAGATGTCGCCCACGCCCCAGATCGCGAAGGCGAGGATCAGGACGCCGAACAGGACGCTGATGACGAGCTTGCCGAGCAAACCCTGACTCGCCTTGCGGATGCCCTGCATCATCATGGAAGCTGTCTTTCCCTGAACCCGTTCGTGGCGCGGAGACGGGCCCGCGCGCGTTTTTGTCGGCGCTGCTTATAGGAACCGGCGGCGAAAGCCGCAATCGCCGCGGCGGCTTCGTGTTTCCGGTTCACATGAGATTGCGGCGCCAGCCGGGCATTGATAGAGCCCGGACAGCACAATTTCCGGAGGAACGACGTGACGCGCAGCATCAGGCCGCTGGTAGCCGGCAACTGGAAGATGAACGGGCTGAAGGCCGATCTCGCCATCGCGACGGAGGTCGCCCGCGGCTATGACGCCTCGCTCAAGGCCGCCGTCGACCTCGCGATCTGCCCACCCTCGACACTGCTGTTCACCGCCACCGCCGCGCTGATCGGCTCGCGCATCGCGACAGGCGGGCAGGATTGCAGCGTTCAGCCCGCCGGCGCCTTCACCGGCGAGGTCTCGGCCGCGATGCTGGCCGATGCGGGGGCGAGCTTCTGCATCGTCGGCCATTCCGAGCGGCGCGCGCTCCATGGCGAGGACAACGCCACCGTCCGCGCCAAGGCCGAGGCCGCGCGCAAGGCATTGCTCGTGCCGATCATCTGCGTCGGCGAGACGCAGGGCGAGCGCGAGGCCGGCAAGGCGCTGGCCGTGGTGCGCAGGCAGCTCAAGGGCTCGGTGCCGGAAGGCCTCGACGCCGCAAGCCTGGTCATCGCCTATGAGCCGGTCTGGGCGATCGGCACGGGCCTGACCCCGACGGCAGCCGATGTCGCCGAGATGCACGCCGCGATTCGCAGCGACCTTGCGCGGATCGTCGGCAAGAACGCCGCAGCCGGCGTCCGGCTGCTCTATGGCGGCTCGGTGAAGCCCTCGAACGCGGCCGAGCTGATGAATGTCGCCAATGTCGACGGCGCGCTCGTCGGTGGCGCCAGCCTGAAGGCCGAGGAATTCCTGGCGATTGCGCGCGCTTGCGCCGGCTGAGGCGTCATCCGAGCCCCGGTCATGCAAGCCGGCGGGCCTTCAGGGGTGGCGCAGCCGCAAACCCCGTGCTATGTGCGCCGCCGAATTCGCCTCGACCTTTCGAGGAGGAGCGGGTAGCCCTTGCGGCGGCCCGCGCCATCCCCATTTCGTGAGATCATGCAGAACGTTCTCATCGTCATTCATCTGATCATCGTCGTCGCGCTCGTCGGCGTCGTGCTGCTGCAGCGCTCCGAAGGCGGCGGGCTCGGCATGGGTTCCGGCGGCGGTGGCGTCGGCGGCTTCATGACCGGGCGCGGCCAGGCGAACGCGCTGACCCGGGCGACGGCGATTCTCGCCGGCCTGTTCTTCCTGACCTCGATCGTGCTCGCGATCATGGCCACTCAGGGCCGCGTGCAGCGTTCGATCATCGACGGCGCCCCGGCGACGACGGCTCCGGTCACTCCGGGCCAGCCCGCCGCGCCGAACGCCCCGAGCGCGCCCAATGCCGGCGGCGTGCTCGACCAGCTCCGTCAGCTCCAGAACCAGACGCAAGGCGGCGCACAGCCGCCGACCCCGGCGCCGCCAGCGGCACCGCAGCAGTAACCAGGGCAGGGCCGGGAAACCGGCCCTTCTCTTTTGTGTGGAGACGGGCCGGGCGACCGGCCCTCTCTTTTGTGGACAAGCGCGCAGAGCAAGGCGGGACTGCACTGCATGCGCTTAGCGAATCGAACCCGTGGCGATAGAGGTGAACTCCCATGACGCGGTATGTTTTCATCACCGGCGGCGTGGTGTCCTCGCTTGGCAAAGGCCTGGCGGCGGCGGCTCTCGCAGCCCTTCTGCAGGCACGTGGCTACAAGGTCCGCCTGCGCAAGCTCGACCCCTATCTCAATGTCGATCCGGGCACGATGAGCCCGTATCAGCACGGCGAGGTCTTCGTCACCGATGACGGCGCCGAGACCGACCTCGACCTCGGCCATTACGAGCGCTTCACCGGCCGGCCCTGCAACAAGGGCGACAACATCACCACCGGCCGCATCTACATGGACATCCTGACCAAGGAGCGTCGCGGCGAATATCTCGGCGCCACGATCCAGGTCGTCCCGCACGTCACCAATGCCATCAAGGAGTTCATCCTTTCCGGCAATGAGGGCTACGACTTCACGCTGGTCGAGATCGGCGGCACGGTCGGCGACATCGAGAGCCTGCCCTTCCTCGAGGCGATCCGACAGGTGAACCAGCAACTGCCGCGCGGGCAGTGCATCTTCATCCACCTGACGCTGCTGCCCTATATCCCGACCGCCGGTGAGTTGAAGACCAAGCCGACCCAGCACTCGGTCGCCGAATTGCGCTCGATCGGCATCCAGCCCGATATCCTGCTCTGCCGCACGGACCGCGAGATTCCGCGCGAGGAGCGCCGCAAGCTCGCGCTGTTCTGCAATGTCCGCGAGACCGCCGTGATCGAGGCCCGCGACGTCGCCTCGATCTACGACGTGCCGCTCTCCTACCATGCGGAAGGGCTCGACAACGAAGTGCTGGCCGCCTTCGGCCTCGACGCCTCGAGCGAGCCGGACGTCACGAACTGGAAGCATATCTCCGACCGGGTGAAGAACCCCGAGGGCGAGGTCACCATCGCCGTCGTCGGCAAATACACCGGCATGAAGGACGCCTATAAGTCCCTCATCGAGGCGCTGACCCATGGCGGCATCGCCAACAACGTCAAGGTCAATCTCGACTGGATCGAGTCCGAGGTCTTCGAGAAGGAGGACCCGGCACCGTTCCTGGAGCATGTCCACGGCATCCTGGTGCCCGGAGGCTTCGGCCATCGCGGCGCCGAGGGCAAGATCAAGGCCGCGACCTTTGCTAGGCAGCGCAAGGTGCCCTATTTCGGCATCTGCTTCGGCATGCAGATGGCGGTGATCGAGGCGGCGCGTTCGCTCGCCGGGATCGAGGCGGCAAGCTCGACCGAGTTCGGCGAGACCAAGGAGCCCGTCGTCGGCCTGATGACGGAATGGCTGCGCGGCAACGAGCTGGAGCAGCGCGCGGCCGGCGGCGATCTCGGCGGCACCATGCGGCTCGGCGCCTACGCCTCCGTCCTCTCGCCGGACACCAAGATCGCGAAGATCTACGGCTCGACCGAGATCTCGGAACGCCACCGCCATCGCTACGAAGTCAACATGAACTACCGCCAGCGGCTGGAAGAGCAGGGCATGCGCTTCAGCGGCGTCTCGCCGGACGGGCTCTTGCCTGAGACGGTGGAATATCCGGACCATCCCTGGTTCATCGGCGTGCAGTACCACCCCGAGCTGAAGTCGCGCCCCTTCGAGCCGCATCCGCTGTTCGCGAGCTTCGTCGAAGCGGCCGTGGTGCAGAGCCGTCTGGTCTAATCGCTGTCGAGGGCAACCGCCGCCCAGGGATGGCGGTGCTCCTCGAAGACCGCCTTTCGCGGGGCGGGAAATGCGGGATCGGCGAAGGCGCCGACCGCCACGGCGATCATCTCCGGCCTGCGAGACGGCTCCCAGAAGACCGTGCTGCCGCAGGCCGGGCAGAAATGATGCAGGACGCGAAAGCCGCTATCGGCAGGGCGGTCATAGTCGGTATGATCCCCGGACACGGCGACGGCCTCCCGCGCGAAGAAAGCCGCCACGCCATAGACGCTGCCCGTTCGCCTCTGGCATTCATGACAATGGCACAGGGCGACGATGGCCGGCTCTCCCCGGCAGGTGACTCGCAACTGGCCGCAGCTGCAGCAGGCTTCCCGGATCTTCATGCGGCGCATCCTCGTTTTAGATGACGGCTGACGCAGCTTTTTCGGCTAGCTTCGCTGGTGCCCGACAATGCCTCACCTATGATGAGGCTGCGAGGCATCGGATGGGCTGGGGGGCGGGGGCATGATGATCTCGATGGCGGGCTTGCCCGCGTTCCTTCTCTATTTCGTCGTCGGCGCGGCGCTGATCGCAGCCTTCGCCGTGATCTATCTGCGCATGACGGCCCATGACGAGATCGCCCTGATCCGAGGTGGCAATCTCTCGGCCGCGATCGCACTGGGCGGCAACCTCATCGGCTTCACCGTGCCGCTCGAAAAGGCGATCTCGCAGGCCAGCAGCATCCCGGACTGCGTGCTCTGGGCCGTCGCGGCGATGCTGGTCCAGTTCGCGGCCTATGGCCTCGCGCGGATCGTCATCCCGGAGCTCTCGCGGAAGATCGCGGAAGACCGCCTGCCATCGGCCGGGATGCTGGCGGTGATCGCGGTGATTTCGGGTACGCTGGCCGCAGCCAGCATGACGATCTGAGGGCATGCCATGAAGCGCTCGACACAGATCGGGCTGGCCGCGGTCGGGGTCGTGCTCGTCGCCTCGTTCTGGCCACGCTCCAGCGAGGAAACCCAGGAAAGCCTCGTCTATAACAGCCTGAGCGATTGCCGCGCCGGCGGGCAGCTCAGCGCGCAACAATGTGAGACCGCCTTCTCCGAGGCGACCGCCGCACGCCTCAAGGATGCGCCGAAGTTCAACAACCAGAACGAATGCGAGGCGCAGTACGGCGCCAATGGCTGTTCCAGCGCCAGCATCGGCGGCGCCCAGTATTTTGTCCCGGCGCTCGCGGGCTTCATGCTGGCGCGGGGCCTGGCCGGTTCGCAGGCGCAGCCCCTGCTGCCGCCGACAACCGCCGCTTGCCCGCCGGGCTCCGCCCAGCCGGAATGCCAGCAGGCGCGCGCCGCCGGCTCCTCTTCCTCGTCATCCGGCGGCAGCGGCTCCTATGGCAGCAGCAGCTCCTCGAGCAGCCGCCGCTCGCGCGCCTATTCGACGACGACCGGCGGCAGCGTCGCGGTATCGCCGACGAGCACGCGCGGCGTCAGCACGACGACCAGCGTCTCGTCGCGGGGCGGCTTCGGCTCCATCGCCCGTTCCTTCTCCTCGCATTCCTCGTCCTGAGATGCGTCGCGTCACGCTTCCACCCCGTCCCGACTGGGCCGCGCAGGTCGAGCGGCTGGGCTTCGCCTTCCACACCATCGACGGCGAGACCTATTGGGACGAGAGCGCTGCGTTCGCCTTCACGCTGGAGGAGATCGAGCGCGACATCGAGGCGCCGACCGAGGCGATCGAGGAGCTCTGCTTCGCCTTCATCGAGAAGGCACTCGCCAGCGAGGAGATCCTGACCAGCCTCGCCATCCCAGCCGCGCATTGGGACTATATCCGGCGGAGCTGGCAGAGCGGCGAGCGCAATCTCTATGGCCGGCTCGACCTCGCCTATGACGGGCATGGGCCGGCCAAGCTGCTGGAATACAACGCCGATACGCCAACCGCCCTGTTCGAATCGAGCGTCGTCCAGTGGGACTGGCTCGAGCAGGCGATGGCGCGTGGCGCGCTTCTCCCCGGCAGCGATCAGTTCAACTCCCTGCACGAGCGGCTGATCGCGGCCTTCGCCGGCCTGCGCACGCCGTCGCCCTATCGCCTGCATCTCACCTGCGTCGAGGGCAGTGCCGAGGACAAGGGCACGGTCGACTATCTGACGGATTGCGCCGTCCAGGCCGGCCTCGATGCGCGTTTCACTTATATCGAGGAGATCGGCCTGCTGACGGACGGGCGCTTCTGCGACGGCGCCAACCAGCCGATCGAGACCCTGTTCAAGCTCTATCCCTGGGAATGGCTGTTCCGCGAGCGCTATGGCGAGGCGCTGGCCGGCTCGCGCTGCCAGTTCATCGAGCCGCCCTGGAAGGCGCTGCTCTCCAACAAGGGCCTGCTCGCCTGCCTCTGGGAGATGGAACCGGGCCATCCCAACCTGCTGCCGGCCTTCTTCGAGGGCGACCCGCGCTCCGCGACGCTCTCGGCCCGCCGCGTCCGCAAGCCGCTCTATTCGCGCGAGGGCGCCAATGTCACGCTGATGGAGCGCGACCGCGTCCTCGACAGCGATGATGGCCCCTATGGCGCGGAAGGCTATGTCCTGCAGGATGCCGCGACCAATCTCTTCTCGGCCGGCGGCAATTACGCGGTGCTGGGCTCCTGGCTCGTCGCCTCGCAGGCCTGCGGGCTTTGCGTCCGCGAGGATGCCTCGCCCATCACGAAGAACACCTCGCGCTTCCTGCCGCACTATATCGAGCCGTGACCGCAACGCGACATGACCGCGCCGTGAAGAGTTGCTAGCCTTCCGGCCCGATAAGCCTGCCGAAAGAGTCTGCCATGCCTGCATCAGCCTCCACGCCTCGCGGCCTCGACCATCTCGTCATCGGCGTCCGCGATCTCGACGCGGCGGGAGCCTTCTACGAAAAGCTCGGTTTCAGGGTCGGTGCGCGCAATCGCCACCCCTGGGGCACCGAGAATCGGATCGTCCAGTTTCCCGGCTCCTTCCTCGAACTGGTGACGATCGCCGATGCGGGCGCGATCCCGCCAGCCGGTGAGCGGACCTTCTCGTTCGGCGCCTTCGTGCGTGACGCCCTTGCGGGGCAGGGCGAGGGGCTCTCGATGCTGGTGCTGGAAAGCACGGACGCCAAGGCCGACGCCGCCGCCTTCAAGGCCGGCGGAATCGGCGATTACGAACCCTTCTTCTTCGAGCGGCAAGGCAAGCGGCCGGACGGGGCGACGGTCAGGGTCGCCTTCGAGCTCGCCTTCGCCGCCGATCAGAAGGCACCTGAATGCGGCTTCTTCGTCTGCCGGCAGCTCGAGCCGCAGAATTTCTGGAATCCGGCGTTCCAGCAGCATCCGAACGGCGCCACGGCATTGTCGTCCGCGGTGATGCTGGCCGAGGACCCGGCGGCGCACCGCGCCTTCCTCACCGCTTTCAGCGGCGGGGCCGAGGTGCTCGAAGGCAACGAGGATTACGTGCTGGCGCTGCCGCGCGGGCGCCTCGACGTGCTCGATCCCGAAACCGCGCAAGGCGCCTATCAGGTCGAGCCCGACACGACGCCGGCGCGCTTTCTCGGCTTCTGCGTCGCGGTGCCGGATCTGGACGCGGTGGCGGAGCGGCTGACGGCTGCGGAAATTCCGTTCATCCAGAACGAGGAGCGGCTCTTCGTGCAGGCGGAAGACGCCATGGGCTGCATGGTCGCCTTCGAGCCGGTCTGAACGGCTCAACGGAGAGCCACGACTTTCCGGCTGAAATCCCTCAGCCCTCGTCCTTCAAGACGTCGCTGACGCCGCTCCTTAGGATGAGGGTTGAAGGGGGTGCCGTGCCGACCTCTCAGGCCGCGTTCTCGGAGCGTTCCGCCGGCAATGATGCGAGCAGGCCGATCAGCGCGCGGTCATGCAGCACGACCATGCGCTCCTTGGGCTTCAGCCAGATCACGGCGTCATCGACCGTCTCCGCATCGACGAGCTTGGCCTGCGCCACCGCGCGCTCGGGGTCGATCTCGCCGCGTCGGCGCGGATGGCTGTCGGGCAGCATCAGCTCATGCGCATGCCGAAGCTCGGGATCGGCATGGATCGCTTTCAGCCCGTCGGCATCGTCGAAGCCGGCCTGGGCGAACTCGGTCTGCAATTCATTGGCGCGAAGGGCGACCGATGGCGGATCGCCTTCCTCCGGCGTCAGCAGGAGCCCGCGGCGCTTCAGCCAGAGCCCGATGCCGAGCTGGCCCGAAGCCCATGACAGTGGTATCGCCAGAACGAGACCGACGATTGTCGGCGACATCCAGGCAAAGAGCGCAGTCGCGATCATGAAGGCCGAGAGGCCCGTCACCACGCCGAGAACCGTATGAGTGCGATGCCGGCGGATGATGTCGTTGAGCGGGATCGAGCCATCGTCGCGACGCTGCGGATTCCAGCCGGTGTCGCGCCCGAGCAGGATCTGGAAGACCGAACCCGACTGGATCAGCATCATGATCGGCGCGAAGAAGGCCGAGAACAGCACCTCGATCAGCGAGGACAGGATCAGCCGGATGGCGCCGCCGCCGGCCCGGCGCAGCTTGTTGTTGAACAGCGTCAGCAGGAGGCCGAACAGCTTCGGCGCCAGCAGGATCGCCATGGTCAGCGCGAACAGCCGCAAGGCGCGCTCGGGGTCGAACCTCGGCCAGACCGGGAAGAGCGTGAATTCCTGCGTGAAGTACTCGGGCCGCGCGTAGTTGACCTGCAGCACGATCAGGATACCGACGACGAGCTGCATCAGCCAGAAGGGCGAGGCGAGATAGCCCATGATGCCGGTGGCGAAATGCTGCCGCGTCGGCAGGACGAAGCCCTTCGCGCCGATGATGCGCGAATGCTGGAGATTGCCCTGGCACCAGCGCCGGTCGCGCACGGAGATGTCGATCAGCGAGGGCGGGCTTTCCTCATAGGAGCCCGTCAGGTCCGGCAGCATGTAGACCGACCAGCCGGCGCGACGGATCAGCGCCGCCTCGACGAAATCGTGGCTGAGCACATGGCCGCCGAAGGGCGGCTTGCCCTTCAGATCCGGCAGGCCGCAATGCTCGGCGAAGGCGCGCGTCCTGATGATGGCGTTGTGGCCCCAGTAATTGCCGTCGCGGCCCGACCACATGGCGAGCCCGGTGGCGATGACCGGGCCGTAGACCCGCGCCGCGAACTGCTGGAGCCGCGCGAAGAAGGTGTTGCGGTTGATGATCAGCGGCAGCGACTGGATGATACCGGCGTCGGGATCGTTTTCCATCGCGGCGGCGAGGCGCACGATGCAGCTGCCGGTCATCAGGCTGTCGGCATCGAGCACGATCATCTGCTCGTAATGCCCACCCCAGCGCGTCACGAAATCGGCGATGTTGCCGGCTTTGCGGTGATGGTTCTTAGGCCGGTGGCGGTAATAGACCCGCGAATTCGGACCGAGCCGCTCGCGCAAAGCCAGGAAGGCGCGTTCCTCGGAGACCCAGATGTCGGGATTGGTCGTGTCGGAGACGATGAAATAATCGAAATGCTCGCCGAGCCCGGTCGCCTCGACGGATTCGCGGATCGCGGCGACCGCGGCGAAGGTCCGTGCCGAGGACTCGTTGTAGATCGGCATCACCACGACGGTGCGATGCTTCAGGCTTTCGGCCCGCTCGGCCCGTCCGACGCCGAACAGCACGCCGAAGAACCCGAGGAGCGCGCTGGTGAAGGCCAGCGCGATCCACGAGAAATTGATCGTGAACAGCAGGAGCAGGACGTACTGCAGCGAGGTCGTGCGGCTGACCGACACGACATGGTACATTTCCCAGGCGCCATAGGCCGTGAGCGCCAGCCCGCCGCCGAAGACGAAGAGGCGCTTCAGCCACGGCGTCTTCCAGTCGCGCGGAGCGGCCGGCTCGCGGCGGTCCGACGCCTTCCAGCTCCGGAAGGACTGCACGGGCATGACGAGACGGCTCTCCGGCGGCGTCGCCGGCTCGCGCGAGACGAGTGCGCGCATGTCGGTGCCCGCGGCGCTGGGGCGGGGCGCGGTTACCACGTCCATCGGTCCAACCAGGTTTCAGAGACGGCCTGACCGCCTGCTTGCAGGACGAGCCGCAGCTCGCAGAGATTGTCGTTGCCGGGGTCGACCTCGAAGCCGACGCGCATCTGCTTGCGTTCGGGATAAGGCCAGAGGCGGATGTTCTGGATCGAGCCCGGAGCGGTCGAGACCGCGGCGCGGATCGCGGCTACGGTTGCGGCATCGCCCAGCTTGCCCCCGGTGAACTCGAGCAGGAAGCGGCGGCGGCGGCCTTGCGAGCCCTTGCCCTGTCTCATCCGGGTTACGACGGCGAGGTCCGGGCGATCCGGCGGTTGCCAGCACCAGGCCTGCCGATAGCTCATCGAGACTTCGCTGCCCGCGGCCAATGGCTGCTTCGGCCGCCAGTACATGATGATGTTTCTGTTCGCCTCGGAATCGCTGGGAATCTCGATGAGCTGGATCGAGCCCGCGCCCCAGTCGCCGAGCGGCTCCATCCAGACGCTGGGCCTCAGCTCGAAGCGCTGATCATCGTCCTGGAAGGCGGCCGCGTCGCGCTCGCGCTGCATCAGCCCGAAGCCCTTGGGATTCTGGTCGACGAAGGAGGAAACCTGGAGATTGGCCGGGTTGTTGAGCGGCCGGTAGATCCACTCGCCCGAGCCCGACTGCATCTGTACGCCCGAAACCTCGTAGATCGCCGGGCGGATGTCGTCGAAGGTTCGCCGGCTCTGCGGGCCGGAGAGGAAAATGCCGGTCGCGCAGCCGAAGCCGACATGGTCGAGCGCCTGACGCGCGAACAGCGTCATCTCGACATCCATGAAGGTGACGTCGCCGGGCCGCAGGGTCATCCGCACCGCGCCGCTGACGCTCTCCGAATCGAGCAGGCCGTGAATGACCAGCGCGGCGGTGGCGGGGTTCGGTCGTTCGATCCAGAAGGCGCGGAAGAAGGGGATTTCCTCGCCGCGCTGCTCGCCGGGCCGCAGGATCAGGGCGCGCGCCATCGCGCCGAAATTCTGCCCGCGGGCGAGAGCGCGGAAGAAGGTGGCGCCCTGGAAGCTCGCGACCTCGAAGGGGCGTTCCAGCCCCGCCGAGATTCGCATGCCGGAAAACTGCAGATCGGCATTGTCCGGGGGTGGGGCGACCCGCCCATAGTCGAACTTGCTCCGGTCGAAGGCGACCCGGCGCACCATGTCGTCCTCGACGGTGAAAAGGCTGACCGGGTTCGCGAAGACGTAGCCGCGATGCAGGGGCTCGACGGTGAAGCCGCGATTCTCGCCGGCCCAGATCGCGGCAGCGGGCTGCATCCGGATGCCGGAATACTGGTCGAAGGGCAGCGTGGCGTAGCCCTCGGGCAGATCCGTCGCCGTGAGCGGTATTAGCGGTTTTTGCGCCAGCATGCGCGCGGCATCGACGACCAGCGAAGGGTCGAAGCGCTGCCCGTCGGCGAGGCTGGGAATGTTGAAGGCTGCGGCGCCTGTCTGAGTTTGGGCGGACGCGGAAGCAGCCAGCGACGCCAGCGCTACGCCGCCAGCGGCGGCTTCCAGAAATTGCCTGCGATTCAATGACTTCGCCATGTGGTCCAAACTACGCGGACGACGCCCTCGTCCTCCGCGCTTCTAGAGCATTTCCAAGGCCGGTGAAAAGCGGTAGCGAGCGGAAAAATCTCGCCGGCCATGCTTTTGACGGATGCGGTTGCCGGTCGGTCGGCGGGCTATGTGCCGTTGGTCATGAGAATGGCCCCTTTTTATCGTGCGATGACTTTGGCAAATGCTGCCTGGATCGGCTATCCACGCGGCCTGCAATGCCATCATGCGATGAAACGACCGCGGATATCGCGGCTCGCACAGACAGGAAACGAGAAACATGACCGAAATGCAGCCCACCCGGTCCTGTCTCGCCATTGTTCTGGCAGCCGGCGAGGGAACGCGCATGAAATCGCAGCGCCCGAAGGTGCTGCACGAGGTCGGCGGGCGATCCCTGCTCGGACATGCCCTCTCGGCGGTCGCCGAAGCCGGCGCCGAGGCAGCCGTGGTCGTGATCGGGCCGGACCGGTCGGAGGTCGGGCGCGAAGCCCAGCATTGGTTCCCGACGGCCGAGCTTGCGATCCAGCAGGAGCGGCGCGGCACCGCCCATGCCGTTCTGGCAGCACGCGAGAGCCTGCGCCGCGGCTATGACGACGTCATCGTCGCTTTCGGCGATACGCCCCTGGTGCTGCCCGAGACCTTCGCCGCGCTGCGCGCCGGCCTGGCCGCGGGCGCGGCCGTCGTCGTGCTCGGCTTCGAGGCGCAAGACCCGACCGGCTATGGCCGGCTCATTGAGCGGAATGGTGAGCTCGAGGCCATCGTCGAGCACAAGGACGCGACGGAGCAGCAGCGCGCGATCACGCTCTGCAACGCCGGGCTGATGGCATTGTCAGGCGCTCGCGCGCTGGAGATTCTCGAAGCGATCGGCGACGACAACGCCCAAGGCGAGTTCTACCTGACCGATGCCGTCGCGGTCGCCCGTTCGCGCGGGCTTTCCGCCACCGTGTTGCGCGCGCCGGAGAGCGAGGTCCACGGCGTCAACGACCGCGCTCAACTCGCTGTCGCCGAAGCCGAATTCCAGCGGCGCAAGCGCCTTGCCGTGATGGCGGAGGGAGCGACGCTGATCGCGCCCGAAACCGTCTTCTTCAGCTTCGACACGCAAGTCGGCCGCGATGTCCTGATCGAGCCCAACTGCTTCTTCGGCCCCGGAGTCAGCATCGCTGACGGCGCCGTGATCCATGCCTTCTCGCATTTCGAGGGCGCCGAGATCGGGCCCGCCGCCATGGTCGGCCCCTTCGCCCGCCTGCGTCCCGGCACGAAGCTCGCGGAAAAGGCCAAGGCCGGCAATTTCGTGGAGATCAAGGCCGCCGAGATCGGCGTCGGGGCCAAGGTCAACCATCTGACCTATATCGGCGATGCTTCGGTCGGCGCGGCAGCGAATATCGGCGCCGGCACGATCACCTGCAACTATGACGGCTTCCTCAAGTCCCGGACGACGATCGGCGCCGGCGCCTTCATCGGCTCCAATTCCGCGCTCGTCGCGCCCGTCACGATCGGCGACGGCGCCTATGTCGGCTCCGGCTCGGTCATTACCAATGATGTGGCTCCGGATGCGCTCGCCATCGGCCGCGGCCAGCAAGTGGAGAAGGCTGGCTGGGCCAAGAGGTTCCGGGAAGCGTCGCTCGCCCGCAAAGCGGCCAAGAAAGCGGCGGAATAGGTCGCGAATCGCGTCAAAGCGGCAAGTCGCCGTTCACAGTTCGTCATGCATAGTGATTGGGTCCGCGCGCGTTTCGCGGCTATGCGCTTTGCCTATAGCAATGGCTGAAGGGGATCGCCCATGTGCGGCATCGTCGGGATTCTGGGCAAGGAAGCAGTGGCGACGCAGGTCGTCGAAGCGCTCAGGCGGCTGGAGTATCGCGGCTACGATTCAGCGGGCGTCGCGACGCTCGAGGGCGGCCAGCTCACCCGCCGACGCGCCGAGGGCAAGCTCAAGAATCTCGAGATTCGCCTGTCGAACGAGCCGCTCGAAGGCTTGGTCGGCATCGGCCACACCCGCTGGGCGACCCACGGCAAGCCCAACGAGGTCAACGCCCACCCACACGCGACGTCGAAGCTCGCGGTGGTCCATAACGGCATCATCGAGAATTTCCGCGAATTACGCGCCGAGCTCCAGGCCGATGGCTATGTCTTCGAGACGGAGACCGACAGCGAAATCGTCGCGCATCTCGTCACCCGCGAGCTTGATCGCGGCAAGTCTCCGTCTGATGCGGTGGCTGCGAGCCTCCCGCTTCTGCATGGCGCTTTCGCGCTCGCCTTCCTGTTCCAGGGCGAGGAAGACCTGCTGATCGGCGCCCGCAAGGGCTCGCCGCTGGCGGTCGGCATCGGCGATGGCGAGATGTATCTCGGTTCGGATGCGCTGGCGCTCGCGCCCTTCACCAACCTCATCGCCTATCTGGAAGAGGGCGACTGGGTCGTGCTCCACCGCCGTGGCGCGACCTTCTACGACAAGAGCAACACGCAGGTGGAACGCCGCGCCCAGCGCGTCGCCGCCGGCGCCTTCCTGGTCGAGAAGGGCAATCACCGCCATTTCATGGCCAAGGAGATCTACGAGCAGCCGGAGGTCGTCGGCCACACGCTGACGCAGTATCTCGACATGGTTGCCGGCAAGGTGCGTCTGCCCTTCGGCGACAAGATCGACTGGAAGGGCCTCTCGCGACTGACGATCAGCGCCTGCGGCACCTCCTATTATGCCGGCCTCATTGCGAAATACTGGTTCGAGAAGCTGGCACGCCTGCCGGTCGAGATCGATGTCGCCTCGGAATTCCGCTACCGCGAGGCGCCGCTGCCGGAGCAGGGCCTGGCGCTGTTCATCTCGCAGTCCGGCGAAACCGCAGATACGCTCGCCGGGCTGCGCTACGCCCGCCAGAACGGGCAGGCCATTCTCTCGGTCGTCAACGTTCCGACCTCGACCATCGCGCGCGAAAGCGACGCGGTCGCGCAAACGCTCGCCGGCCCCGAGATCGGCGTCGCCTCGACCAAGGCATTCGTCTGCCAGCTTGCGGTTTTCGCCTCGCTCGCGCTCGCTGCAGCGCGGGCCCGCGGCACGCTCTCGGCCGAAGAGGAAGCTGTCCATGTGCAGCACCTGATCGCGCTGCCCGGCCTGATCGCCAAGGCGCTGGAGCTGGAGCCCGAGATCGAAAAGCTCGCCCGCGAGCTCTCCAAGGCCAAGGACGTGCTCTATCTCGGCCGCGGCACCAGCTTCCCGCTGGCGCTCGAAGGCGCGCTGAAGCTGAAGGAAATCAGCTACATCCACGCCGAAGGTTACGCGGCGGGCGAGCTCAAGCACGGGCCGATCGCGCTGATCGACTCGGATATGCCGGTCATCGTCGTCGCGCCTCACGATGCGCTCTTCGAGAAGACAGCCTCCAACATGCAGGAGGTCGCGGCGCGCGGCGGGCGCATCATCCTGATCACCGATGCCAAGGGCGCCGCCGAATGCGGCATCGAGCCCGAGGCGACGATCGTGATGCCGGATATGGACCCCACCTTCGCGCCGATCGTCTACGCCCTGCCGATCCAGATGATCGCCTATCAGACGGCGGTTTTCATGGGCAAGGACGTCGACCAGCCGCGCAATCTGGCGAAATCCGTCACGGTGGAGTGAGGGTGCGGCCGGGGCGCTCAGCGCTCCGGCCGGCTCGCCACATAGGCGCCGGAGGCGATCAGGCAGAGCGCCGTCGTCGCCAGCGCGATCGGCGGCGCCGAGGTCAGCGTCAGCAGCAGGAAGCTCGCCGCCATCGAGCCGCAGGCGAGGAGTTTCGCCCGCCGCGCGATGGCTCCCGTCTCGCGCCAGCGCAGCACATGCGGCCCGAGCTTCGGATGCCCGGTGAGCCAGGCCTCGAAGCGCGGCGATGAGCGCGAGAAGCACCAGGCCGCCAGGATCAGGAAGACGGTTCCGGGCATGACAGGCAAGACCAGCCCGATCGCGCCGAGCACCGTGAAGAGCCAGCCTGCGACGATCAGCACGGGCCGCGTCAGGCGGCGTGGCGGCTGATTGTCGTTCGGCACGGGCTCGATCCTTGCTTGCGGCCGGAAGGGCAGGTACTGGCGGATGCCGCCGTCTCGCCTATCATGTCATATCGCGGCACCGACCGGTGCCGGCAAGGCGACCGGAGAGCGCATCGTTGCCACAGCATTTTCAAGCGAAGTGGATGCCGGTTCGCGTGACGAAAATGCGAGAGGACAAAGAACGCGACCATGACCGCCGGCCCGCCTGATCCGCGCCTCGTCCTGCCGACCGAATTGACGCGCCCGACGCTGGGCACGCGCCTGCGCCGCTATTTCCTGACGGGGCTCGTCATCGCGGCGCCGCTCGCCATCACAGCTTCGGTGACCTGGTGGTTCATCAACTTCATCGACGGGCTGGTGAAGCCGCTCATTCCGAACTCCTACCTGCCCGATACCTATCTGCCGTATCCGATTCCCGGCTTCGGCCTCGTCATCGCGCTGGTCGGGCTGACGCTGCTCGGCTTCCTGACCGCCAATCTCGTCGGGCGCTCGCTGATCAGCGCCGGGGAATCGATCCTCGGCCGCATGCCGGTGGTTCGCGGCCTCTACAAGGGGGTCAAGCAGGTCTTCGAGACCATCTTCTCCCAGTCGGGCACCTCGTTCCGCAAGGTCGGCATGGTGCAGTTCCCGCAACCGGGCATGTGGTCGATCGTCTTCATCGCGCAGGAGGCGGCGCCCGAGATCGCCGACCGCCTGCCGGATGGCGACCAGCAGATCGGCGTCTTCCTGCCCTGCACGCCGAATCCGACGACAGGCTTCTTCTTCTACCTGCCCCGCCGCGAGATCGTGGAACTCTCGATCTCGATCGAGGACGGAGCCAAGCTCATCATGTCGGCCGGTCTGATCCAGCCGGGCGAGGCGGCGCCGAAGCTCGCGCCGCAGCCGGGCTCGATCGTCTGATCAGGGCTGAAGCGCCAGCCAGATCTCCAGCACGCCATTGCCTGTCGTCGGATCGAAACGCTGGTCCATGCGCTCCAGCGTCGGGCCGTCGGCGGGCTTGCGGCCGGATTTCGGCAGCCAGTCGCGCCAGATCGCCTCATAGGTCCGCTTGATCGCCGTGACATGGCCACGGTGCTCGAAGATCGCATAGGTCTGGGCCGGGACGCGGGTGCGGGCGAATTCCGCCGGCAGATTGTCGAAATCCGAAACCGCGACGCCGGCGATGTAATCGAAATTGCCGTTGTCGTCGCAATTATAGCTGACGCCATAGGTCGTGTAGCCGAGCTGGCCGGGAACGTGACCGATATGCGGGGCGAAGCGCTGCCAAAGCGCAGGAATGCCTTCGACCTTGCCGACGGAGAACGAGCCGCCGAGCCCGGCGATCAGCATGGGCTTGCCTTGTTCGATCCGGGGTTCGGGCAACGTGATGGATGTTTCTGCCTGCATGGGAAGGGGTTCCGAGAGACGGATGATGGAGAGATCGCGCCTCGCGCGCAGGGCCTCCGGCGTCATGCCGAACTGCTCGCGGAAGGCGCGGGTGAAGGCTTCGTGCGAGCCATAGCCCCAGCTCAGCGCGACCGAGAGGATATCGGGCGCGCCGTCAGCCAGTTGCCGCGCCGCTTCCGTCAATCGCCGCTCGCGCACATAGCGCATGACGGAGCGCCCGGTGGACGCCCCGAAGGCACGGCAGAGATGGAAGCGCGAGACGCCGCTGACCTCCGCGATCTCGTCGAGCGAAAGCTCGGAGGCGAAGCGGCTCTCGATGCACCAGATGGCTGTCTTGACCGGGTCCATGGTTCCTCCACGAAGCGGCCGAACACTGACGCGAGCGCAACCGGCCCGCTTGATCGGGATTGCTCCGGGCTCAGCCGGCCCTGAGCAAACGGATCGCGACGTCGCGCTCGAACAGATAGAGCAGCACCCGGATCGCCTGGCCGCGCGGCGTCTCCAGATGCGGGTCGCGTTCGATCAGGAGGCGTGCATCATCGCGCGCCGCCGCGAGCAGATCACCATCCGTTTCCGGCCGGGCGATGCGCCAGTCGGGCGAGCCGGATTGCTTCGTGCCGAGCACCTCGCCTTCGCCGCGCAGGCGCAGATCCTCTTCCGCAATACGGAAGCCGTCCTCGGTCTCGCGCATGATGGTGAGCCTGGCCTCGGCGATCGGCCCGAGCGGCCCCTTGTAGAGCAGCAGGCAGGTCGAGGCGGCTGAGCCGCGCCCGATCCGCCCGCGCAATTGATGGAGCTGGGCGAGGCCGAAGCGCTCGGCATGCTCGATCACCATCACGCTGGCATTGGGCACGTCGACGCCGACCTCGATCACTGTGGTCGAAACGAGGATGCGGGTCTGCCCGGCGACGAAGGCAGCCATGGCGGCGTCCTTCTCGCGGCCGGGCATCTGGCCGTGCAGCAGCCCGACCTTGTCGCCGAAGATCTCGCGCAGCGCCTCATAGCGCTCCTGCGCGGCAGCAACGTCGAGCGTGTCGGATTCCTGCACCAGCGGGCAGACCCAGTAGACCTGCTGGCCGTTCTCGACGGCGCGGCCGATGGCGCCGACGACCTCGTCGTAACGCTCCGAGGAGATGGCGCGGGTGACGATCGGCTTTCGGCCCGCCGGCTTCTCCGACAGGATGGAGATGTCCATGTCGCCGAACCAGGTCAGCGAGAGCGTGCGCGGGATCGGCGTCGCGGTCATCACCAGCACATCGACCGCCTCGCCCTTGGAGCCGAGCAGCAGGCGCTGATGCACGCCGAAGCGGTGCTGCTCGTCGACGACAGCCAAGGCGAGGTCATGGAAGGCGACGCCCTCCTGGAACAAGGCGTGGGTGCCGACGGCGATGTCGATGCTGCCATCCGCCAGCCCTTCGAGCACCTGCCGGCGGCCGGCGCCCTTCTCGCGTCCGGTCAGCAAGGCGAGCTTCAGCCCGGCTTGCTCCGCCAGCGGCGCCAGCCTCTCGGCATGCTGGCGAGCGAGGATCTCGGTCGGTGCCATCAGCACCGATTGCCGGCCGGCTTCGGCGGCGGCAGCCATCGCCATCAATGCCACCACGGTCTTGCCGGAACCGACATCGCCTTGCAGCAACCGCAGCATCCGCTCGGGCTTCGCCATATCGCCATGGATATCCGCGATCGCCTTCCGCTGGCCCTCCGTCAATTCGAAGGGCAGGGCGGACTGGATGCGGAAGCGCAAGCCGCCATCGCCCGTGGTGGCGCGACCGGCGATCTTCTTCTGCTGGCGGCGCACCAAAGCGAGCGCGATCTGGCTCGCCAGCAATTCGTCATAGCCGATGCGCCGACGCGCGACGGTATCGCCCTCGGCGGCCTTGCGGTCGACAGGGTGATGCAGGGCTTCAATCGCTGCATGGAAGGAGGGAAAATCGCTTTTGGCCAGGAAGCCGGAATCCTGCCATTCCGGCATGTCGGGGCAGCGCTCGGCCGCCGCCTGCGCGATGCGCATCATGACGCGCGCGCCGATACCTTCCGTCAGCGGATAGACCGGCTCGAAGGCCGGCAGCGTCGCAGCGAGCTTGGGATCGAGGATGCGCTCGGGATGGACCATCTGGCGCATGCCTTCCCAGAGTTCGAGCTTGCCCGAGATGATGCGGTAGGCTCCAACCGGCAGAGTCTGGGCGAGATGGCGTGAATCGGCGTGGAAGAAGACGAGCGTGACGTCGCCGGTCTCGTCCTCGACGATGATCCGATAGGGCGCCTTCTTGCCGGCCGGGGCAGGGCGGTGCTCGCTGACGCGGGCCGCAAAGGTCGCGATATCGCCGATCGGGGCTTCGGCAATCGAAGGGCTCGGCCGGCGGTCGACCGCGCCGGTCGGCAGATGGAACAGGAGGTCGATGACGCGCGCAGGCCTTGTCTCGTCGCCGAGGAAGCGGTCCAGAACCTTGCCGAGCTTCGGCCCGACGCCGGAGAGCGTCGTGGCGGAAGCGAAGAGCGGATCGAGGATCGAAGGGCGCAAGACGTCTCAGCGATATGTCAGGAGCGCGAAGATCGCGGCCGCTTGGCCGCTGACTTCGCCGGGTTGGGTCGTTATATAACGCGCTAAGGCAGGCTCCGCGACGGGGCCGGCCCGTTCGTCATTGCGCCATCCCCCAGGTTTTCGGACCTGATCTTTTCTTGCCGAGGTTCCCATGTCCGGCTCGACCCGTTCCAGCGCCGATCTCGACCCGCGCCGCCGCAAGATCCTGTTCCGCGCCTGGCATCGCGGCATGCGCGAGACGGACCTGATCATGGGCCGCTTCGCCGACGAGGCGATCGCCGGCTTCAGCGAGGCGGAGCTCGACGAGTTCGAGCGGCTGATCGAGGTGCAGGATCGCGACCTACTCGGCTGGATCACCGGCGAGATCGCCGTGCCGGAAAACTACGACACGGAACTGTACCGGCGGCTGAAGGCGTTTCACCACCACGACAAGCCGATTCATGTGTGAGCACCGATGAAGTGTGCGCCGTCATCCCGGGCGTAGCGAAGCATAGACCCGGGATCCATTCCGGAACGCTGCCGATAGAGATTGAGGCATGGATCCCGGCTCGGCGCCGCTTCGCGGCTTGTCCGGGATGACCTGAGATTTTTGGACGAACGACGATCGAATGAGCATTCCTCCTCCCAGCCAGGTTGCCAAGCCGCAGCTCGACCGCCTGCTCGACGCACTGAACCGCGGCGACAAGCCGACGCTCGCCGGCGTGCCCGATGGATTCGACGCCGTCGTCCTCGCCGATCTCACCCGCGCCCGGGCGAAGAAGGCCGAGGGGGCAGCGCTGCTCGTCTTCGTCGCCCGCGACGGCCAGCGCCTGCAGGTGCTGGAGAACGCGCTGCAATTCGTCGCGCCCGATCTCGAGGTGATGAGCTTCCCGGCCTGGGACTGCCAGCCCTATGACCGTGTTTCCCCGGCGCCGGCCATCGTCGCGCACCGGATGACGACGCTCTCACGCCTGGCCAAGACCAAGTCGGGTGACCGGCCGCGCCTGCTGCTGACAACCGTCAACGCCGCGCTCCAGCGCGTACCGGCTTTCGGCAAGGTCGCGTCCGAGAGCTTCTCGGCGGCGCCGGGCAACATGGTCGATATCGAGGAGCTGGCGCGCTGGCTCGACATCAACGGCTATCTGCGCACCTCGACCGTCCGCGAGACCGGCGAATTCGCCGTGCGCGGCGGCATCGTCGACCTGTTCCCGCCGGGCATGCCGGCGCCGATCCGGCTCGATTTCTTCGGCGATACGCTGGAATCGATCCGCACCTTCGATCCGGAGACGCAGCGCACCACCGGGCAATTGCGCGGACTCGACCTCGTGCCGATGTCCGAAGCGCAGATGACGAGCGAGAGCATCCGTCGCTTTCGCCAGTCCTATATTTCCACATTCGGCACGCCCGGCCGCGACGACACGCTCTATGAGGCCGTCAGCGAAGGCCGCCGTCCGGCCGGGCTGGAGCACTGGCTGCCCCTGCTAGCCGAAAAGCTCGATACGCTCTTCACCTATCTGCCCGACGTCCCGCTCGTACTCGACCATCAGGCCGAGGACGCGGTCGGCGAGCGCATCAGCCTGATCAAGGACTATTACGACGCCCGCAAGGCTGCGCTCGACCAGGGCGGGGCGGGCGGCATCCCCTACAAGCCGCTGCTCCCCGATGCGCTCTATCTCTCGCCGGCCGAATGGCGCGGCATCGTCGATGCCGCGGGCGTCGCGACACTCACGCCCTTCCAGTTGCCGGACAGCGAGGGCAAGCTCATCCTCGATCTCGGCGGCAAGCAGGGCCGCAGCTTCGCGGCCGAGCGCGCCGGCGAGTCCGGCAGTGTCTTCGAGGCCGCCGTCGCCCATGTCCGCGCGCTGGAAGCCGACGGCAAGCGCGTCATCCTCGCCGCCTGGTCGGAAGGGTCGCGCGAGCGCCTGGCCCATGTCCTCGAGGATCACGGGCTGAAGAGCGTCCAGATGACCGGCTCGCTGCGCGCGGCCTTCGATCTCAAGCCCGGCACGGTCGCGCTCGCGGTCTGGGGTTTCGAGAGCGGTTTCGAGGCCGGGCGCCTTGCCGTCATCGGCGAGCAGGACATTCTCGGCGACCGCCTCGTGCGTCCACGCCGCAAGACCAAGCGACCGCAGGATTTCATCGCGGAGCTGTCGTCGCTCGTGCCGGGCGATCTCGTCGTCCATGTCGATCACGGCATCGGCCGCTTCATCGGCCTGCAGTCGATCACGGCCGCCGGCGCTCCCCATGATTGCCTGGAGATCCATTACGCCGGCGATTCCAAGCTGTTTTTGCCGGTCGAAAACATCGAGCTTCTGTCCCGCTACGGCTCCGAGGACACCGAGGTCCAGCTCGACCGGCTCGGCGGCGGCGGTTGGCAGGCGCGCAAGGCCAAGCTCAAGCAGCGCATCCGCGAGATGGCGGGCAAGCTCATCCAGATCGCGGCGGCGCGCGCGCTCAAGGACGCGCCGCGCCTCGTGCCACCGGATGGGCTCTACGACGAATTCGTCGCCCGCTTCCCCTTTGAGGAGACGGAAGACCAGCAAAACACCATCGATGCGGTGCTGGACGATCTCGCGGCCGGGCGCCCGATGGACCGGCTCGTCTGCGGCGATGTCGGCTTCGGCAAGACCGAGGTCGCACTGCGGGCCGCTTTCGCGACCGCGCTCAACGGCAAGCAGGTCGCGGTCGTGGTGCCGACGACGCTGCTGGCGCGTCAGCATTACCGCAACTTCGCGGATCGTTTTGCCGGCTTACCTGTCAATGTCGGGCAGGCCTCGCGCTTCGTCGGCTCGGCCGATCTCAAGGCAGTGAAGCAGGGCGCGAGAGACGGCACGATGGACATCGTCGTCGGAACCCATGCCCTGCTCGGCAAGGGCGTCGACTTCAAGGATCTCGGCCTCGTCATCGTCGACGAGGAGCAGCATTTCGGCGTCGCCCATAAGGAGAAGCTGAAGGAATTGCGCGCCGAGGTGCATATGCTGACGCTCTCGGCGACGCCGATCCCGCGCACGCTCCAGCTCGCCATGACCGGCGTGCGCGAGCTCTCGATCATCGCGACGCCGCCGGTCGATCGTCTCGCCGTGCGCACCTTCGTCACGCCCTTCGACCCGCTGATCGTGCGGGAGGCCTTGCTGCGCGAGCGCTACCGGGGAGGGCGCTCCTTCTATGTCGTGCCGCGCATCGAGGACATCGCCGAGGTCAAGGATTTCCTCGACAAGCAGGTGCCGGAGGCCAAGGTCGGCATCGCCCATGGCCAGATGGCGGCGGGCACGTTGGAGGACGTGATGACGGCCTTCTATGACGGCCAGTACGACATCCTGCTCTCGACCACGATCGTCGAGTCGGGCCTCGATATCCCGACCGCGAATACGCTGATCGTGCATCGCGCCGACATGTTCGGCCTCGCCCAGCTCTACCAGCTCAGGGGCCGCGTCGGTCGCTCGAAGACGCGGGCCTATGCGCTCTTCACCGTCCCGGCCAACCGCAAGCTCACCGAGCAGGCCGACAAGCGGCTGAAAGTGCTGCAGTCGCTCGATACGCTCGGCGCCGGCTTCCAGCTCGCCAGCCACGACCTCGACATTCGCGGCGCCGGCAATCTCCTCGGCGACGAGCAGTCCGGCCATATCAAGGAGGTCGGCTACGAGCTCTACCAGCAGATGCTGGAGGAGGCCGTGGCAGCGCTCAAGGCCGGCATCGAGTTCGAGACCGAGACGCAATGGTCGCCGGCGATCCAGGTCGGTGCGCCCGTCATGATCCCCGAGCACTATGTCGCCGACCTGACGCTGCGGCTGACGCTCTACAAGCGCCTCTCGACCATGGACGACGATGCCGAATTGCAATCCTTCGGCGCCGAACTGGTCGATCGCTTCGGCCCGCTGCCGGAGGAGGTCAACCAGTTGCTGGAGATCGTCGCGATCAAGGCGCTCTGCAAGCGCGCCAATGTCGAGAAGGTCGAGGCCGGGCCGAAGGGCATCATCGTCGCCTTCCGCAACAACGAATTCGCCAATCCGGAAGGGCTGGTTTCGTATGTCGCGAAGATCGGCACGCTGGCGAAGGTGCGCCCCGACATGCGTGTCGTCTTCATCGACGATTTCGACAGCGTCGAGCAGCGGCTGAAGGCGACGCGCCGCCTGCTCACAGATCTCGCCCGCATCGCCGAACGCAAGAAGGCAGCCTGAGATCGGGGCCGGACCGCAGACTGTTCCGGCAGCCTGCGGTTGACCCAGAGCGGTGCATCGGTCGATAGTGCCGCCAGTCATGTTCCGTGAGCATCGGCCCGAACAGTCGGAAAACGCCGATGCAAAGCAAAAACCACAGCAAGATGGGGCGATCATGCTGTCGATTTCGAACCGGACTGCCCTGTGCCTGACAGGGATCGCGCTATCGGGCTGCATGCAGTCCATGCCGACGGCGGAAAGCTTGACCAAGCCGACGGTCGAAGCCTTTGCGCGGCTGAGTTCCTGGACGCCGTGGAAGCCGACGCCTGAGCAGGCGCCGCCTCTGGTGATCGCAGACACGCCTCCCGCCCGGCAGGAGATTGTAGCCGTGCCGCTCTCCGAGCCCGCCATCCAGCTGAAGGAACTGCGCCGGCCGGTCGAACGGCACCGGCCTCAGCAGACCGCAAGGCTGTCGACGGCCCGGACTGTGCCGGTTTCGGCGGGGCCGGTCCGCGCGACAGTTCCGCAGGAGAGCGCGCCGCTGCTCCCTGCCAAGGTGTCCTGCCAGACGACGAACCAGCCGGGCGAGCGCGTCAGGATGGAATGCAAGGCCGTCGAGTGAGGCGGTCGCGCCGCCGCCTCGATGCATGTCTGCCTGTCAGAAGTAGCGCACGTCCTCGGCCTCGACACTGAGCGGATCTTTGCCGCGCTTCGTCAGCCATGAGTAAACCGGCGGCACCCGGTCCGCGATCGATTCGACGTGGATGTCGATCAGGCACGGCCCGTCGGTGTAGGCGAAGGCTTTGGCCAGCGCCGCGTCGAGTTCCTCTGAGTTCGTCGCGGTCCAGGCTTTCACATCGAAGGCTTCGGCGATGGCCTGCCCGCGCGGCGGCGTAAAATCGACGCCGAAGCACTGGTTATGGCCTTTCAGGCGATGCAGGCCCTTGATCCATCCGAAAGTGCCGTTGTTGAACAGCAAGAGGATGGCTGGAACCTGCAACCGGACCAGCGTCTCCAATTCGCCGACCGACATCCCGAATGATCCATCGCCGAACATGCCGATGGGCCGGCGTTCCTTGTCCGCGAACCAGGCGCCGACAGTCGCCGGCAGCGCCGAACCGAGGCCGCCGAAGGCGCGCGGGATGGCGAAGCGCGTTCTGCGATCCTTGAGCTTGAGGAAACGCGTCATGTGAGGCGTCGGCGTGCCCGCATCCGAATAGATGTGAGCCGGCTTGCCGTAGAGCTCCAGAGCCTCGTTGAAGCAGCGCACGGCCCGTTCCGGCCGCAGAGGCGTCGCCTCCGAGCTCAACAGGGCTTCGGCATTCGCCCAGAAATTCGCGCGCAGCTCGTTGAGCTGATCCACCCAACCCTGCGTCCGGCCGGCATCGTTCTCGGCGGGAGCCATCTCGATCAGGCGTCGCAGGACGAGGCTGGCGTCGCCCTGGACCGACACCACGTTCTGATAATTGTTCGCCATGACCTCCGGATCGATATCGATCTGGGCGACGCGCTTGTTCAGCGTGATCTTCGGGAAGGTCCAGCCGATGGTGACGACCGAACCCATCCGCGAGCCCACGAAGAGCACGAAGTCGGCATGTTCCAGCGCCCAATTGGCATGCGGATGGAAGCCGTTGTCGCCGATGACGCCGACCGCGAGGCGATGGTCGTCGGGCATGGTGCCCTGTCCGGTCATCGTCGTGCAGACGGGGATGTTCAGGCGCTCGGCCAGCTCGGTGACGTCCGGGCCGGCGCAGGAGCGGTTGACGCCGCCCCCCGAGACGATCAGCGGGCGCTTGCTGCCGGTCAGCAGCGATATCAGCGTGTCGAGCTTTTCCGGGGCAGGGAGCGTCGGATAGGCCGGAAACTCCATGCATTCCGTCTCGACATGCATGGAGATGCGGGCCGGATCGACCTCCGCCATCAGCATATCCTCCGGAATCTGCAGGTGAACGGCGCCGGGCTTGCCGGAGGTCGCGACGCGAAAGGCGCGGCGGATGATCTCCGGCAGCTTTTCCGCCGACTTGACCTGCACGGACATCTTGGTGATCGGCTCGAAAAGACGTGCGCAATCGAGCTCGGTCAGGACGCCGCGGCCCTCGCCCGGCAGGGGAATGTCGATCGTCAGGAGAATGACGGGAACCGAGGAGGCGTTGGATTCCGCGACCGGCGGCAGCGAATACATGGCACCGGCGCCCGACGGGCACTCGAAAACGCCCGGCTTCCTGGTGAAGCGGCCATAGGCGTCGGCCATGTAGCCCGCCGAACGCTCGTCGCGCGCCATGACATGGCGAATGCGGCCCTCGTTCTGTTGCAGCGCTTCATAAAGCGGCACGTTCGTGTCGCCCGGCACGCCGAAGATCACCTCGACGCCATAGCCGATCAGCATCTCGACCAGGATATCCGCGCCACGCATGTCCGAGTTCTCCTTCAATGTCCTGCAATGTCTTGGTATCGACCGGGCCGTTGAGCCGGGAAGCGGGCGGTTCGTTTCGCATTCATTAGCCGCCTGTCCGGGACGGCGGGTTGGCTCGAGCTGCCGCAACCGACGATGCCGGCCCTCATGGCTCGATCCGTCCGAGCCTGAAGCGCCGGGGCGAGTACGGGCCGATGTCGAAGGCGCCTGGCAGCCCCGCCAGATGCTCGGCCACGATGCGGCCTGTCACAGGCCCTGAGGCAAAGCCGACATGACCATGTCCGAAGGCGTAGAAGACATTCGGGGATCGCGTGGATCTTCCGATGACCGGGAGGCCGTCCGGCGTCGACGGGCGATGCCCCATCCATTTGTCGACGCTCAGTTCCTGCATCCGGGCCAGCGCAGGGTAGGTCCGGCGGGCATGGCCGATCAGGATATCGACGCGGCTCCAGTTCGGGGGCGTATCGATTGATGCCAGCTCGACCTGGCCGGACAGGCGCAGGCCCGCCAGCGTCGGCGTGTTCGCCATCTTGCCGTCGCTCGGCATGACCGGGTGGCGCGGTCCTCCCGCATTCAGGGGAATGACGCCGTGATAGCCCCGCTCGCTTTCAAGCGGGATCTCGTCGCCGGCACCGCTGGCCAGTCTCTTCGACCATGCCCCTGCGGCCACGACGGCCTGATCGCATGCGATCAGGCCGATATCGGTTCGGACGCCGACGAGCCGTTCGCCGGCGAACACGAATCCGCCCGCCTTGGCCCGGATCACCTTTGCTCCCCGGGCGGCTGCCATCTCGACGATCTTCGAGACGTAGCGGCCTGGATCGACGCAATGCGCGCCGTCCTCGGCGAGAATCCCGAACCCGTAATGCCGATCGAGATCCGGCTCCCTTTCGGCCAGAGCCGTGGCGTCGAGTTCCCGCCACCGAAGCCCGGTCATCCGCCGCAGATGCCAGGACAGCGCCTCCGCCTCGAAGGCACGCCTGTCCGGATAGGCGTAGAGCAGCCCTTCGCAGCGGATCAGTTCCGGCGTGCCGAGCTCATCGCTCAAGGCTTGGTGGCGCTGCGGGCTGTCATGGAGCAGTTGGCTCAGCGCCTGGGCGGTTGCCTCGACGCGCGGGACGGAGGAGCCCGCCCAGAGGAAGCGAAGCAGCCACGGCAGCAGCCGCGGGACATGCCGCCAGCGAATGACGAGGGGGCTGTCGGGATTCAGCAGATAGCCGGGGATCTTTTTCCAGAGGCCGGGCATCGACATCGGGACGACGGATGCCGGGCTGATCCAGCAGCCATGGCCATAGCTCGCGGACTGCCTGCCCGCCGGCTCGCCGATGTCGATCAGGGTCACCGCATGGCCCGCGCGCACGAGTTCGAGCGCGCTGCAGGCGCCGACGATGCCGCTGCCGATGACCAATGTGTGCGTTCTGGCGGCGTTGGGCATAACCATATCCCCTGGAATTTGGGCAATAGTTCTCGTCTCCGTCACGGCGGGGCCGTGAGCGGCTCAGGAAAAGCGGTGGTGCTTTCAGTCGGGCGTCAGCGCTCGGCGAGGATGCGCGCGTTCGATCTCAGCGAGCGCTCGGACACGCGAATTCCCAGACCTGGTCCATCGGGCACGACGACCTCGCCGTTGCGGTTCTCGATCTTCTCCTCGAGCACGTCTTCGGTGAGGACGTGATGCGGCATGTAGAATTCGCAGCCCAGCGAGATGCCCGGCGTCGCCGCGATGAACTGCGTCCCGGCCGCGAGGGCGATGCCGCCCTCGTAAAGCGTTCCGCCATAGCCGGGGATGCTGGCGAGATCGGCCAGCGCCATCAGCGCCTGCGCGTTGAGCATGCCGCCGGTCTTCATCAGTTTCACCGAGATGGCGTCGGCGGCCTGCAGCCTGATGATCTCCTGCAGATCGCGGGCATCGAAACAGCTCTCGTCGGCGAGGATCGGGGTGTCCAGGTCCGCGGTGAAAGAGGCCATGGCCGCCAGGCAATCGCGCGGCACAGGCTGCTCGATGAAGGTCGGCTTGAACTGGTCGACGTCGCGCAGCTTCTTGATGGCGCCGAATGGCTGGAGCGCCTGATTATAGTCGATGCGCAGGTCGATCCGGTCGCCGAATGCGTTCCGCATCGCCTCGAGATGAGCGACGTCCTCGGCATGGCTCTTCACCCCGGTCTTCACCTTGAAGATCCGGTTGCCCTTCGGAACCATCTCCTCCATGCGCCGCATATCCGCGTCGAAATCCGGATCGGCGATGGAGAAGGAGAGGGGGATGGTGTCGCGAACCCGGCCGCCGAGCAGATCCGCGATCGAGAGCCCCGACGACTGCCCGAGAATGTCGAACATCGCGGTCTCGATCGCGAGCTTGGCTTCGCCATGTCCGACGAGCGCCTTCTTCATCTGCAATGTCAGAGCGCGGATGCGATCGACCCGGGCGCCGATGACGAGCGGGCGCAGATAGATGTCGAGGGCCGCGACGGCGGCCTCGGCCGTGCCGGTGAAGACCTCCCACGGCGCAGCCTCGCCCCAGCCGACGATGCCCGAGGAGGAGGTCAATTCGACGAGGACGCGCTTCACCGTGCCCTTGACGTCGCCGACGCCCTGTTGCCTCGCCATCTTGATCGGGCTTTCGATCAGGAAGACGCGCAAATTGCTGACTGTTTCCATCGTATCGAACTCTTGTGCAGGCGTTTACCGGGGCGACGCGCCCTTATGGAAATGGCTCAGGAACGTCTTCGTCGCGTCCATCCTCGGCGTGTCGATCACCTCGCGCGCCGGGCCCTCTTCCACGACGTAGCCGTCGCGCATGAAGACCACGCGGTCCGCGACATCGCGCGCGAAGGTGATCTCGTGCGTGACGATCACCATCGTCATGCCGTCGGCGGCGAGCTTCTGCATCGCTTGCAGGACTTCGCCGACGAGCTCGGGGTCCAGCGCCGAGGTCACCTCGTCGAACAGCATGACCTCCGGCTCCATGGCCAGAGCGCGGGCAATCGCGACGCGCTGCTTCTGGCCGCCCGACAGCGTGTCGGGCATCTGCGAGGCACGGTCCGCGAGCCCGACCTTTTCGAGCTGCGCCATCGCCTGGTCGGTCGCCGTCTTCCGGTCCAGCCCCTTCACATGGATGGGGGCCTCGATGACGTTGCCCAGCACCGACATGTGCGGGAACAGGTTGAAGCTCTGGAACACCATGCCGGTGCGGGTGCGGAACGCGGCCAGCGATCTGGTCTTGGGCTGCTGGACCGATTTCCCGAACTGGAAGCTGGCTTCCCCGACGCGGATGGTTCCGTCATCGGGGGTCACCAGCAAGTTGATGCATCTCAGCAGCGTCGACTTGCCCGATCCCGACGGCCCCAGCAAAGCGACGACGCCGCCTTGCTCGACCTGCAGGTTGATGTCCTTCAAGACCTCCAGCTGGCCGAAGCATTTCCGCAACCCGGAGATCTCGATCATCGGCGTTTTCGCTGTCATCGGGCCTCTCCCAGGCGGCGCTCGCGGCGGCGGACATACAGCGTCAGGGGGAAGAGGATCATGAAATAGGCGACCGCCACGGCCGAGTAGGTTTCCAGCGGGCGGAAGCTGTCATGGGCCGCGATCTGGCCCTGATAGACCAGGTCGGGAACAGCGAGAACCGACACCAGGGAGGTGTTCTTGAACTGCAGGATCGACTGGTTCATCAGCGCCGGGAGCATCCGGCGCAGAGCCTGGGGCAGGATGATGCGGCGCATGGCCAGCGCAGGCGTCATTCCCAACGCCGAAGCGGCTTCGGACTGACCGGGGTCGATCGAGACGATGCCGCCACGGATGATCTCGGCGTAGAACGAGCCGCCATAGCAGGAGAGGGCGAGAAGCGACGCGGTGATCGGGGTCATTTCGATGCCCGCGATCATCGGCAGCGCATAGTAGCACCAGATCAGCTGCACCAGGACCGGCGTGCAACGAAAGACCTCGATGAAGCCGAGCGCGAACCCGCGCAGAATCCTGAAGCGGGACAGCAGGCAGATGGCCGCGGTCATGCCGATGGCCAGGCCGCCGACGACCGTCGCGGCCGTGAAAGCCACAGTCACGCCCAGACCCTGCAGGAGCAACCAGCGGTAGCCCCACAGGATGGAGAAATCCCATTCATACATGGTGGTGAAGTCCCGTGATCGAAATCGAGCATGGAGGGGCTTAAAGCCCCGCCATATTAGACCATCAGATTTCGAATCCGGGGGGGAAGTCGCTTTCCTTGACGCCGACGAGTTCCATGTTCTTCACGACGGCGTTCTTGATGAAGCCGCTGTCGCGTTCCTTGCTGATCCAGCCATCCACGAATTCGCGCCAGGACTGATCGGCCTCACGCCGGAAGCCCGCATTCGAGGTGGTGAAATCGGCCGGAGTCGGCATGACGATCTCGCCGAGCGCGGCGTTCTTGGCGCGCAGCGAGAGCGAGAGGATCAGAACCAGACACTGCGCATCGACGCGCCCGGCCTGCAAGGCAGCGGTCGCGTCGCTGGCCGTCTTCAATCGCGAGATCTGGGCATTGGGCGCGAGGCGGGTGACGGCGGCGTCATGCGACGAACCGGCATCGACCGCGATCCGCATTTCCGGCTTGTTGAAGTCGCTCCAGCTCTTCGCTCCCAGGCCCTTCTTGGTGACCATCGTGAAGGCGTTCTTGAAGACCGGGCCGGAGAAATCGATGACCTTCTGCCGTTCCGGCGTGGGGTTGAGGCCGAAGAAGACGTCGATCTTGTCGGCCTGGAGATCCAGCACCGAGTTGCCCCACGTCGTTTCCAGGATCGACATCTTCACGCCGAGATCGTCCGCGAGCTTCTTGCAGATATCGATGTAGAATCCGCGCCAGCTGCCGTCGGTGACGCTCTTCTGATAGTAGGGAGCCCCGTCCGCCACGGCTGCGATCCGAAGGGTGCCTGACGCTTTGATCCGCTCCAGGGAACCGGCCGCCAAAGCGCCTTTCCCCGTATAGAGACCGGCTGCTCCGGCAACCGCGCCAAAGCCGATCAGCTTGTTGAACTCACGCCTGTCCATACTCTTCCCCTCTCCAGTTCACATCCGGCGGCTCTGGCTTTCTGCGCCTGAGCTGTTGCCTGTCCCCTCGGATCAGTCGCTCAGGCTCTCTTTATCGAGCCGGACGGACCGAGTTTGACCGGCTCCCCGATGAAACAAAAACGTTGAAAATTTCATCTAGGATGACTTTTAATCATGATGGCCACCGAGGTTCTCATGAGACGTTACCTACCGTCGCTCTCAGCTTTGCACGCATTTGAGGCGGCAGCGCGATTCATGAATTTCACCAAGGCGGCGGAGGATCTGGGCCTCACGCAGAGCGGCATCAGCAGGCAGATCCACAATCTGGAGAAATTTCTCGGCGTGCCGTTGTTCCACCGGTCGGGACCACGTCTGGTTCTGACGGAAGTCGGCGCGAACTATTACCGGGACCTCGCGCTGACGCTGGACAAGCTCCAGGAAATCACCATCGACGCCGTGCGGGGGCGCTCCGTCGATAGCTCCCTCATGATCGGCACCCATCCGACATTGGGCGCGCGCTGGCTCCCCAGGCGGATCGAAACATTCATCCGCGCGCATGCGGAGATCCCGATCGAAGTCACGCTGGCGCCCGCGGATCTGGACTTCGAAACCACGCGCCTCGACATCGCCATTCTGCGAGGGGTCGGGACCTGGCTGAACGCCAGGTCGGTCGAATTGTTTGCCGAAGAGATTGCCATTGTGGCTTCGCCCAAGCTGGTGGAGCTCGGAACGAAGCTCGAAAACGAGGATTTCGCGAAATTCCCGATGCTGCAGAACGCCAGCCGCCCCAGCATGTGGCTGCATTGGCTGCGGCTTTCCGGGCTCAACTATCAGGGCCGAATTCAGGGAACCCGGTTCGCGCACACCGAGATGCTCATCAATGCCGCGGTCCAGGGCATCGGCATTGCCATCGTGCCCGTCTGCTACATCGAAGCCGAGCTCGCTCGAAACGAACTCCATATGCCGTTTGGACCGCCGATCTTGTCGGGCGACTCCTATTATGCGGTCTATCCCGAAAGAAAGGCGCAATTGCCGAGCGTCGTGGCGTTCCGCGGCTGGGTCACGCGCGAGACGCGAACCTATCGAAAGCTGAAGACGCAGTAATGCGCGTCGCCTCCGTCGTTCGGCAGGGCGGCTGAAGGTACCGGACGATGATCTGACCGGCCTTCCGAAAAGCGACCCGCCGCGAAGTAGGCTTTTGAGCTTTTGGAAGATGCCCTGTCGCTGCCCATACCGGCCGGCTCAACGCGCCTCCCGACGACGGCCCTGGAACGCAGCTTGCCCCGGTAGCCCGTACAGGACCGGGAGATGTCATCGTGGGTCAGACTAAGTACCGTCACGACACAAGCCGCACCGCGGTTGTCTCGTTTCAAGCCTCCGAGCGGCATGAGCAAATCGCTTGGCTCAAGGACTTTGCTGTCGGCCTGGCGGTCGCCATCGGCGCCGGAACCGTGTTCGCCCTGGCGATGTCCTTGTGTCACGCGGTCTGGACCGCGCTGAGCTGACTTCGATCGATAACGGCCTCAGGCTGCCGCGGCACGATCGAGTTTCGGAACGACGGCGTCGATGAACCTGTCCATCGTTGCTTCACCCATATCCACGGCCTTGGCACCTTCACCGTGGATAATCCTCACATCGGTGATACCGAGGACGTTGAGAATGGCCGTGAGGTATCGCGGGGCAAAATTGAGGTGGTCGATGGGCGAAGCCTCGCCATAGATGCCGCCGGATGCCAGCACCACGGTGGCCTTCTTGCCGATCAGCAGTCCCTTGCCGTCGAAGCCAAGCGTTACGCCCTTGCGCACGATGTGATCGATCCAGGCTTTGAGGCTGGCCGGGATATTGTAGTTGTAGACCGGCGTGGCGACGACAAGCTCGTCAGCTGCCAGCAATTCGGCAACCAGCGCGTCCGAGAGGCGCAGTTGCTCGGCCATGTCCGAGGTATGGGCATGCGGTGGCGTGAAATAAGCCGATAACCACGGCATGGTCACGTGCGGCAGCGCATCCACGGCCAGGTCGCGCCGCACGATCGCGCCATCCGGGTGCACCTCGAGCCAATTGGCGACAAGGCGTTTGGTCAGCTGACGGGAAATCGAAGCCTCGCCGCGCGCGCTGGTTTCGACAACGAGAAGGTTGGGCATGGCGTCCTCAAGGCTTTGGGCTGAACAGCCGGAACAGATGTGGACGACATGTAGGGCTTTCTATTCAGCGGCGGGAGCGATAATAAACCGATCATCTCTATCGGCTAATGAGATGGATTATGATCGGCAGTCTCAGCCTCGACCAATTGCGCGTCCTGGTGACGATTGCTGATACCGGCAGCTTTTCAGCGGCCGGGCGGCAATTGCGCCGCGCGCAATCGGCAATCAGCCAGTCGGTAGCGACATTGGAAGCCGCGCAGGGCGTCCAGCTCTTTGACCGCAGCACCCATCGCCCCCGCCTGACTGAAACGGGCCGGGTTCTGGTCGATCAGGCCCGACTGGTGCTTTCGAGCGCGGCACGCTTCGAGGCCGTCGCCATCGGTGCGCGAGGCGGGATCGAGCCCGAGCTCGCCCTGGCCATAGATCCGCTGGTGCCTACCGCCCCGCTCATCGAAAGCCTGCGCGCTTTGCACCAGGCCTATCCGCATCTTCCCATCAGCTTCTCGACCGAGGGGCTGGGCGGGGCGCTGCGTCGTTTGCGCAGCAGCGACGT
The DNA here is from genome assembly GCF_041360765.1 of Allobosea sp. RCC_152_1. Lineage (NCBI taxonomy): Bacteria > Pseudomonadati > Pseudomonadota > Alphaproteobacteria > Hyphomicrobiales > Alloboseaceae > Allobosea > Allobosea sp. RCC_152_1. Next base: position 1,289,940 of record NZ_JBFUPU010000001.1, read on the forward strand.
CGCACTGGCCTTCTGCCTGCTGCTGCCGGTGGTGCCCGAGGACGTCGTGGCTTCGCCGATCCTGCGCGTGGCGCTGACGCCCGTGGTCAGCGCCGAACACCCATTGGCAGTGCTTGGTCGTCCGGCAACCCGCGACGACCTGGAGCGCCATATCCAGCTCGTCCTGTCCGATCCGGTCGATCGGGAAGCGAACAATTACGGCCTGGCCAGCGCCACGCGGTGGCGCTTTGTCGACCTCGGCCGCAGACTGGATTTCCTGCTGGCCGGCTTCGGCTGGTGCCGCATGCCGGAGTATCTGATTGCCGATCATCTCGCAGCCGGCAATCTGGTTCGGCTCGAGCTGGCCGAAGATGCCCGTGACCCGGCGAACGCCCTGACCATCTACGCCGCCCGTATGGCGGACCATGTACCTGGCCCGGCTGGCCGGTGGCTCCTTAACGACCTGCAGGCCCGGCTGTCGCTCTGATCCGGTCAAACAGTTGTCGTCAGTATCGCCTCGAAGATGACATGTCAGTCGCCAGAACGAGCAAGGTTCATGTCACCTGGCTCAGTTCACGGACGGGGAGACGGCTGATGCTGTATCCTGTGGCTGTTTCAGCCGCGCGGCGCAGCATGGCCGGGTCTGACACTCCCTGATGGTCGAGCCGCGGCGTATAGGGCGCCTCCAGCCGTGCCGCCTCCTCGTCGGTGAGGCTGATCGACAGGGAGGCCACGGCGTCGTCGATATGCTCTGCTTTCAGCGCACCGACGATCGGAGCTGCCACCACAGGATTGCGACGCAACCAGGCCAGCGCAATCACGGGCCGGCCGACGCCCCGTTCTTCCGCAATCGCCCCCACCGCATCGACAATCAGCTTGTCGCTGTCGGCCGTGGCTGCTCCTAGCTTGTAGACCGCTTCGCTTTCCGCTCGTGCAGTGGTCACACCCCACGGCCGGGCCAGCCGGCCGCGGTTGAGAGGGCTGTAGATGATGGTCTGCACCCCTTCATCGATGCAAAGCGGATGCATCTCGCGCTCTTCCTCGCGGTCGAGAAGATTGTAGCTATCCTGGATCGACACGAAGCGGGCCCAGCCATTGGATTCCTGCAGGTGTAGCGCTTTGCCGAATTCCCAGGCCTTCATGGACGATGCGCCGAGATAGCGGACCTTGCCGGCCCTGACGACATCGTTCAGGGCCGCGAGCGTTTCTTCCCAGGGGGTGGTCCTGTCACGACGATGGATTTGGTAGAGGTCGATATAGTCGGTGCCCAGGCGCCTGAGGCTCATATCGACTTCGGTCATGATCGCCTTGCGCGATAGCCCCATACTATTGGGTCCGTCGCGCATGGGGGCGCTGAGTTTGGTGGCGATCACCACGTTTTCGCGGTGTGCAAAGTCCTTCAGGGCCCGCCCGAGGATCTCCTCGCTGGAACCGTTCGAATACAAATTGGCGGTGTCGAAGACATTGATGCCCGCCTCGAGTGCATGGCGAACGAGACGTCGACTTGCTGCCTCGTCGAGCGACCAGGAAGGGTAACCGCGCGACGGGTCCCCGAACCCCATACAGCCAATAGCGATAGGCGAAATATCGAGGCCCGTCCGGCCGAGCTTGGCATATTGCATGTCCGTCTCCACATGCACTATATTCGGACAACTGTCCGCTTGTTGCCAAATAACGGACAATTGTCCGCTTAGTCAAGAGGCGATATGGCTGCACAAGAGGATGGATTGCGAGCGGACGCCCGCGCCAACCGTGATCGCATCCTCGAGGTGGCACGAAAGGCCCTGACCGCCGATCCCGAAACGCCGCTCAGCGCCATCGGCAAGGCAGCCGGAGTCGGGCAAGGCACGCTCTATCGGCACTTCCCGACGCGGGAAGCTCTGGCCCTGGCGATTTATCGCAAGGAGATCAACGCCCTTGCGGCTCTCGCATCCACGCTTCTGCAGGAGCATCCGCCGCTGGAGGCATTTCGTCTGTGGTGCGCCCAGGTGGCGGATTCCAGCGCCATGAAGCGCGGCGTGGCAAAACTTCTGCAAGGGGCCACGTCCGAGGATGACGAACGCGAAACCTATCAGCAGATGCTGTTGGCAGTGCGTTCACTCATCGCTGCATGCGAGACCGCCGGCGCGATTGATCGCGATGCAAATGCCGATGATGTTTTGATGCTTCTCGGAGTCCTCTGGCAAATCCCATCCCATCGCGGCAGGGATGCTCAGGCAGCGAGGATCATAGCGCTCATCTTCAGGGGGTTGGGTGCCGAAGACGAGCCAGGCAGCCTCGCTGGACCATGAAGCTCGTTCTGTGTTGGAGCGCGTGTCGGGGGTATGGTTCGCTATGCCAGTTGGCGGCGATGCAGTGATCGGCAACCAATGGCGGAAGGGGTGGGATTCGAACCCACGGTGGGCTTGCACCCACGGCGGTTTTCAAGACCGCTGCCTTAAACCACTCGGCCACCCTTCCGGTGGCCCGTTCAATGCCGCTCGCCCACAGATTTTGCAAGTGGCCCGGAAGCTGTCCCGTGCACAGCCGTTCGGCTCAAAATCACGCCGATCCGGCGATTTTCGACCGCTTTCGAGGCCCGGCGACCACCCTGTTCCGAGCGTGGCATAGGCGCAACGTTCCCCCGAAAAAACCGAAGGGTCGGCGGATCGGGTTGACACGTGTCCGTTTTCCGACACTTTTGTGCCCGCTCCAAGGCAGGGGATGGCCCTCCGATGGCGGCGCGTCGCGCTGTCTTCGTTTAACGATCCCTTAATGGAATTAGCCGAAAACTCGGCAAGGTCGCGCTTGCGACTTTGGTCCGGCGCGACGTTTTTGGCTTGAAAGACGGAATGACGGCATGATTCGAGGCGCTCGCTTGTCGACCATGGAAACGTCCTCCGAAGACTCCGGGTCGATCACGGCGCCCTCTGGCTCCATGTCCATTGCAAGACTCGGCTGCGTGGTTCTCGCCGGGCTGCTCGTCGCCAACTGCGCCGGAAATCAGGTTGCCGGTCGCCGCTCCAAGGAAATCGGCGCCTTTCCGCAGTCGAAATACGGCGCCGCCAGCCCGCGCGTCATCGCCGATGGCGAGCCGGTACCGAAGGGCGGGGGGCGCCTGCTGGTCGGAAAAGCCTATTCGGTCGCGGGCAAGCGCTACGTCCCATTCGAAAAGCCCGTCGGCTACAGCGCCGTCGGCACGGCCTCCTGGTATGGCGAGGCTTTCCACGGCCGCCGAACCTCGAACGGCGAAGTCTACGACCGCAACAGCATCACCGCCGCGCACCCGACCATGCCGCTCCCGGCATATGCGCGCGTCACCAACCTCCTCAATAACCGTTCGATCATCGTGCGCGTAAACGACCGCGGACCGTTCCATGGCGGCCGCCTGATGGACGTTTCGCAGAAGACGGCCGAGGCGCTGGCCTTCCGCCATCTCGGCACGGCCCGCATCAAGATGGAATATCTCGGCCAGGCCTCGCTGGCGGGCTCGGACGATAATCTCCTGCTTGCGACGCTGCGCACGGACGGCTCGCCGGCTCCGATCCCCGGAACCAGCGCGCGCACCATGGTCGCGAGCGCGAGCGGGGTGTCGACCACGCGCACGCCGACCCCGGACCTGGACACACAGCCCGCATTCGAGCCTGAACCGGCCCCGGTCAGCGCGCCGCCAGCCAGCCAGCCGGTCGCGCAGGCTTATGCGCCGCCGCAGCCGCGCGTCGTCGCGCCGAGCGACCCCGTCGTCGCCAGCTTGGCCTCGGCGAGTTCGAGGCCGCTGAATACGCCGGTTTCGACGGCTGCGGGTACGCCGGTTCATGCCGCGCCGCTGCCGCCCAACCGTCCGTTCGATCTCGACACCATTGCCAACGCAGCCCGGCCGGTCGCGGTTCCCGCGACCCTGCGTACGACCTTGCCGCCGGTGCGGGGCAATGTCGCAAGCCTGTTCGCCACGCCCGAGAAGGCGCCGGGCGAGCGCTTCTCCGGCAATCACCCGCTGAACCGGCTGGCACCGCAGACGCTGCAATCGCTGGCACGGAATTGACGCTGGCCCGGCTTGACCTCGGCCGGGGCGCTCTGCTTCAGATCGGAGTATGAGCGCGACGTTTGACCCGACATCGCAAGGCAGGCCGTTCCCCCTCGCGGGAAGGTTTCTGCGCGGGTTGGCGCTGCTGCTTCTCGTCTTCGTCGCGGCTCCCGAAGCGCGAGCCCAGAATTTCCAATCGCAGGCGCCCTTCGCCTTCCTGCTCGATTCCGACAGCGGCGCGGTTCTCTACGAGAAGTCGGCCGACGATCCGATGGTGCCGGCCAGCATGGCCAAGATCGCGACCGCGCTCGTCGCCTTCCAGGAAATCGGGGCAGGGCGGCTCAATCTCGATAGCGAGATCGGCATTTCCGAGAATGCCTGGCGCAAGGGCGGCGCCCCGGCGCGCGGCACGACGATGTTCGCGATGGTGCGCAGCCGGATCAAGCTCTCCGACATCCTGCAGGGCTTGATCGTCCAGGCGGGCAACGACGCGGCCATTGCGCTGGCCGAAGCGATCGCCGGCGACGAGGCGACCTTCGGCCGTATCATGACCGAGCGGGTGAGGGCGCTCGGCCTGACGAAATCCGTCTTCCGCAACGCGACCGGCATGCCCGATCCCGAACAGCGGGTCACGGCGCGCGAGCTCGCGCTGTTGGCGAACCACATCGTCAAGACCTACCCCGAGCTCTACAAAATCTTCGGCCAGAAGGAATTCACCTGGAACAAGATCCGCCAGGTCAACCGCAATCCGCTGCTGACGATGGAGATCGGGGCGGATGGATTGCAGACCGGCGATCTGGAGGAATCCGGCTATGGGCTGGTCGGCTCGGCCATCGAGAACGGCCAGCGGCTGATCGTCGTGGTGAACGGGCTCAAGAACGGGCGGGACCGCGCCGCCGAGGCCCGCAAGCTGCTCGAATGGGGTTTCCGAGCCTTTGAGAAGCGCCAGCTCTTCGCCGATGGCGAGGTGATCGGCGAGGCCAGCGTCTATGGCGGCGAGAAGGGCCGCATTGCCCTGCGGACCAAGGGCGCGGTCAGCCTGCTGTTGCCGCGTGGCACGGGCGAGCGCCTCTCGGCCCGGATCGTCTATCAGGGCCCCTTGAATGTGCCGGTGCAGGAAGGCGCCGCGGTGGCGCAGCTCGTCGTCTCGCGCGGCGATGTGAAGACGCTGGAGGTTCCGCTCTACGCCGCGGAGACGGTCAAGGCGGGGAGTTTGCAGAGCCGGGCGCTCGATGCCTTGCTCGAAGTCTCGACCGGCTGGGTTCGTCAGGCGCTCGCCCGGATCACGCGGTCCTGACGTGCAGCACGGTCATTTCATCACGCTGGAAGGCGGCGAGGGCGCCGGCAAGTCGACGCTGGCGAGGACGCTGGCGCAACGGCTGCGCGATGGCGGCGCGAGCGTCGTCACGACGCGCGAGCCCGGCGGCTCGCCAAAGGCGGAAGCCATCCGCGAGGCCATCCTGGCCGGCCGCATCAAACAATACGGCGCCTTTGCCGAGGCGCTGATGTTTTCGGCGGCGCGGATCGACCATATCGACCGCCTGATCCGCCCGGCTCTGGCGCAGGGCAACTGGGTGATCTGCGATCGCTTCATCGATTCGACCCGCGTCTATCAGGGCGTCCTCGGCGATATCGACGCGAGTTTGCTCGGCGAGCTCGAACAGGTCACCATCGACGGGCTGATGCCGGAATTGACGCTGATCCTCGATCTCGATCCCGAAATCGGTCTCGCCCGCGCCGCCAAGCGTCGCAGCCCCGGCGAGAGCGTCGATCGTTTCGAAGGCGAGGCGCTCGCCTTTCATCGCAAGCTCCGCGGGGCCTATCTGGACATCGCCAGGCGCGAGCCGCAACGTTGCGTCGTGATCGATGCGGCGCTGCCGGCGGAAGAACTCGCCGACGCCGCCTGGAACGCCCTGCGCGACCGCCTCCCAATCGGACCGGAATCCTGATGCGCGAGACCAGCGACGAACCAGACCGGCTGCCCATCGCGCCGCATCCGCGCGAGACCCTGGCCCTGATCGGCCACGCGTCGCAGGAACGCGCCTTCCTCGATGCGCTGCGCGGCGGCCGGATGCATCATGCCTGGCTGCTCGGCGGCCCGGAGGGCATCGGCAAGGCGAGCTTCGCCTATCGTGCCGCGCGCTTCATGCTGGCGGCGGGCGATCCCTCGGAGCGGGCGGCCCGTAGCGACAGCCTCGCCATGCCGGAGAACGACCCGGCGACGCGGCGCGTCATGGCCCGCTCGCATCCGGATCTGCATCTGCTGCGCCGCAGCCTGAAGCCGGACGGCAAGAGCTACACCAGCAACATCCCCGTCGATGCGGCTCGCCGCGTCATCGACCGCTTCGGCGCCAGCGCGGCGGAAGGCGGCTGGCGCATCTGCATCGTCGATTCCGCCGAGGATATGGACCGGCCGACCGCGAACGCCCTGCTGAAACTGCTGGAAGAGCCGCCGCCAAGGGCGCTGTTCCTCATCGTCGCCCATGCGCCGGGAAGGCTGCTGCCAACGATCCGTTCGCGCTGCCGGCTCCTGAGCTTCGAGCCTTTGCCGGCCGAGCAGGTGCTCGAGGCCGGGAGCATCGCCCTGGAGCGCATGGAGACGCCGTTCGACGCGTCGGCCCTGCTGCGGGCGTCCCATCTCGCGGAAGGCTCGGTCAGGCGCGCCCTGACCTATGTCGATCCCGAGACGCTAGCGCTGGTCGAGGCGGTGCGGGCACGGCTCGATGCCTTGCCGCAGATCGACCTTGCCGCCCTGCTGGCGCTGGCCGAGGACGTCGCCGGCAAGGCCGGCGAGCGCGACTTCGCCGTGATGATCGAGACGGTGCAGGGCTGGCTCTCCGACCATCTCCACGCGCATGCTGCGGCGCAACCGGCGCGCCTTGCACCGCTGGCGGAGGTATGGGAAAAGCTGGAACGTTCGGCGCGCGAGGTCGAGACCTATAATCTCGACCGCCGCCCGCTGGTGATGTCGATGTTTCATGATCTGTCGGCTGCGGTTTCCCGCTCGCGCGCAGCGTGAAGCGAAGCTCTCGGACAGATGATGGCCACGGCCCCGAAATTCTACCTGACGACCGCGATCCACTATACCAACGGGCCGCCGCATATCGGCCACGCCTATGAGATGGTGGCCGCGGACGCGATCGCGCGCTTCAAGCGGCTCGACGGCTACGACGTCTTCGCCATGACCGGCACCGACGAGCACGGCCAGAAGGTGCAGCGCACGGCCGCTCAGAACGGTCTTTCGCCGAAGGCGTTCGTTGACGGGATCGCGGCCCGCTTCCACGAGATGGAGCAGGCGCTCGGCTGTTCCTTCGACCGTTTCATCCGCACCACCGATCCTGACCACAAGATCTCGACCGACGAGCTCTGGCGCCGGATGGAGGCCAATGGCGACATCTATCTCGCCAAATATTCCGGCTGGTATTCCGTCCGCGACGAAGCCTTCTACGGCGAAGAGGAGACCACCCTCCAGCCCGACGGCACGCGGCTGGGCGGGCAGGGGACCCCGGTGGAGTGGGTCGAGGAGGAGAGCTATTTCTTCCGCCTCGCCAAATACCAGGACGCGCTGCTGAAGCTTTATGCGGACGTGCCGGACTTCGTCTCGCCCGAGACGCGGAAGAACGAAGTCGTCTCCTTCGTCAAAGGCGGGCTCGAGGATCTCTCGATCAGCCGCACATCCTTCGACTGGGGGCTGCCCGTTCCGGGCGACCCGAAGCATGTCATGTATGTCTGGGTCGACGCGCTCAACAACTACCTGACCGGAACGGGCTTTCCCGATCCGGCGAGCCCGCGCGCCCATTACTGGCCGGCCGACGTCCACATCATCGGCAAGGACATCGTCCGCTTCCACACGGTCTATTGGCCGGCCTTCCTGATGTCGGCAGGGCTGCCGCTGCCCAAGCGCGTCTTCGGCCACGGCTTCTTGCTGAACAAGGGCACCAAGATGTCGAAGTCGCTCGGCAATGTGGTCGACCCGTTCGACCTCGCCGCGACCTATGGCGTCGACCAGTTGCGTTATTTCTTCCTGCGCGAGGTCTCCTTCGGCCAGGACGGCAATTACAGCCATGACGCCATCGTCGGGCGGATCAATGCCGACCTCGCCAACGATCTCGGCAATCTCGCGCAGCGCTCGCTCTCGATGATCGCCAAGAACTGCGAGGGCAGGGTGCCGCCTTGCGGGACGCTGACCGAGGCCGACGACGCGATGCTCGCCATGGCCGACGGCGCGCTCGCCAGGGCGCGCGAGGCGATGAAGGATTTCGCCCTGCACAGCCTGCTCGCCGAGATCTGGGCCGTGGTGGCGGAGGCGAACCGCTATTTCGCCGCCAACGAGCCCTGGCGCTTGACCAAGACCGATCCGGCCCGCCGTGACACCGTGCTCTATGTCACGATCGAGGTGATCCGGCAGGTCGCGATCCTGGTGCAGCCGGTGATGCCGGTGGCCGCGGGCAAATTGCTCGACCTGCTTGGCGTTCCGGCCGAGGCGCGCAATTTCGCGGCACTCGGCAAGGCCGGTCGTCTGGGCAGCGGGACAGCGTTGCCGGCGCCGAGCGCGGTCTTCCCGCGCTATGTCGAGCCCGAGGATGGTCAGGCCGCGTGATGCTGATCGATACGCATTGCCATCTCGACTTTCCGGATTTCGCCGAGGACCTGCCGGCCTATGTCGCGCGGGCCGAGGCCGCCGGCATCGGCCGGATGGTGACGATCTCGACACGGGTGGCGCGTTTCGCGGACTATGCCGGAATCGCCGAGCGCTTTCCCTCGGTCTGGTTCTCGGTCGGCACCCATCCGCATCAGGCGCATGAGGAGCTCGACGTCACGGCCGAACGGCTCGTCGAGCTGTCCCGTCACCCACGCTGCGTCGCCATCGGCGAAGCCGGGCTCGACTATCACTACGATTCGAGCCCGCGCGAGGCGCAGGCGCAGGGGTTCCGCACGCACATCGCCGCGGCGCGCATGACGCAGTTGCCGCTCGTCATCCATTCGCGCGAGGCCGATGACGACATGGCGGCGATCCTGCGCGAGGAAATGGGGAAGGGCGCCTTCCCCGCCATCCTGCATTGTTTCACGGCCGGCGAAGCGCTGGCGATGACCGGCGTCGAGCTCGGCCTCTATGTCTCCTTCTCCGGCATCCTGACCTTCAAGACCTCCGAGAACCTGCGCCGGATCGCCCGCATGGTTCCGCGCGAACGGCTGCTGGTCGAGACGGACGCGCCCTATCTTGCGCCCGTGCCGTTCAGAGGCAAGCGTAACCAGCCCGCTTATGTCGCTGAGACAGCGAAGGTTCTGGCCGATACGATCGGCGTCGACTTCGACGAGGCCGCCCGGATCACCACGGAAAACGCGCAGCGTTGTTACTGGAAGATGGATCACGCCGCGCCCGTGGCGCAGGTCGCCTGATCCGGCCATGGCGCTGACGGTCACGATCCTCGGCTGCGGCTCCTCCGGCGGTGTGCCGCGGCCCGGCTCCGGCTGGGGCGCCTGCGATCCTGCCGATCCGAAGAACCGCCGCCGGCGCTGCTCGATCCTGGTGACGCGTTCCGGTCCGGACGGCACGACGCGGGTGCTGGTCGACACGTCGCCGGATCTGCGCGAGCAGCTTCTCTCGGCCGAGGTTCCGGCGCTCGACGGCGTGCTGATGACGCATGACCACGCCGACCATACCCACGGCATCGACGATTTGCGCGCGCTGGTCCTGCACATGCACCGTCGCATCCCCATCTATGCCGACAAGCCGACGCAGGCTTCGCTGCATGGACGCTTCGGCTATCTCTTCGAGATGCCGCCGGGCAGCTACTATCCGCCGATCCTCGATCTGAATGAGATCAGCGCCGGGCGCAGCCGGACGATCGACGGCCCCGGAGGCCCGATCGAGGCGCTGCCGTTCCGCGTCGAGCACGGGCCGAATTACGAAGCGCTCGGCTTCCGTTTCGGCGATCTGGCTTATCTGCCGGATGTCAGTCTGATCCCGCCGGCCGCCCTGGAGGCCATGGCGGGGCTTGATGTGCTGATCCTCGATTGCTTGCGCGAGACGCCGCATCCGAGCCATTTCCATCTCGCGCAATCGCTTGAGACGATCGCAGCGTTGAAGCCAAAGCGCGCGATCCTGACGAACCTCCATGCCGATCTCGATTATGCGAGCCTGTCCAAACGTTTGGAGGGAAATATCGAGGTTGCGTATGATGGACTGATCATCGAGACACGGGCCTGACATCCGGCCCTGGCCGTGTTTCGGCATGAGTTTATGTTCCAGATCGAGCGGTTTCGGCAACTGTTGCACTTCGATACTCTCGTAAGTGCAATGTCTTACGTGTAACTTGGAGAATTCTGCAGTTGCAGCTTCATGCAACAACGGTCTGTTGCATAACGCAAATTCGAAAAGGCAACACACGAGGATCTGTTGCAAAAAACAACGATCGACGTGTTGCATTGTGAAGCTATCGGCGAGTGCCCGTGCACAGGAATGGGCCGGCGCGCCCTAAAACTGGCGCTGTAGCCGGCCTATTCCTGTGCGCCGGCACGCATCCAGCTATCTTCAGCTTCTATGGCTTCAAGGAGGGCTGCGACCTTCACCGTGGCGAAATGGCAGAAGGTGTCCGAGACCGCATAAGGCAGGACGATCAAGTCGCGGTGGCGTATCGCGCCGCAGGTGTAGACGACGTTCGGCACGTATCCTTCCCGTTCCGAAGGCTCGGGCTGGACGAAAGGCTGGCGCAGGCGTCCCAACACTTTCGATGGGTCCGCCTTGTCGAGCAGAACCGCCCCGATCGTATATTTTCGGACCGCTCCGACGCCGTGGATCAGGAGGAGCCAGCCCTCGTCGAGTTCGATCGGCGAGCCGCAAGTGCCGATCTGCACGAACTCCCACGGGTATCGCGGCTTCAGGAGCGCGACCCCGCCGTCCCAGGTCAGGAGATCATCCGAATAGATCAGATGGAGGTTCTCATTGTCCTGCCGGGAGATCATCGCGTAGCGGCCGCCGAGCTTGCGCGGAAACAGCGCCATGCCCTTGTTCACGGCAGCCGCCCCCCGCAACGGCGACAGCCGGAACGACAGGAAGTCTCGGGTCTCGATCAGCTCGGAGCGGATCGACCTGCCGTCATAGGCCGTATAGGTGGCGCGATAGACGATGCCGTCATCCTCCTCGAAGGCGACGAAGCGCGCATCCTCGATGCCGTTCGACTGTGCCGCGGTCACGGGAAAGATCACCCGCTCGCTGATGTCGCTATCGGCTGCGAAGACGACCTCGACATCCTCGCCATCGAGCCGCGCCATCCGGTTGTGCAAGGTGGCGATCGTCGCCAGGCGCGAGGTCGGGTCGACGCTGACCTCGCCATCCGCCGCGATCGATCCGGACCGGAACGTCAGGGACGAGATATGCCCCTCGCCAACCGCGCGAACGCTGAGGATGAAGCGAAGCCCGCCGGCTGGAGCATTGGATTGGTCGGGATGCGCGATGATGCTCGGGTTGAAGAGCGCGGCCGCCTCAAACGAATACTCGTGCAGGAAATAGGCTCCGACCAGCTGGCGCTGGACCTTGGTGAAGGCGCCGTGAGCGGCAAAGGCATCCTCCATCTCATCGGCGCGCGCCTCGAATCTCTCCAGCAGATTGCGGTGCCGGCCGTTGAAGTTTTCGAGCACCTCGGCCAGCAGATTCGCCGCCTCGTCCGGGTCGAGCGATAGAACCCGGTTGACGATATGGTTCGCCTTGGCCTTCTCGGCGGGATTGAAATCCTGTGGCTCACCGGCGGGACCGAACCGACGCACGACGACCCGAGACGGGTCTGGACGCAGATGCAGGGTCTGTCGGTTTAGGAAACTGGGCTGGGACAAGACGTCCGCCGATCTGTTTTGAGCAAGGTCGCCGAAGGCTCAGGCATGCAAGGCCCGAAGCGGCGCCAGTTTCGGGCGATCCCCGCTGACGCGGGCAAGCTGGCGAATCTCGGCGAGGCTGAGCAGGTAGGATACCACGGATTCGCCACCGCGGTTCTCGTTCGGTCGGTCGCGATGCAGGCCGTCACGACAGGCGCCGGTGTCGAGATCGACCAGGGGCGTGGAGAGGTCGTTGTCGCCCAGGAACCAGGCGAAAGCGCGCGCGGCTTCGCTGCGCCATTGCGGGTCGTTATCGGCCCGCCAGGCTGCGAGGCAGGCCGAAATCGCCGCCGTCGCCTCCAGCGGCTGCTGGTCGAAAGCCTTCGGAGAGCTGCGCCGGTCGCCGAAGCTTTCCGAGCCGACCGGCCTGAACAGGCCTGCCCGCGTCGTCTGTAGATGCGTGAGCCAACGCAGCGAGCGCAGGCCGGCCTCGATATAGGCCGGCGCCTTCATCGCCAGTCCCGTCGCGATCAGGGCCTGGGACAGGCGCGCATTGTCATAGGAGAGCCCCTCCTCGAACCAGACCCAGTCCGGCGTTTCGACCGCCGTGATGAGGCCGAGCAAGCGGTCGGCGAGAAGCGTGCGCACGGACGCGGCCACCGCAGTGGCGCAATGAGCGTCGAGGCCCAGCAAGGCAAAAGCCCAGGCGCGCGGGGAACTGAAACGCTCGATGATGGGCAGGGCCTCGGCGAAGAGCGCGGCAGCCCATTGCCGCCGCGAAGTGCTCGCATCGTCACGGGCGCAGACGCCGAGCGCCCAGAGCGTGCGGCCATGGCTGTCTTCCGACCCGGCCTCCTCGAGCCAGCGCCGATCGAAGCTCATGAAATTGCGGAAGCGCCGCCGATCCGGATTCCAGGCGTGCTGGATGAAGGAGGCGAACCGTGTCGCAAGTGCGTCCGGCAGACCCGTCTCGCCGGTACCGCTCAGGGTGTTGGCGAGAAGCAGAGCGCGGGCGTTGTCATCGACGCAATAGCCATGCGAGCGGTCCGGCACGGAGTGAACGGCGTGCTGGAACAGCCCGGTATCGTCGCACATGGACAGGAGGTGGCCGGTCTGCATCTCCGGCGGCGGGACCGTCGCCGGAAGGGCACTCGGCTGGCTCAAGCCCGCAACGGCGCTCAGTACACGACCTCGGCGGTCCGTCTCGAAGGCGGCGAGGTAGCGTTTCGCGGTCCGCTCCCAGGTCATCGAGCGGCTGCTCGCATAGGCACGCAGCCTCATGGCCTGGCGCCGGGGCGCATCGGTCAGCAGACCCGCGATCTCGTTGCCGATGGCGACGACGTCGCCGAAGGGCACGAGGATGCCGCGCCCGTCGGCGAGCAATTCCATGGCGTGCCAATAGGGCGTCGAAACCACGGCCTTACCCAGACCGAAACTGTAGGACAGCGTGCCCGACGTCATCTGCGCCTCGTTGAGATAGGGCGTGACATAGACATCGCACATGGAGATGAAGCCGAGCAGCGTCGCCTGATCGACGAACTGGTCGAGAAAGACGACGTGATCCTCGACCCCGAGCTCGCGAACACGCGCCATCAGGCTTTCGCGATAGGCCTCGCCATGCTCGCGGACGAGATGGGGATGCGTGGCGCCCAGAACGACATAGATCGCATCGGGACGCCGCCTCAGGATCGAGGGCATCGCGTCGATCATCACCTCGATGCCCTTGTTGGGTGACAAGAGGCCGAAGGTCAGGATGACGGAGTGATCGGCGAAGCCCAGCCTCTCCTTGGCTTCATCGGGCTCGACAAAGGTGAATTCGGGAATGCCATGCGCGATCACCTCGATCTTGTCCGCCGGCAATCGATAGACGGTCCGCAACAGGTCGCGCCCCTTCTCCGCCATGACGACCACGCGGGCCGAGGCATCGATGATCCGCTCCATCACGTCGCGCTGCGCGGCATTCGGTTCGGCCAGGACAGTGTGGAGCGTCGTGACGACGGGCATGGTCAGGCGCGACAGCAGCGCCATGATATGGCTCCCGGCCTCGCCGCCGAAGATGCCGAACTCGTGCTGGAGGGAGACGACATCGAAGCGGCCCTCGTTCAGGAAATCGGCCGCACGCGCATAGTCTTCGAGCCGCTGGTCGGAAATCTGGCAGTGCACGGAAAACGGATAGTCGTAGCTCTCGCCCACGTCATTCATGGCGACGATGGAGGTGTCGACGTCGGAGGATGCGATCGCCTGCTGCAGATCCGTGGTGAAGGTCGCGATCCCGCAGCGGCGGGGCAGCGAGTTGCCGATGAAGGCGATGCGTTTGGTCGGGCTCATGATCGTGCCTCCGTGGACGGAACTGGCGAACTCGCAACGGCCTGTGGCGGCCCGGTCGGCGGAGAAACCGTCTCGCGGAACCGGGGCATGCCCTCCCCGTCGACCCGTTGCAGGAGATCGCGGTTGGGCGTTGCGGCGTCATAGGCGACGAGGCAGGACAGGCCGGCTTCGCCCGGCGCGATGCGCGCGGCCTGCGCCTCGATGAAACAGCATTGGCCAACGCCGATTTCGAACGCGCCGATCCTGGCGTCGCCGGCGATGGCAGCCAGCCAGGTCTCGCACCGGACATCGAGCTCCCAGATCGATCCGGCAGGCAGGTCGATCCGCTCGAAGACGAAATAGGGATTTGCGACGAGCAGGGTCCGGACGCCGCTCAGGCGCCGTGCCGGCGCGGTGCGTTCCGCAGGCCCGGCATAAGCCACGGCAACGCCCTGCTCGATATGAAGGTCGCGGGCACGGCCATGATCGAAGAGACGGAACGTCGTGTCGCTGCGCTGCTGGATCTCGGCGAGCACGAGGCCTGCGCCGATCGCGTGGATCGTCCCGGCCGGGACGGCGATGATCTCGCCTGCGGCCGGCTTGTGCCATGCGACGAGCTGGGCGATCGAGCCATCCGCAATGGCCGCCCGCAATCGCTCCGGATTGACGGCAGCCTCGAGACCGACTCCGACCGCCGCGTCGGATGCAGCGGACAGGATGTACCAGGCTTCCGTTTTCCCGCGCGGCAGCCCCATCGCATGGGCGGCGGCATCGTCCGGATGTACCTGAATCGACAAAGCCTCCTCCGTGAACAGGAGCTTGAGCAGCAGGGCCGGTTCCGGTGCGTGCTTGTCGCAGCGCTGGAACCGGAGTTCGCCGATCGGAATGCCGGGATGCCCGGTTCCGCTCCAGGGAAGCAGGTCGGTCGATCCCCAGGGCTTGGGGATCAGTTCCATGCAGGCTTGTTCGAGCGCCATGATAGGGCTCCTGGTTCGTGCGGCCGGCCATCGACGACGGATCGTCCCACGCCGGTCTTGGGTAGCGGCCGTTCGCTGGCGCCGGCGCGAGCGATCGCCTATCGCAAGCGGCCTCGGCTGGCTGGCGCGGCTCGGAAGGACGCCACAGCCGCACTCCTGGTTTTGGAGCAATCTTACGAGCGATCGGATCGATCCGGTCGTTCGACTCGGGATCGAAACGCGCGATGGCGGAGTGACGCATCGCGTTCCTCCGCCGCGCATATCGCATGTGCCGGCGCTGCGGAGGCTGTCGCGCGGGCCTCCACACCGGAATGCTTCAAGCGCTGAGGTCAGCCTCCAACGCGCTGGCCAGTTCGCCCGGGCTCACCGCGAACACCTGTGAGCTGCCCGACGAAGACAGCGACGGCGTGTGCAGCATGGTGGCGATCTGGCGATAGGCCAGGAACGAGGCGGCTGGAATCTCCTCCTCGTCGACCACCACGCGGTAGGTGCCGGCAGGCTGCGTATGGTCCAACACGCTCAGCCTGAACGGCTTCCTGAATGTGACCGTGGTTTCCCGGCTGCGGGTATTCATGTCAGCTCTTCTTCTTCGGTTTTCCCGCGAGTTCGAGCGCTACTGGCAGGCCCTTTGCGGACACGGGCACTGCCGCCGCTTCCTTTTTCTTCTTGGGCTTCTTGGCCTCTCGATTGCCGCGCGTCTGTCCCTTGGCCATATGAAACTCCTCTTGCGGAGCAGGAGGCGACATGATCGCCACCATCTCCGCGCTGCTCACGCGGAATGGCTCGTGATCGTGAGCGATGTCGCTGCGTGCGGCTGTCGCCGATCGTCTCAGGTCCTGGCCGTGCCGAGCGTTTCGGCGCAGGCCTTGGCGACGGCAGCGTCCGGCGACGGGCTGCCGATCATCGTGGCCCAGCCGCCCTTGGCGATGAAATCGCCCTGGCTCCACGAACTGATCTTCTTCAGCTCGGCAAGGGCGGCATCGGCATTGGGCTGCTTTTGGAAGTTGCTCACGCAGATCGGAGACAAGGCCGCGACAACGGCATTCTCGGCCCTGAGCTTCGCCAAGCGTTCGCTCGACGACGCCGTCGACCAGCCACCCCAGGTGAATCCGACAACGGCAAGGGCAATCGCGCCACCAACGGCACCCCAGATGGCAGGCTTGGTTTGCAAGGGGATTTTCATGGAAAACCCTTCCGATTTGCGGAATGAAAATCTTCCGTTAAATAATATAGCACGGAAACAGAAAATAATTCAGGTTATTTTTCTCACCAAGGCGAGGTCGAATATCAATTTTATTTCACGCATTATATGAGTTTATGACGCTGGAAATTCCAATTAATATTCAGTTAGTTCAGACTATTCATCTACAAATCTCTACTCATTTGAGATGAGGCGTTTGATCGTCTGCTGTGCCTCTTTTTTCTGCGAACTGAAGGCACAACCTGCAGATGCCTCGAAGAGAGGTTTCCACTTCGTCGGCAAGGGGCCTTTGATATCCGCCAGGGGACTGGGAACCGGCGACAATTTACCAAGCACGAGGATCGCCATCGACAGGCGGCGGCGAAGGCGCCTGAGGGCATACTTCATGTGAGCGGCGTTGTGCGGCCCGATATAGCATAGGCAGATCAGTGCCGGACCGCGCTCGGCAAGGCGCTCCATGCCGGGAGCCAACAGCGCGGTTGGAGGTAACGCTTCGGCCGCCAGTCCATGCTTCTCTAGGATTTGGCCCAGCATCAGCGCGGCCGCCTCATCGAGTTGCGATTGCGCGCCGACGGCCTGAGCCTGCCACGAGTTCGAATTCGTTTCCTTGTCCAGCAGGCAATCAACGTGACACCACCGGGAAAGAGCTCCGCAGCCGGTGCGTGTCGCCCGTCATGCGTGGGAGGCGCGGCTTATTCCGTAATCAGCTGCGCCTCGGTTGGCGGGCCCGGGTGAAGCATTTTCGCGTGAAGGCGTGCGTTTTTTTTCACACTGCGGGAGCCGACTGTGAAGGAGCACCGCAGAATTCGCGGTATTTCCGGCCGGCGCGGTGTTCGACCCAGTTTCTTTTTTTCATGACCTCGCCGATTTTTTCCAAATGGCGTTTTAGCGGGCTCATTGCCGCGTCAAGCGGCATGATGTGAGCTTCACCCCCCCAGTTTTCATCGTAATCTTGCCTGACGGGACTATCGAGATTGCGGACAGATACTCATGAACCGGGCCGTCGTAAGTCTGAACTCTGCTGCAGGGATCGATGCGAGGCGCCTCGAGCGGCTTCTCGACGGGTTTGAGCCTAGCTTCATCTTTCAGCCGGTCGATCCGCTGCCGGAGGCCGAATATGTCGACCGGCTGCGCCGCATCCGCCGCGAGGCTACCGTCGCAGGCCACGATGTGACGCTGGTGCATGCCGACGGCATCGGCTGGTATCACGTCTCCAATTCCTACCTCCGCTATATCTGCGACTGGGCGCGGGAAGGCGTGCTGGTCATTCCGACCGATGAGGACAAGCCCCTCACGCTGTTTTCGTTCTTCTCCTCCTCGGTGTTGCTGCCGCCGGCCGGCGAACCGCTGCTGGTCGAGGACATCTGGCAGGTCGGGACCTGGGGGCGCGAGAGCTATAACCGCCCGGGCAGGATGGTGGATCGCGTCGTCGCGGCAGTCGCGGGTTTCCTGCAGGATCAGGGCTTCGCCCGCGCGCAGATCGGCACGATCGGCGACGCCACCTCCGCAGGGTACTGGAACGGGCTGAAGGCGGAGCTGCCGAAGGCGAGCTTCATCGCTGCACAGGATATCGTCGACCGGATGCAGCGCCTGCGCAGCCCGGCCGAGCAGAGGCTGGTGCGCGCCGCCGCCCAGCTCGCCGATATCGGCATCCAGGCGGCCTATCACGTCACCCGGCCGGGTGTGACGGATCATGAAATCTACGCCGCCTTCACCTATGCCCAGCTCGCCCGTGGCGGCGAAAGCGGCGATGGCTACCAGATCGGCATCAATCGCTGGGGCACGGCTTGCGGCAAGCCCTACGGCCATGTCGTTCGCGATGGCGACCTGATCAATCTCTATATCTCCGCCACGACCTATCGCGGCTACAACGCGCAGATCGCGCGCATGATCGCGATCGGCACGATCACGCCGAAGCAGGAGGAGGTGCTGGAGATGTGCGTGGAGGGCGTGCGCGCCGCGGCTGTGCGCGTCAAGCCGGGCGCGCTGGTTTCGGAGGTCGCGAACGCGTCCTTCGAGCCCTATATCCGGCGCGGCTATCTCAGTTCCGCCGACAGCCGCACCATGCCCTACAACTGGAAGGCCAACGAGGACGGCTCGCCGCGGCTGGTGCCGCGCCAGGCGGTGCCGGACGAGGATTGGGAGCGGCAGGGGCGCCGGCTGATGCATGTCTATCCGGCGACGCTGGGCCCGCACAATCCCAATGTCGGCCATCAGGTCTCGATGCCGAAATTCACGCATTACAACATCGCTTCGAACAACCACGACCGGCTGGAGCCGGGCATGACCTTCGTGCTCCATTCGCAGTGGCTCGATCCGATGGTGGCCGGCTGCAATGTCGGCGACTGCTATCTCGTCACGGCCGATGGGGCGGAGAACCTGTCCTGCCACACGCCGCTGGAACCTCACCGGGTCAAGCTCTGAAAGCCAGCGCCTGCGCTGCAAAAAAGGATTGCGATGATGCTGACGCGCCGTAGCCTCGTTTCCGCACTCGGCGTGACCTGCGCTGCCGCCGCGCTCCCGGCGCGGGCACAAGCGAAGCCGGTCACGCTCGTCGTCGCCAATTCGCAATGGCTCGACGCCCTGCGCGGCAAGAGCCTCTGGGCCGCACTGCAGAAGTACCAGCAGGTCGCGCCCCATGTGACATTCCAGCAGGAGGCGATCCCCTCGGCCGATTTCAACGACAAGATCACGACCGAGCTCGGCGCCGGGCAGGGCCCTGACATCGCGTTGATGCAGGAAGGTCTGTTCTTCTCGCTCGCCGATGCCGGCTTCCTGGTCCCGCTCGACAAGGCGGCCGAGGGCATTGCGCTCAACGTCACCAACGAGCAGGGCGTCTTCAAGGGCAAGCGGCTGGGCGTGGCCTGGCAGCGCGCTCCCTATGCGCTGATCTACAACAAGAAGCTGGTCGAGGCCGCCGGCGTTGCGATCCCCCGCGACATCGACGGGCTGATCGCCGCCGCCAGGGCGATCCAGGACAAGACTGGCGCGGTCGGCTTCTCCTCCCGGCACCAGATGGCGGATTTCTCCGGCTGGTTCATGGATTTCCAGAACTGGGCCTATGGCTACGGCACCAACTGGGTGGACGGCCAGGGCAAGCTGACATTGAACACCCCCGAAGCGGTCGCGGCTGTCGCGGCCTTCAAGAAGGTCTATGACGCCAGCATCGTGCCGATCGGCGATGACATGCCGACCCAGCGCATGCGTTTCAAGCAGCGCCAGATCGGCCTCAGCATCGACAATAGCGGCGGCACACTCAACATCGCGTCCGGAGGGCCGCTCGCCGCCGGCGATGTCGGCGCCGCCGCCTTGCCCTTCCCGCAGCCGGGCGCCTATCAGCAGATATTCGTCGGCATCTCCCGCCATTCGAAGAACCAGAACGAGGCACTTGCCTTCCTGTCCTGGCTTCTCGGCCGCGAGGGTCAGCAAGCCTTGCGCGAGGCATCCGGACCGGACACGCTGGCGACTGACGTGCCGCTGACCGACGCCTTCCGCGCCGCCAATCCCTGGGCCGACACCTTCGCCGCGCTCGCACTGAAGGCACGCAGCACGCTGATCCCGGGCTACGAAACCAAGACGCCGTCGATCATGCGTCTGGTCATGGAGGCCGTCGAGAAGGTGATCGTCGCGGGCGTCGCCCCGAAGACCGCGCTGGACGAGGCCCAGAAGCAGGCACTCGCGCGCTTCTAGGACGGGTAGGGACGCAGGCCTCTCACAGGGCGCGCGACAGGCGAAGGCAAAGCAGCAAGCCGAGCGACGAAACGGTCGCGGGGAGGGGCGTGAATCGATGTCCGCAAGGGCGCTATCCGCAGCGAGGCCGTTCGGCACGAGGGCTCTGCCCTACGCCTTCATTCTGCCGCCGATCACCTATCTCGGCCTGTTCATGTTCTGGCCGCTCGCCCGCCAGATGTGGATGAGCCTGACCAATGCCAAGCTCGCCACGCCGAACGAGGGAGACTTCGTCGGACTGGCGAATTACGCGCGACTGATCGAGACGCCCGCCTTCTATGCCTCGCTCAAGGCGACGATCCTCTACGCGAGCTGCGCCGTCGTGCTGGGCGTTGCGCTAGGTGTCGTCTCAGCCTTCGCGATCAACCGGCCCTTCCGCGGGCGGGCGGTCATCCGCGCGGTGCTGCTGTTCGGCTGGGCGGTCCCGAACGTCGCGGCAGCGCTGATCTGGCTGTGGATGTTCAACGAACGCTCCGGCGTTCTCAACCAGATCCTGACCGGCATCGGCCTTTCGCGCCTGCGCTGGCTGACCAGCATCGACTGGGCGCTGCCTTCCATCCTCCTGGTCACGATCTGGCAGGTGGCGCCCTTCGTCATGCTGGTGGTGCTGGCGGCGCTGCAATCGGTGCCGGAGGAGGTGCGGGAGGCGGCGCGCGTCGACGGCGCCGACCCGCTCAACGTCTTCCGCGCCGTGACCTGGCCTCACATCCTGCCGGCGGTGCAACTCGCCAGCCTGCTGGTGGCCGTGTGGTCGATCCGGCGCTTCGATATCATCTATCTGCTCACCGGAGGCGGTCCGCTCGGCAGCACCTCGACGCTGGTGGTCCGCATTCGCCAGACTGCCTTCGAGGCGCATGAACTCGGCATGGCGAGCGCCTATGGCGCCGTCGGGCTCCTCCTCGCCCTTCTCATTGCCGCGATTCACCAGACGGTCGACAGGCGGCGCGCACGCTGGATGGCGGATCGATGACATCTCTGGGCAAGCTTCCACGCTTTCTACTCGTCGTCTTGCTGGCCTTGCTGGCGGGCTTCCCGGTCTACTGGATGGCGACCACGGCGCTGTCCGACCAGGCCCAGCTCTATGTGGGCCGCCAGGTGCCCTGGCCGCAGCTCGGCAATCTCGGCAGCCTGCTCGCCGCGATACGGGAGGTGCCGGCCGGGCGCTGGATGGTCAATTCGCTCGTCATCGCCGCCGGCACCACGGTCGTGAGCCTGCTGCTCGGCTCGCTGGCGGGCTACGCGCTCAGCCGCTTCCGTTTCCGCGGGCGCGGCCTGGTCGGCTTCCTGCTGTTCATGACGCAGGTAGTGCCCGAGGCGCTGATCCTCGTGCCGCTCTATGCGATGTTCATCACGCTTGGCCTGCTGAACGATCTCGCCGGTCTGGCACTGGCTAACGCGGCCTTTTCCCTGCCGGTCGCCACCTTCATCATCAAGGGGGCCATCGACACGGTGCCCTATGAGATCGAGGAATCGGCGCAGGTCGACAACTGCCCGCGCTTCGGCATCCTCTGCATGATCGTGCTGCCCCTCGTGGCGCCGAGCCTCGCTGCCGCGGCGGTCATCGCCTTCTTCGCCGGCTGGAACGAATATCTCTTCGCCTCGACCTTCCTGATGAATCGCGAGCTGTGGCCTGCCAGCGTCGGGCTTGCCTCCTTCATCGGGCAGTACGAGACGCCGCTCTCGGTGGTCATGGGCACGGCGCTGCTGTTCAGCCTGCCGGCGATCACCTTCTTCCTGCTCATCCAGCGCCGCATCGTCTCCGGACTGACCTCCGGAGCCGTCAAAGGATAGCCATGCCGGAACTCGTTCTCGATAAGCTCTCGAAATCCTTCGGAGAAGCCACGATCATTCCCTCGCTGTCGGCTTCGATACCGGACGGCGAGTTCCTGGTGCTGCTCGGCCCTTCGGGTTGCGGCAAGTCGACCTTGCTGCGGATGATCGCCGGCCTGACCGAGATCTCTTCCGGAGAGCTGCGCTTCGACGGGACAAGGGCGAACGACTGGACGCCGAAGCAGCGGGGGATAGCCTTCGTCTTTCAGTCCTATGCGCTCTATCCGCATATGACGGTGCGCGGGAATATCAGCTTCCCGCTCGTCATGGATGCCTTCCGGCCCTGGCATCATCTGCCCGGACTGAACTCCGTCATGCGCCGGCGCCTGATGCGCAGCCCCGACATCGCCCGGCGGACCCAGGCCATCGCCCGCCAGCTCGAGCTCGAACCCTTGTTGGAGCGTCGGCCGGCGGGGCTATCGGGCGGGCAACGCCAGCGCGTGGCGCTCGCCCGCGCCCTCGTCCGCGATCCCTCGGTGTACCTGCTCGACGAGCCGCTCTCCAATCTCGACGCCAAGCTGCGCATGCAGATGCGCGCCGAGATATCCTCGCTCCACCACAAAGTGGGCAAGACCTTCGTCTACGTGACCCACGATCAGATCGAAGCGATGACGATGGCGACGCGGATCATCATCCTCGACCGCGGCGTCGTGCAGCAGATCGGCACGCCCGACGAGATCTACGCGGAGCCCGCCAATACATTCGTGGCCAGGTTCATCGGCTCTCCGGCGATGAACCTGATTCCCGTCGTCGCCGGCAGGGGCCGCCTGACCGTGCCGCCCTCCCTCGGCTTCGCCTATGCCGGCCCGGTGCCGGGCGGAAGCAAGCAGATCCTCGGCATCCGCCCGGAAAAGCTGCGGCTACTCCCCGAAGGCGAAGGGGCGCTTCCGGCGGAAGTGGCAGTCGTGGAAAGCCTCGGCGCCGAGACGGTCATCGGCTGCCGGCTGCTCACGGGCGCGTCGGAGGAGCATTTGCTCGACCACGACCTCATCTTCGTGCGCATGCCCGGCGTGCGGCGCATCGCGATCGGCGCACGCTGCACGCTCGGTTTCTCGACCGAGGATGTGACCTGGTTCGATGCCGAAACCGGCCGACGCCTCACGGTCTGATCTCTCCAGCCAGCGGGATTTCCTGCCATGCAACGCTTCCACATCAGCGCGACCGGCCACAGCCTGAACTATCTGCCGGAATATGTCGCAGCTCGACAGGGGTACTTCGCCGAAGAGGGCCTCGAGGTCACGGTCAGCGTGCCCAAGCCCTGGGATCTGGTGCTGGACGAGCTCGGCAACGGCACGGCCGATGCCGTGCTGGGCGGCATCTGGGTGCCGTCCATGTTCCGCGGCCGGGGCAAGCATTACGTGCCTTTCGCGCAGATGGCGGCGCGCGCGCCGCTCGCCCTCCTCGGCCGCCAGCCGAGAGCGTCCTTCTCCTGGCGTGACCTGCCCGGCAAAGTCATCGCAATGAAGGGCAGCAACGGTGCGAGCGTCGGGCTCTTCGTCAAGCTCCTCCTGCGCGAGAACGGTATCGACCCGCGCGAGGTCGGCTTCATCCAGGATCTCGACGGCGCGATGCTGTCCGACCTGTTCCGCGGTGGCATGGCCGACTTCCTGGCGATCGACTATCCCAACGCCGCGGCGCTTGAGCTCGCCGGCGTCGGTCATGTGGCCGCCCCGCTCGCCATCGTCGGAGGCGACGTGCCATGGAGCGTCTACTACGCCGAGGGCGAGGCCTCCCCCGAACGGCTCGACCGGCAACGGCGCTTCATGCGCGGCCTCGGACGCGGCATGGAGCAGGTGCTTGCGCATGATGCCCGCGAGATTGCGGAGTTTCTGGCACAGACCTTCCCGCGTCTTTCGCCCGATCTCCTCGTCCGCCTCACCAACGAATACCGGGCTTGCGGCATGTGGACGACGCCGCGCATCGATGCCGCCAGCTATGAGCGTTGGCAGCGCGGCATCGCGGACGGTCATTTGACCGCAGCTCCGATCCCCTACGACGCACTGATCGACGCGCGCCCGGCTGCGCCGGCCTGAGGGCCCGCAGCAAGACGGCTTCGGCCGCGGCCCGCCTCAGCGACGCGGATCGAGCTTCGGCGTCGCGACGTCGTCGAGCAGGCTCACCAGGCTGTCGACGCGCCGGAAGCGCGCCAGGCTGGCTTCCCCCGACGCCGCCGCGACGCTCCATGCCAGGAAATTGATGATCGGCACCGCCGCGACGAAGGAGTTGAAGGGGGAGGGCGACTGGCAGCGGCAGCGCAGCACGTGATGGGCGGCGGCAGAACGCTCGTCGATGCTGAGATCGGTGATCAGTACGGTGATCGCCCCGCTGGCCGCCGCCTCGGCGAGAATCACCGGCAGAAGTCGGGGGCGCCTGCGAAAGGCGATGATCATGAAGACGTCGCCGGGAGCGATCGAGGCGATCTCGTGGGAATAGGAGGCTCCGCCGGCAGGCAGGACCTGGACGTCGTCCTTGACCAGCGTGAAATAGTGAGCGGCGTGATGGGCAAGCCCGTAGCCGCTGCGCAGGCCCATGATCCAGAGCCGGCGCGCGGCGACGATCGCCTCGGTGATCTGGACCAGTGCCTCCTCGGACAGGGTTGCCGCCGTATCCCGGATATTGACGAGATCAGACTCGATGACGTGCTGCAACGAAACCTCGCTGGACGGCGCCCGGTCGGGATCGGTGAGGCCGGCGCGCGGCGAACCCCAGAGCTGGTCGGTTCGAATCTGGTGCTTGGCCGCCGGGACGGAGGTGTATCCGAGGGCTCGGAACAACCGCGCCGCCGTTGCCTTCGAGACCCCGGCCATCCCTGCGAGTTCGCCCGCCGTGAGGTCTGAAATAGTCATCTGATGGCGCAGCAGCACATCCGCGAGCCGACGCTCGGACGGTGTCAGGCCGGCATAAGCAGCAAAGATGCGTGCTTCCAGCGAGCGGGGGAGCGAGGAAGCATCCGGTTTCGTCATGGAGATATGAGTACCGATCAACCGCGATGGTCCTCAACGTTGCATCGTAAACCGGCCGTCTCGTCAACGGCACGATCATGGGCATGGGTCGGGATGATGTGAGGAACCGCTGCTCCGGTCGCAAACCGGCGTCTCAATCCGGCGAAAAGTGAAGCTCGCGGTTCGCGACGGCTCCATTCTAGGTATAAACTTACGTCTCGCCGCGTACTCCACTCATAATCCAATTACGGTTCACCTTGGCCCCAGGATCCTGGGATCAAAATGTGTTGGTCTTCGCGGCGGAAATCCGGCGAAGACCGCAGAAGCAGCGTGGTGCGCCCGCACGGCATGGCGGCGATGTCGAACGACCCTGTGCATGCCGAAGTCACTCGCATTCATCATCGCGATTTCGCCGTCTCTTTTCACCCGACGGGACTTTCGCCATCATCGGCTCCAATCAGGCTTGGTGATTGGACAGTCGGTAGAACGGCCGAAACGACGGGGTTTCCGCTGGTGTCCGGCCAAGCCAGGAACAACTCGGCCTGGGTGCTTTCGGCGCCCGCCAACGGCCGCAAAGTCACCTCAGCCGGACAGCAAGCAAGAGCGCCGCCTCGCTCGAACACACACGCTTCCTGACGCGCGGCAGCAATGGCAATTTTCGCTTCGGGCCTGAACTCTGGCGGCTCGGCTCGCTCTATCGACGTAGCTTCGATCTTGGCGAGTATGTCCGTCCGACTCAACGCGCTTTGGTCGAGGCCACACAGGAGACGGCTTCATTTTATATCCGCGACGGCGATCAGCGCATCTGTGGCTATCGGCTGAATTCGCCGCGCTCGGCTCGGCATCATCTCGATGAGGGTGTTCGCCTGCCGCTTGGCCGCGGGGCGACGAGACGCGTCCTGCTAGCCTTCACCGAGCCGGCGACGCGTCGCTGCAGGCAATCCGAGACGCCGGCCTCGTGATCTCGCGCGGCGAGCGCGATCCGGAGGTCGCGGCAGTATCCGCCCCGGTGATCGACAGCACCGGGCATCTGCGCGGCGCCCTCTCGCTCTCGACGCTGATGAGCCGCTTCGACGCGGCGGCCGAGCGCAAACTGACCGATGCCATCGTGCCTGCGGCAATGCATCTCGTAGCACGGCTGCCGGCCGAGTGAACACCCGCACGCAAACTGGACAGCTGGCGGAGACTTTTTGGCCATACCAACCCTCACGACGATGACGAACGCGTCACTTCCGGACATTGGCTCGTTGCCGGAAAGCAGACCTTGCCGCGTGGCAGGTGGCGTGGCGACCGCAATCGACCCTAGCGCCCCAGCCGTAATTTAAAGCATCTGGAGGTGTTCCATAGCATTCATGAATGCTGGCGACGTGATCAGTCGCGCAAGCCAAACCCGACGAACGCTGGCGCCCTGTCCAGGCAGGATTAATGGCTGAGCCGACTGAGCTGCCCGAAATCGATCTCGACGTGGTCGACGTGAAGCGGATCGTGCTGACGACCGATCCGCAGGGCGAGACGATGATCAGCTACGGGCTGATGGGCAGGTGATGAACCTCGTGTTCCAGCCGGACATATTCGCGAAGCTCGAGGCCATGCTGGCCAAGGCTAATGAGGCGCAGGCTGAGGTTGCACCGATCCAGTAGGGCGGCAGCGGGCGTGCCCTCCCGCGCGCGGTGGGTTCATCACCAACACGCCCGTCATCCACCGGGCGCACCAGATCCGTGGCGGTAGTCTGATCCGAGGCGTTCGAACAGCATGGGCAAGCCTCAATCCGAAGGCTTCGCCTGCCAGAAGCGAGCGCTGAAGTTGTCCAGATGCCCTTGGGAGTCCGGCACAACTCGAAACGTCTCAGGAATCCTGCTTCCGTCCCCGCCTTCCCGAAAATAGTCCCTGAGGGTGCAAAGCGCAGTCAGGCGAAAGTGTTCCCAGGTTCCCGCCATTTTGTCCTGGAGCGCAGCGGCTTGCTTGGCCGCGCTGGGCTTCCTCTTCGGGCTAGACTCCCAGTAGGCAGGCTGATGCCTACAAACGTGGGTGAAGGTAATGCTTCCGAACGTCCAATCGTCCGCGGCAGATTTTCTCCATCGATAAGAGACCCGGACGTCCATTTCGGCGTGAAATCGAAAGGGAGGGAAGATGTGGTCTTCGATACGGAAAAGCTCGCCTTCCTGCTCCTCTTCCTTCATACGCTGCTTCATTGCCCCGAAGGCCTGGGACAGCCGATGTCCGGCGCGCCGGGCCCAGTCATGCGTGTCCGCCACCATTCGAGACGATTCCGCGTCGCGATAGGCGAATGATGAGCGCAGCTACGATCCAGTTCCGCGCGGCGCGGCAGTGACGAGCCAAATGCCGACGGTGATGATGGCGAAGCCTGCGAGGTGGAACCAGGTGATCGTCTCGCCGAGCACGACGAAGCCGAGCAGCGCGCTGCTCGGTGGCAGAAGGTGCATGAACATGCCGGTCTTACCGGGGCCGAGTGTGGCGACCGAGCGGTTCCAGAAGATATAGGCCAGAACCGACGGGAAGATCGCGAAATAGAGGAGCGCTCCGGCAATCGCCGCGGTCGGCGCGAAGCCGCCCTGTGTGCTGTATTCCCAGCCGACCCCCGGGAGGTGGAAGAGGACGCCAAAGCAGACGGTGACGCCGAGAAGCGCGATCGGCGGCAGCCCTGCCGGCCGCCAGCGGATCAGCACGGTGTAGAGCGCCCAGCAACTCATGCCGGCAAAGACCAGGAGGTCGCCGCCGTTGAGCGCGAGCCCGGCGAGCCTGGTTGGGTCTCCCCGGCCGATCACCAGGACGGCCCCGCAGAGCGAGAGCGCGATGCCGGCGAGCTGTCGTGGCTTCAGCGTCTCCCTCAGGATGAGATAGGCCAGCAGGAAGGTGACGACGGGGAGCAGGGAATTGACCAGCGCCGCGTTGGCTATCGACGTGTAGTGCAGCGCTGCATAGACGAAGCAGTTGAACGCGGTCACGCCGATCGCGCCGAGCAGCGCCAGGAACGGCATGTTGCCGCGGATGCGTGGCCAGGAGTCGGCGATGGGCCGCCAGCAGAACGGGGCCAGGATGAGAAGCGCCAGGCTCCAACGGCAGAACGACATCTGCACCGGCGGGATCGCGTCGCGCATCAGCCGCGCGATCAGGAAATTGCCCGACCAGAACAGAGGCGGCAGCACCGCCAGCCAATAGGCCGAGGCGGGCAGCCCAGCCTGTTGCCTTGCGGTGAGGGCAGGGCCGCCGGCAGGTTCAGTGCGCATGGGAATGCCGCCGGGTGGCGCGCAGCTCGACATAGCGCCCGAGCACCGCGTTCACGCCAACGGCCAGCAGGAAGACGACGATCAGCAGGGCGTACATGCGCGGCATGTCGAAGGTCGCGTAGGTCTGGATCACCGCATAGCCCAGCCCCTGATTGGATAATTTGGTCTCCGCCAGCAGCGTGCCGATGATCGCGACCCCCAGCCCGATGCGCAGGCCGTTGATGACCGGCGCGCGCATCGCCGGCAGATAGATCTTCGCGATCATCTGGCCGACATTGAGCCGGAAACTGATGCCGACCCGGATCAGCACGGTGTCGATCTCGCGCATCGCGGCGGCGACGCTGATCGCGACCGGGAAGAACGAGGATAGCGCTCCCATCGCGACCTTCGAGCCCGGCCCGACACCGAACCACATGATCAGGAGCGGAAAGAAGATGATCTTCGGAGTCGGCCCGAGATAGTGCAGCAGCGGCTCGTAGGCACGCTGCAGGAAGCGATTGCTCCCGAGCAGGATGCCGACGGCGACCCCTGCGCCGCCACCGATGAGGATGGCGAGCGCGACCTCGCCCGCGGTAACGCCGAGATTGGCATAGAAGCTCGGCTCGATCAGGAGATGGGCGAGCGCGCCGACGATGAGGAGCAGCGACGGCACGACGTCGCGATAGAGCAGTCCCGAGCGCGCCGTGACCTCCCAGAGCGCCAGAATCGCGACGATGATGCCGATCCGCGTCAGCAGCACGGCTCGCGCCTGGCTCATCTTTGCCGGGTGGGCATCTGTCCGCCCGAGGATCGCTGTCGTCATCGCGCCATCACTCCTGGTCGATGGGGCCACCGGGAGACGGGCTCATTTGCGCGGTGGGATCTGGATCAGCTCGCCGAGCTGTTCCTTGGTCAGGGGCTGGGCGGTGTATTTGAGCGCAACCGCGTCGGGAACGATTTCGTCCAGGCCGACGATCTTGTCCGGGTTGAGCGCTTCCTTGGGGAAGAAGTCGTCCCGCGTGCGCCTGGCGATGGCCTCCGGGATGCCGACGAAATCGGCATAGGCCTTGATCGCGGCGTCGCCGGAATACATGGCATCGATGGTCTCGCGATAGGCGGCCATGTAGCGGTCGATCAGCGCCTTCTTGTTCTGCAGTGTGGCGGTGTTGACGATCAGCAGGCGGACCGTCTGGTTCTTGAAGGTCGAGGAGTCGTTGCCGGTCGCGACGACGCGGATTTCGCCCTTGTCGAGCTGCGGCAGGCCGAAGGGTGGCGCCGCCCAGCCGACATCGATCTGGCCGGACATCACCTGGGTCAGCGTCGGCGCCGGACCTCCGGTCGCCGTCGGCTTAATCTTGAGATTGTTCTCCTTGACGAAGGCGTTGACCACGCCATGGGTCGAGGAGCCGTTGGTCGAATAGGAGACCGTGCGGCCCTCCATGTCCTTCAGCGTCTTCACCGGCGAGTCGCTTTTGACATACCAGTAGAGATCCTTCGCGCCGGTGGTCTCCCCGCCGATAATGCGGATCGGAGCGCCCTTCGAAAAGGCTGAGAGCGCGCCCATGATGCCGCCGGCGACACCGATATCGACGCTGTTCGAGAGCACGGCCTGCTGGGTCTCGCCACCCCCTTGGGTGTAGAGCATCTCAAGCTCGAGATTGTGCTTCTTGAAGATGCCGAGCCTGGTGCCGACCTCGGAGATCGAGGTGTCCCAGTTGCCGCGCTGGCCGATCGCCAGCTTGAGCTTGTCCTGCGCGGCCGCCTCCTGCGCCAGCGACAGCGCGAAGCCGATCGCGGCGAGCGTCAACGTAACCGTCTTGAATGTCACGATCCGGTCCTCCCTTATCGCCAGCTCAGTGCGGCTGGCTTTGTCGTCGTCTTGCCTTCGCTTCTGCGGCGAAGTCGAAAGTCTGGCGGCCATCCGCCCTTGTCAGATCTTGAAGGCCTCCAGCGTGCTGGAATGAAAGAGATCCTCGACCGAAAGCCGCCGTGCCGACAGTCCCTGGCTGTGATGGGCCTCGAGGAACGCCTCCAGCGTATGCCGGTTGGGGCCGACACCATAGGACCAGAAATCCTGCCCCATAAGGGCGCGGGCTGCCTGCAATTGCTCCTCGATGAAGGGCAGCGTGACCTTGGTGGCGGAAGTGTCGGCGAGTTTGGCAAGCGCAGCCGCCTTCGACTGCTCGAAGGCCTTCAGCAAGGCGGCCGGCAGCCAGGGCTGCGCCTCGACGATGCTGCAGCGCACGCAGAGCACATGCATGATCGGGAAGATGCGGGTGCGGCGGAAATAGTCCGCGGCGGCGGCTGTCGGGTCCGGGAAGAGACGCGCGATCTTGGGATGGCCGGCCTCGAAGGCCGGCGGCGAGCGCGGCCCGATATAGCCGTCGATCTCGCCGTCCATCAGCATCTCGTTGAGCGAGCGATCGGCCGGTGCCTGCACGACCGTGATGTCCGGCGGCAGTTCGACGCTGATCTTCTCGGCGCGGCCAGGCTGCTCCAGGCCGCCACGGACCCAGGTCACCTCGGAAGGCTTGACGCCATAGTCGCTTTCGAGGATCGCGCGGATCCAGACGCAGGCCGTGAGCTGGTATTCCGGGCAGCCGATACGCTTGCCCCGCAGATCTTCGGGGCGGGCGATGCCGCGATCGGTCCTGATGAAGATGCCGGTGTGGCGGAACGCCCGCGACAGGAAGGCGGGCACGCCGACATAGGGGTTATCGCCGCGCGCCGTCTTGAGGGTGAAGCTGGAGAGCGAGGCCTCGCAGACGTCGAACTCGGCATGGCGGAAGGCGCGGAAGAAGATCTCCTCCGGCACCAGCTTCATGAAGACGGGGTCGACACCGTCGATCTGGACCGCTCCGTCGATGAGCGGGCGGTTGCGATCATAGTCGCCGATGGCGATGGACAGGCGCAAATTGGACACGCATTCCTCCCAGCCGGCGCGACATGGCGCGCCATCATTTTGTGGGAGAGTGCGCCGCGCTGGGCGAGGGCACAAAGACTTCCGCGAAATGAGAACAAGACGCGCGCCGTATGGCAAACGTTTCAGGTGCCGACGCGACGCGCGAGCGTGCCCAGGGATTCGAGCAGGTGATCGGTGACCGAAGCGAAAAAGCGGTCGACCGCCTCCTGCTGACGGAAGACCGGTGCGCCGCTGGGTCTGATCAGGTAGAGCGTCCGCTTCGGCGGCAGGTCCGAGATGCGCTGCATGGCAAGCTTTCCGGCCCGCAATTCCTCGATGGCCGTTCCATAGGGTATGATGCTCGCCGCCACGCCGCGCACCACGAGCGCACGCATGGCCGGGATGGACTGCGCCTCGTAGACGATGCGCAGCGGCAGCGAGAATTTCTCGGCCGCCGCCCTGAGCAGGCGCTGGACCATGTCGCGCTCGCCGGCCTGCACGAGATCGTGGCTCAGGGCTTCCGCGAGGGTCACCGTCTCCGGCAGCGGCCCGTCGCCCACCGGTCTGATGAGAATCAGCTCCTCCTCGAACAGCGCGGTCCGCTCGATCCCCGGGCGTGGCTCGTCGACGCCATAGGCGAAGGCGGCATTGAGCTCGCCGCGCTCCATCGCGGCGATGAGAACATGGCTCAGCTCCTCGACCAGGCTGAGCGAGACCGAGGGCATGCCGTTCTTGGCGTCGATCAGCAAATCGGGGCCGATCTGGAGCATGATGCTCGGCGTCAGGCCCATCGTCAGCATTTCCTGGTCGTTGCCGGCCAGCGCCCGGACGTCGCGCTTTGCGTCCTCGACCTCCTGCAGGATGCGCCGCGCGCGCTCGAGCAGGAGTTCTCCGGCCTGGGTCAGGACGACGCCACGCGAATGGCGCAGCAGAAGCTCGGTCTGAAGATCTTGCTCGAGCTGACGAATCTGCAGACCCAAAGCGGGTTGCGCGACATTGAGCTGCTCGGCGGCCTTGGTGATGTTCCCGACTTCGGCGATCCCGACGAAATAGCGGAGCTGGCGGAGATTGATCGCGGCCTCCCGGGCGTTTTTTCTTGAAGCCCATCATGCGGCGCTTCAGCCAGCGGGACAAGGCGTGGGGCGAGTGGCGGACGGCGCACTCCAGTCTCGATCGGGCCGGTTTGCCATCTGTGCAGCGTGTCGTTCAGTGCCTTGGCCGGAACCAGCGCTCCATGCGCTCGAGCACCGCAAAAATCACGACGCTGACGAGGATGACGAACACGATCGTTGCGAAAACACCGGCAAGATCATAGCGTTCCGCGAGATCATTGATGAGCTGGCCGAGGCCACCGAAATTGATGAGGAACTCGACGCCGATCAGGTTGATCAGCGCGAAGACGAGGCCGAGGCGCACGCCGACGAAGATCGTCGGGATCGCGGCGGGGAATTCGATTTTCCAGAACTGCTGCGCGGGGGTCAGGTTGTAGCTGAGCCCGACATTGATCAGGCTCTTCCTGACGCCTTTCAGCCCTTCCAGGGTCTTGAGAATGACCGGCGCGATGCCGGCAACGAAGCCCATCGCGATGATCGTGACGGTGCTGCGCCCGAAGATGACGAGGAAGAGTGGGTAGGCGAGCACTACGGGCGCGGCGGCAATGCCGGCCACCCAGGATTCAGTCGCGAGCGCGAGGATGCGGGCCTTGTACAAGAGCACGCCGAGCGCGACGCCGATGACGGCGACAAGCACGCTCGCGGCCAAAGCCTCGCCGCCGGTGGTCGTCAGCCGCTCCAGCAACTGCTCCTCGGCGAAGAGCCGACCGAAGCTGCCGAGGACGGTCGACGGCAGCGGGATCACATACTGGTTGAGCACGCCCAGCAGCAGTAGAATCTCGACGACGCCCAGGCCGAGGGCGACCGTGGCGAAGCCGATCGCGAGCGGCGGGATTCTGGTGAGCCACATGGCTCAGGCCCCCCTGCGACGGGCGCCGGCCTCGGATTCGGCCATGCCGCGCGAGGCTTCCTCGCGCAAATCGTTCCAGATCTCCGCGACATGGCGGCCGAAGGCCTCGCTGCCGACGACATCGCCCGTGCGCGGCCGTGGCAGGCGAATGTCGACGATGCGCTTCACCTTGCCGGGGCGGAAGGTCATGATGATGACCCGATCGGAGAGCTGCACGGCCTCGGTGATGTTGTGCGTGATCAGCAGGGTGGTCTGCTTCAGCTCTTCCTGAATCTTGAGAACCTTGTCGCCGAGCAGGAGGCGGGTCTGCTCGTCCAGCGCGGCAAAGGGCTCGTCCATCAGCAGGATCTTGGGCTCGAACACCAGCGTGCGGGCGATGGCGACGCGCTGGCGCATGCCGCCGGAAAGCTCGGCGGGATAGCGCTGCTCGAAGCCGTTCAGGCCGACCATGTCGATGAAGCGCCGCGCCGTCTCGTAGCGCTCGGCCTTGCGCACGCCCTTGACCTCGAGCGGGAAGGCGACGTTGTCGAGCACGGTCCGCCAGGGAAAGGTCGATTCCTCCTGGAAGACCATGCCGATCGAGGGGTGCGGGCCCGAGATCAGGTCGCCGCCGACGCTGACTTGGCCCTCATAGCCGCGCACCAGCCCGCCCAGGATGTTGAAGACGGTCGATTTGCCGCATCCGGACGGGCCGATGATCGAGACGAATTCGCCGCGCTCGACCGAGAACGACATGTCGTCGACGGCGGTGACGACGCCCTCGCGCGTCTGGAACCGCATCGTCACGCGGTCGATGACCAGGTCGGCCTCTTTCACGGTCTCGGCTAGACGCAATTTGGTGGCAGAAGCGGGCATTGCGCGCTCATCCCCTGGCTGGCCATCGCTCATCGCCCCGACCTTCGCCCGGCAGCCTTCGCAAGCGGCCGATGCGCGGCGCGCGGGCGCCGGATAGGATCGAGGACCGACGGAGTCGGCGGCATGTCGTTCTTCCCTCGCGCAGCCGTCTTGGTTGCGGTTCGCAGCCGACGCGACCGCAACGATAGTGAAGCGCTACCGGTCAGGTCCAAGATTATCTTGCTTGGCCTGACAAACTTTTCGCGATGGGCGCGGATGTTCCCGGACACTCTATCGGCTGTCGGGTTGCGGCCTATACTGTTCCCGAGGCAGCCGGAGACGCGAGCGACCGTGGCGAGCATAGCGGAGGACAAGGGCGAGCCGATCGCGGAACCGCGGGAACTGCCCTTCGAAGGCAGCGTGGGCTACCAGTTGCGGATGGCGAACCGCGCGACGCAGCGCTACCTGCAGGGCAAGATCGAGCCGCACGGCGTCACCACCGGCATGTGGTATTTCCTGCGCGCGCTCTGGCAGGAGGACGGGCTGACGCAGCGCGAGCTCTCCCGCCGGATCGGTACGATGGAGCCGACGACACTGACCGCGCTGGCGGCCATGGAGAAGGCTGGCTTCATCAGCCGCGAACGCGACCCGCAGGATCGGCGCAAGCTGCACGTCCTGCTGACGCCGAAGGGGCGGGCGCTCGAGGCCGCCCTGCTGCCTATGGCGCAGGAGGTGGTCCAGCAAGCGACTGCCGGCTTCTCGCCGGACGATCGAGCCCGCTTTCTCGGCTACCTCGCCGCCGTCCAGCGCAATCTCGCCGATGTGCCGGATACGCCGACCGAGACCGGCTGAGCCCGGCGCTCAGCCCTTCGGCTTTTCGCCGGCATGACGTGTCAGGCCGGCCGTCATCGCGGGATTGTAGCCCGG
Organism: Allobosea sp. RCC_152_1; assembly: GCF_041360765.1. Taxonomy (NCBI): domain Bacteria; kingdom Pseudomonadati; phylum Pseudomonadota; class Alphaproteobacteria; order Hyphomicrobiales; family Alloboseaceae; genus Allobosea; species Allobosea sp. RCC_152_1. Next base: position 1,324,572 of record NZ_JBFUPU010000001.1, read on the forward strand.
CATGACCCGGGCATCGATCAGAACCGAGGCGCCGGCCTTGGCCGCCTTCACAGCCTCGGCGACCGCATCGCGCAGGTCGTTCACCGTCCTGATCGGACCGATGCCCCGGAGACCCTGGGCGGTGGCGATGGCGGCGATGTCGATATCCGGCTCGTCGATGCGCTGGCCGATCCATTTGTTCTCGACCGGGCGCTGGCGTTGCTTCGCGACGCGCTCCTGATGGATCTCGTCGTTGAAGAAGGAGCGGTTGTTCGAGACGATGGCGATGAAGGGCAGCTTGTAATGCGCCGCGGTCCATAGCGCGGAAGCCGCCATCATGGTGTCGCCGTCGCCCAGCACCGCCACGGGCAGCCGGCCTGAGTCCTTCAGGGCCAGAGCCGCGCCGATCAGCATTCCCGGTCCCGAGCCGATGCCGGCGCCGCCATCGATGCCGAGATAGTCGAGCGGATGCCGGAAATGCCAGGATTCCGTCGCCCAGCCGAGCGGCAGGCGAACGAGGCTGATCACTTCGTCCTGCAACGCCTCGCCCAGGGCTGCGGCAAGCGACACGACATCCAGCGGGCTTTCTCCGTCGAAGGCCAGCGCGGGCAATGTCGGGCGAATGGCCGGCGCCGTACCGGGCCCGACTCCGAGCGCATCGGCGATCAGGTGCAGGGTCGCGTCGGGCTCGGCGGCGAGATGCAGGTCGGCCGGCGCGAGCGCCTGATGATCCATGCTCCAGCCATTGTGCAGATGATGGTCCAGCGAAACGCTGATTACCTGCGCCGACAGTGGTCCGCCCGCCTGACGCAAGGTGCCCCCGAGGTCGATCCAGTCGAAGGCGAGGATGACGTCGGCGGCGCGAATGGCTTCGCCCGCCTGCGCGTCGAGGAAGAAGGATGGCTTGGCCGCATGCAGGCGATGGTCGGTGGGGAAGGTGGCTGCCGTCTTGATGTCGGTCAGCACGGCGGCGTCGAGATGCTCGGCCAGCGCGACGCGGCGGCCCCAATCGGTTTCATCGCGCGACATGCGGCCGAACAAGATGAGCGGCGCCTTGGCGTTGCGCAGCAATTCCGCCGCCCGCGCGATCTCCGCGGCGGCCGGGACGCCGGGCGAAGCGACCGCGAAGCGCTTCGGTTCGGGCAGCGGCGGCATCTCTTCGAGCCGCTTCTCCTGCATGGATACGTCGAGGCAGACATAGGTCGGGGCCTGCGGCGCGCTGCGCGTCAGGTTGGTCGCGCGGATCAGCGAGTCGATCGCGGCGGCGACCGAGACGGGCTGGTCGTCCCATTTCACATAGGGCCGGATGAGGGCGCCCTGATCTTTTGCCGTGTGCAGCCAGTCGATCCAGGGCCGGCGCTCGGCCGCGTCGACAGGCCCGGTCGCGCCCAAGATCAGCATCGGCACGCGGTCGCACCAGGCGTTGTAGACCGCCATCACGCCATGCATCAGGCCGACATTGCTGTGCAGGATGACGCCCATCGGCTTGCCTGTGACCTTGGCGTAGCCATGGGCGATGGCGACGGCATGCTCCTCATGCAGGCAGAGCAGCATCTGCGGCTGCTGGTTGCCGAGATGGTTGACCAGGCTGTCATGCAGGCCGCGGAAGCTGGAACCGGGGTTCAGGGCGAGATAGGGGATATCGAGCGCGCGCAGCATCTGCGCGACCACGTCGCTGCCCCAGATGCCGTTGTCGCTCGATGCCACGGGCACATCGATGCCGGACAGCGTCATGTCGTTCATGGCGTTTTCTCCGAGTGTTTTTATCTGGTGCACGCGCGGCCGGGTTCAGGCCGCGATCGCGCACCCTCGCGGCCTCAGCCCGGCAGCTTCAGGCTGACATGGATGTTCTTTTCCTGGGTGAAGGCGATGAGCTCGCCGAGGCACTCCTCGCGGCCGATGCCCGACTGCTTCCAGCCGCCGAAGGGCGTGCCCAGGAAATGCTTGGCGACCTCGTTGATCCAGACGAAGCCGGCCTCCGCCGCCAGCGCGGTGCGGTGCGCCTTGACGAGATCGTTGGTCCAGATCGAGCAGGTCAAACCGTATTCGACGGCGTTGACCGTCTCCAGCATCTGCGCCTCGTCGCTCCAGGGCATGACCGAGAGCACCGGGCCGAAGATCTCCTCGCGCGCGATCCGCATCTGCGGCGTCACATCGGCGAAGATCGTCGGCTCGACATAGAACCCCTTGGTGAGCCCGGGGGCATCCGGCACGCCTCCGCCGCAGACCAGCCGCGCCCCTTCGGCCTTCGCCGAGGCGATGAAGTCGAGGATGCGCCCGTGCTGCGTCTGGCTGACGATCGCGCCCATGGTGGTGGCCTCGTCGGTCGGAATGCCCGGCACGTAGCCGGAAAGCTTCGCCGGCAGCCGGGCGAGGACCGCCTCGTAGATGTCACGATGGATGAAGGCCCGGCTGGTCGAACCGCAGGACTGGCCGCACCAGGTGAAATTCATGCCGGCGACAACCGCCGAGGCGACCCGCTCTGGATCGGCATCGCCATAGGCGATCAGCGCGTTCTTGCCGCCGAGTTCCAGCAGCACCGGCTTGATCGTGTCGCTCGCCGCCTTCATCACGGCGCGACCGGCCCGGACGCTGCCGATGAGCGCGACCTTGTCGATGCCCGGATGGCTCGCCAGCGCCGCGCCGGCCTCGCGCCCGCCGGGCACGACGCTCAGCACGCCCTCCGGCAACAGGCCGCCGACGAGTTCCGCGAGTCTCAACGACGATAGCGGCGCCTGCTCGGGCGGCTTGATGATGACGGCGTTTCCGGCCGCCAGCGGCGCGGCCATCTTGCCGGCGCAGAACATGAAGGGGTGGTTGAAGGCGAGGATGCGAGCGACGACGCCAAGCGGCTGGCGCACCGTCAGATTGAGCGCATCCGGCCCCATCGGGATGGTGTCGCCCTTCATCTCGGTGACGAGGCCGCCGAAGAAGTCGAGCTGGGCGGCGGCGATCGCGGCATCACCGAGCATCTCCCGCACCGGATTGCCGCAGTTGGCCGCATCGAGCCCGGCAAGCTCGCGGGCGTTTTCGCGCACGATGGCGGCGATCGCCTTGAGGATGCGTCCGCGTTCGAGGGGCGGGACCTGGCGCCAGGTCTTGAAACCCGCCCGCGCCGCTGCGACCGCGGCATCGACATCGGCGGACGAGGCCTCGGCGACATCGCAGATCGCCTCGTTCGTGCCGGGATTGAGCGTGGCGACATAGCGTCCCGACAGCGGATGCCGCCAGCTTCCGCCGATATAGAGGCTGCGGCCTGTCGGTGCGGGTTTGTCGAGCATGGCGGATCTCACGGCGAGGGTGCACGTCGTCGCCGCGAACACTCGCGCAGCCCTGGCCGGTGTTCAAAGACTTTCCCGCTTTGGCGGCGATGCCGAAAAGCTTCTTCGCAGTTGCGAAGACTACGAATTCTCTAGCCCCGCGCCGCCGCCATCTCGGCTTCGGTCTCGTCCTGCTCCATGCCGTCGAGCGCGGCGACCTCCTCGCTCGACGCACCGAGCTTGCGCCAATCCTCGCTCTTGGGAACGATGCCCTGATAGGAGCGCAGCTTGGCCTGCGGGATATGCGGCTCGATCAGGCCGAGCGGCTCGCCGCCGGCGATGTGCTTGCGGGCGGCATCGATCATCACGCGGCGGAACTGGACGATGGCGATGTCGCTGGCGCCAAGGCGCTCGCTGGTGCGATCGGCGATCGGCCCCATCGACTCCCACATCATGATGTCCTGGTTCGGGATGCCCGGCACGCCGGTGAAGTCGCCGAGCTTCATTGCCTTGCGGTCCTGCAGGTAGTTGTTCGCCTTGTTACGCAGCATCGGCTTGTAGGTCTTGTCGAGATCGATGCCGACCTGCGCGACGCAGAACTTGCGCCAGCTTTCCTGGTCGATGCAGTCGTCATTGCCCCAAGCGATGAAGTGGAAATAGCTGGAGACGTCGTCCTTGGGCACGATCACAGTCGCGACATTGTAGGAGGCGTTCGGCGGGATCAGAGCTGCGAAGGGCGCGACGAACACCGTCAGCCGGATATAGTCATGCGTCTGCGCATTGACGATCGGCCGGCGGATCGCGGCGTAGCGGAAGCCGTAATTCGTGAGCTGGACCTGGATGCGCGGGTTCTTATCGGTCGAGGGCCGCGTCCAGTGCGTCGCGTTGGCACCGGCCGTCGTCACGCGGGCGGGCTTCATATCCGATGAATGCAGGCTGGAGGAATGGGCGGAATCGATCTGCCCCTCCATGATCTGCGCCCAGTTGCAGGGTAGGTCGATCTTCACGATCGAGACCTTGGCTTCCGGTGTCGGCGCCCAGGGCGGCGCCTCGAACTCTGGCATCAGCTCCTTCGGCCCCATATAGACCCAGATGAAGCCGCCAGCCTCCTGCGTCGGATAGGCCTTGTGCTGGACCTTCTCGGCAAAGCCGCTCTCGGCCGGCTCGGAGACCATCTCCAGCACCTTGCCGTCCACGTCGAACTTCCAGCCATGGTAGAGGCAGCGCAGTCCGCATTCCTCGTTGCGCCCGAAGAAGAGCGAGGCCTTGCGGTGCGGGCAGAACTCGCCGAGCACGCCGATGCGCCCGTCCGTATCGCGGAAGGCGACAAGGTCCTCGCCGAAGAGCCGGACGCGAACCGGCGCGCCGTCGCTCTCGACGAGCTGCTCGGAGAGCAGCGCCGGCACCCAGTGGCGCCGCATGAGAGCGCCCATAGGGGCTTCGCCCTCGACGCGGCAGAGCAGTTCATTTTCCTCACGGGTCAGCATGGACGATCTCTCCAGTCGCGGGTCGGGGCTAGCCAATCGTCAATTACTTAGATATCTAAGTCTTAGATTATTCCGGTTTCAAGCCCTTGTCGAGAGAGGCGGGCGGAGGCGCACATGACCGAGGAAACAGCGACCATACGGGTCACGATCGCTGACAAGCGGATGGTCGCGCAGGACATCTGCCTGTTCGAGCTGTGCCCGGTGAACGGCGTTGCGCTGGCGCCATTCACGCCCGGTGCGCATCTCGGCGTTCGGGTCCCAAATGGCGAGATGCGGAAATATTCGCTCTGCAACGACCCCGACGAGACCGACCACTATGTCATCGCCGTCAAGAAGGAGCTCGGCGGCCGGGGCGGGTCGATCAGCCTGATCGACGAGACCCAGGCCGGGGACGAGATCGAGATCACGTTCCCGAAGAACGACTTCGCGCTGAAGCCCGGTCCCTCGAGCTATATCTTCATCGCCGGCGGCATCGGCATCACGCCGATCCGCGCGATGATCAAGCATTTGATCGCGACGCGGGCGAAGCCGTTCAAGCTCTACTATTTCACGCGCTCACCCGAGATGATGGCCTTCCGCGACGAGTTCCTGAGCCCGGAATTCCGCGGCAAGGTGGTGATCCACCATGACGGCGGCGATCCGGAGAAGGCCTATGACCTCTGGCCGGTGCTGGAGGAGCCGAAGGGCGCCCATCTCTATTGCTGCGGGCCGCGCGGCCTGATGGAGGCGGTGCGCGACATGACCGGGCATTGGTCGTCGTCGGCGGTGCATTTCGAGGATTTCGGTGCGGCTAAGGCCCGGCCGGAAGACAGCACCCCCTTCACGGTCGCGCTGGCGAAAAGCGGCGAGCGCTTCGAGGTCCCGGTCGACAAGTCGATCCTCGAAGTCCTGCGCGAGGCCGGCAAGGTGCTGCCGTCCTCCTGCGAGAGCGGAACCTGCGGCACTTGCAGGACGCGGCTCGTCTCGGGCGAGCCCGAGCATCGCGATCTGGCGCTGGCGGAGCACGAGCGCGCCCGCAACATCATGATCTGCGTGTCACGAGCGAAATCCGCCGAACTCATGCTCGATCTCTAGGGGCTTGCCATGAACGAACCGCTCCGTCTCGGCGTCGTCGGCCTGGGCCGCGCCTTCATGCTGATGCTGCCGACGCTGGCGCATCATCCGCTCGTGCGGCTGGTCGCCGCCGCCGATCCGCGCGCGGAGGCGCGCCGGCAGTTCGAGAGCGATTTCTCGCGGCCTGATGCCCCGGCACGCAGCTATGACAGCGTCGAGCAGCTTTGCGACGACGAGGCGGTCGAGGCGCTCTACATCGCCTCGCCGCACCAATTCCATGTGGCCCATGTCCGGCTCGCGGCGGCCCGTAGCAAGCATGTCCTCGTCGAGAAGCCAATGGCCCTGACCCTCGCCGGTTGCCGGGCGATGATCGAGGCGGCGCAGGCCGGCGGCGTGCATCTCCTGGTCGGGCACAGCCATTCCTTCGACGCGCCTTATCTGAAGGCGGCGGAGCTGATTCGTTCGGGCTGTTTCGGCCGCGCGCGCATGATTACGGCGTCCAACCACACCGATTTCCTTTACCGGCCGCGCCGTCCGGAAGAGCTCGACACCGCGCAAGGGGGCGGCGTCGTGTTCAGCCAGGGTGCCCATCAGGTCGATATCGCCCGGCTGCTCGGGGGCGGGCAGGTTGCGACCGTGCGGGCCACCACCGGACGGTTCGATCCGGCACGCCCGACCGAGGGAGCTTACCAGGCGTTCCTCGTCTTCAAGGACGGGGCCAGCGCGATGCTGACCTATAGCGGCTATGGCCGCTACGACAGCGACGAGCAACTCGGCTGGATCGGCGAGATGGGCCAGCGGCGCGACCCTGAGAGCTATGGCAGCGCGCGGCGCGGGTTGGCGCAGGTCTCGACGCCGGAGGAGGAAACCGCGCTCAAGAACACCCGCACCTATGGCGTGGCGAAGAGCCCCGTCGCGGCGCCCGTGACAGCCGCGCATAATCACTTCGGGCCGATCACGGTCTGCTGCGAGCAGGCCGATCTGCGCCCCCTCGCTGAGGGCGTGATGGTCTATGCCGATGACAAACGTTGGCTCGAGCCGGTGCCGGCGCCAACCGTGCCGCGCGCCGAGGTGGTTGACGAGCTCCATGCCGCGGCGAAGGGCGGCATTCCGCCTCTGCATTCTGGCGCCTGGGGCATGGCGACACTTGAAGTCTGCCTCGCGATCCTCGAATCCGCGCGTAGGGGACGGGAGGTCATCCTTCGCCACCAGGTCGCAGCGGCTTGAGCCGATATCGCAAAGCTGGAGACGAGTTTGCCGACCGGTCGGCTCGGCCCGGGCGGATCCAGTTGGGCCCGGCCGCCAGTAACATCGTCCCGCCTGGCATGAAAAAGCTTGGCAGGAGAAGCCTTTTTGTCTTGGACCGGCCAGGCGGCGCACGGTCTAGTTCAGCCTACGCACAGCAGCCGCGCCGCCAGGGAATCCGCCATGCCGCTCATCCGCATCGAGCCTGTCGAGGACCACGCCACGGGTCGTTTCGCGATCGAGATCTATTATCCGGCCGATGCCGAGCGCCCGCTGGTCACCACGGCGCCCCGCTATAAGAGCGCCGCTGCGGCGGAGCAGGACACCATCGCGATCCTAGCCTCCACCGCGAACAATCCGGCTCCGGAAGAGCCGGCCAACCGACGCTAGGCTCTCGACCGGCGATTTTGGGAGGAACCGAACTATGTGCGCGTCAGATCATGGCGAACATCATCATCCAATCGCGGTCGACGTCGCCGATACGGCCGACGCCTCCGTCTCCCCATCGCAGGAGATGATCGAGGAGCTCGTCGCTGCCAATCACATCCTCTTCGACCAGGGCGTCGTCGACGCTTTCGGCCATATCAGCGTGCGCCACGACAAGCGCCCAGACCGTTTCCTGCTGGCCCGCAACATGGCGCCGAGCGGAGTCACGGCCGAGGACATCGTTGAATTTTCGCTCGACGGCCAGGCCGTGAACGCAGCCGGCCGCAGGGTTTATCTCGAGCGCTTCATCCACGCCGAGATCTTTCGCAGGCGTCCCGATGTGATGGCCGTGGTCCATAGCCACTCACATTCGATCGTGCCGCTCAGCGTCGTGAAGGGGGTGCGGCTAAGGGCGATGTTCCACATGGCCGGCTTCATCGGGCAGGGCGCGCCGGTTTTCGAGATCCGCGAAGCCGGTGGCGACGCAACCGACCTCCTGATCAGCAACAGCCACCTCGGCGGCTCCCTGGCCGAACATTTCGACGGCCACGACATCGTGCTTATGCGGGGTCATGGCTCGACGGTAGTGGGCGGCTCGATCAAGCAGGCGGTCTATCGCGCGGTCTATGCCGAACTTAATGCACGCTACCAGTTGCAGGCGATGCAGCTCGGCGAGGTAACCTATCTCACCGAGGGCGAAAGCCGCTCCTGCGTTGCGAATATCGAAGCGCAGGTTCATCGCCCCTGGGAGATGTGGCTGGAACAGGCGCGCGCCCGGCGAAGCTGAACGGTCTCGCTGGCATCAATCGTCCCAAGCGCCGAGGGTGGCCTCCATGCAGTTTCATCTGAATGGCTTTCGGGCCGGCGATCCGAACGTTTCCGAACGCCCTGAGGGCAACGAGCCCCCCCCGACCTTCGAAACCATGCCGGCGGAGGTCGATGTCCTCATCGTCGGCTGCGGGCCGGCCGGCCTGACGCTGGCGGCGCAACTTGCTGCTTTCCCCGATATCAAGACCCGGATCGTCGACCAGAAGAGCGGGCCCCTGGAACTCGGACAGGCCGACGGCATTGCATGCCGGACGATCGAGATGTTCCATGCCTTCGGCTTTTCCGAGCGGGTTCTCAAGGAAAGCTACTGGGTCAACGAGGTTTCGTTCTGGAAGCCCGACGCGGAGCGGCCGGAGAACATCATCCGCCATGGCCGGATCCAAGACGTCGAGGACGGACTCTCCGAATTTCCCCATGTGATCCTGAACCAGGCGCGGGTGCATGACTTCTTCCTGGACGTCATGCGCAAGGCGCCGACACGGCTGGAGCCGAGCTATTCGCGGCGTCTGGTTGATCTGCAGATCGATATAGGCAGCGCGGCCGAGTCGGGCGCGTCGCCGCATCGTGTGACGGTGCAACTGGAGCGTCTCGATCCTGGGCAGGAGGGCGAGATCGAGACCGTCCGGGCGCGCTACGTCGTCGGCTGCGATGGCGCCCGTAGCGCCGTGCGCAAAGCGATCGGGCGCGCCTTGCACGGCGATTCCGCCAATCAGGCCTGGGGTGTCATGGACGTGCTGGCCGTGACCGATTTCCCGGATGTGCGGTTGAAGACGTTGATCCAGTCGGCCGGCGAGGGTTCGATCCTGATCATCCCGCGCGAAGGCGGCTATCTGATCCGGATCTATGTCGAGCTCGACAAGCTCAGCGAAAATGAGCGGGTCGCGAACCGCAATTTCGGCGTCGAGCACCTGATCGCCGCGGCGCAACGTATCCTACATCCCTACGCGTTCGAGGTTCATGAGGTTGTCTGGTGGTCCGTCTATGAGATCGGGCAGCGCCTTTGCGACAAGTTCGATGATGTGCCGGCCGAAGAGGTGGAAGGCCGCCCGCCTTGCGTCTTCATCGCCGGCGATGCCTGCCATACCCACAGCCCGAAGGCGGGGCAGGGCATGAACGTCTCGATGCAGGACAGCTTCAACCTGGGCTGGAAACTCGCGGCCGTCCTTCAGAGGCGATCCGGGCCGGAACTGCTGCACAGCTATTCGTCCGAACGACGGGCGATCGCGCGGGAGCTGATCGATTTCGATCGTGAATGGGCGAAGATGCTCAGCGCGCCCTTGAAGTCATCGGCATCGGACAGCGAAGGTGTCGACCCGAAGGAGGTCCAGGCCTATTTCGTCAGACACGGGCGCTATACGGCCGGGACGGCAACCCGCTACGCTCCGTCATTGCTTACAGGCGAGCCGACGTATGCCGATCTGGCCCGGGGGCTGTCGATCGGCACCCGCTTCCATTCCGCGCCGGTGGTGCGTCTGGCCGATGCCAAGCCGGTCCAACTCGGTCATGTCGCGCTGGCCGATGGCCGATGGCGGCTCTACGCTTTCGCAGATCGGAGCGATCCGGCGACGCGGTCTTCGCGGTTGCGTGCGCTCTGTGACTTCCTGGCGAATTCGCCCTCGTCGCCGGTCCGGCGATCCCGGCGGGCCGGGGACGATGTCGACGCCGTCATAGATTTGCGTGCGATCGTCCAACAGGGGCATCGCGATCTCAAGCTGGAGGCGATGCCGGAGCTACTTCTGCCCCGGAAAGGGCGCTTAGGTCTGCGCGACTACGAGAAGATATTCTGTCCCGATCTCCACTCCTGCCAGGACATCTTCGACATGCGCGGCATCGACCGCGAGCGCGGCTGCCTTGTGATCGTGCGACCAGACCAATACATCGCCCATGTGCTGCCGCTGGATGCTTACGCGGCGCTGGCGGCTTATTTCGAAGGCGTCATTTCGGATGTCGAGCAGGTGAACTGAGTCAAGCGGGCATGGTTCTGCGCCAGCCGCGGCGCCGGAGCGCAAAGATCGCGAATGCCACCAGTTGCGCTGCGACAGTGACCTGAGACCCTGATCTTTCTCCAGATTTGAGTAGAGTCTGTCACTCACGGAGACGGACGATGCGCCTCGACGGTGCGCTACATGAGCACCCGGCCTGATCCGAGACCATTTGCTGGAGCGTCGGACGGTAGAGTTTCCGGCCTTCAATCACGGCGGCGGGCTGGGTGCTCCGCCGGGATTTTGCAGCAGGATCGGTGGCTTGTTGCCGATGGCCCCGTGCGGCCGATCCTCGTTGTAGTATCTGGGCCAAGCCTCCATCTTTTCGCCCGCATCCGCAAGGGTCAGGAACCAATGGGTGTTCAGGCACTCGCTGCGGAAGCGTCCGTTGAACGCCTCGATGAAGGCATTGTCCGTCGGCTTGCCTGGCCGCGAGAAGTCGAGCGTGACGCCCTTGGCATAGGCCCACAGGTCAAGATCGCGGCTGACGAACTCGGAGCCCTGATCGACCCGGATCGTCTTCGGATAGCCCAGTTTGGCGCAGACCCTTTCCAGCGTGGCGACGACGTCCTCGGCCCGGTAGCTGAAGCGCGGATCGACCGCCGGCGAGAAGCGCGAGAAGGTGTCGACCAGGGTCAGAACCCGGACCTTACGGCCCGTCGCCAACTGGTCATGGACAAAATCCATCGCCCAGACATCGTTCGGCCGCGTCGCCGGCGCGCGATCCTCGCGCAGCTTCGCCTTGACCCGACGCTTGGGCGTCTTGTTCCGAAGTTGCAAGCCTAACTCATTGTAGATCCTTCGAATCCGCTTCTGATTGACCTGCCAGCCCTCGCGCCGCAGGAGCACGTCGACACGGCGATAGCCATAGCGAATGCGCGTCTCGCAGATCGCCTTGATCCGGGCTGCCAAGGGGGCCTGATCGGGCCGGCACGACTTGTAGTGATAGCTGGACGTGTCGAACTCCAGGACCGCACAGGCCCGTCGGATCGATACCTGCCATTCGCCACACATCACGCCGACGAGCTCGCGCTTGCGACCAGGCCTCAGAGCTTTCGGCGAATGACGTCCTGCAGCATCTCGCGGTCCAGCGCGAGATCGGCGACCAGCTTGCGCAGCTTCAGGTTCTCGTCCTCAAGCTGCTTCAGCCGGCGCATCTCGGCCGGCAGCAGCCCCTCATACTTCTTCTTCCAGTTGAAATAGGTCGCCTGGCTGATCCCGGCTCGCCGGCAGATCTCCGCCACCGGAATCCCGTCCGCGCCCTGCTTCAGGATGAACGCCTTCTGGGCGTCCGAGAACTTCGAATCCTTCATCGTCTTCCGCTCCTCCCAGCCCATGGGAAACGACACGGAAAACTCTAACCCAAAGCGATCCAGTTTTAAGGGCTCAGATCATGGCCTTCACGTCCGCCAGATTCACGCTAAGGGCGACCTCACTCAGGCTGAATGCCGCAAGCGTAGCAGATGCACACCCTGACCAAATAACAGGGGGATCCTATGGCGGAGGTGATGAGGTCGGATGCGGGCGCGCCGTGTGCGGCCTATCCGCACCTGCCGGGCGACCGGGAAAATCGAGGCTCCGATCCGCGCTGCGCTGTCGAGGTTTTCAGTGACCTGAGGAATCGCGTTTCGCCTGGGCGACATGGGATGCCTTGCGAAGGCGTCCCCGTTCCGCCGGGCGGATCAGCGAATTCACCTCCTTGTCCGGAATGTCGTGCATGCCCCGATTGGCGTGCCGGGTGTTGAACGGGATGTTGTTCTGCTGCGCGTGCATCTTGAGTTCGAGCGCGCGCTGGGCGTTCTCGATCAGGCTATGGTTCTTCGCCATCTCGGCGCGACGCTGAATCTCGGCATTCAGTCGTTTCAGGGCAGCCGACAGCGTTGTTGCCTTCAGGCTCGACCCGGCATGTCCGCTGCTGGGCTCCGCACCTTTGGGAGGCGATTTGCCGCGCATCTCGCGCCGCTGCTGGTTGGCGTGGGATCGGGGACGAGGCCTCGCGCACGCTGAAGCGCTATCTGGCGGCGCGGCGCGTCGTCGACGTGGACGGGCCGAAGGGGACGGCTTACGCCGCCGTCGGGACCGGGCATACGCGCCCGATCGAGGCGCCGGGCGAGGGCATCCGCTCCCTGCTGCGCGAGGCGCAGCCGCTGGTCGAACTGCGCGTTCCCTTCACGCTGACGCGACAGGCGATCGACGATGTCGAGCGCGGCTCGGAGGATTCCGACTGGCAGCCGCTGAAGGATGCGGCCAGGACGATCGCCTTCGCCGAGGACCGTGCCGTCTTTGAAGGCTATGCCGCGGCCGGGATCGGCGGCATCCGCGCCGGCAGCAGCAATGCCGCGGTACCGCTGCCGGCTGATCTCGACGACTATCCGGAGGCGGTCGCCAGGGCGCTGAGCGACCTCAAGCTCGCCGGCTGCAACGGTCCCTATGCGCTGGTGCTGGGCGGCGAGGCCTATCGGGCGGCGAGCGGCGGCAACGAGGAGGGCTACCCGATCTTCCACCATCTCGAGCGCATCGTCGATGGCGGGGTGATCTGGGCGCCGGCGATCGAGGGCGGTTTCCTGCTCACCACCCGCGGCGGCGATTTCGCGCTCGACATCGGCCAGGACCTCTCGATCGGCTATCTCAGCCACTCCGCGACCACGGTCGAGCTTTATCTCCAGGAGAGCTTCACCTTCCGCATGCTCACCTCGGAGGCCGCCGTCGCGCTGACGCCGCGCAGTCCGTGAACGGCGGGACGGAGCGTCGGGTCGCCAGCGCCTCGGTGCTGACCTTGCCGATCATGGCCTTCTCTTACGGGAAGGGCGGCAATACGGGAGGAAATCAATATGTCCGATGCAGGTCTTGTTCTCGCACGGTTGTTTCTGGGCATGCCGTTCGTCGTTTGGGGAATCCTGAAGCTGCGGGGCGGGGAGGCCAAGCTTGTTCCAGGCTTGCAAGCGCTTGGTTTACCCGATGCCGTGTTCTTCGCGTATCTGATCGGCTTCTGCGAACTTGTTGGGGGGCTCGCTGTCGTTCTTGGGTACCCGGTGCGCACCGCAAGCACATTGTTGGGTCTCTGGTGTCTCGTCACGGGCTATGACGCCCACAGGAACAATATCACCGAGGTTCTGAAGAACCTGACGATGGCGGGCGGCTTCTTTGCCTTGACCGTTGTTGGCGCAGGTTCGATGGCTCTTTTTGGAGGCGCTCCTACCGGCCTGTTCGCTTACTTGCCTTAGAACATAGGGCCGAAAATCAAATCGATGTTTCGAAGAGATCTGACGCCGAAACAAAGAGATAGGTCGTCGCTTTGCGTCTAGCAGGGCGTACAGACCCGGGCTGAGCGCCAATTCAACCTGGGCCTCTCCGTTTTCAGGATGGTGGCGTGCACGGGAGCCTCCACACCTTCGGCTGCAACTGGAACGGTGAATCGATCCAGCGCATCATCAACCCGCCAGTCGATTTCGTCGTCCAGCCGGGCGCGCCGTTTAGGCTTTCATCGACTCCCAACGTCCTCCTCCATCGCTGCGTCAAGGATTCCGTTGCCGTCAGCGGGCTCGTCCTGATGGAGACGCTGGTCCATCGCAGCCTCGGGCTCTATCGCGGCACGCTCGACCGCCTGATCACGCCGAGCCGCTTCTATCGTGACAAGCTGGCGCGGACGGATCTCGGCGCGCGCATCCGGTTCGATCAGCGACATCAGGCCTCGCTCGTTGGAACCAGGTGGAATGGGTTTGACGCAAATGCGCGGCGGCTGGACATCGTTATCCTTGTCATCGCGTGGCCCCAGTGCCGGATGGGGCAGGGAAGAGACCATCTCGGATCGAGAGGCTATTCCATTTACGCAATCTATGCGTGTAAAAAAGAGAGAATGGTAAAGATAGGACGGGCTGTCCCTGCGCTGCCGCGTAGATAGCGCAACCCGCGGTGAGGTCAGCCAAGATGACTGGGCCCTCGACAGGATGAGGCCCCCAAGCGACGGGCAGAGCCGTTCTTCACTCCCGGAATTCATGCACCATGCCGCCAGAACAGGCGCAGCGAGCGATATCGATCAGACGGTAGTGATGGGTTGCGACAATGACCTGAGAGGAGCTATGCGCCACAACCGGACATTCGACCCAGTCCCAAAAGCGGACCTTCAAGGCGCAGAGCATGCTTGAACGCCGCGAGGGGTCTGCCTTCGAGTTGATTTTTCAGTGCCGGTGCAGCCGCGTTTGTAGCCGGACCAGTGCGGTGGAGAGACGCTCGGCCTCGGCGTAGCGCGTTTCGGGATGAGGTGGCTTCTGTTCGCCGTCACCCAGCATGCCCTCGGCCGCAGACACCAAGCGCGTCATCGGGGTTGCCAGCCAGTTTGCTGCGAGCCAAAGCAAGGCGAGAGCAACCAGCGCCCCTCCACCGAGTGTCATCCAGAAATTGCGGACCAGCTCGCGCGTCGGAGCGAGAGCAGCGTCGATGTTCTGACGGATCAGGAGGGACCATCCGAAGCTCGGCAGATCGGCATAACCAATCGCCGGGACGACGACGGTTACGTAATCCTTGCCATCCGGCCAGCGTTCGTCGAGCACACTCGACGTCGTGCGGTTCGCAGCCTGGGCCGAACCGATCATTAGGGGCTTATCGGTTAGTTCCGGCGGCCCGATCAGGACGGTGCGATCACGGGACAGCAGCAGGACGTCGATGCCAGGAGCCTGAAAGCCTTGGAGACTGTCGATAATCCAGCTCCAATTGAGATGCGCCCCGACGACGCCACTCGGCGATTGGCCGGCCTTCTGAATGGGAGCGGATAGATCGATAAAGCGATAGGGCTCTGTCCGTGCCGGGAGCAGCTTCGCCAGCAATTGCGCTTCATGGACGTCGATCGCGGTCGGCCCGCTCAAGCCGCGGCGAAACCAGGGACGTTGCGCCACGCTTTCCCGTTCCAAGAGGCCGTTGGCGGCCGCGAGCACGGTTCCCTCGACATCGGCGACGCCAATCCACGAATAGCGATTGTCGAGCCGCGCGACCAGGTTGATGGCGGTGCGTGCCTCCGGCAGCGCCGATGGATCCAGGGTTTTGGCGAGCGCGTCGACCTCGCCCCATAGTTGATGCAGGCTCTTGGCGAGGAGATTGGCACTTAATTCGCCACGCCCCTTCAAGCGATCGACCAGCATCTGCTCGGCGCGCTTCTGCAAGGCGCCGGTATATGTGGAACCGGCGATGAGCGCTGGAACCAGCATCAGAATGCTGCCTCCGACGAATGCGATGGTGCGCAGGCTGAGACGGCTGCTCATCCGTTCCTCCGTCAACGTGTCAACGTGCGGGCCAGCTCGCGGATCATGAGCGCGATGTTGCCCTGATTGGTTCCAGGCGCAGCGCTGGCCGTATGAAGCCGCGCGATGATGCGGTCCCGCTGGTCGGCCGTGGGCGCAAAACCGACCCGATAGCCGTCTTGTGTCGGAGCGATGATGCGCGCCTCAATGTCCCCGATAATTGGCAGGCGCAGCCGCCCCGTCATGCCCGGCTCCAAATCGTTCAGCCCGCTGATGCGCGCGCCACCGACGCCAAGATTGACCAGCCAGCCGCGTTGTTCGCGCCCTGCCATTAGCAGGGTTACGGGCTCGACGATCTGGCGCTGCGGGCGGTTGGGCCGCGGCCGCTCGATGCAGGCGGCGATCGCGACCAGCAGGACGAAGAGGTTGTAGACCGTCCAGAACATGACGACAGCCATGCCGTCGCCTGCGGTGGCGGCGTGATTGAAAATAAAGTCCGAGGTCAGCGGCACGACCATGCCGCCGACGGTGAGCGCGAAGAGCAGCAGGAACGGCATCATCAGCGGCCATTGCACAACGACCTTCGTGCGATCGCCGCCCTTGGCAGTCACCGAGAATTTATGCGGCCCGGGCGTCAGCAGTCCGAGCGCGACCGCCCGCGTGATCGGCCAGGCGGCGACCAATTGGGCCACGTCGTTCAGGATAGCGATGAACAGGCCTTTCGACAGCCAGTTCAACACGATCATCACCGCCAGATAATAGGGCAGATAGTAGACGAGAATATCTGTGACCGAAGCGTTCACGACGGCGACGCCGCCCCACCAATAGAGCAGCGGGCAAATCAGGCTCGCCAACCTGAACGGGAAGGTGGTGCTCCAGTAGAGCAGAGAATCGAAGATGCTGAGGCGTCGTAGGAAACTCAGCCGGTTTTCGCCGAAGGGGCTGTAGACATTGCGCACGATCTGCATCATGCCCAGGCACCAACGACCACGCTGGACGATGTACTCCTGCAAACCCTCGGGAGCCAGGCCTTCGGTTAGGGGCTCGTTGAGGTAGACGGTGCGCCAGCCGTTCTCCGATAGGCGCAGGGTCAGCAGGAAATCTTCGGTGACGCTCTCCGTCGGAAAGCCCCCGATGATTTCTACGGCACGGACGCGCACCATCGACGAGGTTCCGCAACAGACCGCGATGCCCCACGCATCGCGCGATGGCTCGACATTATCGAAGAAATGGCGCTGCTCGTCGGGATAGGCCGAGCTAATCCCAAGATTGTGCTGGATCGGGTCCGGGTTGAAGAAGTGCTGCGGCGTCTGGACCAGGCCGACATCAGGCGCATGGAACAGCGCAAGCACGCGCTCGACGAAGTCGATATGCGGCACGAAATCAGCGTCGAGCACGGCAATGAAATCAGGCGCGTCCGGATCTCCGGCACGCAACTGCAAGGCATGGTTGATGTTACCGGCCTTGGCATGGGCGTTGTCGGGACGGATCAGATATTCGACGCCGTGATGCTCGCAAACCGCGCGCAGCCAGTCCCGCCGGCCGTCGTCGAGGATAAAGATCCGAAGGGCGGGATAGCCGAGCGCCTTGGCGCCAACGATGGTGCGCTCCAGCACCTCAAGCTGCTCGTTGTAGGTCGCTATGAAGATATCGACCTGTGGCGGTGGGCCAGGCTTCCACCAATCGCGATGACGGTCGGCCTCGAGGCTGCGCTCCTTGACCCGCGACAGGATGATGAAGGCGATGGTCGAGGACAGGACGGTAAGTGCTTCGAGGATCGCGAAGCCCCAGCTGAAGAATGCATCGGCCGTCCAGCCCAGCGGCGCGACCGTGTCGGTGAAGCGCCAAATTATGTAACGCCAAGCCAGGAACATGGTTGCACCGAGCAGAAGAGCCCGCCACTGCCACATTTTGGGATTGAGAAGCGGAAGAACGAGCAACCGCAGGCCGACCACCACCGCCGCTCCGGCAAGGGCAGACAGCCATGCAGGGAGCGTCAGCATCAGATACCGTAACGGGTCAGGAAGCGCCGCAGGGTGGCGATGGGGCCGTTCGAAAAGATGACGCGGCCGGTGCGGCCGATGGCGCAGGAGAGGTCAGACTGGTTCGAAAGTTCGGGCACGCTGACGGTGACGTCGAACCGTTCGAGATGCTCGGCGCTCGGTCCCACCGCAAGATTGGTATACAGCCCCGAGGCGCCAGAACCGCCGAGACGCGTCACCGTGCCCTCAAAGATGCGATCGTCGCCGAACAGCCGGAATTGGACCGGCGTACCAATGGACAGGTCATCATAGAGACTTTCGGTCACGCTGGCGGTGACGACGAGGCTGCGGCAGTCGACGAGCTTGACCAGATCCTGACCCCGGCGAGCATATTCGCCATCGTCGACTAGAAAGTCCCAAGCCATGCCGGCGACGCGGGCCGTCAGCACGGCTGAAGTCAGCTTGTTGAGCCTCAGACGCTCGGCACGGATTTGTTTCTCGAACCCCGCGATCCGGGCCTCGATCTGCTCTTGTTCGGAAGCAAGTTCGGCCAGCCGCAGGTCGAGTTCCCTGACACGCTGCGAGGAGAAGGGCGCGTCGTTGTAGGAGTCGCCGATGAAAACGCCGGTGCGGGCGGCAGCCAGTTCGGTGTTCAAATAGCTGCCACGCTGGCGGGCACTCTCAAGCTCTTGCTGCGCCACGTCCTGTGCGGCGCGGGCGCGTTCGAGATTGGCTGCGGTCTGTACGCCCCGATCGCTCAGGTCGTTGGCGCGCTTGAGGGTGCCATCGGCTTCGCGCAGGCGGGCCGCCGCGGCATCCTGATTGGCCTTCGCCTCGGCGATCCGCGCCTCGATCTGGCTGACGCGCCCTTTCTGGTAATTATCGAGCTGTGCGGCAAAGCCAGCGCGAGCATTGCTGATCGCTTCCTTTTGCGTGGCCACCCGCTTCAGCTCGATCTGCTGGTTGTCGCGGTCGCGCTCTAGATCGATAAGGCGTGCGGTGTCGAAGCGCTCATCCGTGATGTCGGCGACGAGTTCACCCGCATTCACGCGCGCGCCGATGCTCCGGACGGCAAGATTGACCTGTCCCTCGATCGGGGCGCGGATCACGTTGATGCGGGCATTCACCGTCGCGTCGGCCGAGGTTCCAGCGAAATGCTCGCCGATCAAGACGTAGAGGCCACCAACGAGCAGCAGCAGGCCGACGGCGATCCGAAAGATCTTCATGATCCCTATCCCGAACGCGTGTCGCGGACGGGCATTGGCGCGGACCGAGTCTTACCAAATCGTTACCAGACAAGAGTCCCCAGCTGCGGATGGATGTCCAAGCTTCTGGCGCCGCAAAAATCGAGGACTTACGAAACCATCAATGCACTTCGAATGCGCACATTGGTAGCTTGCGTCAGAAGCGGCCTCGGACGCACCGGCCGCCTGGAAACAAGGCGTTATCCGCCGGGCTGGGTTTCCACAGCTTTCGCTGTCGAGCGATCGGAGAGGACCAAAAACAGGCCAAACACCGAGGACCGCCATGGAAATCCAAGCTTACGCCGACGGCCTGGCCGATATGTTCTGCGCCTATCTCACTGCCCAGGGAAATTCTTCGCCGAAGGGTGGAGGCTAGCGCAGACCAGCAACTGCGATGCGCCGACAGCGGAACTTTGCTCATCGCCTGTAAGCGGACCTCTAGAACGCTGAAACGGCATGACCTCAAACGTCCCATGTCGGACCTTCAGCGGGTTCGCTGCGGAGCCAGGGTAACCTCAGAATCTGACGGCGAGGACGCCCTTGAAGGCGTGGTCCTGCGCGTCCTGGGCGAGCTGCCCGGTATAGGAGAGGCCGAGCGAGGCGCTCTGGCCGATGGCCAGGTCGAGCCCCGCCTCGAGCAGGGCGGCGTCCTTCGCGATCGGGACACCAGCGACCGAGAACGGTGTACTGCCGGCAAAGGCCAGCGTTGCGGTCGGGGTGACGTCTCCGAAGGCGTGGCGCCAGGCTAATCCGCCGCGCAGGGTCAGGCCCACGCCCCGCAGATCGAAGCTGGTCGCGGCACGCAGTCCAAGCGTGGAATATCCTACATTGGTGTCGCCGCCACGGCTTGAGAGCGCCGCGGCGCCGCTGGTCTCGCGGAAGCCATCGGTATGCAGGTTGACATAGGCCAGGCCGGCAAAGGGCTCGAACGCCACCCGGCCGAGATCGACCCGGTAGCCGAGCTCCCCAAAAACCTGGGCGGTGCCGGCATTGTAGTCGGCCTTGAGGCTATTGCCGAAACCGGCGAAGGCGACAGTGCGGCTGATCTCGACGTCGTGCCAGGTGTAGCTCGCGCCAGTGCGCAGGTTGAGCGCGCCCCATTGCCCGCCACCATAGAGGCCGAGATGGTAGTTGTCGCTCTCGCCCGAGGAGCGCCGGCCCTTCACATCGAACTCGGAGCGGCTGTAGCCGGCAATGACGCCGACGCGCAGGGTGTCGAACACCGCAGCATCGGCACCGATGAGGAAGCCGCCGGTCGAGCGCGTCAACTTGGCAGCGTTGCGGTCGCTGTCCGTTGTGCCCCAGGAGCCGTAGCCCTGGCCCCAGACCGCGAAGCGGTCGGACCTGAGCTCGGGCATCGGACCTTTCACGCTTGGGGCGAGATCGGCAGTGAAGCCGTAGTTCAACGTCGTCATGGGTTGCGCGCCGACCGCGCCGAAGGCCGAACGCAGTCGGTCGTTGACGGCGTTGCGCAGGAGCCAGCTCTCGTCGATCAGCGCCGTCTTCGCCGAGGC
Source organism: Allobosea sp. RCC_152_1 (assembly GCF_041360765.1). Classification (NCBI taxonomy): domain Bacteria; kingdom Pseudomonadati; phylum Pseudomonadota; class Alphaproteobacteria; order Hyphomicrobiales; family Alloboseaceae; genus Allobosea; species Allobosea sp. RCC_152_1. The sequence continues at coordinate 1,344,806 of NZ_JBFUPU010000001.1, forward strand.
GTGAACCTCGCCGGAGAGCGAGTCGAAGGCGGCGCGCGCACCTGGCGCGTCGAGCATCAGCAGGCTGTTGTAGAGCGCCAGCGTGCCGCCGACCTGCAGCAGCGTGTCGAGAGCGCCAGCGGTGGCAAATTGGTTGCGCGTCTGCGCCACGGTCTCGAAAATCGCTGGCGGGGGTGTCGGCGTTGGGCCAGAGCCGGGAGGAGTGACCGGAGGCGTCCCCTTGACCGCGATGATGAGGTCGATCTGGTCCGGCTGCTGGTCGACGGAGAGGTCGAGGAAGGCCGAGCGCGAGACCGCACCGGGGGCGCTACCGGTGACACCGCCTGTCGCGGTGAGGATCGTGTAGCGCTCGCCGTTGACGTAGCTGGTCTGCGGATCAAGCGCGGTCACGCCGACCTGGCTGCCCGTGACGATGGCGCTTCCGGTCACGGCGATGCGGTCGGAGGTGCCGTTGCCGGCGATCTCGGCCTCGTAGGTCGAGCCCGGCGCCAGCGTCAGGTTGCCATTGACGTTGAGGGTGCCGATCGAGTTGCCCGGGGCAATGGTCGCCCCCGATTGGATCGTGGTGGAGCCGACCGTGCCGCTGCCGCCGAGCGCTGCGCCCGAGAGCACGGTGACGGCCGAGTTCTCGAACGAGGCATTCACCGAGAGCTTGCCGTCCTCAACCGTCGTCGCGCCGATCAGATTGCCGTCGCCGGTCAGATTGAGATTGCCTGCCCCGCGCTTGGTGAGGGTGCCGGTGCCGTTGATCGCCTGGGCGAAGGTTGCGTCGCCTGGCTGGTCGAAGACCAGCGCGGCGTTGTTGTGGATCGGACCGAGGCCGAAGCTCATCGCCGAGCCGATCAGCGTGCCGGCCTGGATCAGTGTGCCGCCATAGCTGTTGGTCCCGGTCAGGGTGAGCGAGCCGGCCCCCAGCTTCTGCACGTCGCCGCCGCCCGAGATGGTGCCGGCGAAAGTGATATCGTCCGAACGGTTGAAGGCGAGCGTGCGATTGTTGACGACGTTGCCGATGATCGAACCGCTCGTGCCGCCATTGCCGATCTGCAAGACGCCGCCGCTGATCGTCGTGCCACCCGTATAGGTGTTCGCCCCGGTCAGGATCTGCGTGCCAGCACCGAGCTTGGTCAGGCTGCCCGCCCCGGAGACGGTGCCGCCGAGTTCGAACTGCGTGCCTGCCGCCACGTCGAAGCCGCCGGGGCCGTCGAGCGCCACGGGACGAAACGAGGCGAAGCTGGCCGTGGTCGCGAGCGTGCCGCCGTTAAGGCTCAAGCCACCGGAGGCCGCCCCGAGATTGGCATTGGCAGAAATCTGCAGCACGCCGCCTTCGACCGCCGTGCCGCCGCTGTAGCTGTTGCTGCCAGAGAGCACGAGCCGGCCGTTGCCGGCCTTGGCGATGGCCGTGCCGCTGCCATCGGCAATCGTCGAGGCGATGTTGGCTATGACGCCGTTATCGACGTTGAATGTACCGGACGTGCCGCCCGCGGGCAGGATTGAAAGCGTCCCGCCGCTCAGCGCGTAGCCATTGGCCGAGAATTGCAGGGTGTCGAAACTCGCCGTGCCGGCAACGCTGACCGCGCCGCCGGCCGCGCCGGCGAAGACGCCGACCGAGCCGCCCCAGCCGGCATTGGAGCTGCCGGCGCTATTGGTCCAGTTGGTGCCGAAGGGAGCCCAGGTGCCGGCCCCGCCATTGACGGTGCCGTTGCCGATTGTGTTCGTGCCGTCCCAGAACTGCAGGGTCTGGCCGGTGCCGAACACGGCGAGGTTGACCTGTCCTGCCGTCGCCGTCTCGACCTGCGCGCTGGCGATGGTGAAACCGCTCCGGGTCGAGGTCACGCCTTGGCTGGCGAAGCTGCCCGCGAGCGTGCCGCCATAATCGAACAACCGATAATAGCCGGCGGCAGCCGCGCGGGCATCGAGGGTGCCGCCGAGCGTGAGATTGCCGGTGACCTCGACGAGGTCGTTGCCGGCGATGGGATCGCTGCCGCCGACCACGCCCGGCGAATTCAGCTCGAAGACCGAGGTCGAGCCGCCGTTCAGCGCAAGCGAGCCAACCGTCAGTGTGCCGGGGCTATGCCCCGCCGACAGGGTACCGTTGACGGTCACGGCACCGGCAATGCTGCCTGTGCCAGACAGCGTCGCACCGGCCGCCACGGTCAGCGCTCCCGGCCCGTTCAGCGCACCGTCGACACGCAGCTCACCGGCCGAGACCAGCGTCGTGCCACCATAGGTGCTGGTACCGGTCAGTGTCTGCCTGCCGGAGTACTGCTTGTTGATGCCACCGTCACCATCGATCGAACCAGCGAAAATCTGGTTCGTCACGTCGCCAAAGGTCAATCTGTTGAAGCCGAGCGCGATGGTGCTGCCGGCGACACCGGACAAGGAACCGATAGTCCGGTCACCGCCTGCGAGGCTGATGTCGAAAGTGGCACCGGCCCCGGCAAGCGAGACAGCGGAGATTGCAGACAGGCTGCCGCCCGCGCCGAGCGCCAGCGTGCCGGTATTGATCGTCGTCCCCCCGACATAGATGTTCGCACCGGTCAGCGTCTGCGTGCCCGCGCCCTGCTTGACGACGCCACCGGTGCCGCCGATCGAGCCACCGAAGGTAGCAGGCCCGTTATCGCCGAGGGTCAGCGTGTTGGCGCCGAGCGCGACGCTGGTGCCCGCAGCGCCTGTCAAAGCCCCGATCGTCTGGTTTGCACCCGATCCGCTGATGTCGAAAACCGCGCCCGCGCCGAACAGGTTGACACCGCTGGTCGCGGCAAGGCTACCGCCCGGCCCCAGCGCCAGGGTGCCGGCATTGATCAGGGTGCCGCCGGTGTAAGTATTGACCGCCGAAAGCGTCAGCGTGCCCGTGCCCTGCTTGACCAGGCCATCCGTGCCGGACAATGCGGGGGCGAGGCCGATATTGTACGCCTGCGTGTCGATCGTGCTGCTTCCCGAAAGACGCACATCGGTCGGCCCGAAGTTTGCGATAAAGTTGCTGTTGTCCCGCGTGGCCCGAAGCACCCCACCTTGGAGATTGAAGATGCCGGTTCCGTCGCTTTTCTGAACGCTGCCGGTTTCAAGCACGCCGCCCGCGCCGAGGTTCAGCGTGCCCGAGGCCCTTGCCGTCGAATCGCCCAGCACTAAGTTGGTGGTAACGACAGTGCCCCCGCTGTCGATGGTCAGTGCACCGGGGCCGTTGACGCCGACCCGGAGTTCGTTGTTCGTCCAGGTCGAACCCGAACCCGATACCGTGACGGCGCCAGAGGCGACGGTAGAGTTCACCAGAACGTAGCCGATCATGCTGTAACCGCTGGAGACCTTGCCGCCACCTTGAATGGTGAGTGTGCCGACGCCGCCAGCGCCGACATACAGGACACCGGCATTCGTCCAGGTCGAGCCCGGGCCGGACACCGTGACAGAGCCAACGCTTCCTACGCCGTAGCCGACCCCACCATTGAGGTTGGACGCCTTGCCGCCGTTCTGAATGGTGAGCGTACCATTACTGGCCTCGCTGCCGCCGACATAGAGGTTACCGCTATTCGTCCAGGTGGAGCCCGGACCGGACACCGTGACAGAGCCAACGCTTCCTACCCCGTAGCCGATTACGCCTTCGACGTTGGATAGCGTGCCGCCGTTCTGAATGACGAGATCGCCGGGATTGGACCAGCCAAAGGTCAAGTTGCCGAAAATCGTCACGGTGCTCGTATTGAGGAAAACGCCCATATCCGTGATGACTTGGGTGATGGCCGGCGTTGCGCCATCGATGACGTTCCCCCTCAGACTGATATCGTCAGCCCACCCACGCTCCGCCGGGACGAGCAGCAGGACGCCTGTGCTCGCCAAGGAAATCTTTTTGGATAGCCGTCTGCCTAGCGGGGCAGGGGGCATGATAGAACCAGTGCGGCGGACATGCTTCACATCGCTTTCCTGACGGCGAGCGCCATGCTGCCGAGCAACAGCGCGGTCCGCCCACCGCGCCGACTCGCACCAAGCCGCAATGCCGCTGCTCCAGCAGCTTCCCCTTTCCGAGACGAGGCGAGAACGGCAGACGGTGTCTCGGCGACAAGCGCAGATCTCACGAAATCCCCCTGGACGGCCACACAACCTGCAGGTGGACCTGCAGCGGTTTCCTCGTCGCGCCGCCGCTCGCGACCGCCGAGTGTGTTGCTAATATCTCAGGTGAATCGCGGCTCGCCCACTACCCGAACGGGTATGGCCCCGCGTCATGCGACGCAGAAGATGCAGGCTTTCACTTTAACGCATACCCCACCGATCGCCGTTAGAGCATGATCGCCAGACGCGCTCGCCTGGAGAACTGGGCGCGACGAGCCGAGGAACCATGGACGGCGACCTTAGAAACGAGATCATTGCTCTCTATGAAGCCCAGCCGGACCTGCTCAGCCTGCCCGGTCTTGTCTTCGCCAGTGTCGGCCGCCTGATCGACGCCGAGGTGGTGAGCTTTTCGGAGTTCCACCAACCAAGCCGGGACTTCCGTTCGATGATCTCCGTGGAGGACGATCCCGAGCGTCGCAGCCAGGCCATGCAGGCCTTCGCCCGCCACATGCATTCGCATCCGTTCTGGCAATATGATCCTGGCTTCTTCGGCGAGCGGGCTCTGCGTGAATCGGATTTCTTCTCGGAGGAGGAGTTCCTGGCGCTACCCATCGCCCGAGAGGTGTTCCTGCCGTCCGGTGCGCGCCACATCATGGCGGTCGTCCTGGCGCATGAGCACTACGTGGTAACCATCGCCGGCCACCGCGTCCTGGGTCGACCGCCCTTTGGGGACGAGGAGCGGGACAGGCTGGAAGCCTTCCGCGCGCATGTGCTGCGCAGCTATCGGCAGGCGCAGGAACGCACGCTCGCCAAACTCACGCCAGGCGAGCGGCTGCGGCTCGCCTTCCCCGAACTGACTCCCCGGCAGCTTGAGGTCGCGGCCTTGATCGCGTCGGGCAAGTCGAACGAGGAGATCGCGATCATTCTCGGTACGGGCATCAACGCGGTCAAAGCCCACATCAAGGCGATCTACGGCAAGGTCGACTCGGACAACCGCCGTGCGATGGCAGCCATCGCCCATACCGTGTCCCCATTCGCGAAGCTGCCGCCCCTCTGGAAGCTTGGTCTGGAAGCCTGGAGTGGCCGGGTAAGATAGCAAGAAGGCACGCCGTCGGAAGGCAAATACTCGGGACGGCGGCTAAAACTAAAGCTCTCCGCCCGTTGCCGTAATTCGACTGCCCGAAAGCGGACGATGTGGGCGTCAGCAATGGGCCAGTTCCGGTTATCCGGCTGCCGGCCTTCGCAGAGCGCCGGAAGCAGACATTTTAGCCTGACATGCACGAGTCAGTGATGAAGCTCGTCGTCTTCGACCTCCTCGACATCCGTCATTCGAGCCCCAGCGGAGGCGCTGTTAAATCGCTCGATGTCCCGTACGAAGGTTACGGCAGAAGCCCAAGCTGCTGATCGATCTTGCGCCGCATGCGCTGCCTCGTTTCTGAGACGTACCAAGAAGCCTGCCAAGACGTCCTCGATCGCGTCCCAATCGGCGTCGGCGAGCAATCGGTCGAGACAATCCGTTCCATGACGACGATGCGCAGCATCATACAGTCGGTCGATTGCTGACAGATAAGATCTTCGCGTCGAACGCGCGAGCGACCCTTTGAGGATATCGAGCCAAATCAACGCCCAGAATCTCGGGACACCAGAGCGTCGCACGCCGACGGTGCCTCTAAGACTTGGTGGGATGATCGCCGATCTCAGGGTCGCAGCAGGCATATCGGTAATCCCAATGCCTTTGCCATTGCTGTTGAATCTGTGAGACCGACGTCAGTTGCGCAATCGGCCAGTCTGGGTTTTTGCACATCATTTTGCGATCAGTGCTTTTTGAACCGCCAAGGCCGAATGCTGCGCAATCCTGACCAGCTGCGCATTCGGCCTCGGCTTGCGTCGCGCACGATATTCCCGCGAAACGGGCTGCTTCTGCAACACGCCAAATCGCTCGTTACCCGCAAGCGCCGTTGCGCAGAAAACGGCGGTTTGCGTGCAGAATGCAACACACTCCAAACCGCTTCTGAGTTCCATAATATGTCTTATGCGAATCATAGATGTAGGCACCCGTTAGAAAGGTCACCGGTCTCCCCGTTAGAGATGTCACTCGTTCAGAGTGCTGGGTTCTGGGGAGC